>NZ_JAJFAW010000004.1 GCF_020711255.1 Hymenobacter plasmatis
GTACATCTTTGGTCGGATGAGGAAAAGGAAATAACCTGGCTGATTTCTTTTTGTCTACCAACTACTTGTGTTTCTTAACAGGCTCTTAGTCAATCACCAGCTTTTGCGTGGCAATGCCTGCGTCGGTGCGCACCTGCAGGGTGTACACGCCGGCTTTTTCGCCGCTCATGTTCAGGGTCACATTTCTGGAGCCAATGGCCGTGGCACTCAGGCCTTGAGAACGTACCTGACGGCCCAGAGCATCCACCACGGTAAGCTGCGCACTGCCTTTTAGCAAAGTACCCAGCTCAACTTTGAACACACCCGAATGGCTGGGGTTTGGGTACGCGCTGAGTACGCTTTGCAGGGCCGCATCGCGGGTAGCGGTCACCGTGCTGTTGGCTCTGAAGATACCGCCCACGCCGTTGGCGTCGGTAGCGGCGCCGGCGTAGCCCGTGGCACTGCCTGCCGGAGCACCCGCGGGGCCCGCAATCAGGTCAAACGAAAAGAAGCCCTGGCTGTTGTTGAGGTTGGTCCAGTTGATGCCGTCGGTGCTATAAGAAGAGCCGAAATCGGCGGCCACTGGCGTGGGGGTGGTCACGGGGAATCGGGCCCCCACGCTGTAGTAGCGCCCATCCACGGCATCAATGTCAAAATGAAAAAAGCTGCCGGTGGCGGTGTTCACTGGCGTAATGGGCGACCAGGTGGCCCCACCATCAGAAGTGCGAATGACATTGACTTCTGAGAAAGCGTTGTTGGCAACCTTATTATTGTAAGCGATGCCGTTCAAATCGTCCTTAAAAGCCAAGCGGGTGATGCCGCCCAGCAAGGTGGTGACGGCGCTGGCCGTCCAGGTGAGCCCCCGGTCAGTGGATTTCAATACCCGCACGGGGGCATTGTCGTTGGAGGACCCTAAGCCAGCCCAGATGGTATTGCCACGGGCAAAAAAGGAGCGGGTGAGGCCGAATTCGTTGGTCAACGGCGCCGGGATGCTGGTTTGGGGCACCCGCGTCCAAGTCACCCCGCCGTCGGTGGTGCGCAGTATTTCAAAATAGCCATTGGTGGGGTCGCCCAGCGAAATGCCCACGCTCGCATCGAACATGTGCACGAAGTTGCAAAAGCCGCCCTGCGTGCCCACAAACTGCGAAGCGGTAGTGACTTTGGTCCAGCTGATGCCGCCGTTGGTGGTGCGCAGTATCTCGCCCCCCGCCGCGCCTTGCGCAATTGGGAAAGTAGCGGCTACGGCCGTGGTAGCCGAAACGCCCACGCTGGAGATATTGCCCGTTTGGTAATTCTGCGAACCGTTGGCGGCGCTCACGGTGCCAAAATTGAACTGGTCGCCCGCCGCATTATTGGTGACAAAGAATGCTGTGGGCTTGCCAATGCTGGAGTTTTCCTCCGCCACCATCCAGGCAATGGTGGGCGACGTCGTTTTCACATCATCTATAAAGTAGCCCGGCGCGAAAGCCCCGCTTCCGACTTTATTAACCTCCACCCACGGCCCCAGGTTGGGGGTTTGGGCGTGCAGGCCAGCGGCAAAGCCCAGCCAGCCCAATAAGAGTAATGTTTTTTTCATGACGAGAAAATGGTAATTACGGGTGGATGACAAAAGCGGGTGATGGCAATGGGGCAACGTGCAAGCAGGCAGCCACCGAACTCAGGCAGGCCCGTTTTTGCGCTCAAGATAAGCAACATGGTTAATGTCTGACAACTACGAAGACTTAAGCACTTGGGAAGTTAGATACTGTATGCGCCTTCTTGAAGTTGAGCTATTCCATTACGGTTGGGCTAATGCACATTGGGAAATCGAGGCCTAAGCCCAATGAGGCTAAAACAAAAAAAGACCCTTCCCGGACGGGGAAGGGTCTTAAAAGAATGGCCCCGTTTGGATTCGAACCAAAGACCGACTACTTAGAAGGTAGTTGCTCTATCCAGCTGAGCTACGGGGTCGAAACGGGGTAAACAAATGTCGGGGTGGCAGGATTCGAACCTACGACCTCCTGCTCCCAAAGCAGGCGCGATACCGGGCTACGCTACACCCCGAAAAAAATAATGTTGAGTTTAGAAAGCTACCTACTGGGTGGAGCCCCAACGGGAAGCTTTCGCAACCCAACATTATAGTGGAGAGGGGGGGATTCGAACCCCCGGTAACCTTTAGAGCTACGGCAGTTTAGCAAACTACTGGTTTCAGCCACTCACCCACCTCTCCAGGCTGGTTTCGCTTCCGTCCGAAGCGGGTGCAAATATACGGGCGGAACTCAAAACGCCACACTTTGGGCGAAAAATTTATCTTTGAGGCACGCAAAGCTGGACATGCGCCGGGCCGGAGGCTTCTTTGCGGTTTGCTATTTCACCTGTATTTCAATTGCTAACCTGGGCATATCCTGATTTTGTAGCGGTGGGGCTGGCCGTAATGTTGGCGCTGCTGCTGTTGCTGGGGCACTGGCAGCGCACGGGCCGGCTGGCCAACGCGCTGAACACCCGCCCGCGGCGCCGCGGCTGGAAGCTGGCGCTCCGGGTGCTGGCCGGCGCCGCGCTCCTGGGCGCGGCGCTGGGCCCCGCCATCGGGGTGAGCCAACGTCCGGTGCGCACCGCCGGTAAAGACGTGTGGCTGCTGGTAGATGTGTCGCGCTCGATGGATGCGCCCGACGTGGCCCCGACCCGACTGCTGCGCGCCCAAGCCGAATTGCAGCAGCTGGTAGCTCAATTTCCGGCCGACCGGCTGGCGCTGGTGGTGTTCGGGACTGAGGCAGTGGTGCAATGCCCGCTGACCTACGACCAGGAAGCGGTGCAGGTGTTCATCAGCACGCTGCGCACCAGCTTGCTGCCAGTGGGCCCCACTACCCTGCGGGCCCCGCTTGAGCTGGTGCTGAGCCGGCTGGTGCCGGGCCGTAGTGCGGCAGCCACGCCCCGGGCCACGACCTTGGTGGTAGTCAGCGATGGCGAGGATTTTGGCGAAAACCTGGAACCGGTGCTCCGGACTCTGGCCCGCACGGGGGCCCGGATTTACACGGTCGGGGTGGGAACGGCTGAGGGCGCTACTATTCCCAAACCCGGCGGGGGCTTTGTGAAAGATGGCCGGGGGCAGTTGGTGCAAACCCGCCTGCAGGAAGCCCCGCTGCTGCAGCTTTCGGCCCAAACCGGCGGGCAGTATGTGGAGCTAAACAACAAGCAAAACGGGTTTGGGACGCTGCTGCGGTCGTTGCGCACCATGCAGGGGGCAGCCGAGCAGGTGCGAACCGTGGCCGTGGCCGACAACCGCTACCGCTATCCACTAGCTGCCGCATTGCTGCTGTTGGCATTGGATATCGTGCTTACCATTACCATTATTCGCCCATGAAATACCTAGTGCTGCTGGTATTGGCATTCGGTGGCCCCACCTGGCGGCTGCTTACGTGGGTGCACGACCGCAATACGGCCGTAACCGTCGGTACGGCCGCTTATCGGCGAGGCGATGCGGCTACGGCCGCAAAAGCATTTGAAGCGGCTTTGGCCGCGAAAGCCCGGCGCACGCCCGACCCTCGGCTGGTGCTCAATCTGGCCCATGCGCAGGCCCGGGCTGGGCAGCTGGGGCTGGCTCAAGCCAGCTACGAGCGGTTGCTGACCGGCAGCCCAGCTCAATTGAGCAGCGTGGCGCGCCAACAACTGGCGGTGCAAGCGGCTCAAAAAGGTGAAATAGCGCAGGCCTTGGGCCTGTTGCGGCAGGCGTTGCTGCTCGACCCCGATAATGCCGGAGCCCGCTTCGATTACGAAGTGCTCAGCGATTATTTAGCCCAACGGCCAGAGGGCCCGAAGATTCCGCCGCCTCAGCCCAAATCGCAGCCCGGTGCCCGCAAGCCCGCCCCGGAAAAGAACGGCGCCGAAAAAAACAAGCCCGCCGAAAAAGCTGGCACTGACCACCAAGGCGAAATTAACGACCAAAAGCCAGCGTCCACCCAGCCTAACTCACCTCCTGAGCAGCGCCCCGATGCGGCCGGCCAGCCCAACAGCAAGCAGCCCAATGCCGCGCCCGGCAAAGCCGCCGCGGGGGGCCGCACGCCCGGCGCGGGCACCCCGCAGCCCGTGGCCAGCGGCGAGACGCCCGGCACCCAGCGCGGGCTCGACCGCGGCAGCAATGCCCCCGCTTCTGCTCCCAACGGCCGCAGCGACCGCCCGGGCACCGATGCGGCTACGCCGGCCGACGTGCGGCTGCAAACCCAACGCGAGCGCCTGCAGGCCATGAATCTGAGCCCGGCGCAGGCTCGCCAGCTGCTGGAAACCCTGCGCGCGCAGGAGCAGCAGTACCTGCAGCAGCAAACCCGGCCCGCCCAGCAGAAGCCCGACCCCAACAAGCCGACCTGGTGATTTCGTTTTCAGCCTATGGCCGTTGGGCCGCCAACTAAATTTCCCGAACGACCGTTAGGCTGGCTACCGTTTTGGGGGTTGTAAATCCGTACTTTTGCGGCCTAATTGAACCTCCCACCCAACCCTTTTACCGTACCTCGTATGCAAACCAGAGAAGTTGTCATCATATCTGCCGTCCGCACGCCCATTGGCTCATTTGGCGGAGCGCTGTCGTCGTTGTCGGCCACGGAGCTGGGCGCCATTGCCTTGAAAGGGGCGTTGGAGAAAGCCGGCGTGGCCCCGTCGGAAGTTGAGCAGGTTATCATGGGCAACGTTATTTCGGCCAACCTCGGCCAGGCTCCCGCCCGCCAGGCCGCAAAGAAAGCCGGCCTGCCCGACACCGTGGAGTGCACCACCGTGAACAAAGTATGCGCTTCGGGCTCCAAGGCCATCATGTTCGCTTCCCAGGCCATTATGCTGGGGCAGGCCGATGTGATTCTGGCCGGCGGCATGGAGAGCATGAGCAACGTGCCATACTACCTCGACAAGGCCCGTTTTGGCGCCAAGTACGGCAACGGCCAGATGATTGACGGCCTGGTGCGCGACGGCCTCTGGGACCCCTACCACGACTACGCCATGGGCAACGCGGCCGAGAACACGGCCAAGGAAATGGGCATTACCCGCGAGCAGCAGGATGCCTTTGCCATCGAGAGCTACACCCGCAGCGCCTCGGCCGCCAAAGCCGGCAAGAAGAAAGACGAAATTGTGCCCGTCACCATCGAGAGCCGCGGCAAAACCACGGTGATGGAGGACGACGAAGAGTACCTGAAAGTGGACTTCTCGAAAGTGCCCGGCCTGAAGCCGGCCTTCATCAAAGAAGGCGGCACCGTGACGGCCGCTAACGCTTCCACGCTGAACGATGGCGCGGCCGCTGTGCTCCTCATGAGCCGCGAAAAGGCCGACGCCCTGGGCCTCACGCCCATCGGCCGCATCCTGGGCTTTGCCGATGCCGAGCAGGCCCCCGAATGGTTCACCACCTCGCCGGCCCTGGCCATTCCGAAAGCGCTGAAAAACGCCGGCAAGACGGCAGCCGACGTGGACTTCTACGAAATCAACGAAGCTTTCTCAGTAGTAAGCTTGGCTAACAACAAGCTGCTGAATCTGGAAGGCACGAAAGTGAACGTGTACGGCGGTGCCGTGAGCCTGGGACACCCACTGGGGGCTTCCGGCGCGCGCATCGTGACCACGCTAATGAACGTGCTCAAGAACGAGGGCGGCAAAATCGGCGTCACCGGCATTTGCAACGGTGGCGGCGGCGCCAGCGCCATTGTAGTCGAGCGACTGTAAGCGGCCCTAGCCACACCAAGTAAGGCCCCATCGAGCGTTCGATGGGGCTTTTTTTGGCCCGAATTTTAGTAAGCTCCTCTCACTGCACGCAAAACCCTTTTTCTGCGTTCTTTCGCCTATGAAATACCTATTGCCTTTTGTTCTACTGATGCTGACCTTGCCCACGCACGGCCAGAAGCTGCGGCGGCTCGTGACGTATTACGACTCGACCAACGTGCACAAGCGCGAGGTGTACACGGCCCGCGTGGCCGCCGACACCGTGCCCCAGGGCACTTACCGGCGCTATTACCGCAACGGCAAACTGGAGCAGCAAACCAGCTTTACCAACGGCAAGCGCGACTCGGCTTACGTCGAATTTCACCCCACCGGCAACCGCCGCCTAGAAACCACCTACCACGACGGCATCCGGCAGGGCCTGTTCAAAACCTACTACGACAACGGCAAGGTGGCCCAGGAAGGCCTGTTCGAGAACGACGAGCCCAACGGCGAGCTCACCTTCTACCACCCCGATGGGTCGGTGAAGCTGCGCACCACCCTCACCAAAGGCCAGCCCAACGGCGCCCTCAAAGCGCTGTACCCCGACGGCAAGACCCAGGCCGAAATCACCTATGTGGACGGCCAGCCCAACGGCGCGGTGAAGTTCTTTTACCCCAACGGCGCGGTGCAGAGCGAGGGCACCTTCACCCGCGGGCTCTTGTCGGGGCCGTACAAAACGTACTATCCCAATGGCCAGATTGAGAACGAAGTACTGGCCGATAAAAACGGCCGCGGCCGCTACCGGAGCTACTACATGAGCGGCAAGCTCCAAACCGAAAGCACCTACGCCCCCGCCCCGCTGGTGCAGCGGCCGGTGAAAAACCGGCTGGGCGACGACCTCACCAAGCGCTTGGCCCCTATCACCGGCACCAACAACCTAGAAGGGCCCTCGACGAGCTACTACGAAAGCGGCCAGGTGAAAACCAAGCTGACCTACCACAACGGTGTGCCCACCGGCCACGCCCTAGAGTACTTCGAAAACGGCAACCTGCGCGAAGACATCGACTACAGCAACAACGGCCACGACCGCAAAATCACCCGCTACCACGACGTGGCTGGAAAGCTGCCACAGGCCGAGGAGCAGTACAAAAACAACCGCCCCGCCGGTACCTGGAAAGAGTTTTATCCCGATGGCAAGACCCCGCGCAAGGCCGAAACCTACGGCCCCACCGGCCGCCTGCTCGGCGACCGGCTGACCTACTTTGAGAACGGGCAGGTGCAAAGCCGCCAGCCCTTTGTCAATGGGTTTTCGTCGGGCGTGGCCCAGGAATATTTCCCGTCGGGCAAGCTGCGCAAGGAAACCACCTACGTGCGCAACGTGCTGCTGGGCCCCTTCAAAGAGCTGCGCGAAGACGGCACGCTTGCCGTGAGCGGGCAGTACCGCAACGGCAAGCAAAGCGGCGTGTGGACCTACTACAAGGAAGACGGCACAACGGAAGCCCGCTCTGTGACTTACCGCAACGGCCTGGCCGTGGACCCCGTGAAGCAAGCTGCCAAGCCCCGCGTACCGGCGAAACGCAAGTAACTATTGAGCTGAACGGGCCGGCCCCTATTAGCCTCATTTTTTGTAAACATCACACAGAGCCCCGGCCATTTGGTCGGGGCTTTTTTGATTTTAATAGAAATAAGCGAAGTCTTCAGGCAACTGCGAGCCGGAGCCTTGCATCTATTCCCGCGTACTGGCGAGGCTTTATCAGCCCAACCATAGGGCAAGCGACTTTTATTTAAAAATTTCTTTTGGCTGAATACCAGCAGCTAAGCTATGACAAACTTGAGCTAGATTAAAAAAATTTGCAACAGTACCTTGCTTTGCAAAGTACCTGCTTTACTTTTGTTCTGTCCTTAGCCCAGTAGCTGAGGTTAGCGTGTACCAAAGATGGCCCGCTACCCAGCCACCGCCACCTCACTCACCTGATAAGGGCGCCCGAGTCACTCCTCTCTCCAGCGGAACCGCGGCCGCTGCCAGACCCAAGTGGCGCCTCGCCCACCTCACCCTCACCTCTGCATTATGAAACTCTTCTCCACTCCAAGTACCCTGATTCATGTTAGCCGCTCCCTGCGCATGTGGGCTTTTGCCTCGCTCCTGCTGCCGTTGGGCGCGGCGGCCCAAACTGCGGGCCCGGGCAGCGTGAGCGGCAGCCTGAAGGAAGACGGCACGGGCAACCCCGTTCCCTTCTCGGATGTGCTGCTGCTCCGCGCGGCCGACTCCACATTTGTGGCCGTGGCCCAAACCAACGACCAGGGCGCCTTCAAGGCCGCTTCCCTGCCGCTGGGCACCTACCTGATGCGGGTGCAGGATTTGAACTACAAGCCCCTGCGCCGCCGCTTCACCCTCACCGCAGCCGCACCGGCAGCCCAACTGCAAGGGCTGAAGCTAACCGCCGCCACCGCCACCAAGCTCAGCGAAGTGGTGGTGACGGGCCAGAAAGCCACAGTGGTAGAAGAGCTGGGCAAGCGCGTAATTAACGTTGAAAAAGACCTGGGCAGCGTGGGCGGCACCGCGGCCAACGTGCTGCAAAACGTGCCCTCGGTGAGCGTAGACGTGAACGGCACCGTGAGCATGCGCGGCACTTCGAACGTGACCATCCTCATCGACGGCAAGCCGGCCGGGGTTAGCAACGGCAACTCCGGCGGCGGCCAGCGCCTCGACCAGATTCCGGCCTCTCGCATCGCCCAGGTGGAGGTGATTACCAACCCCTCGGCCAAGTACGACGCGTCCGGCGGTGGCGGGGTCATTAACCTCATTACCAAGAAAGAAACCAAGGCCGGCACCAACGGCACCGCCGCCCTGAACGTGGGAACCGGCGACAAATACAGCGGCAACCTGAACCTAAGCCGCAAGGTGGGCAAAGCCACGTGGTCGGCAGGCTACAACGGCCGCGACGTGACCTACCAAAGCCACGGCCACTCCGAGCAAACCGCCCTGCTGGGCACCGATTCGGCCCCGCAAACGGTGCGCACCACGCAGGTAGGCATTGGCAGTGAAGTGCACCGCAACCACAACGTGCGGGTGGGCGTTGAGCTGGAATTGCCCAAAAGCCAGACCCTGAGCCTAAATGTGTCGCCCGGCAAAGAAGTGAACCTGGAAGGCGAAGGCCAGGAGCTGACCCAGCAAACCAACAACGGCGCCGTGCAGCGCGCCCGCGGCCGGCAAGACCTCGACGTGCAAGTAAAGGTCCTGAACTACGACGGCAGCTACCGCCGCACCTGGGCCGAGCACAAGGGCCGCGAGCTGACGGCCAACTTCGGCGGCGTGGTGATTGACGCCAATGTGCCAGTAGTGCAGCGGCAGTTTGCCGAAGCCGGCTCCACGCAGGTGGCCCAGCCTGGCACCCGCCAGCAACTGAGCCTCTTGGGCAACATTCAGTTTGGGCAGGTGGATTATACCCACCCCCTGGCCGCAGGCAAAGGCCGCCTGGAAATGGGCGTAAAACTGGAGCGGCAGGCACAGAAGGGCGCCAATGCGTTCGGCTACGCCAGCAGCGAAAGCCGCCCCAACGACTTCCAGGACGACCCCACCCGCTCGCTCACCTACACCTCGGAGCAACTGGTGCCCGCTGCTTACGTGACAGTGCAGCGCCCCCTCGGCCCCAAGTGGAGCGCCCAGGCCGGCCTGCGCTCGGAGTACACCATCCTCAGCGGCACGGTGCAGGGCGGGGCCGGCATTGCCCAGCGCGGCAGCCTCAACCAAGACTACCTCAACTTCTTCCCCTCGGCCACCATCAACCGCGAGTTTGGCAAAGAGCCCGGCCAGAACCGCCTGCAGTTCAGCTACGCCCGCCGCCTCAACCGGCCCAACTTCATGCAGCAGCTGCCCCTGGCCATCTACCAGGACCCACGCAGCTACCGCCTCGGCAACCCCCGCCTGCGGGCCGAGTTCAGCCACAACATTGAGCTGGGCCACCAGCTCAACCTTGGCCAGGCCACTATCACCAGCACCGTGTTTGCCCGCATCACCACCAACTCCATCCAGCGCCTGCGCTTCGTGGATACCCTGGCCACCCGCCTGGCCGGACCCAGCGCCGGCCTCGTCACCGCCGAAACTTACCTCAACGTGGGCCGCACCACCAACCTTGGCGCCGAGCTGAGCGTGAACCAGCCCTTAGCGAAGTGGTGGCGCCTGAATGCCAGCACCTCCATCTACCGCGCCCAGATTGCCTCCAACAGCCAAGGTACCAACCGCCAGGCCTTGGTGGGTACGCTGCGCCTGACCAACAACTTCACCATCCGCCCCACCCTGGACGTGCAGCTGAGCGGCAACCTGCGCTCGGCCTCGCTCACGGTCCAGGGCCGCCAGCTGGCCCAAGGCCAAATGGATATTGCCCTGCGCCAGCGCCTGTTCTCGGACCGCGCTGCCCTAACCCTCCGCGTGTCGGACTTGCTAAATACCCAGCAGTACCGCAGCGAAATCGCCACCGATGCTCTGAGCAGCTACCGCTACGCCAAAGACGAAAGCCGTGTGGGCTGGCTGGGCTTCACCTGGTACATCGGCGCTAGCAAGGCCAAGCCGGGCCGCATCGAGGCCGCGCCCCAGGGCGGTGGCGGCTTCGGCGGCTGAGTTGAGCTAATTCCTGCATAACATAACACCCTGCCTTTCTCTCCTTCTTTCTGCAAAACAGCCCCGTCGTCTGCATGTCAGGCGTCGGGGCTTGTTGTAGGGGCGGGGCTTGTCCCCGCCCGTCGTTGAACAAATCGGTAGCACAGCACATACATCAGGCGGAGGCAAGCCCTACCCCAACGCGTATGTTTGCGCCCAATGGAACTTCCTCCGCAACGGCGCAGCATTCGCTACCATGGCTATGACTACAGCATGGCTGGCTATTACGCGGTGACCATTTGCTGCCGCGATAAGGCCCATTTGCTTGGAGTTCTGGTGCCGGAAGCTTCTTTTCAACCTTCGGCATTGGGCCAGCTTGTGCTAGATGAGCTGCTGGCACTTCCTAATCACTACCCTACCGTTCGAGTCGATACGTGGGTGCTCATGCCCAACCATCTGCACTTCATCCTGGTGCTGACCCAGAACCAAACCTTAGCCGTTAGCCAAGTAGTGGGTGGGTTCAAATCGCGGTGTTATGGGCGGTGGCGAAGCCAACTGCTAGCTGCTGGCTATCAAGCTCCACCTTCGTGCTGGCAGCGCAACTACTACGAACGTATCATTCGCGACACTGCCGAGTTGGAGGGCCAGCGTCGCTACATTCTTGATAATCCCAACCGGTGGTAATGCCAGCTTCTGCACGTGCACTGTTCCAACGATTACGTGCAACGACGGGCGGGGACAAGCCCCACCCCTACCTTTGCCCCGTCATGCAAAAACCTAGTATTCCGAAAGGCACCCGCGACTTCGGGCCAGCCCAAGTGGCGCGTCGCCAGCACATTTTCAACGTTATCCGTCGCACGTTTGAGTCGTATGGCTACGCCCCACTCGAAACCCCGACCCTGGAGAACCTCTCGGTGCTCACCGGCAAGTACGGCGACGAAGGCGACCAGCTTCTCTTTAAAGTCCTGAACTCCGGCGACTTCGCCAAAGAAGTAACAACGGCTGACCTGGAAGTTGGCTCTAAAGCCCTGCTGCCCAAAGTGGCCGAGAAAGGCCTGCGCTACGACCTCACCGTGCCCTTTGCCCGCTACGTGGCCATGAACCGCGGCACGCTCACCTTCCCCTTCAAGCGCTACCAGATGCAGCCCGTGTGGCGCGCCGACCGCCCCCAGCGCGGCCGCTACCGGGAGTTTTACCAGTGCGATGCCGACGTGGTGGGCACCGATTCGCTGCTCTGCGAAGCAGAAATTGTGCTGATGATGGCGCAGGTGCTGAACGGCTTGGGCCTGCACGACTTCACCATCAAAATCAACCACCGCGGGGTGCTGCGCAACATTTACCAGGCCCTGAACGGCGAAGGCCGGGAGTCGGATTTGTTCGTGGCCATCGACAAGCTCGACAAAATCGGGCGCGACGGTGTGACTCGTGAGCTGCTGGAGCGCGGCTTTTCGGAGGCCACCATCGACACGCTTTTTGCGCTGCTGACCACCGATGGCGACTACGAGGAGAAGCTGGTGCGCCTGCTGGCGGGCTTCGTCACGGCCGGCGTAGAGCCAGACGGCCCCCGCCCCACCAACGGCGAAGAAACCGAAGACCCGCAAGCCAGCTACCGCGGCCTCACGGAGCTAGCCACCGTGCGCGACCTGCTCACGGCCTCGGGCTTCAAGCAATTCGACCGCCTCGAGTTTGACCCCACGCTGGCGCGGGGCCTCTCCTATTACACGGGCTGCATTTTCGAAGTCAAGATTAACAACGTGCAGATGGGCAGCGTGAGCGGCGGCGGGCGCTACGACAACCTCACCGGCAGCTTCGGCTTGCCGGGGGTGTCGGGCGTGGGCTTCTCGTTTGGCGTCGACCGCCTGTATGACTGCCTCGAGGCGCTGGACTTGTTCACGGTCACGGCCGAAACGCCTACCCGCTGCCTCATCACGCACTTCGACGTGGCCAGTGGCCGCGCCGCGCTGCCGCTGTTGGCTCAACTTCGGGCCGCCGGCATTCCCAGCGAGTTGTACCCCGACGTGAGCAAGCTGCAGAAGCAGTTCAAGTACGCCGATGCCAAGGGCATCCCGCTGGTGCTGGTGCTGGGCCCGGAGGAGCTGATGGCTGGCGTGGTCAAAATTAAAATCATGAAATCCGGCGAGGAAAAAATGCTGCCCATCGGCGAAGTCGTAACCGCCCTTACGGCGGAATAGCTCAACTACCCTATATACCGCAGCCCTACTCCGAAATCCCCTCCCTGGCAAGGAGGGGATTTTTTTTAGTTCTTTGCAGCCCCCCCGCTCACCCCACCCACCCCTCAATGCCCACCCACCTTATTTCGCCCACTCAGCCCCTCACCCTGGCCGAGCTGGCGGCCCTGCTGGCCGATGGCCGGCCCGTTGCGCTGAGCGACGACGCCAAAGTCCGCATCACCGCCTGCCACCAGTACCTGCATCAACGCCTGGCCCACGACAACTCGCCGATTTATGGCATCAACACCGGCTTTGGCTCGCTTTATAATGTGAGCATCGCTCCGGAGGCCCGCGCCCAGCTGCAGGTCAACCTGATGATGTCGCACGCCTGCGGCACCGGCGCCGAAGTATCCGGCAACCTCGTGCGGCTCATGCTGCTCCTGAAAGCCCAGAGCCTGAGCTACGGCCACAGCGGCGTGCAAGTGGCCACCGCCCAGCGCCTGCTGGATATGTACAACCGCGAAATGCTGCCCGTGGTGTACGAGCAAGGCTCCCTGGGCGCGAGCGGCGACCTGGCCCCCTTGGCCCACCTCTGCCTGCCGCTGCTGGGCTTGGGCGAAGTGAACTACCAGGGCTACCGCCTCAACGCAGCCGACGCCATGAGCCTATTCAGTTGGGCGCCACTTACGCTACAAGCCAAAGAAGGCCTCGCCCTGCTCAACGGCACGCAGTTTATGCTGGCCTACGCGGTCGATGGGGTGCTGCGGGCCCAGCGCCTAGCTGCTGCGGCCGATGTCATCGGGGCACTTTCGACCGATGCTTTTGGCGGCTGCTCCGACCCGTTTCAGCCCAACTTGCACCGCATCCGGCCCCATGCCGGGCAGGTGCGGGTGGCCCAGCGCCTGCGCGAACTCCTGGCCGGCTCCGAGCTGCAAACCCAGCCGCGGATGGCCGTGCAGGACCCCTACTCCTTCCGGTGCCAGCCCCAGGTGCACGGCGCCTCGCGCGATGCCCTGGCCTACGTGGCCCAAGTAGTGGAAACCGAATGCAACTCGGTGACCGACAACCCCAACATCTTCCCCGACGACGACCAGATTTTGAGCGGCGGCAACTTCCATGGCCAGCCCCTGGCCTTGGCGCTCGACCACCTGGCCGTGGCAGTGGCCGAGTTGGGCAGCATCTCGGAGCGCCGCACCTACCAGCTCATTTCCGGGCAGCGGGGCCTACCTACCTACTTAGTGGCCGAGCCGGGCCTGAACTCTGGCCTGATGATTCCGCAATACACCGCCGCGGGCATCGTGAGCCAAAACAAGCAGCTCTGCACGCCTGCTTCCGTCGACAGCATCGTGAGCAGCAACGGCCAGGAAGACCACGTGAGCATGGGCGCCAACGCCGCCACCAAGGCCCGGCGCGTCATCGAAAACGTGGAGCAGGTCTTGGGCATTGAGCTGCTTACGGCTGTGCAGGCGCTGGCCTTCCGCCGCCCAGGCCGTACGTCGGATGCACTGGAGCAGGTGGTAGCAGCGTTTCAGCAGGAGGTTAAATTCGTGGGTCAGGACCGGGTGCTTTACCCTGACCTGCACCGGGCTGCTGACTTCGTCCGTAAGTTTGACTGGCAATAAAGGCGCGGGCTTTTCGTAAAGCCTTTCCCACGGTCTGGCTTTGATAAAAGCAGCCGCCGGAATCTTGCCTTTGCGGGGCCCGGATACCTGCGCAGCGTTTTGAATGCTCCTTATGAAGTTGCTGAGCCGCATTGTTTTCATCGTTCTTCTCTGGCTGGGGGCTGGCGCGGCGCGGGCTCAGTCGTGCGCTTCGCCCAACCCACCGCCCTGCACCTTCACTGCCGTTGATGTGGCCACCGGCCAGGAGGTGCAGGCCTTTTGCGTGGGCCGCAGCGTGCGGTTCGAGCAGTGCGCGGGCCGTAATATTCCCACTAGCCTCCTGTTCTACGGTGTCCTGCCCGGCGTGGGCACCACGTTTCTGCCTTCCTGCAGCCCACCGAATGCGCTGCCGTATGTGTACACGCCCACCAAAGCCGAGGTGGGCCAGGTCACGGTATCGGAGTTGGCAAATGCGCAGTCCGGTGGGGTTGGTGCACCTTCTACGTACTACATCCGCACGTTTCGGGTCTATGATACGGTGGCGCCGGCCTTCAACGTGGCGCCCTGCCCCAGCAGCTCGGCCCTGGTAACCGTCACGGATGCGAACTACGACAGCTACACCGTGCAGGCGGGCGCTGTGCCAGCCCAACCCATCCTGCGCAATAAGCCGACGGTGGTAAACCTGCCGGCGGGCGCTACCTCCATCACGGTCACGGGCGCTTACACGGCCGTCGGCGCGTGCGGTGGCGCCAGCACGCAGACCGTAGTTCCGCTACCACCAGCGCCCGCACCAGCTTTCACCCGCTTGGCGTTGCAGGCCCCACTTCCGGGCGGCACGGCGACCCTGGACGTTGGCCAGCTGCCGGCCGGCTATACTTATACCTTGCAACGAGCCGATGCCAGCCTCCCGGGCGGCTTCCGCTCCGTTACAGCTATAGCCGCCAACAGTACCAGCCTCACCTTATCCAACGCCGCGGCCGGCTGCTACCGGCTGCGACGCACCGACCCCTGCCACCTCGATTCGGCCTTTTCGCCCCTGCTCTGCACGCTCAGCCTAACGGGCAGCTCCACCCAGAACCGCAACCAGCTGCTGCTCAACGATGCGGGCACCGGCAGTAAGTACAGCGTAACACGCAACGGCCAGTCCCTGGCAGGATTCGTTGCCATCCCCGGCGGGCTCGAAGACTCCAACGTGGAATGCGGCACCACTTACACCTACGTCGTCACCGCCACCCAGCCGGGCGGCGGAACCTCGGTTTCCAATTCCGTTTCCATTACCACGCAATCGGCCCTGCCGCCGGCGCAGCCGCGGCTGGTGGCTAGCTTCAACCTGCGCAACGTGGTGGAGCTGACCCCAATTCTGGCCAATGGCGGACTCGCCACCGGCAGTACCCTGCGCTACACCCGCACCGCCAGCGGCAAACCAGCCACCGACTTTGGCACCGCCACCAGCACCCGGGTGCAGCGCGATTCGGCGGGCGTGGATGCCCTGCTAACCCAGCGCCCCTGCTACGCGGTGCGCCTCACCGACGTGTGCGGCAACGCCTCGCCCGAAAGCTCCGAGGCCTGCCCGGCCCTGCTCTCCGCCACCGCGTCCGACCCCGATGGCACCACCGCCACGTTGAGCTGGACGCCCTTCACCGGACCCGACCCCAGCGTGGCCGCCCGCTACTCGCTGCAGCGCCTGGCCGCCGATGGCACCGTGCTGAGCTCCGTGGCCGTGAGCGGTAGCGCTTACACCGACCTAACCCCACCCACCGACCGGCAGGTGCTGCGCTACCGCCTGCAAATCAGCGGAGCCGGCCTGCCAGCGGGCACTTTTAGCTACTCCAACACGGCCACCGTGGTCCGGCGGCTGGCGCTCGTCATCCCCACGGCCTTCACGCCCAACGGCGACGGGCTGAACGACGTGCTGGAAGTAAAAGGCAAGTACCTGCAGAACTACACCTTCCTGATTGTGGACCGCAACGGGCAGGAGGTTTTTCGGGGCACCCAGCGCAGCGACGCCTGGGATGGCACCATCCGCGGGCACGCCCCCGTGCCCGGCGCTTATGTATGGCGGTTTGAGCAAGCCAACGAAGATGGCAGCAAGCCGTTTACGGCTACGGGCTCGGTTAATATTTTAAAATAATCAAACAGCCTTTGTCCGGTTACGAATTGGAGTCCGGCGGCACGGTGCCAAAGTTCTGCGCACTTTCCCGCCTTTTCCTTGTTCATTGCTAACCCGACAATTTCTCACCTGACAAACGACAACCAACGACTATGGCATTCGACCTAACTGGCATGATGGGCAAAGTGAAAGAGCTGCAAGACAAAATGCAGCAGGCCCAGCAGGAAATTCAACACATCACGGCCACGGGCGAAGCCGGAGGCGGCCTGGTGCGCGCTACGGCCAGCGGCCACCGCAAGCTCCTCAAGCTCGAAATCGACGAAACACTGCTCACCCCGCAGGACCGCGACATGCTGGCCGACCTGGTAGTAGCCGCCGTGAACAAGGCGCTGGACGAAGCCGCCGAGCTGGCCCGCCAGGAGCTGCAGCGCAAAACCAGTGGCCTGATGCCCAATGTACCGGGCCTCGACCTGAGCGGTTTTGGCGTCTAGCGCGGACGCCATGCTTAATGCGGAATTGGGAATGAGCAAAGAAGAATTGCAGGCTAAGCAAGCAGAAACAAGCCCTGACTTGAGTGGAGAAAATCCCTCATCTCTCATTCCTCCATCTTCATCGAAGCCCTGTGCCGACGTCGCAATTGTTATTCTGAACTGGAACGGCGCCAATTTCCTGCGCCGCTTCCTGCCCGGGGTGATAGACCACGCCGACGGCGCCCGCGTTATCGTGGCCGACAACGCCTCTACCGACGACTCGGTGGAGCTGCTCGCGCGTGATTTTCCGCTGGTAGAGCTGCTACTGCTGGACCGCAACTTTGGCTTCTGCGAGGGCTACAACCAAGCCATGGCTCAGGTCGACAGCGACTTTGTGGTGCTGCTCAATTCCGACGTGGAAGTGACCCTGGGCTGGCTGCGCCCCCTGCGCGGACTACTGGAAGCCAGCCCGCGCATTGCCGCCGTGCAACCCAAAATCCTGGCCCAAGCCGACCCTACCTATTTTGAATACGCCGGGGCCGGGGGCGGCTACCTCGACCGCCTGGCCTACCCGTTCTGCCGCGGCCGCCTGTTCGACACGCTCGAAAAAGACCACGGCCAGTACGACGACCCGCAGCCCGTGGCCTGGGCCAGCGGCGCCTGCCTGCTGGTGCGGCGCTCGGCGTGGCTGGAGCTCGGTGGGCTGGAGCCGGCCTTTTTCGCGCACATGGAGGAGATAGACTTCTGCTGGCGCCTTTGGAATGCCGGTCACGAAGTGTGGTACCACGGCGGCAGCGCCGTGCACCACGTGGGCGGCGGTACCCTGCCCAAAAGCAGCCCCCGCAAAACCTACCTAAACTTCCGCAACGGGCTGGCCCTGCTTTATAAAAACGCGGCCCCGGGCGAGTTATTTGGCGCCATGCTCCAACGCCTGCTGTTGGACGGGGTGGCCGGGATGCGCTTTTTGGCTAGCGGGCAGGGTGGCAACTTCATGGCCGTGCTAAGGGCGCACTTCAGCTTTTACAAGAAGTTGAGCTACTGGCGCAAGAAGCGGCTGGCCACCCGGCCGCACCTGCAAGTGAAAGACCGAGCCGGCGTGTACGCGGGCAGCCTGGTCTGGGCCTACTTTGCCCAAGGCAAAAAGAAGTTCTCCCAATTGGGTATTTCGGCAGTTGCTACGAGCGCAAAGTTGCCCGGATGAACTGCGCGAAGCGCTTGTACACCAGCAGATTTAGAAAGTGGGGCGCAAGTACCATGGTGCGGTTGTAGTCCCAATTCGTCAGAAAAACCATGCAAAGCGACTCGGCAACCACAAAGGGCAGAATTACCAGCAGCAACAGTCCTTTGAGGTAAAGCCAAACCCAGCCTTTTAGCTGCTTGGGCTGGGCCATCAGGCGGTCAAATGGTTCGCGTGCCAGTTTGGTGTAGCCGTACCAGAAAGCCAGCATCACCGCAATGTGAATGGTCAGAGGCATTGGGAGGTTCGTAAAACTGTCCCAAAATAGCTTGGGGCCAGCTGCTTTACAAATCCCAGACGGTGCTGCGCTGCTGGCGCATGGCCCGGCGTACATTCATCCAGAAAGCCCCTGCAAAGTACAGCACGATGGGAGAGCCAAACGTAAAAAACGAGGCGTAAACGAACGACAGCCGGACGCTCCGTGTGCTAAAGCCCCAGCGCTGGGCCAGCGCAGAGCACAAGCCGAAAGACTGCGTTTCCAAGTAGTTGGTAAACCGATTCATGGATGGGAGCGGGTAGCAAAAGATAGATTCCCTGGGCTAAGATAGGGCTTTAGCGGGGCCAGGGCAAGCGGATGAGCGTAAGTTTGCCAGCCCAGCGCCGACTATTTTAGGGGCTTTTACGTTTGAAGGGTAGGTTTTCGTTTTCCTGCGTTGCGCTTTTTAATGATAAATAATTCGCGGCCACTGGCCCACGGGCTCCTGGCAGCCACTCTTTTATTATCGGCTTGCACCCTGCCGCGGGTGCTGAAGCAAGCCGAAACCGGACGCACCGTGGTGGCCCGCCCCACGCCACTCACGGCCTCGGGCGAGTCGGTACCGTTTGAGGTGATAGCGCGCGCGCCGGCCAAGCACCTGCACAAGGGCGTAGCCTACGAGTTGCTAGTGCGCTACCGCTACGAGCACGGCCTGCGCGAAGACACTCTCGGCCGCATCGCCTTTACGTCCGGCAACTACGTGTACGACGACGAGAACAAAGGCTTTCTCGTGGCCACCCAAAAGTTCAGCTTGCCCAACACACCCGGCCGCAACCCCGGCGAGCTGCTGGCCCACGCCCAGGTGCGTGAGCTGAAAAAGAACGGCCGCGTGCTGCGCGCCGCCGATGACGTGCGCGTGGCCCGCGGCATCGCCGACCCGGCCCGGCAGGTCACCCGCGAAGACACCGTGCTGACTTTCCTGCCCGAGCGCGCCAGCAACAACATGAGCGGCACCCGCGTGCTGCCGTTTTATTTCGATGAAGGGCAATGGTTTATCCGGGGCTACCTCGGCACCAACGTGCAGGCCCTGGAAGACCTGATTGACGCCAACCAGCAAACCAAGCAGGTGCTCATCATTGCGGGCCACTCGCCCGATTCGCTCGATGCCCACAACCGCCTGCTGGCCAGCAAGCGCGTGCGCATGCTGCTCTACTACTACAAGCAGCGCGTGAAGAAATTCTCGTACCTGAATAAGGTCGAAGACATTCGCTTCGACACCCTGGCCTACACCCGGCGCTGGGACACCTTCCTGAGCAAGGTCACCACCTCGGCCCTCAAGCCCGAGCAAATGGATTCGGTGGTCAGCATTATCAACGACACCAAGGGCACGTTTGAGGAAAAAGAGAAGGCTCTGCACCGGCTCACGTACTTCGACTACATTGAGCAGTACATCTACCCCGTGCTGCGTTTCGGCACCGTGGCCGTGACGTACACCGCGCCCAAGCGCTATGATTCGGAGGTGTACCTGCTCTCGAAAAAGATTGTGGAAAAGCAAGTAGAGGCCGATGCCCTCACGCCCGAAGAGCTTCGCTACTCGGCCACACTCACGCCGCTGCTGGCTGAAAAGCAGCGCATCTACGAGACCGCGGCAGCCAATACCAACAGTTGGGAAGCCTTCCACAACCTAGGCGTGGTGCTGCTGCAGCGCGCCGAGAAGGAGCCCACCGAGAAAATTCGCAAGGCCTACTACCGCCGCGCTGCCGTCAACTTTACCCTGGCCGCCCACCGCAACCCCACCGCGGAGTTCTTCTACCACGCCGCCACGGCCTACCACCGCGCCGGCGACCGCCTCGAAGCCCTGCAGAACTACGACTATGCCATCAAGCTGGGCGGCGACAGGCCCCTGCTGCGCAAGATTTTCTCGGACCGCGCGGCCCTCGAAATCGAAGTAGGCCAACCCGACGAAGCCCTGCGCAGCCTGCAATACGCCGGCCCCTCCTACCAAAACGCCCTCAACCGTGGCCTGATTCTAGTGGGTCGCGAAGGCTACGAATCGGCCCTGGAGCAGTACAAACTAGCCCAATCCCTGCGCCCTACGGCCGCCGCGCCGGTGTACGGCATGGCCGTGGTAGCGGCCCGCCAAAAGGATGAAGTCACCATGGGCCAGCTGCTCAAGCAGGCCGTGGCGCTCGACCGCAGCTACGCCCAGCGCGCCGTCGAGGACCTCGAATTTCAGGACTATGCCCAGGGCAAGGTATTTCGGGAGGCGCTGCGCTAATCGTTGCCCATGCGCCCGGCTCATCGTAGCTTTGCCCAACGGCTCAAAACCGCTGTTTACCTAAAGAATATCATGCGTCAAATTCAATTTCGTGAGGCCTTGCGCGAGGCCCTGTCCGAGGAAATGCGCCGCGACCCGCGCGTGTTCCTCATGGGCGAAGAGGTGGCCGAGTACAACGGCGCCTACAAAGTGAGCCAAGGCATGCTCGACGAATTCGGGCCGGAGCGAGTAATTGACACCCCGATTGCTGAGCTCGGCTTTGCCGGCATCGGCGTGGGTGCCGCCGCCAACGGGCTGGTGCCGGTCATCGAATTCATGACCTTCAACTTCTCGCTGGTTGCCATCGACCAGGTGATAAACTCGGCCGCGAAGCTGTATTCGATGTCGGGCGGTCAGTATTCCTGCCCCATCGTGTTCCGCGGCCCTACCGGCAACGCCGGCATGCTCTCGAGCCAGCACTCGCAGAACTTCGAGAACTGGTACGCCAACTGCCCCGGTCTCAAAGTAGTAGTGCCCAGCAACCCATACGATGCCAAAGGCCTGCTGAAAGCTGCCATCCGTGACCCCGACCCCGTAATTTTCATGGAGTCGGAGTTGATGTACGGCGACAAGGGCGACGTGCCTGAGGAAGAATACATCCTCGAAATTGGCAAAGCCAACGTAGTGCGCCAAGGCAAGCACGTGACCCTGGTGAGCTTCGGCAAAATGATGAAAATTGCCTACGCCGCCGCCGATGAGCTGGCCAAGGAAGGCATCGAAGCCGAAGTAATTGATCTGCGCTCGGTGCGGCCGATTGACTACGACACCCTGGTGGAGTCGGTGAAAAAAACCAATCGCATGGTGGTTGTTGAGGAAGCCTGGCCCCTGGCCAGCCTTTCGGGCGAGCTGGCCTACATCGTGCAGCGCCGCGCCTTCGATTACCTCGATGCCCCCGTCATCCGCATTACTTGCGCCGACGTGCCCCTGCCCTACGCGCCTACCCTCATCGAAGCCTCGCTGCCCAACGTGGCCCGCGTGGTGAAAGCGGTGAAGGAAGTAACCTACGCTAAGGCTTAAGGAAGATTTCAGTATCAAAAAAGCCCCGATGGTATTAACCGTCGGGGCTTTTTTGTGCGCTTCTATATTGTGAATTATTCTTGCGGCGCCTCACTGGGCGGCCGTAGCTGATGAGCCGTAGCTTCGGAAAGCTGCCAACAGCCCCACAGCCAGCCCAACGCCAGCCCCAGCACCGCCACCCGCCGCAGCGTCGAGCCCAACGCCCGCCACCACCTCACCGGCTGCCAACTGGCCACAACGCCAGTGAGCGCCAGCAGGTGCAGTGGCAGCAGAAAGCGGCACTCCATAAGCGTAGGCAGCACCAACAAACACGGCAGCAACAGCGCGACCAGCACGGCGGCAGGCACAGAATCGGCATCAAACTGCTGCCGGCCAGAACGACGCAAGCCAACCACTGCCAGACAGGCGCCTAGCCCCAGCAGCACATAGTTGAGCAGACGCAACGCTGTTTGCCCCAGTGGGTGCAGCTGTGTGGGGTAAGGCGTGGGGTATCGAATATCCAGGCCATTGAACAGGTGCCGCAGGTAGCGCCAAACCACCGCCAGTGGTTGACGAACAACAAACTTGAGGTACTGCCCATAGCTCGTGAAGCTGCGGCCGGGCACGTTCGCCATTGCTCGCTGCCCGGCGGGGTCGGCAAAGACCAGCGAGCGAGGAATCTCTGAAATCAGGCTGGACTCGTAGCGCTGGAAACTGGTGCCCCAGCCGAGCTGCTTGAGGTAAAGGGGTCGGCTGCCGGGCAGGCCAGCCAGCACCAGAGGCGTGGGCTGCTGAAAGTGGCGCTGGTTGATAAGCCACTGGGGCAAGAGCACGAGGGCCGCCCCGGCTGCCAGGCTGGCGGTACGCCGCCACAGCTGCTGCGAGGGCCGCGGTATTGCATACAATAGCCACAAGCAGCCGGGCACGCTGGCCACGTATATGGGGCGGATGTTGATGGCCGCCGCCAGCAGCAGCCCGGCCACGCCAGCCCATGCCCAACCGCGCCGGCCCAATGCGGCCAGCCCTAGCAGTAGCAGCGTCAGGGCAGGCATGTCGCTGAGGGTAAAGTTGAAATAGTCGCGCCAGAAGATGAAGGCCAGCGCCACCAGCCCGAGCCAGCGCCCAGCGCCAAGCGGCCGGCGCGCCACCTGGGCCCACAGCTGCGGAATGGCCAGCCCAAAAAGCAAAGCGGCCCAGCCAGCTCCCAGCACCCGCGCCCCCGTGAGCATGGGCCAGCCCGTGACGTGGCACAGCACCCGCGCCGGCAGAATGAGCAGCGGCCCCAGGTAGCCCCGCAACGGCTCATCGAATGCCAGAAGCGAAAAGTGGCCTTGCTGGGTAAACTTGAGCGAGAGCTCCCAGTACTCGGCGGCGTCGAACCTGAACTGCCCGGGTGTGTAGCCACTAAAGGGCAGGTAGACCGCGTACAACAGCAACACCACCAACGGCCGCCACAGGGAAGCCCAAGCAGCACGCAGAGAAGAAAAGATTTGGCCCATGCAGAGCAAAACTAGGTCCGCGGGCGGAAAGCAAACCGTATAAGGTGCATAATGCAGAGAATCAAGGCGCAGTAGTTGAGCTTCGTGCTAATTCAACCGGTCGCCGTACCTTTTGGCCCTTACGCCTCCCCGCCCGCTCCTCCAAAAATCCCACCCCTATGAACCACCGCTTCCACCTCAAGTTTGAACAACTGGAACGGGCCACCGAACACCTGCTGGCCACGGCCGAAGCGCTTGGGCCGGACGCTGCCAAAGCCCCCGCTCCCGGCAAATGGTCGGCCACGCAAGTGGTGCACCACCTGCTGTTCATCGAAAGCAACATCGTCAAATACGTCGAGAAGAAAGTGCACGCCGCCGAGCAGCTGCCCAAAGTTGGGCTGTTTACGCGGCTGCGGGCGCAGCTGGTGCGCTTGATGTTGCGCTTGCCCGGCGTCAAATTCAAGGCCCCGCGCGGGGTAGCCACCCTCACCGATAGTGGCGAGGTGCCCTCGTTGCCCGAGCTGCGCCACAGCTGGGAAGCCCTGCGGCGGCAGCTCGAGCGCCTGCTTAACGAGTTCCCGAGCCGGCTGCACAACCGCGCCATTTTCCCGCACCCGCGCTCCGGCCGCATCACCATCGGCCAGGTCATGGAGTTCCTGCTCGACCACCTGCTGCATCACCAGCAGCAGCTCGACCGCATTACCAAGGCGCTGAAGGCGGGGCCTTCTACGCTGGTGAAAAGCTAAATCAGCGGGGTTGGGCTTCGTAGAGCGGCATGGTACCGAATGCGGCGGCCAGCTCGGCGGGCGGTACGGTCAGCTTGCGGCGGTCGAGGTCGAGCCAGGCGCCGTCCACGGTTACGGTGGCGGCCACCCGGCCGTCGGCCTTGTAGATGGTGTGCACGATGGTCCAGCGCGAGCCGTCGGGCGCTGCCGAGGCCAGCTGGCCGTCAACGCGGATTTCTTCGCCGATGCTTACTTCTTTTAAAAACCTGGTTTCTTCCCGAAAGAGAATGGGGCCCAGGCGCAGGCGCGCGAATTCGGCCACTCCGTAGCCCCAGTTGGCCAGCAGCACCACGCGCTGGTCGGCGGCGTAGTCGGCGTAGGCGGAGTGGCGCATGTGGCCGTTGGGGTCCATGTCGGCCCAGCGGGTCCGGTAGGTGATGGTATCAGTCATTGGTTTTTAGCAGCAGGAATTCAAAATCAGAAGTGAAGACGAGACCAGTGGCTCAATTCATCATTCTTAATTAATTTAACGGGGTGAGCCGGACGAGGTACTGTTCATCGTCGTCCTCGCCCAGGAATTCGGCGGAGTAGCCCGCGGTTTCGGCCGCATCGTTGAGCAGCGCCGGGTCGACGAACAGCCAGGGGAACGAAACCCCGGTTTCGCCTTTATAGCTCAGGGAATATTCTACCTCGCCGTAGTACGGGCCGTTGAGGTTGAGCAGCAGCGAGCCGTCCTCGTCTTCGTAGAGGTAGCGCACGTCCGACGACGTGGCCAGAATCTGGCCGTTGGGCGCCAGCAGCGTGCGGGCATGCGCCAGAAATTTGTCGAGGCCAGCCAGTGTACCCGTCAGGCCCAAGCCGTTCATTAAGAGCAGGATGGTGTCGAAGGGCAGCTCGTTGGTAGGCAGCGGGGCAAATAAATCGTGGCGGGCCACGGTTTGCACGCCGCGTTCGGCCATCACCTGCACGGCGCCCGCCGATACGTCCACGGCCTTCACGTCGAAGCCGCGGCTTTGCAGCTCCAGGGTGTGGCAGCCGGCGCCGGCGCCCAGGTCGAGCACGCGGCCCCGGCTTTCGTCGAGGGCCAGGCGTTCCAGCTCGGGCATTTGCAATAGGGTGCGGAAGAAATACGCGGCCGGCAGCGGCTCGTCATCGGCCACGTTGCAATGCACAGTGAGCGCGGCATCGGCATCGCCGTGATGGTAGGCCAGCAGGGCCTTGCCCAAGATATCGGGGGCGGTGGTCGTCGTCATGAGTAAAGAGGTCAAAAAGCCCGGGCAGTGAGTAAGCTGGACAATGGTATTCTGGCCACTAACCGCTTCGGGCCCGAAAAGTACCCAAAACTTCGCGGTGGAGCTTGGCGTTTGGGATAGCAGTGCCCCCAATGAACGCCCCATGCTTCCCGCTAAACTCCGTAAAGGCCAGCTGCCTACCAAACTCTGCGCTACCTGCGGCCGCCCCTTCGAGTACCGCAAAAAGTGGCGCGCCAATTGGGCCGACGTTAAATATTGCGGAGAGAAATGCCAGCGCAACCGACCCGCAACGGCCAGCCCCTCTCCCACCGCCTGAGGGCAGCAAGCGGATAGCTGTATCTTTTCGCGCCTGCTGCCGTTTTCAGCGGAGGTTACTAGTTTCTTCGCCCCCTTTATCCCTTAGCACTTCCCTTTTCACCATGGCTTCCAACCTCGATTACCTTGACCCCGCTTTGATTCCGCTGGAAGAGAAAGTGAATGCTTACCTGGAGGCAGAAAAGGCGCTGCAACGAGCCACCGCCGCTCTTAAAAGCGAGCCCCTGCACGACAAGGAAGTAGCCGCCGCAGCTGCCCAATTTGAGCAGCGCCCTCCCACCGGCAGCTTCAACCAGGAAGCCGACGAGCGCAACCAGAAGATCGAAAACCTGCGCACCGACCTGGCCCTGCTGGAGCGGGAAATCATCGCCCTGATTCCTACCCGTGACGAATGGGTAAAAGTGAACCTGGGCTACGGCCCCAGCCGCGTAGGTGCCTGGCATGTGCCCGCCCTCGGCGGCAAACCGGAACGGTATGAGCTGCGCATTGTGCACTAATGCGAGTTTTTCAGCACAACGGCTGAACACTTAAGTTACTGCTAATAGCGCTTACTTCTTAGGCAGCAAAAAGCCCCGACTTATCATAGAGCCGGGGCTTTTTGTATTTACTGGAATGCTGGTAAAATCGGTCGGGAAAGGGCTCTGCCAGTCACTCAGCAGCTTAGTTGCCGCCTAGTGTCCGGCATCCCAATCGTAGCCGAGCTCAGCCCAATAATCCTTGGGGCGCGTGTCGGCGAAGGCGATGGTGCCGATGCGCTTGAGGTGTTTGATGCCGTATTTGAGCGGGGTGACGAGGCGGAGAGGTGCGCCGTGCGCTGGAGTGAGCGGCTGGCCGTTCATCTCGTAGCACAGCAGCGTTTGGGGGTGCAGGGCGCTGTGCATATCGAGGCCCACGTAGTAGGCGCCGTCGGGTGTGCGCATGCCCACGTAGGGAGCCAGGTCGGCGGGTGGGTTGAGCGGGTCGGCGGGCTGGCCGCTGCGGGTGGCCAGCGGGTAGCGGGCCAGGAAATCGGAGAGGCGTGCGCCGGCCCAGTGCACCACCACGCTCCAGCCCTCAATGCACTTGAGCTCGGTGGTCATCTGAATTTTGGGCAGGGCCTGGATATCAGCCAGGGTGAATTCCTGGACTTTACCGGAGCCATAACCTTTCACCTGCAGGCGCCACGCGGCGGGGACTAGGGGCTGGTCGAGGCCCACTTTGCCGTTTACCCGGGGCGTGCGGGCCCGGCTACGGGCAAACTCGGGGGCCAGCCGCGTTTCTTTGAAATAGGCGCTGCTCAGGCGGCTGTTGGCGTCGAGCACCTTGCGCAGGGGGCGCGGAATGCCGGCGTCGTTGGGCTGGGAAATCAGCCAGTTCCACCCGCCAAGGCCAGCCAACCCAGCGAGGCCCAGCCCAATAAACGCGCGCCGCGAACGACGACGCGCTTCGGCCAGCACCTCCGCTTCGGTGGGGAGCGGCTCGCGCGGGCCCGCGGCCGGAGTGGGCGCAGATGTTTCGTCAGTCATACCGAAGGAAAAGTTAGTTGGGCAAAAGGGACGAATCGGCGGGCGGCAGCGCCGTGGGGCCGGCCTTCAGCTCGTGGGTGGTGGGGTCCACTTCCACAATTTCGAACCCGGCCACCATGGCCCGGAAATTATTCCAGCCCGCCCGCACCACCTGGGTAATGTGCACGATAAAGAACAGCACGTAGCCAATAGTGAGGGCAAAGTGCAGGATGCGGGCAAACTCGTAGCCGCCGAGCAGCTGCGTAAGCCAGCCAAACTGCGTGGGCTTGTAGATGGCCAGCCCCGTGAGCAAAGACCCCAGGCCCATGAGAATCACCGAGGTGTAGGCTATCTGCTGGGCGCCGTTGAACTTGCGCACCGGCGGGTGCTCCTTGCGCAAGCCCAGGTCATAGAGCGTGACCTGGATGGCTTCCTTAAACGAGTGGCGGGTGGGCAACAGGTAGCGCCACTCGCCCGAAACCAGGGTGTAGAGCACGTACAGCAAGCCATTCAGGAAGAAAACCCACATCAGCACGAAGTGCCAAGCCATGCCCTGGGCCAGCTTGTGGTCCATGTGAAAGGCCTGGTAAAACGACTGCGGGAAGAACTTGAACAAGGTGGTATTGCCCCAGCCCAAGCGGTACACGTCGTTGGCCCAATAAATCCACAAGCCGCTCCAAATCATGAGGCTGAGGACTGGAAAATTGACCCAGTGAAACCAGCGAATGGCCAGCGGGTGCTTTTCAACAAGTTGCTTCATACACTGCGGGGTGACCAGTTAACGGGCGGAAGGTACGCCGGGCGCCCGGCTTGGCCCTCCCCTTGCTTGACGCCCAGGGCGGTCCAGCCTTACACCAAAGTCGAGTATTTCGGGCCAATAAATTGTAGCCGCTGCGCGTCTGGGTATTCCATCCTTGACTTGGCCAAACGCAGTTACAGGCGCTTCGAGTTTCTGCCATCCAATGGTAAACGGCTACTTAAGGAATGTCATCTGATGATATATCCTGAAAAATGCGAGCCCCTTCATTATTAATAACTTTCTAATATTATTTTATATATATTTGCTATCACAGGTTGTGCTTATGAGTTTAAACGATTAAGATTTAACGACTCTCAGTACCACTTTACGAAAATCGTGCATGAGCACGAGCGCCAACCGGGCGCCCCACATTTCTCCGCTGTCCTTGTAGCGGGGCTCATTGGCTAATTTCTTATAGCAGAACCAAATGTGGAACAACTGCAGCCTCCTGCTGCTCCTCTTGGCCAGTAGCGGCGTGCAATCTTGCATGACTACCGTTCCGGCATTTGGCGTCGTCAGGCAACCCAGAATCGGCCTAACCCAAAGCGTCTCCGAGCAACTCGTCAGGCAGCGGTACCGGTGCACTGGTTGTGGTAAGCTGGCGGAAGCCAACTCCTTCCCTAACAGGGAAATGTGCCCCCGGAATGCCGGCACTTCCACAGCGGGGCATTCGTGGGGCGATGCGAAGGAAAACGAAGAGGCCAGGCTCACCTGTATTCATTGCAACGCGCCTTTTTTCAACTCGCCTGGCTCAAATGGCAGCAGATGTCCAAAATCCGAAGCCGGGCACCGGTGGGGAACCCGCCCTGCGGGCCTCTAGCACGAGCACATCTTCAACACGAAATAGGTCTTCTTAAATGGGAAGCCTTGCCGAGTATTTCCATGAAATTGAGCTAATTTCTTTTGGGCAAACCGCAAAAAAAGGCAGAAGGGAAACCCTTCTGCCTTTCCATACCAAAACACCTTAAAAAACTATTCTTTCACGAGATAGCTAACAAGAATTGCACCAAAAGATTCCGCGAGTTTCAAAAAAAGTTGCTGAATCTATCAACAGAACCAGAGCCGGCCGACAGCGCCCCACGGACTGACGAGCCTGGGCCGGCTTTATTCTTTCGCCACGCGCGTAACCAGGCGGGAATCGCCCACTTGCAGGGTAAGCAAGTACAGCCCCGGCGCGATGCTGGGCAGCGCCAACGGCATGGAATTGAGTCCCGGCCGCAGGGGAACGGCCCGGCTGGCTACCGGACGGCCCAGCACATCGGTAAGGCAGAGCTGGCCAGCCCCGGCGGCGCGGGATTCAAACGAAAGCATCAGCCCTGTGCTGAATGGGTTGGGCGCCGTGCCAAAGGTGCCGGCCACGACCAGGGCGGGCCGGGTGGCGAGCACGCGCTGCAGGTTGCGGGCGCCGCGGTATACCTGCCCGCGGATTTCGCCGCCCGGAAACGCCGCAGTATGCAGGTTCATGTACATGCTGTCGGCGCGGAACTGCAGCGAGCGCCGCAGCGTGAACGGCTGGCCGGTGTTGTCGCTGGTCCAGTATCCGTACACGGCGGCCGGTGCGGCGGCATTATCGAAGTACGGCGCCAGGTTGAATACCACTGGGCCCGCCTGGGTGGAGAGGCCGGTGTGGAAGTGGCCCATGGTGGCTGGGCCCGTGAGTCCGCCCCACACGCTCATGAAGTGGGCGTTGGTCTGGTCGCGGTCGATGCTCACGATGCCCACGCCGTAGCCGGGGCTGGTGGTGGGCGTGGGCCGCTCCTGCGCCCCGTTGAGCGAGATGGTATAGCCTTCGCGCGCCAGGCGGTACACCTGCCCCCGCACTTCGCCGTTGGGATTGGCGGCGGTGGTGAGCACCACGTTTAGGTTGCCCCGCAGCAGCAGGTTGATAAAGGCGGGGTTCAGGCTAGGCGCTACTAGCTCAAAGCTGGTGACGTTGCCCGCCGTGTTGCCGCCCGCGCCCGCGGCGATGGGCACCGAGCCCAGCAGGTTGGCAGTAGCATTGGCCTGGCCGGCCGCACTGTTATAAAAATTGATAGCCAGCGGCGGGCCGCTCAGGCCAGTATAGCCCACTTGCACCCGAATGGTATCCAAGGTGGCGCCCAGCCGGGCTACGGCTACGGCCTTGGCGGCGGTGCTCACGGCCGGCACCATCTGGGCGCCATCGAAGCGGGCATCGAAGGTGAGGCCGCGGGTTTCGGGAATCACCTGGGCCCGGATTTCGCCGCCGGGGTTGGTGGTGGTGTGCACGTTGATGTATATCTGCCGCTGCAGCAGCGAGGTGAGGAAAGCGGGCGTGGGCACAATCTCGCCTTCGATAACATTATTGCTGAGAAAAGGAAGCAAATCGACCACCACGGGGCCACTCACGCCCACGGCCCCGGTGTGGAAGTGAGTCGCCGTAATGGGGCTGCTCAACCCCGACACCACCACCCGGAATTTTAGTTTGTCCTGGCTTTGGCTGAGGGTAAATACGCCCAGGCCGGTGCCCGAGGTGGCCACGGGGGGCACTTCCTGGGCGCCGTTGAGAGTGCCCGCCAGTGCCAGGTCGGTTTCTACCAGTATCTGCCCGCGGATTTCGCCGTTGGGGTTGGCCGCGGTGTGCACGTTTATGTAGTACTGCCCAAGCAGGTACTTGGCCAGCTTTTCTTTCGAAATATCGGCCCCGGTGAGGAAGCCCGAAATGCGGTTGCCGCGCACCATGGGCATCAGGCTGGTGATAATTCCCCCCGCCACGCCCACGGCCCCTTCGTGCACGTGCGCACCGGTGATGGGGCCGCTCAGGCCGCTAAAGGCCGCCTGCACAAAGAGCGTGTCGCGGGTTTCATTCAGGGTAAAGGCGGCCACGCCCTGGGCCGCAGTGCTCACGGGCGGAGTTTCCTGGGCCCCATTCATGCGGGCCGACAGGAGCAGGTGCGCATGCAAATGGTCGGCCGAGGCCGCCAACGGTGCAGCCATCACCAGGGCCGCAACCAACGAGTGCAGTAGTCTTTTCAACATGGCATTGGAGGTTAGGTAAGTGAGACATCGGAACGACGCTACCGGCACGGAGCCTGCCCTCTCCAACTCGAAATGGCGGGCCCGTTCGTTGCCTGCGGCGCTGGGGTTCTTGGTTGTTTTACTACGACCTGCTCACGCCGAAAAAAGTTTGTAAATAGTTTTGCTAAACATCTAATTATTAAGCAGTACCATAGCTAATCCAATGCCTTCTAGGCTCATCGCACCCATAAGGAAGTGGTTACCAATACCTAAATTTTATGCCCCGGAAATTGGGCTGGAATTGAGCTAAACCCACGTAAAAAAGGGTTGCTACCCACTGAATACAGCTCCCTTACCTAGCTAATATTGAGTTGCTTATAGCAACCCGGCCAGGATATTTATGCTCAGGGCCAGGATAGCCGTGTTGAAGCCAAAGGACAGCATACTGTGAAACAGCACCATTTGGCGCATTCGGAATGAGGTCACCGCTACGTCAGCGGTTTGGGCCGTCATTCCAATTACAAAGGCGAAATACACAAAGTCCCAGTACAGGGTCGGGGGTGTGCCAATGAACCCCAGCCCACCCTGCTGGCGCTCGGGCTGAACACCCCGCTCGGGGCAGAAGTACGTGTGGGCGTAATGCAGGGCAAACAGGGTGTGGAGCATGAGCCAGGTGCCCACCACGGCCACTATCGAAACCATGATGTGCTCTAGGCGCTCTTCCAAATCCATGGTGAAGAGGCCCCGCAAGAGCAGCGTAACCGCCAGCAGGCTGGTGGCGATGCCCACAAAGGAGACGAGCAAGAGCAGGCCCCACGTGCGGTTGGGGTGCAGCACCCGGGCCACCCGCTGAATATCGGCGGTGCTGGCTTGCAAAATGGTGAGCCAGGTGAGCAGCAAAATGCCCACCAGGAAACCATCCCAACCCAGCAGCAGGCTGGTTACGAGCTCAAAATCGGGCGGCGCCAGCCAGTAGCAAAAGCCCGCCATAAGCATGGCCAGCCCCACCCGCAGGAAGCGCGCCGGCAAGCCCAGCCGGAGCAGCATCGGAACCGCGGGCTGGGAAGGCGTATAAATATCCATGGCGTAAGAAACAGGTGCACCACCTGCTTCTTACGCCATGTTTGGGGTGGCGTTGCTTAGCGCATCATGCCGCCGGGCCCGCCTTTCATGCCGCCCATCATCTTGGCCATCTGGGCCATACCGCCCTTGGTCTGGCTCATTTTGTTCATGGTGCGCATCATTTTGCGCATGTCGTCAAACTGCTTCATCAGGGCGTTTACCTGCTGAATATCGGTGCCGGAACCCTTGGCCAACCGGCGCTTGCGCGAGCCGTTGAGGATGTCGGGGTTGGCCCGCTCCTGCTTGGTCATGCTTTTGATGATGGCCTCGACGGGCTTGAAGGCGTCGTCGTCGATTTCCACGTCTTTCATGGCCTTGCTCATGCCCGGAATCATGCCCATCAAATCCTTGATGTTGCCCATCTTCTTGATTTGCTCGAGCTGAGAGAGGAAGTCATCGAAGTTGAACTGGTTTTTCCGGATTTTGGCGTTGATGCGCTTGGCTTCGTCCTCGTCGAACTGCTGCTGGGCGCGCTCAACGAGCGAAATCACGTCGCCCATGCCCAGGATGCGCTGGGCCATGCGGTCGGGGTAGAATAGGTCCAGCGCGTCCATCTTCTCGCCCGTCGAGATGAACTTGATGGGCTTCTCCACCACGGCCCGGATGCTGAGGGCCGCACCACCGCGCGAGTCGCCGTCGAGCTTGGTGAGCACCACGCCGTCGAAGTTGAGCCGGTCGTTGAAGGTTTTGGCCGTGTTCACGGCGTCCTGGCCAGTCATGGAGTCCACCACAAACAGTGTTTCGCTGGGGTTGATGGCCGCCTTCACGGCCTCAATCTCGCGCATCATCTGCTCGTCGACGGCCAAGCGGCCGGCGGTGTCGATGATGACTACCTTTTTGTTGTTCTTTTTCGCGTACTCAATGGCGTTGCGCGAGATTTCGACCGGGTTTTTGTTCTCGACTTCCGAGTACACTTCCACGCCGATTTGCTCGCCGAGCACCTTGAGCTGGTCGATGGCCGCGGGGCGGTACACGTCGCAGGCCACGAGCAGCACCGTGCGGTTCTGCTTCTTCACGTAGCTGGCCAGTTTGCCGGCAAACGTGGTTTTGCCCGAGCCCTGGAGGCCCGAGAGCAGGATAACGGCCGGGTCGCCCTTGATGGTGATGTCCTTCTTTTCGCCGCCCATGAGCTCGGTCAGCTCATCGTACACGATTTTGACCATGAGCTGGCCCGGCGACACGGCCGTGAGCACGTCGCGGCCCATGGCGGCCTCCTTAATCTTGTCGGTTACATCTTTGGCAACCTTGTAGTTAACGTCGGCATCGACCAGCGCGCGGCGGATTTCCTTGATGGTGGCCGCAACGTTGATTTCCGAGATGCTGCCCTGGCCTTTCAGGGTCTTAATGGCCCGGTCGAGCTTAGTGGAGAGATTATCGAACATGAGTCGCTGAGTTGAGCGGAATTTACGGAGGGGGCTGATTCGGTACCGGACGAGTTACCGGGAATCAGGCTGGAACTGAACCCCAAAAGTAACCATAAATGCCCGAAAACCGGCAAACCACGTACCTTCGCGCCCCGCTAGTTGTCTCCTCCTTTCGTGCCCTCCCCTCGCCCGTTGCGCCTGCTCGTCATCACCTACTATTGGCCGCCCTCGGGCGGGGCCGGCGTGCAGCGCTGCCTGAAGTTTGTGAAGCACCTGGGTTCCTTCGGCATCGAGCCCACCGTGATAACCGTGGACCCCGCCGAAGCGACCTACCCGGTGCTCGACGAAAGCCTGCTGGCCGAGGTGCCCGCCGGCGTGCGCGTCATTCGCACGGGCACTTCCGAGCCGTTTGAGAGCTACAAAAAGCTAACGGGCCGGGCCGTGCCATACGGCGGCTTTGCCAACGAAGGCAAGCCCGGGCTCATGCAGAAGGCCATGCGCTTTGTGCGCGGCAACCTGTTTATCCCGGACCCGCGCCGGGGCTGGAACCGCCACGCCCTGGCCGCCGTGGAGCAGCTTCTGGCCGCGGGCGAAACGTTCGACGCCGTACTCACGTCCTCGCCGCCACATTCCACTCAGCTCATTGGGCTGGAACTGCAACGGCGCCACGGCCTGCGCTGGCTGGCCGACCTGCGCGACCCCTGGACGGACATCTACTACTACAAAGACCTGCACCACACCCCCCTGGCTGCCTGGCTCGATGCGCGCTACGAGCGCCGCGTGCTCACCCAAGCCGATGCCGTGCTGGTGACTTCGCCCGAAACCAAGCGCCTCTTTCTGGCCAAGCTCCCGGACTTGCCTTCGGCCAAATTCCACGTGCTGCCCAACGGCTACGACGAGTCGGATTTTCAGCAGCCCTCGCAGCCCCCCACCGACTGCCTGCGCATCACCCACACCGGCACCATCACGGAGCTCTATCACATCAACCGCCTGCTGGAAGCAGTGGCCGCCTGTGCCACCCGCAATCCCGACGTGCCCCTGCGGCTGCGCTTCGTGGGCCAGGTATCGGCGGAGCTCCGCCACCAGATTGAGCTAGCCGGCCTGCTGCCCACCACTGAGTTTCTCGCTTTTGTGCCACACGACGAATCGGTAAAGCACCTGCTCTGCGCGTCGGCGCTCCTCATGGCCATCCCCGATGTGCCGCGCAACTTCGGCATCTTACCCGGCAAGGTGTTCGAGTACCTCGCCGCCAATAAGCCCATACTGTGCGTGGGCCCCGCCGGCTGCGATGCCGACATTCTACTGCAGGAATGCGCCGCGGGCCACGCCCTGCCCTACCAGGATTACGCCCTCATGCTGGAAACGCTGGAAGGCATGGTAGACCAATGGCGCAAAAACCCCAACTTGGACCTGCCGGCCATCAGCCACGAGCGGTATTCTCGGGTATCGCTCACCAAGCGGCTGGCAGAGCTGGTGCGCGTGAAGTGAAGTGAACGAGGGTGAACCTCACCCCCGGCCCCTCTCCAAAAGAGAGGGGAGCCGAACGTTAATCCAAAAACAGAAAGCATCAGCTCAATGGAGCTGGTGCTTTCTGTTTTTGGAAATTGTGCTAACTCTTGGAAATTGAGGCAGTTCTTGTGCCGTGGCTCCCCTCTCTTTTGGAGAGGGGCCGGGGGTGAGGTTCCTCGGGGCAACAACTTACCCTGTCCCCCCTTCAATCAGCAAGCCGGCCTCCAGAATCTAAATCTGCTTTAAATCCTTGGCCAGCTGCTCGCTGAATGTTTTACTAGCGGCCTTTTGCAAGTGGTTGCCATCCGTGGTAGCATAAGGCTGGGTGCTATAATCCAGGTATGGCACCGATTGGTTATCAGCCATTTCGCGCATGAGCTGGTCGAATTTGGGCTGGTAGCTTAGCTCAAGTTGATACAGCGAAGGCCCAACCGGCAAACGGACCAAGTACACACGGCCATGTTGCTTGAGTAGCTCAATGGTTTGACGCAACGCCTGCAAGCGGCCGGCAGAAAGGTGCTCAGTGGCTGCCAGTTGGCGATAGTCTTGCAATTTGCGGGCGGTGCGGGCCCGCACCTGGGCGCTGTCCGTGCCGATGTTTACTTCCAGCCAGCCGTCGGGGTGCAGGCGCTCGGTGGCGGTGGCATAGTCGAGCAGCAGGCGGTACAGGGGCTTGGTTTGGTAGCGCGTGAGGTAGGCCAGGTTGGGATTCTGACTAACCTGGTTGAGCTGGCCAATGAAGGAATTGTCTTCCGGATACGTACCCTCCCGCCCGGTTAGGGAGAGTGACCAAGGGTCAACAGCTATGATGAAAAGGCCATTTTTCACCTCAGGGCGCAGCTTGCGCTGGATGCTGCGCAAATAAGCCGGGCCATATGGTGAGTGCGTGAGCGTGAAAGCATAATTGAGCAACGGTGGCTCGAACCTGGGGCCTAGGCTTGCCGTGAGCACCGCGGGCTGGAGGCCCTGCGCCGCTCGCGACGTACCTATAATAAGCGACCCAGCCTGCGGGCTGGTGAAGCGGCCATAAAACGCATCGACGTGGCCACCCAGCACCACCGGGCCCAGCAACAGCAGCCCCGCCACGCATGCGGCGGCCAGCAGCAGCAAGCGCATCAGAAGTCGGGAAACAGCGGGTGACAACGGGCGTATCAGAATTGAAAGTATATAAAGGAGGTGCTGTTGAAAATGCCCAGGTACAGGATGAGCAGCGTGAGTCCCACATAGCCCACCCACCGCACCCGAAATGGCTGCGCGGTCATCCAGCCTTGCAGGCTGCGGTTGCGGCCCAGGTATTCGACCAGCATCATCAGAAAAACGGCAAACAAGGCCATCGCCAGCTCGGGCCGGTAGTGCTGGGAGAAGTCCAGCAGCAGGGGTCCTATCCGGCGTCCATTCAGCGCAGTCCACCCGGTGCCCAGGTGCCGGCTGATGTACAAGGCATCTGCCAAGCTATTGGCTCTAAAGAAAATCCAGGCGTAGGTTACCAGGGTGAATGTTACCAGCACGCCCAGCCCCTGCCGCAGCCGCGGATGGGCGGCCAGCCCCGTAAGTTGAGCCAGTCGCTCGCGCAGGGGCTTGGCCCAGGTGCTGAGCACCAAGTACAGCCCGTGCAAGCCACCCCAGACCAGGAACGTCCAGTTGGCGCCATGCCACAGGCCGCTAATGAGGAACACGGCCATCAGGTTGCCGTAGGCGCGAGCCGGAGCCACGCGGCTGCCCCCCAGCGGGATGTACACGTAGTCGCGGAACCAACTGGAGAGCGAAATGTGCCAGCGCCGCCAGAATTCGGGCACCGAAGCCGACAGATAAGGCTGCCGGAAGTTGAGGTTAAAATCGAAGCCCAGCACTCGGGCCGCCCCCCGCGCCATGTCGGTGTAACCGGAGAAGTCGCCGTAAATCTGAAACGCGAAGGCCAGCGTGGCCAGCACCAGCAGCGGCCCTTCCGGGTGCTGCTGCGGGTTGTTGAATATGGGGTTAACGAACAGGGCCAGCCGGTCGGCCACCACCACTTTTTTGAACAAACCCCAGGCCATCAGGCGCAGCCCACTCACCACCCGCTGATAATCAAACGCGTGGGTTTGCCGGTACTGCGGCAGCATGTGGCCGCCCCGCTCGATGGGGCCTGCCACCAGTTGCGGAAAAAAGGCCACAAACAAGGCAAACCGCCCGAAATTCCGCTCCGCTTCCAGCCGCCCCTGGTACACATCGATGATGTAGCCCACCGACTGAAACGTGTAAAACGAAACGCCCACCGGCAGCAGCAGGCCCAGGGCCGGCCAGGAGGCGTGCGGCAAGTGCAGCGCGCCGGCCAGTTGCAAAGCCGCGTCCCGGAAAAAGTTGAAGTACTTGAATACGAACAGTGTGCCTAGGTTGCTCACCAAGCTGAGGTAGAGGTAGGGCCGCCGCTCCTGCTTGGTGGGCAGCTGGCTCATGCGGTAGCCGCTGTAGTAGTCTACCAGCGTGGTGGCCAGAAGCAGCAGGGCGTAGGCCGCCCGCCAGCTCATGTAGAAATAGTAGCTGGCCAGCAATAGCAGCGGCCCGCGCCACCGCGGCGGCAGGCCGTAATAGAGCCCGACTACTATCGGAAAAAACACCAGAAAATGAAGGGAATTGAATAGCATTCGCAACGCGGAAGAAGCTCCGGCGGCCAAAGGTCGGGAGCCGCGAGCGTTTCTGGGCAGAAATCTCACAGACTGCGTGGTCATGAACTAAAAAGCCTGACGTGCTAAGCGCCGTGGAATCATCCTTATAACTGCATTTGTCTGTCATGCTGAGGCACGAAGCATCTTATCAACTCAGCACGACTCGTTGAGCCATGAATCGTTTTGACCTGACAATCTGCTTCGTCCGCATGCCAAGTAACGACTGACACACTTACTTCCAGCTACCTACGCGGCTACCGGTCGCACCCGGGCTTGGCCCGCACTGTTATCTACGGGCGTGATACGCAAGTCTAGTTTCTGCTGGCCGCGCAGGACGGTGAGGTACTGAAAGGCCCCGATTTTTTCGTGCGTCAGCAACCGGAACAGGTCGTCGCTGCTGGCCACGGGCTGGTCGGCAAATGCCACGACAAAGTCGCCTTCGCGCAGGCCGCCCGCTTCGGCCGGTGAGCCCGCCTCCACACTTACCACAAACAATGCCTGGTGGGTGGGCAATTGGTGAAAGTTCACTACCCGCGGGTGCAGGGCAATCTGCTGGGTCATGACCCCGAGGTAGCCGCGCCGCACCCGTCCTTCGGCGAGCAGGGCCGGCAGAATGGTCGTGGCCGTGTTGATGCCAATGGCAAAGCACAGCCCCTGCGCGCCCCGAATGGTGGCCGTGTTCACGCCCAGCACCTGCCCGTCGGCATCGATGAGCGGCCCGCCGCTGTTGCCGGGGTTCAGGGCGGCATCGGTCTGGATGATGTTGTCGATGAGGCGCCCGGTTTCGGTGCGCAGGGTGCGGCCCAGCGCGCTCACCACGCCGCTGGTTACGGTGTGCTGGAAGCCGTAGGGGTTGCCAATGGCAATGACAAGCTGGCCGATTTGAATGGCCGAGGAGTCGCCGAGACGGGCGGCCGGGTGCCCCGCAGCCGGCGTGTGCAGCAGGGCCAGGTCCGAATCGGGGTCTTCGCCGACCAGCGTGGCCGGGTGCTCGCCCCCGTCGGTGAAGGTGAGGCGGATGTCTTCGGCCCCGTGCACCACGTGGCTGTTGGTGAAGACGTAGCCGTCGGTGGAAAACAAAAACCCGGAGCCCGAGCCCGCCGGGGCCAGTTTTTGCTGCTTGTTTTTCTTCCGTACGTCAATCTTCACGACGGAATGCCGGGCCGCTTCTACGGCCGAAATAACGATTTGCGAATAGGAATCCATGGGAATTACCGGTTAAGCCAAAAGACGCAGCCGATTGACTGGCAAATAGTTGGCCGCCTGAAAAGCCCGCGCCACTATGGCAGGCAAGGCAGCCAACCTTGCCTGAACTACTTTTGTGGTCCTATTCGGCTTCCCTTTTTTCATGGCTCTCGACCTCAACCACAAGTCCATCCTCGTTACGGGCGGCACCGGCTCGTTCGGCAAGCAATTCGTACGCACCGTTTTCGAAAAATTCCCGCATGTAAAGCGCCTCGTGGTGTTCTCGCGCGACGAGTTGAAGCAGTACGAAATGAGCCAGGAGTTTAGCCCAACAAAGTACCCGGCCATCCGCTATTTCATTGGCGATGTGCGCGATGCCGAGCGCATGCACCGCGCCTGCGAGGGCATCGACATCGTGATTCACGCCGCGGCCCTCAAGCAAGTGCCCGCCGCCGAGTACAACCCGATGGAATGCATCAAGACCAACATCTTCGGAGCCGAGAACGTCATCAACGCCGCGCTCGACTGCGGCGTGAAGGAAGTGGTGGCCCTAAGCACCGACAAAGCGGCCGCCCCTATCAACCTCTACGGCGCCACCAAGCTGTGCTCGGACAAGCTGTTTGTGGCTGCCAACAACATGAAAGGCGCGCGCGACCTGCGCTTTTCAGTGGTGCGCTACGGCAACGTAATCGGCTCGCGCGGGTCGGTGGTGCCGTTTTTCTTGCAGCAGCGCCACACCGGCGTGCTGCCCATCACCCACCCAGACATGACGCGCTTCAACATCTCGCTCGAAGAAGGCGTCGATTTGGTGCTGTATGCGCTGGAGCATTCCTGGGGCGGCGAAATCTTTGTACCGAAAATCCCGAGCTACAAAATCACGGAAGTGGCACGCGCCATCGGCCCGGAGTGCGAGCAGAAGATTGTGGGCATCCGCCCCGGCGAGAAGCTACACGAGGCCATGATTACCGAGACCGACGCCCTGAGCACCGTGGAGCTGGACCGTTACTACGTCATCCTGCCGTCGATGCCGACCTGGGACGTGGACAAGTTCATTGCCGAATTCAACGGCAAGCGCGTGCCGCTAGGCTTCCAGTATGACTCGGCCAACAACCAGGAATGGCTCAACGCCGAGCAGATTCGGGACGAAATCCGGCTGCACGTAGACGCGGACTTTCAGGCCTAATTTTACTGCTGGCCCCATGTCCGAATCAGCCTTCCACCCCACTCGCGCCCTGCCCTACGGCCGTCAGAACATCACCGATGCGGATGTAGCGGCCGTGACGGCGGCCCTGCACGCCGATTACCTCACGCAGGGGCCCACGGTGGCCGAGTTCGAGAAGCAATTCGCTGCTTACGTAGGAGCTAAATATGCCGTGGCCGTGAGCAACGGTACGGCTGCCCTGCACCTCTGCGCCATGGCACTTAAAGTGCAGGCGGGCCAGCGCGTTATCACCACGCCGCTCACGTTCTCGGCCTCGGCCAACTGCGTGCGCTACTGCGGCGGCGAGGTTCACTTTGCGGACATCGACCCGGCCACCGGGCTTATCGATTTGCTTCAAGTACAGGCCCTGTTGGAAGCGCACCCTAAGGGCCATTTCACGGGCATAATTCCCGTGGATTTTGCCGGCCTAGCCGTGGATTTGGAAGCCACCCGGCAGTTGGCCGACCAATACGGCCTTTGGATAATTGAAGACTCCTGCCACGCACCGGGCGGTTTTTTCATTGACTCCCAGGGCCAGGAGCAGCTTTGCGGCAATGGCAACTTTGCTGACCTGGCCATCTTCAGCTTCCACCCGGTCAAGCACATTGCCACCGGCGAAGGCGGCATGATTACCACCAACAGCGAGCAGCTGTTTCATCACCTGCTCCGCCTGCGCACCCACGGCATAACGCGGGACCCGGCCGACCTCAAGCGCGAGCCCGATGGCGGCTGGTACATGGAAATGCAGGAATTGGGCTACAACTACCGCCTGCCCGACCTCAACTGCGCCCTCGGCCTCAGCCAGCTAACCCGCGCCGATGCCGGCCTGGCCCGCCGCCGCTTGCTCGCCGCCCGCTACCACGTAGCATTTGCCCAAGTGCCCGGCGTGACGGTGCTGGCTCCCGGCCGCAAAGGCCACGCTTACCACCTGTACGTCATCGAAGTAGCCGACCGCAAAGGCCTCTACGACTTCCTCAAAACCAAGCAGATTTTTGCCCAAGTGCACTACATCCCGGTACACCGCATGCCTTACTACGAGGGCTTGGGTTGGAAGGCCGGCGACTTTCCGCTGGCGGAAGAATACTATGCCCACTGCCTCAGCATCCCCCTTTTCCCGACCCTAACGGATGAAGAACAGGATTACGTGGTAGCGTGCATTTCGGAATTTTTGAGTGTTGAATGTTGAGTGTTGAATGGCCTTTTTGTAAGCCTTTCCAATCAATATTTAAAACTCAACCCTTAACATTCAACACTCAAAACTGATTTTGAATACCCAACAAGAAGATTTCTGGGCCGGCGATTTCGGCCGGGAATACACCGACCGCAACTCCCGTCCGCTCGATGAGTGGAACGCGTTTTACCGCGACCTCTACGGCCACACCAAGCTGGAAATGAACGCCGAATTTCTCGGCGACCTGCCGCGCGATGCCCGCATTCTGGAAGTGGGCTGCAACACCGGCATGCAACTGGTAGGTTTACAAGCGGCCGGCTTCACCAACCTATATGGCATTGAGCTGCAGCAGTACGCCGTGGAGAAGGCGCGCGACTTTGTACGGGGGGTCAACATTCTGCAAGGCAGCGGCTTCGACCTGCCGTTCAAGGACAATTACTTTGATGTGGTGTGCACCAACGGCGTGCTCATTCACATCGCACCCGAAGACCTGCCGCGCATCATGGGCGAAATGGTGCGCTGCTCCGGCCGCTACATCATGGGCTACGAGTACTACGCGCCCGAAACCACTCCCATCAAGTACCGCGGCAACGAAGGCTTCCTCTGGAAAACCGACTTTGCCCAAGTCTTCCTGAATAATTTCCCGGAGCTGCGCCTCGTGAAGCAGAAGCTCTACCCCTACATCAAGGACGCTGAGCGCGGCAACCAGGACGTGGTGTACCTGCTCGAAAAAACCAACGCCTAATGCAACGCGCCGGTATTATTTCGCAGGTGCGGATGGGCAGCACCCGGCTACCAAGTAAGGTGCTGCTGCCCGCCGCGGGCCGCCCCTTGCTCGACTACCACGTGGCCCGGCTGCGCCAAAGCGGCCTGCCCGTCATCCTAGCCACCACCACCGAGCCAGCCGACGACGTGCTGGCCGCCTACGCAGAAGCCAACCACCTGCCCTACCACCGCGGCAGCGAAGCCGACGTGCTGGCCCGCTACTACGAAACGGCTCAAAAATTCGGCCTCGACGTAATTGTGCGCGTCACCAGCGACTGCCCGCTGGTTGACGGCCCCCTGATTGGCGCCGCCGTGGCCCGCTACCTCGAGGAAGGCAACCCGCTGGTGTACCGCTCCAATTCCATTGTCCGCACCTTTCCCCGGGGGCTCGACTTTGAGATTTTCTCGATGGAGCTACTGGCCGAGGCCTATGCCAACGCTACTTCGCCCTACGAGCGGGAGCACGTGACGCCCTATATCAAAGCCAATCCGGCCGCGGCCGGCCGCGTGATTTACCGCGACGAAGTGTGGCCCGGCGGCGATTTCAGCCGCTTCCGCATCACGCTCGACACGGCCGAAGACTACGAAGTACTGCGCGCCTTGATTGAGCAGTACGGCGCGGCCGATTTGGGCGTAGCCGACCTGCTGGCCCTGCTCGAAGCGCACCCGGAAATCATGGCCCTGAATGCGCACATCGAGCAAAAAACCACATGAACCTGCCCGATACCCTGCGCCTGAACGAGTTTGGCTTTTACGAAATCAAGCACAAGCCCACGCCGGAGGAGCTGCGCGAATACTACGCCCAGCGCTACTACCAGGAAAATCTAACCACCTACCAAGCCTCCTACCCGCCCGAGGAACTGGAGCACATTGAGGGGAAGCTGAAACTGCGGCACTGGGTGCTGGCAGATTTGCGCAATCAAGGCGCAGGCGCCACTGATGCAACTGCTACTGGAGCAACTGATTTAGCTCAACTTCCCACTGGGTCTTTCCTCGACATCGGCTGCGGCGAAGGCTGGGCCCTGGATTATTTTCAGCGCCAGGGCTGGGACGTACTTGGGCTGGATTTCAGCAGCTTCAGCCTGGAGAAGTTTCATCCGGCCCTGCGGGAGCGGCTGCGCACCGGCGACTTGTACGAGGAGCTGGAAAAGTTTGTGGCAGCGGGCCAGCAGTTCGACGTGCTGTGGCTGGACAACGTGCTGGAGCATGTACTCGAGCCCGCCGAGTTACTTCGCCTCTGCCGCACGCTCGTGAAGCCCAACGGCGTGCTGATGGTGGACGTGCCCAACGATTTTTCGGCCCTGCAACAACACTTGCTCGACGGTGGCCACATCGACCGGCCGTTCTGGGTCGTGCTGCCCGACCACCTCTCTTACTTTAACCAAACCGGCCTGCGCAACCTGGCCCAGGACACCGGTTGGCATGTGGCAAAAGTTATTGGTGACCAACCGATTGACATCAATCTGCTAAACCCGGCTACTAACTACGTCATGGACCGTGCGGCCGGCAAAGCTGCCCACCGCGCCCGCCTCGAGCAAGACAACCTGTTGCTGCGCACCGCCCCGCTGCCCGCCGTGGCGGCCTACTACGAGGCCATGGCCGGCGTGGGCTTGGGCCGCAGTATTGTCGCATTTTTGCAGCCGGCGTAGTCGCCGCCCAGCTTTTCTTATGTCAGCCACCGCCCCTATTTCCGTCCTCAGCGGAGCCTCCGCTCCCGAGCAGGCCCGCCGCGAAAACTTCGCCCAAACCCTGCGCGAGTCGCCCATTCCCAACACCGAGCTGCTCAACAACCTGGGGCTATACCTGAACCGGCAGACGTTTTCGCGCCTGCTGTTTTTCACCGAGCTCTACCAGCAAATCATCCCGGTACACGGCGTGGCGATGGAGTTTGGCGTGCGCTGGGGCCAGAACCTGGCCCTTATGCATGCACTGCGCGGCATCTACGAGCCGTTCAATTACAACCGCAAAATTATTGGATTCGACACCTTCGGAGGATTCCCATCGGTCGACCCCAAGGACGGCGACCGAGTGAAGGAAGGCGACTACGGCGTGACGGAGAATTACCAGGAATACCTCACCCAAATCCTGGCCTTGCACGAGGCCGACAGCCCCATTCCGCACAAGCGCAAGTTTGAACTAGTGGCCGGCGACGCCTCCGAAACCGTGCCCCGCTACCTGAAGGACCATCCCGAAACCGTCATCGCCTTCGCCTATTTCGATTTCGACATCTACGCCCCCACCAAGGCCTGCCTCGAAGCCATCCGCCCCCGCCTGACCAAGGGCGCCGTTGTAGCGTTTGATGAGCTTAACTGCCCGGAATTCCCTGGCGAAACACTGGCCTTCGACGAAGTATTCGGCGTGGCCAACTACGCCCTGCGCCGCAGCCCGCTTAATCCGCTGATTTCGTACATGGTTGTCTGATTCTAATTAGCACGTCATGCTGAGCGCAGCCGAAGCATCTCGCGTGCTGTCACGAAATCACTCATTAGCTGCGCTGACCTTCGGTTCAACGATGCGAGCGAGATGCTTCGGCTGCGCTCAGCATGACTGACGTGCTAATTAGATGATGTCCTAGTTTCTCTGCCTTGACTGCCTACCGCCCCCTCCCCCAAACCGAATACCGCTGGGAAGACTACCGGCTCATTCCCATTCGCTACGAAGACCGGGAGCCCATCCGGGCCTGGCGCAACGCTCAGTTGGAGGTACTGCGCCAAGCCGAGCCACTCTCGATTGAGCAGCAAGACGGTTATTTCCAGCGTGTGGTAATGCCCTTGTTTGACCAGGAAAAGCCCGGGCAGTTGCTTTTTTCCCTACTGCACCACGACAAGCTAGTGGCATACGGGGGCCTTGTGCACATTTCCTGGGCTGACAGCCGGGCCGAAGTATCCTTTCTAGCCGAACCCGGGCGGGCTGCGGAGCCGGAAATCTACCGTAACGACTTTCGGGCCCACCTCTGCCTCTTGGGCCAGGCCGCTTTTGTTGGGTTGAAATTCAACCGGCTCTTCACCGAAACCTATGACATTCGGACGGCGCACGTCGCCATTCTGGAAGAAGCGGGCTTTCGGCTCGAAGGACGCCTGCGCCAGCACGTGCGCCTGGCTCCGGATACCTTTGCCGACTCACTGATGCACGGCCAACTGGCCACCGACTATGCCACAACCTTTGGTTCTGCCCTTTAAACGAATTTTTATCAGCGGCGGCGCTGGCGTTATTGGCCAGGAAATGGTGCGCCGCCTGGCCACCTTGCCCGCCGATATTCAGGTTCTGGTCGGTGACATCAAGCCCCGGCCGGCCGATTTCCCGACCCGCTTCCAGTACCGCCAGGGCGACCTCAGCTACCTCACTGAGCAGGAAATTGGCGCTTTTGGGCCCGACCTGTTTATCCATCTGGCGGCCACGTTTGAGCGCTCGACGGAAACTTATGGTTTCTGGGAGGAAAACTTTCAGCACAACGTACGCCTTAGCCATCACCTGATGACGGTGCAGAAGGACCTGCCTTCGCTGCGCCGAGTGGTGTTTGCCTCGAGCTACCTCATCTACGACCCCGCGCTGTACAACTTTGCCGAGGTGCCGGCCCAGGCCCGCAGCTTGCGCGAAGACGACCCCATCCTGCCCCGCAACCTGACGGGCATGGCCAAACTGGCGCACGAAATTGAGCTACGCTTCCTGCAAACCTTTCGGGCCGAGCAGTTCAGCACGGCTATTCCGCGCATCTACCGCGGCTACGGCCGCAACGGGCGCGATATCACTTCACGCTGGGTGCGCATGCTGCTGGCCGGCGAGGAAATCACGGTCTATGGCGCCGAGTCGTACTTCGACTATCTCTACGCTGCCGACACGGCCGAGGGCCTGCTCCGCCTTGCCGCGGCCGAAACTGTCACGGGCATCATCAACCTAGGCACTGGCCGCGCCCGCCGCGTAAGCGACGTAGTGGATGTGCTGAAGCAAAACTTCCCCGACCTACGGGCCAAGTACGTGGCGTCGGATATTCCCTTCGAAGCCTCGCAGGCCGATATGACGCTGTGGTCGAGCCAGATTGATTGGCTGCCGCCGACGACCTTGGAAACGGCCATCCCCGAAATCATCGCCTACGAGCAAGCCCGGGTGAATGCCCCAACCGCCAAAGCACCCGGCCATGTGCTCATTAGCAGCGTAGCGGCCAAGGTGCCTTTGGTGCGCGCCGTGCAGGCAGCCGCCAAACGCCTGCATCCGGACATAAAAGTGGTGGGCGGCGACATGAACCATGCATGCCTGGGCCAGCACTTTACCGATGAATTCTGGCTAATGCCCGCCACGGCCGATGAGCACCTGCCGAATATCATCCGCCACTGCCTCGACCATGGCATTGGGCACATTATACCCACCCGCGACGGCGAGCTGGCCTTCTGGAGCCGGCACCGCACCGAGCTGGCCGAAGCCGGCATTGCTGTGCTGGTGAGTGCACCGGAGGCCGTAAACCGCTGCATTGACAAGCTGGAGTTCTCAACTTTCGGGCAGGAAAACGGCTTGCCCATAATCCCAGCCGCCCTGGGGCCGGATGCGCTGGGCATAACCACCGATGTTCACGGCTCGGCCACGCCCGGGTTTGTGGTGAAGGAAAGGCACGGCGCCGGCTCTCTCAGCCTGGGTCTCAACCTACCGGAAGCGGCGGCCCTGACTCATGCGCATGCGCTGCAGGAGCCCATTTTTCAGCCCTTTGTCGAGGGCCGGGAAATTAGCGTGGATGCCTACGTTGACCGGCGCGGCAAAGTCCGCGGACTGGTACCCCGCACCCGCGACGTCATCATTCATGGCGAATCGCAGGTAACGACTACGCTGGACGCCCCCGGACTGGTGGCCCGCCTCATTCCCATCGTCGAAAAACTGGGCTTGTACGGCCCCCTGGTACTACAAGCCCTGCTCACCCCCGATGGCGGACTGCACATTATTGAGTGCAACTGCCGCTTTGGGGGTGCCTCTACGCTGGGCATCGCGGCCGGAGTGGATTCGTTTTTCTGGTTTTTGCAGGAAGCGGCCGGTGCCGATTTAAACCTGTTTCCGTTCCAGCCTGCGGCGGGGCCACTGCGCCAGGTGCGGGCGGCCGCCGATGTGGTGACCCGCGTTGCCAACCACCAGTAGCCGCGCCATGCCGGTTCTCGTTTTTGACCTCGACGACACGCTCTACCCCGAATTGAGCTACGTGCACAGCGGTTTTCGGGCCGTGGCCGAGTTCCTAAGCCCGCTGCTAGGCGTGCCGGCCGAAACGCTGGCCGCCGGCATGATAGCCGAGGAAGGCACCCAAGGCCGAGGCCAGGTATTTGATAACGTGCTGCGCCAGCACGGCCGCTGGAGCAAGACCCTGGTGGCCGCCTGCCTGCGCGCTTACCGCCTGCATCGCCCCGAGCTGGCCTTGTACCCGGACTCGGAGCGGTGTCTGGCTCGCTTTGCCGCATGGCCGCTGTACCTCGTCACCGATGGGCACAAGGAAGTGCAGGCCCGCAAGGCCGTGGCGCTGCAAGTGGCTGCCATCGTGCGGCATGCCTATCTCACCAACCGCTACGGCCGCCACCGGGCCAAGCCCGACCCCTACGTTTTTGGGCTGATTTGCCAGCGCGAGCGAGTGGAGCCCGGACAGGTTATCTACGTGGGCGATAACCCCCGAAAGGACTTTGTGGGCATCAAGCCGCTGGGATTCCGCACCGTTCGCATTTTGCGCGGCAACTACGCCCATTTGGAGGCCGATGCCGCCCACGAAGCCGACCGGCGCATCCACACTTTGGATGAACTGACAGTGGAGTTTGTCACCGAATTGCTGGGGCAATAGGACCCATCGTGCCGACTGCACCGTTCGCGAGACGACGCGCCTACCTTTGCGGCTCGAAATAGCCTTAGCCAAAACATGACCGAAATCAACATCGGGGGCCAGCCCGTGGGGCCGGCGCACAAGCCGTTTATCATCGCCGAGATGTCGGGCAACCACAACCAGAGCCTGGAGCGCGCGCTGGCCCTGGTAGATGCCGCCGCCTCGGCCGGCGTTGATGCCCTCAAGCTGCAGACCTACACTGCCGATACCATCACCATGGACACTGGCTTTGCCATCGACGAAGAAGGCCAGTCGCTGTGGGAAGGCAAGAATTTGTATAAGCTCTACGAGGAAGCCCACACGCCCTGGGAGTGGCACGCCGAGCTGTTTGCCCGGGCCCGGCAGCACGGCATGCTGGCGTTCAGCTCACCGTTTGATGAGACGGCGGTGGATTTCCTGGAGCAGTTGGACGTGCCGGCCTACAAAATTGCCTCGTTTGAAAATGCCCACTGGCCGCTCCTCCGCAAAGTAGCCGCCACTGGCAAGCCCGTTATTGTGAGCACCGGTGCCGCCACCCTAGCCGAAATCGACGACGCTGTGCGGGTATTGCGCGAAGCCGGCTGCCGCGAGCTGGTGCTGCTTAAGTGCACCAGCACCTACCCTGCCTCGCCGGCCAATACCAACCTGCGCACCATTCCGGTGCTGGCCGAAACCTTCGGCTGCCCCATCGGCTTGAGCGACCACACCATGGGCGTGGGCGCGAGCGTGGCCGCCGTGGCCCTGGGCGCCTGCGTCATTGAAAAGCACTTTACCCTGAGCCGGGCCGAGGGTGGCGTGGACTCCGCCTTTTCGCTGGAGCCCCACGAGCTGAAAATGCTGGTGGAAGAAACCGAGCGGGCCCACCAGGCGCTAGGCACGGTGCAGCTCTGCATCCAGACCGGCGAAGAAAAAAGCCGGCTCTACAAACGCAGCATCTACGTAGCCAAGCCTATCGCGGCCGGCGAAGCTTTCACGACCGACAACCTGAAAATTATCCGCCCCGGCGACGGCCTCTGGCCCCGGCACTGGGACGTGGTGCTGGGCCGCAAAGCCACCCGCGACCTGAAGCCCGGCACGCCCCTGACGTGGGAGGCGCTCTAATGCCACCGCGTACGTTGCCACTCATCCCGCGGCTGCGCGACATTCTGCAGCTGCGCTTCACAGCGGTGTTTGCGGCGCTGCCACCAGCCGCCCTGGCCAGTATTTCGCCGGCCAATCCGCTCAAACGGCTGGCGCGGGTGCTGGGCTACGCGGGCTTGCGGCTGGTGGGCAACATCTTCCAGCCCATCCGGAATCGGGAAGACCTGCACGGCAAAGTGTGGCTGTACGTGGTGAGCGCCAACAACTACGACGCGCTGGAATTCATCAAGCAAGCCCGGCCCGATGCCATGCTAGTGGCGGGCCAAGCCAAGAATATCGGCCGGTATAATGCCACGGTGAACCGGCTCTCATTGCGCCGCAAGCTGTTGTATTACTGGCAATTTCCACTGGCGCTGATTGGGATGCTGCGCACGGATGGCGCACGCGCCTGGCGGTTTTTCGACTTCATTTTTTACGCCATCGGCTACTACGAGGTCTACCGCCGGGCCCTGCGCCATTACCGGCCGCGGGCAGTGGTTTTTTCCAACGACCACAACGACGACACCCGTTCCTTGCTGTTAGCCTGCCGCGCCGAGGGCGTGCCCACGGCCTACGTACAACACGCCAGCGTAAGTGCCAATTTCCCCCCCCTAGGCTTCGACCTCAGCCTGCTGGAAGGCCAGGACGCACTGGATAAATACCGCCTCTGCGGCCCCGTGGAAGGCCAGGTTGAGCTGGTGGGCATGCCTAAAGCCGATGCCTACCTTTCCCGGCGCAACACCGCGCCCGCCGTGCGCCGGGTCGGCGTGGCCTGCAACATCCATGACCCGCTTGGCCCACTGACCGAGGCGCTGGTATACCTGCTGCGCGAGCTACCGGAGCTCACGTTCACCCTGCGCCCCCACCCCAGCGACGGACGCGACTTTGAGCCGTTGCGTAAGTTGCTGCCCAAATTGCAATGGTCGAGCGCGCGAGAAGAAAACGTCTTCGATTTCCTGTTGCGACAGGATGCGTTGGTAGCCGCCGATACTTCCACCCACTTAGAAGCCACGCTGCTGAATGTAGCAAGCATCTACTACCGCTTCAGTACCAACCCGCACACCGACGACTACTACGGCTACGCCGCCCACGGACTGGTAGAACGCGCCAACAACCCGGTGGAGCTAGCGGCAGCACTGCGCCGATACGCCCAGCACAAACCCGCCGACTTGTACCGCCGCGCCGCTTACTACAACGCCACCCTGGGCACGCCCTACGAGGGAAATAGCCAGCAATTAGCCGCCACCATTCTTTCAGAATGGATTGGGTAGCTTTGGCCGCTCCTATATCTTCTGTACTTATGCTGGCGCTGCCCGCCTACTCTACCGCACTACGTTTCCTTCGTATTTACCAGGCATTTGCACTGCTGCTGTTTTTGGCGCTGGGGCTTCCTTGCCAACAGGCTTTGGCACAGGCGGTGTCGTTGCCAGGTTCAGGCAATTCGCTGCTGTTTAACGGCACCAGCAGCTACGTGGATTGTGGCCCCACCAATCGCGAAATACGCCAGACCTTGAATGTGAGTGCCTGGGTAAAAACCCAAAGCTCCGCTTATCAAGGCATTGTAAGTAAATTTTCGGATGGCGGTGCCGTGGACAAAGGGTTTTACCTGTTCACCTCGGGTGGCAAAGCGGGTTTTAGCGGACGAAACGGGTCGGGCCAGCTCCTGAGCTCGGGCTTCTCCACCTCCCGCATCGACGACGGGCGCTGGCACCATGTAGCGGGCACCTGCAACCAGAACACTTGGCTGATTATCGTGGACGGCATCCTGGAAAACTTGGGAACCTACTCAGGTGCCAGCGCGGGACTGGCCAGTTCCGCTCCCCTTCTCATCGGGTGTGACTACGTGCCAAACGGACACTTTTTCAGCGGGGAAATCGACGAGGTGCTCATCGGCCTTTATCCATGGAATCAATACGACATCCAACAACGGATGTGCAGCAAGTACACCACCGCGCCGCCGGCCCTGTGTTTCAATTACCGCTTTGACCTAAGCAGCGGCACCACTTTGGTTGACAACGGCTCGCGCCCAGCCGATGGTGTCCTCATCAACTTCGGCAGCAATCCGTGGCGTACCTCCGGCGCACCTATAGGGGACGTTTCGATGGCCGTCTACCAGGACGTGTGGACTCCGTTGAATCGACGGTGGCAAATAACTTCTGTGGAGGGCGATACCATCTTTATCGACAACATTTCGGCACCGACGAGGGGCGTGCACATTTACTGCGTCAACGAAGCGCCATCCATTGCGCCGGCGGGGCCGGCCGCGGCAACTTACTTCGGCGTCTTTACCGTCGGCGACCCCAGCACGAGCAGCTACTCCCTGCGCATCAGCCCGGCCACTGGGCCGGCTTGCCGCAACGCGTATACCCGGCTGAGTAACGAAATGCAGTGGACTTTGCCTGTTCAGCTAGCTACTACCGCTACATCGCTGCTGGTACCCACTACGCTTTACCGTAGCGAGCACATTCTGACAGAAAGCGTGGGTGTTACCGCGGCCATCACGGGCGACTCGGTGGTGTGCACAGGCGGCCGCACGCAGCTTGGTGTAATGGCTCCTGGTAGTAGCAGCATACTCTGGAATACCGGTGCAAGTACTGCCACCTTGGCGAACGTCGTGCCCGGCACCTACACGGTCCGGGTCAGCTACCCCTCGGGCTGCTCGCGGATGCTGCGCCGCACCGTGCGGGCGGCCGCGGTGCCTGCAATGGCCATCAGCGGCGATTCGAGCCTATGCATCGGCAAAAACACTGCTCTTACGGCCAGTGCCGCTGGCGCCACTGCCTACCGCTGGAGCACCGGGGCCACCACGCCCATCCTGCTGGTTGCCCAACCAGGGGTGTATTCGGTGACGGCTACCTTCGGGCCAGGCTGCACCACCACGGCCCGGCGCGAAGTCCGGATGAACGCAGCCATGCCGCCCGCCTTTACCCTTGGCGTCGACACCACGCTTTGCGAGGGCGACCAACTACTCTTGCAGGGGCCCGCCGGGCCGGGGCTGCGCTATCAGTGGTCCGATGGCTCCACAGGCCGGCAACTACTGGCGCGGGCCGCCGGATACTATACCCTGCTGGTACTCACGGCCTGCGGCGAACAGAGAGCCGAGCGTACCATTTCACAAAATTCCTGCGTGAAGGTGCCAAACATCATCACGGTCAATGCCGATACCCGCAACGACCGGTTTGCCGTGCAGGGGCTGAAAGGCGAAGGCTGGGCCCTGGACATTTATAACCGCTGGGGGCGCGCCGTTTTCCGAACCGCGAACTACCACAACGACTGGGGTTCGGACGCGGCCCCGGGCTTGTACTACGTCTTGCTGCGCCATCCAGCCACCAAGTACCTTTACAAAGGTTGGCTGGAAGTGCTGCGCTAACTAGGTGAGTGCCTCACCTAACTTCGCTGCAATGGCTGCCCTTATTTTATCCGAGTCCTTGCCCGTGCCTGCCTCTACATGCCCTACCGCTACTATGCGCTTGGCTTATGTGCTACAGCACTTTCGGCTCGCTTACCCAGATGCACCGACAGTAGAAATTGGGCATAATTCCTCTCCGAATGGAGTGAGGGTGGTTGATTGCACATACGACTTCTTTAGTGGCACCACGCCGTATCCGGAGGCACCTAGTTGGCGCGAGTGGCGGGGGCAGTCGGTGCCGTTCTTTTTTGATGCTGCCCCAGAGGCGCCGTTGCTGGAGCTGAGCCCGGGACGCGCCACTATCAATGCTGATATCATTGCTGCCGCCTTTTACCTGCTGAGCGGTTGGCAAGAATACTTTTCGGCTGCGCGCGACTGGCACGGGCGGTTTCCATATGCCGAAAGCGTGCAAAAGCGGTATGGCATTGTGGCTTTGCCAGTAGTCAATTATTATTTCGACGTGCTGAAGACGGCCATCGAACACGTAACTGGCCAAAAGCTTCAGCTAAGAAACTGGGCTGAAAAAGCCCCATTCGCCGCCTTTATCAGCCACGACATAGACAACCTGCGCAGCGGCTGGAAAGCCTCCGCGAAAGCTGCCTTGCAGCAGCGAAATTGGGCTGATTTTGGCCGCAAGGTTTGGCAGCATCTCACCCGGCCTGACGCCTGGGACAACCTGGAAGCGGTGGCGAAAGCCACGGCCGCACACGGCGCGAAGTCTACTTTTTTTATCCTGCCGAATCACCAGCTGGGCGCCGATGGCACTCCCAACGCAGATTACCAACTCACGCCGCAGCTACGCCAACGTTTCGTTGAGCTAAAAAAGCAGGGCTGTGAGCTGGGCCTGCACGGCAGCATTGGCACGGCTACCGAGGCGCGGCAACTTACGCAGGAGCTCCACTCCCTGCAAATTGAGCCACTGGGGCTGCGTTTTCATTACCTGCGCTGGGAGCCCCGGCGCACGCCCGCTGTAGTCGATAAAGCCGGCTTTGCCTACGATTCCACGCTGGGCTTTGCCGAGCATTTCGGCTTTCGCAACTCCTACTGCCATCCCTTCTACCCCTTCAACTTCGAAACCGGCACCAGCCACCACTTCCTGGAAATCCCGCTCAATGTGATGGATGCCACCCTGCACCACCCCAACTACCTGCAGCTGGGCCCGGAAGAAATTCTGCCGGCTTTGACTCCGCTATTTGCTGAAATTGAGAAGTTTGCCGGGGTAGCCTCGGTGCTCTGGCACAATGAGAACTTTGACCCCGCCAACGAAACCACCGGCCCCCGCCAGTTTCACGAAATCATGCAGCACCTAAGCCAGCGGGGCGCTGCCTTCCTCACTGGGCGCGAAATCTGCCAGCAGTTTTCTGTTTAGCCCAACTTCTTCACTTCCTCATTCCCGCACTCTTTTGGGCATCGTTCAACGCCAGGGCATCCGCAACACCCTGATTTCTTATGTGGGCCTGGCCATTGGCTTTGCCAATACCATTCTGGTGTTGCCGCGGCTGCTCTCGCCGGCTCAGATTGGCCTGGTGGGCAGCGTGCTGGTACCCATGGCTACTATTGGGGCGCAGGTGGCGGCTTTTGGCTTTGCGAATGCCGGCATGCGCTACTTCCCTTTTTTCCGCAACCAGGGGCGCAACCACGCGGGTTTTCTGCCACTGCTGCTTGGCCCACCACTCATCGGCTTTGGGATGGTGGCGCTGCTGATGTGGGTGGGTAAGCCGCTGCTGTTGCAGTGGTATGCCAAGGGCGATGCGGACTTGCTGGCGCCTCACTATCTGGCGGCCATTGGGCTGGCGGGCTGCATTATGCTGGGCTCGCTGCAGGATGCGTACCTGCGCTCGCTGTTTCACACGTCTTTTTCCTCGTTTTGCCAGGAGATTCTGCTGCGGCTCATGCTGGTGGGCGCGGCCGTGGCATATAGCCAGGACTACCTGAGCTTTCACGGTTTCGTGCTGGCGTATGTGGGGGCGTATGCCGTGGTGGCGCTGCTGCTCGCGGCCTACCTGGCGGCCATCGGCGAGTTGCACCTGCGCCCCACGCGGGCGGCCCTGCGCATCAAGCCGCTACGTGAGATGCTGGGCTTCGGGGCTTTTGTGCTGCTGAGCAACATTTCGGGCACGGTGCTGCTCAACATCGACAGCCTCATGGTGGGCACCAAAAAAGGCTTTGCCATGGCCGGCATCTACCTCATTGCCACCAACGTGAGCACGGCGCTGGTGCTGCCTTTCCGGGCACTGTACAAAACGGCTTTCTCGCTTATCGCCGAGTATTGGAAGGAAGGCGACATGGCCAAGATGGCCGACTTCTACCGGCGCAGCACCCGCATCAACACGCTGCTGGGCTGCTACCTGGCCCTGGGCATTGGGCTGAATCTGAACTTTATCTACGGGCTGATTCACCGGCCGGAATACGCCGCGGGCACCACTGCCGTGCTCCTGCTGCTGGCCGGCCGGTTGGTCGATGGCATCACGGGCGTCAACGGCATCATCGTGGCCACCTCGCCCCGCTACCGCTTCGACCTGGTTTTCAACATCTCGCTTGCCGCTGCCGTGGTCGTGCTCAACTGGTTACTGATTCCGTGGCTGGGGCTGGCCGGCGCGGCCCTGGCTTACTGCATTGCGCTGGTCGGCATCAACACGGCGCGCACCTGGTTTGTGTGGCGCACCTACGGCATGCAGCCGTTTGATGGCCGCATTGCGCGCATTCTGGCGGTGGCCACTGTGGCGGGCCTGGCCGCCTGGGCCCCACCCGAATTGCCCAACGCCTGGCTCACGCTGCTGCTGCGCGGCAGCATTCTCACGGTGGTATACGGCGCGGGCGTTCTGCTCACCCGCACCGCGCCCGAGCTTACTACCCTGATGGCCAACCTGAAAGCCCGCCTAACGCGGTAGTGGGCGACTCGTATTGCCAAATAAAAGAACGGTCATGCTGAGCGCAGCCGAAGCATCTCTACCACGGGAGTAATTACTTACGCGGTAGAGATGCTTCGGCTGCGCTCAGCATGACCGTTCTTTTATGAGAAGCCCTGCTTTTATCAGGCACAGACCCTAGCAGCAGCTACCGCCCACTGCTTCGCCCGAGGCCTTGGCTGTGGCCGGTGCCGGGCCGCAATCGAACAAGCCAAAGTGCCGGCTTTTGTCGCCGACCACTTGGAAATGCGGTGCGTAGCGCGTGTCGCTGACCATGGCGGCGGTGTTGCCGCACACCAGCATGGGCCGGCCAGTCTCGAAGGTGTGGTGGTCGTCGAGCACAAACTGGGTGGGCTGGCCGGGCACGGTGCCCAGGTAGGTGGCTACCTGGCCGTGGTCTTCGCAGCGGTCTTCCAGGTCGAGCTTGAAGGCGCGCACCGTGAACGAGTAGAAGCCGATGTTGCCGACTTTGGCTTCGATTTCGGGGTTGTTGATGGTGAGGCGGCGGCTGGAAAACAGGCGGTAGTCGTGTACGCCCAGGCTCAGGAGCAGGCGCCGGAAATCCTCGGTATAGAGCGCGCCGCTCAGGCACTCGCCGTAGAGAATCGGGTCCTGGCGCAGGGCTTCCGGCACGCGACGGTCGGCAAACACGTCAGCGATAAACAGCTCACCGCCGGGCTTGAGCACCCGGAAAATCTCGCGGTAGGTAGCCTCCTTGTCGGTGCTGAGGTTGAGCACGCAGTTGCTTACCACGAGGTCCACGCTGTTGTCGGGCAGGCCGGCGGCTAGCAAATCTTCGATGTAGCCGTGGCGAAACTCCACGTTGGGCTGGGCGTAGCCAAACTTTTCGGTGTGAAATTCAACGTGGCGACGGGCTACGTCGAGCTGCTCCTCCGTCATGTCGACGCCGATAACGCGGCCGTTTTCGCCCACCAGTTTGGAGAGTAGGAAGGCGTCGCGGCCCGACCCACTGCCCAAATCCAGCACCGTGAGGCCCTCAATGGCATCGGGCACGCACACGCCGCAGCCGTAGTATTTGTCGAGCACCTCGGGTGCGAGTTGAGCCAGAATGCGGCGGTGGGCCAGCGGAATATCGTCGGTGCAGCAGGCATTGGTGAGCAGGTCCTGGCTGGTTTGCAGTTGGGTGCCGTAGTAGTCCTGGACCTGGGCATGCGTGTCGGGAGAAGCCATTTTAAGGGATTAACGAGGAGATTATTGGGCAAGAATACGTTGCCCGGAGAACAACTGGTTTGCTTAAGCGTTGTTATTTCTGTAGCAAAAAGTAAGACGGACTTTGTAGTCCGCGTCCCCGAGCCGCAAGCTCGTTCTGGGACGCGGACTACAAAGTCCGCGCTACTTGTTGTGTCATAATACGCTGCTACGCGCCTACCAGCACCGGCCGCGCTGCTTCTACCTGCTCCGGCGTGGGGCCGTCCTGGTGCATTTCGCGGTAGAAGAAGGCGAAGATTAGCGGGAAAATCAGGAGCGTTAGTACCGTAGCCGTCACCAGCCCGCCAATCACCACAATGGCCAAGGGCTTCTGTGTTTCGGAGCCGATACCGGTGCTGAGCGCGGCCGGGAATAGGCCAATCATGGCCATGAGGGCCGTCATCACCACGGGGCGCACGCGGGAGGCCACGCCCAGGCGGAGGCTTTCGGCCAAGCTCATCTTTTTCCGCAGATTCTCTTTGAACACCGTAATTAGCACAATGCCGTTCTGAATACATATACCAAGCAAGGCGATGAAACCGATGCCCGCCGAGATGCTGAAGTTCACGCCCGTGAGGTGTAACGCCGCGATGCCACCGATTAGCGCAAACGGCACGTTGGTGAGCACCAGGGCCGCATCTTTGCCGTTGCCGAAGGTGATGAACAGCAAAATGAAGATGATGACCAGCGACACTGGCACCACTTGGGTTAGGCGCTTGGTGGCGCGCACCTGGTTTTCAAACTCGCCGGCCCACTCAATGCGGTAGCCCTTGTCGAGCTTGATGGCCTTGTCCATCTTCTTCTGGGCCTCGGCAATGGTGGAGCCCATGTCGCGGTCCCGGATGCTGAACTTCACAGCGATGAAGCGCTGGCCGTTGTCGTGGTACACGAAGGCCGGGCCGTTTTCGGTTTTGATGGTGGCTATTTCCTTCAGTGCCACCTTACTGCCCCGGATGGTGGGCACGCGCAGCTCCCCTATTTTGGCTTCGGTGTCGCGGTCCTGCTTTGGGTAGCGCACGGTCACGTCAAACTTGCGCTCGCCTTCATATATCTGCGTCGCGGCTTTGCCGCCTACGGCCATTTCCACTACGGTCTGCGCGTCGGCGGTTTGCACGCCGTAGGCCGCCATGCGGGTCTGGTCGAGCTTCACGCTCATCTCGGGCTGGCCCAGGTTGCGCAATATGCCTAGGTCTTTTACGCCCGGCACCGTGCTCAGCACCTTCATTACTTCGTTGGCCTTGCCATCGAGCGCCTTGAGGTCGTTGCCGAAAATCTTCACGGCCAGGGCGGCGTTGATGCCCGCCACGGCCTCTTCCACGTTGTCGATAATCGGCTGCGAGTAGTTGAACACGATGCCCGGGTACTCTTTCAGCTTCTTGTCCATCTCGTCAATCAGCTGCTCCTTGGTGATGTTGCGCTTCCACTCCTCCTTGGGCTTGAGGTTGACCTGGGCCTGCACGTAGTAGATGCCCGAGGGGTCGGTGCCGTCGTTGGAGCGGCCGGTTTGCGAGAGCACCGATGTCACCTCCGGAAACGAGCGCAGAATTCGGCGGTAGTTGGCCGCCATCTTGTTGGTTTCCGTCAGCGACGACGACATGGGCAGCTTGGTTTCCACCCAAAGCGCGCCCTCGTTTAGCTCCGGCAAGAACTCCGAGCCCAGGAACTTGAACGAGTACAAACCCAGCGCCACCACTGCCAGCGCCGTGCCCACGCTCAGCAGCTTGTGCCGGTAGGTGAAGGCAAACGCGCCGGTCACGATGCGGTCGAAGAAGTTCACCACCGGGTTGTGCTTCTCCTTCACGTTTTTGTTGAGCAGCAGCGAGCACAGCACCGGTACCAGCGTAAGCGTGAGAATAAGCGCGCCCACCAATGCAAAGCCCAGCGTGTAGGCCAGCGGGCTAAACATCTTGCCCTCCACTTTCTCAAACGAGAAGATGGGCAGCAGGCAGGTCAGGATAATCAGCTTGGAGAAGAAAATGGCCTTGCCCAATTCGCCGCCGGTTTTCTTAATCATGCCCAGCTTGGCCAGCTTGTTGAACTTCTCCATGCCCACCTGGTGGGCCTTGTGGTCGAGCACCACAAATATGCCCTCGACCATGACGACGGCCCCGTCGATGATGATGCCAAAGTCGATGGCGCCCATGCTCAGCAGGTTGGCGCTCATGCCCTTCAGGCGCAGGCAGATAAAGGCAAACAGCAGCGCCAGTGGAATCACAATGCCCACTGTGAGGGTGGTGCGCCAGTCGGCCATAAACAGCAGCACAATCACCGTCACGAGCACAATGCCCTCAATCAGGTTGTGAATCACGGTGTGCGTGCAGTGGTCCATCAGCACGTCGCGGTCGTAGAACGTTTTCAGGTACACGCCCTCGGGCAGCACCTTCTCGTTGAGCTCCGCGATTTTGGCTTTGACGCGGCCCAGCACCTCGGCCGGGTTTTCGCCCTTGCGCATGATGACGATGCCCTCTACCACGTCGCTCTGGTCGTCGAGGCCGGCCTGGCCCACGCGCGGGGCGTTGCTCTCCGTTACCTGGGCCACGTTGCGCACCAGGATGGGCACGTCGTTCTGGTCCTTCACGATGATGTTGCCGATGTCTTCGGGCTTGGTTAGCAGGCCGATGCCGCGCACCACGTAGCTCTGCGAGTTCTTCTCTATCACGTCGCCGCCCACGTTCAGGTTCGACTTCTGCACGGCATCGTACACCTCCAGGGGGGTCATGTCGTACTTGGCCAGCATGGCGGGGTTCACGCTGATTTCGTAGATTTTACGGGTGCCGCCGAAGGCTGCAATATCAGCCACACCGGGTACCGACTTGAGCTGCCGCTCCACTACCCAGTCCTGAATGGCCAGCAATTCGTTGGTGGTGCGCGGGGTACGGCTCTGCACCGTGTAGCGGAAAATCTCGCCCGTGGGGCCGTACGGGGGCTGCACGTTCGACTCGCAGCCCGGCGGCAGGTTCACACTCTGCAACAGGTTATTGACCTGCTGGCGAGCGAAGAAATCCTCCACGTTGTCCTCGAAGTTTATTTTGAGCACCGACAAGCCGAACATACTGATGGAGCGCATGTTGCTCTTCATCTGCACCGAGTTCATGGCCACCTCAATGGGCGTGCTCACAAAGCGTTCCACCTCCTCGGCCGAGCGGCCAGGCCAGAGCGACACGATTATCATCTGCGTGTTCGTGACGTCTGGAAATGCCTCAATGGGCGTGTGCACGTAGCTGTAGGCGCCCCCAGCCACCAGCAGCGCCGTCATGAAAAAGACGAAAAACCGATTCTTCAGCGAGAAGGCAACAATGCCCGAAATGAATTTATTCATGGTTGTATGTCATCCTGAGCGCAGCGAAGGAACTTATCACCTCCGCGCAGCACGGGTTAGTAATTCTGGCGAAAGCAGCCGTGATAAGATGCTTCCTTGGCTGAGGCCGACCTTCGGTTCGTCAGCATGACAGAAAGAGCTAGTCGTTTAGCTCGTCGTACACGAGCAGTTGGTCTTTGGCAATCACCACGTCGCCGGGCTTCACGCCCGAGGCCACGTAGCTGTAGTCGCCCACGGTTTTGCTAATGGTCACGGGGCGGGTTTCCACGTGAGAGCGGTCCTTGTAAACCATCACGAAGTTCCGGTCCTTGTCAAACACCACGGCCTTGGCGGGCACGGCCAGGGCCTTAGCGCCTTCCGTGTTCTCTACCCGCACCTGGGCATACATCTCGGGCTTGAGCAGGTAGCCGGGGTTTTCGAGGCGCACGCGCACCTTCATCACTTTGCTCTCTGGGTCCAGCACGTTGAAGACCTTGTCAATCTTGCCGCGGAAGTGCTTGTCGGGGTACGAGAGCGTGGTCACGTCGGCGGAGTAGCCCACTTTCACCTTCGAGATGTCCGACTCGAATACGTTGGCCATAATCCAGACGTCGTCGAGGTTGCTCACCGTGAACAGGTGCTGCACGTTGTCGTGGTTGAACTGCTCGTGCTCGCTGGCATTTTTTTCGGTGATAAAGCCCGAGATGGGTGCCCGCAGTTCGTACACGCCGTCTTTGCCGATGCCGTACACACTCAGCTGCTTAATGTTCTTGCCCACTGTGCCGCGGGCTTTCGTCACCTCGGCCCGGGCCAGCACCACGTCGCGCTCCGAGTTGAGCCCGGCCTTGAACATATCCTCGGCCACGGCCAGGTTTTTCTTGGCAATGTTGAGGTCTGAAGTGGCCGCCGTGGTCTGGTTCTGTACGTCGGCAATCTCGCTCGATTTGATAACCGCCAGCACCTGGCCCTTGGTCACCTTGTCGCCCAGCTGCACGTTCAGTTTTTCCACCACGCCCCCCACCAATGGGTACACTTTCACCGTCTTGTCGCCGTCCGACATGATTTCGCCGGTCAGCACCAGCTCGTCCTGCACCGGCCGCTCGCGCACTGTATCCAGCACAATCTGGTGCATCATGGTATCGGAAAGCCGGAAGGCCGGCTTCTGCTCTTCTTTGGCTTCTGGCTTAGTGCAGCTGGCCAAAGCCACAGCGGCCAGCAATGGGAGAAAAATGCGATTCATTACCGTTGGTTACTATAAAAACGTCGGGCGGCGTTGGTCAAAGCAGCGCGCTCGCCCCGTTGCGGATGATGGATTGATTGCCCCACGCAGGAGGCTTTGGCGGCGCTTTGCAGCCCGTTTATAAATGGGGTTTATCTGCTACTCCGCCCGGAATACCGGCTTGCCCACAGCGAAATTGAGCTGTTCGAACGCCCGCACGCGGTTGGCGCGCAGGGTATTGAGCTGCACGAGGTTGTTCTTGTAGGACTCGTAGAAGTCGAGGTACTCCACCACGCTCAGCACGCGCTTGGCGTAGCTCTGCTCAATGCCGGTCATCAGGCGCGCAAAGGGCGCCGTGTCGCGGTCGGTGCTTTGAAACAGCTCGTCGTTGCGGGCCGCGAGCTGATAGGCCTGGTGCACTTCGCTTTGTACTACAAGCTGCTGCTGGTCAACCTGCAGCTTGCCCCCGGCCACCTGGGCTTTGGCCGCCTGGATGTTGCCCTGGTTGCGGTTGAAAATCGGCACGGCCATGCCCAGCGTCACGGCGTGGTAGTTATTGATGTAGGAGCCGGCTTTGTCGTAGGTATAGCCCACGGCCAGGTCGGGCGTGGCCAGCTTCTGTTGCAGGCGCAGGTTCAGGTTTTGCTGCTCCAGGGCGGCGCGGCGGGCATTGAGGTCGGTGCGCAGCACCTGGGCGGTATCTACCAGCTGCTGCTCGGTGTAGCCGTTTAGATTCAGGTCCCGGGTGCGGGCCAGGCTCACCTGGGGCACGTACTGGCTCCCGGCCGGGTCGCGCAGCAGCACGTGCAGGTCGGTTTGCTCGGCGGCGGCATCGTTGAGCAGCGCTTGCCGCTCGCTTTCCAGCGCGAAAAGGAAGGCGCGGAGGCGTATCACCTCCTTTAGGGCCACGTTGCCCTTTTCGTACTGCGTTTGGTACAGGCTCACGGTGCGGCTCAGTGAGCCGATTTCCGTGTTGTACACCTTCAGCGTCTGCTGCTTAAAGAACAGGTCGTAGTACGTGGTGCGGAGCTGGTAGCGCAGGGTACGCAGCAGGTCCTGCAGGTTGAACTGCTCCACCAGGGCGGTTTGCTGGGCTACGGCGCCCGCGGCCTTGCGCCGACCGGCAATGGAGAACAGCTGCTGCACCTGCAGCACCACCTCGCCGGGCATGCGGCCATCGAAATGGTCGCGGTTGATGTTTTTATTAATGGCGTTTTGCTCCAGCGTCACCGTGGGGTTGTCGATGAGGCGGGCCTGCACGGCCTGGGCCTGGGCCACCGTCACGTTGTACTGCTGAGCCAGCACGGCCAGGTTGTTCTGGAAAAAGCGTTGCTCGGCGTCGGGCAACGTGAGGCGCACGGTATCGGTCGGGGCGGGTGCGGGGGCAACCGGCGCCTGGGCTAACGCCGGCACTACCGCCGCTCCCCAAAAGCCAAGAAATACCAGAAATGAAAAACGGGACATATACAGCATTGATTTCCCCACAAATGTGGATGGGCCCGCATGAGGATAAAATGAACCCTTTGCGCACGCCCTCAATGACTATATCTGCTCGGCCAATGGCGGTTTTTACCAGCCCAATGGCTTCCCTACTGCCTAACCCCGCAAGCCACTACCGCTAATATCACCGGCAACCCGACCCGCTGTGAAGGAACCCGCGCTGGCTCGGGAGCCGCCCGTGGGGCTGGCCACGTCCGCCGCCGGCAGGCCCCACACCAGCAAGCAATACCGCACCAGCACAAAGCCAATAAACGGCACGAGCAAATGGTACCACCGGCTTCTGAGGCTGCTCGCGGCAGTTGGCCGGGCGCGCGAAGCCGACAATTTGGCGCTGGCAACTGGCGCAGCCCAATTTCCTAATCGGCCCAACCGGAGCACGCCTGTGAGGCCGTAGAGGCCGGCGGGCATCAAGCTGCGCACCTGTCCTTTCAGCCCCACCAGCAGCCAAGCCGTGCCTGTTGCTTTGAGATTATAGCTGCTGGCGTACTGGCCCAGCAGGGCGGGCACCACCACTCCTGCCGTGCCCAGCAAGGTCTTGGCCGAGCTGGGCTTAATGCCCGCATACACACTGACGGAATCGGCAATTGTGCCGGTATTTGTGCCAAACAAATTGGCTAACAGGCAATCACCCTGTATCATGGCGCCGCCCAGGGTGTCACCGCTGCCCACGATGCCCAGCAACCCGGTCATGGTGCTGCAGTGGGCACTGGCCGTGCGGCTGGCATTTTGGCTCAAGTCGTACACCAGTTGGGCTTCTCCCGCTCCTGCCTTTTTTATCAGTCCGGCCAATACCACTGGCACGAGGCCGCCTAATGCTTTGCTGACACCATTTTCAGCCTCGCCGAGCCGGCTGGCAATGTGGCTTACCAACTCCCGGGAGAAAGTAGCCTTGATGATGTCGAGCAAACCTGTCATCGCTGTGCTAGAAAAGTACGGTATTTGAAAGCCAAGTCATTCAGCCTTTCATTAGCGAAATAAGTAAATAATAAATAAACATAGTTATAATATATGACAAACGTGTTATTATTCACGCTCAACATGGGCCAGCGCTACTCCAATGCATTATTTAATGTTAGAATCAATTAGTTTCACTTAAGTAAGTTCACTGGCAAAGTCTCGAGAACAGTAGCGGTAGCAATGGCTTGAGCTACTTCCGCATTAAAGACCTTAAGTTGAGCTAAAATCCATTACTGGATTGAACACCAAAAGGCCCCGCCGTATGCTGGCGGGGCCTTTTGTTATTAAGTAGAATAGCTAAACTCCTATTTCGCCGTTACCCGCACGTCTACGCGGCGGTTTTGCTGGCGGCCTTCGGGCGTGCTGTTGCTGGCCACCGGGTGCTCGGGGCCGTAGCCTTCCGAGGCGAGGCGGTCGGCCGCAATGCCCGCGGCCACGAGGCGGTTTAGCACCGTTTTGGCGCGCTCACCCGACAGCCGGCGGTTCAGGGCTGCATCCCCACGCGAGTCGGTGTAGCCGCCCAGCTTCAGCTTCACGGCGGGGTACGCTTTGAGGATGGCCGCCAGGTTGTCGAGCTGTTCCTGCGAGTCGGGCAGCAGCTCCGCACTGGCCGTTTTAAACAGCAGGCGGTCGAGCGAGAACCACGTGGTTTTGTCCACGGGCCGCGACTTGTCATTAATAAAGGCCACCAGCTTGCTCTCGACCCCATTCGCGGGGGCGTTGATGGTGCTGCCATCCCGCAACTTGATGGCCGTCATGGCGCCCAGCTTAGCCCAACCGGCTTTCAGTGCTGCCGAGGCCGAATCGAGCCCAGTGCTTACGGCCGGGGCCACAGGCTTCGGCAGCCCATTGGTCGTGTCGACCATGGGAGTGGTTTCCGTGGTCGTCGTGGTGGTAGTGGTTTTGTTGCAGCTGCGCGTGAAAAAGAACAGCAGGGCCAGCACTGCCAATGCCCCCAGAATGAGGGGCCAGCGCGTGCCGCCCCCGCCGGGAGCCGGGGTTATTTGGCGCCGCGGCTCTCCAGCCGGATTGGTCATGGCCGAGCCCAGATTCCCCCCGGCACCAGCCGCCGCACCGCCCATGCGGCTGGCGGCCGCGCCCAGGCCACCCAGCAAAGCACCCATGCCACTGGGCAGCATGGCCATTACCTGGTCCTTCAGCCCAATAAGCATAGAACCCATACTGCTGGCGTTCAGGTTGTTTTGCTTGATGTGGCGACCTAGCAGCGCTGGCACCGCCATGCCCGCCAAGCTCAGCAGCGAGCTGGCCGAACCCGAACTGATGCCCGCGTGGCTACTGAGCGGAGTGGCCAGGTTGGAGGCCTGCCCCCCAAAAATCGAGGTCAGCATGTTTCCCGCTTGCGGGCTGCCGGCGTTGCTGCCACTCAGCATCCCCAGCAGGCCCGTGGGCGCCCCCAGGCTGCTGCCGTGCTGCTGATAGGCCGTCTGCGCCATACTGAAGACCGACTGCGCCCCGTCGCCGCCGCCGACTTTCTGGATAAGCCCGGCCAGCACCAGCGGCAGGGCGGCCGACAGCCCTTTGCTCACCCCGCCCTGGTTTTCGCCCAGGCGGCCCGCCAGTCCACTGACCAGGTCGGGCGTAATCAACGCCTTGATGGAGTCAAGTAAATTATTCATCGGAAATGGGAAAAATGGTGACGCTTAACCGGCCCTCAGAGGCCAGGAGTGCGTACTAAAATAACCATTTTACCTTATACTTTTCCGATTTATAAATTAAGCATAACACTATCTACCAATGGCTTTACTATAATAATCAAGCAGTGAAGCCATCGATTGCTTAATCATCTTCGTAGTCCAGTCCCAGGCACTTGTTGAGGGCTTGCAGCAGCTCGCTGGCGGCGTGCTGCTGGCCGGCCTGGCGCGCTACTTTCAGGCCATCGCGGTAAACTTTTTCGGCCTCGTCCTTCTTATCAAATTGCTCGAGCAGCTTGCCGGCATGGTAGTACGTGCCCACATAATCAGGATGTTCGGACAGTAGTTTTTGGTAAAATCCCCAGGCCCGCTCCGGCTCCTGCGCCCGGTATTCCGTGGCCAGGGCATATATGGTAAAGGCGTCGGTGGGGTCGTCTTGGTAAAAGGCGAGTAGTTGCTGCAAACGGGTGGATGGCGTGTTCATTCGGGGCGGTTTCAGGTTATCTTTGCGCCAAAATTGCGGTTTTTCCGCGTGATTTCTCCTTTCTCTGGTTTCAGCCCGCTTGCATGAAATTCCTCGTTTGCATTAGTAACGTGCCCGACACGACCACCAAAATCACCTTCACGCCCGATAACAAGGAGTTTAACAAGGCTGGTGTGCAGTTCGTGATTAACCCCTGGGATGAATACGCCCTCACCCGCGCCATTGAGCTGAAAGAGGCTGCCGGCAGCGGCACGGTCACCGTTCTCAATGTAGGCGAAGCCGATACCGAGCCCAACATCCGCAAGGCCCTGGCCATTGGCGCCGACGACGCCATCCGCGTCAACGCCGCGCCGCAGGACGCCTTTTTTGTAGCCGAGCAGATTGCGACCGTGGCCAAAGAAGGTGGCTACGACGTGATTTTGATGGGTAAGGAAAGCATCGACTACAACGGCTTCCAGGTGCACGGCATGGTGGGCGAAATGCTCGGCATCCCGACCGTGGCCCCGGCCATGAAGCTCGACATGAACGGCAACACCGCCACGCTGGAGCGCGAAATCGAAGGCGGCAAGGAGATTGTGACCGTGAACACGCCCTTCGTGGCCTCCTGCCAGCAGCCCATGTGCGAGCCCCGCATCCCCAACATGCGTGGCATCATGACGGCCCGCACCAAGCCCCTGAAAGTGGTGCCCGCCGTGGGCGAACCCGCTCGCACCACCGTGGCCGAGTTTGCGCTGCCACCCAAAAAGCAGGGCGTGAAGCTCATCCCCGCCGAAAACGCCGGCGAGCTCATCAAGCTGCTGCGCAACGAAGCCAAGGTTATCTAATAATCATCTGTCATGCTGACGCTGGAAGCATCTTATCACGGTTGCGCTCGTCAGAATCACTAATTCATTGCGGCGCGGACGGGACAAGGTCCTTCGCTCCGCTCAGGATGACAAACAAGAAAAATTATGTCAGTACTAGTTGTAGTTGAATGCGCCGACGGCGAAGTAAAAAAATCTTCGCTTGAAGTCGCTACTTACGGCGCCGAAGTGGCGGCCATGCTGGGCACCACCGCCACGGCCATTGCCGTGGGCGAAGCCACCGAGGCCAACCTGGCCAAGCTCGGCGAGCAGGGCATCACCAAGGTGCTCTACGATGCCGAGCCGCGCCTCAAGGATTTTGTAAACAACGCTTATACCAAGCTCATTGCCACCGCGGCCGAGCAAGAGCAGGCCAAGGTGATTATCCTGGCCAACTCCAACATTGGCGCGGCGGTGGGTTCGCGCCTGTCGGTGCGGCTCAAGGCCAGCCTGGCGACGAACGCCGTGGAGCTGCCCAAAACCGATAACGGCCAGTTTGTGGTGCGCCGCGGGGCCTTCTCCGGCAAGGCGTTTTCGGACGTGGTACTGAGCGGCGAGCGCAAAATCATCGCCGTTAAGAAAAACTCGACCGAAGCCAAGCACGAAGCCGGCAAAACCGCCGAAGTGCAGAGCTTCACAGCTCAACTCACCGATGCGGACTTTGCCGATGCCCCCACCCAAGTGGTGATGCAGGACCAGGCCGGCGGCATTCTGCTGCCCGAGGCAGACCGTGTGGTATCCGGTGGCCGCGGCATGAAAGGCCCCGAGAACTGGCACCTCATTGAGGACCTGGCCAAGGCGCTGCACGCGGCCACGGCCTGCTCCAAGCCCGTTTCGGACGTGGACTGGCGCCCTCACCACGAACACGTGGGCCAAACCGGCATCACCGTATCGCCAAACTTGTACATTGCCTGCGGCATTTCGGGGGCCATCCAGCACCTGGCCGGCGTGAACAGCAGCAAGGTGATTGTGGTCATCAACAAAGACCCGGAGGCGCCGTTCTTCAAGGCTGCCGACTACGGCATCGTGGGCGACGTATTCGACGTACTGCCCAAGCTGACTGCTGCGGTAAAAGAATTGGGCTAATATTTTTTTCTGGAATTGGGGACTTAGGCACTTTGTTTTCGTAAGAAAACGGCTGCTTAAGTCCCCAAATCTTTTATCATGCGGCGGGCCTGGGCTCAATTCTGCGGTGGATAGCCGGACTTTTCTTTAGTTTGCACCTACATCCCTGCCCAAGCTGCTTCAGGCGCGCCGCCCTCCTCCTAAGTCCCAAGACCCACAGTTCCCCAGTCCCTTGAAAAAAATCCAGCTTGAAATCCTGGGCCTTTCGTCCAGCCAGTCGCAGTCTGGCTCCTTTGCGCTGATTTTGGGCGAGAAAGGTGGCAACCGCCGCCTGCCCATCATCATCGGCATGTTCGAGGCGCAAAGCATTGCCATCCAAATCGAGAAAATCAGCCCCAACCGTCCGCTTACCCACGACCTGTTCAAATCGTTTGCCGAGCACGTGCACGTGGTGATTCTGGAAGTGGTGATTTCTGATTTGAAAGAGGGCGTGTTCTATTCGCGCATCGTGTGCTCCGATGGCGCCACCACGTTCGACATCGACGCCCGTCCTTCCGATGCTATTGCCATTGGCCTGCGCTTCGGAGTGCCCATTTTCACCGTTGAAAGCGTGCTCAGCGAAGCCGGCATCATCCTTTCGGACCTCGACGAAGCCGAAAGCGAAGCCGAAGAAGAGGAGGATGAAGACGAAGACGAGGATAACGACACCGACGCGCCCCGCCCCAGCCGGGCCCAGCCGGAAGCCCGCGAACCCAGCGGCCAAGTATCGCTGGACGAGCTAACCAAAATGCTGGCCCAGGCCCTCGAAAAAGAGGATTACGAAAAAGCCGCCAAAATCCGCGACGAATTGAACAAGCGCAACGGGTAACGCTGCGCTTGATGAGGAATTAAGAATGAGGAATTGGGAGTTTGCTTCCGGTTCCTCATTTTTTTGAGCCAGCCGGCTGCTTTATTCCTTTCTCCCCAATTCTTTATTGCTAATTCTTAATTAAAAAATGGTGAACCTCAGCTACCCCATCGGGCAGGCCCAACTGCCGGAAGGCGCCCTCACTCCTGCCGAGCGCACGGCCCTCATTCAGCAGCTTGCGGACTTGCCAGCTCAACTCACGGCCGTGGCCCGGGCGGTGGGCGGCGTGGGCCTGGAGCGCCCCTACCGCCCCGGCGGATGGAACGGCCGGCAGGTAATCCACCACCTTGCCGACTCGCACCTGAACAGCTACTGCCGCTTCCGGCTGGCCCTCACGGAGCAGAACCCCACCGTGTGCCCCTACGACGAGCAAGCCTGGGCCGAGCTGCCCGACGTAGCTGCCACGCCCATCACGGTGTCCCTAACGCTGCTGGAGGCCCTGCACACGCGCTGGGTCACGCTGCTGCATCACCTCAGCGACGAACAATGGCAGCGCACGTTCTACCACCCGGGCACCAAGCGCGATTTTACCCTCGACCAAGCCCTGGCCCTTTACGCCTGGCACGGGCAGCACCACCTGGCCCACCTTAAGGCCTTGCAGCAATAAGCAAATGGCCCGCCCGGCAATGCCGGGCGGGCCATTTCAGTTCGGAGTAAGTTGGGCTAGATGCCGCCGCCGTGGTTCACGGATTCGGTGAGGGCGGCCAGGCCACCGACGGATTCGTCGTCTACTTTTTTGGCGGCGCGCACCAGGGCGCTGCTGAAGATAAACTCTTGCAGCTCGGGTACTTCGGCGTTCAACACTTCTTCTTTGGTGCCGTCCCACAGCTTTTTGCCCTGGTGTAGGAAAATGATGTGCTCGCCAATCTCAATCACGGAGTTCATATCGTGGGTCACGATGACGGTGGTGATGCCGTACTCGTGGGTGATTTCGCGGATCAATTCGTCGATTTTGATGCTAGTAGCCGGGTCCAGGCCGGAGTTGGGCTCGTCGCAAAACAAGTAGGTGCAGTGCGGAGCAATGGCGCGGGCAATGCCCACGCGCTTCTTCATACCCCCCGAAATCTCGGCGGGCATCTTATCGCCGGCTTGTTCCAGCCCCACGCGCTTCAGGCAAAACTCTACCCGTTCGCGGCGCTCTTCGGGCGTCATTTCGGGGGTGAGCATCTGCAGCGGGAATTCCACGTTCTGGGCCACCGTCATCGAGTCGAACAGGGCCGAGCCCTGGAACAGCATGCCGATTTTGCGCCGGATTTCCTGGCGGATGTCAATCTTGCTGTTGGTGTACACCGTGCCGTCGAAGGTAATGGAGCCAATGTCGGGCTTCATCAGGCCCACAATGCACTGCAGCAGCACACTTTTGCCCGTGCCCGAGCCGCCGAGCAGCAGGTTGCACTTGCCGGTTTCGAACACGCACGAAATGCCTTTCAGCACGGGCGTGCCGTCGAACGATTTTTCAATATTGGATACTTCAATCATCGGATGAGAAGCTAAAAATCAATTATTGGGAGCTGGAGGCGGGCAGCGAAAGGTCAGCACTGGCATCGAGTACCAAGACGCGGATAAGCATAAAATACCTTGCGCTTGCTTTTCCCGCTCGTTGTTTCTCAGAGCAGCAAAGCAGCCAGGGCGAAGTCGGCGACCAGAATGGCGATGATGGAGTTGGTAACAGCCCCGGTGCTGGCCGCGCCTACTTCCAGGGCCCCGCCGGTGGTGTAGTACCCTTTGAAAGACGAAATGCCCGACACGAGGAAGGCAAACACCACGGCTTTAATCAAGGCAAATACGATGTTGTAGGGAATAAAATCGGTGCGAATGCCTTCGATGTAGTCCTGGGCCGTCATGACGCCGGTGAGCGTGCCCGCCAGATAGCCGCCAAGAATGGAGAGCCCCATGGCCAGAATAACCAGCAGCGGGAACATGAGCAGCGCCGCAATAATGCGCGGCAGCACCAGGTAAGACGTAGAATTGATGCCCATAACCTCGAGCGCCGACACCTGCTCGGTGATGCGCATGGTGCCCAGCCCACCGGCGATGCTGCTGCCCACCTTGCCCGCCAGCACGATGCTGGTGATGGTGGGCGCCAACTCCAGAATGGTCATTTCGCGCACCATGTAGCCAATGGTGGACTGCGGAATCAGCGGATTGGTAAGGTTGTAGGCAATCTGCACGCAGGTTACCGCCCCGATGAACGCCGATACGATGGAGACGATAAGAATCGAATCAACACCGATAAGAATGGCCTCGTCGATGGTCCGGGTCCAGAGCACGCTGAAGCGCTCCGTGCGCGTGACCATGCCGCGCAGAAAAAGGACGAACGAGCCTAGAGTTTTAAGCATTGGGGAATTGTTGAGAATAAAAACCGAAGTTTGGGCGGTCGTGTTGCTACAGTCGAGTGCCTGCGCAACGCCGCACCTTACGTAAAATCACGCAGAGAGAGTGCAAACGAGCGAAAAATTAATTGTCGTCACCGGCGGCAGCAAAGGTATCGGACGCGCCTTAGTGTCGCGCTTCCTGCGCGCGGGGCACCCAGTGGCCACCTGCGCCCGTTCGGCCGCCGATTTAACCACCCTCACAACCGAGTTGGCCGCCGATGTTCCCGGCGCACGGCTCCACACCTTGCCGGCCGACTTGAGCCAGCCCGAAGACTGCGCCCGCTTTGCTGCCTTCGTACTTGAGCTAAATCTGCCGATTGAAGTACTGATAAACAACGCCGGCGCCTTCATCCCCGGCCGCCTGCAGGACGAGCCCGCCGATGGCTCGCAGCTGCGCCAGATGCTGGCCGTGAACCTGCTCAGTGCCTACGACGTGACCCTGCCCCTGCTGCCGGGCCTCATCGCCCAAGGCCGGGGCCATATTTTCACCATTTGCTCCACCGCCAGCATCACGGCCTACCCCAACGGCGGCTCCTACGGCATTGCCAAGCACGCCCTGCTCGGCTTTACCAAAAACCTGCGGGAAGAGCTAAAGCCCAGCGGTGTGCGCGTGACGGCGGTGCTGCCGGGTCCCACCCTCACCGCCAGTTGGGAAGGCGTGGACCTGCCCACCGAGCGGTTTGTCCAGGCCGAAGACGTGGCCGAAGCCGTGTTCTCGGCGTTTTCGCTTTCGCCGCACGCCGTGGTGGAAGAGCTGCTGATTCGGCCGCAGCTGGGCGACTTGTAGGAATGGCCAGCGAACTTATTCGCGCTTCTGTCCCCCCTTGCCAGTCACTTTGATATCGGTATAAATCGGCGAGCCGCTGTAGTAAAACGTGCCATTGCCGGCCACGGTGCCGCCCACCGCTTCGGTAGCGCGGACGTGGGCCGCGCCGTCGCTGTCGCGCGTCATGTTGAAGTAGCAGATGCGCGAGGCCAGGTCGTGGGCGAACAAACGCCCGGAGCCGCCGAGGGTGAAATTGAAGCCGTCGGTGCTGCCGCGCAGGTTTACATCGCCCAGCTCGTATAAGTCGAGGTACACCTGGCGGGCTTTCAGGGTGAGGTCGAAATCGCCGGCTCCTACCAAATGGAAGAAGATGGTGTCCTTCACAAACTCGCCCACGGTGCTCACGTTGCCCTGCCCGCGCAGAAACACGTTGGTGATACGGGGCAGGTGCAGGGTTACTTCGCGGGGCGTGTCGTAGCTGCGGGCCCAGTTGCAGCTGCTGGTGTTATTTATTTCCAGGCTGTTGCCTTTGCGCGTGAACTCAATGTCCGTCATCAGGTTTTCGCCGGTGCGCACTTCGGCGTAGGTCTGGGTGTCCTGCACCAGGCGCAGGTCCACGTTGTCGTAGGCCGTTACGGTTACGAGGTCGGGGGCTACTTCGCGGCGTTCGGTGATGACGGTGCCCGTGCTTTTCAGGCAGTCGGTGCCGTGCCCGGGGCCGCAGGTGCTCAGGCCCGCCGCCAGCGCCGCCCCCAGCCCCGCGCGCCCCAGCCGCTTCATCTTCCCAAACCCCCTTGTGCCGCTAACTTGCGGCCGCAAATTCGTATAGCGCATTTGCATTCTTAATTTTCTCAAAGATAAATGGACCTCACCGGCAAAGTAGCCATCGTCACGGGCGCGAGCAAAGGAATAGGACGGGCCACCGTGGAAGCCCTGCTGGCCCGCGGAGCCGCCGTAGCGGGCTGGGGCCGCACCGCCCCCGAAGGCCTGGTGCACGACCAGTTTCAGTTTTTTGAATGCGACGTGCGCGACGAAGTAGCTGTGGCCGAAGCCTTCACCAATACCATGCGGGAGTTGGGCCCGGAAATTCACGTGCTGGTAAACAACGCCGGCGTGGGCATCATGGGCGAAGTCGATGGCTTCAAATCCGAAGACTGGAAAGCGATGTTCGATACCAACGTACACGGGGTTTTTCTGTGCACCCGTGCCGTGCTCCCGCAGATGAAGCGCCAGCACCAGGGTCACATCGTGAACGTGGCCTCGCTGGCCGGCACGGCGGGCACCGCCGGAATGTCGGGCTACTGCGCCACCAAATTTGCCGTGCGCGGCTTTTCCGATGCGCTGTTTAAGGAAGTACGGCCAGCCGGCATCCGCGTCACGTGCGTGATGCCGGGCTCGGTAGAGACCCATTTCAACGGCAACCAGCCCGGAGCCACGCCCGACCCGCATAAAATGACGCCCGAATCCGTTGCTGCGGCGATGGTGCACGCCATTGAAGCCCCGGACACGACCATGATTTCCGAAATTCAGCTGCGTCCGGCGCAGGTTAAATAATTCAAAGCCTTTATGGCCAACTGGAAAGGTGTTTTGATGAGCTTTGCAGCGGCGGCAGCCTGCATTCTCACCTTTCTATTACTGGTGAGCAGAGTCGGTGACCAATAAAAAAGCATGGTAGAAATAGAACACCTGACCAAAACCTACGGCACCCAAAACGCCGTGGACGACATCAGCTTCACGGCTGGCAAGGGCGAAATCGTGGGTTTCCTGGGGCCAAATGGCGCGGGCAAAAGCACCACGATGAAGATTGCCACCGGCTACCTTCCTCCTACCTCCGGCACGGTGCGCGTGGCCGGGCACGACGTGCTCACCGAAAGCCTGGCCGTGCGCCGGCACGTGGGCTACCTGCCCGAGCACAACCCGCTCTACCTCGACATGTACGTGCACGAGTACCTCGAATTCATCGGTTCGGTGCACGGGCTGCGGGGTTCCGGCTTGCGCACGCGCGTGGCCGAACTGGTGCGGCGCGTGGGCCTGAGCCGCGAGCAGAACAAGCAAATCGGCGCGCTCAGCAAGGGCTACCGGCAGCGGGTTGGGCTGGCCCAGGCCCTCATTCACGACCCGGACGTGCTGATTCTGGACGAGCCAACCACCGGCCTCGACCCCAACCAGATTCTGGAAATCCGGCAGCTCATCCGGGAAGTGGGCGAAGACAAAACCGTCATTTTCAGCACCCACATTTTGCCCGAAGTCACGGCCCTGTGCTCGCGCGTGCTCATTATCAGCCGGGGCAAGCTGGTGGCCGACAGCCCCGTGGCCGAGCTGGCCGCCCGCGCCGCCGGCGAAACCGTGGTGCGCGCCGAGTTTGAAGGCACCGTGGCCCCGGCCCTGCTGGCCAAGCTGCCGGGCGTGCGCCACGTCGAAACCGCGCCGGATGGAGCCATCCTGCTCCGCACCGCTCCCGGCACCGACCCGCGCGCGGCCGTGTCGCGGCTGGCTGCGCAGGAAGGCTGGATATTGCTGGGCCTGCGGCAGGAGCAACAGAGCCTGGAAGAGGTGTTTGGGGAATTGACGAAATAATCTGCTGTCATGCTGACGCAGGAAGCATCTTATCGCCGCTGCTTACGTCAGAAATACTAATCCATGCTGCGCTAGCCTGATAAGATGCTTCGCGAGCTCAGCGTGACAAGAACCCTATGCTAACAATCCTTCAAAAAGAATTCAACGCCTTCCTGAACTCCCCTGTGGCCTACGTGGTGCTGGGCGTGTTTCTGATTGCGACCGGCCTGTTCGTCTGGGTTTTTCCCGACAGCAGCGTGCTGGACTACGGTTACGCCGACCTGCAAACGCTATTCAATCTGGCCCCGTGGATATTCCTGTTTCTGATTCCGGCCATCACCATGCGCACGTTTGCGGAGGAAAAAAAGGCCGGCACCATTGAGCTGCTCCTCACCCGCCCGCTCACCGATGGACAGATTATCGGCGGCAAGTACCTGGCCTGCTTTCTCCTGGCCTTGCTGGCCCTGATTCCGACGCTACTGTATTACTTCTCGGTCTACAAGTTGGGCAACCCGGAAGGCAACATCGATTCGGCCGCCACGGTGGGCTCGTACCTGGGACTGGCGCTGCTGGCGGCGGTGTTTGCGGCCATCGGCATTCTGGCCTCTGCCCTCACGCGCGACCAGATTATTGCGTTTCTGGTGGCGGTGGTGGGCTGTTTCCTGGTGTACTCCGGGTTCGATTCGCTGGCGTCGGTGCTGGAAGGCGGCCCGGCCTACTATGTGAGCCAGCTGGGCATTGCGGCGCACTACCGCGACTTGAGCAAGGGCCTGATTGACTCGCGCGACTTGGTTTATTTCTTCAGCGTGGTAGCGGTGGCTTTGCAGGCCACGCGACTGGCCTTACGCAGCCGGAACTGGTAATGGAAAATACGTTGAATGATGCGCCGCTTGCGGCTCCTGTAGCGGCCTCGCGCAAGCAGCGCGACCTGCTTTACTTCGCGGCCATTCTTGGCCTCCTGCTATTGATAAACTTCGTGGCGCAGCGCTTTTTCTTCCGCATCGACATGACGGAGGAGAAGCGCTACACGATGTCGCCAGCCACCAAAACGCTGCTGCGCGAACTCAAGCAGCCGGTTACCATCACGGTGTACCTTACCGGCGATTTCCCACCCGCCTTCCGCCGCCTGGAGCAGGGCGTGCGCGAAACGCTGACCGAGTTCCAGGTGTACGGCGGGGCCAATTTGAACTACATTTTCATCGACCCCAGCGCCGCCAGCACCGAGGCGGCCCGCAACCAGTTTTACGCCTCTCTCATCAAAAAAGGCTTGAAGCCCACCAACCTCGGCGCCACCGAAAACGGCAAGCGTGTGGAGAAAATCATCTTCCCCTGGGCAGTGGTAAGCGTGGGCGGCCAGGACAAAAACGTGCTGCTGCTGCGCGGCAACCAAGCCGCTGCGGCCGACGTGCGGCTCAATCAAAGCATTGAAGGGCTGGAGTATGAGCTGGCCAGCACCATCCGCGCGCTCGTGCCCGGGCTGCGCAAACGCATCGGGGTAATTGAAGGCCACGGCGAGCTCAGCAACGCCCAGGCCGGCGACATGCTCAGCACCTGGCAGCAGCAGTACGACGTGTACCGCGTCACGCTTAGCAAAGTGCCTGACTTGCGCGCCCTCGATGCCGTAGTGGTGGCCCAGCCCAAGTCGCCCTATTCGGAAGACGACAAGTTCAAGCTCGACCAGTTCATCACCCAAGGCGGCAAGGCGCTGTTCTTTGTAGATGCCCTGAGCGTAGACCTCGACAGCGTGAGCCGCAACGGCGTGGCGCTGGCCACGCCCTACAACCTCAACCTCGACGACCTGTTTTTCAAGTACGGCCTGCGCGTGAACCAGAACCTGCTGCTCGACCTCAACTGCGGCCAGATTCCCCTCGTGACCGGCATGGAGGGCAATAAGCCCAAAATTGAGCCAATGCCCTGGCAGCTCTACCCGCTCATCAACAAGTTCAGCCCGCACCCCATCACCCGCAACCTCGATGCGGTGTATCTGAAATTCACGGGTAATCTGGATACCGTGAAGGCCGTGGGCATCCGCAAAACGCCGCTGATGACCACCTCGCGCTACACCCGCGTGCTGCCCGCGCCCGTGCCCATCAACTTCAACGACGCCCGCCTGGAGCCCAACCCCAAGCTGTACCAGAAAGGCTTCCAGCCGGTGGCTTACCTGCTCGAAGGCCAGTTCCCCTCGCTCTTTGCCAACCGCGCCCGGCCCGGCACCCTGCAGTTCCAGCCCGAAAAATCGCCCAACGGGAAACCCAGCAAAGTGCTGGTTATTTCCGACGGCGACTTCATCCGCTCAGAAATCGACCCCAAAACCGGCAACCCCTACCGCCTGGGCTTCGACCGCCTGGCCAACACCGAATTTGCCAACCGCGAGCTGGTGCTGAACGCCACCGACTACCTGCTCGACGAAACCGGCCTCATCTCGGTGCGCGGCAAGCAAATCACCCTACGGCCCCTGGATAAGGTGAAGCTGGCCGAGCAGCGCCGCCGCTGGCAGCTGCTCAACCTGGGCGCCCCGCTGGCCTTACTTGGGCTGTTTGGCGCCGTGCGGGCGTGGCGCCGGAAGCGGCGCTATGCGCACTTCGCGGTCTAACAACGTTGATTCGCGATTGGCTCACTTTTTTGCCCATGGATATTTCCCTATTGGACCTTTCATCGGCGGCGGGCTTGGTGGCCACCGTGGTGCTCACCGCCAACTTTCTGCTGGGCATGATGCTCGGCACGGCCTACCGGAAGTCGTGGTATTGGAAGAAAGCCCCGCCCTTCGTGAAGCGCATTCCGGTGGCCGACGTCCACAACTGGACGGCTTACGTGGCCCTGGCCGTGGCCGTCGTGCATCCGCTGTTGCTGGTGGTCGATAAAACGTCAAAGTTCACGCTGGTTGACGTGCTGTTTCCCCTGCATGCTCCAAACCAGCGGCTTTTTGTGGCCTTGGGTGCCCTGGCATTTTACGCCTTGGTGCTCGTGGTGCTCACCTCGCAGGATGGCATCCGGAAGCGCATGGGGTTTCGCGCCTGGAAAAACGTGCACCTGATTTCCTACGCCACCGCCCTGCTGTTCGTGGTGCACGGCGTGGTGATGGACCCGCTGCTGAAGGACCGGCCGGTAGATTTCTTTGATGCAGAAAAAGTGCTGAGCGAAGGCTGCGCCCTGCTGCTGCTCGTGGCCACCTGGTTCCGGTTTCGGTACCAGATGGCCAAACGAAACGCACTGGCTAAGCAGACCTTGGCCCCAATTGGTGAGACGGGCAAGCGGTAATTTTAGCTGCGCTACAAGCTGCTCGGCGGGGCCGGGGCAGGCGCTTTCGGGAGCGTGATGGCGTCCACGCTCTTGTCGCGGATGAGCTTGTTGAGGGCAGGAATGTCCTGCTCCTTTATCATTTTAAACTGGCTGAGCTGCTGGTTAATCTGCTCCAGCACCTCCTTCTTGAAGGCCTCGGCCTGCTCGGTGGGCCGGTAGCTGCCATTGCCAACTTGGCTGGCCAGGTTCGCCAGCTTGTTGTTGAGCTGAATGGGGAAGTTGAGCGGGTCCTGGTCGCTCTTATTTTTGGTCTGGTACAGCAGTTCCTCAATCTGGGTCATTCTCTTCTCAATGGCCCCGGCCGAGTCCACTACGTCCTTGGCGTTGGGCTGGCTTTTCAGGGGCGCCGTGATGGTGCGGAGCTGGCCGCGAATGGTGCGGATGTCCCGAATGGCGTCGTGGGTTTCCGTGAGCTTCTGCTGCACCTCGCGCAGGAAATCAAACTGCGCTTTCAGGTCTTCCGGCGTGACTTTGCTGCGGGGGTCGGGCAGCACCACAAAGTCGGTTTCCTGGATTTCCTGGTTGAGCGTGAGGCGGGCTTTATAGGTACCGGGCACGGCCTTGGGGCCCTGCGTGCCCCCGCCCCATAGGATGAGGCCCTCGAAGCGGCTGGCGTCGGGGTAGCTCAGGTCCCACACGAAGCGGTTCAGGCCCTTGCGGGTGGGCAGCAGCTCTCGCTTGGCCTTAGCTTTTTCTTCCTTGGTAAGGTTTTTATCGCGCAGGTCGCGGTCGGTGTTAGCAAAGGTGCGGATGAGCTTGCCGCTGGCATCCAGAATTTCCAGCTTCACGGCGCTGGTCGAGTCCTTCTTTTGGGCCAGGTAATAGTAGAGCATCACGCCGCCGGGGTGGTTCTGGCCGGCCGTTTTGGGAATATCGGGCGTGCCGCTGCCTTCCATCTTGTAGCTCGGCGTGGGCGTGTACAGGTGGAATTTGCTGGCCACCACCGGCGCGCTCAGCTGGTGCAGGGGCGTTACGTCATCAATCAGCCAGAAGCCCCGGCCCTGGGTGGCCGCAATCAGGTTGTCGTTCTTGAAGGTGAGGTCGGTGATGGGCGTGGGCGGCAGGTTGAGCTGAAACGGCTGCCACTGCGCGCCATCATTAAAGGAAATATACATACCGTACTCGGTGCCGGCGAAGAGCAGACCGGGCCGCTTGGGGTCGGCGCGCACCACACGGGTGAAGTGGGTATCGGGAATGCCGGTGGTGATTTTCGTCCAGGTTTTGCCGTAATCGGCGGTTTTGTAGAGGTAGGGCCGGAAGTCGCCCGACTTGTACATGGTGGCCGCCACGTAGGCCGCCCCCTTCAGCGTTGGGTGCGCCTCGATGCTGTTTATCTGAATCCAGTCGGGCAGGCCTTTGGGAGCCAGTTTAGCCCAGGTTTTGCCGTTGTCGCGGGTCACATGCAGCAGGCCATCGTCCGAGCCCGTCCAGATAACGCCGGGCTCTACCGGCGATTCGGCGATGGCGAAGATGGTGCCGTAGTATTCCACGGCAGTGTTGTCTTTGGTGATGGGGCCACCCGACGGGCCCAGCGTTTTGGGGTCGTTCCGCGTCAGGTCGGGGCTGATGACTTCCCACGACTGACCCTCGTTGGTGGTCACGTGCAGGTGGTTCGAGCCGGCGTATAGCCGCTTGGGGTCGTTGGGCGAAAACAGCAGCGGGAAATTCCACTGAAAGCGGTACTTCATGCCTTCGGCGCCGTGGCCCATGGGGTTGTCGGGCCACACATTCACCATGCGTTCCTGCTCGTTGGCGTGGTCCACGCGGGCCAGGTAGCCGTCGTAGCTACCGCCGTACACGATGTCGGGGTTCAGGGGGTCCACGGCCAAGTGGGCGCTTTCACCGCCGGCGGTGCTCTCCCAGTCGCGGTCGCCGATGGTGTTGCCGCTGCTGCGGTGCACAATGCGCACGGTGGAGTTGTCCTGCTGCGCGCCGTAGATGCGGTACGGGAAGTGGTTGTCGGTCACCACGCGGTAGAACTGGCCGGTGGGCTGGTTGCCGTAGGTGGTCCAGTTCTGGCCGCCATCGGTGCTGATTTGGGCCCCGCCGTCGTCGGCAATAATCATCCGGCTGGGGTTTTCGGGGGCAATCCACAGGTCGTGGTGGTCGCCGTGGGGCGCGTTGCTGGCCGCGAACGTGCGCCCGCCGTCCTTGCTTTTGTGGTACGACACGTTCATCACGTACAGCACGTCGGCATCTTTCGGGTCGGCGTAGATGCGGGTGTAGTACCAGGCGCGCTGGCGCAGGTTGCGGTCGTCAGTAAGCTTGGCCCAGTGCACCCCACCGTCGTCGGAGCGGAACATGCCGCCTTTTTCGGCTTCCACCAGCGCCCAAACGCGTTGGGAGTTCACCGGCGACACCGCCACGCCGATAATGCCCAACGTACCCGTGGGCAGCCCTTCGGCCCGTGAAATATCGGTCCAGGTGTCGCCGCCGTCGGTGCTTTTCCAGAGGCCCGAGCCCGGCCCACCCGACGAGAAGCTGTAGGGGGTGCGCCGCACGTTCCAGGTGCTGGCGTATAGAATGCGCGGGTTCGAGGGGTCCAGGATGAGGTCGACAGCGCCAGCGTCGGGGTTGGCAAACAGCACCCGCTGCCAGTTTTTGCCGCCGTCCTTGCTGCGATACACCCCACGCATCTCCCCGGGCTTATACAAGTCGCCCATTGCCGCCACGTACACCAGGTCGGGGTTTTTGGGGTGAATGCGGATGCGGCCGATGTGGCGAGAGTCCTTCAGCCCAATATTGCTCCAGGTCTTGCCCGCATCCAGCGACTTCCACACCCCGAAGCCCGATGACACGTTGCCGCGCACGGTTTGCTCGCCTTCGCCGGCATAAATCACGTTCGGGTCCGATTCGCTTACGGCCACCGCTCCCACCGAGCCGCCAAAGTATTTGTCGGTGATATTGGCCCAGGAGCCGCCGCCGTCGGTGGTGCGCCACACCCCGCCGCCGGCCGTGCCCATGTAGTAGAGGTTGGGGTTGCCGGGCACGCCCGTCACGGTGCCGGCGCGCCCACCCCGGTACGGCCCAATGGAGCGCCACCGCAGGCCGTTGTACAGTACCGAGTCATACACTACGGCCGTGCCCTTAGTGGCCTTGCTGCGCCCGCCAGCCTTACGTTGAGCTACTGCCGCGGGCCCAAGCAGCAGCAAAACCATGAGGACAAATAAACCGGTTTGAAGGGTTGAGGTTGGCTTCATAAGAGAATGAGTGGGAATTGCTTTTCGAAGCTAAGGAAGTCAGCAATAGCGCCCGCCAGCCGCCAGACGCTTAGCGCTCCACAAGGTATTGCCGTATTCTTTCTCAGCAAGCAGAAACGCGTCGCAGCCCCTTCCAACTAGCAGTACTACATAGACCGGTTGTTGCGCATATCAGCATCGCCAAAATTCTTAATTCACTCCTCTCCCTACGTCACTTCCAAAGCCCAACCCCGCCACGTATCTTTGCCGTCCCTCACTCAACGCACAGGCCTTTCTTATGAAATTTATTGTTTCGTCCTCCGCTCTGCTCAAGCAGCTGCAAAGCATCAACGGCGTGGTTACGAACAACCCCGTGGTGCCCATTCTGGAGAACTTTCTTTTTGAGATTGAGGCCGGTAAGCTGACCATCACGGCCTCCGACCTGGAGACCAGCATGATTACCGAGCTGCCGGTAGAAGCCCGCGAAACCGGCCGGATTGCGGCCCCGGCGCGCATCCTGCTCGACACCCTGAAGAACCTCCCCGACCAGCCCGTGACCTTCACGCTGGACGAGGAAACCTACACCATTGAAATTAGCTCTTCCAACGGCCGCTACAAGCTGGCCGGCGAGAACGCCGCCGACTTTCCGCGTGTGCCCGTGGTGAAGGGTTCGGCCCCGATTGAGATGCCGTCGTCGTCGTTGGCCCGGGCCATCAACAAGACCATCTTCGCGGTAAGCACCGACGAGCTGCGCCCCGCCATGACCGGCATTCTGGTGCAACTGGCCGACAACCAGGTAACCTTCGTGGCCACCGACGGCCACCGCCTGCTGCGCTACCGCCGCCAGGACGTGGGCGCCGGCCAAACCGCCAACCTCATCATCCCGCGCAAAGCCTTCAACCTGCTGAAAGGCACGCTGCCCTCCGAGGCTACGCCGGTGAAGATGGAGTTCAACCAGAGCAACGCCTTCTTCAGCTTCAACCAGATGCGCCTGGTGTGCCGCCTGATTGACGAGCGCTACCCGGACTACGAAAACGTGATTCCGGTGAGCAACCCCAACAAGCTCATCATCAACCGCGCTGAGCTGCTCAATTCGGTGCGCCGCATCAGCATCTACTCCAACAAGACCACCCACCAGGTGCGCCTGCGCCTGGCCGGCTCCGAGCTGGTGGTATCGGCCGAGGACCTGGACTTCAGCAACGAAGCCAAGGAGACCCTCACCTGCCAGTACGACGGCGAAGACATGGAAATCGGCTTCAACGCCCGCTTCCTCCTGGAAATGCTTTCCAATATTGACTCCGAGGAAATCACCCTGGAGCTGAGCACGCCCAACCGCGCCGGCCTGCTCATGCCCACCACTCCGGACGACAACGAAAGCATCCTGATGCTGGTGATGCCGGTGATGCTCAACAACTACGTTTAGTAGATTTTTTACCTCCGAACGTCATGCAGGGCGGAGCGAAGCATCTTTACTGCAATAGTATTTAAGTACTTACGCGGTAAAGATGCTTCGCTCCGCCCTGCATGACGTTCTTATTTTATTGTTTCGATACACCCAAGATGAAAAAATCAGAAATCCGCTTCAGCATTGCCCTCGACGAAAACAAAGTCCCCGAGGCAATTAGCTGGTCGGCCACCGATGCGGGGCCGGACATCCACTTCGCCAAAGCCATCAACATTGCGCTGTGGGACCGGGAGCAGGTAGGCACCATGAAAATTGACCTCTGGACCAAGGACATGCCCGTCGATGAAATGAAGCGCTTCTGCGTGGACAACATCGGCTCCATGGCCGAAAACATTGTGACGGCTACCGACGACAAGGAAATGGCCGCCAAAATGCGGGCCCTCTGCAAAGAGCTGTCCGATTACCTCGACAAACAAGAGCAGGGTCGCTAAGCCTCTGCCCCAACAAAAAAGGCCCGTCGCAAATAGCGACGGGCCTTTTTTGTATTTAGAATCTACTTGCTTAGCGAGCGTTCCGGCCAAGGTTACCAGCCGGCCGACTGGTCGGCTTGGCTTTGGTGGGGGCAATAACGGCATTGTTGGCCCGGGCCGGCGCAGGGTTCTGCACGGCCTCCGTCAGCAAGATGCTGGCCGACTGTGAGGCATAGTCCTTATCGTACTTATAGTAGGTGGAGCGGGCACTAAAGTAGCTGGAGTATTGGTCGTTGCTTAGCACGTCCTGCAGCTCCTTGTCGCGTTCCTTGCACACGCCTTTGCACTCTGCGTCAATCACGGCCGGGTTGCCGGCGTTCTTGCGCTCAATGGCCGCCATCTTGGCAATTTTATCGTCGTTGATGGCGCGGAGCTTACCCGCCTGATACCCGTTCAGGTGCAGGTCGCGCACCATCTGATTGCTGAGGCGAGCGGCTCGGGCCTCCACCGCATTGAGACGGGGGCTGGACTGGGTTTTATCCTGTAACTGAACCGTGGAAGCAGTCGGGGCTTGCTGGGCAGAAGCACCACCGGCCAGAAGCGCCAGCAGCATAGAAGCAAAAGCTTTTTTCGTAGTCATCGTCGTAGGGGTTTTGGTAACACGCTTACGCAAGGACCGGGCCAGCGTAGCCGAGCCCAGTGAGCATTAAACGATGAAAACGTACCCCTGGTTCGAGCTTAGGCCCGCCCACCCAGCTCCGGCCCCATTACTACCAGGTGTTCTTCCACATCATTGACTCCACGGGCTTGTCGGTCCGGTCGTTGTATTTAGCGTTCAGCTTGCGGTTGTAAAAGGTGTTGACATTGCCTTGCACCGTGAAGTAAATCAGCTGGCCAATGGGCATGTAACGGTACACCCGCACGGGCATGGACACGCTGATTTCCAGGGTCCAATGGTTGCAAAACCCAACATCGCCTTTGCCGGCGGTGGCGTGAATGTCGATGCCCAAGCGGCCCACGCTGCTCTTGCCTTCGAGGAAGGGCACGGTGGCATGGGTCTCGGTGTATTCCTGGGTTACGCCCAGGTACAGCGTGCCGGGCTGCAGGACAAACCCCTCGGTTTCGGGGATTTCAAAAACATCGATTTCGTTGTGCTTTCGGGCATCCAGCACCTCATCGCGGTAAGTGGCGAGGTATTGGCCAAGGTGCACATCGTAGGAATTGGTACCCAGGCAGCTGCGGTCGTAAGGCTGAATAACAATGGTGCCTTTTTCAATTTCCGCAAGTATTTGCTGGTCGGTTAAAATCATTAGAACAAGTTGGGCTGAATTTGAAGGGCTGAACTACTCCGCGGATGCAAATTCAGGGGGTTAATCGTCGTCGTGGCGCGAGGGGTCGGCAGGCTCGAAGTCGTCTTCGTCCTCCTCGTACCGGTCTTCGCGCAGGCCCTGCGAGCGAGCCGGCCGCAGGCGGCTGGCTATGCTGCGGGTTTCGGGCTCAGGTTCCGGCTCAGCCGACAGGTTGTTCACGCGGCGGCTCAGGCCCGGCAGCACAGTGGTGATGAGGTACAACAGCAGCAGCGTGCTGGTGAGGCTGAGCAGCAACGTGAAGTAGTCGAGCCAGTCGTGGCGCGGGGCGGCCCCGGCATCAGCCGCAGACTGCGATGAGAGCGGCTCTTCGTCGTTAGAAGCCGAGGTAGTCGGCGCGTCTTCGTGAGTAGTGAGGGGAGCGGCCATGGCCGCTTCGGGCTGGGCATCCACGTCGGCCGGGGGCACGGCGGCTACTTCTTCGGGCGCACCCGACGCATTAAATTGAGCCGTGGCTTGCTGGATAAGGCGCTGCTCGGCGCGTACGAGGGCCACCCGCTCATCGCGCGGCAGGTTGTGAATAAAGAATTCGAAGTTCTTATCCAGCAGCACCGACTTGAGCTGTTTCTCAAATTCGGCCAAGGTGTTAGGGCCATTGCCGTAGCGGTTCTTATACCGTTCGGCAATGCCGTTGTAGTTCATGAACAGCTGCTTGAGCGGAGCATTGTTGCCAAACCCATCGAAGCTGCGGCGGGCGGCCGCCGTACGCAGGGTGATGGGGAATTTGCCCCGGGCGAACGACTTGTCATACACCGTTTCCATGGTGCGGAAGTTGAGCTCGTCGATGGTTTTATCAAAGAGGCGCTTGTTGGCCTCGGCGGGGGTTTCGGCGTGGGCCAGCTGCGCCAGCACCATTAGCAGAACCAAAAGAAACTGTTTTACCATGAGACAAAGGTCGCTGGAATATGAGCGCAAGGTTTCGCAAAGTGGAAAATTAAGTCTCGCGGAGTCAAAAGCGAAGAGTAAAGTCTCCGCGGACTTATTTTTTTCAGCCTGCGCCCCTTTGCGCTAAAGTCCGTGGGCTTCTATCAACGACTCCCGACAGGCCTTTAGGTACATCTCGACGAGCTCGTCGGTAATGGCCGTGGACACAAATAAGGCTTCGAATTGCGATGGCGCCAGGTAGATGCCGCGGTTGAGCATGGCGTGGAAGTAGCGACCGAACGCGGCAGTGTCGCACTTTTTGGCATCTTCCAGGTTGGTCACCGGCTCGGAGGCAAAGAAGATGCTGAACATGGAGCCCACGCGGTTCACGGTGTAGTTCAGGCCTAGGTCGGCGGCAATCTGGCGGGTGCCGTCGGCGAGGCGGGCGCTGCTGGCTTCGAGGGCGGTGTAGAGCTCAGGGTGCTCATGCAGGTAGCGCAGCTGGGCCATGCCCGCGGCCGTAGCCATGGGGTTGCCGGACAGCGTGCCGGCTTGGTAGACTTTACCAGCGGGCGCTACCTGGTTCATAATATCCTCGCGGCCGCCGTAAGCGCCCACGGGCAGTCCGCCGCCAATGATTTTGCCCAGCGTCGTCATGTCGGCTTTGATGCCGTAGAGCTGCTGCGCACCGCCGGGCGCGAGGCGGAAGCCGGTCATCACTTCATCAAAAATGAGGACGATGCCGTGCTTGGTGCAAAGAGCGCGCAGGGCTTGCAGGAAGCCTTCGGCGGGGGCTACCAGGCCCATGTTGCCTACTACGGGCTCCAGAATCAGGGCTGCTACCTGGCCGGGGTTGGCGGCTATCAGCGCTTCAACGGCGGGCAGGTCGTTGTAGGGAGCGGTGAGGGTATCCTGGGCCACACCGCGCGTCACGCCGGCCGAATCGGGTTCGCCGGCGGTGAGGGCGCCGCTGCCAGCCGCAATCAGGAAGGCATCGCCGTGGCCGTGGTAGCAGCCTTCAAATTTGATGATTTTGGCCCGGCCTGTAAAGCCGCGCGCCGCCCGAATGGCCGACATGCAGGCCTCGGTGCCGGAGTTTACCAACCGTACCTTTTCGATGCTGGGCACCATCTGCCGAATCAACTCCGCCATCTCGACCTCGCGCTGAGTGGGTGCTCCGAAGCTCAGCGAGTTGGGCAGGGCTTTGGTCACAGCATCGAGCACCACTTGCGGTGCGTGCCCCAAAATCATGGGGCCCCAGGAATTGATGAAATCAACGTAGCGGTTGCCGTCGACGTCGGTGAGCCAGGCGCCCTGGGCGCTTTGCATAAACACCGGCGAGCCGCCAACCGACCGGAAAGCCCGCACCGGCGAGTTTACCCCACCGGGAATAAGGGGTTTAGCACGTTCGAATAAGGCAACGGAAGTGGTGAGGTTAAGCATATTTGGGGTGACTGTCGAAAGAGAATTATTAAAAGCTTTCATAGTGTGAAGAGCATCACGGTTGGGGTAGTTACTCAATCGTCTGTCATGCAGAGCGCAGCGAAGCATCTTCTCACCGCATAACGAATCGTTCACACCTGACAAGATGCTTCGCTGCGCTCTGCATGACAGACAAGCTCAGCATGATGTTCTGTGAGGAGTACAGATGCGCCCTAGCGTAGCACCTGCAGCTCCAGGTTATTGAGCTTGACGATGGGTACTACTTGGTTATCATGAGCGCCACCTGCGTAGCTCTGGCCTTCGAAAATAGCCCCCGGCATGGGCGCCGCACCGGCTAGCCCCGCCTGAAAAGCAGGACCAAACTGGAATAAAGCTGAGCCGAAGTACAGCAGCATTTCAAACCCCTGGTTAGCGTAAATGGAAGGAGGAATGTGCTGGTACTGCAAATACAGCTGGCGGAAACGGCGGAAACCGGGCGCCTGCTCGTCGTAGTACTTGGGCTGAATGAAATAGATGCCTTGCGAATTGAGCTGGCCGATGCTAATGCGGGGGTTATCAAACCAGGAGCCGGGGCAGATGAGCGGAGGCCGCTTGGCCGCCGGTTGCTGCTGCAGGATATTGAGGGTGTAAGGGCCAATGCGGCGGTTGTCGGAGGCCACTACCACGTGGCTAGCATTGGCCAGGTCGAGGCCAGCGAAGGCGGCGCTAAGGCTGGCGTCCACATCGGAATCAAGGCTGCGCAACACGCCAATTTTGCCGCCCTGCGCTTCGTAGGTGGTCCGGTAGGCGTTGGCAAAGGCGGTTTCGTCTTTGGTCTTTTCGTGCAGCAGAATGCCGGGCCGGCCGGAGCCAAAGGCATTGAGCGCGAACTGAGCGGCAACGCGCCCCTGGGTGGCCGAGCTAGGCCCAAACAGGTAGTGCCAGGGATTGTCGAGCACCAAATCAGCGTCTTCCGAAAGCGGATTGACGCATACAATCTGATGGTCGCGGGCGTAGCGGGCCAGCAGCCGGGCACCAGATTTATAGACTGGCCCAATCAGCAAATCCATGCCGGCGAGCTCGGGCTGCGCCAATACTTGCTTCAGGGTAAGGGTATCGGCGCCGGTGTCGTAGGCAAAGAGCTGGAGCTGGCGGCCGGCGCGCTGCAGGCTATCCTGGGCCAGGCGTAGGCCGGCGTAGAGGTCAGTTACGAACTGGTTTTTGCGCTGGGTTTGCCAGCTGGGGTCATTCAGCTCGAAAGGCAGCAGCACAGCCACGTTGTAGCTGCTCTTTTTGGTGGCCCGGGGCCGCGGGGTGTAGCGGGCGCGGTCGAGGTTGAACTTGCCGATAAGCTCGTCGAGCACCGGGCGGTCGGCTTCGGTGTAGGCGCCGCCGGCTATCAGGTGGTCGGCGTAGGCCCGCGCCAGGGTGGCATCGTCGGGGCTGCGACGCAGGAGGCGAAGCCAGGTGTTGCGGTCTTTGATGCGCGGCAGGTAGGTGGCCTTCAGGGCCTCGCGCTCCGGCGTCAGCTTATCGGCCGGCATCGAGGCCAGCGTCTTGAGGGCAGTGTCGTAGTCTTCCTGCTCAAACGACGCCTGGCCTTGCAGCAGCAGGGCGTCGGGCAGGTTTGGGTAAGTGGGGTATTCGGTCCGGAGCAGGTTGAGCAGCTGCTCGGCCTCGGGCCACTGCTTGAGGCGGGCGGCGGCCACGGCGCTCAGGTAGGCGGCATCGGCGGCGCGGGCGAAGCGGGTCTTGGGTTGGGCCAAGGGCTCGAGCAGCTTTAGGGCCTCGGCGTATTTGCCTTGGTCGAGCAGGGCTTTGCCGTTGCGGTAGCGGGCATCGGGCGAAGTCGCTTGGGCAGGAGCCGGCGCGGGAGTCCGCGGCTTGCCGGGGGTTTGGGCTAGCACAGGGCTGCTCAGCAGTAGGCTGGCCACCAGCCACCCGAGCGGCCGGCGCAGCGTAAGAGTAAACGTCATTTAACCGATAATAAGCTTGCCCCTGTGGTAAGCGGCGCAAAATTAGCCACAAATGCCGGGCCCCCACGAAGTGCCGGCGCATACGTATACGCCAGACGCCGCGCCCCGCGTTATCTTTCCTTCACCAACCCAGTTGCTTGCCGTGTCGCTTTCTTCAAGCCTACCGTTTTCCCGTGCCCGGCTCACCTTGGTTTTTGTCTTGGCTGCGTCCATCACCCTCAGCCTGTTGCTGGTGGTGGGCCGTATGGCAATGACGGGCCGACTGCAGTTTCTGTTTCTGCTTTGGAATCTGTTTCTGGCCGTGGTTCCCTTCGCGCTCAGCACTTTGCTCGGCATAGCGCAGGCGCCGCTCCGAACCCGGATGCTGGTACCGGTGAGCCTGGCCTGGATACTGTTCTTCCCAAACGCCCCTTACCTCCTCACCGACCTGTTCCACCTCAATCCCCGCCCGGGGGTGCCACTCTGGTACGATTTGGCCCTGATTCTGAGCTGCGCCTGGAACGGGCTGATGCTGGCCTACGCCTCGCTCTCGGACATGCAGCAGTTGGTGCAGCGGCGGCTGGGCACCTGGGTGGGCTGGGCCTTTGCCACGGTGGCGCTGCTGCTTAGCAGCTTCGGCATCTACCTGGGCCGCTACCTGCGCTTCAATTCCTGGGACGTGCTCACCAACCCGCTCACACTGTTCTACGACATCGTGAACCGCGTGCTGCACCCATTTTCCTTTCCCGGCACCTGGGGCGTAACGCTCGTTTTTGGCCTGTTTTTGCTGGTGGGCTACGGCACAGTGCGCCTGCTGGGCCGCACGCACGAGGACCCCATTCTCTAGAATTGAGCTAAGCTGGCCGTACCCCGAGGCGCCATATGCCGTGCGGCTGGCCCCTCACCTACTACTTTCACTCATCCGTTGTTCGTACGGATGTACTCCCCGTTTCTACCACTGCATGCAAAACCGTATACTGTTCGGGTTGCTGGCCCTGCTCCCGGGCCTGGCCCTGGCCCAACCCGCCAAACCTGCCAAGACGCCCCGTATTTCTTCGGCGCCTTATTTTCAGCAGGAAGTCAACTACTCCATTGACGTTACCCTCGACGACAAAACCCACCAGCTAACCGGGCGCGAGGAGCTGACCTACATCAACAACTCGCCCGCCACGCTGTCGTTCATCTGGTTTCACCTCTGGCCCAACGCCTACCGCGACAACTCCACGGCCTTTGCTAAGCAGCAGCTGCGCAACGGCAAGCGCAAGTTTCAGTTTGCTAAAGCCGCCGACCGGGGCTTTATCGACGGGCTCGACTTTAAGGTAAACGGCCAGCCGGCCAAGCTTGAATTAGACCCCAAAAACCCCGACATGGCCAAGCTGGTGCTGCCCCAGCGGCTGGCGGCCGGGGCCAGCGCCACCATCAGCACGCCGTTTCGGGTGAAGATTCCGGCGTCGTTTTCGCGCTTTGGGCACGTGGGCCAGAGCTACCAGATTACGCAGTGGTACCCCAAGCCGGCGGTGTACGACCGGCGCGGCTGGCACCCCATGCCTTACCTCGACCAGGGCGAGTTTTATTCAGAATACGGCTCGTTTGACGTCACCATTACGCTGCCCACCAACTATACCGTCGGTGCTACCGGCGAGCTGCAGAACCCCGACGAGCGTGCCCGTATGGATGCACTGGCCGCCGAAGCCGCGCTCAAAAAGACGGCCAAGGACTTCGGCAAAGACCTCTCATTCCCCGCTTCCGACGCCGCCACCAAAACCCTGCGCTACAAGCAAGACCGGGTGCACGACTTCGCCTGGTTTGCCGACAAACGCTTCAACGTGCTGAAAGGCAGCGTGACGCTGCCCTCGGGCCGGGCCGTTACCTCGTGGGTACTCTTCACCAACAAGGAGGCCCAAAAATGGATTAAGGGCCTGCAGGACGTCAACGACGCCCTTACCTACTACTCGCAGTGGGTGGGCGAGTACCCCTACTCTGCCGCCACCGCCGTGGACGGTGCCCTGAGCGCTGGCTCCGGCATGGAATACCCCATGGTGACCGTGACCGAGCCCGACGCCATAGTACATGAGGTGGGCCACAACTGGTTTTACGGCATTCTGGGCAGCAACGAACGCGACTTCCCATGGATGGACGAGGGCGTGAACAGCTACGAGCAGCTCCGGGTAGAAGCACGCGAAAATCCGCAAAACGGCCTGCTGCAAGGCATTTATAAAAACAAGCGCGCCGCCAGCGCGCTGGGCGTGGAAGGCCTGCCGGGCAGCGCCCTCAACCAGGTGCCGTACCAGGTAATGGCCAGCCGGGGCCTCGACCAGCCGGTGCAGGGCCCCACGTCGGCCGCCTTCGGGCAGAATAATTACGGCATTATCGTGTACTTCAAAACGGCGGCGCTGCTCAAGTACCTGGCCGGCTACCTGGGGCAGGAAAAGTTCGACGCCGCCATGCACGCCTACTATGCCAAGTGGCAGTTCAAGCACCCCTACCCCGAGGATATGGAGGCGGTATTTGAGGAAAGCACGGGCCAGAAGCTGGATTGGTTTTTCCGCGAAATGCTGACCAATACCCGCGAATACAACGCCGACATTTTTGCCACGCAGCAAATTGGCGACGTCGTGAAAGTGCTGGTCCGGACCGATTCGCCGGTGCTCTGGGCGGTGCCCGTTTCCACCGTAGACGCGCAGGGCAAGGTGCTTCAGACGCTGTGGACGCCACCCTTCGGCAACCCCGAAGACGACGCCGAAGCGCAGCTCGACTTCCGCCGGGAAAACGTAGTCGCCGTGGTGGTCGATGCCGAATACATCACCCCCGAGCTCAACCGCCGCGACGACCGCCTGCTGCTCGGCGACGGGAACTTCCGGCGCTGGGAGCCTGTGCGCCTGCAGCCGCTGGTCGGCGTAGAGCGCTGGGACCGGTCCTTTATCAACTGGGCCCCGGTGCTCGGGGCCAATACGTCCGACAAGTTCATGCTCGGCGCGGCCTTCTACAACAATCCGCTGCAAATCAAGAAGGTGCAGTACCTGGCCATGCCCATGTACAGCTTCAACCGCAACGAGCTCAACGGCATTGCCTCCATCAAGCTCAACGTGCTGCCCGCCCGCGGAAGCCGCCAGGTCATTACGGGCTTCATGGTGCAGCGCTTCGAGCGCTACGTGAAGCTGGAGCCCAGCATCACGGTGGTGCTGCCCCACTCGGCCTACGACCAGCCCCAGCACCAGGTGAAAATAGCCCTCACTTCCGTGGACGACCAGGACCGGGGCGTAAACAACATCACCACCGTGGAGTACGGCGTGCACGCCGGCAATGCCTTGCAAAGTTGGGCGGCCCAGGTTGAGCTAAACCAGCTCGACAATACGTCTAAGGGCGCTGAGTTTAGCGGCACGGCGTTGCTGCTCCGGGCCGAGGCCAGCTACGAGCGGTACTATTCTCCCGAGAAGCGTGTGTCGGTGCGCCTGTTTGGCGGGCGCTTTCTGAATCAGACCCGGGACGACGTATTCTTCCTCGGCCTCAGCGGCAGCCCCGACTACCGACGCCAAACCGCCTTCCTCGACCGCCAGCAGATTTCTCACACCGTGACGGCCCAATTACACCAGACCGACAACCGCGACGGCGCCTTCAAGGCCTATGTGCCCGCCACAAGCGGCAAATGGCTCAGCACGCTCAACCTAAAGGCCGACTTGCCCGTGACGCGCCTTGCCGTATTCGGCGATTTTGGGGCCACCGCCGAGCGCCAGGTAGTGGAAGGCCGGCCAGCCCAACGGCTCTTTTACGACGCCGGCGTGGTGGTGCCAGTTATCCGCAATGTGTTTGAGCTGTACCTGCCCGTGGCCGGCTCGCAGTACCAGAACGGCCTGCCCAACAGCCGCCAGGATTTCACCGACCGCATTCGCTTCGTCCTGAACCTCAGCGAAGCAAATCCCTTCCGGCTGCTGGACCAAAAATTAGCTCAATAACGCCGCCCGGCCCGTTTCCGCCTTCAGTCTCCATCCGATGCCCGAGCCCATGCACTGGCCGCGCCTGCTGTCGCAGCGCCGTTTTCCCGACCAGCAATTGCCCCCGCCCAGCGCCGCGCCCGTCCGCGGAGCCTTCGTGCAGGATTACGACCGGGTGGTGTTCAGCTCCGCGTTCCGGCGGCTGCAGCGCAAAACCCAGGTGATGCCCCTGCCCGAAACCGACTTCGTGCACACCCGCCTCACCCACTCCCTCGAAACCGCCGTGGTGGGCCGCTCGCTGGGCCGCCTCGCCGCCCGCCACCTCCTGGAAAACGATGCCGCTCTGGCTCAACTGCTGCCCAACCTCGACCAAGACTGCGGCGACATCGTGGCCGCCGCCTGCCTGGCCCACGACATCGGCAACCCGCCCTTCGGCCACTCCGGCGAAGACGCCATCAGCAGCTACTTTGCCAGCCACGCCGCCGCGCCGTACCTGGACAAGCTCACGCCCGCCGAAGTGGCCGATTTGCAGCACTTTGAGGGCAATGCAGCGGGCTTCCGCATCCTCACCCATACCTACGCCGCGCACAGCACCGGCACCGCCGGCCTGGGCCTCACATACGCCACCCTGGGCGCCTTCACCAAATACCCCAAACCCAGCCTGGTGCCGGCAGCGGCAAAATTGGGCGGGGCTTCCGAAAAGAAATACGGCCACTTCCAAACCGAAAACCCACGCTTCCGGCACGTAGCCGCCGAGTTGGACTTGATTCCCAAAGGCGACCCCGCGCTGGGCTTTACTCACCGCCACCCGCTGGCCTTTCTGGTAGAGGCGGCCGATGACCTGTGCTACCGCATCATCGACTTTGAAGACGGCCTGAAGCTCGGCCTGATTGAGCCGCAGGCTGGGCTGGGCTTGCTGAAAAAGATGCTCAACGACCCGGCCGGCCGCGTGGGCAGCGTGCAGTGGCACGACTGGCGTGAGGAATTGGGCTACATCCGCGCCCGCCTGATTGGCAAGCTGGTGGCCGAATCGGCGGCCCTGTTTGCGCAGCACGCCCCGGCTATCCTGCGTGGCGAATACGACCAGCCGCTCATCAAAGAGTTGGGCTGCTGGGCTGATTTGCAGGAAGTGCAGCGCCTGAGCATCGAAAAGCTCTACCGCAGCCGCCCGGTGCTCGAAATCGAAGCCGCGGGCTTCGAAGTGCTTGGTGGCTTGCTCGATGCTTTTCTGTGCGCCGTGTTCGACGAGGGCCAAGGCCACCGCAGCCGCAAACTGCTGCTCCTGTTGCCCGAGCAGTTCCGCGCCGAAGGCCACCAAACCGGCGTATCGGCTTATGAAAAGATTCTGCTGCTCACCGATTTCGTAGCCGGCATGACCGACCAGAATGCCTTGAGCCTGTACAAGACCATTAAGGGAATTGAGCTGCCGAAAGGGTTTTAAAATGGTGATGCTTTCCGCAACGAAGCACCTTGCGTGTGGCACCTCTCCCCCGGCCCTCTCCAAAAGAGAGGGGAGCCTGACGGTAATCCAATGAAAAGCCCCGGCTTAAGCGAGCCGGGGCTTTTGGTTTTCAGGAATTGAGCTAGTTCTCGTGCCTTGGCTCCCCTCTCTTTTGGAGAGGGGCCGGGGGTGAGGGTCCCCATGCGAGGCTACGTGCTACAGGACTGCTATTTTAGTAACGTTCAGTAAGGCAGCATCTCTCCCTCATGTACGGCCACCAGATTCGCAAGCAGCGACTCCAGCAGCTTGCGGCCCTTCCAAACCGATTTGAGCTTGGCCCGAATCTGTTCGGCGGTCTGCACGAATTCCTGCTCTTCGGCCGCCTCGTGGTTTTCAAACTGCATCAGCTTCTCCACCATTTCCACCGTGAACTCGGGGTGAAACTGGAGGCCGATAATACCATCGCCCCACACAAAACCCTGCGTGGCACAGCCCGCCGACATGCCCACCCGGATAGCTCCCGGCGGCACCGTGAACGTATCGACGTGCCAATGGAGCACGCCGGCTTTCTCGGGCCAGCCGCGCAACAGTGGGTGTTCCAGCGCCTTGGCAGAGAAGCGCACCGTCCAAAATCCGATTTCCGGCTCTGCATTGGGCCGCACCTCGGCTCCGAGCTCCTGGGCTACCAACTGCGCGCCCAGGCAGATAGCCAGCGTCACTTTTCCGGCCCGCAATACTTCCTTGATGAAGGCTTTCTCCTCACGCAGCCAGGGAAATTTGGCTTCGTCGTGCACGCTCATGGCCCCACCGAGGATGAGCAGCCCATCAAACTCAGCCAGTGCCGGGAATGCCGGATCCGCCTCAAATAAGCGTGTAAAAGTGAGCGAATGGCCGTGCGCCGCCAGCCAGTCGGCCGCGTGGCCCGGGCCTTCGTCGGGCATATGTTGGAGGCAGTGCCAGCGCATATCTCTTAGGGGCTACTTTAAAAAAATACGCCTGTCATGCAGAGCGCAGCGAAGCATCTTATCAGGTCAGTATCGTTGAGCCGTAAGAAGATGCTTCGCTGCGCTCTGCATGACAGGCGTTATCAAAAGGACGTTATCAAAAAATCAGAACCTACTCCCACTCAATCGTAGCCGGGGGCTTGGAGGAGATATCATACACCACGCGGTTGATGCCGCGCACCTGGTTGATGATTTTATTGGAAACCTCGGCCAGAAACTCGTACGGCAAGTGGGCCCAGTCGGCGGTCATGCCGTCCACGCTGGTTACGGCGCGTAGGGCTACTACTTGCTCATAGGTGCGCTCATCGCCCATCACGCCCACGCTTTGGATGGGCAGGAGCATGGCGCCAGCCTGCCACACCTTGGAATAGAGGTCGTGCTCCTTCAGCAGGTTAATGAACACGTTGTCGGCGCGTTGCAGCAGGTCTACCTTTTCGGGGGTGATGTCGCCGAGAATCCGGATACCGAGGCCTGGGCCAGGGAACGGGTGCCGGTTCAATATCTCGCCGGGCAGGCCCAGGGCCGCACCCACTTCCCGCACCTCGTCCTTAAATAGCATGCGCAGGGGCTCTACTACTTTCAGATTCATGTCGTCGGGCAGGCCGCCCACGTTGTGGTGGCTTTTGATGGTCACGGCCGGCCCTTTCACCGATACCGACTCGATGACGTCGGGGTAAATGGTACCCTGAGCCAGCCAGGCTGCGCCTTCCACTTTGTGGGCTTCGCGGTCGAATACCTCAATAAACGTGCGGCCAATGGCCTTGCGCTTGGCTTCAGGGTCAGAGAGGCCCACCAGGGCGGCGTAGAACTCGGGCGCGGCATTCACCCCGGTCACGTTCAGGCCCAGGCCTTCGTATGCTTTGAGCACCGTGGCAAACTCGTCCTGCCGCAGCAAGCCGTTGTCCACGAAAATGCCGTGGAGGCGGGGGCCAATGGCGCGGTGCAGCAGCAGCGCCGCCACACTGGAATCGACGCCGCCGGAGAGGCCCAGAATCACCTGGTCGTCGGGGCCGATGGTATGTTGCAAGGCCTGCACGGCCGAATCCACAAAGTGGTCGGGCGTCCAGCTTTGGGCGCACTGGCAGATATTGACCACGAAGTTGTGCAGCAGCTGCTTGCCTTCGGTGGTGTGCGTTACCTCGGGGTGAAACTGGATGCCGTAGGTATCCTGGCCTTCAATTTTGAAGGCCGCCACCGCCACTTCGGGCGTGCTGGCAATGATGTCGTAACCTGCCGGCAGGGATTGGATGGTATCGCCGTGCGACATCCAAACCTGCGACTCGGCGTGCATGCCCTCGAGCAGCGGCGAGGTCTCATCCAATTGGGAAAGCCGGGCCCGGCCGTACTCGCGAATGGTGGCCGGTGTGACCTCGCCCCCGCCCTGCTGGGCCAGCAGCTGCGCGCCGTAGCACACACCCAGCAGCGGTATGTGGCCCTGAATGTGGCTCAGGTCAGGGTTAGGGGCACCTTCTTCCCGCACCGAGCACGGCGAGCCGGAAAGAATAACGCCCCGAATATCGTCGGTCAGAACGAGGTTCGGGGCGTGGGTGTAGGGGTGAATTTCGCAAAACACGTGCAGCTCGCGGATGCGCCGGGCTATCAATTGCGTGTATTGCGAGCCGAAATCCAGAATGATAAGTCGTTCCATGGTGCAAAGCTAACCACGGATTAGCGCGGATTTTGAATGACTTTCCCGGATTCTATAGTCGACTCCCTTGCCCGAACCCCGCTTTTAGGAGGCTAGAAACTCGTTCTATCAGCACAACAGTCAAGCTGTTAATCACGCGCTTATCCGGACGGCAGCGTACTGGTTGCTTACAAAATCCACGAAATCCGTTTAAAAACCGCGCTAATCCGTGGTTCCTGCCTTATCTTTGCATCGGCAAGTCAGAACGACCAGCTCCTGCTGAACTCCCCCAGGACCGGAAGGTAGCAAGGGTAGGTGGTTGTAGCGGTGCGATTTTGGCTTGCTTTTTTTTGCCTTTTCCGGTCGGCCCCATCGCTGCTCTGTTCCGCATTTTGGCGGCCCAATGAGTAGGTTTGGGGCCGACCTTTTTCCGATGAGGAATGCAGAATGAAGGACAAATAATGAGCGGTAATATCACCCGCTTTGCGCCATCATTCCTCCTTCTTCATTCCTCATTCTTCATTTATTTCCATGAAGTTCTTCATTGATACCGCCAACCTCAACGACATCCGCGAAGCTGTAGAGTTGGGCATCCTCGACGGCGTGACCACCAACCCCTCGCTGATGGCCAAGGAAGGCATCCGCGGCATGGACAGCGTGATGGCCCACTACCGCCAAATCTGCGAGCTGGTAAATGGCGACGTGTCGGCTGAGGTCATCGCCACCGACTTTGACGGCATCATCCGCGAGGGCGAGGAACTGGCCGAGCTGCATCCCAACATTGTGGTGAAAGTGCCGATGACCAAGGAGGGTGTGAAAGCCATCAAGTACTTCTCAGACAAGGGCATCAAAACCAACTGCACCCTGATTTTCACAGCCGGCCAGGCCCTGCTGGCCGCCAAAGCCGGCGCCACTTACGTGTCGCCCTTCGTGGGCCGGCTCGACGACATCGGCCACGACGGCCTGCAGCTAGTGGAGCAGATTGTGCAGATTTTCAGCAACTACGGCTACCCCACCGAAGTCCTGGCTGCCTCGGTGCGACACGTGCCGCACCTGATTCAGTGCGCCGAGATTGGCGCCGATGTGGTGACCTGCCCGCTCAACGTCATCACCGCGCTGCTCTACCACCCGCTCACCGACAAAGGCCTGGCCACTTTTCTGGCCGACCACAAGAAGGTTAATTCGTAACTAAGTTATGAGTTCTGAATTATGAGTTATGAGTTGTTCAACCAACGGGTTGCTGCGCTTATTGTCTCGACTCATAATTCATAATTCCCAACTCATAATTCAAAGAAATGTACATCATAAAGGTAAAAGGCAAGGCCAAAATCCCCGATTACATTCAGTTACGGGACGAGGCCTTTGTGCTCATTGCGTATTTCCGGGCCGACCGGCCACTCAAGGATTTGCACCGCTACGGGCTCGAAGGCAAGGAAACGGAGCTGGCCGCCGTGATTGCCGAACTCGAATTTGGCAAGCTGCGGCCCTTGGCAATCTGAGTGAATCATGCTGGGAATTACCCATGAGAATTGCTGATTACGATGCGTGTTTTAATGGCCATATTATTGAGCTAAAACGGCAGTAATCTAGCCCACTGAAATAGCGCAAGGCTAAAACCCACCAACCCGACTAACCCGATAAAACAGTGGTTCAGACAGAAAACGTTATTGAGCTGCACGATGCTACTATAATGCAGGAGCAGCAAGCGGTGCTGCAGGGAGTATCGTTTTCCCTCGAAAAAGGCGCGTTTGCGTATTTGGTGGGCCGCACGGGCGCGGGCAAATCGTCGCTGCTCAAGACGCTGTATGCCGACCTGCCACTGCAGAGCGGCATGGGCACCGTGGCCGGCTTTGCCCTGTCGAAACTATCCGCCAGCAAGGTGCCGTATCTGCGGCGCCGCCTGGGCATTGTGTTTCAGGATTTCCAGTTGCTTTCGGACCGCACCGTGGCCGAAAACCTGATGTTTGTGCTCAATGCCACCGGCTGGAAAGGCAAGGCGCGCAAGCAGCAGCGCATCAGCGACGTGCTGACCCAGGTGGGCCTCAACGGCACCGCCAACCGCATGCCCCACCGCCTCTCGGGCGGCGAGCAGCAGCGCGTGGTCATTGCCCGCGCCATGTTGAATGAGCCGGTGCTATTGCTCGCCGATGAGCCCACCGGCAACCTCGACCCGGACGTGTCGGCCAGCATCATGCAGCTGTTTGGCGAAATCAATAATGCGGGCACGGCTATTTTAATGGCCACCCACAATTTTCAATTAATTGAGCGGTACCCGCACCGCGTGCTCACGTGCAAGGATGGCGAATTGCTGGATTCGGCCAAACGCGTTTAAGCGAATCCGTGCGTCTATTATTTGCTGATTGCTCATTGCTATTTGTCAATTAACATGGCACCCGGGCTGTCGGTATTAATTCCGGTTTTCAACTGCGACGTCAACGAATTGGTTGACTCCCTGCTCGCGCAGCAAACGGCCTGGCCCGGCCCGGTCGAAATCCTTTTATTCGACGACGGCTCGGCCGAAAACATCCGCACGCTCAACCGCCCCCTAGCGCACCGCCCCGGCGTGCGCTACCAGGAACTGCCGCACAACGTGGGCCGCGCCGCGATTCGCAACCGGCTGGCCGCTGCCGCGCAGCACGAATGGCTGCTGCTGCTCGATAATGACAGCCTGCTGCCGGATGCCCAGTTTCTGGCCCGGTACGCTGCCGCCCGCCACCGCGCGCCCGTGCTCATCGGCGGCACCTGCTATACCACCCTTCCTCCTACGGACCCCGCCTTGCACCTGCGCTGGTACTACGGCCAAGCCCGCGAGGCCCGCGCCTCCGCGGCGCGCCAGCAGCAGCCCCACACCCAGCTCACCATCAACAACGCGCTGGTGCAGGCCGGTATTTTAGCTCAATTCCCGCTCGATGAGCAGATGAATGGCTACGGGCACGAGGACACCAAATTTGGCCTGGCGCTGGCAGCGGCGGGCATTGGCGTTTTTCACCTCGACAACCCGGTGCTGCACAACGGGCTGGAGCCCGGCGCGTCCTTTTTGAGTAAAAGCGAGGAAGCCGTGCGCAACCTCGTGCAGGTGCACGGGCACAACGGGGCAAGCCGGCATTCGCGGCTGCTGCGGCTGGCGCTGCGGCTGCGTCGGCTGGGCGTAGCTACGGCGGCCCAGGCCCTGCTGGCGGCTGCGGAGCCCCGGCTGCGGCGCAACGTGCTTTCGGCCCGGCCCAGCCTGCGGGCGTTCGACTTGCTCAAGTTGAGCTGGCTGCTGAAGCAACTGTAGCCGCATTCTGCTTTTAGCTCAATTTCCCGCCGGCTAATCTGCACGGCCCTGGGCGCCGCTAGCCGGGGATGCGGCTATCTTTGGCCGACTTTTTTTTACCCGCTGCATTTGATACTCCCGGCTCCTCCCTCTCCTATTCACCTGCTCGATTTGGCGGCGGAGCATGCGGCCATGCAGCCGGCGCTGGACGAGGCCCTGCGCGAGGTAATGGCATCGGCGGCGTTCATCCAGGGGCCGGCAGTGAGCCACTTTGCCACGGAGCTGGGCGAGTACCTGGGCGGCGCTCACGTGATTCCCTGTGCCAATGGCACCGATGCGCTTACCCTGGCCCTGCTGAGCTTGCAGTTGCCAGCGGGGGCCGAAGTCATTGTTCCCGCCTTTACCTACGTAGCCACGCTGGAGGCTGCAGCGCTGCTCGGCCTGCGCCCCGTGCTGGTGGATGTGCTGCCTACTACGTTCAACATAGACCCAGATGCGGTGGAGGCCGCCATCACGCCGCGCACGGGAGCTATAGTGGCGGTGCATTTGTTTGGGCAATGCGCCGATTTGGAAGCCTTGCATGCCCTCGCTACCCACCACGGCGTGGCCCTGATTGAAGACAACGCGCAGGCCATTGGCGCATCGTTCCAGTTTGCCAACGGCCGGCAAGCCGAGGCCGGAACTGTGGGCGAAGTGGGCACCACGTCTTTTTTTCCTTCCAAAAATCTGGGGGCCCTGGGCGATGGCGGCGCCCTGCTCACCCGCGATGCTACCCGCGCCGACCTGCTCCGCCAGTTGGCCAACCACGGCCAGACCCAGAAATACCACCACCAGCACATTGGGCTGAACTCCCGCCTCGATACTCTGCAGGCTGCCCTGCTGCGGGTAAAGCTGCAGCACCTGCCCGCAGCTACCGCGACCCGCCAAGCCGTGGCCGCCCGCTACGATGCGGCCCTGGCGGATATGGCTGGCCTGCACATCCCGGCCCGTGACCCACGCAGCAGCCACGTCTTTCATCAGTACAGCATTACGCTGGCCGAACCCGGACGTCGCGACGATTTGCAGCACTTTCTTCAGCGCTGCGGGGTACCCACCATGGTTTATTACCCGCTGCCAGTGCACGCGCAGCCGGCCTATGCTTACCTGGGCTACCAGGCGGGGCAGTTTCCCGTGGCAGAGCGGCTTTGCGGTGCGGTGCTGTCGCTGCCCATTCATCCGCGGCTGACGGCGGAGCAGCAGGAGTACATTATTGCGTGCCTGGGCATTTTCTTTGGGCGTTAAATCTGTTTAGTGAGCAATTCTAACTCCGGAGTACGCTTCGTTATCTGCGGGGTGGGCCACATTGGTCGGCGCCACGCGGCCCTAATTTCCCGCTACCCAGGCGCCACATTAGTCGCCCTGATTGACGTGCGCCAGGAATTGCAGCCGAGCCTGGCCGTCGAGTTTCCGGGCGTGCCGTTTTTCGCTTCGCTGGAGGCATATCTAACGCACGGCCCGGCCGCCGATGTGCTCACCGTGGCCACGCCCAATGGCCTGCACGCCCCGCAGGCGGTAGCCGGCCTGCGCCACGGCCTGCACGTGGTGGTGGAAAAACCCCTGGCCCTGGCCCAAGCCGATGCCGAAACCATCGTGCAAACAGCCCTGCAAACCGGGCGGTTGGTGTTTTGCGTGATGCAAAACCGATACTCGCCCCCGGCCGCTTGGCTCAAGCAGGTGGTTGACGAAGGCCGCCTGGGCCAAGTGTACCTTGTGCAGTTCAACTGCTTCTGGAACCGCGACGCGCGCTACTATAAGGCCGGCGGCTGGAAAGGCTCCCAGGAACTGGACGGCGGCACGCTCTTCACGCAATTCAGCCACTTCGTTGATTTGCTGTATTGGGTCTTCGGCGACATTACGAATATCAACGCCCGCTTCCGCGACTTCAACCACGCCGGCCTCACCGAATTTGAGGACAGCGGCCTCGTCACCTTCGACCTAGAGCGAGGCGGCAGCGGCACCCTGCAATACAGCACCGCCGTGTGGGACCGCAACCTCGAAAGCAGCCTCACCGTGGTAGCCGAGCACGGCAGCCTCAAACTGGGCGGGCAATACATGGACAAAGTAGAGTACTGCCACTTGCGCGACTACACCCTACCCCAGTTGCCGGCCACCAACCCCGCCAACGACTACGGCCCCTACCAGGGCTCGGCCGCCAACCACGTGCAGGTGATTGAAAACGTGGTGGAAACCGTGCTGCAGCGCAGCTGCGCAACCACCAACGCGCAGGAAGGCCTGAAAGTGGTGGAGATAATTGAGCGGATTTACGCGTTAAGGTAGTCAGCCGCACTTCCTTACCGTTAAGGTCAACGCATTTCGACCGACGCTCCGAAAGGCCCAGCCAGTTCCTTGTGGAGCAGCCAATTGCCTACCGGATGATACAGCCGGTTGAAGTCAGTTCGCTCTATATTATTGCCGATAATGACAAACGAACAAACCGCCATCAAAGCCACCTATTTCAGCATTGCTGGCAATACCTGCTTGGCACTGATAAAAGGAGTAGCCGGCGTATTTGGAAATTCTTACGCCTTGGTAGCGGATGCTATCGAATCGACAACAGATATCCTTTCGTCTTTTCTGGTGCTGTTGGGAATAAAGTATTCCAATAAGCCGGCCGACGAAAACCACCCCTACGGCCACGGGCGCGCCGAACCGCTCGTCACCTTTCTCGTGGTTGGTTTCTTAATTACCTCTGCCACTATCATTGCTTACGAAAGCATCCAAAACATCGGGACGCCCCACGCGCTGCCCAAATCCTGGACGCTCTACATCCTCGGCGGCATCATTGTCTGGAAAGAAATTTCTTATCGGCTGGTCCTTAAGAAAAGCGAGGAAACCAACAGCTCGTCGCTGAAAGCGGATGCCTGGCACCACCGGAGCGACGCCATTACCTCGGTTGCGGCATTTATTGGAATTTCGATTGCCCTGATTCTGGGGAAAGGGTACGAATCGGCCGACGATTGGGCCGCGCTTTTTGCCTCCGGGTTTATTCTGTACAACAGCTACTTGATTTTCCGGCCCGCCCTGGGTGAAATCATGGATGAGCACCTGCATGATGACCTGATTGAGGAAATCAGAAAGGTGGCGCTGCAGGTGGACGGCATAAAGGGCACGGAAAAATGCTTCGTGCGCAAAGCGGGTATGCAGTACCACGTCGACCTGCATGCGAAAGTGGCCGCGAGCCTGACCGTCCGGCAAGGCCACGACATCGCCCACCAGCTCAAAGACACGCTGTGCCAGGAGATTCCCGAACTAGGGCATGTCTTAATTCACATCGAACCGTACGGTTAGATTGCGCTTTCGGAGTTGCACTCCGAAAGCGCAGTAGTCCGAAATAGCTGGTAGCAAACCCACGCTACTTCTTCTCGTCCACGAAGTTCTGGAAGGCGTAGGCGATGCCGATGGTTAGGCCCTGGCTGAACTGCACGCCGCTGTCCTGGTCGTAGTCGTAGAGGGCGATGCCATTGAGGGCGACGTTGATGTATTTTCCCACTTTGGCGGTGAGACCCAGGTCGAGGCGGTGGTCGATTTCCTGGGTGTTGAAGTGCTCGTAGTTGGCAAAGAGGACGTAGCGCGCTTTCAGGTTGACGGTTGGGCTGATATTCTTATCCAGTTCGGCTAGGATTTGGGCGGCCAGCACTTCAAAGCGGGTGCTGTGGCCCGGGTTTACGCCGTAGGGCTTGTCGCCGAGGGCCGCTACAAACCGGTCGGCGCGGTTGACGACGGTGAGGCGCGGGGCGAAGGGAGCCAGCCGCACGTGGAAATACGTGGTGGGGTGGAACTCGAAGCCGTAGGCGGCGGTAATGAACGCCGGGGCGAAGAAATCGGAAACCTGGCGGGCGCGCTCGTTGCCAGTGGCGTCCTTGTCGTACTTGTAGCCTGGCGCAAACTGCGAGAGCAGGTTCAGCGACAGGAACATATCCCAGTCGGTACTGATGGCGCGGCCGTACTTGGTATCGAGGTACAGGCGGTCCTGGCCTTTGCGGTAGCCCAGGCCCTTGGTTTCGGAAAAGGCAAAGAGGAAATCGGCTTCGTTATCGAAGCTGTGGGCCCCGCTTTTCCGGTTGGCCCGCAGATTGGCCAGGGCATTGAAGCCGATGGTGTTGACCCCACCGCCGCGCCAGTTGCTGCTCAGCAGTGATTCATTCAGCCCAAGGCCGGTTTTGCCGGATTTCCGCCAGAGCAGCACGGGCTCGGCCGGTGCATCGGTCGGCGCCGCAGCAGGCGCGGGTGTGGTTTGGGCTTGGGCAGGAGCTACAGCCAGCCCAACGGCCAGCAACGGGAGGAACCGGAGACGCATAAACAAGGAGTAGAGTTTGCATGGGCAAAGTAATCAGGCACCGCTCAGCTTTCTCTAAGGCCCTGCTCCCTGATGAATGGGTCGCAGCCTTTGGAACGAGGCCCGACCCAAGCATACTATTGGTTACCAGTTTCATTGTTCATGCGTTACGGTATCTTTTGCTTAATTTTAGGCTCGCAATGGCCCGGGAGCACAGAGCCCTTTGAGCGTTGCATGAGCCTTGCGGTCACATCTGCTGGTTGCGCTTATGGGCCTTTACCAACTCATCTACCAGAGCCAGTCGCTGGTGCCGTTTGAGACGCCCGAGCTTATGGACTTGATGCACCAGGCACGGGCCTTCAACCGGACTCACCACATCACGGGTCTGCTCCTTTACACCCCCGATGGCCGGTTTCTGCAAGTGCTGGAAGGCGAGGAAGAGGTGGTGCGGGACCTGTATTACAACCACATTGTATTCGACCCGCGCCACTACAATTGCCAGGTGTTGGCCGATGGGCCCTGCATGCGTCGCAGCTTCGCTGACTGGACCATGGGCTTCCGAGTGGCCCAGGCCCGGGACCTGCGCAAGCTGTTGAGCCCCGTGCCTCCCGATATTCCCGGCCTGCTCGTGCCGCGCCCCCACACCCGCCCCGAGCTGCTGGAGCTGCTGCTGGACTTTGTGGCCAATTGCGAAACAGAGCCGTGGCGGGAGCACCCCGTCTAAAAGTGCGGAGGCCGACTGTCGTACCGAGCGGAGCAGCTCTACCATGCCTCCTGTCATGCAGAGCGCAGCGAAGCATCTTATCACGGCTCAACGATTCGTTCGCACCTGATAAGATGCTTCCTTCGTCAGCATGACATGAGGCGCGAGCGAGCTGCTTGGCTACGAACCGTCGGTTTGCTGTGCTATGCATGACGGCCCAAAAACGAATTTCTAAACAACTTCGCCGCCGCGCTGCCACACCTATCCGCTGCCTCCGGTATCTTTACCGTAATGCCTGCCCGCCCTACTTCCTTCTCCGCTTCTGCCACTGTTGCGCCGCTTGAGGCGCCCGTTTCCTTTCTCGCCGCCACTGCCCGCGAGCTGCTGGACCTCTACGGTTCCGGGCCGCTCGATGAGCTGTCGGAAATAGTAGTGGTGGTGCCCACGCGCCGGGCCGTGGTGTACCTCAAAAACGAGCTGGCCCTGGCCCTGCCCACCGGCTCGCCGCTGTGGGCCCCGCGCGTGGCCGCCATGGAAGACTACATGGTGGAGCTGGCCGGCGTGCAGGTAGAGGAGCCCATTGCCCTGCAGCTGCTGCTGTTCGACATCCTCAAAAACATCGACACCCACCTCGACTTCGACCGGTTTGTGGGTTGGGCTGGGCTGCTGCTGAGTGACTTCTCCAATCTCGACCAAAACCTGGCCCCTACCCGCAAGGTGTTTGAGTACCTGAGCCTGGCCAAGGCCTTGGAGCGCTGGGACCTGGACGCCCTGCCCGAAAAAAGCAAGGCCGCTGCTCACTCGTTCAGCTTCTGGGACCAGCTCGAAAAAGTGTACCGCGAGCTGAAGCGCCGCATGCTGGCCAACCACCTCGCCTACCCCGGCCTGGCCTACCGCATGGCCGTGGAAAAGCTGGAGAAGCGCATCCAGGACCCTGCCGAGCCCGAAGTGGCCCGCCACGTGTTCGTTGGGCTGGGCAACCTGTCGAAGGCCGAAGAAAAGCTCATCCGCCTGCTCATCGGCGCCGACCGGGCCGAAGTCCGCTTCGACGCCGACCCATTTTACCTGGAGGAAGGCTCGCCCAACCGGGCCGGCCAGCACCTGGGCCGCTATTTCAAGCAGTGGAACCTGCCCCGCGAGAACATGGGCGGCGGAGTGGAGTGGCTGCGCGGCCAGCCCCACCACGTACGCTACCTGGGCGTGGCCAACCCCAGCATGCAGGGCAAGCTGGCCGGCCAGCTCCTGGCCGAGGCCCGGCGCCAGTACCCCGAGGCTACCGTGGCCGTGGTGCTGCCCGACGAAACCTTGCTGCTGCCCGTGCTCCACGGCCTGCCGCCCGACGAAGTGCCCGATTACAACGTGACCATGGGCCTGAGCTTCCAGGCTACGCCCCTGTTCAACCTAGTGGACTTGCTGTTTGAGGTGCACCTGACCGGCATCCGGGAGGGCAGCGCCGAAAGTGGCTACGGCGTGCCCCGCTACCACCACCTGGCCGTGACCAAGCTGCTGGCCCACCCCTTCCTGCGCCGCTACCAGCACTGGCAGGACCGCCAGCCCAACGAGCCCCAATACCACGGCGTTCTGGACCACGTGTGCCGCGAAATCGTGCGCCTGAACGCGGTGCTGCTGCCCGCCAGCGAGCTCGTGAAACTCGGGGCGCACCACCCGCTCATTGAGGCACTGTTCAAGACCTGGGACAACTGCGACGACATCATTGCGGCCTGCCACACGCTGATTGACTTGCTCAAGCAGGTGTATTCCGACAAGCAGTCGGGCATTGAGGCCGAGTACCTGTACCTATTCTATACCCTGATAAAGCAGCTCGACTCGGCCTTCGATTGCCGGGAGCAGCGGCTGTCGGTGCGCTCGTTCCGGCGCTTTCTCTACGAGCAGATGGCCCGCACCCGCCTACCCTTCTCGGGCGAGCCGCTGGCCGATGTGCAGGTGATGGGCCTATTCGAAACCCGGGCCCTGGACTTCGACCACGTTATCATTCTGAGCTGCAACGAAGGCGTGCTGCCCGCGCCCAAAAAGCAGCAGTCGCTGTTTCCGTACGACGTCCTCACCGAGTTCAAGCTGCCCACCTACGCCGATGCCGAGGCCATCACGGCCTACAACTTCTGGCGGCTGCTGCAGCGGGCCAAGCGGATTGATTTGGTGCACGTGCTGCCCGGCGCTGAGGGCATGAAGAGTGGCGAGCGCAGCCGGTTTTTGCTCCAACTGAAGAACGACTTGCTGCCGCAAAACCCGCAGCTCATCCTGGAGGACCTTACGGTGAGCGTGGCCGGTCCGGACACCGAAGTAGCCGTCGACCCTTACGAGGGCGACCTCATCTTGGAGAAAGACCCCGAGATGCTGGCAGCCCTGCGCGGCGTGCTCGAACGCAACATTTCCCCCTCGCGGCTCAACGATTTCCTGGCCTGCTCGCTGCGCTTCTACTTCTCGAAAGTGGCCCGCTTCCAGGAAAACGACGCCGTGGAGGAAACGCTGGAGGCCGGCAGCTTTGGCACCATGGTGCACGCGGCGCTGGAAAACCTGATGATGCCTTTTGAGCAGCAGGCCCGCCCCATCACGGCCGCCGACATCCCGGAGCTGCTCAAGCATGTGTCCGAGGAAGTGCGCAAGGCCCTGCGACAGGAAGAAACCGAAAAGCACGCCCGCCCCGACGAAGGCCTGAACCACGTGTACGGCCAGGTGGCGGTGCGCCTTATTTCGCGCTATCTCGAGGGTCTGGAGCAGAACGAGGGCCTACCGCTGCGCCTGTTCAGCCTGGAGAAAGACCTGGCGGCCACGGTGTTCGTCGACGTGCCCGGCTCGGGACCGCTCGCCGTGCGCCTGTTCGGCAAAGCCGACCGGGTAGACCAGCTGCCCGACGGCCGCCTGCGCGTGGTCGACTACAAAACCGGCCTCGTCGAGGCCAACGACCTCAACCTCACCAACCGCGGCAAGCTCACCCCGGCCGAAGCCACCGAGCGCCTGCTCTGGGAAGCCACCTCCAGCGCCGACAAAGTGCGCCAGCTGTGGCTCTATCGCCTCATGTTGGCCAGCACCGAGAAGCGCGAAACCGAAAACACCGCCATCGTGTCGATGCGCAACCTCGACAAAGGCTTGCTGTCGGCGGACTTAAGCTTTCTCACCCCCGAAGGGCAGGATTTCGTGCAGGTTTCGGAGGAATTGGTGCGTAAAATTGTACTGCGCATTCTGGACCCGACGGAGCCCATTCGCAAAACTGACGATTTGAAAAAGTGTGAGCACTGCCCCTACCGCGGCATTTGCGCACGGTAACGTAGCCGTGGTCCACCATCTGTCATCCTTATCTGGCGTCCGCACAGCGAAGGACCATATTACGTGAGAACTACTAGCAGTTATTAAAATACTTCGCATCGTTCTGTTGTCATTAGGTCCTTCGCAGGCTCAGGATGACAGTCAATAGAAGGAGAACAAAATCAAAATCCCACCCATGACCGACCAGAACCAGAAAGACGAATTCATGCAAGCTGCCATCGACGAAGCCCGCCTGGGCCGGTCGCAAGGAGGCATTCCCATTGGCTCGGTGCTCATCCGGGATGGTAAAATTGTAGGCCAGGGCCACAACAAGCGCGTGCAGGAAGATTCTGCCATTAAGCACGGCGAGATGGACTGCCTGACCAATGCCGGCCGCCAGCGCACTTACCGCGACACTGTTATTTATACCACGCTCATGCCCTGCTACATGTGCGCCGGCACCATCGTGCAATTCAAAATCCCGAAGGTTATCGTGGGCGAGTCGCGCACCTTCGGCGAGTCGCGGGCCTTCCTCGAAAGCCACGGCGTGGAAGTGGTCGACCTCGACCTGCAGGAGTGCGTGGATATGATGAACGAGTTCATCGAAGCCGAGCCCACGCTCTGGAACGAAGACATCATGGAGCTGTAAGCAACCCGCGGCGCCCGGCCAGCGAGTTCAACGTGAAAATCGGCGAGCCCACCGAGCTTTAGCGTTTCGCAGGCACCTGCCGGCTCCATTTTTGCGTTGCTAGAAATGCGTTAACCACTCGCTGCCGTCTATGCCTCACCACGCCGTCCACAGATTGTTGCGTCCGCTGCTCGTTTGGCGAGCGCGCCACATCAGCGAGCGGATGTACATGCTCATTCTTAGCATATTGGTGGGCGCGGCGGCGGGCCTGGCCGCGGTGCTGCTTAAAGTCTGTATTCGGGCGCAGGTGCAGCTGCTGCAGGGCGATATCTCCGAGCCCTACCGGGTATTTGCCTCCTCGGTTTATCCTATCATCGGCATTTCGCTTACGGTGCTGGTTACCAAGTATTTTCTGGGAGGTCAGTTGGGCCGGGGCATTGGGCCAATTATCTACAGCACGGCCCGCGAAAACAGCATAGTACCGCGTTCCAAGCTGTATTCGCAGCTCATCACGGCCTTTCTCACGGTCAGTTTCGGCGGCTCGGCCGGTACCGAGGCCCCGATTTCGGTGACGGGGGCGGCCCTGGGTTCCAACATCGGGAGGGTGCTGCACGTGGACCGGCGGCGGCGGCGCCTGCTCACGGGGTGCGGCGCGGCGGCGGGCGTGGCGGCCATCTTCAACTCGCCCATCGCGGGGGTGCTGTTCGCGGTCGAAACCATATTGCTGGAGCTGCCGGCTCAATATTTTATTCCCCTGCTCATCTCCTCGGCTACGGCCACGGTGGTGTCCAAGGCGCTGTATGCGGGCCAGCCGTTCGTGCTCATCACCACCAGCTGGCCCGTCGATGCCGTGCCGTTTTACGTGCTATTGGGCTTGTTTACGGCGTTTTTCTCCGTTTATATGATTCGGACCTACCACTGGTTCGAACGTTTTTTTGACCGGTGGCCGGGGCTGAACTGGCGCAAGGTGCTGCTCGGCGGCACCATGCTCGGCGGGCTGATTTTCTTTTTCCCCACCCTATACGGCGAGGGTTACAACACGGTAGAGCTACTGCTGCGTGGCCACCCCGAGCACATTACCGACGGCAGTATTTTTTCAGTTTATCAGGACAATAACCCCTGGCTGCTGCTGGTACTGGTGTTGTTTAGCATGCTGCTGAAAGTGGTGGCTACCAGCATCACGGTGGGCAGCGGCGGCAATGGTGGCATGTTCGGTTCCTCGCTGTTTGCGGGAGCCATGGCGGGGTTTTTCTTTGCCCGTCTCATCAACTTAAGTGGGCTAACGCACGTGCCCGAAGTGCATTTTGTGGTGCTGGGTATGGCGGGCACTCTGGCGGGCGTCATTCATGCGCCGCTCACGGCTATCTTCCTCATTGCTGAGATTACGGGCGGCTACGCCCTGTTTGTCCCCCTGATGGTGGTCAGCAGCTCGTCGTACCTCATTACCAAATACTTCGAGCCGTATTCCGTGTATACTCGCAAGCTCACGGCCCGCGGCGTGGACGTGTACGCCAACCGCGACCGCGGCCTGCTGGCTCAACTCGACCCGCGCAAGCTGCTCGAAACCGATTTTATCCCGGTGCGGCCCAACACCACACTCGGCGAGCTGGTGGACATCTTCCGGCATTCCTCGCGTGACCTATTTCCAGTGGTGGCTTCCGGCGGCCGGCTCCTTGGCGTCATCAGCCTCGATGCCGTGCGCAACGCCCTCTTTGACGACGCGCACTACCAAACCACCAAAGTGAGCGAGCTGATGAAGCCCGCCCCCGCCGTGGTGGGCCCCAACGACGATTTGGAACATACACTGGCTCTGCTCGACCGCCACGGCGCCTGGGCACTGCCCGTGTGCGAAGAAGACGGCCGCTACCTCGGCTTCATCCTCAAGTCGGCCATCCTGGCCCGGTATCGCCGGCAGCTCATTCTGGAAAGCGAAGCGTAGCGTTACGATGCGCTTATTGAAGAATTACGAATGAGGAATGAGGAATTAAAAGCGGGCAATAACGAAGACTCTGAGGAGCAGCAAGAAGAACTACGGACGGTAAATTCTTCATTCGTAATTCCTCATTCTTCATTAAGCGCAGCGACGTTCGTAGCCATTATCGGTGGCGGGCCAGCTGGGCTGATGGCAGCTCAACGGCTGGCCGAAGCCGGGCACAAGGTGCATCTATTCGAAGCGCAAGCCACGGTGGGGCGCAAGTTCCTGGTGGCCGGGCATGGCGGCTTCAACCTGAGCAATAATGAAGAGTTGAGCCGTTTTGCCGGGCGGTATGGCGTAGAAGAGGCCCGATTTGTTGCCCTACTCAGCCACTTTTCACCGACTGCGCTCAGGGCTTGGGCCGCTGATTTGGGCATCGAAACCTTCGTGGGAACCAGTGGGCGCATTTTCCCGGTGGCCGCGCACAAGCCCGCCGATTTGCTGCGCGCCTGGCTGAACCGGCTGCGCGAACTGGGCGTAGAAATTCATTTCCGGCACCGCTGGCTGGGGTTTGCGGGAGATAATGGCCTGCGCCTGCGCGACGAAAGCGCCGGCCTGGAAGCGGCCCGGGAGTTTATCATTGAGCCCACTGCTACCGTACTGGCCCTGGGCGGAGCAAGTTGGGCTAAAACCGGATCGGATGGTACCTGGGTGCCGCTGCTACAGGAACTGGGCGTGCCCGTCGTGCCATTTGCGCCGGCCAACTGCGGCGCGGAAGTGACGTGGTCGCCGTTTTTTAAACAGAAAACCGGCCGCGCCCCACTCAAAAATATTGCCTTGCGCGTGAACGACGGGCCCGAGGTGCGGGGCGAAATCATGCTGACCGAATACGGTGCGGAAGGCACGCCCGTGTACGCCCTCACGCCCCAGCTGCGGGCCGCGCTAGCCAGCGGGGGCCTGGCAGTGTTGCATCTCAACCTGAAGCCCGACCTGACTCCTGCCGCCCTTATGGCCAAGCTGCAGCAGCGTCGCCCGGGCTCCTCCCTGCCTGATTTTTTACGCAAAACCTTGCACCTGGGCCCGCCCGTGCCCACGCTGCTGCGCGAAGCCCAGCCCGACGTAGCGACTCTGGGCGCGGAGGCCATGGCGGAGCTCCTGGCGGCCGTGCCACTGCCCGTAGCTGGCCTGCGTCCGCTGGATGAAGCCATATCTACAGCTGGTGGCATTGAGTTCTCGGCCTTGGATGAGCACCTGATGCTGCGGCAGCGGCCGGGAACTTATGTGGCCGGAGAAATGCTGGATTGGGAAGCGCCTACGGGCGGGTATTTATTACAAGGGTGCTTTAGCACAGGAGCCTGGGTGGCTCAGGCCATTGTGGCTCAACTTGCAGCCCAACCAAGCTAGCGTTGGCTCCTGATGGCGTTGGCCTTCTCTTCCGCGTCGCGCAGAATTTGCTTGGCCTCGGCCAGGAGCCGGCGGCCGGGGTCCAGTTCGTCGCGCGCTATCAGGGCGAAGAGCAGGAAGAACGAGGCTATCGGCAGCACCCAGCCCAACACAAACCACAGCCAGAAAGACCGACCCCGGCTATGGGCACAATACCCCGTGAGAATCGGGATAAAAGAAATGGCAACCGCCACCACAAAAAGCATGTCGACGAAGAGCATAGGCTTGCGTGGTTAGTGCGGTGAAGTAGAGGCGACTTCGGCGGGCAGCGCCAGTCCGAAGATACGAATTTATGAGCAGTGCATGAAGTGCTGAAAGAGGAAATTTGTTTACATAAACCACTATGCCGAGCTTTTTTCCGTAGTTCGGCATGAAGTCGGGCCCGCAAGGAGGTCCGGCCGTCCTGTACTTGCCCATGTGGGAACACCAAAGTCTATTCCGTGTATCGGCCCAACTCTTCGCCGAGGGGGTTTTTAATTTGCTTGACCGCAGCTTGCGGCCCGAAGTATTTCTGCTGGGCATGGCCTCGGCCAAAGAGGCCGACGACCCCGATATGGTGGTACTGGAGCCGACCTCCATCCGCTACTCCCCCGCCGACTTTAAGCACATAAAGGCCCAGGCTGCCACCCTCGAGGCCGATGCCGGACCCCGGGACGTGGTGTACCACCTGCACCCCAACGACCACGACCGCATTGAGAAGCAGCACTGGTACGAGCTGGTGTGCCGGGCCACCGAGGCCACCATGAATGCCCTCACGGCCACCCGCGAAGAAAACCGGCGCTCGTTCTGCTCGGTGCCCGTGAGCCTGCAGGGCTACCTGGTAACGGTGGTGCTGCAGCTCTCGGCCGACTGCTACGAGGGCTACTACGCCCTGCCCAAGCATACCGCCGGCCGCCCCTCCAACCTGCCCCACGCGGCCGTGCTGGAATTTCTGCACGACTGCACCCGCGCCCTGCGCGAAGCCGACACGGCCGACAACGACCAGCCCGTACTCGACCGTGACTACAACGAGGTGCTGCGCTCGGCGGGCCGGCGCCTGATGCTGCGCGTGGCCCCGGCCGGTACCCACGGCCTCTACGATGCCTGCAATGGCGTGGCCGCCCTGCGCCACGAAGGCGACGAAGGCATCGGCACCATGCTCGTGAGCCGGCGCCAGCACCCGGCCATCGTGCCCGTGCTTACCCTGGAAACGCCCGTGCACATGCGCGACCACCGCTCCATTCGCAAGCTGCTGGAGCTGAGCGAGGGCCACACGGCCCTGATTTCGGATGCCTCCCACGTCTTCGGCCTGGGCCAACTGGTGCCGGAAACGGACAGCCAGTACGAGCCCCTGGTGACGGTGCACTTCACCAACCACTTCAGCTGGGAAATGAGCCACGCGGGCCACGTACTGATGCGCGTGGTGAGCAACACGCCGCGCCTGCCCCAGGGCCAGGTAGCCGCCGACAACTTCGCCCGCATCGTGCGCATTGTTTTCCCCAAGCTCAACTCCGACAGCACCGACTACCTCTGGGACCTGGCCCAGAAAGCCAGCACCCAGCCCACTGGCACCATCCTGGTAATCACCACCGGAGCCGCCCAGGAAGCCCAACGCCTCACCCGCCAGTGCTTCCGGGTAGTGCCCCGCATCATGACGCCCTCGGTGCTGCGCCTCGTTACCAACATCGACGGGGCCGTACTCATCGAGCCCAGCGGCATGTGCCACGCCATCGGCGCCATCCTCGACGGCCTGGCCACCGAAAAAGGCGATTCCTCGCGCGGCTCCCGCTACAATTCGGCCCTGCGCTACGTCAACAGCAGCAAGTACCCCGCGCTGGCCGTGGTAGTGAGCGAAGACGGCTGGATTGATTTGCTGCCAAGTTGAGTAAGCGCATCAGTTTGAACCTGTCATTGCGAGGAGGCACGACGAAGCAATCCGTCCTGTAAAAGCCAGACACTTTCTACAGTAAAAAGCCCGGGGTCTGCGCAGAACCCGGGCTTTTTACATCTTAGGACTGGTCCCTGAGAACAGGACGGATTGCTTCGCTGCGCTCGCAATGACGGGTTGAATGCTTACCCGTTTACCGAGCCCATCATGGCTTCGGGGTAGCGCATGCCGGCTGCGGCTTTGCCCTTGGGAGCAATTTCATCGAGTTGAGCTAACTCGGCTGCTGATAGGTTAACCTCCAGCGCACCCAGGTTTTCTTCCAGGTACTTCACGCGCTTGGTGCCCGGAATGGGCACGATGTCTTCGCCTTGGGCGAGCACCCAAGCCAGCGCCAGCTGGCTGGCCGTGCAGTTCTTCTGCTGGGCCAGGTCGTTGATGCGGGCTACCAGGTCCAGATTTTTCTGGAAGTTCTCGCCCTGAAAACGGGGTGTGTGACGCCGGTAGTCGTCTTCGGCCAGGTCTTCGAAACGCTGAATCTGGCCCGTCAGGAAGCCGCGGCCCAGCGGGGAATAGGGCACGAAGCCCACGCCCAATTCCCGGATGGTGGGCAGGATTTCATCTTCCGGCTCGCGGCTCCACAGCGAATACTCCGTTTGCAAAGCAGCAATGGGGTGTACGGCCACAGCCCGCCGCACAGTGGCCGGCGCCGCTTCGCTCAAACCCAGAAAGCGCACTTTGCCGGCCTTAACCAGGTCGGCCATAGCACCCACGGTTTCTTCAATTGGCGTACTGGGGTCCACGCGGTGCTGGTAATACAGGTCGATATAGTCGGTGCCGAGGCGCTTCAGACTGGCATCGCAGGCGGCTTTCACGTACTCGGGGCGGCCGTTGATGCCGCGCTTGGTGGGGTCGTTGGGGTCGCGCTGAATCCCGAATTTGGTGGCCAGCACGATTTCTTTGCGCTTGCCCTGGAAGGCCCGGCCCAGCAGCTCCTCGTTCTTATAGGGGCCGTACATATCGGCCGTGTCGAAGAAGGTAATGCCCAGTTCCAGGGCGCGGTGCAGGGTACGGGTGCTTTCAGCATCGTCCTGGCCGCTGTAGAAGTCGGACATGCCCATGCAGCCCAAGCCCAGGGCCGAAACAGTGAGGCCGGAGCGGCCCAATTGGCGAGTTTTCATAAGCGTTTGTTAAGGTGTAAGTGGTGAAGGAATGGCAAGTGTCCTGCCTACTACGCAAGTTGCCCGAGGTCCTCCAACAGATTTAGCCCAATTTTTGATTTTCCGGCTTTTCCCATCATCCTTATCTCCTTTGCTACCCGCCCGCTGCACGTACCTTTGGCCCGTGAAATTCTCTTCCGAAAACGCATTGCGCGCGGCCCTGCTGGCTCTGATGCCACTGCTGGTCGCCTGCCCTTCCCCCAAAAAGCCGATTGCCGAAAATGGCCCGCCGTCGTCCGCTGCTGCGGCCGAGATGGCCCTCATGGCCCGCCACGATTCCCTCATGGCCCAGGAAGACCAGCTGTTTTCAATGAAAGCCAAGATTACGGCAGCTCACTCCCCCGCCGCTGGCCCCTACCTGCGCGGCCTGGCCGCGGCCGATGCCGCCATGATGGACTGGATGCACCAGTACCACGCCCCCGACTCCACGGTGGCCCCCGCCGCGCGGCTGGCTTATTTCCGGCAGCAGCAGCAGGTGCTGGCCACGGTCAGCCAGAAATTTCGGGCAACGATAGACTCGGCTACGATGTTCATCAATAAGCTGCCCACTGCAGCCGCCCCGGCAAAGTCTGCCGCTTCTTCTAAATAACTCATGCTCAAACGCTTTTTCCTGCTGCCAGCCTTGGCCGCCTCGCTTTTCACGGGCTGCACCGGTCCCGAAACCAACACGGTAGCTCAACTGCCCATCCTGGGCGAGCGCGAGGTGAAGCCCCGCGCGGACGGCGGCCCCGCCGATACAATTTTTGCCACGGTGCCTGCCTTCCGGCTCACCGACCAGGCCGGCCAGGTCATCACCAATAAGACCTTCGCGGGCCGGGCCTACATCGCCGATTTCTTCTTTGCGACGTGCCCCGGCATTTGCCCCAAGATGCAGGGCGAGCTGCTAAAAGTGTATAGCAAATACGCCAAGGACCCGCGCGTGGTCTTCCTCTCGCACACCATCGACCCGGCCCATGATACCCTTCCCGTGCTGCGCGACTACGCTCAGCGGCTAGGCATTACCGACGCCAGCCGCTGGCACTTTGCCACCACCGGCGCCCACGGTGAGCCCACGGCCAAAGACACCGTGTTTCAGCTGGCCCGAGCTTATTTCACCGCTGCCCAACCCGACAAGGAAGCTCCCGGCGGGTTCGCCCACAACGGCACGTTCGCACTGGTCGATGACCTGGGCCACATCCGCGGCCTCTACGACAGCCTGAACCCCAAAGAAGTGGACCGCCTGCTGGCCGAGCTACCCACGCTGCTGGCCGAGATTGACGCCCGCAAAGCCAAGCCGGTAGCCAGCATTCAATAGTCCATCTACAAACCATAGCTCTTATTAATCAGCTGATTCACGGCATGTCAGAATACTTTCGTCCGACCACTGACTACCGGCTACTGATTGCGTTCCTACTTATTTCGCTAATGCTCCCAGGCTGCTTTAGCAATAACCGCCACCAAGGGGAGCGGCTGTATGCGCAGCACTGCGCCAGTTGCCACGGCGACCAGGGCCAGGGGCTGGCGCGCCTAGTGCCGCCGCTGGCGGGCTCGGATTACCTGGTGGACCACCGCGCCGAGCTGCCCTGCCTGCTACGCCAGGGCCAGAAGGAAGTCATCGTGGTAAACGGCGTGGGCTACCACAACGTGATGCCCGGCAACAAGGCCTTGAGCCCCGCCCAGCTCACCAACCTGCTGAATTACATCGAGAGCCACTGGGGCAACGAGGCCGCTCCGCGCACCATCCGCGACGTGCAGCAGCAGCTCGACAGCTGCCGCGTGCCCTAGCCCAGCTCCGGCCCGGAGAATGCAGCTAGTGGCAGTGGTGGCTGAGTAGCAGGCCATACCGCAGAAATGGCTCAGCTTAAGGCCCTGATTTGGCCATTTAACCTCTGCAATTGCCCTTTTTCACCCCATCGCAACGCGGTTTTCGCCGTAGATTGCACTTTCAACTCACTCGCTTCGCTTTTCTATTATGGGTCTGCTCGACTTTCTGAAGAATAAACCCGCCGAGGACAAACCGGCCACTCCCGCTCCGGCTGCTCCCGGCACCCCACCCGCCGCCAACGAAAAGCCTGCCGGCGGCCCCCGCTACCAGGGCGCCAAGTTTACGGCTCCTCCCGCGCCCGCCGAGCCGGTCTTCAACATTCCGGAGCCCGAGCCTTTCCCTTTCGAGCCCGAGAACGTGCTGGAGCAGCTCCTGCTGCTGGCCGCTACCGATGAAAACGCCCGCCCGGCCTTCTACCAGGCCTTGTTGCAGGAAGAAATCCTGATGATTTTGGCCCCGATGGAAGGCATTGCCGAAGGGGAAGTGGTGCTGGCCGAAGGCCAGGAAATCCAGCTCCAGATTCTGTCTGATGGGAAACTGCCCATCTTCTCCTCGGTGCCCCGCCTCACCGATGGCGGCGTCGACAACGGCCCCGTGAGCTATGTGCGCCTGCCCGGCCACGCGTTTTTCAACATGGTGCAGGGCCAGGACTGCGTGCTGAACCCCTTCTCGCCCGCTGGCAAGCTGCTGCCCAAAGACGAACTGGCGGCGCTGCTGGCCGGTCAGCTCACCGGCCCCCTCTCGCCCGCGGGTGGCGATGCGCAGGTGCTGCTCAGCCAGCCCGCCGAGTATCCTACGGCTGTGGCCGAGGCCATCAAGACCTGGGCCGCAACCCAGCCCAACATCGAAGCCGCGTACCTGGCCCAGATGCAGCTGGCCGACAACCCCGATGTGCCGCGCCTGCTGCTGGCCTTCGTGAGCAACACCCCCGACCCCAGCTTCATGCAGGAGCTCGGCCCGGTGCTGCAAGGCCAAACCGATGCCTATCAGTTTGTGGACCTGATGCTACTCGACGTGAGCTCCGACGAGGGCGTAAACCCCTACTTCCGCCAGGTTGAGCCGTTTTATAAAGCTGGCTAACGGTTGGCCTGAGTCAGCTGTTGTTTCAGGAACGTCATGCTGAGCGAAGTCGAAGCATCTCGCGTGGGGTAGTAATCCATTTACTATGACACGCGAGATGCTTCGACTTCGCTCAGCATGACGTTCTTTTTTCTTTGTTATTCTGCTCCCCGTCATACCTTCCATCCATGAAAATCGCTACGCTCCTATTCCTGGCGCCCTTTGCCGCCCTCTCCCAGACCAAGCCAGCCCCGCTGCTGCCCCCCGCCGACCCCAAAATCCAGAAGCTGGTCGATGAGATTTCAGCTAAAAACCTGGAGGCCGACATCCGCAAGCTCGTATCCTTTGGCACGCGCCACACCCTGAGCGACACCCAAAACCCCACCCGCGGCATCGGCGCAGCCCGCAACTACGTGCGCGATGAGTTCCTGAAGTACAGCAAAGCCGGCGGCGGCCGCATGACCGTCGAGATGGACACCTTCACGGTGAAGCCCGACGGCCGCCGCATCAACAAGCCCGTGCTCATGGCCAACGTGCTGGCCACCCTGCCCGGCACCGACCCCACCGATACCCGCGTGATTCTGGTGAGCGGCCACATCGACTCCCGCGTGAGCGATGTGATGAACGCCACCGCCGACGCACCCGGCGCCAACGACGACGGCTCCGGCACGGTGCTGGTAATGGAGCTGGCCCGCGTGCTGGCTGGCCAGAAGTTTCCCTGCACGCTCAAGTTTGTGGCGGTGCAAGGCGAAGAGCAGGGCCTCTACGGCTCCGGCCACCTCGCCGAGCGCGCCAAAAAAGAGGGCTGGAACCTGATTGCCATGCTCAACAACGACATCGTGGGCAACTCGCACGGCTTCGACCCGGTCATCAACGACGACAAGCACCTGCGCGTGTTCAGCGAAGGCGTGCCGGCCAATGAAACGCCCGAGCAAGCCAAGATTCGCCGGCAGCTCAGCAACGAGAACGACGGCATCAGCCGCCAGCTGGCCCGCTACTCGCAGCGCGCCGGCAAGCTCTATGGCAAAGGCCACGAGGTGGTGCTGGAGTACCGCCCCGACCGTTTCCTGCGCGGCGGCGACCACACGCCATTCAACCAACAGGGCTTCGCGGCCGTCCGCTTCACGGAGATGAACGAGGACTACACCCACCAGCACCAGGACCTGCGCACTGAGAAAGGCCGGGCCTATGGCGATGTCATCGAAGGCGTGGACTTCGCTTACCTGCGCCGCAACGCGGGCATTAACCTCGCCACCATGGCCAGCCTGGCCCTGGCCCCCGCCGCCCCCGCCAAAGTGGAAGTCCTCACCGCCAACCTCACCAACCGCACCGAGCTGCGCTGGCAGGCTCCCGCCACCGGCGCCAAGCCCGCCAGCTACGTTGTGCTGGTGCGCGAAACCAGCGCCCCCCAGTGGCAGCAGCGCATCCCCATGACCGGCCTAACCGCCGACCTGCCCATCAGCAAAGACAACTTCATTTTTGGCGTGGCCTCGGTTGATGCTGCCGGGCACGAGAGCGTCCCGGTGCTGCCGGTGGTAGGCCGGTAGAAGACTATCCATAATCACCAGTCATGCTAAGCGGAGCGAAGCATCTTATCACCGTTGACGGAATCGTTGACACGTGATAAGATGCTTCGCTCCGCTCGGCATAACAGGTAGTTGCGATTAGGCTGTAATGCCCACGCTTTTTCGGCGATACATCTACCAAACCCTCACCAATCTCCTTCGGTCATGTCGCCGTTCGCCCTCCTTCTCATCGTCGTTCTTCTTCTGCTTTCTGGCATCCGCATTGCGCAGGAATACGAGCGCGCCCTGGTGTTTCGGTTGGGCCGGTTCACAGGGCTGCGCGGGCCTGGTCTTTACTGGATAATCCCGTTTATCGAACGCCAGCAGACCATTGACATCCGCACCAAAACCGTGGATTTGGAGCAGCAGGAAACCATCACCAAAGACAGCGTGACCATTAAGGTGAATGCCGTGCTGTGGTTTCGGGTGGTGAACCCGGCCGATGCCATTATCAAGGTGGCCAATTTCAACCAAGCAGTTTACCAGTTGTCCGTCACGGCATTGCGCAATATTATTGGGCAGCATCAGCTGGATGAGGTACTGCGGGAGCGCGCTCAAATCAATGCGTCGCTGATGCAAATTGTGGATGCGGCCACCGAATCCTGGGGCGTCAAAATTGAGCTGGTTGAAATCAAGGATGTTGAAATTCCGGAATCCATGCAGCGGGCCATGGCCCGCGAGGCCGAGGCCATCCGCGAGAAGCGCGCCCGCATCATCAAAGCCGAGGCGGAATTAGAGGCTAGCATCAAGCTCACGCAGGGCGCTTTGGAGATGGAGAAAAGCCCCATTGCCCTGGAGCTGCGCCGCATGCAGATGCTCTCGGAAATCGGCATCGATAACAACACGACCACCGTCGTGCTCATCCCGTCGGAGTTTACCAATGCGGCCAAAAGCTTCACGCAGATGGTGAACCAGGGCAATAACTCCGCTACCTGATTTATTCGCTTCGCTCGGTAGCAAAAAGGCTCCGCGCAAGTTGCGCGGAGCCTTTTTGTTAAAGTTAAACATCAGCCCAGGCAGCTCTATTTCTTGGCGCCAGCAGCAGTTAGCACCTCCTGGTTCAGGCGCGTGTACTCGGTGCGCGAGACCTCGTTCTTATCGGCTTTTACCAGCTCCAAGGACTTATTGGCCGCCTCGATGGCTTCCTTATTCTTGCCTTGCTTCTGCAGCAGCTTGGCTTTCCAGTAGTAGCTATAGTAGTCAGGTTTGGCCTTAATGGATTCGTCAATCCAGCCGATGGCGGGCGTCAGGTCTTTGCCGGTGTTGTAGTAATACTGAGCGGCCGTGATGTAGGGCTTCTTTTCGCCTTTCATGGCCTCCTGAATCTGGCCCATTACGATGCGGTCGGGGTCGGCGGTGATGGGGAGGGCCACTTGCGTGCGGTCCCAAATCACGACGAGGTCGGCCGCGTTGGGCCGCATGTTCTCGACGGTCAGCGACATGGTTTCGACCGGCGCGGCCAGCTTGGTGGGCTTTGCTTTCACGCGCAGCACGTCGAGGGCCTGCTTGTACTCGTAGGTCCCCCACTGTGCAGTGTCGCGGTTCAAAATGAAGGTCCATTCCTTGGCGTCGGGGATTGTGAGCAGGGCGTAGGCGCCGGCGGGCACGGTTTGGCCATTGATTTTCACTTCCTCGCCAAAGCGCACTTTGGTGATGGTATTGGCCCCCGTGCGCCATACCGTGCCGTTGGGCACCAGGTTGCCGAAGGCCACCCGGCCGCGCAGCGACGGCCGCGAGTAGGTCAGGTCGATGTATGACGTGGAAAAAGATTGGCGGATGTGCGTACCGGGGCTCAGCGGTGGCGCCGTGAGCTTGGTTTGGGCCTGGACTGCGGGGGCAAGCAGCAAACCCGATGCGAGAAGGGAGACGAAGTATTTCATGGGCGCAAAGATGCTGATTAGCCCTTGATAATTCAATAGTTGTAGATAGTCATATTTAGCTGGCAACGAACAACACAGTGCCCTCATTAGTATTCTAAAGGTCGTGCCTTGGCAAGCCGGGCAGCACGGCCGGCTTCACCAGGAAGTACCCGCCCTGACGTCCCCACTGCCGCATGAAAATCCTCCTCACCGGCGCCACCGGCTACATTGGCCAGCGCCTGCTGCCGCTTTTGGCCACAGCCGGCCACGATGTAGTGTGTCTGGTGCGCGACCCGCGCCGCTTTGTGTTGGCCGACGTACTGCCCGCCGCCTTGCACGCGCGGGTGCAGGTAGCCAGCGGCGACCTGCTCCGGCCAGCCACGCTGGCTACCCTTCCCACCGACCTCGACGCCGCCTACTACCTCGTGCACTCCATGAGCGGGCACAGCGAAGACTTCTTCAACCTGGAGCAGCAGTCGGCCGCGAACTTCGTGGCGTACCTGAACACGACCACCGCCCGGCAGGTCATCTACCTCTCCGGCATTGCCAACGACGAGGGCCTGAGCGTGCACCTGCGCTCCCGCCGGGCCGTAGAAACGGTGCTCGGCAAGGCCAGTCCAGCTCAGCTCACGGTACTGCGGGCCAGCATCATTATCGGCTCGGGTTCGGCATCGTTTGAGATAATCCGCGACCTGGTGGAGAAGCTGCCCGTGATGATAACGCCGCGGTGGCTCAACTCTCGTTGTCAGCCTATTGGCATCCGTGACATCATGTTTTACTTGACGTCGGTACTGGACAACCCGGCATGCTTTGGCAAAGGCTTTGATGTAGGCGGCCCCGACATCCTTACCTACCGCGAAATGCTGCTGGGGCTGGCCGCCGAGCGGGGATATAAGCGCTGGATATTCACGGTGCCCGTGCTCACGCCGCGGCTCTCCTCGTGGTGGCTGTACCTGGTCACGAGCACCACGTTTTCCCTGGCCCAGAGCCTGGTCGAAAGCCTGCGGAACGACACCGTGTGCGACCCGGCCAAGAGCATCAATGCGGTGATTCCGCACGAGTGCATGAGCTACCGGGCGGCGCTGGCCCTGGCGTTTCAGCGCATCGAACAAAACGAAGTGGTGAGCAGCTGGAGCGATGCACTGAGTTCGGGCACGATGCGCAAGAACTATATGGACGCCATCCAGATTCCGAAGAACGGCATGTTCTTCGACCGCCAGGTGCTGCCCTTCACGCGGCCCGTGTCGGAAGTGCTCGACAACATCTGGAGCATCGGCGGTGAGCGGGGTTGGTACAAAACCGACTGGCTCTGGCGCCTGCGCGGCCTGATGGACAAAGCCGTGGGGGGCGTGGGCCTGCGCCGGGGCCGCCGCTCGCCCAACCAATTGCGGCCCGGCGACCCCCTCGACTTCTGGCGGGTGCTGGTGGCCGACCGCGACGGCCGGCGGCTCCTCCTCTATGCCGAAATGAAGCTGCCCGGCGAAGCGTGGCTGCAGTTCCGCATCCTGGACCAGCCCAACGGCGGCCACGCCGTTGAGCAGCTCGCCGCGTTCCGCCCTCTGGGCCTGGCCGGGCGCCTGTACTGGTACTTGATGCTGCCGTTTCATGGCGTCATCTTCAAGGGCATGCTCGAGAACCTGGTGCATTTTGGCGAGGCAACACCGGTGGCTTCAAAGTGACCAGGGCTCCTAACAACTACAAAGTATAGCCTTGCTGTAATGTCCCTTATTCACCAAGTGTCATTCTGTGTTGTAGCGCGTTAACTACAGTATCCTTTCAATAACAAAGTCTGGGTTACGCACAATTTGTAGTAGCCCCGGGTGGTAAGTGGAAGTACCTTGCTTCACTCTCTACTTATTCCAACCCTGGATGCCCCAGCTAATGCTGCGCCTGGCTGTTTCCAGCCCAAACGCCTTACTCTACACCACTTTACTTGCCCGGCTTGGCATAAACGCCAGCCGCTTCGCTTGCCCTGCCGTCAAACCCGAGCCTGGCTCTGGTAGTCGTTCGGATAGGCCGGCATGGACGCTGCCAATGGCCCAGCTTCTATTCAACAGCGGGCTGATAAGCCAAATCAAGGCGTACGAGCAGAAGCATTCCTTTCTGCCGGCGAGTGGCTGCATTAGCGAGGGTGTGATTCCTGAGAAACCAGCGCATGGCTTTGCCAAGCTCATTTAATTCGTTTCGCCCATGACCCTTCCTGACTTGCACGGCTACGACTTCTACACCCCATTTTACCTGCTGGCCACGCTTACCAATGTTTTGCTATTATTGGTGGAAGGCTGGCGGCGCGGCTTTCCGTTGCGGCCCTGGCTGGCCCTGGTGGCGGCTAGTAGCCTGGCGCTCATTCTTGGCACTAAGCTTATTACGCATCCCATTGGCGATTGGGGCGAGCTCCTGATTAGCGACGTGCCCGGCTCCACGGCACGCTCCATTTTGGGCGGCGGCCTGGCGGCTGCGCTCACGGTGGCGGCGCTCCGGCGTTGGCTTGGCCTGAGCCGGGCCGCTTTGGATGCATTGGCCCTGCCTCTGTGCGGCGCGTTGGTAGTGCAGTGCCTTGGCTGTGTGCTCACGGGCTGCTGCTTTGGGGTGCCTACGGCCAGTGCCTGGGGCCTGCGCTACGCGGCTGGCACCCTGCCGTGGGTGGTGCAGGTGCAGGCGGGGCTGCTGCCGGCTGGCGCGGCCCATAGCCTGCCGGTGGTACCCACGCAGCTGCTGGCGCTGCTGCTGTGTGCGGCCGTGGGCGGCGTGCTGCTGGCTACCCGGCGTCGGCAGTGGCCCGTAGGCTCGTGGCTACTGCTGCAAACGGGCCTGCTGCTGCTGGGGCGCGCGGGGCAGGCCATTTGGCGGGACCCCGCCGGCGAGCCGGTGGCGGGAACTGTGCAAACCGTACTGGGCGGGCACTGGCTGGGCTTGCAGCTGATATTGCTGCCCATGGGTCTCTTGGCTCTGGGAATCTGGGCATGGCGTGTGCGCCGGTACCGCCCCACTGTGCTGGCGGCCCCGGCAGTGGTTACGACTGTTAATAACTCTGGGCGCCACTTGGCGGTGGTGCTGGCCATGCTGGGCCTCACGGCGTTGCTGGGCCGGCATGCCCTCACGTTCCCCGAGATGCTGGTGGTACGGGCCCTGCTCCTAACGGTGCTGGTGGCCGAAGCCAGCGCCGGGCTGGCCTCCCTGCATGCCCGTGGTCCACGACTGGTAGGACTGCCGGTGAGTTTGCTCCTGGCCGTGATTTTTCTGGTTGGTACCGCGCAGACTTCACCCGAAAAACAACCCCTTGCGGACAGCACCGGCACCACGCGCACCATCACCGTTACGGGCGGAGCGCTGGCGAATCACCACGAAGTAAACCAGGACATTCTTACCAGTAGCTCAGGCTGCAGCGGCCGGCAACGGCTCGCCCTGCAGCAACAAGTAAGTGCCGTGGGCGGCGAAGTAGCCTTTGAAACCGCTCAGGCTTCGGGCAATACCAAAGGCTGGGGCGCCGGCGTATGGGTTGGCCAGCAGCGAATTGACATGCAGCCATTTCCCGACCCCAACGGAAACACCCCCATTGCGTCCCGCGATACCACCATGCGCCGGACCCTGGCCGACCTGCACATCTACCGGGAAGCCCACCGCGAAAATGGCTGGCTCAGTCTCGACTTACGGTTTGGGGTGCATGTGGGGAACCTGGGCTACTTCAGCTACTTCGATGACGGCAACTCCAAGGATGCCACGCCGATAATGCCCGAGGCCATGATTAGGCTGGGAAAGCCGGCGGTGCTCTACGGGCAGGCCGACTTTTGCTACGGCGCCGAAAACGCCCTGGGAGCTTACACCACCCGCCTTGGGTTGGGCTCGGGCCTGGGCATCAGCAATGGGCCGCGCTTGCTCGTTGGCTACGCGCACTCGCCCCATCAGCCCACTCCCAGCCTGGGCTTTGTCAGCGCCTTGCTGCGCCTGCCTGGCCGCACCGGCTTTAGCCTGGAACCGTACTACGCCACCGACCTCGGCCGCCACAATAGCCTCAGCCTGAAGCTCAACTACCAATTCAAGCGCTAGCCTTGTGGGCTCGGCTTAGGCGAACACCGGCACCACGCGCCCTTCCTCCACCTTCAGCGCGGCATCGTACTTCTTCCCCGTTTTGGCGGAGATGAAGCCTTTGATAACACTGGTTTCGCCGCGGCGCAGCAGCAGCTTGAGCTGGGTTTCGGTGAGCGCCTTGCCGCCCCACTCGAAGGCCACCCGGAACTGGCAGTCCTCCCGGAAGCGCGAGCAGCCGTAGGCCGCTTTGCCCTTGAGCATGGTGCCGAGCTTGCACACCGGGCACGGAATCTGACCAGAGTCGGGAGCGGCCCCGGGCTTGCTTTCGGCTACAAGCAGCAGCGTGGGTTGGAAGGCCGTATCGAGCCCAATGGCGGCATCGAACTTCTGGCCATCGGCGCCCACAAAGCCTTTCATGATGGGCGTCCGGCCTTTGGCAAGCAGGGCTTTCACTTGCGGGTCGCTCAGCTTCTTGCCGTGCACTTCGGCGGGCAGGCGGAACGTGCAGCCTTCCCGGAAACGGGCGCAGCCGAAAGCAGTTTTGCCGCGCAGCACGTGCCCGGTTTTGCACATCGGACAGTAGCCCAAGCCGTTGCCGCTGGTGGTACCCGCGGGGTTGGCAGTTTTCGCGGCCTTGGTTCCGGTGAGGCCGGCGGGCACTTTGTTGCCCGCGGCCGCGGCGCCATTGGCCGGGCCCTGGCTCATGGCCAGTTCCGCACTGCCGGACGTGACCATGCGCCCGCGGCCGTCGGTTTTCACTTCCTGCACCATTTCGCGCACCAGCCCGGTGAGTTCGGCCAGAAACTGCTCCGACGACAGTTCGCCCTTCTCAATCTGGCGCAGCTTCCGCTCCCACTGGCCCGTGAGCTCCGCCGATTTCAGCGTGGGGTTGCGAATCAGCCCAATTAGCTCAACTCCCGTGGGGGTAGGCAACAGGCGCTTTTTCTCGCGCCGGATGTAGTTGCGCTTGAACAGGGTTTCGATGATGGCAGCGCGGGTGCTGGGGCGCCCGATGCCATTTTCCTTCATGGCCTGCCGCAGCTCTTCGTCGTCGATGTTGCGGCCGGCAGTTTCCATGCCGCGCAGCAGGCTGGCTTCGGTGTAATCCTTGGGCGGCTGGGTGACTTTGCTGTCGAGGCGTGGGTTGTGCGGGCCACTTTCGCCCTTCACGAAGCTGGGCAGCACGGTGCTCACCACGTCTTCCTGCTCCTCGCCACCGGTCTTTGCATTGGGCGCGGGGGCTGGGGTGGGCGCCTGCTGCTCCTCGGGGTTGCCGTACACCACGCGCCAGCCGGGGCTCAGAATCTGGCGGCCGCGCACCCGGAAGGGGCGCTCGGCGGCTTCGGCCAGCACGGTGGTATTGCTCACCTCGCAGTCGGGGTAAAAGGCAGCGATGAAGCGGCGCGTGATGATGTCGTACACGCTGCTTTCCATGCCACCGCCCGGGCCTGCCGCGCCGGTCGGGATGATGGCGTGGTGGTCGGTCACCTTGGCGTTGTTGAACACCTTGGGCGTCTTCGGAATCTTGGTGGCCAGCAGCGGCGCGGTCAAACTCTCGTAGCCAATGCCGCGCAGAATGCCAGGAATTTTAGCATACTGGTCGTCGGGCAGGAAGGTGGTATCGACGCGCGGATAGCTCACGGCCTTCTTTTCGTAGAGCCCCTGCACAATCTTCAGCGTGTCCTCAGCCGACAGCCCCAGTTGGTTGTTGCACTGCACCTGCAAAGATGTCAGGTCGAACAAACGCGGTGGCGACTCCCGGGCCTTTTTGATTTCCACGTTGGTGATAACCAGTGGGACAGGCCGCACAGACTCAAGTGCTTCTTGAGCTTCCTGCTCAGTCACAAAGTACCCCAGGGCCCGCAGGCGGGTCTTTTCGTCAGGGGCATCTTCGGCGTCCTTGGCCTGCTTGGGTGGGGCAATGTGGCTGAACATGGTGCCCCGGTATTCGGTGCGCAGCACCCAGTAGGGTTCGGGCTTGAAGTTCTGGATTTCGTGCCAGCGGTCTACCAGCAAAGCGAGCGTAGGGGTCTGCACCCGGCCGATGCTCAGCAGCTGCTTGTCCTGGTAGGTGGTGTACTTGAGCGTGAAAAGACGGGTGGCGTTCAGGCCCAGGAGCCAGTCGCCCACGGCCCGGCTCTTGCCGGCTTGGTACAGTTTGTCGAACTCCTTGCCGTCGCGCAGATTGGCAAAACCCTGGCGGATGGCCTCCTCGGTGAGCGACGAAATCCAGAGGCGCTTCACGGGCTTGCGGCACTTGGCTTCCATCAGCACCCAGCGCTGAATCACCTCCCCTTCCTGCCCGGCGTCGCCGCAGTTGATGACTTCCTCGGCCTCGTCTACCAGTTTCTTAATGGTGTGGAACTGCTTCACCACGCCCTCGTCGCGGCGCATGAGTTTGATGCCGAACGACTCCGGAATCATGGGCAGGTTGTGCAGGCTCCAGCGCTTCCATTCGGGCTGGTAGTCGTCGGGCTCCTTGAGCTGGCAGAAGTGCCCGAACGTCCAGGTGACTTGGTAGCCGTTGCCCTCAAAGTAGCCGTCCATGCGGCGGGTAGCGCCTAGTACGTTGGCAATTTCACGCGCTACACTAGGCTTTTCGGCAATACAAACCTTCACTGATTTCGAGTTGATTTTACGAGGACCACCGAGGGTATTCGGGGTGCAGAATCAACAAAGGTAACCGCGAAAAAGGTCGATTTTAGAGCAGCGAGATGCGCCTAACGGGACAGATGGAATTATCCGCATTTCCCGCCTCAGCTACCCTATATGATAGATGGTCAGCCTGGCCTCGCTCTATACAGCTCAAGCTTCTTTCGCAGCCAGCAAACCTCAATTTCGACTTCTGAAAATTAGCTGGTTTGCTTTGCGGATTACACCACCTCGGCCAACGCCGCCAGTAGCTCGCGGTGAATGGTTTGGGTCAGGTAGCGGGCTTCGTCCACGCGGGAATCGTCGTAGCGCTGGGCTTCTTCGGTATCGGCTGGAGGCGCCAGCTGGCGCAGCTCGGCCAGGGTAGCGAGGCGGGTGAGGGTCTGCTGCACCGGACCGTCGAGGCGGGCGCGCAGGGCCGGCACCAGAGTGGCATCGGCAATGCGAACAACTTGCAGGCGCAACAGCTCCTGGGCCACCAGAGCCAGGTCTTTCAGCAGGAGGCCCTCGGCGGGGCTGAGCTCGCGGCGCTGGCGGTCCAGTACGCACAGGCTCCCCACGGCCAGGCCGTCGGGGGTGCGCAGGGCCTGCCCGGCGTAGAAGCCCAGGTTCATCTGCTGCGCTACGAGCGGGTTGACCAACTCACAAGGCTCGGCCACGATGTCATCAAACACGGTGAGGCCGTCGTTCAGGATAGCCACGGAGCACATGCTGTCTTCGCGGTTCACCACCAGGGCTTCCGGTAGGCCCGCATTGCCAATGAATACCACATCGGCGGCGCGTACCAACGACACCAGCGCAATGGGCATGTCGAAGAGCTTGGCCACCACACTCACAAAGTCGTTGAACAGCTCCTGGCCTGGCGTGCCCAGCACCTGGTAGGGCTGCAACGCCTCCATGCGCTCGTGTTCGTAAGAGGGAATAAGGCCGGGGTATTTTATCGTATCCATAGTAAGCGGGCGAACCGAATGCACCATTGTCATGCTTTTAGCATAATGCATCCAGTAGAACCACAAAAGTACACCGCTCTTGCGCAAGCGGCAGGCACCGTTCGGGCAATTGAATATTAAAATCATTCATTGCTACTACCCCAATCCTTATTTGAGGCCAAAAGTTTTCAACCCGCCTCTCCCCTATCTAAACTTGGCGAGGCGCAGCTCAACTAGCGGCTCCGGAAGCATGCGTACTTCCTGCAGTTTAATACTTTGCTATCAGAGCATGGCCATTAGTTTCACGCCCGGCGCGTAAAACCGAGCGCAACCCCAGCCGTAAACCAAGGCTCATCCATTTCCTCGTCATGGCCCGAATTGTCGTTGGTTTATTCACTAGCACCCTCGAAGCGCAGGCTGCCCTCGAGCAGCTGCTGGCGGCTGGTTTCGAGCGCAGTCAGCTCAACCTGGCCACCCAGGACACTTTGCGAGCCCAGCACCTGACATCCGACACTGCTACTCCTACCGAATCGGTTGAGGACGGCATTGTCCGGTTTTTCACCGACCTCTTTGCGGGCAATGAGAACGCCGATGCTCAGGCACACATCGCCGCATCCGGGCCCGACACCGCCGTGCTGACCGTGAATGCTGCCACCGATGAGGAGGCAGGGCGGGCACGCACCGCCCTCAACGCAAACGGCGCCATCGACGTGTATCGGCAGGCGCAAAGCCCTGGCAACGCAGCCGCCGGCAGCACCGTCGAGGATGACATTGTGGACCTGGAAGGCAGCCTTTCCCGCGTGCGCGACGACGATGAGCTGGATGCCAATGGACTCACTACGCACTAGGCGAAGACTGGCAAGAGTAATTAAAGTGAGCCCTAGCCGTGGGCGAAGTCCTGACACGAACAGCAATAAATCTTTAATAAGATTTTGCACTTCCTGAGCTGCTCAACCCCGGCAAGCAAGGCCAGCCACTACTCGACTTTAAGCATGCCAACCTTCTGAATTGCAATCGTCACAATTGGCTGCCTCATCTCAGACCGCAAATCGCATTGCACTTCTTAGCGCAAGCCGCCGCTGGCCTTGCAGGGGCTTGGCCATTTGGCAAAATCAACCCCTTTCTGCTACGACCGTATTCTACGCCATGTCTCCAAACGACCCCGAATTCCTCCCCTCGTCGGCTACGCCCGAGTTCCTGCCCCGGACCATTCCGGTCATCGAAGAAGTAGCCCACATCGAGAAAGAAGTGGTCGAAACGGGCACCGTCACCGTGCGCAAAACGGTGCACAATGAAACCCAAACCGTGAACGTGCCCACCAAGCACGAGCAGGTATCGGTAGAGCACGTGCCTGTGAATCAATATGTGGAGGTGATACCTCCCGTGCGCCACGAAGGCGATACCATGATAATTCCGGTGTTCCGCGAAGAAGTGGTGGTGACTACCCGCATCCTGCTCGTGGAGGAAGTGCACGTGCGGAAGCAGGTAGTTACCACCAATACCGCGCACCAAGTTGAGCTACGCCGCGAGGTCGTCACGGCCGAGCGAGTAGCAGCACCAGCCCCCGGTCCGGCTGGCCCAGCGGCAGCAACTCCCGGAGCTCCCACTAGCTCCCTCCCCTCCTAGCCTTCCCATTCCTTTTCCTTCCTTTCCACATTTTTAGTTAGTTACTTATGGCCCAACAAACAGTAGTAGGCTTGTTCAATAGCGCTTCAGAAGCCCAGCAAGTCGTTCAGAAACTTATGTCCGCCGGTTTTGTAAGCAGCAACGTGGACGTAGCCGCCCAAGACGCCCAAAATGCCCAGCGCATGACCGCAGGTAGCACCGGCACCAGCAATAACGACCCTTCCGATTTCCAGAATACCAGCGGCACGGCCGTTGAAGGCGCCGCCGATGCGACCAGCCGCGCGGCCGGCAAGGCCGAAGACGGCATCAGTCGGTTCTTCAGTAACCTGTTTGGCACCGACCACCAAGACACCCACGCCTACACCAACGCCACCCGCAGCGGCCGCTCGGTAGTAACGGTGCACGCCGCCTCATCGGAAGAAGCCGAGCGCGCCCGTGACATCATGGACGGCAACGGCGCCATCGACGTGCGCGACCAAGCCACCGCCCAAGGCTACGGCATGACCGGCACCCAGGGCAACGCCGCCAACACCGGCACTACCCAAACCGCCACGGGCCAGCAAACCGGTTCGGTGCCCATCATCGAAGAAAACCTGCAGGTGGGCAAGCGCGTGGAGCAAACCGGCGGTGCCCGCATCCGCAGTCGCATCATTGAAAAGCCTGTAGAAGAGCATGTACGCCTACGCGAAGAGCACGTAAACGTGCAGCGCCGCGACGTGAACCGCCCCGCCACCGAAGCCGATTTCGCGGCCTTCAAAGAAGGTGAAATCAAAGTAACCGAGCAGGCCGAGCGCGCCGTGGTATCCAAAGAAGCCCGCGTGGTGGGCGAAGTCAACATTGGCAAAGAGGTGACCGAGCGCGACGAAACCGTGCGTACCACCGTGCGCAAAACCGACGTTGACGTGCAACAGCTCGGCGCCAACGACGCCCGCACCGGCAACGCCAACATGGACAATGACAACCGCACCAACCGTTAACCTACCTTAACGGTCATAAAAAAAGGCAGCTGAGCAATCAGCTGCCTTTTTTATGACCGTTGGGCCCGGAGTTACGCCACCGCTTTGGGAGGAACTTGAGCGGCTGCTTCTTGGGCCAGCCGCAGCTTGCTATGCTTTTTGCCGTAGCCATAGTATATCGCCAGCCCAATGGCCAGCCACACTATCAGGCGCAGCCAGGTTTCGCCGGGCAGCGAAAACATCATCACCAGGCACACGATAATGCCCAGGATGGGCACCACCGGCACCCATGGCGTGCGGAAACTGCGCGGCGCGTTGGGGTTGGTGCGGCGCAGGATGAGCACGCCCAGGCACACCATCACAAAGGCTAGCAAGGTGCCGATGCTCGTCATTTCGCCTACCACGGCGATGGGCACAAAGCCGGCAAACAAGGCAATGAACAGCCCCAGCAGCAGGCTCGACTGAAACGGCGTGTTGAAGCGCGGGTGCACCTTGGAAAACACCGGCGGCAGCAGCCCATCCTTCGACATGGAGAAAAATACCCGCGACTGCCCCAGCAAATCCACAAGAATGACGGAGGTGTAGCCGATAAGAATAGCCAGAATCACGGCCGAGCTGAGCCAGGCGTAGGGCGTCTTTTCAATGGCAATGGCCACGGGCGCCGCGCTGTTTTTGAACTCGGTGTAGTTGGCCACCCCCGTAAGTACGTGGCCGAAGAGCACAAACAACACTGTGCACACCGCCAGCGAGCCCAGGATGCCGATGGGCATGTTGCGCTGCGGGTTCTTGGTTTCTTGCGCCATGGTGGCTACGATGTCGAAGCCGATGAACACGAAGAAAATGACGCCGGCGCCGCGCAAAATGCCACTCAGGCCGAACTCGCCAAACACGCCCGTATTGGCCGGAATATAGGGTTGGTAGTTGGCCGGGTCGATGTATTTCCAGCCCAACGCAATGAACACCAGCACCACGGCCACCTTCAGGGCCACTACCAGCGCATTGAACCACGCCGAGCCCTTGGTGCCCCGCGTGACGATGGCCGTGATAGCCAGCACAATGAGCATGGCCGGCACGTTGACAAAGCCCGACACCACCGAGCCATCGGCCAGCGTGGCTTTCTCGAAAGGCGACATCACCAGTTGAGCTGGAATGTGCAGCCCGTATTTGCCCAGGAACTTGATGAGGTACTGCGACCAGCTGATAGCTACCGTGGCCGCCCCTACTGAGTATTCCAATATCAGGTCCCACCCGATTATCCATGCGAACAGCTCGCCCATGGTGGCGTACGAATAGGTGTAGGCACTGCCCGAAACGGGCACCAGGGACGCAAACTCGGCGTAGCAGAGCGCCGAGAAAGCACAGCCCACTGCAGCCACAATAAAGGAGAGTGTAACGGCGGGCCCGGCATTATTGGCCGCGGCAATGCCCGTGAGTGAAAACAGGCCGGCGCCGATGATAACCCCGATGCCAATGGCAATGAGGCTGATGCCGTTGAGGCTGCGTTTGAGGGTGTTGGCCCCCGTTTCGGCCGCTTCCAATCGAAGCAGCTCCAGTGATTTTTTTAACATGTAATTCGTGAGTACGCGCCATAGGCACGTTAAGTACTAATGCGCATTAATGCGCCTAAAGAACCGTCATGCTGAGCGCAGCCGAAGCATCTCGCTGGCAGTAGTAACTCAATCGTGAGAATTACTTGCACAAGCGAGATGCTTCGGCTGCGCTCAGCATGACGTGCTGGTGTTTGGCAATCCGAAATTGCCGGACTACGCTAAAACTTGAATCACCGACTCGGAGAACCGCTCCATCTCCTCGAGCTGCGGGCTGGCCTGCAGCAGGAAGAAGTCCACGCCTACTTCTTCAAAGGCGCCGATGCGGTCCTGAATCTGGGCCGGCGTGCCGGTGAGGCCGGTGCGCAGACCCCGGTTCGACACCGAGTAATCGTGCAGCGACACCTGCTGCTCGAGCTGGGTGCCGGCCAGCCACTGCTGGTAGTTACCGTAGCCCGCGGCTGACGCCTTCACGTTGGTGATGCGGTCGAGTTCCTTCTTCACGTCCTGGTCGTTGTCGCGCACGATGGTGTAGCCGGCCACGCCAAACTTCATGGGCGGCAGGCCTTTCTGCTCGCGGCGGCGGCGCATGTCGGCAATGCGGGTGCCAATCTGCTCGGGCGAGTCGCCGTGCATCACGTAGCCGTCGCACTGGGTCGATATCAGGTCCTTGGCTGCTTCCGATTCGCCGCCGGCGTACAGGAAGGGCGCCTTGGTGGGCTTGGGTTGCAGCACGTTATCAGCCACCTGGTAGTACTTGCCGTCGTAGCTGAAATGGTCCTGCTTCCACACATTGGTCACCACATCGAGCCACTCGCGGGTGCGGGCGTACCGGTCGTCGTGCTGCTCAAAGTGCAGGCCGTACTTGGTGGCCTCGTCGCGCCACCAGCTCGACACCACGTTCAGCGACAGCCGGCCGGGCGCAATCAGGTCGATGTTGGCGGCCTGCTTGGCCAGCTGCGCGGGGTTGTGAAAGGTGGGGCGCACGGCCACCATGATTTCCAGCTGCTCGGTCACGGCAGCCAGTGCGGCAGCGGTGCTCCAGGCTTCCAGCGAAGGTGCTTCCTGGCCTTTGATGTCGTTGAGGTACAGCTCGGCGATGAGCGTGAGGTCGTAGCCGAGGGCCTCGCTGCGCTGCGCCAGTTTCTTGACGTAGCTCCAGTCGGTGGGCATCTGCTCGTCTTCCACGTTGCGCAGCCAGCCCCCAAAAATGGGCATCCAATATCCGAATTTCATGGCTTAGTGTATTGATTCCGTGACGAGTTGTTGAGCTGATGCGGCCGTAGTTGCAGCGGGTTGGGCCAGTGTGCCGTTACCGGGAAGCTGGGTTTCCAGGTAGTCCACGAAGCGGGCGTAGGGGTCGAAGCCCACCACGTTCACGGCGTCGGCCACGAAGTTGGACAGGGCGTTGATGTCGTAGAACAGCACGTCGCCGGTGCGGTCGTCGATGAGGTATTCGATGCCGCCCACGTCGATTTTGGCGGCGGCCACGATGCGCTCCACGGCCGCAATCACGTCGGCGGGCGGCGTGAAGGCTTCCACCTGAATGCCCTTCTTGGGCGCTTCGGTCAGGCAGAATTCGGCCGACTGCTCCTCCGGAATCTGGCAGATTTCGGCCGGGCACAGGTTGAAGCTCTCGCCGGTGGTGAACACCTTCATGGCATAGAGAAACTTGCCATCCAGCGTTTCCACGCGGTGGATGTTGCCGCCGCGGGGCGTTACATATTCCTGCACCAACGCGGTTTGGTCGATGCCCAGGTCAATCTGATTGTTGTCGACTGCCGCTTGCAGGCCTTCCAGCGTGTCGAAGCGGATGATGCCCGCGCCGCTGCCGCCAATGTTCACCTTCACCACGATGGGGAAGCGCAGTTGCTTAGCCGCATCCACCGCCCGCGAGGCGTGGTTTATCACAAACGACTTCGGGTATTTCAGCCCCAGCGACTCAAATAGCGAGAGTTGGCGGGCCTTGTTGGTTTCAATGGCCGTGGCCGCCGAACCGTTGATAATGCGCGTGCCGATGCGCTCGAGGTGCGTCGCGTAGCCTGCCGTATGGAAAATGCCCTGCCCGTGCCCACGCAGATAGGCCGAGGAGCTCATCCGGTTCACTACCAAGCTGTAGCCACTCTCCTTTTCGGAGGGGTCGAAGAGGTGGTGGGCGGCGTCAATTTTCTCGTAGGCTAGCCCACGGCGGTCCAGCTCCGTAAAGAGTGGCTTAAACCATTCAGGGTGCTCGAAGTAAATACCAATGGGCTTTTGGTTCAGCGACATATCAAAAGAGTTAGTTGAAATAAACGTAGTGAGAGCAGCAGCCTGCAACCAGATTGAGCTGGGCTGCGGCTACAAAAAATCCAGTAAAAGCGAGGGATGATGGGCCCGAAGAGCCTTCCATTCGGGGCAGGCGAACCCTGTGCCGGCGCTTGCCCAATTGGGCCACAACAGCGCAGGCAGTTCGACACGAAGCCGGCTTCGCGCACAGCGAAGCAGCAAGCAGCAACCCAGAAAAAGAGGAAATGAACGCCGCGGGGCGGCAGCACACGGCACACGCAGGCTCCCAGCCTGCGCTACCGCCTACCTACCCGCGAAGAAACGCTCCGGGTAGGCTGGCTAAGCCATACAACAACAGCAACAACAGCCCATGCCAGCCCAACGCATGACAGCGAGGCGAGCAGTAACAGCAGCAATCGGAAGGGGGAGGTTGTTGGCAGCGTCCACGGCAACTTGTTTTTATATGGTCAGGAATTGGCACCTTGCCCGCGGTTGCGGATGGTTGCCGGCGCTTCATTGAGCCTGTCTCTCAGCGCCTCTGTATAAAAACAATCCTTTAGGGAGAAAGAATTGATACGGCAAAGATACAGCGAAGCCCCCGATATGTTCCAAATCGGGGGCTTCAATTGTAAAAAGTACTGGTAGGAACGCGCCTTGGCGCGTTCGGCGTCAGAACGGCGGCTTCAGCATCGTTCAACGATTGAACGCGCCTCGGCGCGTTCCTACCGCTGCAGGGCCAGCCGCAGGCCGCCCATCAGCCAACGGGTGGGCATCTGGGCGCCCAGTAGGTCGGAGTACTGCTCGTTGAACAGGTTTTGCACCTGCCCCGTGAGCCACAGTTTCTTGGGCAGCAGCGCTACTTCCAGGCGGGCATTGAACACCACGTATTCGGCGGCCTGGCTCCGGCTGATGGCGGCCACGGCGGCGCTATTGCGCTGTTTCCACAGGCCGCTCAGGCTGCCGTTTACGCGGTGGGAAGTAATGCCGACCGTGCCCGAAATAACCTGGCGGGCAATGTTGGCCAGGTACTGCGAGGCAATGTTCTCATTGTTGGTAACCCGCACGTTGGTGTAGCCTACGCTGCCATCGAAGCGGGTTTTGGGGGTGAAAGCATGGGCCCAGCTTAACTCCGTTTCCAGCCCCTGGGTGGTCACCTCAAACAGGTTCTGGGCGAAACGGTAGGTGCGGGAGCCGGACAGGTTGGTGAGCCCCGTCACGTAGTAAATGTGCTCGCCGGAGTCGGGCACGTAGTCTATCTGGTTGTTGCCCTTGCGCACGAAATAGGTGGCCTTGGCCGTAAGGCCTGGCAGCGGGCGCACGTCGGCCCCAAGCTCGTAGTTTACCGTGCGCTCAGCTTCCAGAGCGGGGTTACCCACGTTGAAGCCGTTGGGCACAATGCCGGCCCGGCCATTGGAGGTGTAGCGCTCCGTAAAATCGGGGGCCCGGATGGCCCGACCCACGGCGCCGCGCACGGTCAGCACCTCGCCTATCTGCTGGCTGATGTTGAGCTGCGGCACCAGCTCGGTGCCGTAGGCCTGGTCGTGGTCGAGGCGCAGGCCGCCGGTGAGGGCGAGGCTGGGCGTGGGCGTGAGGGCCACCACGCCAAACGCGGCGTAGTGCCACTGCGCGTGGGTGCCCCGGTCGTTGCTGACCACGGCCCGGCGGTCGGCCTGCCCACCCAGGGTGGCGCGCACCTTGTCGGAAAACTGCTGCTGGTGGCTCAGCAGCACGTTGGTGTAGTGCGTGAGGTGGTCGCTGGCCGCCGACGTGGGCGTGAACACATAGTAATCGGTGCTGCGGCTGGCCGATACCTGCGCCTCGGTGCGGCTGCGCTCGTTGTGCTGGTAGCGCAGTTGGCCCTGGTACCAGTCGCGGTTGGTGGTTTCGCGGGCCTGGTCGGTGGGATTAGTGGTGTAGAAATACTGGGCGCTGTAGTCGCGGCGGTCGAAGCTGCCGCGGGCGGCCAGGCTGAGCTTGGGGGCCAGTTCGTAAGCAGCGGAGAGCGAATACGTTTTCAGGTTGGCGTCGCTGCGCAGGGTGCTGGGGTAGTCGCGCGGCTGGCCGTCGGTGGTGTTCAGCAGGATGCCGCCGCCCAAGCGCAGCTTGTCCTTGGCCAGGAAGCCGCCGGTGTTGGTGTGCCACAGGTTCCACTCGCCGCGCATGGTGGTGCTGGTGAGCTCCGCTTCGTTGCGGCGCTCGGTGGCGGCAAAGGTCTTGGTCACGATGTTAATGACGCCGCCCACGGCATCGGGGCCGTAGAGGGCCGCACCGGCCCCGCGGATGATTTCAATCTGCTCAATTTCGGCGGGGGTGATGGGCAGGTAGGCACCGAAGTGGCCCGAAAGCGGGTCGTTGAGCCGCATGCCGTCCAGCAGGAAAAGCACCTGGTTGAAGGTGCTGCCGCGCAGGCTCACGTCGGCCTGGGCCCCGAAGCTGCCGCGGCTCTGCACCTCCAGCGCGGGCAGGCAGCGCAGCAAATCGTCGAGGGAATTGACGGGGTACCGCGCCACGCTGGCCCCGGAAATCACCGTCACGGCGTGGCCGGTCTGGTTCACGGGCTGGCTCAGGCGCGAGGCATACACCGTCACTTCACGCAGCGCACGGCTGCTGTCGGCGGGCGTCTGGGCCAGGGCGTTGAGCGTGGGAATGGCGAGAAAAAGCGGCGTGAGGCTACTGAAACGAAACATTGGGAAATGGTGAATTCGGCCACAAACTTACGCGCCGGCTTGGGCTGGCCGCCGAAACAGGATTTGCGGCATGGTGGGCGGTGGCTCACCAATTACATTCGTGGCTGGAATTGGCAACCTTGCCTAGGCGGCCGGGTCCTTCGCGCGAATCCTCATTTTTTCAACCACTTCTTTTACATGAAGCACCTTTTAGCGTTGGGCCTGCTGGGCTTGGTAGCCGCAGCACCGGCCCTGGCGCAGCCCCCCACCACCCCCGCTGCGAAAGCGGAATCCCCCTACCGCGCCTCGGCCACCAAAATCAACGACTTGGTGCACACCAAGCTCGACGTGCGTTTTGACTACGCCAAGCGCTACCTCTACGGCAAGGAATGGGTAACCCTGAAGCCCCACGCCTACCCCACCGACTCGCTGCGACTCGACGCCAAGGGCATGGACATCAAGACCGTGGCCCTGATGAACGGCGACCAGCAGCAGCCGCTGAAGTACACCTACACCGATGCCGCCAACCTGCGCATCAACCTGGGCAAGACCTACAAGCCGGGCGAGCAATACACCATCTACATCGACTACACCTCCAAGCCCGATGAGCTGAAGGTGAAAGGCAGCGCCGCCATCACCGACGCCAAAGGCCTATACTTCATCAACCCGGACAGCGCCGTGGCCGGCAAGCCCGTGCAAATCTGGACGCAGGGCGAGACCGAAGGCTCCTCGGCCTGGTTCCCCACCATTGACCGGCCCAACCAGAAAACGACCGAGGAAATCAGCATGACCGTGCCGAGCAAGTACGTCACGCTGAGCAACGGCGCCTTGGTAAGCCAGAAGCCCGCCGGCCCCGGTTTGCGCACCGACACCTGGAAAATGGACCTGCCCCACTCCCCCTACCTGTTTATGATGGCGGTGGGCGACTTCCGCATCACCAAAGACACCTGGCGCGGCAAGGAAGTGAGCTACTACCTCGAGCCGAAGTACGCCCCCTTTGCCAAGCAGATTTTCGGCAACACGCCCGACATGCTGGAGTTCTTCTCCAACCGCCTCGGCGTGGAGTATCCCTGGAACAAATACGCCCAGATTGTGGCCCGCGACTACGTGAGCGGCGCCATGGAAAACACCACCGCCACCCTGCACGGCGAGCAAGTTCAACTCACCGACCGCGAACTGCTGGACCGCGAGTACGGCGGCGAATCGGTGATTGCGCACGAGCTGTTTCACCAGTGGTTCGGCGACTACGTGACGGCCGAATCTTGGGCTAACATCACGGTGAACGAGACCATGGCCGACTTCTCGGAAGGCCTCTACGCCGAGCACAAGTACGGCAAAGACGCCGCCGATGCCCACTACTACCGCTATCTGCGCCGCTACCTCAGCAGCCCCCGCGACGCCACCAAAACCCTGGTGCGCTTCCACTACGACGAGCAGGAAGAGGTATTCGACCTGGTGAGCTACCAGAAAGGCGGCGCCATCATGGACATGCTGCGCACTTACCTCGGCGACGACGTATTCTTTGCCGGCCTGCAGAAGTACCTCAAGGATAACGCCCTGGGCAACGGCGAAGCCCACCAGATGCGCCTGGCTTTCGAAGCCGTATCGGGCCAGGACCTGAACTGGTTCTACAACCAGTGGTACTTCGCGCCGGGCCACCCCGTTGTAACTATCGACTATGCCTGGGATGCGGCCAAGAAAGTGCAGTCCGTGACCGTGAAGCAGACCCAGCCGGGCCAAGTGTTCCAGCTGCCGTTTGTTATCGACTACTACGTGGGCGGCAAGGTGCAGCACCAGCCCGTGACCATGACCGAGGCCACCCAGACCTTCACCATGCCCCTCGCGGCCAAGCCCGAACTGGTGAACGTGGACGCCAACAAGAAAACGCTCTGGATTAAAACCGACAACAAGCCGGTAAGCGAGTCGGTCTATCAGTACAGCCACGCGCCCCTGTTCGTGGACCGCCGCGAGGCCGTAGAAGCCGCTGCCAAAGTGCAGACCACTGATGCCGCCGCGCGCAAAATGCTGCTGGCCGCCCTCAACGACAAGTTCTACAGCTTGCGCATTGCCGCCATCGAAGCCCTGAAAATGGACGACAAAGCAGTGGCCAAAGCCGCTGCCCCGGCCCTGCGCAAGCTGGCCACCAAAGAGAAAGACCCGGCTGTTTTGTCGAGCCTGCTCACCACCCTGGCCAAGGCGAAGGACAAGAAAGACGAGAAGTTTTTCTCCAAGCAGCTCAACAGTCAGTCGTACAACGTGCAAGGCGCGGCCCTGCGCGCCCTGGCTGCCGTGAAGCCCTCTGTGGCCCTACTTGAGGCTAAAAAGTATGAAAGCGACAGCCACGCCGCTCTCGCCCAGGCCGTGACGGAAGTGTATGCCAAGAACGGCACCCTGGCCCAGTGGCCTTATGTGCGCGACAAGTTCGACGCGGCCCGGCCCCAGGGTAAGCTCAACCTGATGGCGCCCATAGCCACCATGCTCGGCCGCCTCGACGACCCCACGGCCCTGTCCGAAGGCATCACCCGGTTGAAAGACCTCGGCGTGAAATACAAATCCTACGGCGCCGACAAGCCCATAATTGGCCTGCTGCAAGGCATAGTGCCTGCCAAAGCCGGCCGCGCCAATGCCGCCGAAGCCCAGCAAGCCGTGGAGAAAGCCGTAGCCGAAATTCAAGCGGCGAAGTAATCAGCTCATCGCAATACAAAAAAGCCCGGCGACACTAGCAGTCGCCGGGCTTTTTTGGGCGGTTGAGGCTTGGCCCAATACACAAAAAGCCTTCCGCACAGTGCTGTGTGGAAGGCTTTTCGTGTATTGGGCCACTGCTTATCCTGCTATGCTGGGCAGCGACTGCTTTTCCTTCTCAGGTTTCTGGGCTTTGGCGTTATTGGCGTTTCCGGGCTGCGAGGCAGCGGGCGTTTCCTGTGCAGGGGTTACTTCGTGTTCCTCGGCTTCGGTGCCGTATATGTGCGCCATTTCGCGCATCACGTAGTTGCTGTCCACCTTCATGTCTTTGAGCACGCCATCGGCTACATCGTACACGAGGCCGTGCAGGCGGGGCGGGTCGTCGGAGCGCATGGCGTTCTGGATGATGTTGGTCTTAGCCAGGTTGCGGACCTGCTCAATTACGTTCAGCTCCACCAGGCGGCGCAGGCGCTGCTTGTCGTCTTTGATGCGCAAAAGTTCGGTTTCGTGCAGCCGGATTACGTCGCGGATGGGCGTCAGCCAGTTGTCAATCAGGCCGTACTGCTTGTTGGAAGCAGCGGCGGCCACGCCTCCGCAGCCAAAGTGGCCTACCACCATAATGTCCTTTACGCCGAGCACTTCCACGGCATACTGCAGCACGCTGAGCAGGTTCATGTCGCTGTGCACCACCAGGTTGGCAATGTTGCGGTGCACAAACATTTCGCCCGGACCGGTGCCGGTGATGCCGGAAGCCGGCACCCGCGAATCGGAGCAGCCAATGAACAGGTACTTGGGCTGTTGCCCGTTGGCCAGCCGCTTAAAAAACCCGGGGTCCTGAGCATTTTTCTCGGCCACCCAGTGACGATTGTTTTCAAGAATATTTTCTACACCGGCCATGGCATTGGGGGATTTAGTGATAAGGGAGTGAGCAGTCAAAGTATACGGGATTGTAAAGAAAGAAGAGAACAACCGAAGCCGCCGGCTAATGCCCAGCTACGGCTACCTGAGAAATGCCGCGCAGCTCCAGCTCGATGTGCCGCTCGGGGGCTACCTGGCGGAACGATTCGATGGCTTCGAGCACGTCGTGGTCGATGTCCATCGATTTGCTGCCGTCGAGAATAACGCGGCTGCCCCGGGGCAGGCGCTCAAGCGTGTTGATGATGCTGGCCTTGTTGAGAAAGGACACGTGCTCGGAAAGGCGCAGGTAGAACGTGCCGGGCTCGCGGCCGGGGGCGTCGCGGGTCAGGAAATACGCCTGCTCGGCATTGGCCTTGAGGATGAAGAAGAAGCCCACCACCAGACCCACGCCCACGCCCTTGAGCAGGTCGGTAAACAGCACAGCCACGATGGTCACGATGAACGGCAAGAACTGGGCCCAGCCCAATTTCCACTGCGTGCGGTAGAGCGCCGGCTTGGTCAGCTTGAAGCCCACGGTGAGCAGCACCGCCGCCAGCGCCGAGAGCGGAATCATGTTCAGCACCGAAGCCAGAAACAGCAGGCTGGCCAGCAACAACAGGCCGTGGATAAACGAAGACAGTTTGGTTTGGCCACCGGAGTTGATGTTGGCCGACGACCGCACAATCACGGCCGTCATGGGCAGGCCACCGATGAGGCCGCTCACCATATTGCCCACGCCTTGGGCCATCAGCTCGCGATTGGGCGGCGTGCGGCGCTTGTGCGGGTCGAGTTTATCGACGGCCTCCACGCTGAGCAGGCTTTCCAGTGAGGCTACAATGGCGATGGTCAGGGCCACGCCGTAGGTGGCGGGCCGCGCAAAAGCCGACCAGTCCGGCAAAGTCAATTGGCCGAGCAAACCGCTGAGCGACGATACGATGGGCAGCTTCACCAGGTGCTCGGGGCGTACCTGGTAATCGGGGGCTACGGCACGCAGCAGCTGATTGAGGCCAATGGAAACCAGCACGACCACCAGCGCGCCGGGCACCTTACGGGCCCAGGCCTGGCGCTGCACCGCGCTGGTATCCCACAGGAGCAGCAGCGCCAGCGACACAAAGCCCACCAGCACCGAGCCGGGGCTCAGGGCCTTGGCAGCAGCGCCAATAGCCGAAAAGGTATTCTGGCCGTTGAACTGCAGAAAGTCCATGTCTTCAAAATAGTCGGTATCGGCACCGAGGAAGTGCGGAATCTGCTTGAGAATCAGAATCAAGCCAATGGCAGCCAGCATGCCGCGAATAACCGCTGCCGGGAAGTACATGCCGATAACTCCGGCCTTGGCCACGCCCATCAGCACCTGAATGGCCCCGGCGATTACCGTAGCCGCCAGCAGCGCCTGGAAAGACCCCAACGTGCTGATGGCCGTGAGCACAATCACGGTGAGGCCGGCGGCGGGGCCGCTCACGCTCAGCTGCGAGCCACTGAGCCAGCTCACCAATACGCCGCCCACTATGCCCGTAACGAGGCCCGCGAGCAGCGGCGCCCCCGAGGCCAGCGAGATGCCCAGGCACAACGGCAGGGCCACGAGGAAAACCACCAGCCCGGCCGGAGCATCCTGCCCAATTGAGCTAAAAACCGAAGGCTTGGGCGCCGGGGCGGCCGGCTCGGTGGCCGCCGCAATGCGTGCACCGGTGCGAGCCGGTGAAGAAATAATTTCTGACATAACCGTGTCTTAATTATAGGACGACTGCTGCAGAAGCGAGCAGGCGTCGTAACCGTTGTAATTCTGACACAAGGTTACGGGGGCGCTATTAAGACCGAATTAAACTCGAATTAAAAGGAAATTAAAACCGATAAAACGCCAAAATTGGGCTAAACAGGCCAATTGAGCCATACCTGGGTGCCCGTACCCACTTCGCTTTCGACGCGCACCGTACCGCCGTGCAGCGCCATAATGCGGGCCGCCAGCGGCAGGCCAATGCCGTGGCCGGGCACCGCCCGCGCCGTGGCCGCCCGGAAGAACGGCACGAACACCTGCTGCAAGTCGGCCGGGCTCAGGCCGGGGCCTTCGTCCGAGACCAGCAGCGTGAGGTGGTGGGCGGTGCGGGCCAGCGAAGCCGTGACCGTGCCGCCATTGCCGGCCGAAAACTTACAGGCATTGTCCAGCACGTTGAGCACGGCCGAGAGCAGCAGCGCTTCGTTGCCGCGCACGGTGAAGCAGTTGGCTTCTTCGCCTTCGCGAAAATCGAGGTCGACCCGGCAGGTGGGGTGGCGGCGCAGCAGCTGCTCGTGGGCCTGCAGCAGCAGCTCGTCGAGCCGCACCGGGCCCATGGGCACTTGCGACGGGTCGTCGGAGGCCCGGGCAATCTGCAGTAGGCCGTTCGTGAGCTCGTTGAGCTGGCGGGCCGAATCGAGGGTGCTTTGCAGCACGCGCCGGTACTCGGCTGGCGGGCGCTCGGCTTGCAGCAGGGCCACTTCCAGCTCCCCAATCAGGGCGGTGAGCGGGGTGCGCAGCTCGTGCGAGGCGTCGCGCACAAAGGTGCGCTGGCCGGCAAAGGCCGATTCCAGCCGGTCGAGCAGGCGGTTGAAGCGCTGGGCCAGCCGCCCAATTTCATCGGTTGTACCCGCGGCCTGCGTGAGGCGCTGGCTCAGGTCGGTGGCCGTAATGCCGTCGACCTCCTGCACCATGCGGCGCAGCGGGCGCAGGGCCTGCCCGGCAAAAAACCAGTTGCCGATGCCCATGACCACCAGCGCGGCTAGTAGCCCAACGGCCAGCAGCTGGCGTAGCTGCGCCAGCTGCTGGCGGCTGTCTTCGTCTACGGACGAGGCCACCACCACCAGCGGCCCCAAGCGGGCATCCTGGTAGAGCAGGCCCACGGTTTCGTGGTAGTGGGTTTCGGGCTCCAGCACGGCCCGGCCGCTGCGGCGCACTTCGGCCAGCCAGGCGGCGGGCACTGGCTTGGCGGGGCCCTGCCCTTCCCGAAACACCAGGCGGTTGGAGGCATCATAAACCCGTCCTTCTTCTTCGGGCAGGGTGCGGTAGAGCTGGCGCAGGTAGCGCCGGTACGAGGCTTGCTGGTTGGCGTTGCGGCTTTCCTGGCCTTCGGCGTAGGCATGGCCTACCACCAGCGTCCTTTTAAACAAGCTTTGGGTAAACAGCGCCCGCCGCGACTGCTTGGTGGCAAAGTAGATAGCCAACGCAAACAGCAGCAGCGTCACGGCCAGAATGGCCCCAAACTGAATGGCAAGACGCAGACGTATGGACACGGAGAGGTAGCGTTTAAAAGGATGTTAGATAACTCCCCTCCTTACCAAGGAGGGGATGTTCGAGCCAACGGCTCGGACGGGGGTGGTTGTGCCGTTGAACGATACCCGAACGAACCCAGCGCCCATCGTTCAACGAATCCAACCACCCCAGTGTCCGCTTCGCGGCCACATCCCCTCCTTAGATAAGGAGGGGAATTTTGTTCTTCTACCCTTCCGTCTTCATCACGTAGCCCATGCCTACCAGTGTGTGAATGAGCTTGGGCTCAAAGCCTTTGTCAATTTTCTTGCGCAAAAAATTGATATACACGTCGATAACATTCGAGCCCGTATCGAAGCTCATGTCCCATACGTGCTCCAGTAAGTCGGCACGGGAAACCACGCGGCCTTGGTTGCGCAGCAGGTATTCCAGCAGGGAAAACTCCCGCGCGGTGAGCTGCACCGCCTGCCCGGCCCGCTCCACGCGCTTGGCCGCGGGGTCGAGGGTGAGGTCGGCGAGGTGCAGCACGGCCTTGGGCGCGGGGGCTTCGGTGCGGCGGCGCACCAAGGCGCGCAGCCGGGCCAGGAGTTCCTCAAAGGCGAAGGGCTTCACCAGGTAGTCGTCGGCTCCGGCGTCGAGGCCGCGAATTTTATCATCGGTTTCCCCGAGCGCAGTGAGCATGAGGATGGGCACGCCGGGGTCGTGGGCGCGCACCTGCCGGCACACTTCCAGGCCGCTCAGGCCCGGCAGCATCTGGTCGAGAATCAGGCAGTCGTATTGCGTAGATTGGGCCCGGCGCAGCCCCAGCAGACCGTCGGCGGCCAGGTCCACGGTGTAGTCCTGCTCGGTAAGGCCCTGGTGGAGGAAGGCCGCCACCGCAGGTTCGTCTTCGACTAAAAGAATTTTCATGGGGCCGGAAGGTAGCGCCGACGGCCCGAAAATACAGTCGGCCCGCTCCAGTAGATTTACTACGGAGCGGGCCGGCTTGTTTTACAATCGGGTTCGGCGGGGCGGGCGGGGTTAGCGCGCTGCCACCGTACCACCCGCACCAGGGCCCTGAAAGCCAGCCGGTGCGCTCGTGGTTACTTCTTCCTTTGCAGTCGTTCCTGAGCCCAGCGGGGCAGCTTGCAACCGGACTCCAATAGCCAACAGAATAGATAAAGCCAACGCCAGGTAGAAGCGAAAATACTGTTGAATATTGGTAAACATCATCCAGGAGACCGAAAGTGAAGTGCCGAAAACGACTGTTGCCATTCTCACACTTCGAAAGTATCAGCCACGTGAATATCGTCCCGGTTATTTTAGCCTAACCACACCCTTTTCCAGACGAACTCACGCAACTTCTCGGTGAACCAAGTACTACTCCAACGGTCTAGTTGAGCTAACGTCTTAAAGTACAAAACCAGCAGGCACGTACCATTACCCGAGGTTTGTGGTGCAAAGCATTTCCATTTGATGGACTATAAAAAGGAATAAAACCTCCCGAAAGCGCCTACAAGAAACCCGAAGTCCCGTAATGTAAATCCGAAGTCCCGTAATGTACTTTTCCTATGCCCCACCCATCCCCACTGCAGGTTGCCGCGCAATCCAAGCCTGCCGTTGGCTGTTACTTAATTCATGACTGAACTGCAACGCCTGCTTCTAGCCTACGACCAGCACCGCGCCGATGGGCGGCCCTGCGCCCTGGCCACGGTGGTGGAGGTGCTGGGCTCGGCCTACCGGCGCCCCGGCGCCCGCATGCTCGTCACCGACGACGGCCAGCTCACCGGCGCCATCAGCGGGGGCTGCCTGGAAGGCGACGCCCGCCAGCGGGCCCGGCAAGCTATTTTCCGGGGCCAACCTGCCCTCGTCACCTATGACACCCGCGACGAAGACGACCCACGCCACGGCCTGGGCCCTGGCTGCCAGGGTGTGGTACGCATTCTGCTCGAGCCGCTTGATTTCGCCAATGCCGAAAATGCCATGGAGTTGCTGCGCAGTTTTGCCAGCTACCCGGAGCCCGCCGTACTGGCCACCGTCTTTGCCACCGAAGCGGCCGACTTACGGGCCGGGGTGGGCCAGCGCCTGCTGCTCACGGCGGCGGGCGCAGTACGCGGCACGGCTACCCTGGCGGCCCCACTAGCCGAGTCGGCCCGCGCCACGCTGGCCCAAGGCACCTCGCAGGTGCTGGATATCGACACCGAAGCGGGCCCGGTGCGGGCGCTGGTGGAGCTGCTTACCCCGCCCCTGCGCTTGCGCATCTACGGCGCAGGCAACGATGCTCAGCCGCTGGTGCGCCTGGCTGCCTCGTTGGGCTGGCACATCATCGTACTCGATGGCCGCCCCAACCTGGCCACCCCCGCCCGCTTCCCCGAAGCCGCCGAAGTGCGCGTGCTCCCGGTAGGAGCCATGGCTCAAGAAGCGCCGGGCACTGCCTACGCCGTGCTCCTAAGCCACAACTACGCCTACGACCTGGCCGCCCTGCAGCTGCACCTGGCAACGCCCACGCCCTACATCGGCCTCCTCGGCCCCCGCGCCAAAGCGGCGCGCCTGCTCGACGAATTGGACCTTACCGAAGCCGAGCAGCAGGAACTGCTTGCGACCCGCCTCCACAGCCCCATCGGCTTAGACCTGGGCAGCGAAACACCCGAGGAAATTGCTTTGGCAATAGTGGCCGAAATTCAGGCCAGCCGCAGCAACCGCAATGGCCGCCCCTTGCGCGAGCGGGCGGGCACCGTACACGCGCCCAACACCTTCGAATTGCAAGGCCGGTAACCTTTCGGTTTAGCTCAATAAAAACCGGGCTGCTCACACTTTGCAGTGCGGGCAGCCCGGGAGAAGTGCGGTCGACAAAACCGCGGCTAAGAATGCCTTCGGGTTAGTCTAACCGGCGCCGGCTGTGGCCATAGTTGCCGTAGCCATTGTTGCCACCATCGCGCCGGTAACCATCATAGTGTGAGCGGTAGGGCGGGCGGTAGTAACGGGGCACCACAACCACGGGGCGTGGCGGGTAATAGTAAGGCCGAACGGGAGCGTAGTATGCATGAACCGGTGGATAATACCCATAGTCGGCACCTACCCCAACCGAGGCGGCGCAACCGCTCAGAAGCAGCGCGCAAAAACCAATAGCAAACAACAAGGATTTCGTTTTCATGACCAGCTACGCAAGCGCGCAGAATTAACAAGTGGATACTTCCGTTAATACAAAAAACAGACCAGATTAATTGCGAAAGCTTGCTCTCAGCAATCTGGGCACCAATTTTTTACGGCTTATCCGAGAGTAGGTTTTCCCCTTGTTTTGGCAATGAAATTCTTGGGTTTAGGCGGTGGCTGGCACCTCGGTTTCGCCGTTCAAAATGCGGGCTTTGCCGGGTAGCGTTTTGTGGCGCTCTTTTCCCAGGGCAGCGGCCGGCTCGGGCACCCAATGGTGGCGGCCACCGGCGCGCTCGTCGTTGAACTCGGTGGGTGCGGTGCCGGCTTCGGTGCGCTGCTTCCAGGTGAGATGCTCGGTGCCGTCGTCGGTGCGGTCCATGGTGATGCAGTCTTCCACGGGGCACACTAGCGAGCAGAGGTTGCAACCCACGCAGTTTTCCTCGATGATTTCGGGTACCCGCGTGCCGGCGTTCAGCTTGATGGCTTGGTGAGCACCGTCTTCGCAAGCGGTGTAGCAGAGCTGGCAGCCAATGCACTTGTCCTCGTGGATGTTGGCCGTCACCTTGTACTTCATGTTCAGGTCTTCCCAGTGCAGAACGTTGGGCAGAGCCTTGCCTACGAAGTCGTAGATGGTGTTGAAGCCCTTGTCGACCATGTACTGCTCCAGCCCGGAAGTCATTTCGCGAATGATGCCGAAGCCGAAGTGCATGGCGGCCGTGCAAACCTGCACGCTGCTGGCACCCAGCAAGATGTGCTCCACGGCATCGCGCCAATTCTCGATGCCGCCAATGCCCGAGATGGGCAGGCGCACGTCGGGGTGCTGGGCGCAGTTTTTCACCATGTTCAAAGCAATGGGCTTCACGGCCGGGCCGCAGTAGCCGCCGTTGGTGCCCTTGCCGTCCACAATGGGGTACGGCGCAAACTTGTCCAAATCCACGCCCACGATGCTCTGAATCGTGTTGATAAGCGAAATGGCATCGGCCCCGCCGCGGCGCGCGGCCATGGCCGGCTCCGTGATGTCGGAAATGTTGGGAGTTAGCTTCACGATGACGGGCTTGGTGGCTACTTCCATCACCCACTCCACTATCATCTGCAGCACCTTAGGCTCCTGGCCTACTGCCGAGCCCATGCCCCGCTCGCACATGCCGTGGGGGCAGCCGAAATTCAGCTCAAAACCATCGGCGCCGGCGTCCTGCGATTGCCGCACGATGTCGTGCCATTCCTGCCGGGTTTGCACCATGAGCGAGGCGATGACGGCGTGGTTCGGAAACCGTTTTTTCACTTCCTCAATCTCGCGCAGGTTGTCGGCCAGCGGGCGGTCCGAAATCAGCTCAATATTGTTGAAGCCGACCAATCGTTTGTCGCGGTAGTTTACCCCGCCGTAGCGGCTGGAAACATTGACTACCGGAACCCCCAGCGTTTTCCACACCGCGCCGCCCCAGCCGGCGTCGAAGGCTTTCATGATTTGGTAGCCGGAGTTGGTGGGCGGAGCCGAAGCCAGCCAGAAAGGGTTCGGCGATTTGATGCCGGCGAAATTGATGGATAAATCAGGCATTTTAATTTTTTTATCTGTCATCCTGAGCGCAGCGAAGGACCTTATCACGGTCGACGAATGGGCTTGAACTATGGAGTTACTGCGAATTGTGCTGCTGTCCTTGGGTCCTTCGCTGTGCTCAGGATGACACTTTTTATAGCTTGGGTGTAAAACCTTACTTGCTCAGGTAGGCGTGAATGCCGCGGGCCGTGAGCTTGGCCTCGGCGGCGGCGTTCACCACTTCGGCCCCACCATTCCAGGCATCGCCGGAGGCGAAGTACTGGGGGTTGGTAGTTTGGCCGGTGTGGGCATCGGCCACGATGCGGCCCTTGCCGTCCACCTTCAGGCCCGGAATCAGGCTCAGGAAATTGGTTTGCTTGGCCTGGCCCGTGGCTTTTATCACCATGTCGCAGGGCTCCACGAATTCTGAGCCGGCAATTTCCGATACCTTGCCCTCCTTGGTTTCCGTGCGGATAAATTTCACGCCCGCCACGTAGCCGTTGCCCATAATCTCGACCGGGGCCACGTTGAACAAGCCCTTCACTCCTACACCTTTGGCCAGGTCGTATTCGAAGTCATAGGCGCCCATTTCTTCCTTGCCACGGCGGTAGGCCAGCACTACATTCTCGGCCCCAAGGCGGGCCGATTCGGAGGCCGCATCCATCGCCGTGTTGCCGCCGCCCAGCACAATTACCTTCTGGCCCACCGCTACCTGGTGGTGATGCTGGCGCAATTCCGCAATGAACTCTACGGCGCCGGTGCAATTGATTTTGTCTTCACCCGGCAAACCCAAGTCGTTGGTTTTGCCCAAGCCAATTCCGAGAAAAATGGCGTCGTATTTACTCTCTAATTCCGCTAATTCTTCGCGAGAATTAATCGGCGAATTAAAGTGCACGTTGTAGCCGAATTGTGCTTGCAAATAGGCCATTTCGGCCAGTGTTTCTTCGTTAGTGATTTTGTAGGGTGCCACGCCGTAAACCGTGAGGCCCGAAGGCTGGGCTTTGGCTTCAAAAACGTCCACTTCGTACCCCAACGCCCGCAGCTCGCAGGCTGCCGAAATCCCCGAAGGACCCGCGCCAATTACGGCCACGCTTTTCCCATTGGGCGCCCCCGGGCCAAACAACTTTTTGCCGCTTTCAATGACCTTGGTGGTGGCGTAGCTCTGCAAGCGACCAATTTCGATGGGCTTCACATCCTGCAGGTTGTACACACAAGCACCCTCGCACAGCACCTCCGTAGGGCACACTTTGCCGCAGGCGTTGCCGAAGTAATTAGCCTCGTAAATAGTCCGCGCCGCACCAGTATCGTTGCCCGAATTTATCTGGCGAATAAACTGCGGAATGTCAATTCCTGAAGGGCAGGCTTTGATGCACGGCGCGTCGAAACAAAACAGGCAGCGCGAGCTTTCGTACAGCGCCTCCGTCCGGTTCATGTGGGGCTTGAGCTGCGCAAAATTGAGCTGGAATTCCTGTTCGGTGGTGGGGGTGGAATATTCGGCCATTGGGGGCGGGGGACTCGAATTGTAAGAAAGAGAAGGAGCCGTCATGCTGAGGTCGACAGAAGCACATTACCCGCACCGTCTGTCATGCTGACGAAGGAAGCATCTTCTCACGTTGAAACGATTCGTTCGAACCTGATAAGATGCTTCCTTCGTCAGCATGACAGACGACGTGGTTGAAATGACTTCTTCGACCATTTCAGCATCACCGTTCTGATTACTGGAGTGGCCTACAGCTCCACAAGCTTCTCGTAGGTCTCGGGGCGACGGTCGCGGAAGAACTGCCAGGTGTTGCGCACCTCGTCAATCATATCCAGGTCGAACTCCGATACCAGCAGCTCGTCGTTGTCCTCGCTGGCTTGGGCGATGATTTGGCCGCGTGGGTCCACGAAGTAGCTGGTGCCGTAGAACTTGCCCAGGTTCCAAGGCTTCTCGGTGCCGACGCGGTTGATGCAGCCCATGAAATAGCCGTTGGCAGCAGCGTGCGCGGGCTGCTCCAGCTTCCAGAGGTACTGCGAGAGGCCGGCTACGGTGGCCGAAGGGTTGTACACGATTTCGGCACCGTTGAGGCCGAGCACGCGGGCGCCGTCGGGGAAGTGGCGGTCGTAGCAGATGTACACGCCCACTTTAGCGTACTTGGTCTGGAACACGGGATAGCCCATGTTGCCGGGCTTGAAGAAGAACTTCTCCCAGAAGCCGGAGGTGTGCGGAATGTGGTTTTTGCGGTACTTGCCGAGGTAAGTGCCGTCGGCGTCAATCACGGCGGCCGTGTTGTAGAGGAAGCCAGCGGCTTCGCGCTCGTACACGGGCACAATCATTACCATGTTATATTTCTTGGCGTACTCGGCCATGCGCTCCGTAGTCGGGCCGGGCACGGCTTCGGCCGAGGCGTACCAGGCTTTGTCCTGGCCGGGACAGAAATACGGGGTATTAAAGATTTCCTGCAAGCACAGGATTTGCACGCCCTGACGGCCGGCTTCCTCAATCAGCGGAATGTGCTTCTGCACCATGGCCTCCTTGATTTCCTCAATGGTGCCTTCGCCTTCGGTCATCGGCAGGCTCATCTGAATCAGGCCGGATTTGATAATTCTGGACATGCGGTTGGAGTGGGTTGGGATTAATTGTCATTGCGAGGAGGCACGATGGAGCAATCCGTCCTGGTCTCCGCACAAAGGATTGAAAGGTGATGAATTAAAATTCTTATTCGTCAGCCCAAAGTGGGCTAAAAGTTAAGCAAAAAATAGGGCATTGCGCAAGGTTGAGCTAGCCGCATCGGCACAAGGATTTCCTTCGCTCCAATCGGAACGGAAAAGCGCTTGCCTATCAAGCCAATTAGTTCATTAAAAAGCGGTTTTGCTCCGTTTAATAAACTGTCCGTAGCCTTTCGCCACCTTCGTTTCGCCGGCGTCTACAGCTACTTTGCCGCGCAGCAAAACGGTGTCAATCTTGCCGGTGAGTTCCCACCCTTCGTAGCCGGAATAGTCGCAATTCATATGGTGCGTTTCGGCCGATATTTTGTGCTTTTTAGTGGGGTCAAAAATCACTAAATCAGCGTCGGCACCAATGCTGATGGTGCCTTTGCGCGGGAACATGCCAAAGATTTTCGCGGCATTGGTGGAGGTCACTTCCACGAATTTATTGAGCGTGATTTTGCCTTTGTTCACGCCTTCCGAAAAGAGCAATTCCATGCGGTGCTCCACGGCGGGATGGCCATTGGGAATCTTCGAAAAGTCGTCTTTGCCCATCAGTTTCTGGTCCCACATAAAGGGGCAATGGTCGGTGCCCACTACCTGCACCAACCCTTGGTTGAGGCCGGCCCACAAGGTGGCCTGGTCTTTCTTCTCACGCAGCGGCGGCGACATTACCCATTTGGCTCCCTCCTCTTCGTTTTCATACAGCGAGGCGTCGAGCAGCAGGTACTGAATGCAGGTTTCGACCAGCATGCGCTGGTTGCGCTCGGTAGCGCGGCGTACCTGGTTGAGGGCGCCCTCGCAGGTGAGGTGCACGATGTAGGCATTCACGCCCGTGTAGTTCGCAATGTCGGCGAAGCGGCCCGAGGCTTCGGCTTCGGTCACTTCGGGCTGCGAGAGGTAGTGGTAGAGCGGCGTGAGCTTGCCCTGCGCCCGGTGCTGGGCAATGAGCGTGTCTATCATGTCGCCGTTGGTGGCGTGAGCCGTCACGAGGCCGCCGTGCTTCTTCACTTCCTGCATCAGGCCCACCATTTGCGCGTCGTCAATCATGAGCGCGCCTTTATAAGCCATGAAGGTTTTGAAGGAAGTGATGCCTTCGGCAATCATGTCCTTGATTTCCTCCTTGGTATCGGGGTTGAAATCCGTCACGGCCATGTGGAAGCTGTAGTCGCCCACCGCATTGCCGGTGGCGCGGCCACTCCACTCGTCAAAGGCGGCGCGCAACGAGTTGCCCTGCTTTTGCAGTATGAAATCGATGACCATGGTAGTGCCGCCGTGCAAGGCAGCGCGGGTACCGGTCTCATAGGTATCGCTGCTGAACGTGCCCATGAAGGGCATCTCCAAATGCACGTGCGGGTCGATGCCGCCGGGCACAACGATTTTGCCGGTGCAGTCGATAACCTCCGCCCCTTCGGCCGACAGGTTGCGGCCAATGGAAACGATGGTTTCGCCCTCAATCAGAATGTCGCAAACCGCGTCGGAATCGGCGGTGACGACGTGGCCGTTTTTCAGGAGTATAGCCATAAGGAAAAGTAGCGCGGACTTTGTAGTCCGCGTCCACGCACATTTTTAGCTGTTCAATTTAGGTTACCGCACTCGGACTAAAATTCCGCGCTACTGCTTAGTACACGTACTTATCAGCAATGCTGATGGCCTCCGAAATGATTGCCAGGCCTTCGTCGATTTCCTCTTTGTTAATCGTCAGCGGCGGGCAGATGAAAATGTAGTTCCAGCGCACGAAGGTGTACATGCCTAGCTCGCGGATTTTGGCCGCAACCTGGTTCATGATGGCCATCTGGTCGTTGGTCGCATTCCAGGGGGCCATGGGCTCTTTGGTGTCGCGGTTCTTCACCAGTTCAATGCAGCCGAAGAGGCCAGTGTTGCGCCAGTCGCCGATGCTGGGGTGGTGGCGCATGAGTTGAGCTACCTGCTCGTCCATGTACTTGCCCATTTCCACGGTGTTTTCCAGCAGGTTATCAGACTCATAGATATCGAGCACAGCTACGGCGGCGGCACAGCTCACGGGGTGGGCCGAGTAGGTCAGGCCCAGGGGCAGCGGCTTGTCGTCGAAGGTCTTGGCAATTTTCTCGTCTACCATCACGGCGCCCAATGGCAGGTAGCCAGCGGTAATGCCTTTGGCCATGCACATGATGTCAACTTTTACGCCGTGGTGGTCGGAGCCGAACCACTTGCCGGTGCGACCGAAGCCAGACATCACTTCATCAGCAACCAATAGGATGCCGTGCTTGTCGCAGATTTCGCGGATGCGCGTCCAGTAGCCGGGCGGGTACTTGATGCAGCCCGACGTGCCCGACTCCCCTTCCAGAATAATGGCGGCTACGCTGCCGGGATTTTCGTAGCCAATGATGCGCTCCATGGCATCGGCGGCACGCTGGGCGCACTGCTCGGGCGTTTCGGAGTGCCAGGGGCAACGGTAGAAAAACGGGTTTTCAACGTGCACCACGTTGGGCATGGCCTGGCTATCCACGGCAAACTTGCGGGGGTCGCCGCCGGCGCTCATGGCACCATAAGAAGCACCGTGAAACGACTGGTACAGCGTCACAATCTTGTGGCGGCCGGTGTACACCCGCGCCAGTTTGATGGCGTTTTCGATGGCCTCGGCGCCGCCCAGCGTGAAGAAGGCTTTGGTGAGGTTGGGCGCAGTGATTTCGGCCAGCTTCCGGCCCAGGTCGCCGCGGGCTTTGGTTATCATGCCCGGGTACACGTAGCTCAATTCGCGCATTTGGGCGGCTACGGCTTCGGTCACGCGCTGGTCGCCGTGGCCGATGTTCACGTTCATGAGTTGCGACGAGAAATCGAGGTAGCGCTTGCCGTCCCGGTCCCACACGTACACGCCCTCGGCGCGCTCGGCGTTAATGGGGTTCAGGCCCGTTTGCTTCGACCAGGAAAAGAGGGTGTGGTCGAGGTTGTCGTGCAGGATTTGGTCCTTGTCGGTATCGAGGGTCGGGTGCATAAGTATCGAATGCAAAGGAATGAAAGGAAACGGAAGCGAAGGACTTCCCCGTTCGGCGCAACAACTTACGAAACAGGGGGCAGCCTTCTATCTCTGCGGCCCCGAAGCCAGTAAGGTGTTTGGTACTGTGCGCCGTTCAGAAAAGCCCTCCGTTCCGCCACGGCGCGCGGCGGAAGCGCGACGTGTTGAGTGGGAATTCTCGCCGGGTGTTTATGTTGGTTATCAGTTGTTAGCCAAGCTTCAACAACGAATAACAAGGTCGTCGTCATGCAGAGCGGAGCGAAGCATGACTGTGGTGATTTCAAACTAGCTCATCCAGTTCACCCGGGACTCGGGGTTCCACTTTGTGGTGGTTTTCTTGAGCTGGGTCCAGAATTCGATGGAGCTTTTGCCGGTGATGTCACAGGCGCCAAACTTCGAATCGTTCCAGCCGCCGAAGGAGAACGGCTCGCGGGGCACCGGCACGCCGATGTTCACGCCAATCATGCCGGCGTTGGCGTGGTCCATGACGTAGCGGGCGCTGCTGCCGCTGCTGGTGAATACCGCGGCGGCGTTGCCGTAAGGATTGGCGTTTTCGATGGCAATGGCTTCGTCCAGCGTATTGGTGCGCATGATGGCGAGCACTGGGCCGAATACTTCCTCCTGAGCAATGCGCATGTCGGGCGTCACGTAGTCAATCACGGTAGCGCCCACGTAGTAGCCGTCCTCATGGCCGGGCACCACGGCGTTGCGGCCATCGAGCAAGACCTTGGCCCCGGCCGCTTCGGCTTCGGTGATGTGCTGCTCGATGCGCTCCTTGGCCTCCTTACTGATAACCGAGCCCAGGTTCTGGCCGGGCACAATCTTCTTGGCTTCTTCTACAATCTTGGCCACGATGCCATCAATCGCACCCACGCCCACCATGGTGGAGCCGGCCATGCAGCGCTGGCCCGCGCAGCCCGACATGCTGGCGGCCACGTTCGAAGCCGTCATTTCGGGGTGCGCATCGGGCAATACCATCAGGTGGTTTTTGGCGCCGCCCAGCGCTACGCAGCGCTTGAGGTTGCTGGTGGCGCGGATGTACACCACCTTGGCAATCTTGGTTGAGCCCACGAAGGACACGGCCTGAATATCGGGATGGTCGCAGATGGCTTCCACAATTTGCTTGTCGCCGTTCACGATGTTGAGCACGCCGTCGGGCAGGCCCGCTTCCTTCAGCAGCTCCGCAATCTTCACCGCGCTCAGGGGCACTTGCTCCGAGGGCTTCAGCACCATGGTATTGCCGAGTACAATGGCGTTCGGGATGGTCCAGTGCGGCACCATGTTAGGGAAGTTGAACGGCGCGATGCTGGCCACCACGCCCAGCGGCTTGCGCTCGACGCGGGCTTCCACGCCCTTGCTCACCTCCAGAAATTCGCCCTGGATAAGCTGCGGCATGGAGCAGGCAAACTCGGTCAGCTCAATGGCTTTCTCGACTTCGGCGCGGGCCTCGTCGTAGGTCTTGCCGTTCTCTTCGCGTACCAAATCCGCAAGGGCTTTCATGTCGCGCTCGAGCAGCGTTTTGTAGCGGTAAAAAATTTGCACCCGCTCCTTAATTGGAATCGCCGACCACGCAGGGTAAGCCGCCTTGGCCGCTTGCACTGCGGCGTCTAGGGCGGCTACTCCGCTCAGCGGAACGGTAGAAATTAAGGCCCCGGTGAGGGGGCTAAATACGTCCATTGTGGCAGTACCGGAATCGTTTGCGGGTTGCCCGCCCACATAATTCTGGATGGCGGGATACTTCAGAGTTTGAACTTCCATATTACTTAAATGTTAAGCGGGGCGCAAGCTAAGGGTTTTGCGCGAATTGATGCAATTAGACCATATGTAAATTTATTCTTTTTCATCAGGCAAGCTCAAAAAGCCCTGAAGTCGCCAGCCATTATGGGGTGCAATGGCTGACGACTTCCGGGCTTTATTTTTTACAGGGTTGAGCTAAAAATCAGAGCGAGCGTACTACTTGACTACTTCCCCGCGCCGGTCAATCAGAAAGCTGCGCCCCTTCTGGGTGACGCGGGCGTGGCCATCGACAAAGTCGGCGGCCTGCTCGTAGCGCCCGAAAGGAGCTGTGCCTTCGCTGGGGTCGTCTAGATAATCGGCGGTAATGAAGGTGTAGCCATCGGTGAGTTTCACCCGCGCCAGGCCATCGGCGAATGAATGCGCCTCTTGAAAAATAACGGGCTTGGCAGGCTCGGTGGGGCCGGTGATGTAGTACCAGCCGCGATGGTCGAGCACGGCGGCGTGGCCCCCGGCAAAGTCCCGGGCGTTGAAATAGTAGTTGCCAAACTCCTCCCCGTCCTCGTCAATAAAGGTGTAAGCATCACCAACGCGGGCCCGGGCATAGCCACCGGCGTAGGCATTGAGAGCATCGTAGGCCGGGGGCACCACTTCTTTGCCCGCTTCGTCCACAAACCCATAGGAATGGTCGCGGGCTACCACCGCCCTGCCCGCCTGAAACGGACTTGCCGACGTGAATTGAGCTGGAATCACGGGCTGGCCCTTGCCATCGGCAAAGCCCCACTTCCCATTTTCCTGGTAGGGCACCGGCGGGGTGCTGCCCAGGTGGCTCAGCCCCCACACCCCAAACCCGCCGATGGCGACCACCCCGGCCACCACCGTGAGCCGCGGCAGACGCCGACGCCACACCCGCAGCTGCCGGAACCACGGGCTGGCGGTAGCCACAAGGGCAGGCCGCAGCGCTGCCAAATTAATGCCGCTGGGCTTGGGCGGCTCCGTGGCTGCGGCAGCCGCTGGTGGGCTGTCAGCTGTAGGTGGCGTGGGGCTGGCCGGCTCCGCGGCCGGCTGCGCGCTCAGGCGCTCAATGAGCTGGCTGAGCTGCTGAATCTTGGCGTCGAGTTCCTGGTTGCGGGAGGCCGATTCGGCGCGCGAAGCCTGCATGGCCGCTTCCATGGCGGCTTTTTCGCGGTTTTCGGCGGCCAGTCGGGCGGCGAGCGCCTCCGCTTCGGGGGCAACGGCTGGAGCCTGGGCCAGCGCCGTTCGGAGCTGGGCAATGCTGCGCTCCCGCTCGGTTTCGCGGGCTTCCATGGCTTGCAGCTGGGCGGCCACATCGGCTTGCATTTGCAGCCGGATTTGCTCGAGGCGCTCCTTTTCCTCGCTGCGGGCCGCTAGGGCATCGGAGCTGTACCCGTAGGGTACGTCGTCGGGGATGTCGTCGGCACCAAGCCAGCCCCATAGCTGCCGGGCTTTCTGACTTAGAAAATTAGCCGGCTTGCTACCATCTAAAGGCTGAGGTGCGGGTTGGCCGGCTGGCTCAATTTCTTCATCAAGACCCTCTTCAGCCCAGTCTTCCTGGCTAGCCGGGTTGGCAAAGGCGTTTTCGTTTGTTGCTTCGAATTCGGCCGGCTGGCTGGTATCGGCTGGCGCCAGGGTGGCGGCCCACTCGGCCAGGTCTTCTTCGCTCAGGTCAATTTCGGGGCTGGCGAGCTGGCGCAGGCGGCGGGGCAGCTCGGCGGGGTTGGTCAGGAGCTGGAAGCCGTTGGCCGCCGCGCTGTTGAGCGACGGCTCCACATCGGGTCCAAAAGTGACCGGGCCGCCAAATACCACAATGCCGCTGATAAAGCGCAGGTTGGCCTGCTCGGGGCTCAGGCGCGGGCTCAGCCAAGTTTCCAGCGCCATCCGCTGCTGAATAAACTGCTCAAACGGGTTATCGAACTCGCCACCACAGGCAAACGGTGCGCCATCGAGCAGCCACGAGCCATACCCAAGCGCCGGAATGCTGAGCCGCCCGCCCCGGGGCACAAACACCAGCAGCGTAATGCCATGGGGCCGCATAACCACCGCGTCGAGCGGGCCAATTTCGGCAGTAGCCAAGGCCAGGTTTCCCACCAACAGCGAATCGGGGCCGGCGCTTTCTGCCTGCAGGGCCTCGGCCGCTGCATCAAAAAGGCGCTGGCGAGCGGGGTCAGAAAAAGGAGCAGAAAGGCAACGGTAAAGCATACATGATTAACTAAAGAAACCGGGTGCTAAGAGCTTGGGCTGGTTTCCGGACTTTGGGCGCCTCTGATGTACCAGGGCGCCGGGGTTTGGAGGCAGATACGGCCCAGGCCGTTAATCGTCCTCGCCTTTCCAGCGGCCGTGGCCTTTGCCCTTGCCTTTGCCGTGGTGCTTTTTCGCTTTCTTCACTTTGTACTTGCCCTTGCCTTCGTCCTCATCTTTGTCCTCGTCGTCGGCACTTTCGCCGAAAAGGGCTTGCAGCACGGAGCGGGTAGGTGGTTCTTCGGGGGTGGCCTGGGGTGCAGCTGCTCGCACGGGAGTCCCCAGCGCCAAGGCCCCGCTGGCCGTGGTGAGCACCTTTACGGGGCGGCCGCGCAGGTCGCAGCCTTGGCCGTCGCGCAGCTCGGTGCGCTGGCCGTCGGGGCTCACGATGAAGCCGTCTTTGGTGACCACGGCGCCGGTGGGTAGGCGGGCATCGCGGGTCATGGGCCGGGGCTGGCCGTTGCGGACCACTTCCATCTGGCCGTTGCGGCGCAGGAAGCCGTCGTTGTTGCGGGGCTGCTGAGCGCGGCCGGGCAGGCTTAGTGCCAGCATCAGGCAGGCCGCGCCCATCGCCCCAAGGGTGCGCATTGACATAGAAAAAGAATACTGAATAACGGGGCCGAACGGCGGAATAAGCCGGGCAGCAGGGAGTATACGATAACCCGGGCGCAAAGCTGCGCGGCGGGCTGTTTTGGGCGCATTGGGCAAATCACATTCCAATTCCCCACGGCCCGCCATGGCACATTAAAGCGCGGCACCTTTGCGTTTAGTTAGCAAAGAACGGGCTTTATCTGCCAGCCATTCTACCCAGCCCGGGGTATGCGCCCACGATAACGCTCTTTTGCATTTCCTCATAATTCATAATGGTGCTGCGTCTTGATGGTGCTGCGTCTTGGCAGGGCTTATTACGAGAAGATTTTTCTGCTGCAGATTTGGCTTAAAGGCTTTTTTTTGCCGACTAGGGCGCCCAAGGGAAGCAGCAACTCATACTTGAGCGGCCTCGCTATGGCTTCCTGTAAAGCCTTTTAAGTTAGGGTTGTGGTAAGTTGCGGGTGCCAAAGGAAAGCGGTCGATTCGTTGCTTCATCGAGGCCTGATTTTTCCGGCAACACTACTTCACCATACTATATGAGAAAATACTACGCTTTGCTGCTGGCGGCGCTGATAACGGTTGGGGCGCAGGCCCAGACCAAATCCAACCTCGCCTATTACCTGCCCCAGAACGTGACTTACAACCCGGCCATCCCAACGCCGGCCGCGGTGCTGGGCTACGAGGTGGGCGAATGGCACGCGAGCCACGACCAGCTGCTGATGTACATGCGGGCCGTGGACGCGGCCTCCGACCGGGTGACAATTACGGAGTATGCCCGCACCCACGAAAACCGGCCCCTGCTCCTCCTCACCATTACCTCGCCGGAAAACCAGCGCAACATCGCCCAAATTAAGGCCGACCACCACAAGCTAACCGACCCCGCCGAGTCGGGCAAGCTGGACGTGAGCAAGATGCCGGCCGTGCTCTGGATGGGCTACAGCGTGCACGGCAACGAGCCCAGCGGCACCAACGCCTCGCTGCTGGCGGTGTATTACCTGGCTGCGGCGCAGGGCCCGGCTATCGACGAGGTACTGCGCAACACCGTGGTGCTGGTCGACCCCAGCATCAACCCCGACGGCATGACGCGCTTCTCGAGCTGGGTAAATTCGCGCCGCAGCAAAAACCTGGTTACTGACCCGGCCAACGTGGAGCAGAACGAAGCCTGGCCCGGCGGCCGCTTCAACCACTACTGGTTCGACTTGAACCGCGACTGGCTGCCGCTGCAGCACCCCGAGTCGCGCGGCCGCCTCAAGCAATTCCACGACTGGAAGCCCAACCTGCTGACCGACCACCACGAAATGGGGACCAATTCCACGTTCTTTTTCCAGCCCGGCGTGGTCTCGCGCAAGCACCCCCTCACGCCCGACCGCAACTTCGAACTGACCCAGAAAATCGGCGCCTTCCACGCCAAGGCCTTGGACAAAATTGGCTCGCTCTATTTCACGGAGGAGAACTATGACGACTTCTACTACGGCAAGGGCTCGACGTACCCCGACGTGAATGGCGCGGTGGGCATCCTCTTTGAGCAGGCCAGCTCGCGCGGTCATGCCCAGGAAGGCGCCAATGGCGTCGTACGTTTCCCCTTTACCATCCGCAACCAGGTCACGACTACCCTGTCGTCCATCGAAGCCATGCAGGCAATGCGGGTCGACCTGCTAAACTACCAGCGCGACTTCTACCAAAAAGCGGCTAAGGAGGCCAGTGGACAAGCGGTGCGCGCTTATGTGTTTGGCGCCGAGCAAGACCCGGCCCGCTCCTACGAGCTGGCCCGCATCATCCGCCAGCACCAGATTGCGGTGTACCGGCCCAAAAGCACCCTTCAGCTCAACGGCCGCACCTTCAACCCCACCGACACCTACGTGGTGCCCACCGACCAACCCCAGTTCCGGCTGATTCAGGCAATGTTTGAGGAGCGTAGCACGTTTAATGACAGCATCTTTTACGACATCTCGGCCTGGACCCTGCCCCGCGCCTTCGGCCTCGACATGGCCTCGGTGACCAAGCTCCCTAAAGGCGGCCTGCTCGGCCAGCGCCTCGATAGCGTGAGCTTTCCGGTGGGCAAAGTAACCGGGGACAAAACCGCTTATGCCTACGCCTTCAGCTGGCACGGGTACTATGCGCCGCGGGCGCTCAACACGCTGCTGGCCCGCAAGCTGGTGGTGAAAGTGGCCACCGAGCCCTTCTCCATTGGCGAGCGGAAGATGGACTACGGCACCATCATGGTGCCAGTGGGCGTGCAAACCCTGCCCGCAGACACTGTTTTTGCGCTGATGCAGCAGGTAGCCGCGGCCAATGGTCTTGAAGTAGTGGGCATTACCACCGGCCTTTCAGCCCAGGGCCTGAAGCTGGGCAGCGTGAACTTCGTGACCCTGAAAAAGCCCGAAATCATGCTGCTGGCCGGGCCCGGCGTTAGCCCCACGGACGTAGGCGAGGCCTGGCACCTGCTCGACCAGCGCTTCGGTATGACGCCGAGCCTGGTAGCTCCCGAAAGCCTGGACCGCGTGAACCTGGACCGCTACACCGTCATCGTAGCCTCGGATGGTACGTACAATGGCATCCCCGTGGCGGCGCGCGAGAAACTGCGGGCCTGGGTGCAGCGCGGCAACACACTGCTGGCCATGGGCAAAGGCGCCAAATGGTTGGCCGACAACGGCCTGTCGGCGACCAAGTTCAAGGCCAGTGGCCCCACGCCCATGGCCCCGGAAACGGCGCCCAGCCCGGCCGCGGCTAGCCCAACTGCGCCCGCTACTCCCGCTGTTGCTACTGCGCCCGGCGCCCGAGGCCGCGCCGGCGTGGTGCCGCCCGCCGCTCCGCGCACCGGCGCCCTGCCGCAGCGCCCCTACGTGGGCATGCGCAACACCGCCAGTGCCCAGGAAATCACGGGCGCCATTTTCCACGCCCGCCTCGACCTGACGCACCCGCTAGGCTATGGCTATGACAGCCCGGATGTGTACCTCTTCCGCGACCACACGGTGTTCATGGAGCGCTCGGCTAGCCCGTATGCCAACCCACTCATGTACACGGCCAAGCCACTGGCCAGCGGGTTTATCTCCAGGCCCAACGAGCTAAAACTGCGCAGCACGGCCGCTGCGGACGTGGCCGATGTAGGTGCCGGCCGCATCATTTCGCTCGTCGACAACCCGAACTTCCGGGCGTTTTGGTACGGAACGAATAAGCTGTTCCTGAACAGCATCTTTTTCGGACAGCTGATGCGGGCCAACCCGGCCGCCGCCACGGAAGAAGATTAGGCCGCTGGCTTGGGGCGAACCCATCAAAAGAAGGAATGGTCGTGCTCTGGGCCTGGCCAAAACAGCACCATCCTGCTGAACGCAGCCGACGCATCACTGGCGCGAGAGTAATCATTTACTTGCGCGGCAGTGATGCGTCGGCGGCGTTCAGCAGGACCTGGGGCCACGTGGTAGGAATGTCGGGGCCTCCCAATTGTGCAAGCTGCCGACTATGGTTTAGCCACTTCGTGGCCGTCGGCAGTGAAAATAAGGTCGTGTTTTTTGCCGCCTTCGGTTACTTCTGCCTCGTAGGTGACAGCGTTCGTTTTGCGGGTTACGATTTTGGCTGCTTCCGTCACTTTGGCTGCTTTGTAGCGGGTAGCCAGAACCTGGCGCACCGGCACGGGCAGCTGTGAGGGGCGCATTTCGGTTTCGGTTTCCAACAGCTCACCTTTGGGCGTGAACAGGGCTGACATTTCGCTTTCTCCCAGATTGAAATTCACTTCGTACTGGTTGTTTTCCTTTTCCCATTTCATGCGTTCAGCGGCAGGAAATGCCTTTTTGAAGGCGGCAAGAGGGGCGGCCGGAACCTGCGAACCGGCCAGTTTCTGAGCGTGTGCCGAGCCAGTAAAGAGCATTGCAGCCACCAGGGTTATGAGGAAATATTTCATTGGAGCAAAGGGTATTAGGCGTTAAACTTCAGGCCGAAACTAGCTGGGTATTCTGTTGCTATTCTGTTGGGCGGCTGGCCTCAGCATTGCGTTTAGGTAGGGGCGCAGCGGTATGGCTGAATTCGATACGCAGTGTATGCCGGGTGCCCGCCTCGGTAATGAAATAGTCAATGCCAAAGCCGTAGTAGCCGCAGATTTGCTGAACGATGCTCAGGCCCAACCCCGGCGATTCAGACGCGGCGTTCTGCTTTCGGAACCGCTCGAAAAACCGCGACGGGTCGCCACCAACGGCCGCGCCGGTGTTGCTGATTTTTAGTTCTTGCGGCGCAAGCGTAATGCCTATTTCACCTCCACGCACGTTGTGCTTCACGGCATTTTGCAGCAGGTTTTGCAGCAGCGAGTCGGCTAGGCCGGGGTGCATCTGCACGATTACGGGCCCGCTGGCGATATCCAAGCCGTAGCGCAGCTCACGGGCATCAAACAGTGGCGTGAGCTGGGCCACCTTTTCCTGCAGCAGTTGGTCAAGCCGGATGGGCACGGCCTGGGCAAACTGGCGGTTTTCAATTTTACTGAGCAAACTCAGGGCCTGGTGCAGGCGCGAGAGGCGCAGCGTAGCTCCATAAAGCTCAGCCACGAGCGGGGCCGCGGCATCGTCTTCGGCCAGGGCCGGGATTTGCAGCAGCTGCTCGAGCTGCGCCTGCATAATGGCCAGGGGCGTTTGGGTTTCGTGGGCGGCGTTGCCGGTGAATTCGCGCAGGCTTTCGTAGTCGGATACCAAACGCTGGCTGAGGGTGGTGAGCGCCAGGTTCAGCTCGGCAAATTCGGCGATGGCTGGCGTGGGCAAATCCAGCGCTTTGTGCTGCTGCAAATCGTAGCTGCGCAACGCCGCCAGCGTGTGCTGAAACGGCGCCCACATCCGCCCCGCCAACCAGCGGTTGATGAGCACGACGCCGCCCAGCAACAGCGTCAGCACGCCCAGCATCACGGCCAGCACCACACCCAACAAGTCGTCGGCTTCGACCAGAGACTTCCGTAGGGTCACCCACACGGTTCCCTCGCCGGGCACCGTGAGCGGAAAAGTGAGCTGCCGGTTTGGCACCTGCTCATGTTCCTGTGCATCAAGCAGCAGTGTATCACTGAATCCCACTGGCTTGGGCTGGCGGCTAATAACCAGCAGCGTCTGGAGCACCGCGACAGACGTCAGCTGGTGAGCCTGCACTTTTTCAATCAGCTCCTGCCGCCGGGCCTGCAGCTCTTCTTCAACCTCACCCCGCAATGCCCATTCCACGCCATAATACAGGCCGAAGCTGCCGAGCACAAACAGCAGCGTGGTCAGGGCCAGGTAGTAGCGGGTAGTAGCAGCCAAGAGCTTCATCAGAGGGAATTCAGGCTGGATTTAAATTGGCAGGTTTAAGAAAGATGGCATCCATATGGTGCTTTCGCAAATCCTCACTACAAGCCAAATCTGTACGCTTCATTCATTGCTTAGCTTATACCCTACGCCGTACATGGTGCGGATATAGTTATCAGCCCCTTTCTCCTGTAGCTTTTTGCGCAGGTTCTTCAGGTGGGTATAGATGAAATCGAAGGAATCGGCGGCATCTACGGCATCGCCACAGAGGTGCTCGGCAATGGCCTCTTTGGTGAGCACCCGGCCGGGATTGGACAGGAAGTATAGCAGCAGGTCGTACTCTTTTTTGGTGAGGGTGAGTTGCTCGCCCCGCACGTGTACTTCGGCCAGCTCAGGCCATACCAGCAGGTCGCGGAATACGAGCTGCTGCTGGCCCTGAAACTGCCGGCGCCGGATGATGGCCCGGACCCGGGCATTGAGCTCGGACAGGTGAAACGGCTTTATGAGGTAGTCGTCGGCGCCCAGGTCGAGGCCGGCGACTTTGTCATCCAGGGCATCGCGGGCCGTTATGATGAGCACACCGGCCGGCGAGCCCTGGGACTTAAGCGCCCGAAGGAGGTCGAGGCCGTTGCCGTCGGGCAGGGTCAGGTCGAGCAGCACGCAGTCGTACTGGTAGAGCATAACCTTTTCCTCAGCCTGGGCAAAGTCGGCGGCTTCCTCGACCACGTAGCCCGCTTGGCGTAGCGAGCTGAACAGCGCCCTGCGCAAGGCCGGTTCATCTTCAACGAGCAAAAGCTTCATAACACAAGAATGCAGGGTGGGGCAAACAGGGGAAGGCAGGAGCACGAAGGACGGCCATAAGTTTGAAGACTTTCTGTGAGATTGTACGTAAGCGCAAGACTGGAGCCCCAGGTCCCCGGCTCGGGCCCAATTTTCTTCAGAATTGACCCGCAGCTTTGCAGGGTTCACCATCTTCTTAGCCTGTTGTTCTTTCGCGTCCCCTTACTTATTTGCTGGCTGGCTGGCATGCTGCTGGGGCTGCCCGTTGGCCGGGTTTATGCCCAGAAGCCCGAGCGCACGGCCATTACGCCCTTGCCCGCTGTGGAACCGGCCCCGGCCAGCCCACGCCAGCTCGATGACTTCCTAAGTATAGCCCGCCAAAACAGCCCCCTGCTGCGCGCCACCGCCAACCAAGTGCGCCAAAACAGCCTCGACAGCCTGATTCGGGCCCGGCAAAATGGTGTGCAAATTGGCGGCATTGGCTCGGCGCTCTACTATCCCTCGGTCACGAACAGCAAAGGCGAAAGCGTACTGGGCTATGACAACGCCGTGACCAACGGCGGCAACTACGCGGCCCTGGCCCAGGCCACCAAGCCCATTCTGAACCGGTTTCAGCTCCAGAACGACTACCGCATTCTGGCCAGCCAGGGCCAGGTACTGCGCAATACCGGCCGCCTCACAGCCCTGGACCTGCGCCGCAGCATCACCGACCAGTTTCTGACGGCCTATGCCGCCGAAAGGCAGCTAACCTTCAGCCGGTCGCTGCTGGGCCAGCTGCGCCAGCAGGATGCGCAACTGCGCAAACTGGTAGACGCCGGCATTTTCAAGCAAACCCAATACCTGAGCTTCTATCTCTCGGTGCGCACCCAGGAGGTGACTGTGGAGCAGGACCGGCTGGCCTACCGCCGCGAGTTGGGCACACTGCGCTTTCTGGCGGGCGTGGCCGACACGGCCCTGGTGGCGCTGGAGACTCCTTCCCCACCCTCGCACCGCCCCCTGGCCGGCCTCACGGCGCCCAGCCAGCGCCAGTACACCCTCGACAGCCTGCGCCTGCTGCTCGACCGCCAGGCCGTGGATGCCGCCTACCGGCCCAAGGTGAATGCCGTGCTCGACGCGGGGCTGCAATCCTCGTCGTACCTGCCCATGGCCCTGGCGCACAGTGTGGGCTTTGGGGGCGGGCTGCAGCTGGCGGTGCCGATATACGATGGCCACCAGCGCCAGCTCCAATACCAGCGCCTGGAGCTGAGCGAGCAGTCGCGGCGCGGCTACCGGCAGTTTCTCACGGTGCAGCGGCGGCAGCAGTACGAGCAGCTCGAAGGCCTGATTCGGGATTCGGATGCGCTGCTGGCGCGCATTCGGGAGCAGGTGCGCGTGGCCGAGGCACTGGTGGGGGCCGCCCGCCAGCAGCTGGCAACCGGCGACGTGGCCATTCTCGATTACCTCAACCTGGTGACCAGCTACCGCACCCTGCAGTTCAGCCTCACCCAAGCCGAGATTGACCGACTGCGCAGCCGTTTTGCGTTAGATTATCTGGCTGAGTAAGTCTTAAATGTGAAGAACATTATGTTGAGCCTACTTAGAATAATTGCCTGCCGTAAGTTTCCATTTTAATTCAGTCGTTTGTCATGCTGAGCCTGCGAAGCATCTTATCGCCGCTGAACGAATTGAGCTAACCTGATAAGATGCTTCGTGCCTCAGCATGACAAACGATTATTAGATAACCTCGGCTAGCTCAACCGAATGGCTTTTCAACCTAATGCTTTTTTGATTTTATGAATTTTCACCGTCTGCCCTTATTTCTCCTCCTGCCCGCCCTGGTGGCTTGTGGAGCCAAAGACTCGGCAGCGGACGAGGATGCTGATGGCGAGGAAGAAGCGGTAAAGCCCCGCGCCTTGGTGACGGTGGGCACGGTGCAAACCGATACGCTAACGGACTTGCTGCGCCTCAACGCGGTGTCGGCGTTTCCGGCCAAGGATGCGTTGCGGGCTACCACCACCGGCTACGTGCTGCCCCCGGCGCCAGTGGTGGGCCAGCAGGTGCGCGCCGGCCAAACGGTGTTTACCATCCAAACCAAAGAGTCGAAAGTGCTGCACCTGGACAAACTCACCGGCGACCCGCGGCTCAAGTTCAGTGGCATCATTCAGATAAAAACGGCCCGCAACGGCGTACTGGCTTCCGTAGATAAGCTGCCGGGCGACTACGTGCAGGACGGCGAGCAGCTGGGCGTGACCTACGACAAAAGCCGCTTCGGCTTCATCCTCGACGTGCCCGTGACGCAGCTGCGCTTTGTGCACCCCGGCCAGCCCTGCCGCATTCTGCTGCCCGATGGCCGGGTGCTGCCCGGCCGCGTGGCCGAAGTACTGCCTACCGCCGACGTAAGCACCCAGACCCAGCGCTACACCGTGCGGCCCATCGGCCCCATCCCGGAGCTGCCCGAAAACCTGGCCGTGCAAATTGAGCTAAACCGCACCGAACCCCGCCGGGCCAGCACGCTGCCGCGCACTGCCGTGCTCACCGACGAAACCCAAACGCAGTTTTGGGTGATGCGCCTGCTCAACGACACCACCGCCGTGAAAGTCCCGGTGACCGTAGGCACGCAGGACAAGGACAACATTGAAATCAAAGCCCCCAGCTTTTCGGCAAAAGACAAGATTTTGCTGAGCGGAAATTTTGGGCTAGGCGATACTGCAGCGGTAAAGGTGACACGGTGAATAATTGTGATGTTATAACGGAATGCCGAGCGAAACTGAAGAAGCTCGCGCCTCCTGTCATGCAGAGCGTAGCCAAGCATCTTATCAGGTCAGAACCAATCGTTAGAGCGTGAGAAGATGCTTCGCTGCGCTCTGCATGACAGGAGGCGCGAGGCTGCGCTCTGCATGACGAATTACTAAAACGATACTACTACCCTTATGCCCCGCACCTCCCCTTTTCAAGCCTACAAAGCGCCGATAACGGTGCTGCTGGTGCTGGCCCTGGCCTTGGGAACGGTGGCGTACCGCCGCATCAACGTGGCCTTGTTTCCGGAAGTCACATTCCCAAAGGTGAAGGTCATTGCCGAAAACGGGCTGCAGCCCGTGGACCGCATGATGGTGACCGTGACCAAGCCCATGGAAGACGCCATCAAGCGGGTGCCGGGCCTGAAGCTGCTGCGCTCCACCACCAGCCGGGGCAGCTGCGAAATCTCGGCTTTCCTGGACTGGGGCGCCAACGTGGCCACCAGCCAAACCCTGATTGAGTCGCGCCTGAACCAGATTCGGGCTGACCTGCCGGCCACGGTGCAAATCACCGTCGAGCGCATGAACCCGGCCATTCTGCCGGTGATGGGCTACACGCTCGAAGCGCCGGGCAAGTCGGCGCTGGAGCTGCGCAAGCTCGCGCTGTACACCATTAAGCCGTTTTTGTCGCAGGTCGATGGGGTGTCGTCGGTGCAGATTCAGGGTGGGCGCACCAAAGAATACCAGGTGCAGCTGCTGCCCGACCAGATGGCGGCCCTCGGCCTGGGCCCCGACGACATTACGAAGGCCCTCACCGCCACCAATTTCGTGCAGAGCAACGGCTACCTCAGCGACTACCGCCGCCTGTACCTGACCGTGACGGATGCCACCATTCTGCAGAAAGAAGACCTGGAAAACATTGTGCTGCGCAACGACGGCCGCCGCATCGTGCGCCTCACCGACGTGGCCACCGTGAACCTGGGCGAGCAGCAGGAGTACATCCGCATCAACGCCAACGGATCCGACGCGGTACTGATTTCCATCCTGCGCCAGCCCGATGCCAACGTGGTGCTGGTGTCGGATGGGGTGAGGGCCAAGGTAGCGGCCCTGCGGGCGGGCCTGCCGAGCGGCGTTAAGCTGGCGCCTTACTACGACCAGGCCGATTTTGTGGCCGAGGTGGTGCGCTCTGTGCAGGATGCGCTGTGGATTGGCCTGGCCCTGGCCCTGGTGGTCACGGCGCTGTTTCTGCGCTCGGTGAAGGCCACGCTCACCATTCTGGGCGCCATTCCGGTTGCGCTGGCCCTCACGGTGGCCGTGCTGTATTTCGTGCTGGGCTATTCGTTCAACATCATGACGCTGGGCGCCATCGCCGCCGCCATTGGCTTGATGATAGACGACGCCGTGGTGATGGTGGAGCAGCTCCACCGGGTGCGCGAAGACCATCCCTACGAGTCGGCGGGCGAAGTGGTGCGCCGCTCGGTGGGGCACCTGCTGCCCGCGCTGGTCGGGTCGAGTTTGAGCACCATTGTGATTTTCCTGCCCTTTGCGCTGCTGGGCGGGGTGGCCGGGGCCTATTTCAAGGTGCTGGCCACTACCATGGTGGTGGCACTGTTATGCTCGTTTTTTGTAGCCTGGCTGGGGCTGCCGGTCATCTATCTGCTGCTCAGCCGGAAAATGAAAGGCGAAAAGGCCGAGGCGCCGGATGATATCGACGCCGATGATGCCTTTAACCAAGTGAGCGGCGAGGGTGGCGCGGCCCTTCCGCCCAAAACCGACTCCAACCACCACGAAATTCCGTGGGTGCGGGCCGTCATCCGGCACCCGGCCTACAGCATCATCGGCATCGTTGTGCTCATCGGCTCGATGGTGCTCATCATCCCGCGGCTGGCCACCGGTTTCCTGCCCGAGATGGACGAGGGCGCCATCGTGCTTGACTACCACTCGCCCCCCGGCACCGGCCTGGAAGAAACCGACCGCATGCTGCGCCAAGCCGAAAAGCTGATTGCCAAGGTGCCGGAAGTGGCCAGCTACTCCCGCCGCACGGGCACGCAGATGGGCTTTTTCATCACCGAGCCCAACAGCGGCGACTACCTCATCCGCCTCAAAACGGACCGCAAGCGCACCACCGAGGAAGTCATTTCCGACATTCGCCAACGCGTCGAGGCCACCCAGCCGGCCCTTACCATTGACTTTGGCCAGGTGATTGGCGACATGCTCGGCGACCTCATGAGCACGGTGCAGCCCATCGAAATCAAGGTATTTGGGCCCGACGCCGCCAAGCGCTACGCTCTGGCCGACCAGGTGACGGCCGTGGTGGAAAAAGTAGCTGGCACGGCCGACGTCTTCAACGGCATCGTGCGCATGGGCCCGAGCGTGGACGTGCGCCCCGACCCGCGCCGCCTGGCTCAATTTGGCCTCACGGCCACCGATTTCCAGACCCAGCTCCAGACCCAGCTGGTGGGCACCACGGCCGGCAGCGTGCTCGAAGGCGAGCAGCTGCTCAACATCCGCCTGCGCTACCCCAACGCCGCGCAGGCCACACTGGAGCAGCTGCGCGCCGAGCCGGTGTTTCTGCCCAACGGCCAGCGCCGCCGCGTCGATGAGCTGGCCACCGTGCGCGTGACGCCCAGCGAAGCCGAGCTGGAGCGCGAAAACCTGCAGGCCATGACGGCCGTGACGGCGCGCCTCGACAACCGCGACCTGGGCAGTGCCATGAGCGAAATCCGCCAGAAGCTGGAAAAACAGGTGCCGCTGCCACCCGGCTACTTTATCCAGTACGGCGGCTCCTATGCCGAGCAGCAGAAGTCGTTTCAGGAGCTGCTCACCATTCTGGGTTCGGCCTGCCTGCTGGTGTTTGCGGTGGGGCTGTTCCTGTTTCGGGACCTGAAGGCGGCGGGGCTGATTTTGCTGGTCGCCATCCTGGGGCCCGCGGGGGGCAGCTTAGCCTTGTTCCTCACCAATACCCCGCTGAACGTGGGCTCCTATACGGGCCTTATTATGGTGGTGGGCATCATTGGAGAGAATGCCATTTTCACCTTTCAGCAGTTCAACGAGGCCCGGGCGGAGGCGCCCGTGGAGCAGGCCATTGGCTACGCCATTGCGGCCCGCCTGCGGCCCAAGCTGATGACGGCCTTTTCGGCCATCGCGGCGCTGCTGCCGCTGGCGCTGGGCATAGGGGCGGGCGCGCAGTTGCACCAGCCGCTGGCCATTGCCGTGATTGGGGGCTTGCTGCTGGCGCTACCCCTGTTGTTGGTGGTACTGCCCAGCTTGCTCCGCATGGCCTACCGGCAAAAGCAGCAGGTGGCGCTGGTTTCGGCCGCCTAGAAATTCCCAGCGGTGCAATCTTACTTGATTGTCGATGAAATCACCCCTTAGCGTCGAGATAAGAAGTAAATTCTTTGTCGAAGGGGTTAAATTCACCCCTGCCTTGCCAACCTTTGTCGAACTAAATGGTTAAAGGCCCTTGCAATCGAGCCGACTTGGGAAAACTCAGCAGATAACGTGGTATGTGGATAGTTAGGCTGGCGCTGGCGCGCCCATACACCTTTGTGGTGATGGCGCTGCTCATCCTCGTGGGCGGCGGGCTCACCATTCAGCGGATGGCGGTGGACATCTTCCCCGACATTCCCATTCCCGTGGTGGGCGTGGTGTGGGGCTACGCCGGTATCTCGCCCGAGGAGATGAACCAGCGCATCGTGATTCCCAACGAGCGCGCCTTCACCACTACCGTCAACAACATTGAGCACATTGAAAGCCAAAGCCTTAAGGGCGTGGGCCTGATTAAGGTGTTTTTCCAGCCCGGCTCTAACCCTGATGCCGGCGTGGCCCAGCTTACGGCCATTACTCAAACGCTGCTGCGCATCCTGCCGCCGGGCATTTCGCCCCCGCTCATCATCCGCTACTCGGCTTCCAATGTGCCCATAGCCCAAACCTCGCTCAGCAGCGAGACCCTGGGTGAATCGGACCTGTTTGACGCTGCCAACGCCTTCATCCGGCCGGGGCTGGCCGTGGTGCAGGGGGCCTCGGTGCTGCTGCCCAACGGCGGCAAACCCAAGCAAATCATGGTCGACCTCGACCCCGACAAGCTGGCCGGCAAGGGCCTGAGCGGCAACGACGTGGTGGCTACGCTCATCTCCCAGAACGTCATCATCCCGGCCGGCTCGGCCAAGCTCGGCGACCGGGAGTACGACGTGAAGCTCAACTCCAGCCCCGAGGCTATTGCCAGCCTCAACGACCTGCCCATCAAGACGGTGGATGGCACGCCGGTGTACATCCGCGACGTGGCCTTTGTACACGAAGGCGCCGCCGTCCAAACCAACATTGTGCGGCAGAACGGCCGCCGCACGGCCATCATCCCCATCCTGAAAAGCGGCTCGGCGAGCACGCTGGACATCATCGACAAAATCAAAAAGGCGCTGCCCAACATCCAGGCCAACGCCCCGCCCGGCCTCAACATCAAGCTGCTGTTTGACCAGTCGTTTTTCGTGCGCGCCAGCATCAAAGGGGTAATCGTGGAGGCCTGCATTGCCGCCGCCCTTACGGCCCTGATGATACTGCTGTTTCTGGGCTCGTGGCGCTCCACGCTCATCATTGCCACCAGCATCCCGCTTTCTATTCTGGTCAGCATCATCATCATGAACATGCTGGGCCAGACCCTGAACATCATGACCCTGGGCGGCCTGAGTCTGGCCGTGGGCATCCTGGTGGATGACGCCACGGTGGAGATTGAGAACATCCACCGCAACATGGGCATGAAAAAGCTGCTGAAACGCTCCATTCTCGATGGGGCTCAGCAGATTGCCACGCCCGCGCTGGTGGCCACGCTCTCCATTTGCATTGTGTTTGTGCCGGTGTTTTTCCTGGGCGGGGTGGCCTCGGCCATTTTCGCGCCGCTGGCCACGGCCGTGATTTTTGCCATGCTGGCGTCCTACGTCCTGAGCCGGACGCTGGTACCCACGCTGGTGATGTACCTGCTTCGCAAGGAGCTGCCCATCTACCACGCCCTGGCCGAGCCCGACCTACCCAGCCTGCACCAGCGCGACGGCCAGCCCGTGAGCAAAATAGAGCGCGACCTGGAGCTGATTCGGCACGAGCAGTTTGAGAAAGCCCACCCCAGCGCCACGCCCGAGGAAGAAGCCGAAGAAGCCATCACCGACAAGGAGCGCGCGGCCGGATTGGCCATCACCAAAACCTGGGTCTGGAAGCTGCACGAAGCCTTCGACCACCGGTTTGAGAAGTTTCGGGCCGGCTACGGCCGCGCCCTGGACTGGGCCCTGAGCAACCGGCTCAAGGTCATTGTGGCCTTTGTGGTGCTGTTTGTGGGGTCGCTGGGGCTGTTTCCGCTCATCGGCCAGAACTTCTTCCCGACGGTGGATGCCGGGCAGCTGCGCCTGCACGTGCGGGTGCCCACCGGCACACGGGTAGAAGAAACGGAGGCCCGGTTCCGGCAGGTGGAGGGCGTGATTCGCAGCGTGATTCCGGCCAAGGAGCTGGACCTGGTGCTTGATAATATTGGCCTGCCCGTCATCCCCATCAACCTGCTGCTGAGCGATAACCCCACCATCGGAGCCGGCGATGGCGAAATCCTGGTGAGCATGAAGGAAGACCACGGCCCCACGGCCGACTACATCAACGAAATCCGCCGCCGCCTGCACAAGGAACAACCCGACCTCACCATCTTCTTCCAGCCGGCCGACATCGTAAACCAGACGCTAAACTTCGGCCTGCCCGCCCCGATTGACATTCAGGTAATCGGCCGCGACAAAGCCGCCAACCAGCGCATTGCTGGCGAGCTGCGCACCAAAATCAACAAGGTACCCGGCGTGGTCGATGCCTTTATCTACCAGGCCTTTGACCAGCCCCAGCTGCGGGTCGACATCGACCGCGTGCGAGCCCAGCAAGCGGGCATTTCGCAGCGCGACATTGCCAACAACGTGCTGGTGAGCCTCTCCTCCAGCACCCAAACCAACCCCAACCAGTGGCTCAACCCCACCACCGGCGTTAACTACACGGTGGCCGTGCAAACGCCGCCGCGGGCCCTGTCGACGCTCGATGAGATTGGCAGCATCGGCATCACCAGCGCCACCCAAAACCGCGCCCAGCTGCTCAACAACTTCGCCACGGTGCGCCGCTCGCTCACCACGGCCGTGGCCTCCGACTACAACATCCAGCGCACCGTGGACCTCTACGCCAGCGTGAGCGGCCGCGACCTGGGCGGCGTGGCCAAGGACGTGCGAAAAATCCTGGCCGACACGGAAAAGCAGCTGCCCAAAGGCACCACGCTGGCCCTGCGCGGACAGGCCGATTCCATGCGCACGTCGTTTGCGGGGCTGGGCCTGGGGCTGGCCGGTGCCATCATCCTGGTCTACCTGCTGATGGTGGTCAACTTCCAGAGTTGGCTCGACCCGCTTATTATTATCACAGCGCTGCCCGGGGCGCTGGCAGGGATTCTGTGGATGCTGTTTGTGACCCAAACCACCCTGAGCGTGCCCGCGCTAATGGGTGCTATCATGTGCATCGGCGTGGCCACGGCCAACAGTATTCTGCTCGTCACTTTTGCCAACGAGCGTCGCGAAGAACAACCCGACCTCTCCCCGCGCGACGCCGCCCTCGACGCCGGCTTCACCCGCCTGCGCCCCGTGCTGATGACAGCTCTGGCCATGATTATCGGCCTGCTGCCTATGTCGTTGGGCATGGGCGAAGGCGGCGAGCAAAACGCGCCGCTGGGCCGGGCCGTGATTGGCGGGCTCATGCTGGCTACTGTTACCACCCTGTTCTTTGTGCCCATCATGTTTTCCTATTTGAAAAAGCAAGCGCCGGTGCAAAACGCTGCGGCTTAGGTTTTATGGGTTGAATATGGCCCTGATGCCTAGCACAGCAAACTGAAGATTGCGTAGCCAAGCATTTCTACCTCATAAATACCCCAATCGCCTGTCATGCAGAGCGCAGCGAAGCATCTTCTCACAGTTGAACGAGTCGTCCTAACGTGATAAGATGCTTCGCTGCGCTCTGCATGACAAATGGCGCGAACGAGATGCTTAGCTACACCGACCTTAGGTTCCCTCTGCATGACGGTCACTACACCACGTATGACCGTTCTGGAATTTGATTGAATACCGTCTTAATGTCTGAACCTACAACTTCCAGCTCCCGCCGCTTCTGGCTCATCATTCTCATCGTACTGGCGGTGTTTGGAGGCTTGTTTTTGCTGGGCTACATGCCGCGCCACAGCCGGGAGAAAGCCCGCGACAATGAGGCTAGCCAAAATGCGGCGGCCGCTCCTACCGTGACGGTGGTAGCCGCCCAGGCCGCGCCCGACACCACCACTCTCACCCTGCCCGCCGACACCAGGTCGAACCGGGAGACCTTCGTATTTGCCCGCGCCAATGGCTATGTCAAGTCATGGTCGGCGGATATTGGGCAGAAGGTGAAGGCCGGGCAGGTGCTGGCCGAAGTCACCACCCCAGAGCTCGACCAGCAGATTGCCGAAGCCCGTGCCACCCTCGGCCTGGCCCGCACCAGCTACAACCGCCTGGCCGGAATTGGGCTGCCCGGTGCCATCTCCAAGCAGGAGCTGGACGCCGCCCAGGCCCAGTACGCCGCCCAACGAGCCGGCGTGCAGCAGCTGCTGGCGCAGCAGGCGTTCCGGCGCGTCACGGCGCCGTTCAGCGGCATCGTGACGCAGCGCAACGTGGAAGTGGGCAGCCTGGTAAACAGCAGCAACACGCCCGGCTCGCACCTTTACAAGCTTGAGCAAACCGATAAGCTGCGGGCCTACGTGCAAGTGCCACAGAACTTTGCGCCCGCCATCAAACCGGGGCTGACGGCCGACTTTCTGGTGCCGGAGTTTCCAGGCCGGGTTTTCGCCGGGCGGGTGGTGCGCGAAGCCGGTGCCCTGGATGCCAACACCCGCACGCTGCTCACCGAAGTGGAAGTGCCCAACCCCCGCGGCGAGCTGCGGCCGGGCAGCTACGCCCAAGTGCGGTTCCAATTGCCGCGCACCTCGCCCGGCGTGCTGATTCCGGCCAATGCCCTGGTGCCCGGCGGCACCGACGTCCGCGTGGCCACCGTGCAAGACGGTAAAATTCATTACCAGCCCATCACTACCGGCCGCGACTTTGGCTCCCAGCTGGAAGTAGCCCAGGGGCTGAAAGGCGGCGAACTGCTGGTGCTCAACCCCGCCGAAACCTTAACCGAAGGCCAGGCCGTGCAAACCCGCGACTACAAGCCCGCCCCCAAACCCGCCGGCCCTCCACCCGCCAAGCCCCGGCCCAACGACCCCGACGCGCCGCGCGTTTCGTCGCCGGCGCTGTTGAAATAAGAAAAGTTGACAGTGAGTGGCTGGAAAGCAGCGAGGTACTGAATGGTACCGCTGGCGCTGCTTCCTGACGACTCAATTCTGAGTACCAACCCCATGAGCTTCCGCTTTTCGCCTTCCTTACTTGGGCTGCCGCTTTTGCTGAGTGCCTGTGCCACCGCGCCCCGATACCAGCCGCCGGCGGTGAGCACGCCCGCGGCCTGGCAAAATGCCGTGCCGTCCGATACGGCCGGCTCGCGCATCCCAACCGCCGCCGAAACGCGGGCCAAAGCCTCGGTCACCTCCACAAGGTTTGGGGGCCAAGCGCCGCAAGTGCAAGCCGTAGCGCCCGCACGGTCTGCCCCCGACTCATCGGCCACAGATACCCAGACCAAGCCGCAACAGCTACCCCAGGCGCCGCCCGAAACGGCCTGGTGGACGGTCTTCAACGACCCGGTTTTAGCTCAACTCGAAGAACAGGCGCTGGCTCAGAATTTCACGGCTCGGGCGGCGCTGGCCCGAGTCGAGCAGGCCCGCGCCCGGTTGCAGGTGGCCGATTCGTACCGCACGCCCGACGTCACGCTCAACCCTTCGGCCTACCGTACGCAGCTCTCGGGCTTGCGGCCGGTGCCCTTCGATGTGCCTGCCCGGGCCATCACCCAAACGCAGTACTTCGTCCCCGTCAACGTCAGCTACGAGGTAGACGTGTGGGGCCGCATCCGGCGCAATATCCAGGCGGCCCGGGCCGATGCCGCCGCCGCCGAGGCCGACGTGCAGGCCGTGCGCCTGTCCCTCACCGCCGACGCTGCCACCTACTATTTCAACCTGCGCGGCCTCGATGCCGAACTGGCCGTGCTCGACAGCGCCCGGCTGGCCCGCGTGCAAAACGTGCAGCTCACCCAAGCCCGTTACCAGGCCGGAGTAGACAATGAAATAGGCTACCGGCGCGCCCAAACCGAGCTGGCAACTCTGGAAGCCAGCCTGCTGGAGCTGGCCCGGCAGCGCGCGGGCGTAGCGGCCGCGCTGGCCACGGTGGTGGGCCAGCCCGCCAGCAGCTTTGCTCTGCCACCGACGGGCGGCACGGAGCTACCCGCGGCCCCGGACATTCCCCCGGCTTTGCCCGCCGCGCTCCTCGCCCGCCGCCCCGATTTGCGCCGCGCCGAGCGCCAGCTGGCCGCCGCCAATGCCCGCGCCGATGCTGCCCACCTCGCGCGCCGGCCCACCGTGCAGCTCAACGGCTTCATTGGGCCCCAAAGCGCTACCCTGGCCAAGCTGCCCCAGCTGGCCAATGGCTTTACGTACTACCTGGGCGGCGGCGTGGCCATTCCCATTTTCAACGGGGGCCGGCTGCGGGGCAACGAGCAGCTGGCCCAGGCCCAATACCAGGAGCTGGAAGCCCAGTACCGGGGCGCGGCCCTCACGGCGTTTCAGGATGTCGAAACCGCCCTGGCCAACCTGCGCTTGAGCACCGCCCAGCTGGCCGCGCAGCAGCGCGCCCTGCGGGCCGCCCGCCTGGCCGGGCGCCTCACCAACGTGCGCTACCGCAGCGGCCTCACCAACTACTTCGAAGTAGTAGATGCCGACCGCCAGACCCTGGAAGCCGCCCGCGCCCTGGCCCAAACCCAAGCTGCCCAGCTTCGCTACGACGTGCTGCTGGTGCGAGCTCTGGGCGGCAGCTGGTAGCGTTTTTCGGCAACGCCTCTTCAGTTTCTCAGTCCACTGCAGCTACGCCAAGCCAGAGAATGCCTCATGTAATACATGGGGCTTTTCTCATTTCATAAATTCAAGTCACGAATTATCAAAAAATTAAGATTTTCAACAGAATATGCCGTTACGTTTATAGCTCACATCCGTACTAACGGGTTCGAAATAATCCTGACCCCATTTATCTTTCATGCGCTCATTTCTCGTTACCCGTTTCGCCGCCGCTGCGCTGTTGTTCGGGGCGCTCCATCCAGTCCAGGCCCAAATCAAGCCGACTCCTACCGATACCACTAGAAAGTACGCGAACCCCGGCGGTGTCCCTTCCCCGGTGAAAGCCGTCTGGTACAAGAGTAAGTTCGTCAGAGCCATGGCCATTCCGGCCGTGTTAATTGGCTACGGCGCCATTTCAGCCCAAGGCGATGCGGGCATCAATCACCGGGAAAGAACATTCGTCCAGAAGCAATTCCGGCCGGTAAGCACGGGCTTCGACAATTCGCTGATTATCGCGCCGTATTTCGAGCTGGCGGCGGTAGCGTTGGCGGGCGTGGAGTCGCACAACGACCGCATCAACATCTTGCTCATCATTGCCAAGGGCGAGGCCGTCATGCTGGCCTCCACTTTTGCAGTGAAATACTTGAGCCACGAGACACGTCCCAACGGCTCCGATAACCTTTCCTTTCCTTCGGGCCACACAGCGCAGGCGTTTTTGGCCGCCAGCATCGTGCACACCGAATTTCGGGACAAAAGCCAGTGGTATGGCATCGGGGCCTACACCATTGCCACCAGCGTAGCCGCCCTGCGCATGATTAACGACAAGCACTGGCAGAGCGACGTGGTGGCGGGCGCCGGGTTCGGCATCATGTCGGCCCACCTCGCCTACCTCTCGCACCGCAACCGCTGGGGCCGCAAGGCCATCGGCCGCGACGTGGGCATGGCCCCCATGTACTTCGGCAACGGCACGCCGGGCCTCACCATCAGCTGGCACCCGTCCCATTAATAAGCCCGCGCTACACCTTACGCCGTGGCCCGGCATCTCCTGTGCCGCCCGATTTAGCCCAATTGCAAAAGCCCCGACTCGTGCTGAGTTGGGGCTTTTGCGTTTTATCCCGAGCCCCTGGCTGAAGAATTTCGTCCGGTAACCAAGGCTTTTGGCCTGCTTGGGCCAGCCGGTTTAACATGAATTCAAAATAAATCCTAAGATTAACGCAACAGTGCGGGCAACTTCATGTCTTTTCAGTTAAGATTTGTGCTCATCTTTACGAATCTACTTTTTCTATTTCCGAATCTTTACCCTCCTTTGAAACGTCGCGACTTTGTGGGACTCTCCGGCCTGGCGGCCGGCGCCCTGTTTCTGCCCAACTTTCCCAGTTTAGGAGGCACGCCGGTTGACCCGTCCCGCCTGCTGGAAGGCATCGACCCCGCCCTGAAAAAGCGCCTGGCCAATGCGGGCCTCAACGCCGCCAAAACGGCCGGCGCCAGCTATGCCGATGTGCGCATCGGCCGCTACCTCAACCAAAGCATTTTCACCCGCGAAAAGCAGGTGCAGAACATCGCCAGCGGCGAGAGCTTTGGCGCCGGGGTGCGCGTGCTGGCCAATGGCACCTGGGGCTTCGCCGCTACCAACACCGTCACCGAAGCCGACATTGCCAAAGCCGCCCAACTGGCCGTGGCCATCGCGAAAGCCAATGCCAAAGTGCAGAAGGAGAAGGTGGTGCTAGCCCCAGAAAAAGGCCACGGCGATGTGACCTGGAAAACGCCCATTCAGCAAAACGCCTTTGAGGTGCCGGTGGCTCAGAAGGCCGAATTGCTGCTGGCCGCCAATGCCAAAGCCTTGGAAAACGGCGCCAGCTTCGTCAATTCCTCTCTCTTTCAAATCAACGAGCAGAAGTACTTCGCCAGCACCGACGGCTCCTACATCGACCAGGACGTGCACCGCATCTGGCCCACCTTCAGCGTGACGGCCATCGACCGGGCTTCGGGCAAGTTCCGGAGCCGCGACGCGCTGAGCGCGCCCATGGGCCTGGGCTACGAATACCTCACGCCCAAGGCCGCTGATAAAATTGCGGGTGCCGCCGGCACCGGCCTTATCGGCTACCGCAACAGCTACGACATGCTGGAAGATGCCGCCCTGGCCGCCAAGCAGGTGAAGGAAAAGCTGACCGCCAAGTCGGTGACTGCCGGCAAATACGACCTCGTACTCGACCCGAACCACCTGGGCCTGACCATTCACGAAAGCGTAGGCCACCCGCTCGAATTGGACCGCGTGTTGGGCTACGAAGCCAACTACGCCGGCACCTCGTTCGCCACCCTGGAGTGGAAAGCGAAGAAAATCCCTTACGGCTCGAAGCTGGTGAACATCGTGGCCGACAAGCTGCAGCCCGGCTCCCTGGGCGCGGTGGGCTACGACGATGAAGGCGTCAAGACCAAGCGCTGGGACCTCATCAAAGAAGGTATCCTGGTGGACTATGAAAAGATTCGGGACCAGGCACACATTGTGGGGCAAAACGAGTCCGACGGCTGCTGCTACGCCGACTCCTGGGACTCGGTACAATTCCAGCGCATGCCCAACGTGAGCCTGCAGCCCGGCACCGCCAAAATGAGCGTCGACGACATGATTAAGAACGTGGACAAAGGCATCTACATCGCCGGCCGCGGTTCCTATTCCATCGACCAGCAGCGCTACAACTTCCAGTTCGGCGGGCAGGTGTTCTACGCCATTGAAAAAGGCCAGATTGCGGGCATGATTGAGGACGTGGCTTACCAGGCCAACACCCAGGAGTTCTGGAACAGTTGCGCCGCCATCTGCGACCAGAGTGACTACCGCTTGTTCGGTTCGTTCTTCGATGGCAAGGGCCAGCCTTCGCAGGTGTCGGCGGTGAGCCACGGCTCGGCGACCACGCGCTTCAACGGCGTCAACGTCATCAACACCGCCCGCAAAATCGGGTAATCGTCGAACGACAACTCCCCTCCTTGGCAAGGAGGGGATGTTTCAGCGCCAGCTGAAACGGGGGTGGTTGAATCGTTGCACGACACACGAACGATTCAGACCCCCATCGTGCAACGTCCGCAACCACCCCAGCTCAACTTGGCAGTTGAGCGTCCCCTCCTTGGTAAGGAGGGGAGTTAAAAAAACACTCGCATTTCCAATTGCACTTCACTCCCTAAATGGCAATTCTCTCTCAAACCGAGGCGCAGGACATCCTGAAGAAAGTCCTCAGCTTCAGCACCGCCGATGAGTGCGAGGCGACCCTCAACGGCAACATCGGCGGCAACGTGCGGTCGGCGCGCAACACCATCAGCACGGCCGGGGCGGTGGACAATGTCTCGCTGGCCGTGCAGTCGCGCTTTGGCAAGCGCAGTGGCCTGGCCACCTGCAACGAGTTCGACGAAGCCAGCCTGCGCCGCTGCGTGCAGCGGGCCGAGGAAATTGCCAAGCTCGCGCCCGAATCGCCGGAGTACGTGCCCCTGCTCGGGCCGCAGAAATACCTGGCCTCGCCCAGCTCGTTTGCCCAACGCACGGCCGACATCACCCCCGACTACCGCGCCCAGCAAATTGGGGCGAGCATGGCGCTGTGCGAAACCAAGAAGCTTTCCTCGGCCGCCTTTTTCAACGACTCCGCCGGCTTCGTGGCCAAGCGCAATTCCAAAGGGCTGGAGGCCTACCAGCGCCTCACCAGCGTGGACTTTTCCATCACGGTGCGCACACCCGACGGAACCGGTTCGGGCTACGCCATCACCAACTACACCGACCTGGCCAAGTTCGACGCCGCCCGCCTAACCCGCGTGGCCGCCGAGAAAGCCGCTTCGTCGGTGAAGGCCAAGGCCATTGAGCCGGGCAAGTACACCGTCATCCTCGAGCCCGCCGCAGCGGTGGATTTGCTCAGCAACATGATGGGCGCTTTCGACGCGCGCAACGCCGACGAAGGCCGCAGCTTCCTGAGCAAGAAAGGCGGCGGCAACAAGAAGGGCGAGAAGGTCTTCGACGAGCGGGTGACCATCTACTCCGACCCCACGCACCCCGACGTGCCCGACCTGACCTTTGCCGGCGACGGCCGCCCCCAGCAGAAGGTGACGTGGATAGAAAAAGGCATTGTGAAGAACTTGTATTCTTCCCGTTTCTGGGCCCAGAAAGCCGGCATTCCGGACGTGCCCCCTCCCGGCGGCTGGATAATGGAAGGCGGCAACCAGAGCACCGCCGACCTGATTAAGGGCACGGCCAAAGGCATTCTGATTACGCGCCTCTACTACATCCGGGCCGTTGACCCGCAGACGTTGCTGTACACCGGCCTCACCCGCGACGGAACATTTTACATTGAGAATGGGCAGATTAAGTTCCCCGTGAAGAACTTCCGCTTTAACGAGAGTCCGGTGATTATGCTCAACAATCTGGAGGCCGTCGGCAAGCCGGTGCGCCTGAACGGCAACCTCGTGCCGCCGCTCAAAATCCGTGACTTCACCTTCACCAGCCTGTCCGACGCCGTGTAGCGTTTCGGCCCCTACCTTAGCCACCTCAGTTCATCCGATTACACTGCTTTTATGAAACGTCGCGACTTTGTGGGACTTACTGGCCTGGCGGCCGGAGCCCTGTTCATCCCCACCCTCCCCAGCTTCGCCGGTAACCTGGTGGACCCCGCCCGCCTGCTGGAGCCGGGGGCGGACGTGGCCATGAAAAAGCGCCTGGCCGATGCCGGCCTCAATGCCGCCAAAGCCGCTGGCGCCACCTACGCCGATGTGCGCATTGGCCGCTACCTCAACCAAGGCGTGTTCACCCGCGAGAAGCAGGTGCAGAACATCTCGAGCACCGAGAGCTACGGCGTGGGCGTGCGCGTGATTGCCAACGGCACCTGGGGCTTCGCCGCTACCAACACCGTGACCGAAGCCGGCATTGCCAAAGCCGCCCAACTGGCGGTGCAGATTGCCAAGGCCAACTCGAAAGTGCAAAAAGAGAAGGTGCAGCTGGCCCCGGAGAAAGGCCATGGCGAGGTAGCCTGGAAGGCGCCCATCCAGCAGAACGCCTTTGAAGTTCCGATTAAAGACAAGGTTGATTTACTTCTGAGCGTCAATGCAAAAGCACTTGAACTTGGTGCTTCATTTGTTAACTCGGTGCTGTTCCAGGTGAACGAGCAGAAGTACTTCGCCAGTACCGACGGCTCGTACATCGACCAGGACATCCACCGCATTTACCCCACCTTCGGTGTCACGGCCATTGACCGGGCTTCGGGCAAATTCCGTTCGCGGCAGGCGCTCAGCTCGCCCATGGGCCTGGGCTACGAATACCTCACCCCCAAGGCCGCCGACAAAGTGGCGGGCCCGGCCGGCTCCAACATCATCGGCTACAAGAACAGCTACGACATGCTGGAGGACGTGGCCGCCGCCACCAAGCAAGTGAAGGAAAAACTGACCGCTAAATCGGTAACGCCGGGCAAATACGACCTCGTGCTCGACCCCCATCACCTGGGCCTGACCATCCACGAAAGTGTGGGCCACCCGCTCGAGCTCGACCGCGTGTTGGGCTACGAGGCCAACTACGCCGGCACTTCCTTCGCTACGTTGGAGTGGAAGGCCAAGAAGATTCCTTACGGCTCAAAGCTCGTGAATATTGTGGCCGACAAGCTGCAGCCCGGCTCGCTCGGCGCCGTGGGCTACGACGACGAAGGCGTGAAAACCAAACGCTGGGACCTCATCAAGGAGGGCACGCTGGTGGACTACGAGAAAATCCGCGACCAGGCGCACGTAGTGGGCCAGAAGGAATCCGATGGCTGCTGCTACTCGCAGTCGTGGCAGGATGTGCAGTTTCAGCGCATGCCCAACGTGAGCCTGCAGCCCGGCACCGCCAAGCTGAGTGTGGATGAGCTGGTGAAGAACGTGGACAAGGGCATTTACATCGCCGGCAACGGCTCCTTCTCCATCGACCAGCAGCGCTACAACTTCCAGTTTGGCGGCCAGGTGTTCTACGCCATCGAGAAAGGCCAGATTACCGGCATGCTCGAAGACGTAGCGTACCAGGCCAACACCCAGGAATTCTGGAACTCGTGCTCGGCCATCTGCGACCAGAGCGACTACCGCTTGTTTGGCGCCTTCAACGACGGCAAGGGCCAGCCCTCGCAAAGCTCGGCCGTGAGCCACGGCTCGGCCACCACCCGCTTCAACGGCGTCAACGTCATCAACACCGCCCGCAAAATCGGTTAATCTACTCCTTCGCTTTTCAGAATCATGCCCATTCTTTCTAAAGACGACGCTCAAACCATCCTGAAAAAGGTGCTGAGCTTTAGCACAGCCGACGAGTGCGAGGCTTCCCTCAACGGTCAAATTGGCGGCAACGTGCGCTCGGCGCGCAACACCATCAGCACGGCCGGCGCCGTGGATAACGTGTCTTTGGCGGTAGAAAGCCGCTTTGGCAAACGCAGCGGCCTGGCCACCTGCAACGAGTTCGACGACGCCACCCTGCGCCGCTGCGTGCAGCGCGCCGAGGAAATTGCCAAGCTCGCCCCCGAGAGCCCCGAATACATGCCCATGCTCGGCCCGCAGCAGTACCTGGATGGTAGCAAATCCTTCGCTGCTTCTACCGCCGCCATCGACCCCGACTACCGCGCCCGCCAGATGGGCGCCAGCACGGCCTTGTGCGACCAGAAAAAAGTGAGTTCCGCCGGCTTTCTGGTAGACTCGGCCGGCTTCGTGGCCAAGCGCAACTCGAAGGGACTGGAGGCTTACCAGCAATTCACCAACGTGGAGTTCAGCGTGACGGTGCGGACCCCGGACGGCACCGGCTCGGGCTACGCCGCGGCCGACTATACCGATGCCAGCAAGTTCGACGCGGCGCGTCTCACGCGCGTGGCCGCCGAAAAGGCGTCGTCCTCGATGAAGGCTCGCGGCATTGAGCCCGGTAAGTACACCGTGATTCTGGAGCCTAACGCCTTGGTTTCGAACGTGGACACTTCGCTAATGGCCGCCCTGATGGGCGCACTGGATGCCCGCAACGCCGACGAAGGCCGCAGCTTCCTGAGCAAGAAAGGCGGCGGCAATCGCAAGGGCGAGAAGCTGTTCGACGAGCGGGTAACCATCTACTCCGACCCGCTCAACGCCGAGATACCCGACCTCACCTTTTCTGGCGATGGCCGCCCGCAAAAGCGGGTGACGTGGATTGAGAAAGGTGTGGTGAAAAACCTGTACTCCTCGCGCTACTGGGCCCAGAAAGCCGGCATTCCCGACCTGCCCCGCCCCGGCGGCTGGATTATGGAAGGCGGCACCCAAAGCACCGCTGACCTTATCAAGGGCACGGCCAAAGGTATTCTGGTGACGCGCCTGTGGTACATCCGCCCGGTTGACCCGCAAACGCTGCTCTACACCGGCCTGACCCGCGACGGAACCTTCTACATCGAGAATGGCCAAATCAAGTTTCCGGTGAAGAACTTCCGCTTCAACGAAAGTCCGATTATCATGCTCAACAACCTGGAAGCCATTGGCAAGCCGGTGCGCTTGGGCGGCAATCTGATTCCGCCGCTCAAAATCCGCGACTTCACCTTCACCAGCTTGTCCGACGCTGTTTAATTGACCAACCCAGGGCCGTCATGTTGAGCTAAATTGAAGCCCTTTATTGCGCAAGTAATCCGATTACTTTCCCAGTAGAGCTGCTTCGACTTAGCTCAACTCGACGGCCTTTTTGGTACCCTGCCATTTCCTTTAACCCTAAGTTATTGATTCACCTTTACTGCTGCAAACAATGAAAAGACGTGACTTTGTAGGCCTCACCGGCTTGGCGACTGGTGCGCTGTTTCTCCCGAGCCTGCCCGGCTTTGGCCACACGGCCGTCGACCCAGCTCGCCTGCTGGAGCCCGGCGCCGATGTCATCGTAAAAAAACGCCTGGCCGACGCGGCTCTAAACGCCGCCAAAACGGCCGGCGCCAGCTACGCCGACGTGCGCATTGGCCGTTCCCTCAACCAGTATGTGTTTGCCCGCGAGAAGCAGGTGCAGAACATTGTGAGCACTGAGAGCTACGGGGTAGGCATTCGGGTGCTGGTAGCGGGCTGCTGGGGCTTTGCCTCGACCAGCGTGGTAACCGAAGCCAGCCTGGCCGCCACCGCCCGCGCGGCGGTGGACATTGCCAAGGCCAACCGGCTGCTGATGAAGGTGCCCGTGCAGCTGGCGGCCCAACAGGGCTACGGCGAGGTGAGTTGGAAAACGCCCCTGCAGCAAAGCGCTTTTGAGGTGCCCGTTAAACAAAAAGTGGACCTGCTGCTGGCGGCTAATGCCGCGGCGCTCGATGCGGGAGCCAATTACATCAACTCGGCGCTGTTTCAGGTGAACGAGCAGAAGTACTTCGCCAGCACCGACGGCTCCTACATCGACCAGGGCATTCACCGGCTGTGGCCGACGTTCAACGCCACGGCCGTGGATACGAAGTCGGGCAAATTCCGCTCGCGCCAGTCGCTAAGCGCGCCGGTTGGGCTGGGCTTCGAGTACCTCACGCCCAACGCGGCGGAGCAGGTGCGCGGCCCGCAGGGCACCGATACCGTGGGCTACAAGCTGCGCTACGACATGCTGGCCGATGCAGCCCTGGCGGGCAAGCAGGCCAAGGCCAAGCTGACGATGAAATCGGTAACGCCCGGCAAGTACGACTTGGTGCTCGACCCGGGCCACCTCGGCCTGACCATCCACGAATCGGTGGGCCACCCCACCGAGCTTGACCGCGTGCTGGGCTACGAGGCCAACTACGCCGGCACCTCGTTCGCAACGCTGGAGTGGAAGGCCAAGAACCTGCCCTACGGCTCGAAAGAAGTCAACATCGTGGCCGATAAGCTCCAGCCCGGCTCGGTGGGGAACGTGGGCTACGACGACGAGGGCGTGAAAACGCGCGAGTGGGACATTATCAAGGAAGGCAAGCTGGTTAACTACCAGAAAATCAGGGACCAGGCGCACATCGTAGGTCAAAAAGAATCCGACGGCTGCGCCTATGCCCAGTCGTGGGAAGACGTGCAGTTCCAGCGCATGCCCAACATCAGCCTGCGCCCCGGCAAAGCCAAAATGAGTGTCGATGAAATGGTGAAGGGCGTGGACAAAGGCATTTACATTGCCGGCGCGGGCTCGTTTTCCATTGACCAGCAGCGTTTCAACTTCCAGTTCGGCGGGCAGCTATTCTTTGCCATCGAAAAAGGAAAAATCACGGAGCCGCTGGAAGATGTGGCGTACCAGTCGAACACCCAGGAATTCTGGGGGGCCTGCGCGGGCTCGTGCGACCAGTCCGACTATCGCCTGTTCGGCACTTTCTTCGACGGCAAGGGCCAGCCGGCGCAGGTGTCCTCGGTGAGCCACGGCTCGGCGACCACGCGCTTCAATGGCGTGAACGTCATCAACACAGCGCGCAAGGTTTAGCGTCAAGCCGAACATCCCTCTACACTAGAGGGGGTTCTCCACCTTTCAAATCCTGCAAATCCATCATGGCAATTCTCTCCAAAGACGACGCCCAGACGTTACTAAAAAAGGTCCTCAGCTACACCACTGCCGACGAATGCGCGGCCACGCTGCGAGGCCGCACCGCTGGCAACATCCGTTACGCCCGCAACAGCGTGAGCACGGCCGGCTCGCAAGACTCCGTGTCCCTGGCCGTTGAGGCGCGCTTCGGCAAACGCAGTGGCATTGCCACGTGCAATGAATTCGACGATGCTACCCTGCGCCGCTGCGTGCAGCGGGCCGAGGAAATCGCCAAGCTCGCGCCCGAAAGCCCGGAATATGTGCCGTTTATTGGCCCCCAAACGTATTTGAGTCCGCCCTCCACGGCCACTACCCTGCTCACGGCGGCCACCCGGGCCCAAGCCGCGGCCGACAGCATGGCCGTGTGTGCGGCCAAAAACCTAACCTCGGCCGGATTTCTGGATGGCGGCACCCGGTTTGTGGCCCTCCGCAACTCTAAGGGCCTAGAAGCCTACCAGCAATCTACCAATACCGACTTTTCGGTGACGGTGCGCACGGCCGATGGCAAAGGCTCCGGCTACGCCATTGCCGACGTGACTGACCCCGCCAAGCTCAACGCCAAGGGCATCACCGAACGCGCCGCCAACAAGGCGCTGAGCTCGGTGGGTGCGAAAGCCATTGAACCTGGCAAATACACCGTGATTCTGGAGCCCGCCGCCCTGATGGCCGGGGACGACCTGTCGCTGTTGGGCGGGCTCGTCTTTGGCATGGGCGCCCGCGAGGCCGACGAAGGCCGCAGCTTCCTGAGCAAAAAAGGCGGAGGCAACCGCAAAGGCGAGAAGCTGTTTGACGAACGGATAACCATCTACTCGGACCCCATGAACGCGGAGGTGCCCGGCAATGCTTTCGATGACGACGGCCTGCCCACCAAGCGCCAAACCTGGGTGGAGAAAGGCGTGGTCAAAGACCTTTTTTACACCCGTTTTTGGGCGCAGAAAAGCAACGTACCGGCAACGGCTTACCCGAACGGCTTTATCATGGCTGGCGGTACCCAAAGCACGGCCGACCTTATTAAGGGCACGGCCAAAGGCATTCTGGTCACCCGTCTGTGGTACATCCGCGAAGTAGACCCGCAAACGCTGCTCTACACCGGCCTGACCCGCGACGGAACCTTCTACATCGAGAACGGGAAAATCAAGTTCCCCATCAAAAACCTGCGCTTCAACGAGAGCCCCATCATCATGCTCAATAACATCGAGGCCATCGGCAAGCCGCAGCGCCTGGCCGGCTGCCTGGTGCCGCCGCTAAAAATCCGCGACTTCACCTTCACCAGCCTGTCCGACGCTATTTAATTAACTAGGTAAGAGATTGGTAGAAAGAGGATAGAGAACGTCATGCCAAGCGGAGCCAAGCATCTCTACCGCAGTACTAACCCTTCATCTATTAGCCCCGTCTGTCATGATTAGCCCCGTCTGTCATGCAGAGCGCAGCGAAGCATCTTATCAGGCCAGCACGACTCGTTCAACGGTGAGAAGATGCTTCGCTGCGCTCTGCATGACAGACGATTGGGCCATAAGACAGGCGGTTTAGCTAGTACAACCCGCGAGATGTTTTACTCCGCTCGGCATGAACCTCTAATTTTCTTCACACCATCTCAACCCTACTTCTTGCCAAACTGCAGCGCTGCATACACTTGAAACACCCGGTTCTGAAGGCGAGGGTCGTTGATGCCGGAAAGGTTCTTCACATCGTTTATGTCGTTGAGGCCGGCCACCAGCCGGCCACCCAGCGAGAAGTTGCCGGCCAGCTTCAGCCCAACGCCGCCCACCAGGCTGAAGTCGCCGCGCTTGAAGCTACCGGTGGCGGGTCGCGACTCGTTGCCATAGGCGGGAGTGCCATCGGGCGCAAGGCCGACCTGCAGCTTGCCCGATTGCTTGGCGCTGAGCAGCACCCCGAACTGCGGCCCGCCTTCCACAAACACCGGCCCCACGGTAACTTTGGCCAGCACCGGAACCGTGAGGTAGTGCAACTCGCTGTCGTAGTTGGTGAAGGCCGATTTCAGGTTGCCGCCAGCCACGGAGTACTGCACTTCCGGCTGGATGGCAAGCGGCCCCAGCAGGTTGGCTTGGTAAAAAATACCGACGTGGTAAAAGGCTTTGTATGACGCGCTTTCTCCCTCACGGCCGGTCAGCTCAGCGACATTCAAGCCGCCTTTTACTCCAAACTGTGCTTGCGCCATGGGTGCAGACAACACACTTAGCAAGATGATAATCAGGGCCTTTTTCATAGCATAAAATAGAATAATGGACGGAGATAAACTGCTGCGATGCTTTTAATTGAGGAGCTTGTTTTCGTCTTAAAAAACAGCTCAACTTGAAGGCGTAGCAATGAGTACGCCAGCTTCCCAACTAAAAGTTGCAACCCACCTTCCCCACTCAGCTCAAGAAGTGCCCCGGCCACTGCGGCCCAATTGCAACGAAAAAGCAACGCCTTTATTTTTAATCCGAATAACAGCCCAACGGCCCTGCTTCCCGGCTGCTTCCCCTTTTACTACTCTATTTCGTTATCTGTGCCCGGTACCCCTTTCACTTTCGTGCGTTTGAAATACCACTCCGGCGACTGGGACGCGGTGGACGAGCGGATGCCGGCCAACCTGCTGCACTCCTTGGTGCAGTACACCACGGTGCCCGTCGACCCCAAGGAAAAAGTAGTGGCTCTGGATAGTCCGGAGCTGTTCAACTACCCTTTCTGCTACCTGTCGGGCCACCGGCTGGTGCAATTTTCGGCCATCGAGAAAAAGAACTTTACCCAGTATGTGCGCAACGGCGGCTTCGTGTTCGTCGACGATTGCAACCACGACATCGACGGGCTTTTTGCCCGGTCCTTCGAGGAGCAGATGCGCCAGTGTTTCGGCACCGGCGCCCTCAAGAAAATCCCTAATACCCACCCGATTTACTCACAGTTTTTCAAGTTCAAAGAAGGCCCGCCCAACACGGGCTTTGAGCTAAATGGCTGGGGCGACGATCTGGTGCACGACTACCTGAAAGCCGTGGAAATCAAGGGCCGTATCGGCGTGCTTTACTCCAATAAAGACTACGGCTGCGAGTGGGATTACGACTTCCGCAACAAGCGTTTTCTGGCCGAAGACAATACCAAGTTCGGGGTCAATATTCTGCTGTATGCCCTTACCTGATGTTGAAATTCAATCGTTTGTGAATATGACCAGATGTAGGAACGCGCCTTGGCGCGTTCGGCAGCACAACGACTCAGGCAGAACAACCAAGACCACACCGTGCAACGATTGAACGCACCAAGGCGCGTTCCTACCCCTTAAACTCACCAATCTTTTCCGTGACTGAACAAGAAGTGAATACCCTGCTGGCCAAGCTGCCAGTGCTCAAAGCCGAAATTGCCAAGGTCATTGTGGGCCAGGAAACCGTGCTTGATGAAGTATTGGTAGCGCTGCTGGCAGGCGGCCACGCCCTACTGGAAGGCGTGCCGGGCCTGGCCAAAACGCTGCTTGTGCGCACGCTGGCTGCGGCCACCGACCTGCCCTTCCGCCGCATTCAGTTCACACCGGACCTGATGCCAACCGACATCCTCGGCACCGAGGTGCTGGAGGAAGACCACGGCACCGGCCACCGCTCGTTCAAGTTCAACCCCGGGCCCATTTTTGCGAGCCTGGTGCTGGCCGATGAAATCAACCGGACGCCGCCCAAAACCCAGGCAGCCCTGCTCGAAGCCATGCAGGAAGGCCACGTTACCTACGCCGGCACCGAGCACGCCCTGCCCAAGCCCTTCTTCCTGCTGGCCACCCAAAACCCCATCGAGCAGAGCGGTACCTACCCCCTGCCCGAAGCCCAGCTCGACCGCTTCCTGCTCTACGTGCGCATCGGCTACCCCACGGCCGCAGAGGAGCTGGCGGTGCTGCGCGGCACCACCGGCGCCAACGGGCAGCAGGTGAAGCCCGTGCTAGGCGGCGCCGACATCCGGCAGCTCCAGCAGCTGGTGCGCCAGGTCAGCTTTAGCCCCGAGCTCATGGATTTCGTCAACCGCTTGGTGCGCGCCACCCGGCCGGCCACATCGGAAGTACAGTTTATCAAAGAGTACGGCCGCTGGGGCGCTGGGCCGCGGGCTGGGCAGGCGCTCATCCTGTGTGCTAAAGCCCGGGCCTTGCTGCACGGCCGCTTCGCCGCAACGCTGGAGGATATCCGCACGCTGGCGCCGCCAGTATTGCGCCACCGCGTGCTGCTCAATTTTAATGCGGAAGCTGAGAACCTGACCGCTGATGATGCAGTAGCTGCGTTGCTAGGAGCCGTTGCAGTCACGGTGTAGCTGGAAATAGAACGTCATGCTGAGCGTAGTCGAAGCATCTCTACTGCTCAACTAACTTCAATCGACTGCCCGTTAATTGTCTGTCATGCTGACGCAGGAAGCATCTTATCAGGCTAGAACGAGTCGTTCAGCGGCAATAAGATGCTTCGCTGCGCTCTGCATGACAGACGGTAAATAGCATAGCCGCACTGCCGATAAACACAACTCCTCAAGCCCCTACCAGACACTCTGACTCCAAGCCCCACATGCTGAACCCCGAACTCCTTCACGGACTGCGCAACCTCTCCCTGGCCGCGCGGCAAGCGGCCCAGGGCTTTATGAACGGCGCGCACGCCAGCCGCCGGCACGGCCCGGGCATGGAGTTCAGCCAGTACCGCCCCTACCAGCCCGGCGACGACCTGCGCCGCCTCGACTGGCGCCTGGCCGCCCGCTCCGACCGCTACTACCTGCGCGAGTCGGAGGTAGACACCAGCCTGACCGTGCACCTGCTGCTCGATGCCAGTGCCAGCATGAACCACCGCGACGACAACGGCCTGACCAAGCTCGAATATGCCCGACTGCTGCTGGCCGCCCTGGCCTACATCAGCCACCAGCAGGGCGACTCCGTTGGGCTAACCATCCTGAGCCCGGCGGGCCTGCGCCACCTGCCCGCCCGCGCCGATACCCGCCAGCTGCCGCGCCTCTACCACGCCCTCGAAACGGCCGAAGCCACCGGCCACTTCCCCGATGCCGCCACGCTGGCCCCGCTCACGGCGCGGAGGCAGCGCTCGCTCACCGTCTGCGTGAGCGATTTGTATGAAGAAGAATCCGAGATAAATGCCCTGCTCACCCGCCTGCGGGCCGTGAGCGGCGACGTTTTGCTGCTGCATTTGCTCGCGAATAACGAGCTGAAATTCAGCTACCAAGGCGCCGTTACCTTTAGGGATTTGGAAACTGGCCGCACAATGCAGCTGGATGCCGACCAGCAGCGCCCCGCCTACCAGCAGCAGCTGCAGCTGTGGCTAAAAGAAACGGCCCAGGCTGCCCGCCGCAAAGGCTTCGACTATCACAAGCTCAACACCGCCGAACCGCTGGACCTGGCCATCCGGGAGTTTCTGCGCCGCCGCAATTTGTCGAGTTGAGCTGTAGGGCAAGCGGCCGTGCTTGGGCTAATCAGGGGCAGAAGTCACCCTGTATTGCCAGGCTTTTTTGCTGGCGTTAACCGCTAAAGCCACTGGCACAAGGTGAAGAAACCGGGCGACTGCGAAGGCATTCTTTCGCTAAAAAAGAACCAGAGCCGTAAGTGACCATGTTTTTGGGCCGGTAATTGCCCATCCTGGTTGGCGCCCGGTAGCCGGACGTTCGTATAGTTTCCCTTTACCCAACTTATGAAACGCATTCTTCTCCCCATCGCGCTTATCGCCCTGATGTTTCCGCTGGCCGTTACCGCCGCCTCGGCCCAACAGACGACAGCGGCCAAGAAAACCACTACCTCTGCCACCACTTCTTCTGCCAAGGTAGCCACTACCACCAAAGCAACCACCACGGCCAAAAAGACTACCGTAACGACCAAAGCAGCTGCTCCCAAAAGCAAAGCTCCGGCCACTACCCCCGAACAGGCCCTGCGGACGTTCAGCAATTGGGTCGATGCAAAGCTTGAGCTGAACATGGCCACGGTGCGCCTCGACTGGGGCACGATACAGAGCGATTACACCCGCATGACCAAGCGCCTTGATGCCGCCACCGACAGCCTCTCCGTGCAGTCGCGGCGGGAGTACCTGGGCCAGAAGGCCCGCTACAAAGCCTGGGCCGCCGAGCAGGGCCACCCCGTGCCCGAAACCGTGCTCGTGGGCGAAGCCCGCGACAGCGCCGTGAGCACCGTGCAGCTCAAGCTGCTCAACACCAGCGCGCCCATCAACCGGGCCATGGCCAGTGCTCTGCCCGACCTCTACTCGCGCCTGGTTGAGTCGACGCGGGCGCAGCACAGCCGCTGGACCAAAGCCAACTGGGAAGAAGCCAACCTCGTGTTGAGCCGCCTCAACGACCGTTATAGCCAGGTGGGCGACCAGCTCCCCATCGAAGACCGGGTGCGCGTGCGGTCGCTGCAGGCCGAGTTTAAGACCCTAGAAAAAGCCCGCGACCTGAAGGGGATTCTGGATGGCTTTTAAGCCGTTGGGCATAAGCCAGCCCCTGGTGTAGGCCAGTTGCGGCAGTATGGACAAGGTCAAGGCATAGTTCAGGTAGGGGGATGCAGAAATAAGTGCAAACGGGTTGACCGCTTCGCCTACTTTTGTTATTCCCGTTTCTCCCGCTGCACCGCTCTTTGTTGAGGGCGCGTGCAATGGTCAGCAACATTCCTGCGTCTGTGCCCTGACTTTACCCGACCCTAGCTTCCTTGTTTACGCTGCTCACCCCATCTGCACTGCTGGCCTTACTGGGGCTGTTGGTGCCGGTGGCGATTCATCTCTGGAACCGCCGACCGGGCCGCGAGGTGGCAGTGGGCAGCCTCCGCTGGCTGGAGGCCGGCGCCAATCGCCGGCTCCGCAACCTCAAGCCCGAGCAGCTCTTGCTGCTGCTGCTGCGGGCGGCCCTGCTTTCGGTGCTGGCCGTAGCGCTGGCGGGTCCGGTGTGGCGCCAGGCGCTGCCGGCCGGCCGGGGCCAAGTGCTGGTGAGCCCCGAACTGATTGGCACTCCCGCCCTGGCGGCATCACGGCCGCTGGTTGACTCGCTGCGGCGCAAGGGCTATGCGCTACGCTGGCTGGCCTCGGGCTTCCCCAAGATGTCGCGGGCTGCCTGGCGCGCCGATTCGCTGGGGCAGCGCGATAGTGCGCGGCTGCTGGCAGCCGTAAGCCCTTCAGGGGCGAATTTTCAGTGGGCACGGGTTCAGCAGGCGGCCGGCACGTTTCCGGGTCAGCCACTTTTCGTACTAACGCCAGCCTCGCTGCGTGGCTTTCAGGGAATTCAGTCCCCGCTTCCGGCTACTATTACCTGGCAGGCCCTGCCCAACGCCGCCGCCGAAACCTGGGTGCAGGCGGCCGCGCTGCAGGGCGACAGCTTGCGCCTGCTGTTGGGCCAAAGCAACGAAACCCGGACCTCGTTTCGGGTGGTATCGGTGGCTCGGCAAGCGGCTGGGGGCATTGTCCGCCTTGCCGGAGTGCCGCCGCTTCGCTTCGAGACCAAAGCCGACGGCAGCCAATTGCAGCCCATTACGTCAGCTTCGGGCACCGTCGCCAAACAGCTGACCCCCATCCAGGTTCGCTCGAAGCCGATGCGCATAATTATTTATGCGACTGCTGATTATGCTTCGGATGCGCGTTACATGCAAGCCGGGCTCAGGGCTGCCGCCGCTGGCCTGCCTGTGCCACTGGCTTTGAGCACAACCAGCACACCACCCAGCCCAACTACCTCACCCGACTGGCTGTTTTGGCTGACCGATGCTCCTTTGCCTACCGCCTGGCGAGATGCCGTGAAGGCCGGCGCTCAGGTCTGGCTAGAAGCTCCCGGGGCTGGCGTAGTCGATAAGGCTAGCCTGGCCGTGACCGAGGCAGATGAAATTCCGGCAACCATATTCCGCCACAGTGCCAAGCAGCCCCGCCAAGCAACCGCTGCGGCCAGCTACCCGCTGTGGACGGATGGCCGGGGCCGGGCAGTGCTTTCGCGGCAGAAGTTGGGCCAGGGCGCGTTCTACCAACTGGCCACCCGCCTAGCCCCAGCCTGGAGCGACCTGGCCGACAACCCCACATTGCCCACGCGCCTGCTCGCCCTGCTGCAGCCCGAAACAGCTGATGCAGTAGACATTGCCGAGCCTGCCCTTGCCAAAGAGCTGGCTTCCCATGACCAGCGCGCGCTGGACCCCACGCAGCTGCGCTTGAGTGCTGGCGCCGCCGCTGGCACTTCGGCAGTTGTGACGGCCAGTGCCGTTCCGCAAAGCTTCCGCCAATCCGATTTGCGGCCGTGGCTGGTGCTGGTAGCCGGGCTGCTGTTTGCCCTTGAACGCCTGCTGGCCCGTCGCCGAGAAACGCAGGCATTGCCTTCTTCTACTGTTCTATGAGCCAGCCGGTAGCTACTTCTCAAACGCTGGATTTAGCCCAGGCCCGACGGCAACTGCGGGCAGTGGGGCGCCGCTATGCCTGGCGGCGCGCGGCCGGCATTCTATTGCCCGCGGCGGCTGGGGCTTTGCTGCTGGTTTTGCTGAGCCGGCACTGGCCCGCAGCTCAACTGGGCTTTGCTGCATTGGCAGCACTTGGGCTGCTAGCCATAGGGTGGCTGCTATGGCCGCTGCGGCACCTGCCCGGCACCATCGCGCCCCGCCTCGACCGACAATTTCCGGCTCTGGAAGACAGCACCGGCCTACTAATGCAGCAGCCCGAAAACCTGAACTTACTGGAGCTGCTGCAGCAGCAACGGGTAGCGCGGCGGCTGGGTGAGCTGGAAGCGGCCAGGGAATTATCCCTTCCTGTTTCCTTCCGAGGGCCGCTGGTGTTCACGGCATTGCTCCTGGCGGCCAGTGCGGCGGTGTGGTGGTTGCCCCTGGCCAAAAAGCTGGTGAAGCCGGCTGGAGTTGCCGTACGCTATTCCAACAGCGTCCCCACCGTAGCGGGGCAAGTTCCGGCCCGCATCTTGGAAACGCAGGTGCGGGTGACGCCCCCGGCCTACACCCGCCAACCCAATTTTGCGCCCACGCAAGCGTCTTTCCAGTGCCCACAGGGGTCGCGGGTGCGGTGGCAGGTACGGGTAAACAAACCCAGCCGCACGGCGCCCGAAGTAGAGCTGGGCCGGCAGCGGCTGCGCCTGCAGCCCGTGGCCGGGCAGCCAGGCGTGTATTTTGCCGAGCAAACCTTGGCGGCTTCTACCCTCTACCGCCTGCGCTTCGCCGGGACCGTGTCCGATGACTACGCCATCGATGTGCGCGCCGACCTGGCGCCCATAGTCCGCATTCAAACGCCCAAGCCTTATACCCTGGTGGACTTTGGCATGCGGCCCGACTTGCCGGTGCGGGCCACTGTGCGCGACGATTACGGCCTGAGCCACGCCGAGCTGGTTATTACAGTAGCTCAAGGCCAGGGCGAGGCGGTTAAATTCCGGGAAGTGCGGCGCGATTTGAGTGTCGGCCTGGGCACCCAGCCCACCCAAATCAGCCTTGCCAGCCAGCTCAACCTGCCCAAGTTGGGCCTCACCTATGGCGACGAACTGTATTTCTACATCGCGGCCCGCGACAACGCCGGCCACTCGTCCCGCACCGACTCCTACCTCGTGCAGTGGCAGGACACCGCCGTGGCCGACAGCCAGGCCGACATGGGCATGGGCATCAAAGTGGCGCCTGCCTACTTCCGCAGCCAACGCCAAATCATCATCGACACCGATAAGCTGATAGCCGAAAAGCCCCGGCTCGACGCCGCCACGCTGGCCAACCGCGCCAATGCCCTGGGCTTCGACCAGCAGACGCTCCGCCTGCGCTACGGCAAGTTTATGGGCGAAGAAGTGGGCGGGAGCATTGGCCCCCAGGCCCCGCATTCGCCCATTGCTGAAGACGAGGGAGACGCGCCCACTGAGCACGCCGCCCCCACCGCCGAGGCCGCCGAGGAAGAACACCACGACCACCCCGAGCCGCCCGCCTCGTCGGCCAAAGCCTCGCCCACTGCCGAAACCGACGCGCTGATGGAGCCCTACATGCACAAGCACGACGATTCCGAAACGGCCGACTTCCTGGAACCCGCTGTGAAGGCCAAGCTGCGCGCTGTGCTCGACCAAATGTGGGCCGCCGAGCTGCGCCTGCGCACCGGACAGCTGGCGGCCGCCCTCCCATATGAGTACCGGGCCCTGCGCCTGCTCAAGCAAGTGCAGCAGCAAACCCGCGCCTTCGTCAAAAAAGCCGGCTTCGTGCTCCAGCCCCTGCCCGAAGCCACCCTGCGCCTCACCGGCGACCTGGCCGGCGCCGCCGTGCCCCAGCACCAGCAGCAGTTGCCCGCGCCCGCCACCCAGCCCGAAGTGCGGGCGGCCCTGCTCTGGCTGGCTCAACACTCCAGCGCAGCCAGCACCAACCCGGCCGATGCCCGCGTGCTGGAGCAGGCTGGCGCCGTGCTTTCGGGTGCGGCGCTGCAGCGGCCGGGCGTGTACTTACCGGCGTTGCGGGCACTTCGGCAACTGGTGGCCGATGTGCGGGCCGGGCGCCCCGCCTGCGCCGAGTGCCGCCCGCCCGTGGAGCGCGCCCTCACCGATATGCTGGCGGCCCCGCCCCCGGTGCCCCTGGCCGCTCCTGCCCCCAACCGCCTGGCCCGCCGCTATTTTGAAGAGTTAAGCCGCTAGAATTTTGCTCCAAACGCTACCCCACCCTACGGTTTATTACATCCTGCTGGCCTTATGCCTGGTGCTCGGCCTTGGGCTGATGGTGCTGGCCTGGCAGCGGCCGCGCCGGCGCCAGCGCGGGGCGCGCGTAATAGCCGGTGCCGTGGCTGCCGGGGCGCTGTGGTTCCTGGCCTTCCCGCCCATGCGCCAGCTGCCCGCGGCCCGCGCCGAGGCCATACTGCTTACCGACGGCTACCAACCCGATACGCTGCGCCAGCTTTTGCGCCGGCTGGGCGCCGGCACTCCGGTGTGGTACTACGGCACCGCCGCCGCGCCCGCCAAAGCCCGCCCCCTGGCCAGCCTGCTTGCCCTAGCTGAGCAGCGGCCCGCATTACGCTGCCTGCACGTGGTGGGCCAAGGCCTGCCAGCAGCTGAGTTGGCACCGCTGGGCAATATGCCGGTGCAGCTGCATCCCGCCCCAGATTTTAGCGGCTTTCGCACGGCTTTATGGCCGCAGAAGCTGGCGCTGGGCGAAGCCCTGCATGTGGAAGGAACCGTCTCGGCTCCTAAAGGGAGCAAGCCGGCATGGGTCTATCTGCGGGCCGCCGGCACCGCCCGCGATTCTGTGCGATTGCCCACTGGCAGCGGGGCCTTCCGGCTGCGATACCAGCCCAAGACGGCCGGGCTGGCGCTCTACGAGCTGCAACTCCGCCGGCCGGGCCAGCTGCTGGCCGCCGAGCCGGTACCGGTGGAAATAACCACCGCACCACTGCCTGCCGTGCTGCTGCTGACGGCGACGCCCTCCTTCGAATTTAAATTCCTAAAAAACTACTTAGCCGAAGCTCACTACCCGGTGGCCTTGCGCACCACAGTGAGCCGCGGCCTGGTGCAAACCGACTTCGTGAATCAGCCGGCGCTGGCGTTAAACAGCCTCACACCGACCCTGCTCAGCCACTATTCGGTGGTAATTGCCGATGCGCCGACGCTGGCCGGCCTGACGGGTGCCGAAGTGCGCGCCTTGCAAACGGCCATCAACTCAGGCCGGCTTGGGCTGGTGGTGCTGGCCAATGGCAGTACCTTGCCCCGGGCCATGCCCGCCCGGGCCGATTTTGCAGTACTGCCTCGCGCGGCGGCTCAGGCCCTTCCGCAAGCCCTCGCTTGGCCCGATGCACCGGCCGAAGCCCGGGCTGCTATGCCAGCTCAACTGCGCCCAGCCCCGGCGCTGCATCCGCTCGTCACCGGCCCGGGCCAGGCGCTGGTAGCCGCCAGCCGGCGCATGGGGTTGGGATTCGTGGTGGTGTCCGTGGTTCCTGAGACTTTCCAGTGGACGCTGCAAGACCGCACGCCGGTGTATGCCTCGTTCTGGACCCGGCTGCTCACCGCCGCCACGCCTCCAGCCCAACCCGCAGCTACCTGGCACATTTCCCCGCGCTGGCCCCGCCCGCATCAGCCAACCACGCTGCGCCTCACGGGGGCAATGCCCGATGCCCAGCCCTCGGTGGGCGCCTTGGCCGGAGGCCCAGCCGTGCGCCTGGCCCTGCGCCAGGACACGCGCCTGCCCGAGTGGAGCACCGCCCAATTCTGGCCGGCTGCACCGGGCTGGCACCAGGTACGTGGCCCCGGCCGCACTTCCCAAAGTTTCTACGTCTTCCCGGCCACGGCCTGGCAGGGCCCCGAGCTACAAGAGCGCCAACTAGCGGCTGCCGGGCGCGCAACACCCGCCGCCAGCCCAGGCCAGCAACCAACAGAAACTGTACTGGTGCCATGGCCAGCAGCCTGGTTTTTCGGGCTATTCTTGCTAGCAACCGGGTACTTGTGGCTCGAAGAGAAGCTATAAGACCCTGCTTTACTGTATTCAGAACGATGTAGAGACGCGACACTTCGCGTCTCGTCGTGGGTGCCGTTCGGAAATCGTCCACCGATTACCGTTCAACGACGAGACGCAAAGTATTGCGTCTCTACACCGTTCTGGCAGCCCAATTGTTAACTCAAACATCTTCTTAAAATCCTTCGAACAAAAAAGGCCCCTTCTGTAGCAGGGGCCTTTTTACTATCCTAGAATGCAGCGCAACCAAAAGTTGGGCTGTAGCTCAACTAGTTTTTCTGCACGCGGCGCACAGCTGTAACGGCGCCCTGGCGTACTTCGAGCAGGTAGGTGCCAGCGGCCAAGCCAGCGGGCAGGCGCAGCTGGTGGTCGGTGCCGAGAGCGGCTGGGGCCAAAACCGAACGCCCGGTCAGGTCACGCAAAGCAACCGTAGCGGCGCCTGTCTGAGGCAGCGCCACCGTGATGCGGTCGGTGGCAGGGTTTGGGGAGATGGTCAGGCCGGGCAGGGCATTGCCGGGGTTGGTGGCCGATACTGTGCTGCAGGCGTTCGTGTTCAGGGGTGTGTCGGTAGACGTCAGTACGATAGCCGCGCCGGGGCCGCCGGTTGGGTTCACGGTATTTGCACCGCTGGGCCAAACGCCATCCGCATCGGAAGCGCATCCCACGATGGAGTTATCCACGATGGAACGCTGCTCTACGCGGCGCAGGCCATTGGGGAGGGTATTGGGCAACACCGTGGTATAGGAGCCGTCGGTGGTGCTGTAGGTATAGGCGGCAGCGCCTGCCTGGGTCGTGCCCGTTACAACGCCTGCGTTTTCTACCAGGGCACCGCTTAGGGGACGGCCCGTGCCAGCCGCGTTATCGTAGGTGAACACCAGATTTTTCGGCGTGGCCGACGAAGACCCTGTGAGCAGGGTGCCATTGTTGGCGCCGGCCGCATTGATGAACCCCAGCAGGGTCATGCTCTGGTCGAGGGCACGGCGCGCAACGATGGTTGCGGGTGTGGCATCGGTAGCCAGCGTAATGGTCGGAAACAACACCATACCAGGCACTTGAAAGCGGGTAGCGTTATTGGAGTTTACGTATGCAAACCAGCCCGTGTAGCTACCGGCGGCATTGGTTGTAAAGGTCGCAAATTGCCCAGTTGTGGTTAGGCTGCCGGTGCTGGTGGTGAGGTAAGTAGTCGCGGCCGTGGTGGCGCCGGGGTTCACCATCAGCAGTACGCCCGCGCCGGAGGCCGTGCCTCCAATGTCGGTCTGGGTAGCTGCCTGCACATAGTAGCGGTAGAGGGTGCTGGGCGTAAGGTTGGTGAGTGTAGCACGAAACACCACGGCCAAGCGCGGGCCCGGGAAAGCGGTAGCGCCTGTAGTAGCGCTGTTGTTACCGTTGCTGAGGTACTGAGGCACCAGTACCCCTGTAAAATCGGCCTGGGTGAGCGTCTGGGCCCACCCGGCAAGCGGCATTACGGAAAGTAGTGTGAGGAGAAGTTTTTTCATGAAACCGATAAAGAGGGTGAAGGGGTATGTGAAATACTGAGAAACTACCAGCAAGTTAGGAACTGGAGGCCATAGCTTTAGTACCGAACACAGCCGAGACCGATAAAAACGGCCAAAAGGAGCTACTCCCAGAGCGGGTAGTGCTCCAAATGCACTTCCTGCTCGAAAAAGATGCGCGTACTTTCCTCAAATGAGCGGGTGAAATCCGACACGTAGAAGTGGTGCGCGGGGGGAGTAGCCGCCGCGGGCGCCAGCAGGCCCCGGGCCGCGAGGTAGGCTTCGGCATCGGCGGCCACCACGTCCGAGGCATCGAGCACATCGACCCGGCCGTTGTAGTAGCGGGCAATCTGCTCTTTTATGAGGGGATAGTGCGTGCAGGCCAGCACCAGCGCGTCGATATCGGCCAGGGCCGCGTGGCTGAGGTAGGTGCCGATGATGTCGTCGCTGATGGAATTTTTAAAGAAGCCTTCTTCAATCATGGGCACGAGCAGCGGCGTGGCCAGGGACTGCAACTCGACGCCGGCGTCGAGGTCGTCGACTTTCTTTTTGTACACGTTGGAGTTCACCGTTTGCTTGGTGCCGATGAGGCCCACGCGGCGGCCGCTGTAGGCCTGGCCCAGGTGCGCCACAATGGGGTCAATGACGTTCAGCACCCGCGCTTTGGAGCCCACGTACTCGCGCACCAGCTCGTAGGCCGCAGCCGAGGCGGAGTTGCAGGCAATCATAATCACCTTGCAATGCTGACGCAGCAGTAAGTCGCAGATTTTGACTGAATAAGCCTGAATGGCGGCGGCGCTTTTGTCGCCGTAGGGCAGGTGGGCCGTGTCCCCGAAGTATACAATTCGCTCGTGGGGCAGGCGGCGGGCCACGGCCCGGGCCACCGTGAGGCCCCCAATTCCGGAATCGAACATACCAATGGGCCGGGCGGCCAGCGCGGCGGTCGAAACAGCAGACGCAGAAGCAACAGTAGTCATGTGGCAAAGGTAGTTGGCAGCCGCAGCGCCTCCGTATCGGCGCCATTCTTTTGAGTAGCAGCTTTCCAGATTCTTAAAAACCTCCTATATTTCCGCCCCTTCCAGGACATCTAATTCCCATGAGCAACATTTTAACCGAAATAGACCAGGTACTGGCCACCCGCGATGGCCGCCTGGGCCGCCCTGTGGCCATCTATCTCGGCGAGCGCAAGTTCACCCAGCTAACCCTCGACGCGGCCCGCTTCCCGCTGCCCGAGCTGAGCACCGACGCCGGCCGGCCCCTCGCCTACCGCAACCTGGAGCTGCTGCGCGACGAGTTCGACATCGACGGCGTACGGTTGATTTGAGCGACTAATTTGAACCCACGCTGCCTTACTCCGTGGCCGGTACTTCCAGCAGCGGCTGCAGCGTGTGCCACACCGTGCGCGCCACAATGCGGTGGCCGGCCGGTGTGGGGTGAATGCCATCGGCTTGGTTGAGGCGGCGGTTGCCGCCTACGCCTTCGAGCAGAAATGGTATCAATACTAGCTGATTCTTTTCGGCAATTTCCTGGTAGAGGGCCTTGAAATCATTCGAATAGGTTTGGCCCAGGTTGGGCGGAATCTGCATGCCAGCCAGCACAATTTGTGCCCCGGGGCTGCGGCGGCGCACCGTGTCGATGATGGCCTGCAGGTTGCGGCGGGTGTCGGTGAGGGGGATGCCGCGCAGGCCGTCGTTACCGCCCAGCTCCAGCACAAACACGTCCACGGGCTGCCGCAGCACCCAGCTCACGCGGCTGCGGCCCCCGGCGGTGGTTTCGCCGCTCAGCCCCGCGTTTATCACTGCATAGTTCAGCCCAAGCGAGTCGATTTTCTGGCCCACCAAGGCGGGGAAGGCCTGTTCAGGCTCCACGCCGTAGCCCGCGGTGAGGCTGTTGCCGAAAAACAGCAAGCGCTTTTTGCCAGTAGAAGCGGCAGGCTTGGGATTGGCCGACCGGACGGCGGGAGCCGCCGGCGCGGTACGCACCGTTTCGGTGGCCGGGTCAGAATTGCAGGCGCTGAGCAGCAGGGCAAAAACAGCGACAAGCGAGGAGCGAACTACGGTCATGGGCAGCATTTTGGGCACTAAGCCGAAAGGACAGAAAACATGGCAAAGGGTTTGACGTCTTCCGTAAGCATAACGAATGGCAGCCCGGCCGGTTGCTACGCCGGGAAGCCGGGGGCACTTGGGCCCGCGTTTTCGGAGCACTATCTTTTGACTCCCTGCGCCCCCACCGCGGCCCCACCACTGACATCATTTTTTCTGCATGAGCATACTTCGAGTCGAAAACCTCACCAAAACCTATGCCAGCGCCGGCCATGCGCTCACCGTGCTGCACGCCGTGAGCTTCGACCTGGCGGCCGGCGACACCTTTGCCATCGTGGGACCGTCAGGCTCGGGCAAAACCACCCTGCTGGGCTTGTGCGCTGGCCTCGACCGGGCCACTTCCGGTAGCGTCTGGCTCAGCGGCATCCGGCTCGATACCCTGGGCGAAGACCAGCGGGCGGCTGTGCGCAACCAACACGTGGGCTTCATTTTCCAGAACTTCCAGCTTCTGCCCACTCTCACGGCGCTCGAGAACGTGCTGGTGCCACTGGAGCTGCGCGGGCAGCGCGGGGCCTCGCACACGGCCCTGGCCCTGCTCGACCGCGTGGGGCTGGCCGACCGCGCCCACCACTACCCAGCTCAACTTTCGGGCGGCGAGCAGCAGCGCGTGTCGCTGGCCCGGGCCTTTGCCAACCGCCCGTCGGTGCTCTTCGCCGATGAGCCCACCGGCAACCTCGACCCCGACACCAGCGAGCGGGTGGTGAACCTGCTCTTTGAGCTGAACCGCGAAGCCGGCACCACGCTCGTGCTGGTAACCCACGACCTGGAGCTGGCCGCCCTCACGCAGCGCACCCTGCGCCTGCGCGGCGGCAAGGTGGTAGAAGGCCAAACCACGAACGCCCCTTCTACCCTTTCTCATGAGTAACCTGCTCTGGCTCTTGCGCATGGCCTGGCGCGACAGCCGCCGCAGCCGGGCCCGGCTGCTGCTGTTCATGGCCAGCATCGTGCTGGGCATTGCGGCACTGGTGGGCATCAATTCATTTGGCGACAACCTGGCGCGAAGCGTCCGCGAGCAGGCCCGTGAGCTGCTGGGCGCCGACCTGGTTTTGTCGGCCAATAAGCCCTTTGCCCGGTCCCTGAAACCGGTGTTGAGCCGGCTGGGCGAGGCCCGCACGCGCGAGGTATCGTTTGCTTCCATGGCGGAATTTCGGCCGGGCAAGGGCGTGCGGCTTGTGCAGGTGCGGGCCCGCGACGGCGGCTTTTTCTACGGCGAGTGGCTCACTGAGCCCCGGGCGGCAGCCCAACGCTTCGCCGCGCCGGGCGCCGCGCCCGGCGCCCTGGTCGACGACGTATTGCTTTCGCAGTTTGGGGCCAAAGTCGGCGATTCGGTGCAGGTGGGGCGTGTCACGCTGCCCATTATCGGGCGGGTGCTGAAAACGCCGGGCCAAACGGGCATTGCCACCGCCGTGGCACCTACCGTGTTTATACCGGCCAGCCTGGTTCGCCAAACCGGCCTGCTGCAGCGCGGCAGCCGCGTGCAGTACCACCGCTCTTTCCGCTTCGCGCCGGGCACCGACGTGGCAGCCGCCATCAAGCCCCTGCAGGCGCGTCTCGACAAAGCCGACATCGACGTGGACACCGTGGCCAGCCGGCAGCAGCAGGTGGGCCGGGCCTTCGCCGACCTCACCCGCTACCTGAGCCTCGTAGCCTTTGTGGCGCTGCTGCTGGGCTGCGTGGGCGTGGCCAGCGCTGTGAACCTGTACGTGCGCGAAAAGCTGGCGGCGGTGGCCATCCTGCGGTGCCTGGGTGCCAGCGGCCGGCAAGCGCTGCTGATTTATCTGCTCCAGACCTCGGGCCTGGGGCTGGTGGGGGCAGTGCTGGGCGCGGCCTTGGGCGCCGCAGTGCAAACAATGCTGCCGCGGGTACTGGGCGACTTTCTGCCCGTGGCCATCACCGTGAGTGTGTCGTGGCCGGCGGTGCTCACGGGCCTGGCCACGGGGCTGCTCATGGCCGTGCTCTTTGCGCTGCTGCCGCTGCTCAGCATCCGGCGGGTGTCGCCGCTGCGGGTGCTGCGCGTGGCCTTTGAGGACGATACCACGGCGCCCGACCCATTGCGGGGCGTGGTGCTACTGATAATTGGGCTGTTTATTCTGGCCTTTGCCTATCAGCAAACCCGCGACTGGAAGCTCACGCTGGGCTTTGGGGCCGGGCTGCTGGTGGCCTTCGTGGCTCTCGCAGGCATAGGCCGCCTGCTCATGGCGCTGGTGCGCCGCTTCTTCCCGGTGGGCTGGGGCTACGTGTGGCGGCAGGGCCTGGCCAACTTACACCGCCCCCAAAACCAGACGCTTACTCTGATAACCTCCATTGGGCTGGGCACCTTCTTGCTGGCCACCCTTTTCCTGACCCAGGCTCTGCTGCTCGGGCGCGTGCAGATAGCCGGCCGGGGCTCTCAGCCCAATCTGGTGCTGTTTGACATTCAGCGGGAGCAGCGGGCCGGCGTGGAAAACTTGCTGCGGGCGCAGCGCCTACCCGTGCTGCAGCGGGTGCCCATTGTCACGATGCGGCTGCTGGCCATCAATGGCCGCTCGTCTTCAGCGCTGAAAAAAGACACCGCCGGAATTCCGCCGTGGGTGCTCTCCCGCGAGTACCGGGTAACGTACCGCGACTCCCTGAATTCGTCGGAAAAGCTGACTTCCGGGCAGGCTCCCACCCTCGGCACCGATGGCATCCCGCTCATTTCCATCGAAACCGCTTACCTTAAACGGGCCAAGCTCAAGCTCGGCGACACGCTGGATTTCAACGTGCAAGGCTCTCCCCTGCGCGCCATTGTGGGCGGCAGCCGCGAGATAGACCGCAGCCGGGTGCAGCCGAGCTTTTTGGTCTTGTTTCCGGCCGGGGTGCTGGAAGAGGCACCGCAGTTTCAGGTGCTGCTCACGCGCACGCCCAACACGGCCGCGCTGGCCGCCGTGCAGCAGGGCCTGGTGCGCGACTTCCCCAACGTATCGGCCATCGACCTCGGCCTGATTTTGCAAACCGTGGAAGACATTCTCGACAAAATCTCCTTTGTTGTCCGGTTCATGGCCGGCTTCAGCATCCTCACGGGGTTGCTGGTGCTGAGCAGTTCGGTGGTTATCAGCCGCTACCAGCGCGTGCGGGAAAGTGTCTTGCTGCGCACGCTGGGCGCCAGCCGCCGGCAAATCCTGCGCATCACGCTGGTCGAATACGGCCTGTTGGGCTTGCTGGCGTCGCTGGCAGGCATTGGCTTGGCCGTGCTGGCCGCCTGGGCGTTGGCCGTGTATGTGTTCGAAGTGGGCTTTGGGCCGGCGCTGCTGCCGCTGCTGGGCCTGGCCGGGCTGGTGACGGCCCTCACGGCCTGCATTGGGCTGTTCAACAGCCGCGACGTGTTGCGCCGCTCGCCGCTGGAAGTGCTGCGGGCAGAGGGGTAAGTTGGTGGCGAGGCGCTGTGTCTGTGGTTATCTTATGAAGGCACATTTGGCTTCTCTATATAGTAGTCGTTCGCGTTAATCATCTAAATACCAGAACGGGGTAGAGACGCAACACTTTGTGTCTCGTCGTTGAACGACATTCATGCGGCGCGGACCCGGAGAGGCAAAGTGTTGCGTCTCTACCCCGTCGTGGTTGCAATACAGACCTTTAAGGCTTGTGCTTACATGCGAGAAACGAGAGCGCCGGTTGCTCCCGTAGCGGCAAATTCCGGGGCATTTTTACTGTTGTGACTGCCTTCAGATGTTAAGCCAGCTCAACCAAGGATTTCGCAATACCTTTCGGCTATCAAATCGTCCTTTTTCTGAGCTTATGCCCAACTATTTACTTGCCCTGACGGCGCTGGCGGTTTCATTACCGCTCGCGGCGCAGGCGCAACAGCCACCCGCCCTCACGGCCCAGGACTATGCGCGGGCCGAACGATTCATGGGCTACAACACCCAGGCGCTGGTAGACCACAGCATGGGCCAGCCCAACTGGCTTGCGGGCGACCGGTTCTGGTACCGGGTGATGACCCCGCAGGGCAGCGAATTTGTGCTCGTGGACCCGGCCCACAAGTCGAAAAAGGCTGCCTTCGACCACGCCAAGCTGGCGGCGGGGCTTTCTACAGCCAGCGGCAAAAGCTACGAGGCTACCCGCCTGCCGTTCCGCAGCTTCGCGTTTTCGCCCGATGACAAGCTGGTTTTGTTTTCCTCCGGCGGCAAGAAGTGGCAATACGACACGGCCAGCGGCCAGGTGAGCGCCGACCCAACGCCGGCGCCCAGCCCTGGCGCAGGGGCCAATTCCCGGAACGAAGTGGTGTCGCCGGATGGCCAGCGGGCCGCCTACATCCAGGACAACAACCTGTGGGTACGCGACACCAAAACCAACAAGCTAACCCAGTTGACCACCGACGGGGCCAAGGACTACGGCTACGCCACCGACAACGCCGGCTGGACCACCAGCGACAAGCCGGTGCTGCTCTGGTCGCCCGATTCGCGCAAAATCGCTACCTACAAGCAGGACCAGCGCACGGTGAGCGACATGTACCTGGTGACCACCAACGTGGGCAAGCCGACCCTGAAATCCTGGAAATACCCGCTGCCCGGCGACAAGGACATCATCACCATCGAGCGCGTCATCGTAGAAGTGGACCAGCCGAAAGTGGTGAAGTTCCAGATGGCGCCTGACCCGCGCCGCGGCTCGCTGGCCGATGACATCTCGGCCGGCGCCAACGGCTTCGACGACGTGGACTGGAGCCCCGACGGCACGCAGCTGGCATTCGTGTCGACCTCGCGCGACCACAAAGTGGAAAAACTCCGGGTGGCCTACGCCGCCACGGGCAGCATCCGGGAAGTATTTTCCGAAACTGTGCCCACCCAGTACGAATCGGGCCAGGGCGACATCAATTGGCGCTACCTGCCCAAGTCCAAGGAAGTTATCTGGTACTCGGAGCGCGACAACTGGGGCCACCTCTACCTGTACGACGCCACCACGGGCAAACCCAAGCAGCAGATTACCAAAGGCAACTGGGTGGTAACACAACTGCTGAAGGTGGACGAGAAAGCCCGCCAGCTATACTTTCTGGCCGATGGCCGGGAGCCGGGCAACCCCTACTTCACCCACCTCTACCGTGTGGGGATGGACGGCAAACACCTCACCCTTCTCACGCCCGAAGCCGGCAATCACCGCATTAGCCTGTCGCCCTCCGGCCGCTACTTCCTCGACAGCTATTCCCAGCCCAACGTACCCACGGTGAGCCTCGTGCGCAGCCTGGACGGCAAGCTTGTGACGCCGCTGGAGAAGACCGACATTTCGCGACTCACGGCCACGGGCTGGAAGGCCCCCACTCCCATCACGGTGAAGGGCCAGGACGCGCAGACCGACCTCTACGGCCTGATGTTTACGCCCACCACGCTGGACCCCAATAAGAAGTACCCGGTTATCAACTACATCTACCCGGGGCCGCAGGGCGGCAGTGTGGGCAGCTGGTCGTTTGCCCCGGCCCGCGGCGACCACCAGGCGCTGGCGGAGCTGGGCTTTGTGGTAGTGGTGCTTGAGGGCAGCTGCAACCCCTTGCGCTCCAAAAGCTTCCACGATGGCTGCTACGGCAACATGGCCGAAAACACCCTCGCTGACCAAACCGCCGGCATGCGCCAGCTGGCCCAGCGCTACCCCTACATCGACCTGAGCCGGGCCGGCATCTGGGGCCACTCCGGCGGCGGGTTAGCCGCCGCCTCGGCCATGTTCCGCTACCCGGATTTCTTCAAAGTGGGCATCTCCGAATCGGGCAACCACGACAGCCGCAACTACGAGGACGACTGGGGCGAACGCTACATCGGCCTGCTCACGACCCAGCCCGACGGCACCTCCAACTACGACTCCCAGGCCAACGCCACCTACGCCAAAAACCTGAAGGGCAAGCTTATGCTGGCCCACGGCCTGATGGACAACAACGTGCCGCCCTATAACACGCTGCTGGTGGTGGAAGCTCTCATCAAGGCGAATAAAACCTTCGACCTGGTAGTATTCCCCAACGCCACGCACGGCTACGGCGCCTATTCTGACTACATGACCCGTCGCCGCTGGGATTACTTCGTGCGCAACCTGGCCGGCGCCGAAACCCCGCAGGACTACCAGCTGACCACCAAGCCCGACCCGCGCAACGCGACGCTGTAAGCAGCCTGCTGCACCATCTTTTTCCCGCTCAATAGCGGCACCAGCCCCAGTGGGGCGACCCAGCCAGACGCCCAAACGGCGCGCTGATATGGGTCGCCTCATTGGGGCTTCTGCTTTAGCAGCTCGGGATTTTTCAGTTGCAGCTCAATTGTTCCTAAGTGCAAGGCAGTGATGAAAACATCAGCTCAAGAATAGTGAAGTCGCTCTCTTAAAAGCGGTTTGCCCAACTAAACTCAACCTGAACCAACCCGCACTTTCTCAGTATGTAGCAGCAGGAGCTGGTGATGGATTTTAGCTAAACCCTGCGATAAGCAGCTTGCCAGCAACTGGCTACCTACCCCGGCGCCCACCCGAAAAGCACCCGACGTATTGTTTTCCTTCAGCGAACAACACAATGGACAGCCAAGCCCACAGCCTTTCGCGTGCGCCAGCCGGCCCTCCTACTTACTGGCTCACCCGGTTTGTAATTCTGCGCTTGCTGGGCGCCATCTATGCGGTCGCATTTCTGGTGGCCATCAACCAGCTAGTGCCCTTGATTGGCTCCCACGGGCTGCTGCCGGTGGGCACGTTTTTGCGGCGGGTGAGCCAGGTATTGGGGTCTGATGGAGCGGGCTTTGCGCACCTGCCGTCGCTGTTCTGGCTCTGGCATTCCGACACTGCTTTGTTGACGGTGGCCTGGCTGGGTCTGGGGCTTTCCTGCGTGGTGGCGGCCGGCTGGGCCAATGGGCTGCTGCTGGCGGTGCTTTGGGTGCTTTATATGTCCATCGTGCACGTGGGCCAGGAATGGTACGGCTACGGCTGGGAGATTCAGCTCACCGAAACCGGGTTTCTGGCCATCTTTCTGTGCCCCTTTTTCGACTGGCGGCCTTTTCCCCGGTACGCCCCGCCCATGCCCGTTATCGTGCTGTTTCGGTGGCTGGCCTGCCGCGTCATGCTGGGGGCCGGCCTGATTAAGGTGCGCGGCGACGAAGTGTGGCGGAACAGCACCGCGCTGTATTATCACTTCGAAACCCAGCCCATTCCCAACCCGCTGAGCCGGTGGTTCCATTTTCTGCCGCGTGTGGCGCTCCGAATGGGCGTGTGGTTCAACTGGCTGGCCGAGCTGGTGGCGCCCTTTTTCGTGTTTGGGCCCCGGCTGGCGCGGCACCTGGCGGGCACTGTGATGGTGTTGTTTCAGCTCAACCTCATTCTCAGCGGCAACCTTTCGTTCTTGAACTGGCTGACCATCGTGCCGGCGCTGGCGTGTTTCGACGATGGCTTCTGGGCCCGGCTGCTACCCCGCCAGCTGGTGCGTCGGGCCGAAGCTGCCGCTGCCGGCGCCGAGGAGTCGCGGCCCATGCGCACGGCAGCGTGGGTCGTCACCACGGTTATTGCCGTGCTCAGCATCCGGCCGGTCCTGAACATGGTGTCGCCGGGGCAAATCATGAACACCTCCTTCGACCCGCTCGACCTCGTGAATACCTACGGCGCCTTCGGCACGGTGGGCAAGGAGCGGCTGAACGTGGTATTTGAAGGCACCCTGGACGAAAACCCCAGCGACAACGCCCACTGGAAACCCTACCTCTACAAAGGCCTGCCGGTGGCCCTGAACCGCCGCCCGCCGCAAATTGCGCCCTACCAGCTGCGGCTCGACTGGCAGATGTGGTTTGCCGCCATGGCCTCCCCCAACGAATACCCCTGGACGGTGAACCTGGTATGGAAGCTGCTGCACAACGACCCCGGGGCCCTGAGTCTGTTTGCCAATAACCCCTTCCCCGACCGGCCGCCGCGCTACATCCGGGCCATTCGCTACCGCTACGCCTTTGCCAAGCCCGGCAACGAGCAGGGCCTGTGGTGGACCCGCGACCGGCTCGACGTGTGGCTGCCCGCCATCTCCACCGATAATCCGCGCCTGCTTGCCTTTCTGAAACAGACCGGCTGGATTCCCTAACTTGAGCCGTTTAGCTCAATTTCCTCCCCACGTATGAGCACCTCCGCGTACGATGCCGTTGTCGTCGGTTCCGGCCCCAACGGGCTGGCGGCGGCCATTGCGCTGCAGCAGGAGGGGCTTTCGGTGCTGCTGCTGGAGGGCAAGCGGGAGCTGGGCGGCGGCCTGCGCACGGCCGAGCTGACTCTGCCGGGTTTTCGCCACGACATCTGCTCGACCATTCACCCGCTGGCCGCTGCCTCGCCGTATTTCCAGACCTTGCCACTGGCCCAATACGGGCTCCAGTACATCACTCCGCCCGTGGCCGCCGCGCACCCCTTCGACGATGGCACTGCCGCGGTCGTGGTCACTTCCCTGGCCGATACCGCCCGCAGCCTCGGCCCCGACGCGGCGGCCTACCAACGGCTACTTGCCCCGCTGGTGGCGCGCTGGCCCAACATCGCCAACGACGTGCTGGCCCCGCTGCATTTCCCCAAGCATCCGCTGGATATGGCCCGGTTTGGGCTGTCGGCCCTGCAGCCGGCTACCCTGCTGGCCCGGCGCTTCACCGGCGAAAAAGCCCGGGGCCTGCTGGCCGGCATGGCGGCCCACGCTATTCAACCCCTGTCCAACCTCACGACCTCGGCCATCGCGCTGGTCTTGCTGATTGCGGCACACCGGGGCGGCTGGCCCCTGCCCCAGGGCGGCTCGCAGGCCATTGCCGATGCGCTGGTGGCCCACTTCCGGGCCCTGGGCGGGCACATCGAAACGGGCACGTTCGTGCGCTCGCTGGCACAGTTGCCTTCGGCGCGGGCCGTGCTGCTGGACGTAACTCCAGCTCAACTCATGCAGATTGCGGGGCACAGCCTGTCCAGCATCTATCAGTGGCAGCTCCGGCGCTACCGCTACGGCATGGGCGTGTTTAAGGTCGATTGGGCTTTGGCCGAACCCATCCCCTTCACCGCCCCGGAATGCACCCAGGCGGGCACGGTGCACTTGGGCAATACTTTGGAAGAAATCGCCGCCGGTGAGCGCGCCGCCTCACGAGGGCAGCACCCAAACCGGCCCTTTGTGCTACTGGCGCAGCAAAGCCTCTTCGACGCCACCCGTGCCCCAGCTGGCCGGCACACCGCCTGGGCTTACTGCCACGTGCCGAACGGCTCGCGCGTGGACATGACCGCGGCCATCGAGAGCCAGGTGGAGCGGTTTGCGCCCGGCTTCCGCGAGCGCATCCTCGGCCGCCACTCCTTCGACACCGCCCAACTGGAAGCGTACAACCCGAACTACGTAGGGGGCGACATCAATGGCGGCTTGCTGGACCTCAGCCAGTTGTTTACGCGGCCGGCCCTGCGGGCTTCGCCCTACCGCACCTCCCAGCGGGGGCTCTACCTCTGCTCCTCGGCCACCCCGCCTGGCGGGGGCGTGCACGGCATGTGCGGCTATTATGCTGCCCGCCGCGCCCTGCGCGACGTGTTTGGCCTGCCCGCCCCGCACCTGCACGGGAAGCGGTGAAAGCCCAGCTAGTTTGCATTTAAGGCGCTTGGGTCAGCCAGATGCAGGAGCAACGCGGCCCTCCAACTGCTTGAGCCACACCAGCAGAAACGAATTAGGCTAATAGCTCCACTTCAGGCACAGGTACGCCATGGTTTCTGCCAGGTAATGAGCAGGAGCATAAGGAATTCGAAACTTGAGCCAGGGCTTACCAGTTATTTATCCAAGCCGGCAAGCTAAGCTTGTCGAAGCAGCTTGACCGCTCTTTTTAGCAGCTAGGTGGATAGACTTTAATCTTATAAACGGGAAGGGCGCCGAAGCGCAAACGGCATTTACCCATAGGCCGGCGCGGTGGGAAACTGCTCCCGGCTATCGGACTCCCGAGCAGCGAGCACCGCACTGGACTTCATTGCCCGCGAGAACAAACCGGCCATCATAACCATTGACCCCACCGCAGTCACGCACCAAGGAGACGCCAGATACAACAAAGCAATGGAGAAATGGGGATAGAAATACACAACGCACACAAGCGGCGTGACGAGGGCATGCGCCAGTAAAAAGTCGCGGATCCGGCGTTGAAACCCCTGCTTCGCCAGGGCCGGAACGGCGAACAGCGCGGCCAGGCCCATGTTGATATAAGCCAGGGCATCAAGGGTCCAGAAAAACGAATGTGGGGCCACCACCAGCACCGGGTTGGTGACGCCATACGGCATGACGGCAGCCAGCTGCACGGTGTATACCAGAATGGCAAACCCGGTGTATAGCAGCGCGAAGAGCACCGAGGCGTGGCTCCAGAACCGCCGCTCTACCGGCACCGAGTAGTGCAGCGCCAGCATGGCCAGCAGAAAAGCCGGCGCAATGCCCAGCGAAAACCCGTAGATAAGGATGCCATCCCAGGGCGGCACCAGGATTCCGAAGTTCTGAAGCAGCTGAGCAGCAGTAAACCCAATGCAGGCAATAGCCGCCACGGTAGCGGCATAGAACCCAGCCTTTGCGATAGCATGCATGACTTTTGTCTATTTAATTAGCTCAATTTTAAATAAATACACATAAAGACTAATTCATACTCCCCCAACAGCGCCGGCTTAAGGCCGCATGGCCGGCGCGGTGGCCGCCTGCATTATCGGGTCAAACCCGATGCGCTGCATGGCCTCGGCCCAGGAACCGGTAAAGCGGATGGGATAGCAGGACAGATTGAGCGGCACGTTGAAGCGCAGGGAGCGATAGAGCAGCACAGTTTTCTGGCCGGGTTTGTCGGCGGGCGTCATTTCCAGACTGGTGGGCAGCCGGCCATCGGCTACAGCACGGCTGCTAACAGCCACGCAAATTGCTGCTTCAGCATGAAAAGACTACGGCACACGAGCAACACAAATTATTTAAAGTCAATTATCTATGACAAGCAATACAACTATCAGCCGGCGCCTGCAAAGGAGCGCCATATCTAGAGCGGTGCTGGTGCAGCCGCCCGTGCTCATTATAAAATTAGCCGGCAGCAGAGCCGAAAAACAGGAGCAGTGTTAAGCCTCGTCTTGACAAAAGTCATTGCCCTATTTAATCACTAACTCAAATAGGATGAGCTTTTTACTTATGACTATGCCAAACCCTGCCCCCACCCCTGCAGTTGCTGCGCGGGCCGGAAAAACAACATGTATACCCCCATCACCCACCCAATGGAGCCAACCCAGCCCGCAGCTACATCGGACGCAAAGTGGGCGCCGAGGTACATCCGGGCCACGCCCATGCCCCCGGCCCACAAGATGCCCACCACCAAGGCTAGCCAGCGCCAGCGCGTGGGCCAGAGCATTAGGGTAAGTGCCGCGGCCAGGGCCGCCGCCGCAATAGCGTGACCGCTGGGAAAGGAGTACACCGTGGCTGGGATAGGTGGCTCTTCCACCAGCTGGACCCACTCTTCGGGACGGGTGCGCTCGAACATGGCTTTGACGCCCAGATGCAGCAACCAGGTTCCGGCCATGCTCGCGGCCACCAGCCCGGCCTGCCAGCGGCGGTGGGCCAGCAGCAGCCCGCCCATCAGGCCCGCGCAGAACGCCCACATGGCCACCGTGCCGCCCAGCCGCGACAGCACCACGGCCACAGCGTCTAGTGAAGTTTGCCGGTGGGCCTGCAGCCAGGCCAGTAGCGCCCTATCGCGCACGAAACCTTCGTTTCTCCAGACGTTTTCTGCCAAATCCACGAATATCAGCCACGGAATCAGCCACCCCAGCACCAAAAACGCCACCCCTGCCTTATGATGCCGAAACCAGCGTTCCGTCTTTACCACTGAATGCAGAAAGGACATAACTCCGATACCCTAAGCGCTACATGCTATCAGAAGCATGCTTTGTTTTCTACGTAGAACGTTGCCCGGGTGACACCAATAGATTGAGCCATTTGGGCCGCTCTGAGAATTGTCATTCTCAGCAATTGCCTTTGCAACCGCCGAGACAGGTGGTGTCGCTCGCCGCTGGAGGTGCTGCAGGTAGAGGGCCGAAGCAGCACGGCTTAAGTATGCTACCGCAGCAAGAAAGGCACACGGTTTACTCCAAATTCGCGCCGGGCGGAAATACTTGCAACTGCCCAGCGCCTGAGCTCAACCTCTGCCATTGCAGCGGCTACCTTCGCTTCCGTGAGCCGGCCCTCTGGGGCCCTTGGTCGTTTCTCATTATCGCCTTGCAATCTGTTCCTTCCTATGCGCCTTGTCCTGCTTCTCTGTTTCGCCTTGCTGCTCCTTAGCGGCGCCAGCCACGCCCAACAGCTTACCATCGTGCACGTCAACGTGGTCGATGTCGTATCCGGCCGCATTCAGCCCGACATGACGGTGGTTATTACCGGCAAGCGCATTGCCCGGGTGAGCCCGTCGGCCCGCGTTAGTCCGCAATCCGGCAAGGTGGTCGACGCCACCGGCCAGTACCTTATCCCCGGGCTGTGGGACATGCACACCCATGTGTATTTCGACGGCACGGCGGCCGCCGGCACCGACCTGATTCTGCCCTTGTTCGTGGCCAACGGCGTCACCGGCATTCGCGACATGGGCAGCGAGCTGGAGGCCGTGCTGCAGGCGCGGGCCGACGTTGCCGCGCACCGGCTGGTGGGCCCGCGCATGGTGGTGAGCGGCCCCATGCTCGACGGGCCCAAGTCGCCCTACAAGGCCTCCATGGCCATTGCCACGCCGGAAGACGGGCGCAAAGCCGTTGACCAGCTAAAAGCCCGGGGCGTCGACTTTATCAAGGTGCAGTCGCTGGTGCCCCGCGAAGCCTACTTTGCCATCGCCGCCGAAGCCAGGAAAGCGGGCCTCCCCCTGGATGGCCACGTGCCCGACGCCGTGCGCGCCACCGAAGCCATAACGGCCGGCCAACGCACTTTTGAACACCTGATTGGCATTTTTGAGGCCAGCTCAACGGCTGAAGACGGCTACGTGATGGGCCAGGAAAAATCGCCCGGCCGCTTGCTGGCTACCTACGCCCCGCCCCGCGAAGCCGCGGTGGTCCGGCTGCTGGCGGCCCACCCGCTGGTGTGGCAATGCCCCACGCTGTTCTGGGAGCGTGGCCAGTGGCTGGTCGACTCCATTGCCTGGCGACAGGACCCCGACCTGAGCTACGCCGGCCGCAGCTGGACGAACCAACGCTGGCCCAAAGCCCAAACCAACATTGCCCGCACCCTCGACACCGAGCCGCTGGCCGTACGCGCCCGTTTCGTCACCCACGAGCTCGACCTCGTGCGCAAGCTGCACGCGGCGCACGTTGGCTTCCTGGCCGGCACCGATACGCCCGCCGGCGTCGACCTGATTCCCGGGGCCAGCCTGCACCTGGAGCTGCAGCGCTTCGTGGCAGCCGGCTTCACGCCCCTGGAAGCCCTGCAAACGGCCACCCTCAACCCGGCGCGGTTTTTCAAGCGGACGCAGGATTTCGGCACCGTGCAGGCCGGCCGCCTCGCCGACCTGGTGCTGCTCGGCGCCAACCCGCTGGCGGATATCGCCAACACCCGCAGCATCGTGGGCGTGCTGGCCGATGGGCAGTACTTCTCGCCCGCCGATTTAGCGCAGCTGCGGCAGCGGCTACAGCAGGTAGCGGCGGGGAAGTAGGGTGTACACAGGAAGGAATAGCGTCAGGGTATCTGAACGTCATGCCGAGCGCAGCCGAGGCATCTCGCGTGCCACCACTAATCTAATCGGTGCAGCGGCAGTAGTTACTGCATCACGCGAGATGCCTCGGCTACGCTCGGCATGACGATTTGCGTGACCCACATCAACCACCTTAACATTCGGCAACCAACTTCCTGATGGGAGTATATTTGGGAAACCTCCTTTGTACATGCATAAGCACTTACTCCTAATTGCCGCGCTGATTTGCCAGCTGCCCGCGCTGGCTCAGCAAGCCCCCAAAAAGCCGCTCGACCACTCCGTTTATGACAAGTGGGAAAGCGTCATCAACCAAAAAATCAGCAACAACGGCAAGTACGTGCTGTACCAGGTGAAGCCCCAGCAGGGCGACGGCACGCTCTACCTGAAAACTGCCGACAACCGCCCGCTGGCCCAGATTAGCCGCGGCGATTCGGCTGCCTTCTCGGCCGATTCCAAGTTTGCGGTGTTCCCCATCAAGCCGCCGTACGCGCTGGTGCGCCAGGCCAAAATCAAGAAGAAAAAGGCCGACGACATGCCCAAGGATTCGCTGGGCGTGTACGCACTGGAAACCGGCAAGCTCACCAAATACCCCAACGTGAAGTCGTGGCAGCTGGCCGAGAAAGCCTCGGTGCTGGCCTTCCTGGGCAATAAGCCGGTGGTGAAAGACACCAAGCCCAAAGCCCCGGCCGATACGCTCAAGAAGCTCACCGACGGCCTGCTCGACGCCAACAAAGCCGGCGCGCCCCTCACCTTGGTAAACCTGCTGACCGGCACCACCCGCGAGTTTGCGTCGGTCACCGATTACCAGCTCAGCAAGCCGGGTAACCGCATGGCCTTCGCCGTGCTGGCCCCCAAAGGCAGCAAGGACGTGAAGTCGGGTCTGTTTGCGTTCGATGTAGCGGCCGGGAAGCTCAAGAAGCTGAGCACCGGCAAGGGCACTTATAAGAATCTGGCCTTCGACGACGCGGGCAAGCAGCTGGCATTCGCAGCCGAGAAGCACCCGGAGAAGGCGCTGGTGAAGCCGTTCAGCCTGTACTACTCCAACTTCGCCGCTGATTCGGCCGCCATTATCCTGCGGCCCGGTGATAAGGCGCTGAAAACGAACTGGTCGCCGAGCGGCTTCGGCAAAATCCTGTTCAGTGAGAACGGCGAGAAGCTGTTTTTCGGCACCGCGCCCGACCCCATTCCGCAGGATACTTCGCTGGTGGACTTTGAACACGCCAAGCTTGACATCTGGAACTACAAAGACGACTACCTGCAGCCCATGCAGCTCAAGACGCTGAAGAAGGACCTGCAGCGCAACTACCTGGCCGTCATCTACCCGAAGCAGGCCAACAAGTTTGTGCAGCTCGAAGACGAGTACCTGCGCGACTCCTACATGGCCGACAACACCAACGCCGAATACGTGCTGGCCACCACCGACACCGCCAAGCGCGTTTCGATGCAGTGGGAAGGCAACACTCGCAAGCAGGCCTACCTCGTGTCGACGCGCACCGGCCAGCGCATTTCCATCAACCCGAAAGCCTCCAAAAGCCGGTTCCAGATTTCGCCCCACGGCGACTACGCCCTGTGGTACGACGACGCGGCCAAGGCCTGGTTTGCCTACTCCGTGGCCACCCGCCAAACCGTCAACCTTACCCAGAAAGCAGGTGTGTCCTTCGCCGACGAGGAGAACGACTCGCCCACCGACCCCGAGCCCTACGGCTTGGCCGCTTGGACCAAGAACGACGAAGCCGTGCTGCTCTACGACCGCTACGACATCTGGAAAATCAACCCCAAAACCGGCCTTGCCACCAACTTCACCAACGGCCTGGGCCGCCAGCAGAAGCTGCGTTTCCGCTACCGCATCCCGGTGGACAAGCAGAAATTTATCGAGCCAAAAGACGAGCTGCTGCTCCTGACGCAGCACGACGTGGACAAGACCTGGGGCTACTACCGCAAGCCGCTCGGCAGCACCAAAGCCCCCGAGCGGCTGGCCATGGCCCCGATGACCTTCTCGAATGTAGAGCAGGCCAAAAACGCCCGCCGCTACATCTATACCAAATCGAGCGTGAGCCAGCCGGCCGACGTGTACGTGAGCGCCGACCTGAAAAAGGAAACCAAGCTCAGCGCCATCAACGCCCAGCAGAAGGACTACAACTGGATGACGGCCGAGCTCGTGCACTGGACCACTCCGCAGGGCCACGCCGCCACCGGCGTGCTCTACAAGCCTGAAAACTTCGACCCCACGAAGAAATATCCGATGATTTCGTACTTCTACGAGAAGGTGTCGGACGGAATCTACCGCTACCAGGGGCCCGCGCCCACCCCCTCGCGGCTCGACATCACCATGTTTGCCAGCAATGGCTACCTCGTGTTCACGCCCGACATCAGCTACACCGTGGGCGAGCCCGGCCCCTCGGCCGTGGAGTACGTGAACTCGGGCGTGGAGGCGCTGAAGAAAAACCCCTGGGTTGATGCCGCCCACCTGGGCATCCAGGGCCAGAGCTGGGGCGGCTACCAGGTGGCCTACCTCATCACCCAAACCAACATGTACGCCGCTGCCTGGGCCGGCGCGCCCGTCGTGAACATGACCTCGGCCTACGGCGGCATCCGCTGGGAGTCGGGCATGAGCCGGCAGTTCCAGTACGAGCGCACCCAGAGCCGCATCGGCGCCACGCTCTGGGAAAAGCCGGAGGCCTACATCCGCAACTCGCCGCTATTCCAGCTGCCTAAGGTGCAAACGCCGGTGGTCATCATGTCGAACGACGCCGACGGCGCCGTGCCGTGGTACCAGGGCATCGAGATGTTCACCGACCTGCGCCGCCTGGGCAAGCCCGTGTGGCTGCTGCAATACAACGGCGAAGCCCACAACCTCATCAAGCGCGAAAACCGCAAGGACATTTCCATCCGCGAGCTCCAGTTTTTCGACCACTACCTGAAAGGTGCTCCTGCGCCGGTATGGCTCGACAAGGGCGTGCCTGCTGTTGAGAAAGGCCGCAACTGGGGTTTGGAGGTTTCGAAAGGGACCGGGATGTAGAGTAGCATAATGACTAAAAAGGCCCGTTTCCCAGTTGGGAAACGGGCCTTTTGCGTTGGTGGTACTGCGGGAAAAGTGATTGAGGCTCAGCCGCTGAACTAGCGCGAGCTTAGCGCAGCGTAACTCGTGACGGTTTATTTGGGCGAGGCTGTGCCTCGCATCCGAACGACCCAGCAATAGTCTTCTTATGGCCAGTCTTGCATTGCCGCCGAAGCGGCAGTGGAGGCCCAGCCTCTACCTCATAGCTGGTCACGAGTTACGCTGCGCTAAACTCGCGCCAGTTCAGGGGAGACGATACAGCCAGCTTATGCTTCGCCACTTCCGCGATGGGGAGTGTCGGAGGCCGCTTGAGTGACATCCTCAGTGGCAGACTTTCTCCCTAAAAGCTGCCACTTGAGTGTTGTTAACTCCAAGTTCCTCACAGCGCTTTAAATCAGCACAACAGCCGTTTAAGTCCTGAATCAAATATTTTGCAGAGGCACGATTTTGATAAGCTACAGCATACGTAGGGTCAAGCTTGATAGCTTGGTCATATGCCTTAATAGCTTCGGGATATTTGTTTGCGTGCAAGTAGGACTTTCCAAGTCCGTAAAAGATTGTTTTTGAGGCAGGATTGATTTCTACAGCATGACTAAAATTCTTAATTGCTCTTGCAAAATCATGCTCCTCTAAGAATCCATAACCCAAGCCTTCGGATATCCGAACGTCTGTGGAATCGGCCTTTTGAGCTTGAAGAAAATATTGCCGAGCCTGCTCAAATTGTCGGAGATTATTATTACAAATTCCCAAATTCAAAAGAGCCAAATAATCCTGCTCAGAAAAGACAGTTGGATTAATAGCCAAAATCTGCTGTGCGTCTTTAATAGCTCCTTGGTAGTCTTGCAACTTGTATTTGGCTTTGCACCGAAGCAACAAAGCTCTTTCCGATTCGGGGCCATTTTTAAGAATTGCATCGAACCGACGAATTGCCTCTTGGCTATTTCCTGCACTAAGTGCTTGTTCTGCTGCCGAGAATTCCTTCAACTGCTCTTGTTGGCTCTGCGCTTGGCAACCTTGGCAGAGGGTTAATGTAATTACCCAGAGAAGTAGTCTTTTCATCCAACAAATATGCGTTCAGCTTATTGAACCGTAGTACTGTTTGCAACGCAGATTGCAATACCGTCAACCCAACCCCGCCCGCCCCGGCCGTACCTTTGCGGTCTATGAATCTGTTATCCGCCGAGAACATCTCGAAGAATTACGCCGACCGCTGGTTATTTAAAGACCTCAACTTCGGCCTGCAACAAGGGCAGCGCGTGGCCTTTGTGGGCATCAACGGCACGGGCAAGACCACGCTCATGCGCGTACTGGCCGGCCTCGAAATCCCCGATACCGGCCTGGTGAGCGTGCGCAAGGGCATCCGCGTGACCTACCTGGGCCAGCAGCCCGTGTTCGACGAAAGCCTGAGCGTGGAGGAAACCATCTTCGCCAGCCAGAACGACACGCTCAAGGCCATTCAGGAGTACGAGCACGTCATCAACGACCCCAACCACAAGTCCGACGACCTCCAGCGCGTGCTCGAGCGAATGGACGCCCTCAACGCCTGGGACTACGAAGCCCAGGTACAGCAAATCCTCGGCCGCCTCGGCATCCTGGGCGAGCTGCTGACCCGCAACGTGGCCCAGCTCTCGGGCGGGCAGCGCAAGCGCGTGGCTCTGGCCCGCGTCCTCATCGAAGAGCCCGATGTGCTGCTGCTTGACGAGCCTACCAACCACTTGGACCTGGCCACCATCGAGTGGCTCGAAAACCGGCTGTCGTCCCCCACCCTCACGCTGCTGATGGTGACCCACGACCGGTACTTCCTGGACAAAGTGGCCAATGAAATCGTGGAGCTGGACAAAGGCAACATGTACCGCTACCAGGGCAACTACGCCTATTTCGTGGAGAAAAAGGCCGACCGCGAAATGCGCGAAACCGTGGAAGTGGAAAAGGCCCGCCAGCTCTTCAAAAAGGAGCTCGACTGGATGCGCCGCATGCCCCAGGCCCGCGGCACCAAGCAAAAAGCCCGCATCGACGCCTTCTACGTGACCAAGGAAAAGGCCAGCACCAACCTCAACAAGCAGCAGGTGGAGCTAAGCGTGAAAACCACCCGCCAGGGCGGCAAAATCATCGAAGCTGACAGCCTGAATAAGAAATTCGGCGACAACGTGGTGCTGAATGATTTCAGCTACGTCTTCAAAAAGAAGGACCGGATTGGCCTGGTGGGTCCCAACGGCGCAGGCAAATCCACGCTGCTCAACATGCTCACGGGCAAGCTGCAGCCCGATTCCGGCACCATCGACGTGGGCACGAACACCGTGTTCGGCTACTACACCCAGACCGAGCTGGAATTCGACCCTTCGCAGCGCGTCATCGACATCGTGAAGGAAGTGGCCGAAGTAGTGGAGCTGGCCAACGGCGACGTGCTCACGGCCAGCCAGTTCCTCAACCTATTTCTGTTCCCGCCGGCCCAGCAGTACACGCTGGTGAGCAAGCTGAGCGGCGGCGAAAAGCGCCGGCTGCAGCTTCTGCGCGTGCTCATCAAAAACCCCAACTTCCTGATTCTTGACGAGCCGACCAACGACCTGGACCTGGCCACGCTCAACATCCTGGAAGACTTCCTGCTGCACTTCACCGGCTGCCTGCTCATCGTGAGCCACGACCGGTACTTCCTCGACCACCTCGCCGAGCACCTCTTCGTGCTCGAGCCCGGCGGGGCCGTGCTCAACTTCCCCGGCAACTACACCGACTACCGCGAGTACCTGGAAGAGCGCGAAACCGAAGCCGCCCTGGAAGCCGAAGAGAAGGCCGCCAAAGCCGCTCGTGCCGCCGCCAAGGCGGCCATCGTGCCCGCAGCTGTGAGCACGGCGGTGGCCCCGTCGCCGGCCAAGCGCCGCGCCACCTTCGCCGAGAAGAAGGAATACGAGCAGCTTGAAAAAGCCATGGCCGTGCTGGAAACCGAAAAAGAGCAGCTCACCGCCAACCTGAACGGCGGCAGCGGCAGCCCGCAGGACTTTGCCGCCTGGGGCGCCCGCCTCCAAGCCCTGGAAAAGGAATTGAGCCAAAAAGAAGAACGCTGGCTGGAGCTGGCCGACTACATGTAAGCACTACCGTCTCACGATAAACGCAACAGGCCCCCGCGAGCTATTCGCGGGGGCCTGTTGCGTAGCTGGCAGCTTACCAAAGCGGCAGGCAACTGCCGCTTATTCCCCTGTGGCGATGTTGATAACGCGGTTATCGCCGTCGAACAGGATTTCAAACCAGCCGTCGTATTTCTCGTCGCCGTACCGCGTATGGTTAGCCGCAATGGCCTTGTAGTTGATATTCCGGGACCTTCCGGGCTTGGCAATCGGCTTTAAATCTCGGAGCACATTATTGTCTATCAGATACCGGGTATAGGTAGTTGGGGCGCCTGACTTGAGGGATTTTGTTTCGGTAAAGGGTTTGATTTCGGAGGTCAGAACGCCGCCCACCCGAAACGCCTGCTCTGGTGATTTGCCAAAGGCCAGCGTGTTGTCATTCAGCTCAAAGCCCACCAACCCATCTTTGAGGAAGTAAAGCTTATTGGCGTTGTAGTAATACACCACGGCCGTATCGGCTTCCATTTCAAAGTACATACTTCCCTTCCGGGTGGGCCGGCCCAGGGCCTTCACAGCGGCCTTGGTGCCCTGGCCCAAGCCAAGTTTGGTCTTGCTCCCAGTCTTGGCATTCAGCAGCCCAAGATGCTGCACATCAAAGCCTTTCTGGGCAAAAGCGGTGGTACCCCAGCCCAACTGCCAGGCCATCACAATGGCCAGGAGGCACGCTATTCTCTTCATCAAGGCGGTAGACTTTTTGGTAGTAAAGTAGGGCGCTAAAGTTAGCGCTACCTACGAGTACGTACCTGAACAAATTCCAGCGGTACCGCGCTGCGGCCCACGGGCGCCTGCACCACGAGGCCATCGGCCGCGTCGTAGCGCGGGAAGTAAAGGTAGCCCCGCACCTGATAGCCCGGCGCCAACGACACCTTGCGCAAGGCAAATTCCTGCAGGTTGGCAGCACGCTCATGCATGGCCTCGGCAGCTACGGCGTGCCCGATTTTGGCAGCCGTGGAAATGGCGCTATAAGTAACGGCCGCGTCGTGAATGGCGGCGCGGCTTTGGTATTGTTGGGCGGTTTCCCGCTTGCCGATGCTGGCCACATCGGTGGCCAGGCTGGCAGCGCCCAGAGCCAGGCCAAACCAGTCGATGCGGGCCGCTTTGTCCGCTTCCTTTTTGGCCCGCTCAGCCAAAGCCATTATTTCGGGCTCAGGGTCGAAGGCCGACACGGCTTGGGGTGGCAAGGGCGGCAGCGGCAGGGCCATGCTGGCAGCGGCCACGGCAGCCGTTACCTCGGCGCCGGGCAGGGGCTTGGGCCTCTTAGCTTTCTGGCCCGGGGCTGGTGCCGGAGCCGGCAGCCGGCTGGCTTGGTACTGAAACGCGGCGGGGTCGATGACCAGCGTCCGCTTGGTGGGGTTAAAGTATTCGGCCTCAAACACGACCCGCGTGGGCTCGTAGCACACGAAACTCAGGCGAACTTCCACGCTGTCGCCCACAGCCAGGGCCTGCTCCCGGCCTTCGTTGTTCCGGCCTTTGGGTTGAGCTGGTTTCAGCCCCAGCTGATACGTAGGGGCGCAGGCCGTAGTAGCTAGCCCAACCAGAGCCAGTAATTGGAAGTGGCGGAAGTTAAAAGGCAGCATAAGACCAGGCGAAAGGAAAAGTGCTTCTGGCCGGAAGATGCTATTTGCTACACTGAGGTTGCAAGGCCCGGCACATTTATTTCGCAATATGGTGCTACCCGCCCATTCATTCAAGCCGCGAAATACGCACGGCTTTTTTCAGCTCAATTCGGTGATGCGAAGGCGCTTATTAATAAATTATTCCGCTCCGCCACTCAGCTCTGCAGGCAGTTGGAACTGCCCGGCCGTATCGGGCGCGAATGGCCACACGTGGCGCACCGCCGCAAGGGGTACCGGCCCAAATACATGTGCGAAGGCTTCGCCGCGCGAAGCCACCCACTCGCGCTCTACCCGCACATCGGCGGCCGCCAACGCAGCTTCGTCCCACTCCAGCAAAACCAAATCGGCCCGCCCGGCATAATACCGGCGGGCCGTTTCGAGTATTTGCGACTGTTCCGAGGAGTGAATAAAGCCCTCGGCCTCCAAATCGGCGCTGGCAAAAAAGCCGGTTTGTTGGGCATTTTGCCAGTCGCTGGCTTCGGCAATGCGGTAGAGCACAGTGTTTAAATTATTGAGCTAAAAAAAGCCCGTTATGCTTAGCGGCGTCTGTCATGCTGAGCCTGCGAAGCATCTTATCACCGTTGCACGAATCGTTGTGGCGTGATAAGATGCTTCGCTGTGCTCTGCATGACAGACGTCGCGGACATGACGGTGTTTTATCCTTTAATTAGAAGGGACTTTTCAGCCCAACCTACGCCTTCCAAAGCTCCTGCTGCACTTGTTTGCCCACCGTAAGCATGATGCGCACGGGGTTCGGTATCAGCGTGATGCGGGCTTCTTTGCCGGGGTACTTCTCCGAGTCAACCCACACGCCTTCTTTGGGCGAGGGCGTGGAGTTGGGGTCGCTGGGCAGGTAGGCCGTTGGCAGCAGCACGTCGGTGTCGGACTTCAGGTCGGTGTGCACTTTGTCGAGCGCCGTTTCGAGGAAGTCGCCGTACTCGTCGTTGAAGTCGTCTTCCAGGTCATGCAGGGCCTCTTCTACGTCGTCGTAGCGGGCATCGTCGTAGGTGAGGGTGTGCAGCTCGGCCTTCTTTTCAATCAGGGCCACAAGGGCGCGGTTCAGTTCTTCGGTATTCATGGGAGCGCTAAGGCAGATGATTGGGCACAAAAATGGGAATGATTTGCTAAACACTCGCCGCGGCCGGCTATCAATTTTTAAGTACCAGCCAATTTATATCCGAACCTGTAATTTTACCGCATCATCCCCACCCTCCTTTTTCCCTCCCACCCATGCAATCCATGACCTCGCCCGAAGTGCTGGCCCAACCCGCTCAGGATTTCCTGCCCCTGAAAGGCACCGACTTTGTTGAATTCTACGTCGGCAACGCCAAGCAGTCGGCTTACTACTACCAGGCCGCTTTCGGCTACGAGCTGGTGGCCTACGCCGGCCCCGAAACCGGCCTGCGCGACCGCGCGAGCTACGTGCTGCAGCAGGGCAAAATCCGGCTGGTGCTCACCACCTCCCTCCTCCCCGACTCCGACATTACGCGGCACGTGGCCCAGCACGGCGACGGCGTGAAGGTGATGGCCCTGTGGGTGGACGACGCCCGCAAATCCTTCGAAGAAACCACCAAGCGCGGCGCCCGCGTGGCCTTCGAGCCCTACACCATCGAGGACGAATTCGGCTCCGTGACGCTGGCCGGCATCTATACCTATGGCGAAAGCATCCACACGTTTGTGGAGCGCACCAACTACACCGGGCCCTTCATGCCGGGCTACGTGGCCAAGAAAAGCCTGGTGCCGCAGGGCGAGCCCGTGGGCCTGCTGCACGTGGACCACTGCGTGGGCAACGTGGGCTGGGGCGAAATGAACACCTGGGTGAAGTTTTACGAAGACGTGATGGGCTTCAAATTGCTGCTCACCTTCGACGACGAGGACATCAGCACCGAGTACTCGGCCCTGATGAGCAAGGTGGTGAGCAACGGCAACGGCTACGTGAAATTCCCCATCAACGAGCCGGCCGAAGGCAAGAAAAAGTCGCAGATTGAGGAGTACCTCGACTACTACCACTCGCCCGGCGTGCAGCACATCGCCATCGCCACCAACGACATCCGCCGCACCGTAACGGAGCTGCGCCGCCGCGGCGTGGAGTTCCTTTCGGTGCCCGGCACGTACTACGACGACCTGCTCGACCGTATCGGCGCCATCGACGAAGACTTGGCTTCAATTAAGGAGCTCAACCTGCTCGTGGACCGCGACGAGGAAGGCTACCTGCTCCAGATTTTCACCAAGCCCGTGGAAGACCGGCCCACCGTTTTCTACGAAATCATCCAGCGCAAAGGCGCCAAGAGCTTCGGCAAAGGCAACTTCAAGGCGCTATTTGAGAGCATTGAGCGCGAGCAGGCGCTCCGCGGCAATCTGTAGGTTGAATTATCCGTAGAGACGCATATTTGCGTCTTGTCTTTGAGCGTGGCCCCGGCCACCTGTTCGACGACAAGGCGCAAATATGCGTCTCTTCATTTCCTGCCCTCACACCTTTTCTTTCCCATGGCCCTATCTCCCGACATTCAGAAGACCGTCGACTCCTGGCTCACGCCCGACTACGACGCTCAAACCCAGCTCGCCATCCGCGAAATGGTGGCCAGCGGCCAGCACGAAGCCCTGACCGACGCCTTCTACCGCTCCCTCGAATTCGGGACCGGTGGCCTGCGCGGCATCATGGGCCCGGGCTCCAACCGCATGAACCGCTACACGCTGGGCATGGCCACGCAGGGCTTGTGCAACTACTTAATAAAGAGCTTTCCGGGCCAGGAAATTAAGGTAGCCATTGCGCACGACAGCCGGAACAACAGCGCCGAATTTGCGCAGATTGCAGCCGGCATTTTCTCGGCCAATGGCATCACGGTGTATTTATTCGACGCCCTGCGCCCCACGCCCGAGCTGTCGTTCACCATTCGGGAATTGGGTTGCCAAAGCGGCTGTGTGATAACCGCTTCGCACAACCCCAAGGAGTACAACGGCTACAAGGTGTACTGGAACGACGGCGCCCAGGTAGTAGCGCCGCACGATAAAAACATCATCGACGAGGTAACTAAAATCACCAGTGTCGGAGCGGTTAAATTCGACGCTGACCCTTCTAAAATCATCAGCATTGGCCGCAATCTGGACGCCCTTTATTTTGCCCAGGCGCGCCAGCTCAGTATTGACCCCGCGGCCATCAAGCGCCAGCACGATTTAAAGATTGTGTACACGCCCATTCACGGCTCGGGCATTGCGCTGGTGCCGGGCTTGCTGAAGGAGTTTGGCTTCACCAACGTGAGCGTGGTAGATGCCCAGGCCACGCCCGATGGCAACTTCCCCACCGTGCAGTCGCCTAACCCCGAGGAGAAAAGCGCCATGCAGCTGGCCCTCGACCAGGCCCAGGCCCAGAACGCTGACATTGTATTGGCTACCGACCCCGACGCCGACCGCGTGGGCGTGGGCGTGAAGAACGACAAGGGCGAATGGGTGCTGCTAAACGGCAACCAGACCGCCGCCCTGCTCACCTACTACCTGCTCTCGGCCCGGCACCGCGCCGGCCAGGCGGCGCCCAACGACTTCATCGTGTACACCATCGTAACGAGCGAAATCATTGGCGACATCGCCCGCCAGTACAACATCAAAAGCTACCAGACGCTTACCGGCTTCAAGTACATCGCCGGCATCATCCGCGACCTCGAGGGACGCGAAACCTACGTGGGCGGCGGCGAGGAAAGCTACGGCTACCTCATCGGCGACTTTGTGCGCGACAAAGATGCCGTGTCGGCCTGCGCCATGATTGCCGAAATGGCCGCCGTGGCCAAAGACCAGGGCCGCACCCTCTACCAGGAAATGGTGCACATGTACGCCCACTACGGCCTCTACCTGGAAGACCTCATTTCGCTGACCAAGAAAGGCAAGCGCGGCGCCGAGGAAATTCAGGAAATGATGGCCCAACTGCGGGCTACCCCCCCGGCTACCATCGCCGGCCTGAAAGTGGTGGAAATCCGGGATTACAAAACCGGCCGCATCCACAACCTCACCACCGGCCGCATTTCCGAAACCGGCCTGGAAAGCTCCAACGTGCTCCAGTTCCTCACCGAAGATGGGAGCAAAATATCAGCCCGCCCCAGCGGTACCGAGCCCAAAATCAAGTTCTATTTCAGTGTAAAGGAGCCACTACGCTCCGCCGTGGATTACGACCTGGCCACGCGCTTAGCTAAGGAGAAAATCCAGGCGATAATTGCGGATATGAAGCTGCAATAGCGCGCAAGGTTTCACGAAGTTTAAAAAGGAAAGTCCCGCAAAGTTTGGCAGAACGTCAAACTTTGCGGGACTTTCCTTTCTAACTCCGCGAACCTTTTCGCGCTACAGGCGCACCCCAATGCCCGGCCCCAGCAGGTAAAACCACTTGCCAGCGCCCAACAGCCGGCCGCCGCCCAGGTACAGCGGGAATGTGAATTTGGCATCGCGGCGCGTGGGATAAACAGAGCCCAGAATCACAATACCCAGGTCCCGTTCACTGCTGGTTTGCTGGCTGAGGTTGAAGGCGTTGAGGGCCACGAAACCCGCGCCAATTTTGTACGGGCGCAGGCGGTTGATTTTGTCGGGGCTGTAGAAACTGAGCTGCGCCAGCGTGGCCAATGAGATGCCGCCGAAGTTGCCATAGCCGGTTTCGCCCTGACGGCGGGTGAGCAGGCCCGCTGGGAAACTCACGTCGATGTCGAACTTATAGCGGCGCTTGAGCACCAGCTCCACGGTTTGGGTGTAACCGGGCTCGGCGTACTGGCTGGCCTGGTGTTTTACCGTTACCACGATGCGGCTCCAATCGTCGAAGTCGTAGGTTTTGCGCGACAGCAGGGAGTTGAGGCTGAGCGGGTCGGTCCGGCACTGCTTGTCGGAATAGAAAACGGCGCGGGGCGAGTTGTCGCCGGGGCAAATGACTACGTTGTCGACGCTGCGCATCTCCATCAGTTCGCCTTTGCTGTTGAGGGTGCGCACTTCAAAGCTCAGGAACTGCTTGCCGTAGAGCTCGTCACCTTTGTCGATGCCATTGGGGTTAAACTGGAATACCACGTCGCGGATGGTGCCATCGTGCAGCACCGGGCCATCGAGCCGCGTGATGGGCCGGGCTGCCTCACCATAAACCACCGACACAAAATTGAGCGGGTGGGGCCGCTGAAACTCTCTTACGCCCAGCGTATAGCCGGTGGGCTGCCCGGCGTTGAAGATGGTAATCTTGCGCTTGGCAAAATTCACGGGCACCTGCACCCGATACACCAACCGGGTATCGGTGCGCACCGACGAATCAGAGCGCATTATCGGCAAATCTTCAAAGGACATCCGCGCTTTTTGCAGGCCCTCGCCTTCCAGGCGCACGTCCACGGTTTCGCCGGGGCTCACGCTGAGCGAGGGGGTCCATTCGCCGCCCCGGTGCAGCACCTGCGCGCTGCGAATCACGGTTTGGGGCGTGATGTCGAGGTTGGTGATGTAGCGGGCCACGTCGGCTTCCTTGATGTAGAGGTAGCCTTCAGTTTGGCGGTGCGTGTTGTAGGGGCGCAGGTAGCAGAGCACTCGGTCGTTGCTCAGGTACTGGCGCGTAAATACTTCGGCAATCAGCGAGCCCCCGGCTTCTTCCTGGTCCTCAATGCGGTATGTGCGGTGCAGCTCGAAGCTGCGGCCGTTGTCCAGAATCAGCTCAACGCCCCGGCGCCGGCTCAGGTCGTCCATTGTCACGCTACGCTGGTCCGGCGACAGGAACCGCAGGCGGCTTCCTTTCACGTTGAACTCCTGCCGCAGCACCGGCAGCTGGTAGCTGAGGCGCCCGCCGGGCAGTAGGCTGGGCCGCTCGGTTTGCAGCTTCACCAGCAGCGTGCGGGCGCCGAGCTGGTTGGGCAGCACGTGCAGGCGGAGCAAGCCATTGGCTTCGGCCACTACGCGGTAGTCAAAATCGTTGCCGCGCACCCACTCGCCGGTGGCGCGCACATTGCGGGCGTTCGAGCTGGTTAGCTCAAATACCTTCTCCTCGCCCACAAAAAGTTCGGCATCGGGCACGCGCAACGCCAACGAGGTGCGGGCCAGCGGCAGCAGCGGCACCACCTGCCGGTGCGGCTCCCGGCCCACCGAGTCAGCCGCCTGCTCCACTACCAAACGCAGAAAGCGGGCAGTGGTCAGGTTCTGAAACTTGAGGCGCGTGCGAAAACTGCCGTCGTCTTCTTTCGTGAGCGAGTCGAGCTGCTGGTAATCGGGGTTTCGGCGCAGGCGCAGCGGTTTCGAGCTGGCGGCATTGGCGGGAAACAGGCGCAGCTCCACGGTTTCATCGTCGCGCCGGTGCCACAGGTACAGCGTTGGTATGCCTTGCACCACTACCGTATTTCGGCTCAACAGGAAGGTAGCGGTATCGGTGCGCAGGCTGACTTCGTGCAACACGGGCGGGCCCGATGGCGCCGTTTGGGCATGGGAAAGACGCGGCGCCATGCCCCATAAAAGACCAAGAAAGACGAGTGTTACGCGGACAAATAACGAATCAGGCATCCCATCGGGCAGGCGAAAATACGGCCTCACGGCCGTAAAGGTCGAGCTTTGCTTGCCCGGCTGCAACGGTTCGTCGCTAAATAAATAATGAAGCTTCCCAAGCCAAAAAGCCGCATCGCGACCAGCAATATGTTCCCTGCAAATGCCGCTTCCCCTCACGGGGCCAGTGGCGCGGCCTCTGCCTTCCCAAAAGCACTGGGATTGGTGTTAAAGAAAATGAAATAGAACGGAATCAGGGCGAAAATGGCCAGGGCCAGCCACAAGCTGACGAACGCCACCCCCACCCCCGTGCTGTACAGCAACGGCCCCAATACCAGCGAACGCCACGAAATACGGCGAAAAAGCACCTGGTCGATGCCCGGCACCAACAGCCCGGGATGGCGCTGCACGTAGAACCGAATGAGCAGGAACGACAGCGACATGACCGCCATTACGCCCCCAAACACCGCCGCCGACACCGGGTTGGTGAGGTAGTCGCCCAGCAGCGCCGTGGGAAATGGAATGAACGAACACCACAGCAACAGATTGGCATTGAGCCAGAACACCACGTGGTCCAACACCTGAATCTGGCTCAGCAGCCGGTGGTGGTTAACCCAGATAACGCACATCATCAGGAAGCTGGCCATCCAGCTCAGCACCTTGGGGAGCAACCCCAGCAGGGCGTGCCCCAGCTCCAGCCCCGACTGGGGGTGCACAAGGTGGGGCACCTTGATTTCGAGCACCAGCAACGTGACGATGATGGCGAAGACCCCATCGCTGAAAGCTTCGACCCGGTGCTTGGCAAAGTAGTCCATCTCAATAAGGGCAGGCCGAAAAAGGTGAGAACCAGAGCAGGCACCTGCCCCGCATCACCCTACAAGATAGTACCTTCCCCATGCTTCAGCGGCCCAACGTTTCAATCCGCCGCCGCTCGGTTCCGGCCGCCCCGGGTCGAGCACACAATCACCGAAAAAGGCCGCCGGGTGGTGCCCATCATCGACATGCGTCGGCAGCTTGGGCAGGAGCTGTAGCAGGAAGGGTCCTAACAATTACCCAGTGAGCTCCCGATTACTTCTCCTTGCGCCCGGTTCCAAGCAGCATCAGTATGAGCAGGATAAAGCCCGTGGCCCCGAGGCTCCACCAGGTGATTTCGGGCACGCCGCGGTGGTAGGGCATATCGGGCGTGTAGCGGCCCAGCAGCGACAGGCCCGAAAACACGAGGCCGCCCACGCTGAGCAGGGCCAGGATGGTGCGGCTCACCAGCTGGTCGGCCTTGCGTACCAGGGTGTTGTAGCCCACCAGCTCAAATTTCAGGCGCAGCTCGCCCTTGCTGATTTTGCGCACAATCTGCCGCACATCGGAGGGCAGCGTCTGGAGCAGCGCCAGTAGCTGCGTACCGGTGTATTCGGCTTCGCTGAGCAGGTTTTGGCGGGAGTACTGCTCGCGGATAATCTTGGCACCGTAGGGCCGCACAAACTCGAAGGTGTTGAAATTCGGATGCAGCACCTTGCCGATTCCTTCCAGAATAACCAGTGCCCGCAGGATGAGAAACACCGCACCCGGCACCTGCAATTTGTAGTTGTAGATAACGGTTTGGAGCGCATCGGCCAGGTCGCTCATGCTCATCTCCTTCACGTCGAGCGTGGCGAAGTCTTCGATGAGCTGGCTGAGGTCGGACTCGAAAGCGCGCATGTCCGGGATTTCTGCCGTGATGGCCAGCCGCCGAAAATTGAGCGCCATGCTGCGCGCGTCCTGCCGCGCCATGCCGATGAACACGCCGGCAAAGGCGTATTTCTGCTGCTTGGTGAGCCGGCCCACCATGCCAAAGTCGATGAGGACCACCGTACCATCGGGCTGCACCAGCACGTTGCCCGGGTGCGGGTCGGCGTGGAAAATTCCGAACTCGAAAATCTGGGTCAGGTAGATGTCCATGCCCGTTTCGGCCACGGTCTCGGGGCTGAGGCCCCAGGCCAGGAGCTGGGCCTTGTCGGTGATTTTGCAGCCGCTCACGTACTCAATTACCAGAATACGCGCCGTGCTCAGCTCCCGGAAAGGCTTGGGAATGTAGAAGCTGGTGTAGTCGGCGTAAAGCTTGCGAAACTGCTCCATCGAGCGGGCCTCGGCGGTGTAGTCGAGCTCCTTGCTCATGCTGCGCTCGAAGGCATCCACGATGTCCTGCGGGTTGGAAAGGCCCTGCTTTTGCAGGAAGCCGGCCGTGAGGCGCACCAGCTCATGGAGCAAGGCCAGGTCCGAGCGCACGGTTTCGCGCACGCCGGGGCGCTGCACTTTCACCACCACTTCCTCGCCGGTGAGCAGCCGCGCCTTATGCACCTGCCCAATGCTGGCCGAGCCCAGCGTGACGTCTTCAAACTCGCTGAAGACTTCTGAAATGGGTCGCCCCAGCTCTTCCTCAATTATTTGCCGGGCCACCACTACATCAAACGGCGGGACGTTGCTTTGCAGCTTCTCAAATTCTGTAATCAGGGCCTCGGGCAGCAAATCGGCCCGGTTGCTCATGGCCTGGGCCAGTTTGATAAACGTAGGGCCCAGTTCCTCAATTACCAGGCGCACCCGCTCCCAGCGCGTGGTTTCGAACACCTGCCGGTCGGCGCGCTGCCAGTTCAGGCGGCGCGCCTGGCTCACAAGGCGGCGCAGCGGCGTAGTAGTCACCACGTCCTCAAAGCCATACCGCAGCAACACCTCCGCCACTTGCCGGATGCGGGTGAGGTTGGAAATCGTGTTTTTAAACATCGACAGTGAAAGTAGTACCTCCGCACGGTATCAGGCCCTAAGGGCGCAGTGCCGTGCTGGTTTGGCAACTAACAAAAGCCCCGTTCGCGCGATGCGAACGGGGCTTTGATAAGGCAAACAGATGTAAGAATTAGGCGTTGTCGCCGCTAGGGGCTGCGGAACTGCTGGCGGCTGGCTTCCTGGCAGCGGGCTTTTTGGCGGCGCCGGCTTTGGCAGCGGCCGATTTCTGGGCGGTGCCGGCGGCACTGCTCACTTTGTCGGCTACTTTTTTGGTGGCACCGGCAGCTTTGCTGGTGGCGCTGCTGGCGGGTTTGGCGGCCGATTTAGAAGCGGGCTTCTTTGCGACAGTCTTGCTTTTCGGCTTCGTCTCGCCCAGGCCTACCGTGCTCTTGATGCGCTCTGAGAGGCCCTGAAACTGCTTTTCGAGCTCGGCGCGCTTGCTTTCGCCGCTTTTCATCAGCTCATCCACAATTTTCTTGCCCTCGGCCTGGGTCATCTTGTTGTCTTTCACCAGCTTTTCGATGGTGCTCTGTACTGACTTGCTGCCCTGCGCGATGTACCCAACGCCGGCGTTAACGAACTTTTTAAACAAATCTTCCATGGCGATGAAACAAATTGAGGTGAAAAATGAAATCGGGGAAGTGGTTGAAGTCAAAGCCCTTGCCACACTAAACTAGTATGCAAGCCGACTATTATTGATGCAAACCTACGAACTCTACGCAGTAAAATTGAGCTGTTTACGCCGCTTTTTTCAAAATGTAGTGTTTAATCCGCAAAATCAAGAATTATTTTTCTGAATACTACGATAAAAGACCAGGAAATACCTGCTCCAACTCGCTCATGCTAGGCTATTTACGCCGCCCGCTTACGCGAGGTGGCCCGCCGTGGTGTGGCTGCCGGCCACGCAATAGCGGTTGCCTGCGGAGTGGCCCACAGCTGCTCCAGGAAGCTGGCCACCTGGTAGAGCGCCTGCCGGGCTTCGGGCACAATGCGCCAAAACAGATGCCACCAGTGCACAAGCCCCTCAAAGGGCTGCAGGGTCACCTTCACGCCAGCGGCACGGGCCTTGTCTACGAATTTCACCACGTCTTCGTACAGCACTTCGGCGGTGGAAACCTGGATGAGCAGCGGCGGCAAGCCGTGCAAATCGGCTTGGGCAGGCGAAAGCAGCGGGTGCTCGAGGGCGGTTTTGTGGGCATAGAGCGAGCCCCAGGTGCGCATTTGCAAAGCTTCGAGCAGGAGGCCTTCCTCCCGGGCCACGCGGCGCAGGGCAGTGATGGGCAGGTTCAAGTCGGTCCAGGGCGAGAGGGCCACGGCGGCGGCGGGCAGGGCCTCGCCGGCATCGCGCAGGGCCAGCAGCAGTGCCAGCGCCAGCCCACCGCCAGCGGAATCGCCGGCCACCACTATGTCTTTAGCCTCGTGGCCGTGGCGCAGCAGCCAGCGGTAGGCGCGCCTGGCATCGTCGAGCGCCGCCGGGAATGGGTGGTCGGGAGCCTTGCGGTAGTTGATGGTGAGCACGTTGAGGCTGCAGCGCTCGGCCAGGCTGCCCACCAGGCTGCGGTGGGTATTGAGCGAGCCCAGCACGTAGCCCCCGCCGTGCAGATACAGCATCACGCGCTTGGGATGCGCGCCGCGGGGGCGCAGCCATTCCGCATCGAGCCGCTTATCCAGCTTCAGGCTCTCCAGGTGCACTTTCCAGGGCATAAACTGAAACAGCGAACCGGCCTCCATAGCCAGGCGCATGGCGCCCACACTGGGCTTGCGCCGGGCAAGCGGGGCCGCCGCCGCGGTAAGTAGCTGCTTGAGCAGCAGGTGCTGGAAAGAGGGCATTGGGTGGGGTAAATGCGGGAGGCAGAGCAGTATTTGGCAACTTCAACGGGCAACTTCCGAACGCCGGGATTAGCCGATGTTGGCGCAGCAAAAAGCATCTCGCTAGGCGCCTCTTGTCATGCAGAGCGCAGCGAAGCATCTTATCAGGTCAGCACGACTCGTTCAATCGTGATAAGATGCTTCGCAGGCTCAGCATGACAGACGATTAGAGTACGCTGGTCGTAGAGATACATAGGCCTCGGCAATTGCCCGATAACCACGCATTTGCCTTAAGCTTCAAACAAAAGAAATCCTAGGATTTGTGCCCCAGTTTGTTGTGCCGGTACCCCTTGATGGCCAGCGGAATCCAGCCGAGCAAGGGGACGAAATAAGCCAACGTAATGGGGTTGCGCCATAGCATACGCAGCCAGGCGCCCGGGCGGTCGAGCTTCATGCGAAAATCCCGGTGGCCTTCCTTCACATAAAGCCGCTCAAACTCGGTGAAAACGGCGGGCCAGGCAAAGGGCAGGAAGAAGGGAAAGAAGCGGCGGTTTTCCTTCATGCGCTGCCACAGCTCGCCCCAGCGGTAGGGCTTCTGGCCGTGGGCGAGCACGGCGGCGTCCATTTCCACCTGCATCTTCTGGCGCACTTGCTCGGACAGCGCCAGGTAGTCTTCGCGGGTCAGCTCGTCCGGGCTTTTATCGGTCAGTTCGGAGGGGCGGATGCGGGTGCCCATCACGAAGATGAGCTTGGCCGGAAAGGCCAGGTAGAACGCCCAGGGCTGCACCAGCACCAGCAGCAGCAGCAGCGTGATGGGCAAAAACGGAATGCCGATTTTCTTGGTGAGGTGGTTTACCCAGGGGATGCTGTAGGCGTAGGGATTGAGGTATTCGGCGTTGATGGTGTAGAAGGGCACGATATCCGTGCGGTGCAGCACGCTCATGCGCACCATGCTGCTGGCCAGGCGCTGCAGCTGGTACTTGCGGTTGAAGCCCTTGCCAATGCCGGGCACGCCCTCGGGGTACAGCATCAGGTTGTGGTCCTGATAGTACATCATGGTCTCGAAATTGAGCGTGGTGGCATCCACGGCGCCGCAGCGCTTCCAGAAGTTGCGTATCAGGTACGGGTTCATCAGGGCCGTTTTCGAGAGCATCGGGGCCGAAAGGGGCCGCGGCAAGTCGTGTATCGACGAGTGCTCGGGCAGGTACCGAAAAAGGTGCGAGAGGGCCACGATGGCATCCCAGGGGAAGGCCATGCCGGAGTGGTTGCTGGCGAAAATCAGCGGCCGGTCGGGGTTGTTGCGCTGCGGAAACGGCTCGAAGCCCACCAGCTCGGACCGGAACCACACCCGGTCGAGCAGCTGCAGGATGTTTTCGTCCACCGACCGGGTGAATTCTTCCTCGAAATAGTCGTCGTAGATGTGCTGGTTCGCCTGAATCTCTGGCGGAGGCGATGTAGCAGAAGCAGCAGTGGACATAACCGGAGGAGCAGCAGAGGCAGGAAAGATAGGAGAATTTCGACCGCCGCGCAGCCCGCCCCGGCCCTACCCTGCGGCCCGGGCCCGGCTAGCCGCGGCTGCCGAAGATGGCGCTGCCGACCCGCACCAGCGTGCTGCCTTCGGCCACGGCCAGCGGGTAGTCGCCGCTCATACCCATCGAAATTTCACAAAAGACTGGTTCAGAAACGAAATAGGCAGCTTTTAAGTGCTCGAAGTAGCCGCGCAGCTGCCGGAATTCCTGGCGCAGCTGGGTTTCGTCGGGAGTGAAAGTGGCCACTCCCATCACCCCGGTCAGGCGCACGTTCTTGAGCTGTTTGTATTCCGCCGAAGCCAGAATTTCTTCGGCTTCGGCCAGCGTCAGGCCGGATTTGGTTTCCTCCTGGGCGATGTGGAACTGCAGCAGCCCGCTGATGACGCGGTGGTGCGCGGCGGCGTGCTTATCCAGCTCCCGCAGCAGCTTCAGGCTGTCGATGCTTTGCACGGTGTGCACAAAGGGCGCCAGCAGCTTCACCTTGTTGGTCTGGAGTTGGCCGATGAGGTGCCACTCCACATCGGCGGGCAGGTTGGGCTGCTTGGCCGCCATTTCCTGGGGCCGGTTTTCGCCAAACATGCGGGCGCCGGCGTCATAAGCCTCCTGCAATTTCTCAACGGGGTGCGTTTTGGTAACCACGACCAGCCGGGCTCCTGTGCCAGCTAGCTCCTTTTCGATGCGGTGTATATTGTCGGCGATGGACATTATGTAATTGACATGTGAAAAAACGGGCCTACTTAGCAGGCACCTGTCATGCTGATGAAGGAAGCATCTTATCAGGTTCGAACTAGTCGTTGAGGCATGATAAGATGCTTCCTTCGTCAGCATGACAGGCGCACACTCAGCACAACCGCTGTACCGGTTAATCCTCCAGCGGATTGCTCAAAAACGTGCTTCGCAGCCCCAACCACAGCAGCCACAGGCCGATGGACAGCCACAGGTAAGGCAGGTAAAAATCCTTGGTATTGCGGAAGCGCAGCTGCTTGATTTCGGACTTTTCGAGGCGGTTAATCTGCTTGAAAACTTCGCGCAGGCCGGCTGTGTCCGTGGCCCGAAAGAACTGCCCTTCGGCGGCCGAGGCGAGCTGGCGCATGGTGGTTTCGTCGAGGCGGGTTTGCACGTAGCGCGTGCGGCCCAATGAGTCCTGCCCGTAGGGCACAAAGCCGTCTTTGCCCAGCCCAATGGTGTAAATGCGGATGCCGAAGGCGTGGGCCAGTTGGGCGGCCAGCAGCGGGTCGAGGCTGCCGGCGTTGTTTTCCCCATCGGACAGCAGAATGCACACCCGCGACTTCGCCGTGGACTCGCGCAGCCGGTTGGTGGCCACGCCCAGCGCCGTGCCAATGGCCGTGCCGTCGAGCTTAATCATGCCCACGCGCAGGCTGGCCAGGTCTTCGCGCAGCAGGTCGTAGTCGGTGGTGAGAGGGGCCAGCGAGAAGGCCTCGCCGGCAAAGGCTACCAGGGCCAGCCGGTCACCCACGCGCGTTTTCAGGAAGTCGGTGGCAATGCGCTTGGCCGCTTCCAGGCGGTTGGGCTGCAGGTCCTGGATTTCCATGGAGCCCGACACGTCGAGGGCCAGCACCAGGTCGATGCCGCGGCCGGACTGCTCCACCCGTTCGTCGGTGCGCTGGGGCCGGGACAGCGCCACAATGCCAAAGCTGAGCGCCAGGCCCAGCACCACATCGGGCAAAAAGCGCAGGGCCGCTACCCAATCGCGCGGCAGCAGGCCAGGGCCAAACGCTACCCCCACCTGGGCCCGGCGACGGGCCAGCACCCGGCGCAGCACAAACAGCAGCGGCACCGCCACAATGAGCAGCAGCAACCGCGGCTCCTGCCACTGGTAGCCGGCCAGGGTGGTGTAGCGCAGAAGATTAAAAAAGTCGTTCAAGCAACCGCGAAGGTAGGAAGGCGCCACGGTGCGGCGCCTGTGGCATTATGGGGAAATGAATGCTGGGAGGCTTGGGCTTCAGTTTGAATCGTTGGTCTGCATAATTGAGCTAAAGCTGTTCGTGTTGAGCTAATCCACTTTGGTCGCTACCGCCCGTCTGTCATGCAGAGCGCAGCGAAGCATCTTATCAGGTCAGCACGACTCGTTCAGCGAGGATAAGATGCTTCGCTGCGCTCTGCATGACAGACGATTAGCTCAGCTCAATGGTAATTAGCTCAACGAACCATTAGTGCGTTGCTTACCCGACCAGCGAGGTATAGCGCCGCTCGGCAAAGCCCCGCAGGCGCTGAAAGGCGCGGTCTACCTCTTTAGCGTCTTCGGTTTGCAGGTTGCCGTAAATCACTTTATCGGTCGCACTCAAAGCATTGCGCACGTCGATGTCGTTTTCGAAGTACGCCACAATTTCGCGGGTGGTAAACGAGCTCAACTCGCTGTTTTCCAGTCCCGCGAGGTAGTTTTTCCAGAGGACCACGGCCCGCTCCACGTTGGTGGCCGAGCGGGATAAGTCGAACCGCTCCACGTGGCGGGCAAATTGAGCCAGAAAGTAGCGGTGGTTTTTGCGCAGCTTGTAGGCCTGGTAGCGCCGCGTGAGGCGCCGCCGAAACAGCGCCGCCCCGCCCCCCAGCAACAGCAGCACTACCGCCGCCCCCGCCAGCCAATACGGGTAATTAAACACGGGCTCAACCGGCACCAGGGCCAGGTTCTGGTGGAGCGGCGGGAGGTCGGCCGTGGCGGGCGCCGATGCAGCGGTGCGCCGCAGGCGCACTTGGCTGGGCGGCGGCGCCACGCTCAGCGTATCGGGGCCCCGCAGCACGGCCACCGGTAGTGCCAGCGTTTGCACCGAATCGAGTCGGAAGGTGCGCAGGTGGTAAACGGTCCGGTCGAGGCTGCGGCCCTGGCGGGTACGCGTGGGGAAGTAAGTTTTGCCAGTGTACTCAAACGGCGCAAAACGGGCCAGCGAGTCCGGGAATACTACCTCCAGGCCCGGCTCGTGCTCGTATCGGAGCTCATAGTCCAGCGGCTCGCCTACCAAGACGGTTTTCTTCAAAAAGCGGCCCTGCAGGCCAGCCGGTGGGCCATCCTGCGCGCCGGCTGGCCTGCCGAGCAGCAGGCTCAGGGCCAGGCAGCCCACGGCTTTGCCAAAGCTTCGGTACTTACCCACGGCGGCCAGACTGTCGGCGGTGACGGAACAGGTTTACCAGCTGCGGCACGAAATCGCCTTCGGTGCTCAGCGAAACGAAGCCCGTGCGATTGCGGCGGCAGATGTTCACCAACTGGGCTTCCTGGTAGTCGGCATTGGACTGCACGTGGGCCCGAAAATCGGCGGACGAGGTGTTGACCCAGCGCACCTGCCCGGTTTCGGTATCACGCAGGGGCACAATGCCCAGGGCCGGGAAGTCCCGCTCGCGCGGGGCCAGCGTTTGCACCACTATCAGGTCGTGGCGCTGGGCCAGCATGGCCAGCTCGCGCTCGTAGTTCCCGTCGATAAAATCCGAAATCAGCACCACTAGGCTGCGGCGCTTGAGCAGCCCCAGCGCCTGCCGGATGCCCGCGCCCACTCCCGTGCGCCGCGACACGGGCTGCAGCGCAAACAGCCGCTGAATGAGGGCGTACGCGGCCCGCGGGCCCTTACCAGGCGGCAGGTAAAGCTCTTTTTGGTCAGAGAAAGCAAACAAGCCCAGCGCCGAGCCCTGGCGGGCGGCCGATAGCGCGAGCAGACCCGCAATGTCGCGGGCTACGTCGAGCTTGCGGCGTTGGCCGTCGCCCACCTCCAGGGAGGCACTCACGTCGAGCAGCACCAGCACCTGCTGCTCTTTTTCCTCTTTGTAGGTTTTCACGAAGGTGCCGTGGCCCTTGCTCGACACGGCCCAGTCGATGGCGCGCACCTCATCGCCGTACTGGTAGAGGCGCACATCGTCTACTTCCAGGCCCGTGCCTTTGAATACGGAGTGAAAATCACCCTGTAGCTGGGCCTCTACCGCCTTGCGAATGCGGATTTCGAGGTGGCGCAGGCGGCGCACCAGGGCGGTGAGGGCCGGGGGCACGGAGGGGTTCATGGCGGCGAAGCTACGGCTTGGGAGTAACTTTGTCCCCGTGAAATCATTCCGTCGTCGTTGCCTGGGCGTGCTGCTGCCCTCCCTCCTGCTGGCCGTGCCCGCGTGCCAACGCCCCGAAGAGCCGCCCAAGCCCGCCGACTTGCTCCCCAAAGAGAAGATGATAGCCCTGCTCGCCGACCTGCACGTGCTCGAAGCGCGCGTGGAAAGCAGTCGCCTCCAGCCCGATTCGGCCCGGGCGCTATACCTGTCGCAGGAAAAGGAACTGCTCGCGAAGCGCGCGGCCACCGACTCGGCTTTTCAGCGCAGCTACCGCTACTATTTCATCCACGGCAAGGACCTTGACGATATCTACAAGGCCGTGATTGATACGCTGGGCAGGCGCGAAAAGAAGCTCGACCCGACCAATCCCGCCTACAGCAAGGAGCCGCAGCACAACCAGCCGGCTAAATAAGCCGGCTGCCATTCGGCACTGGTCCGGCCACATCGGCCAACACAATGTGGCCGTCGGCATCGGCAAAGCCGGTTACCAGCACTTCGGAGCGGAATTTCCCGATTTGCTTGGGCGGAAAGTTGACCACCGCCACCACTTGGCGGCCCACGAGGGCCTCCAAAGTGTAGTGGTGCGTGATTTGGGCACTGGATTTTTTTAGCCCGATTTCGGGGCCAAAATCAATCAGCAGCTGGTACGCGGGCCGGCGGGCCTCGGGAAACGGGTGGGCCTCGCAAATGGTACCCACGCGCAAGTCCACGCGCTCAAATTCAGTCCAGGTTAAAGTAGCATCGGGCATGGACGAATGTAGCGCCAGGCGCCCAAACAGCTTATACCCGGAAACTACTCGTGAGCCGCAAAAGCCTCCAGTTGAGCCAGTTTGGTTTGGGTTTGCTTTTCCCAGTACGCCTGCTTCGCGGCATTCAGCCCGTGGTTGGTTTCGGCGTCGTAGCGGTTTTGCTCCCGGTCCCACTCGGCATACACGCTCTTGGTGAGATTGTTGAAAGCCGGCTGCAGCTTGTTGCAATCAACTTTAGCCTGAAAGACTACCAGCTTCTGCCGCATGATGCGGGCGTACACCTCCGTCAGGTCGAAGTGCATCTGCTCGTGGCGCAGCAAGGCGGGCGTGAAGTTTTTGGGGTCCCGAAACCAGGAGGTATTAGGGTCGAACGTGGCCTGCACGGTGCCGGTAAAGACGAAGTCGCGGCAGGCGGCTCCGGCTTTTATATCAGTGGTGGTGAGGGCGGCCAGGCGCTCGTAAGGCTTAGGCCGGCTCAGAAAATCGGCCACGGTGAGGGGGCGGTTCGCCGACCAGGCAATAGGGGCCGCCGCGGGTTTGGCCGCTGCCGGAGCCGCTTGGGCTGGCTTCGCCGCCGGGCCTTGGAAAAGCGTGGCCGCCGCCAGCAAGGAGGTTAAAAACGAGAGCATAAAAATGGTAGGGTGGGGAGAAAAGTCCAAGCTCCGCGGCTGAACACATGCCGCCCTGCAAAAATTGTCCCAACTACAGAAATTACTCTCCGAGTTCCCCTGGCGCTGGGCTACACCGTGGCCCGCTCTTCGGCCTCGGCGGGCAGGGCCGCGGCAAAATCCGGCTCGGTTTCGCGGCGGAAGCGCAATAGCAGCACCGTGGCTACTATGCTCAGGCCCACCAGCAAGCCGGTCCACACGCCGGGCGCGCCCATATGCAGCTTGAAGCCCAGGAAATAGCCCAGCGGCAAGGCCACCGCCCAATACGCCAGCAAGGCCACCACCGAAGGCACCTTCACATCTTCCAGCCCGCGCAAGGCGCCCAAGCCCACCACCTGCAAGCCATCCGACACCTGAAACAGGGCCGCAATGAGCAGCAGCGTAGAAGCCTGCGCCACCACCTGCGGGTCGCTGATGTAGATGTAGGGCACCAGGTGCCGGGTCAGAATCAGCAGCAGGGCCATGCTGCCCATGAACCCAAACGTGAGCCAATACGCGGCAAAGCCCGCGTGCCGGGCGGCGTTCAGGTCGCCTGCCCCGCGCAGGTTGCCCACCCGGATGGTGGCCGCCGCGGCAATGCCGCTGGCGGCCATGTACGTCATACTGGCCACGTCGATGGCCACTTTGTGTGCTGCCTCGGTGGTAACGCCCAGCCAGCCCGCCATGAGCAGCGACAAGCCGAAAGCGCCCACTTCCAGCGCCATCTGCACCCCAATGGGGGCACCCAGGTCCACTACCCGGCGCACAGTGGCGCCCACGGGCAGCCAGCTGGTTACGGCCGCCCGCTCGGCCCGCAGGCGCTTGGCACGCAGCACATAAATGGCCATGAACGCCGCCATCAGCCCGCGGGCCATGAGCGTGGCCCAGGCCGAGCCCATCATGCCCATGGCCGGCAGCCCGAGGTGGCCATACACCAGAGCGTAGCAGAGCAGGCCATTCAGCACGTTACCCAGTATCGACAGCCACATGGCTTCCCGCGTGAGCCCCAGCCCTTCGGCAAATTCCCGAAAGCCCTGAAACACCATCAGCGGAAACAGCGACAGGCTGATGACCTGCACCCACGGGCCGGCCAGGGCCACCACCTCGGGGGGCTGGCCCAAAAGGTGCAGAAACGGAGGCACCAGCTGGCCCAACCCGGCTAGCACGAGCCCGGCCAGCGCGTTGGTCCACACCGAGGCTACCAGCAGGCGGCCCAGCTCGGGCAGGTCGCGGCGGCCGTCGGCCGCGGCCACCAGCGGCACGCTGCCCATGCTCAGGCCCACGCCCAGCACCAGGAGCACGCTGGTGGTGCTCACGCCCACGCCCACGGCCGCCAGCGGCACTTTGCCGATGTGGCCCACTACCACCGAATCAACAAAATTTACCAGCACGTGGCCCAGCTGCGAAAGCATAACGGGCAGGGCGAGCAGCAGCGTAGGGCGCAGATGCGGACGAAGGTTTTCCAACTTAAACAACAAAATCAACCGGCAAACTCGCCGGGCACAAAGGTACGGCCGCCGGCTTTCGGGCCGGGAGCTAACAAGGCATTTCCGGGGTGGGAAAGTTTCTAGACCGCCAGCGGAGCCAATACTTCCTGCATTCGGGCCAGCGCCTGCCGGAGCGCCGCCTCCGGCACCGCGTAGGAAAGCCGCGCAAATCCGGGCGCCCCGCAGCTAGCGCCGTCTACCACTTCCACCCCGCCCGCTGCCAGCTGCTGCACGAGTTGAGCTGAGGCGTCGGCGGCAGGCAGCCCGGGGTCCAGAAAGCGCGTGAAATCGGCGAATACATAGTACGTGCCTTCGGGCGCCACCGCGGCGGGCGCGCCGGGCAAAGCCGCCAGCCCACTCAACAATACGTGCCGTGTGGGAAGCAGCTGCGCGCACAGCCCCGCCCCAATGGCCTCGGCGTGCTGGGTCGCCGCCAGGGCCGCCGCCTGAGCCGGCACCGGCACAGCCACGCCGGTACTAAACAGCCGGGCCGCTACGCTGCGCGCAAGTGCAGGCGGCGCCACTAGGCAGCCCACGCCCCAGCCCGCCAACGCCAACGATTTGGAGAAGCCGCTCACCACCACGTGCCGCTGGTGCGGGTCGGGCAAGGCAAGCAGCGTAGGCACGGGCTCCGCGCCAAAGCAGATGCCTTCGTAAATCTCATCGCTGAGCACCCACAGCTGCGGAAACTCCTGGGTAACGGCCAGCAGCGCCGCCCATTCGGACCGCGAGTATACCCGCCCGGTGGGGTTATTGGGGTTGCTGATGATGAGCAGCCGGGTAGCTGGCGTGAGGGCGGCCCGCAGAGTGTCGGGACTTAGGGCATAATTATCGGCGGCCGCGAGGGGAAGCGTGCGCAGCACTCCTCCGGCCCGGCGGACCAGCTCATAAAATCCGAACCAGTTCGGTGTGGGCAGCAGCACGTCATCGCCCGGCTGCAGCATTTCGCTGAGCAGAGCGAATATGCCCGTTTTGGCCCCGGCCGTCACCAGCACTTGCTCGGCGGTGATGCTGCTGGCACCGCGCTGACGGTAGCGTTGGGCTAAGGCTTCGCGCAGCTCGGGCGTGCCGGCAGCCGGGCTCACGGCCAGCGGTGTCTGGCGCTGCTGGGCGCTGGCTAATACGGCCGTGGCGGCCTCCATTGCCGCTGCGGGCACTGCAAAATCTCCGTAGCCAGATGCTAAGCTTATCATTTCCGCTGGACTTCTTTTTTGAGTAAAAGTAGGGTTGGGTTGAGCTAGCTGAAGCCTTGCTCGCGCCATTAGTCATGAGAGCGTAGCATCTTGCTGGGGAGAGCAACTCAATCGGCTGTCAATAACCGTTTGTCATGCTGACGAAGGAAGCATCTTATCGCCGCTGAACGACTCGTTCTAACCTGATAAGATGCTTCCTTCGTCAGCATGACAAGAAGTGCGGGGTAGCGGTGACTCACTGCGCTCTGCATGATGCACGATTGCCGCCTCACTACGCAACCCTGTTACTCCACCTGTGTGGCCAGCACGACATCAGCAAAATCGGTCGCGGGGTCGGTGAACGACGTTACCACCCGCAACCCGGCTGAGGCGGCCAGCTCCTCAATCTGCGGCATGGTGAACTTGTAGGAATTCTCAGTATGGATGACTTCCCAGGCTGCGAAATCGATGGTTTCATCCAGGGCCTCAAAGTGCACCTGCTGGGCGCGGGTGCTCACCAGGAAGGAGCGCACGGCCCCGTTCAGCGGGCTGTAATCGGTGTAGTGCTGCCAATGGGCAAGGTCGAAATCAGCCCCCAGCTCGCGGTTGAGGCGGGTGAGCAGGTTCAGGTTGAAAGCGGCCGTCACGCCCTGGGCGTCGTCGTAGGCAGCGCGGATGCGGCGCGGGTCTTTCTGCAGGTCGAAGCCGATGAGCAGCCGGTCGGTGGGCGCCAAAGGAGCGGCCAGCTGGCTCAGGAATTTGAGCCGCTCGGCCGGATGGAAGTTGCCGATGTTGGAGCCCAGAAACAGCACTGCCTTGCTGCCGGGCCGCGTGCGCAGCTGGTGCAGGGCCGTGAAGTAATCAGATATGACAGGAGCCACCTGTAGCTCGGGCAGCTCCTGCTTGAGCGCGGAAACCAGCCCCGTCATGGCTCCCTCAGAAATGTCGACTGGCACGTAGGTAAACGGCCGGCCGGCCTCAAGCAATTCGTGCAGGAGCAGCTTGGTTTTGGCCCCGTCGCCGGCACCCAGCTCCACCAGGGCAAACTCCTCCCCTGCTTCGGGGCTCAGGGCGGCCACGATGGCGGCGCCGTGCTCCCGGAAAATGGAGAATTCGGCCCGCGTTGGGTAGTATTCCGGCAGCTCCATTATCTGCTGAAACAGCCGGCTGCCGGCATCGTCGTAGAAATACATCGACGAAATGGCCTTGGGAGTCTGGCGGAGGCCCTTGGCCACGTGTTGGGCCAGTTCGCTGGCGGTGCGGCTAAGTGTGGGGGAATTCGTCATGCAGCAATTAAATAAGAAGGTAGTGCCGGGCCGCGCCCGCAAATATGGCCAGAAGGCGCCTCAGCGGGCCAGCCGGATGCCGGTGAACTGCCAGCGCTTATCGGCATGGAAAAAATTACGGTAGCTGACGCGAATGTGGTTTTCGGGCGTGGCGCAGGAGCCCCCGCGCAGCACCAGCTGGTTCACCATAAACTTGCCGTTGTACTCGCCCAGGGCGCCGGCGGCGCGCGCATAGCCCGGGTAGGCGTGGTAGGCGGAGTAGGTCCACTCCCAGCAGTCGCCGAGCAGTTGGTGGCAGGCGGCAGGGTCAGCATCAGCCGGGAGGGGCTGGGGGTCGAGCAGGCTGCTTTCCAGCCAGGTGCCGCCGTGCGTAGTGGCCCCAAAGTAGCGGGCAGCGGTTTCCCATTCGGCCTCGGTGGGCAGGCGGGCGCCGGCCCAGTTGGCGTAGGCATCGGCTTCGTAGAAGCTGATGTGGGTGACGGGGGCATTCAGCGCTACCGGCTGCAGCCCGTGGTGGGTGAACCGATACCAGGCGTCGTCGCGCTTTACCCAATACAACGGCACTTCCCAGCCTTGGGCCTGGGCCAGGTCCCAGCCCTCACCCATCCAATAGCGAAAGTCGTGGTAGCCCCCGGCATCGATGAACGCCAGGTAATCGGCGTTGGTCACCAGGCGGTTTTGTAGCTCAAATGGGGCCAGCAGCACATCGTGCGCGGCCAGCTCATTATCAAAGCAAAAGCCTTCTTCCTGAAAGCCTACCCTATAAATGCCTCCCGGCACAGGCAGCCAGGACGCTTCGCTTAATGAGGAATTATCGGCACCAGCCAATTCTTCATTCTTCATTCCTGATTCCTCATTCCGCTCAATGTACGCGGGTGCCAGTGGGCTGGTGCTGAGAATGTACTTAATGTCGGTGGCCAGCAGCTCCTGGTGCTGCTGCTCGTGCTGCAGGCCCAGCTCCAGCAGCTCGTAGAATGCGGGCGGCAGGGCTGCTTCGGCGCTTAGCAGGGCGGAAAGCGCGGCATCTACGTGGGCGCGGTAGGCCAGCACATCGGCCAGGGGCGGGCGCGAAAGCGTACCCCGGTCGGCGCGGTTCACCCGCGAGCCCAGGGAGTTGTAGTAGGAGTTGAAGAGAAATGCGTAATCCGGGTGGAATAGCTGGTAGCCGGGCGCGTATTCTTTCAGCAGGAAGGTTTCCCAAAACCAGGTGGTGTGGGCCAGATGCCACTTCGGCGGGCTCACGTCTATCATGGGCTGCACCACGGTGTCTTCGGGCAGCAGGGGCGCGCACAGCGCCTGGCTTTGGGCGCGCACTGCCTGGTAGCGGGCCAGCCAGGACGAGGTAGCTGGCGGCGCTACAGCGGAAGGAGAATAGGCTTGAAGCATAGTAAAAGGAATAGCAATAAACAGCCATCAGCTCACTAACCGCATTAGTAGGCTTCGGGTTGCGGGGGGTGCTAGCGCCGGCCTTCGCGCGATTAACCGAAGCTCAACAAATAAACACGCAGATGGCTTGAGTAAGTACGTAGAAGCTCGTCAGCATAAATTGGTATTTACACTTATTTTCTAGGTTAATCACAAAAAAACAGGGGTAAAAGGGTGGTAGTCTCGACTAAGAGCGCTACACTTGTATCACACTTAACCTCCTTTCAATATTCTTATGGCCTCTTCAGTTTCGAACATCGCCAACACGGCGGCCGCGGCCGCCAAATCGTCCACCCGCCCTGCTAATCGTGTGGGCACAAAAAGCCGTCGGGGCTTTGCTGCCATGAGTCCCGAGACCCAGCGCCGCATCGCCAGCGAGGGCGGCAAAGCCTCCCACGCCAGTGGCCGCGGCCACCGCTTCTCTGCCGAAGAGGCCCGCGACGCCGGCCGCAAAGGCGGCTTGGTAAGCCGTCGGGGCAAGACGGCTACTACGGCCAACGCCAACAAGTGAAACCCGAGCTAAGTCGAAGCAGGCCCCGCATCTTTGCGGCATGCTTCGACTTAGCTTTTCACGGCGCTCGCTGCGCTTCAACTTCCCGGCCCGCACCTCCCGTGGGGCTTTGGCGGAACACGTGGCCTGGTACCTGTACCTGGCGCACACCGCCGAACCTACCACCGTTGGGCTGGGCGAGGCCGCGCCACTGGCCGGCCTCAGCCCTGACTACGTCCCCACATTTCCTGCCTCAGTAGCTCAACTTTGTGAGCGCTTCAATGCCGAAGCATTTGCCACCTTCCCGGCGGCCGATGCTTCGGCATTTGTGGGTCCGGGGCTTCCCTCGCTGGTATTTGCCCTGGAAACGGCAGCCCTGGACCTGGCCCGCGGGGGGCGGCGGCAGCTCTACGCCAACGCCTTCAGCCGGGGCGAAGCCACCTTGCCCATCAACGGCCTGGTGTGGATGGGCGACGCCCCGTTTATGCGCGAGCAGATTCGGCAAAAGCTGGCCGCCGGCTACTCCTGCCTGAAGCTGAAAATAGGCAGCCTGGATTTTGAGACCGAGCTGGCGCTGCTCAGCGAGATACGCGCCGAAGCTGGCCCCGAGCAGCTCACCCTGCGCGTGGATGCCAACGGCGCCTTCTCCCCTGCCGACGCCCCGGCCAAGCTGGAGCAGCTGGCCGCCTTCCAGGTGCATTCCATTGAGCAGCCCATTGCGGCAGGCCAGTGGCCGGCCCTGGCGGCGCTGTGCCGCACGTCGCCCGTGCCCATTGCGCTTGATGAGGAACTGATTGGCGTGAGCGACCCGGCCCGGCAAGCGGCGCTGCTCGACGAAGTTCGGCCCCCGTACATCGTGCTCAAGCCCACGCTGCTGGGTGGGCACGCCGCCACCCGCCACTGGATTGCGCTGGCCGAGTCCCGGGGCATAGGCTGGTGGATGACGTCGGCGCTGGAATCCAACGTTGGGCTAAACGCCGTGGCTCAGCTCACGGGCGAGTACGACGTGCACGGGTTTGCACAGGGCCTGGGCACGGGCCAGCTGTACCACAACAACCTAGCGGCCCCGCTGCGCATCGAAGCCGGCGCGTTGTGCTACGACCCGGCCGGGGCCTGGGAGCTGCCGGCGTAGCGGCCCCGCACCTGCTCAACGCTATATAGCAGGTACGGCTGGAAACCGTGCGGCCCCCATGAACAATGGTGAGTCTTTTCGCTTACTTTACCGGTCCGGTTGCGCCCCCTAGCCATGCATATATTGCGCTTTATGTGTTTGCTGGTTTTCCTGAGCTTTTGCTGGGAAACTGGCGGCTCTGCGCATGCCCAGCTCCCGGCTTCGGCCGCCCTGCCAACCTCCGCCTCGCCATTTGTTTTTACCCGAGCCAAGCGCAAAAAATCGCGCGCGCCCGTCTTTCTGCAGCGCAACCTGCTCATTGTGAAAGCGACGCTCAACCATGCCGGGCCGTATAATTTTTTGCTCGACACCGGAGTCAACACGTCCATCATCACGTCGGCTGAGCTGGCCGATTCGCTGAAGCTGCGCCACGGCCAGCAGTACCGGGTAATGGGCGCTGGCGGTATGGATTCCGGGCTGCTGGCCTACCAGACGGACAGCGTGCGGGTGGAGCTGCCCAAAATAGTAGCGGCCAACATGACCTGGCTGGTGCTGTCCGAAGACGTGCTCAACCTCTCGGGCTACGTGGGCGTGCCCATCCACGGCATCCTGGGGTCGGAGCTGTTCCGCAGCTTTGTGGTCACGCTCCAGCCCGAAGTGGGCGAAATCGTGCTGAGCGCGCCGTCCGCGTACAAGGCCCCCAAGGGCAAGCAGTGGACCAGTATTCCACTGAGCATCCAAAACAACAAAGCCTACATCACGACCCCGGTGCAGGTCAGCGATTCGCTCACGCTGCCCCTCAAGCTCGTGCTCGATACCGGCGCCAGCCACGCCCTCTCCATTGAGCTGGATTCGGACCCGCGCCTTAAGCTGCCGCCCCAGCGCCTGTCGGCCGACCTTGGGCGGGGCCTCACGGGCCTGGTGCAGGGCTACCTGGGCCGGGTGGCCAAGATTGAGTTGGGCCGCTACACCCTCAACTCGGTGCTCACGTCCTTTCCCAACTCGGCCGATGTGCACCGGCGCGTGGAGGTGCCCCGCAACGGCAACATCGGCTATGAGTTGCTGAAGCGGTTTTCGCTCGTTATCGACTACCCCCACGAACGCCTGCTGCTCCGCCCCAACAACACCTTTAAGGACCCGTTTGAGCACGACATGTGCGGCGTGGAGCTCCTGGCCACCGGCCCCGACTACCGGCGCTACCTGGTGCTGCGCGTGATGCCCAACTCGCCGGCTTCCGACGCTGGCCTCGCCGTCGACGATGAGCTGCTGAGCATCAACTTCATCCCCGCCAACGTGTTTAGCCTCACCCAGCTCGACCGCATGCTGCACTCGGAAGATGGCCGCGCCCTGCTGATGGTGCTGCGCCGGCCCGACGGCAACCTGCATACCGCCACTGTGAAGCTAAAACGCCAAATCTGAGCACGGCCGGGCCGTACCTTCGCGCCCGCTGTTCTCATCCCCACCCCATCCTTCTATATGACTGCTCGTCTTTTGCTTCAACTCGCGGCCCTGCTCGGCGGGCTTGGCGTTGCCATTGGTGCCTTCGGGGCCCACGCCCTGCACGATACGCTGGTGAAGGCCGGCCGCCTCGACACCTTCGAAACCGCGGTGCGCTATCAGTTTTACCACGTGCTGGCACTTTTGGCCATTGGCGTGCTGTGGGCGCTGCGCCCCGACATGCAGGCCCTAGGCACCACGGGCTGGCTGTGGCTGGGCGGCATCGTTGTGTTCAGCGGCTCGCTCTACGCGCTGTGCTTCACGGGTATTACCAAGTTGGGGGCCGTGGCGCCAATAGGTGGCTTGCTGCTGCTGGCCGGTTGGCTGAGCGTGATACTAGCCTTGCGTAAGCTGTAATTCAAGCACTGTCATAAGCGCGGCGGCTCAACGCCCTTAGCCTCGCTTACGCTTAAGTAGAGCTAAACATTCAATTGTAAACATCATAAAAAAGGCTGTCCGCTTGCGCAGACAGCCTTTTTTATGGGTCAGCCACTGGGGCTGCTTACTTCACCTTAGCTTTTACTTTGCTGGCGGTGGTTTTCTCTTTTACTTTTTTAACATCGGTTGCAACCGGAGCGGCAGTCGAGCCAGCGGCGGCCGTCGTAGCGGAGTTAGCCGTAGCGGGAGCTTCTTTCACCTCGCCTACCAGCGAAACGGTGGTGCTGCCGGCAGCGGCGTTCGACTCAATGGTCAGCACCTTGTTCTGCATGCCCATTTTGCCGGTCGAGTTGAAGTGAGCCGTAATCGAACCGGTTTTGCCGGGCAGTACGGGCACTTTGGTCCACTCGGGGGTGGTGCAGCCGCAGCTCACGCCGATGTTCGAAATAACGAGGGGAGCGGTGCCCGTGTTTTTGAACTTGAAGGTGTGGTCGACGGTGCCGCCTTGTACCACGGAACCGAAGTCATACTTCGACTCTTCGAACGTGATGGCGGGACCCGCTACCGGGCCCACCGCTTTGGTGGCCGGCGCAGTGGCCTGGGCCTGCGCGGTGTAAGCAGCGGCCGTCAGGCTCAGGGCGAGGAGCAAGGTTTTTTTCATGGAACGGGATTTTATATGATTTGGAGAGGGGAGACAGGGGAAATCGGTATCGAACAAATTTACTCCTTTCGGGTCAACTGGCAAATTTCTGACCAAACTAACCGAATAGCCCTGAAGAAACAATGAAGTTAATATTTCAACCCAGATATTATGCTGTAATTTATTTACCATAAGCAGCTTGACACAAATTTCCCCCGAAATAAGTTGCAGCAATTACCCGCTATTTGAGACACTTTTTCGCACCATACGGTGCTTGTGTCTCTCCGCAAAGCTCAATGCTTTCACCGTCGTTGATGTTGATTATCAGCATGCCCCTGTAGCTAAGCCGCACAGCAGCAGCGGGCCCACTGCCGCGCCTCAAAAACTTGAGCCAGCCACCTGAGAAACCGCGTGAAATTGGGCTAAAAATCCAGCCCAATTGTGCCAGCGCCACTACGCTCCTGGTTGTCAATCTGTCAGTTGGCAGGAGTTTTTTGGCAAGCAGGGCGCTGCAATTGGCCCGCTCCCCTACTCTTCCTCCACGGCATCCCCAATCAGCTTCTGCTGGAAATTGAGTAGGAAAAGCCGTTCCGAGGCACGCGTAATGGCCGTGTACAGCCACCGGGCAAACTCGCCCGCCAGCGGCTCGTCGGGCTTCAGAAAGCCGTGGTCGACGAAGACGGCCTGCCATTGCCCGCCCTGCGCCTTGTGGCACGTGAGGGCGTAGGCAAACTTGATTTGCAAGGCATTCAGGTACGGGTCTTTGCGCATTTCCTTGTAGCGCTCGGCCTTGGTTTTGAGGTGGGCGTAATCCTCGCTCACGGCCATATACAGGGCATTATTGCGGTCGGAAGGCAGCGCGGGGCTTTCGGTGTGCAGCGTATCCAGGAGCAGCTTTACTTCGATTTCGGGCTCGTCGGGGTAGTCCACCAGGCGCACCTGGGCCTGGGCAAAATGGAACCCGTACATCTCCTCGCGGCGGATGATTTTGCTGATTTGCAGGAAGTCGCCGTTAGCCAGGAAACCGATTTCCGAGTCCTTGGGCAGCCAGAAGTAGTTGTTGCGCACCACCATCAGGTAGTCGCCGCCTTCTATCTCCTCCTCGGCATCAAACAAGGCCCGCCGAATGAGCTGGTTGTACTGGTTCGCGTTGCGGTTGGAGCGGCAAATAATGGTCGTGTTTTCGTGGCCAAAATTGCGGTACGCCCAGCGCAGGCCGTCTTCCAGCTTGTCGCCGCCCATCTTGAAGATGTCGCGAAAGCCCTTGGTGTGCAGCTGAATGTTGGGCACTTCCTCGCGCAATTCCTCCCGCAGCTCGGTGGCATTCACCAAAATGCCTGATTCCTGGGCCTGGCGCATCACCTGGCGCAGCTCCACGCTGCCCACCGTGGCCCGGAAGCGGTGGGCCAGCAGCTCCGGGTCGAGGGCCGGGCTCAGGAGCTGGCCCACCGGCGGCAGCTGCGCCGTATCGCCGATGAGCAGCAGCTTATTGCTCGTTTTCTCAAACACAAAGCCCATCAGGTCGTCCAGCAGACCACTTTCGCCGAAGGCTTTCTCGTCCGAAATCATCGAGGCCTCGTCCACGATGTAGAGCGTTTGCTCCACGCGGTTGGGCTGGCGCTGGAAGTTGAGCCGCTCGCTGGGCGCGCCCGAAGTCTGGCGGTAGATTTTCTTGTGGATGGTGCTGGCCGGCACCCCCGCGTAGCCGGACATCACCTTGGCGGCGCGGCCGGTGGGGGCCATTAGCGTGTACTTGCGCTGCAGCTTGTGCAGCCACTGCACCAGGGCACTCACCACCGTGGTTTTGCCCGTGCCCGCGTAGCCGCGCAGCACAAACACCTTGCGGCCCGGCAGGTCGTCGCGCAAAAACGCGTCGAGCTGCGTGAACAGCAGGGCTTGGTCGTCGGTAGGCTCGTAAGGGAAGTAGTCGCGAACGGAGGGGGTTCGAAGTTTTAACATGTGTATTTCTTAAGCTCCAAATCCATTGCTCAGACTTGAAGGCAACGCCTCGGGATTAGCTCAATCCGGGGCTGATTTCCTCAACAACAATAGCCGCACAATCGTCCGCTGGAGGGCCGTTGTTTGGCAAACTTAGTTTGGCTCAATTACCGCCATGGTCGCGCTGGCCTTGGCAATCAGCACGTCGTCGCACCACACTTCCGCTTCGCAGAAATGCAGCCGCCGTCCGGCTTTCAGCACCCACCCGATGGCTTTTATTTTCTGCCCAACGCCGGGGTTGAAGTAGGAGATTTTCAAATCGGAAGTCACCACGCCAAAGTTGTCGGGCACGAGCGTGACAGCGGCAAACCCGGCCACCAAATCGGCCATGGTGGCGGTGAGGCCGCCGTGGGCAAAACCGCGCTGCTGCAGGTGTTGCGTGCCCATAGTCAGTTCGGCCTCCACCCGGCCGGGAGTTATCACCGTCAAGTCGGCCCCCACCAGGTGCATGAAATTCTGGCGAACGAGCTTCCGGCGGATGCGCGCGACTAAGTCATCAGCAGCCTCGGGAGCAGTTGATAAGGTATTGCTGGGTTGTTGGTTTGAAGACACTGGAATCGTTTATGTTTGCTCAAAGGATAGCCGCGGGCTGTTGCCTGCCTCAGCCTTTGTACCGGTTTGTACTTTCTGCCTGGGCTTATAACTTCTTAGTGCTTGGCAGCTGCTTTAGAGGCGCTGCAGGGCCCATTGCAGTTTGGCTGCCCAAAGGTACGGGCCGGGTTTCCGGCCCGTACTTTCCCCTCTCATTTTAGCCTCCTAAAGCCCATGGAACAGTTGCCGGCGATGCAGTATCTCGTGGCGGGCGCGCTGGGCCTGGGGCTGGCGGCGTGCAGCGGCTTCCGGGTGTTTGTGCCGCTGCTGGCGGCCAGCCTGGCCTACCATTTCGGCTACATGGCGCCCGCGGCGGGGTTTGCGTGGCTGGGCAGCTGGGCGGCGCTGCTCACCCTGGCCACCGCCACGCTGGTAGAAATAGCGGGCTACTACATCCCGGTGGTCGACCACCTGCTGGACACGCTCACCACCCCGGCTTCCTTCATCGCCGGCACCATCCTCATGACCTCGGCCCTGCCCCACCTCGACCCCACCCTGCGCTGGACGCTGGGCATATTGGTGGGCGGAGGCACGGCCGGACTGGTGCAAACCGGCACCGCGCTGCTGCGGGGTGCCACCACTGCCACCACCGGCGGCCTGGGCAACCCCGTGCTGGCAACGGCCGAAAACACACTGGCGCTGGGCGGCGTGGCCCTCACGCTGCTGCTGCCGCTGGTAGCGGCAGGCTTGGTGGTGCTGCTAGTAGCATTTATTCTGAGCCGGTTGCGGCGCTGGCGGGCCCGGCGGCGTCGGGCGGCCTAGGCGGTGTCATTTCTTTCTTTTTGAGCCCGAAACAAACAATGTCGTTAGCCCAACGTTAGGCTTACTGCCTGCGCTTCCACCTTCGGAAGCGCCGTGGTGACTGCCGATACGTTATGCCCAATTCGAAAAATCCCCCTCCCGACGCCCTCCTTCAAGCGTATTCCGGTCAGGCTCGGGTGCGGGTGGGGGGGCTGCTGCTGCGCGATGGGGCCATGCTGCTGGCCGCCCACCGGGGCCTGCTGCCGAAGGGCAAGCCGTTTTGGTCGCCGCCGGGCGGCGGCTGGCAGTTTGGCGAAAGCATCCACGAAGCGCTGGTACGGGAGTTTCGCGAAGAAACCGGCTTAACGGTGCAGGTGGGCCGCTTTCTGCACCTCCACGAGTTCAGCAGCGGCAAGCTCCAGGCGCTGGAGCTGTTTTTTGAGGTCCATGCCGAAGAAGGTGCCCAGCCCCAGCTCGGCCACGACCCGGAACACACGGCCGACCAGCAATTGCTCACGGAATTGAGCTGGTTTACCCCCCGCCAGCTCATGCAATTGCCCCCGGCGCAGGTGCACCCCGTGCTGCGCATGGTGCTCAGCCTGGATGACATTTTTGTGCCGCAAACCCGCTTTGTGTAAGGCCCAGGCTTAGCTCAACCATAAATTTGGGCCCCAACCGCTGCTTCCGGGTTCTCATTCTTCATTCCTGATTCAGCGAAGCCTTATCTTTAGCCCCGGCCATTGCCTGTTTAGCTTCGATTCGTGCCTGCATCCGCTGCTTCTGCTTCTTCCGTCCCCGCGGCCGCGCCGTCTTCCCTGTTGCGCTTGCGCGATGAGACGTTTGACCCCGCCAACCGGGCCGCCTACAACCTGTACCTGCTGGCCGGCCCCACGCGCCTCTACGTGGCCGCCGTCGATGTAGAGCGGCGCAAGTTCGTTGCCCTCGAAGAGTACGCGCTACCTGCGGGCGGCGTGCCGGCCCTGGCCGCCCAGCACGATTTTCTGGACCAGCGGGGCTGGAACGCGGTGCGGCTCGCCGTCACGGGCCGGGCCTTCACGCTGCTGCCCACTACCCTGTTTCGGCCCGGCGATGAAGCGGCGGCTCTGCGACTGCACCACACCCCCGCCCCCACCGAAACGGTGCGCCACACCACCCACCCCGGCCTGGAGCTCGTGAACGTGTTTGCCGCCGATGCGGCCTTGGCCGACTGGCTGACGGCCACGCACGGCGCTACCGGCCGTTTGCTGCACCACACCAGCGCGCTGCTTGCCGGCCTGGTTCATCAGCGCGGCGCCGCCGCGCCCCGACGCCTCTACCTCAACCCCGGCCAGCAAGAGCTAACGCTGGTGGTGCTGGGCCAGCACCTGGAGTACTGCAACGTGTTTCCCTGCACCACGGCCGAGGACGTCGTGTATTACACCATCCTGGTCATGCAGGAGCTCAGCCTCGACCCCGACCAGGACGAGGTCACCATCTGGGGCGAATTAACGCCCGATTCCGCCGTGTTCAGCTTGCTGCGCACCTACGTGCGCAACGTCCGGTTTGGCTCCCGCCCCAGCAACGTGCAGTACAGCTACCGGCTCAACGACGTGTTCGAGTACCGGTATTTCGACTTGTTCAGCCTGCACTTCTGCTAATTAATTATGAGTTGAAAATTATGAATTCTCACTTTGCCTTGAACGACCCATGGCAACGGAATTCAAACTCATAACTTATAACTCATAGTTACCCACCCATGGCCCGCATTGCCCTTTTTCCTGGTTCCTTCGACCCTTTCACCAACGGGCACCTCGACGTGGTGCGGCGCGGCGCGGAACTGTTCGACCAGGTGATTGTGGCCATCGGCACCAATAGCAGTAAGCAGCGCTACCTGCCCGTGGAGCAGATGCAGACGCTTATTGCCGATGTGTTTCGGGACGAGCCCCGGGTGTCGGTTCGGACGTTCAAGGGCCTCACGGCGGAATTTGCCCGCGAAGTAGGGGCCAAGTACCTGCTGCGCGGCCTGCGCAATGCCCCCGATTTTGAGTACGAAAAGCCCATTGTCTACGGCAACCAGCACGTAAACCCCGAGCTGGAAACCGTTTTCCTGCTGACTTCGCCCACCCTCAGCGCCATCAGCAGCACCATCATTCGCGACATCCACCGCTTCGGCGGCAACGTGGACGCTTTTTTACCCTTCACGCTGCCGCCTTTGGCTGGCTAGCAAATTGAACTAACCTTACTGGTTTAGGGCAATGCCTAGCACCCGCAGCCCCAGCAGCCGCGTGGGATGATTCTCCTGAAAAACGGGCAGCACCAGGTAATGGTCGGCTCCGAGCTGCAGTTGCGCCCGGTGCATCAGCTCGTTTTCGTTGGAGCCCAGCAGCATAATATCGCTCACGCGGCGGGTGCGATAATCGAAGGATGCTACCAGGGCTAGGCCCGGCGTCTGGAAATAAGCTGTGGAATCCAGCCGCTCATGCCGCTGCAATAACGGAATAAGCGTGGGGTCAGAAAAACCGGGCGGCAGCGGCTTGCGTGGCCCTATGCGCTGGCTTAGGTCATCAATGGACAGCGACAGCAGACTGGGAACATTCAGCCCCGCTGCTGGCCGGCCCGGCGCAGCGGCCGAGGAAACTACACGGTCGCGCGGAGCATCGTGAGAACCGGAGCAGCCCCCCATCCCCAGCATTGCCGCTACCAATAACAGAGCCTTGAACGGTCGCATAGACCGCAATATAACACTATTTCTCAGCCGCGGGCTTTACCTTGGCGGGCTTGGCGGCCATGTTGTTCAGGTAGTACCGCACCACCAGCGCAATAGACGCGTACGAATCCTCCAGCTTGGTCAGCGCCTCCTGCGGCGACATCCAGCGCACCTCCTCGATGTATTCCTCGGTTTGGGGTTTCATCAGCGTGTCGTCCAGGCACTTCATGAGGTACCAGTTGGTCTTCTTCAGCATTTTGTTGCCCTTATAGGCGTAGCTGTGCCAGGTGCTAGGCAGCTTCTCGCCGAGCTCCAGCTTGATGTTCGTTTCCTCTTCCACTTCGCGCAGAGCACCAGCGGCGGTATCCTCGTCACTCTTGAGCTTACCCTTGGGCAAATCCCATTTTCCGAGACGATAAATCATCAGGACCTGGTCGCCTTTCACCACCAGCCCACCGCCGGCTTTGGCGATTTTGAACTGGTCTTTGAAGTGCAGGATGACGTGCTTTTTCTTTTTGACCAGCATGGTCAGCGAATTGAGCTTTTTTAGCTTCTTCACCTCCATCAGGCGCAGCAGCCGGTCGATGAACAGCGGGCCGGCGTCGCGCACCAGCACGTCGCCCACCAGGTCCTTCGACGTGAAGTCGTCGTCGGGATTCAGAATCAGGTCAAACTTGTGCTTATACACTTTTTCGCTCAGCTTTTTGATAACCAGCGGTATGTCGTTGATGAAAATATTCATCGGGATATGCGAATTGAGAAGATGATGACGGGCAGCGGGGGGCGCCGGGGTCAGTAATTTAAGGAAAAATAAGCCTCGGGCAACGGCTGCAAGATACGCGGCCGTACCGATTTGCCGGTGTGCCGCATATTTGTGGCATGATGCGTATTGGCTTGCTTTCCGACACCCACGGCTATCTCGACGACCGAATAGCGCATCATTTGCGCGACTGCGACGAAATATGGCATGCCGGCGATTTCGGCGATGCTCGCGTGGTGGACGAATTGCAGAGCTTGGCGCCGCGCTTTCGGGGCGTGTACGGCAATATCGACGGCGCGGACGTGCGCCGGACACAACCTTTGGTGCAAAATTTTGAGCTAGAAGGATTGCGCGTACTTATGACGCACATTGGCGGCTACCCCGGCCACTACGCCCCGGCGGCCCGGCCCCTGCTCGCGGCCGCGCAGCCTGGGCTGTTTATCACCGGCCATTCGCACATTTTGCGGGTCATGCCCGACAAAAAGCTGGGCCTGCTGCACCTGAACCCCGGCGCCGCGGGCCGGCACGGGTTTCATCAGGTGCGCACGCTGCTGCGCTTCGGCATTGAGGCCGGCAAGGTGGTAGACCTGCAGGCAGTTGAGTTGGGCAAGCGCGCCGGCTGACGCCTCTAGCGCCAAATTGAGCTGGCTTTCGCAGGCACGACGAACCTTGCCTGGTTTTCTTTTTTGGCAATTGCCTATAACACAACAAGCCCCACTGCCTGCAATACAGGCAACGGGGCTTGTCACATTTGTAGGCAAAACCGCTTAGAACAAGACAAACATGCCTTGCTGGCTACGGCGGGCTAACTTATAGCGCGATTTCGGGCTTGGGGTGTTCGCCTTCCTGGCCGTCAGCGTTGACGGGCTTGGTTACGGCTTCGGCATCGTCGAAAGCGGCTGCGTTGTCGGCAGCGGTGTTATCGGGAGTCGAAACGGCTTCTTTCACCGATTCCACTGCATCGCTAACTACTTCTTTCACTTTGTCAACGGCAGCAGCGGCGGTGTTTTTCACAGCGGCTACGGCGCCGGCTACGCCACCGGTGGTGGTGAAACGCGACTTCAGCTCTTCAATATCCACGTTTTTCAGAACGGGCGTGCGGAGCAGCTCCTTGATGATGTGCTGCTTGTTGTTGGCACGGGCAATGTTTTTGCGGTGCTTGCGCTTGAGGCGGGTAACGGACATGGTGCCGGATTGGTTAAAGTCTAGGGGCTTACGAAACGGAGGGCAAAAGTAGCGCTTTCATTTGGAAAGTGCAAGCCCATGAGGCATTTTGCTGAATTACTGCGTATTCAGGCAGGTAGCAACGGGCCTGCTTCGAGCGTTATTTTTGCCCCTAGCATAGCCGCGGCACTAGCCAATGCGGTTCGCGAAAGCCTACCTTCGCTTTCTCCCTTAGCCTTCTATCTAATGTCTTATAATACCCCCCTCTTCCCCCAGCCTCAAACGGCCGACGCCTCCACCCTGCCCGTGGTAGACCTGCGCTCCGATACCGTGACGCGCCCCTCGGCGGCCATGCTCGCGGCCATGTCGGCCGCGCCCGTTGGCGACGATGTGTACGAGGAAGACCCCACCGTGCGCCGCCTCGAAGAAGTGGCCGCGGCCCGCTTTGGCCTCGAGGCCGGCTTGTTTTGCCCGTCGGGCACGATGACCAACCAGATTGCCATCAAGGCCCACACCGAGCCCCTTAGCGAGGTGATTTGCGAGCAGACAGCCCACGTGTACCTGTGGGAAGTGGGCGGCATTGCGTTTCACTCCAGCGCTTCGGTGGCGCTGCTGGCCGGCAACCGCGGCCGCCTCACGGCCGCCCAGGTCGAAGCAGCCATCCGGCCCGAAAACATTCATTACCCCACCACCCGCCTCGTGTGCCTCGAAAACACCCACAACCGCGGCGGCGGTAGCTGCTACAGCTGGGACGACATGGCGGCCATCAGCGAGGTGGCCAAGCGGCACGGCCTAGCCCGCCACCTCGACGGCGCCCGCATTTTCAATGCCCTGGTGGCCACCGGGCAGCGCAGCCAGGACTACGGGCAGCTGTTCGACTCGATTTCGGTGTGTTTGTCCAAGGGCCTTGGGGCGCCGGTGGGCTCGGTGCTGCTGGGCTCGGCCGATTTTATTAAGAAAACCAAACGCATCCGCAAGGTGATGGGCGGGGGTATGCGCCAAGCCGGCTACATTGCCGCCGCCGGCCTCTATGCGCTGGAAAACAACGTGGACCGCCTGGCCGACGACCACCGCCGCGCCGCGCGCCTGGCCGAAGTGCTCCGCCAGCAGCCCTACGTGGCCGAAGTGCTGAACCCGGAAACCAACCTCGTCATCTTCCGCCTGCACGACAACCTGCCGGCGGCTGACTTCCTGGCCAGGCTGGAGCAGCAGGGCATCAAAGCCAGCAGCTTTGGCCCGCAATGGATTCGCTTCGTGACCCACCTCGATGTGGACGATGCCGGCCTGAGCCGCGTAGAGGAGGCCCTGCTTGCCGCCGTACCGGCGGCGGTCTAGCCTTTCACTTCGGTTTCCTACATGGACATATACAATGCCCTAGCGCTTCTGCTGGTGACAGCAGCGGTTTTTGCCTACCTCAACCACCGCTTTCTGCGGATGCCGCCGGCCATTGGGCTGATGGTCCTGGGGCTGGCAGCGTCGCTGCTGCTGGTGGGGTTTGCGCACCTGGGGGTGCGGCCCATTCTGGACCTGGCCCAACTGGTGAAGCGGCTCGACTTCAGCACCATTGTGATGCAGGTCATGCTGGGTTTTTTGCTCTTTGCGGGGGCCATTCACGTGGATGCGCGGCGGCTGGGCACGCTGCGCTGGCCAGTGGGCGCGCTGGCGCTGATAGGCACGCCGGTGAGCACCGTGCTGGTGGCCGGGGCCATGTATGGGCTGTTGCCGCTTTTCGGGTTTCCGACGCCGTTCATTTACTGCCTGGTGTTTGGGGCGCTGATTTCGCCCACCGACCCAATTGCGGTGCTGAGCATTCTCACCAAAGCCAACATCTCTAAATCACTAGAGACCAAAGTTATAGGGGAGTCGCTTTTCAACGACGGCGTGGGTGTGGTGCTGTTTGTGGTGACGATGGAAGTGGCCATGCTCGGTTCCCAGCATGTCACGCTCACGCACGCGCTGGGGGTTTTTGCCCGCGAGGCCGTGGGCGGACTGGCCCTTGGCACGGCGCTGGGGCTGGGTGCGGCGTGGCTGCTGCGCACCATCGACAACTACCAGGTGGAGGTGCTAGTGACCCTGGCGGTAGTGGCGGGCGGCACGGCCCTGGCCACCCGCCTGCATACCTCGGGCCCGCTGGCCATGGTGATGGCCGGCTTGCTGGTGGGCCACTTCAGCCGCAGCGGCGGGGTAATGTCGGACGAGTCGCAGGACTACGTGGACAAATTCTGGGAGCTAGTGGATGAAATCCTCAACGCCATGCTGTTTGTGCTGATGGGCCTGGAAGTGCTGGTGCTGCACATTCCGGGGCGCACGGTGCTGGCGGGCATCATGGCTATTGTGGTGGTGCTGCTGGCACGGTGGGCGGCTGTGGCGGTGCCGCTGGTGTTCCTGCGCTTCATCCCCTCGTTCAAACCCTCCGACCACGGCATTGCCGTGCTCACCTGGGGAGGGCTGCGCGGGGGGCTGTCGGTGGCGCTGGCCCTGAGCCTGCCGCAGTCCATGCCGCGTGAGCTAATAGTGGGCATTACCTACGTGGTGGTAGTGTTTTCCATTATTGGGCAAGGCCTTACGATTGGGCCGCTGGTACGCTGGCTGGGCGTGGGCCAGCCCACCGGCACCGCCAAGCCCGTGCCGGAGCTGGATTAAGCGGAAGAAGTGGGCGCCGGGCAGCGGACCCAAAAGGTGACTTCTTACGTTCCACAGACCATGAATCTTTTCATCATCGGCGATGTGCACGGCTGCTTTCACACGTTCGGCGAGTTGCTCATGCACTGGCAGCCCGAGACGGAGCACCTTATTCAGGTGGGCGACCTGGTGGACCGGGGCGCCCACGTGCCCGAGACCGTGGAGCTGGCCCAACAGCTCAACGCCCAGCATCCCGATACCACCACCTTCCTGATGGGCAACCACGAGCACGGCATGCTGCGCTACTTTGGCCCCGACGGCCCCTACCCCAGCTGGCTGCAGTGGGGCGGCCGCAGCACCGTGGAGCAGTACAAATCCCGCCCCGAGCTCCTGGCCCAGCACCTGCCCTGGCTGGCCGAGCGGCCCCTGCAGTGGCAAAACGGCAACGTGCTGGTCAGCCACGCCGGCTTGTCCGAATCGCCGTATGCCCTCGACCCCGGCCACCCCGACGGGCTGCTCTGGCGGCGCGGCCCCCTGCTCAAGCTGCCCCAGCTGCAGGTAGTGGGCCACACCCCCACCGATGGCAAGCCGCGCTTTGATGCCCGCACCAACGCGCTTTACATCGACACGGGCGCTTTCCTGGGCCGCAACCTGGCTGGCGTACGCCTTTCGCCCACCGGCCAGGTGCTTCAAAAGGTGCTGGTGCGCACCCACCCCGAAGATTTAACTTACTAATCCCGTTCTGCTTTTATTGCCTGCATGATTAACCAAGCTGCCATTCAGCATTTGACCACGGCCGACCCGGTGTTGGGAAGCCTTATTGCGCAGGGCCGCGAAATTCACCCGCGGCCCCACGAAGATTTGTATCTGGCGCTGCTGCGCGCCATCGTCAGCCAACAGATTTCGACCAAGGCGGCGGCGGCCATCTGGAAGCGCTTCCAGGCCTTGTTTCCGCCGGAGGGCTACCCCGAGCCGCGCGAAGTGCTCCAGATGGACGAGGAACTGATGCGCAGCGCGGGCCTCTCGCGCCAGAAAGTGGGCTACCTCAAGGCCATTGCCGAGTACAACGAGCGCGGCCTGCTCGATTACGAACACGTGACCAGCCTTTCCGAAGAGGATTTTACGGAGCACCTCACCGCCATTCGGGGCGTGGGCCGCTGGACGGCCCAGATGCTGCAAATGTTTGCCCTCGACCAGCCCGACGTGTTTTCGGAAGGCGACCTGGGCGTGCAAAACGCCATGCGCAAGCTCTACGGCCTGGAAGAAACCGGGCGGGCCCTGCAAAAGCGCATGCTCCTGATTGCCGAAGCCTGGCGCCCCTACCGCTCGCTGGCCTGCAAGTACCTGTGGCAGTCGCTGGACAATGGCACCCAGATTCCGCCCACGGCTTAAGCTGAAAAGCGCACATTTCAGCCCAATTTCAGGCAAGTGGTTACTGTGATGGCTTTTTACAATAACCAGAACGGTGTAGAGACGCGACACTTCGCGTCTCGTCGTGCGCGCCCCTAGGGGATTGGTCCTCCCTTCGTGCGGGGAGGAGACGCGGAGGGTCCCGCCTCTGTT
>NZ_JAJFAW010000050.1 GCF_020711255.1 Hymenobacter plasmatis
AGTACTTGTCCCATAAGTGCGTGCGAAATTCCAGCCCGGAAAATACACCATCACTCTTTGGGACTATACACCTAGTCCAGCGATTGGCCCGGCTACCCTCGGCGGGCATGTGCCCTATCTTTGGCCGGACCAAATCATTCAGGCCCCTTTCTCCGCTATGTCTGCTTCTTACGAAAACCTGCTCTACGACCTGGACGCCGCCAGCGGCATCCTCACCATCACCATCAACCGCCCCAGCAAGCTCAACGCGCTGAACGGCGCCACCATCGATGAAATAGCCGCGGCCATGCAGCACGCGCTTGACGAGCCACTGGTGCGCGGCATCATCATCACCGGCAGCGGCGAGAAAGCGTTTGTGGCCGGCGCCGACATCGCCGAGCTGGCCGCCCTCACGCCTGCGCAGGCCCAACGGGCGGCTGAGCGCGGCCAGGAAGCCTTCTGCCGGATTGAGGAAAGCACCAAACCCGTGATAGCCGCCGTGAATGGCTTTGCCCTGGGCGGCGGCTGCGAGCTGGCCATGGCCTGCCACATGCGCGTGGCCGCCGAAAACGCCCGCTTCGGCCAGCCCGAAGTGAATCTGGGATTGCTGCCGGGCTACGGGGGTACCCAGCGCCTGCCCCAGCTTATTGGCAAGGGAAAGGCCATCGAGCTGCTGCTCACAGCCGACCAGGTAAAGGCGGAGGAGGCGTTGCGCCTGGGCTTGGTAAACCACGTGGTGCCACAGGCCGAGCTGCTGGCCTTCTGCCAGCAGCTGCTGGGCAAAATTCTGGGCAAGGCGCCCCTGGCCGTGGCCATGGTGCTGGAATGCGTGAACGCGCACTACGCCAAAAAGGCCGACGGCTACGAGGCTGAGGCAAAATCCTTTGGCCGCGCGTTCGAAAGCGACGACTTCAAGGAGGGTACGCAGGCCTTTGTGGAAAAGCGCGCGGCGGTGTTCACCGGGAAATAAGCCTGTTTCAATGAGAAATGAAGAATGAGGAATGAAGAATGGCCAAAAGCAGCCGTTCGCAATTCTTCATTCTTCATTCCTCATTCTTCATTGAAAGAATGAGTGTAGCCAAAAAATTAGCGTCGCAAACCGCCGTGTATGGCGTCAGCAGCATTGTGGGCCGGGTGCTCACTTACCTGCTGGTGCCGATATACACCGGGGCGTTTGCAGCGGCGGAATACGGCGTGGTGACGGGGCTCTACGCCTACGTTTCGTTTCTGAACGTGGTGTTTACCTACGGCATGGAAACCACGTACTTCCGCTTCGCCAACCGGCCTGGTACCGACCGCCGCGAGCTGTACGACCGGGTACTGAGCCTGCTGCTGGTGAGCACTGCGGGGCTTACGGCCCTGCTCATGCTGCTGGCGCGCCCGCTGCTGGGGCTGCTGGAGATACCGCCCGGCCACGAGCAGTACGCGGTGTGGGTGGCCCTGATTTTGGGGCTGGATGCGCTGACGGCCATTCCGTTTGCGCGGCTGCGGCTGGAAAACAAGGCGCGAAAGTTTGCCACCATCAAGCTGGTGGGCATCGTGGCCAACGTGGCGCTGAACCTGTTTTTTATCGTGCTGTGCCCGGCGGTGGTCAGCGGGAAGTGGCTGCCGGCCCTGCAGCCGCTGGTGGCACGCCTCTACGACCCCACGGTGGGCGTGGGCTACGTATTCCTGTCCAATCTTTTTGCGAGTGCCCTCACGCTGCTGCTGCTGTGGCGCGAGCTGCTGGACTTCCGATTTCGGCTCAACCTGGCCGTGCTGCGGCCGCTGTTGGGCTACGCCTATCCGCTGATGCTGATGGGCCTGGCCGGCATGGTAAACGAGACCCTGGACCGGATTCTGCTGCCTAAGTGGCTGCCCGATAACTTCTACCCCGGCCAAAGCAGCCTAACGGCGGTGGGTATTTACGGCGCCTGCTACAAGCTAAGCATCTTTATGTCGCTCGTGATTCAGGCGTTCCGCTACGCGGCCGAACCGTTCTTCTTTGCCCAAAGCACCGAGAAGAATTCGCCGGCCACGTTTGCCATGATTTTGAAGTGGTTTACGCTGTGCTGCGCCATTATTTTCGTGGGCATCAGCCTGAACGTGGAAGACTTTGGGCAGCTGTTTTTGCGGCGGCCGGAGTATTTGCAGGGCCTATTGGTGGTGCCGATTCTGCTGCTGGCCAACCTGTTTTTGGGCGTATACTACAACCTGTCGGTGTGGTTTAAGCTCACGGACAGAACGTACTACGGCACGTACATCGGGGCCGGCGGCGCGGTGCTCACCATTGCCCTCAACTTCCTGCTCATTCCGTTATTGGGCTACCTGGGCTGCGCCATTGCTACGCTGGCCTGCTACTTTACCATGGCCATCCTGTGCTGGCGACTCGGCGAGCGGCATTTCCCGGTGCCGTACCCAGCGGTGCGGCTGGGGCTGTGGCTGCTGCTCGCTTCGGGCCTGGTGGGGTTGGGCTGGTGGGTGCAGGTAGATGGCTGGTGGGCGCGCCATGCCTGGCACGCGGGGCTCACGGTGGCTTTTCTGCTGGCGCTGTACGTGGTGGAGCGGCCGCGCACGGCCGCACCGCTGGTGGTCCGGTAGGGGAGTGGCTGGCTTCGGGCCGTTCCTATATTTGCGCACCCCGCTTGTTAGCTCAACTTTTCTCTGATGCAGATTCCCGTAATCAACCACTCGCACCACCCGCTGCCCGAATACCAGACGCCCCACGCCGCCGGCCTCGATCTGCGCGCTAACCTGGAGGCGCCAGTGACGCTCGGGCCGCTGGAGCGGGCCCTGATTCCAACGGGCCTGAGCCTGGAAATTCCGGTGGGCTACGAAGCCCAAATCCGCCCCCGCAGTGGGCTGGCCTACAAGCACGGCATTGGGCTGGTGAATAGCCCGGGAACGATTGACGCCGATTATCGGGGAGAAATCAAGGTGCTGCTGGTGAATTTGTCGAACGTGCCCTTCGTGGTGAACGATGGCGAACGCATTGCCCAGCTGATAGTTGCCAAGCACGAAACCATTTCCTGGCAGCCCGCCGAGGCCCTGAGCGAAACCCAACGCGGCGCGGGTGGGTATGGAAGCACGGGCGTGGGCTAGCGCTATAGTGTAATTCCCGAAAGCTTCGCCTACATTTAATCCTCCACTTCAATACTTCTATTGTGAAAATCATCGTACCGATGGCCGGCATGGGCAAACGCATGCGTCCCCACACCCTCACCGTTCCCAAGCCCCTGATTCCGATTGCGGGCAAGCCCATTGTGCAGCGCCTCGTGGAGGACATTGCCAAAGTGTGCGGCGACCAGGTAGAAGAAGTGGCGTTCATCATCGGTCGTTTTGGCGACGCGGTGGAGAAAAGCCTGCTGAAAATTGCCGAATCGGTGGGCGCCAAAGGCACCATCGTGTACCAGGACGAGCCCCTGGGCACCGCCCACGCCATTCTGTGCGCCAAGGAGTCGCTGAGCGGCCCGGTAGTCGTGGCCTTTGCCGATACGCTGTTTAAGGCCGACTTTACGCTGGACTCTTCCGTGCCCGGCACCATCTGGGTGCAGCAGGTGGAAGACCCCCGGCCGTTTGGGGTGGTGAAGCTCAACGAGCAGGGCCAGATTACGGAGTTTGTGGAGAAGCCCCAGGACTTTGTTTCGGACCTGGCCATCATCGGCATCTATTATTTCCAGGACGGCGAGTACCTGCGCAACGAGCTGCAGTACCTGCTCGACAACGACATCAAGGACAAGGGCGAGTACCAGCTCACCAATGCCCTGGAAAACATGAAGAACAAAGGCACGGTATTCGTGCCCGGCCGCGTAACTGAGTGGCTGGACTGCGGCAACAAGGACGCCACTGTATTCACGAACCAGCGTTACCTCGAGTACCTGAAGGAGCGCGGCGAGTCGCTGGTGGCCAAGTCGGCCATTATCACCAACTCGGTGCTGCTCGAGCCGGTGTACATCGGCGAGAATGCCATCGTGACCGATTCGGTAGTGGGGCCGCACGTGTCGCTGGGCGACCACGCTAATGTACGTGACTCCCGCCTGTCCAATTCGATAGTGCAGCAGTCGGCCTCGGTGCTCAACGCCGTCATCACCAATTCGATGATTGGCAACTTCGCCACCGTGACCGGTACGCCCGACGACTTAAGTCTCGGCGATTATAACCAGCTTCGCGTGTGACATTTTAAGACGGAAATGCGTTACTAACGACGCGGCCTTCTGGTGAGGGTCGCGTCGTTGGGCATTATTACCCGTAATTTCGTGAGCCGGGCCCAAGGTCCGGTTTTATTGTATATGCGTCAAGTTGTTCTTAGTCTGATGTTTTGGTTGGGGCTGGCAGCTGTAGGCTATGCACAGCCCACGGAGGGCGCTACCTCTCCGCCTGCTAAGCTGACCCGCAAAGAACAGCGGGCCCTGGAAAAACAACAGCGCGAAGCCAGCAAGAAGCAGGCTGAGGCTCAGGCCAAACGGGGTACCGCGCCGCTTTCGGAGCGCGACCGCGAGCACAGCGAGGCCCTGTTTGTAGAGGGCGTGAAGTACGTGCTGCTGGAGGACTACCCCAAGGCCCTCGAGAACCTGCTGAAGGCCTACGCGCTGAACCCGGACAATGCGGCCATCAACTACAAGATAGCCGAGGCCAACCTGCAAAGCGGCAACCTGCGCGACGCCACCAACTACGCCGAGGCCGCCACCCGCCTCGACCCGAAAAATGCCTATTACTACCTGCTGCTGGCCACCATTCAGGCCAGCCAGAAGCAGTACGACGGTGCTACCAAAACCTATGCGGCCCTCATCAAGCAGGTGCCCAACTCCGGCAGCTACCTGTTCAACTTAGCCGACCTGTACCTGGCCCAGAACAAGCTGCCCGAGGCCCTGACCACCCTGGAGCAGGCCGAAAAGGAGTTTGGGCAAGTCGACGAAATCTCCTTCAAAAAGCAGCAGATTTACCTCAAGCAGAACAAGCTGGACCAGGCCCTGGCCGAAGGCGAGAAGCTCATTCGGGCCAACCCCAACGAGCCCCGCTACGTGCTGGCCCAGGCCGAGATGTACGCCAGCAACAACCGCCTGCCCGATGCCTTGCGCGTAGCCCAACAAGCCTTGCGCCTCGAGCCCGAAAACCCCCAGGCCCACATGATTCTGGCCGAGGTGTACCGCCAGCAAAACCAGCCCGACGAAGCGGCCCAGCAGCTCAAGCTGGCCTTCGCCAGCCCGGCCCTGGACATCGACGAGCGGGTGCGCATCCTGGTGGGCTACATCAAGCAGCTGCCCAACCCCAAGGAAGCGGTAAACCAGCTGGCCCGCGACCTGGCCGCGGCCACCATCAAGATTTACCCCAAAGATGCCAAATCCTATGCGGTGGCCGGCGACATCCAGACCCTGACCGACAAGAAGAAGGATGCCCGCGATACGTATCTGAAGGCCCTGCGCTACGACAACTCCAAGTTCCAAATCTGGCAGCAGGTGGTGCTGATTGATGCGGAGCTGAACCAGACCGACTCGCTGCTGGTGCACACCGACCGTGCCCTGGAGCTGTTTCCCAACCAGGCCTCGCTGTGGTTCTACAACGGCGTGGCGCATCTGCTGAAAAAGCAGCCCCAGAAAGGCGTGAAGGCCCTGGAGCACGGCCGCAAGCTGGTGGTGAACAACCCGGAGCTGCTCGGCCAGTTCGACGCGCAGCTGGGCGACGCTTACCACGAAATGAAGGACTACGCCAAGTCGGACGCGGCCTACGAGGCCGCGCTGGTCAGCGACCCCAACAACGTGCAGGTGCTGAACAATTATAGCTACTTCCTGTCGTTGCGGGGCGAAAAGCTCGACAAGGCCAAGCAGATGTCGGGCAAGGTGGTAAAGCAGTTTCCCGACAACGACACCTACCTGGACACCTACGCTTGGGTGCTGTATAAAATGAAGGATTACGCAGGCGCCAAAGCCACCCTGGAAAAGGCCCTGCCCAAAACCAAAGACGCTTCCGTGGTGGAGCACTACGGCGATGTGCTGTACCAGCTCGGCGAAAAGGACAAAGCCGTGGCCGAGTGGCAGCGCGCCCGCAAAATGGGCGTGGCTTCGGACCTGCTGGAGCGCAAATTGAAAGACCGAAAACTGTATGAATAAACTCACTCTGCTGCTGGCCCTGGGGCTGCTGTTGGGCAGCTGCCACCGCAAAGCGGTACCCACTACCTCGGCCAACGGCCCGGGCACCTCGGTATCCGTGGCCGAGCCGTCGGTGCGGGCCACCAATACCACGTTTACCTTCCTGAATGCCAAGGGCAAGGCCCAAATCAACATGAAGGGCAACAAGCAGGGCGCCAACGTGACGCTGCGCATGCGCCGCGACAGCATCATCTGGATTTCGGCCGGCCTGGTTGGCGTAGAGGGCGTGCGCGCCGTGCTCACCCACGACTCGGTGCGGGTGCTCAACAAACTGGAGAAAACCTATTTTTCGGGCGGCTATGACTACTTGAGCAAGCTGCTGAACGTGCCCGTGAGCTTTGCCCAGATGCAGGCCCTGCTGCTCGGCGACTACCTGCCAGCGCCTACCGGCACCACCCCCAAAGTGGCCACCGAAGAAGCCGGCCGCCAGCGCGTGAGCTACCCCTTGGCGGGCGTCATGATTGAGCGCCTGCTGCAAGCCACCACCGGCCGCGTGCAGCAGCTTAAGGTGAGCGACGACTCCACCAAGCGCAACCTTACCGTGGATTATACCGATTTCCGGCCCCTGGACGAGCAGGCCAATCTGCCCTTTGCGCACGCTACCTTTATCCAAGCTCAACAGGCGGCGCTGGGCGTGATTACGGCGGCCATCAACTACACCAAGGTGAATGCGGGGCGCGAACGCCTGGCCTTTCCCTTTGTAATCCCCAAGGGCTACAAGCGTCAGAAATAAACAATGGGTTTTGAATGGCGCACGTTGAATAATCAGGTACAGAAGCAGGCTGGTAAGAAGGGGAGCGCGCCGGGGAAGCCCAGTGCCGGGCAAGGCCGCGGGCGGTGGGTACTGCTGTGCCTGCTGAGCTTGTGGCTGGCCGTGCCCGCCGCTGCCCAGCACCAGAGCAAAAGGCAGCCCACCAAAAGCACCAAAGCCAAGCCGCGCACGGCTACCCGCACGGCCCGGCCCAAAAGCAAGGCCCAGCTGGAGCGCGAGCGGCTGGCCAACCTGCGCCAGATTCAGCAAACCAGCCAGGCCCTGAACCAAACCCAGGAAAAGAAGAAGGTGAGCCTGGGCCAGCTGCACGTCATCACCGAAAAGCTGACGGTGAAAAAGCAGGTCATCCAGGGGATTTCGACCCAGCTGCAGGGCATCGAAACCAACGTGCACCAAACGGCCAAGCAGGTGCTGCAAACCCAGCAAACCCTGAGCGAACTAAAAGCCGAATACGCCCGCCTGCTCTACACGGCGTCCAAAACGGCCAGCGGCTTCAACCAGCTGATGTTTTTGTTTGCGGCTGATTCGTTCAACCAGTTTGCCTTGCGGCTGCGCTACATCCGGCAGTACACCGAGGAGCGGCAGCGGCAGGCGGCCCGCATCATGGGTGCGCAGTACCGGCTGCACGAGCAGCTCACGGGCCTCACGCAGCAGCAGCAGCGCAAAAGCCGGTTGCTCAGCAGCCAGCTCAACGAGAATAAAAACCTGCTGACGCTGAAGTCCAAAGAAGATGAAATGGTGCAGCAGCTCAGCCAGCAGGAGCAAGGGCTGCGCCAGGAGCTGGAGGAGCATCGCCGCTCGGTGGTACGCCTCGACAACCTGATTGCCGAGCGCGTGCGCGAAGAAATTGCCCGGGCCGCCCGCGCCGCCCGCCTGGCGGCGAAGCGCGAAGCCGCTTTGGCCGCTGCCCGGGCTGCCCGCGCCGCCGCGGCCCGAAGGGCGGCCGCGGGCACCGCCCCCAGCG
>NZ_JAJFAW010000051.1 GCF_020711255.1 Hymenobacter plasmatis
GGGGAAGGTAGCACGAAAAGCCGTTGCGCCTCTGCCGGGCGGGTAGAATTCCCCTCCTTTTGGTATTCTTACCGTTTTCTTGAACGCCTACCAGTTGCACCTCCGCCCCTTCACCACCTTGGTGCTCTGTTCCTCCTCTCGTGCTGCCCCTAGTTAAACAGCCGGTACAGCGTCCAAGCGAACTATTTCAACCCATAGAATAGCTCATCTAGAGGCCTTAGCGCAGTCTTTACTTACCCAACTTCGGCGGGCGTTGCGGACCGGGCTCTACCCCGGGGAAGCGCTTGCTAAACAGCCGCCTATTCTTCTCGTGCAACGCCTCCAGCACCCGCTGGCGGGCGGCATGGCTCATATCCGCGAACTGGGGTTCCCACCGGTCATAAAACGCCCGCACATCTACTAAACTCAACTGCCAATCCGAACGCTGGCACCAGCGCTCGGACCACCTATAGGTGGGTCGGAAGCGCAGCACGCAGCGTTTCAATAAGGCTTGGTGCTGCGCCGTACGGGCGGCCGAACCACGCCGAGCCTTGGCTTTCGTGGCCTTGTGCTGTGCAATCAGAAAATCATCACTTTGCTCGACCTCCTCGACCCGCGCCCGCAGATAGAGTTTAACGGGGGCGTTGCCCGGCAAGCGAATGTAGGCCGTGCGTGAGGCATCGGGCGCCGGCAACAGCGCGGCAATCATCGTCGCCGTCCAGCCGCGCTCCTTTAGGTCGTGCGTCGTTAGGTATTTCGTCGGCGCAGCCGCCGCGGGCGTCTGGTCCACCACCATTAGAAAGCGCTGCATGTCAGGAGCTGCGGGAGAGGGCACAAAAATAACGCCTTAGCCGAATTTAGGTCACACCAAATACTACATGATGCAGAAGTGGGTGTTCAGTCTCACCTTGCCAAGCGAAGCCGTGTTCATCGTTACGCATTCTGGTCCCATGATGGGTAGCCAGCGATGGCGAGGGTTGAAAATACACTCGTTTCGCTTTTCTACCGTTTTTCTAAACGAGAATGGACAACATGACCATTTGTTGTATCCATGATTTTCGTCCCCTTAGCGGAGTGGGCAACCGTGCTGTTGCTTGTCTGACGACTTATCATACTCCGCAGACACCTAATTGCCACTTCGAGGGGCCTGTTTTTCTTTACCCAGCGCCCGCCTCACCTAACCTTCGCCACCCTCGCCAGGGCCAGTAGCGCCGCGCGGGCCCGCGTTTTCACCGTAGCCAGCGGAATGCCCAGCTGCTCGGCCGCTTCCACCTGCGTGCATCCACCGAAGTAGAGCAGTTCCACCACTTCGCGCTGCGTGGGCTTCAGCCCCAGTGTCAATTCCCGCACCCCAATATGCTCCGGGTGGAAGCCGACCGGGGCGGGGGCCTGTTGCGCGGCGCCCACTTCCAGCGACTTAGTGCCCTGATGAAACCGCTGCCGCGGACTTCGCAGCAGGTCAATGGCGTGGTTGCAGCACACCCGCACCATCCAGGTAAAGAAACGTCCGCGCTCGGGGTCGTAGCTGGCGATGCTTAGCCAGATTTTCAACAACCCCTCCTGCAGCACGTCCTGGGCCAGCATCTCGTCGCGCACCAGTCGCTGAATCGCCGTGAGCAAGCTCCGGGCGTACCGTTCCTGCACCAGCCGCAGGGCCTGCTCGTCGCGGGCCAGCAGGCGCTGCACCAGCGCGGCTTCGTCGGCGGCCGAGGGCAGTGCCGGAGTCGCATTCATGGGTAGAGAAGGGGCGTAGTGAATCGGTTGCTTGGAAATGTCCGGGCAGCAGGAGTCTGCCCGAAAGATAGGGACCGGCCTACCTCCAGGCGGAAGAAAGCGGTACCACGGCAGCGCTTTATTAGCCCGTCGCCCTTTAAACCCACTTACAAGATTTGGGCCTCGCTATCCCAACGCCTGGTTGTTGCTCGTAGGTACCTACATCTTTTCATTCACCTTACCGCTTCTTTTTATGAGTTATATCAAAGCCGGCCAGGATGCGAACGGCGAAGACATCAAGTTGCACTACACCGACCAAGTACTTCTGGTTGTATCATTCCTGACTTGCCGAACGAGGTATAAAAAAAGCCGGACCGCCTGCTAGGCTGTCCGGCTCCGGTGCTGGTGGGTAACTCGCGGTTGAGCTACCGACGCATGGCCACGCCTTTGTCAGGCCCCGTGTCCAAACTTTTCAGGTACGCGACCAGCGCCGTCCGCTCCTGGGCGCTGACCGCGTAAAACGGGTGGGGAGCGCCTTTGCCGCGGTTGGGATTGAGGAGCGCCTCCAGGCTGGGCACGGAATTGTCGTGCAGGAACACGGGCTTGCGGGCCAGGTCGAGTAGCAGCGGCAGGGCGTTGCCGCGAATGCCGCCGCCGGGGCTGGCATCCACCACAATCATCTTGTCGTCGAACGTGCCGGGCGCATTCTGAATGGGGCTCAGCGGGGCTTGGCGCTGGGCCAAGACCTTGGGCTTGTAGTCCGGATAAATCTGATTCATCGGAATCAGTTTGGCCATCACCGGCTTGCTTTGGTCCGTGTTATGGCAATTGGTGCAGTTATTCGAGACAAACAACGCCCGGCCCTTGCTCACGAGCGCGGCATCCGTTACCATCCCTTTCGGGGCCGCCAGGGCCGACACGTAGGCATTCAAATCGCGCAGCTTCTGCTCGTCGACGCGCTTGCCGGTGGGCGTGGGCGCCTCGCCGGGCTTGCCGGCCGTGGAGGCGGTCACGTAGGGAAAGCCCGTGACCCCGGTAGCGGCCAGGACCTTGGCGTAGTCGGCCAGCATGGCGTCGCCGCTGGCCCCTCCCAATATATGAATAAACTGCTTGCCGCCGGGCGAGAGCAGGTTGCTTTGGTCGAACAAGGCCGTATAGACCGTGTTGTTGAAATCGTCCAGCTTGTCGTTTTGCCCCGAACTGCCAAAGGGAGCGGCCAAATCCTGGCGGAAGAAGGGCGCGATGTGCACGGGGTTGCCGTTGCCATCGGGCGAGTCGTCAAAGGTCCCGATGGGGTAGAATTTGGGGTTGCTCAGGTAAGCGTCTACCTCTGCCTCGGTGGAGGTGGCGGTGAGGCCCTTCGGGGCCCGGCCAATGGTGCTGCCGTCCGGCTGTTGCAGCTGCAGCGTGGGGAACAGGGCCCGCGAGTTGGCGGCGGTGGCCAGCAGCTTGCCCACGTTGAGCTGGTGGGGCGTGGGCCCGTCAATCCGCTTGCCGATGCTGCCTTTACCGCCCAGGTCAAACATCGACTTGTCGGTCACGGCGTGGCACAGGGCGCAGCTCACGCCTACCAGGGCCCCCTTCGGTACCATGCCGATGACGGCGTTGGCTTTCACCAGCGCCTCCATCGTGGCCGGGTCGTTGAGCTTCGGGGCTTTGGCCGGCGAATGGTCGGTTTTCAGCTCGGTGGCGAAGGCGGCTTTCACATCGGCGGGCATGGCGTCCACGTCGAAGCTGACGCCGGCCTTCAGCGCGTCCATCACCGTGAGCTTGGCCGCTTTCATGCCTTGGGGCATGCGCACGGCGTTGGTCCAGAAGCCCTCGGTGCCGAAGGTTTCGTTGCGAAACACGTCCCGGCCCGCTTCAGCATGGCCGGTGGGGCTCGCCACCGCCGGGGCAACCCCCGTCGAATCGGCGGCCGTCTGCGCGGTGCCCTCGGTTGTCTTGCTGGAATTGCCCTGGCACATTGCCAGCGTCATCACGGCAAGTGCGGACAGGCCCAGGGTGGGCAGTCGCCAATGCGTAAAAGAAACCATAGGGGGTTGGATTGAGGCGTGAAAACAAAAGTTATTCGGCTAACGAATCCCTAATCGGCTAGGTTACTGTGAGGTGGTCCAGGTTGACCGGTCAGAAGCCCTCGTCCGGCAGGTGGTAACGGTTGATGGCCCGCGCTTGCTCCCAGCCCGTGCCCTGGGAGCAAGTCGCCGACCGCACCAGCGTCCTCACGATGGTCCTCACCCTGAAAGACTTCGGCACCCAGGTAATTAGCAGTACCCGATTTCTTAGCGGGGTTTTCTGTTCCTACTCTCGTGCGACCCCTGCTATCGCCCCCTTTTCCGCCGCGACGAGAGTAGCCAGATGCCGCCGGCCAGCAGCGCCAGCGCGGCTGCTACGACGGCCGCCTTGGGCAAAGTCCGTACCGCCTCTTCTGATTTTGACAGGGCAATGGATTCATCGGTGAAGGGCTGGCGGCTGGTAACGGCCAGAATCAGGCGCGTGGCTTCGGCGGGCTGGTCCCACTGCGGAAAGTGGCCGCAGTGCTCAAACCAATACAGGCGCGCATCAGGGAATTTCGCCAATGCTAGCTTCGACTGGCTCGGCAGGCACACCCGGTCCTGCCGGCCCCAGCCAATGACCAGGGGCCCGGGGATGCTGCCCTTGGGCGCGGGTTGCTGCACTTGGCCGTGCGCCAGTTGGTCGAGCAACTCGTCGAAGGCGGGCGAGTGGGCGAAGGTGTGCATCTCGTCGATGGCCTGCTGCGCATCCACGGCCCAGGGGCGGGCTGAAAACTGCGGCAACAGCCCCGTGCGGCCCACCGCCGAGCCGGCCAGGGCGGGCATCACCGGCTGCAGGGCCTTCACCAGCTTGACCGACACGTCCACCGAATGGTAGAAGAACGGAATCTGCCAGCCCTGCCAGAACCCGCCCGGGTCCAGCGACACCACCGCTCCCAGCACGCCGCCGCGCCGGGCCAGCTCCAGCACCAGCCGCGCGCCCATGGAGCTGCCCACGGCATCAATGCCGAGCAGGTCGTGGTGGGTGAGAAAGCCCGTCACCGCATCGGCCAAGGTGGCGATGGAGTTTTCGCCGGCCAGCTGGGGCGTTTCGCCGTGGCCGGGCAAATCCACCGCAATGACGTCGCGCTCAGCGGCCAGCGCGTCGATGATGGTGTTCCAGGACCGCCAGCTGCCGCCGATGCCGTGAACCAGTAACAGGGGGCGGCCGGTGCCGCGGCGGACAAAATGCAACTCCATAAACGGAAGAATGAAAACGGGTGAAAAAGTAAGTACAGCCCTATAACAGCCGGCCCGTCGAAACGGCTGAACGAGGCACCCCAAAAAACGAAGAACTGCCCCTACGGGCCGCAAGCCGCGGGTTGGTGCCCGGGCCTTCCCATGGCCCGCGGCAGGCCCGTCGCTTTCACGGCCCTTTTCGTACCCCTTACCGTGCGGCCGGTTCCTGTCGGCTTTAAGTTGCCTCTTCACCAGAGCAACCACCTGCGCCTAGTTCTGCAACAGCCACGACCGTGGCTGTTGCAGAACTGCCCAAGTGCACGCATCGCCGAGCAACAGAACGGGGCAT
>NZ_JAJFAW010000052.1 GCF_020711255.1 Hymenobacter plasmatis
CGGCTGGTGAAAGCGGCGGGGGGCGTTACTCGTAAATAAGGTTGGCGGCGACCGACTCTCCCACCGGTGAAGGCAGTACCATAGGCGCACCGGGGCTTAACGGCTCTGTTCGGAATGGGAAGAGGTGAACACCCGGGCTAAAGCCACCATTGCTGGCGGGTCACTGCGTGTTCGTGCAGGACTCAATAACGTTGACATAAGGGGACAAAAACGAAGCGTGTGTTGCGCGCTTGACGATTATATTAATTGCTTAATTGGCGAAGCCCTCGGCCACTTAGTACGGCTCAGCTATTGCATTTCTGCTTGTTCACCTGCCGCCTATCCACGTCGTCATCTCCGACGGGCCTTCAATTGGGAAATCTCATCTCCAGGTGAGTTTCGCACTTAGATGCTTTCAGCGCTTATCTCGTCCCAGCGTAGCTACCCGGCGCTGCACCTGGCGGTACAACCGGCGCACCAGCGGCTGGTCCATCCCGGTCCTCTCGTACTAAGGACAGGTCCTGTCAAATTTCCAACGCCCACCACAGATAGGGACCGAACTGTCTCACGACGTTCTGAACCCAGCTCGCGTGCCACTTTAATCGGCGAACAGCCGAACCCTTGGGACCTTCTCCAGCCCCAGGACGTGACGAGCCGACATCGAGGTGCCAAACCTCCCCGTCGATATGAGCTCTTGGGGGAGATCAGCCTGTTATCCCCGGCGTACCTTTTATCCTTTGAGCGATGGCCCTTCCATGCGGAACCACCGGATCACTATATCCGTCTTTCGACCCTGCTCGGCTAGTCGGCCTCACAGTCAAGCCCGCTTCTGCTATTGCGCTCTGCGTACGGTTACCAAGCGTACTGAGCGGACCTTTGAAAGCCTCCGATACTCTTTTGGAGGCGACCACCCCAGTCAAACTACCCAGCAGCCACTGTCTCCTTCTTTGAAGGATTAGGCATCAGGCACGGCAAGGGCGGTATTTCAACGGTGGCTCCCCGAGAACTAGCGTCCCCGGCTCAGCGCCTCCCGCCTATGCTACACATGCCGAACCCAACACCAATGGCAACCTATAGTAAAGGTGCACGGGGTCTTTCCGTCCCGTGGCGGGTACTCGGCATCTTCACCGAGACTACAATTTCACCGAGCTCACGGCTGAGACAGCGCCCAGATCGTTACACCATTCGTGCAGGTCGGAACTTACCCGACAAGGAATTTCGCTACCTTAGGACCGTTATAGTTACGGCCGCCGTTTACCGGGGCTTCGATTCAAACCTTCGCACCTTGCGGCACTAAGTTCCCCTCTTAACCTTCCGGCACCGGGCAGGTGTCAGGCCTTATACGTCCGCTTGCGCGTTAGCAAAGCCATGTGTTTTTGTTAAACAGTCGCCTGGGCCTTTTCACTGCGGCTTCTCTTGGTTGCCCAAGAGGAAGCGACCCTTCTCCCGAAGTTACAGGTCCATTTTGCCGAGTTCCTTGGCCGTGATTCACTCGAGCGCCTCAGGATACTCTCCTTGACTACCTGTGTCGGTTTGCGGTACGGGTAATGTTAAAATTAAAACGCTTAGCAGGTTTTCTTGGCAGTCGGATTAGGCACACTATCCGCGTGTCCCGAAGGACGTACGGTACTATCAGCTTTCGGCTAGGTGGGCGTACTTAACTACCCTCCCAATACCTACGGCCTTCAACGGGCACTTCCGTCCGCCCGCGGTGCTTTCACTTCTGCGTCACTGCATCACTTTTTAACATTAGTACAGGAATATTAACCTGCTGTCCATCGAGTTCACCTTTCGGCTGCCCCTTAGGTCCCGACTAACCCAGCTCCGATTAGCGTTGAGCTGGAAACCTTAGTCTATCGGCGTGGGGGTTTCGCACCCCCATTATCGTTACTCATGCCTACATATGCTTTTCTCCACGCTCCAGCATGCCTGACGACACACCTTCACCGCAAGGAGAATGCTCCCCTACCACGTAACGGTCTTTCACGTTACATCCATTGCTTCGGTACTAGATTTGATGCCCGCGTATTATCGATGCCCGGTCGCTCGACCAGTGAGCTGTTACGCACTCTTTAAAGGAATGGCTGCTTCCAAGCCAACCTCCTGGCTGTCAAAGCAACTGGACCTCCTTTGTTCAACTTAATCTAGATTTAGGGACCTTAGCAGATGGTCTGGGTTCTTTCCCTCTCGGCCGGGGACCTTAGCACCCCAGGCCTCACTGCCGTGTATAGCCGCTGGCATTCGGAGTTCATCAGGATTCGGTAGGCTCTGACACCCCCTAGTCCTATTGGTAGCTCTACCTCCAACGACCTCACCACGACGCTGTACCTCAATACATTTCGGGGAGTACGAGCTATTTCTCAGTTTGATTGGCCTTTCACCCCTACCCACAAGTCATCGAAATCCTTTTCAACGGAAACTCGTTCGGTCCTCCAGTGCGTGTTACCGCACCTTCAACCTGCTCATGGGTAGCTCACCAAGTTTCGCGTCTACCCCCCCCGACTCCGCGCCCTGTTCAGACTCGCTTTCGCTGCGGCTCCGTGGCTATAACCACTTAACCTTGCCGGGGAGGAGTAACTCGTAGGCTCATTATGCAAAAGGCACGCTATCAGGCCACTAGAGCCCTCTAACTGCTTGTAAGCACACGGTTTCAGGTTCTTTTCACTCCGGTATTCCCGGTTCTTTTCACCTTTCCCTCACGGTACTAGTTCACTATCGGTGTCTGAGGAGTATGTAGCCTTAGCGGATGGTGCCGCTCGCTTCAGACGGGGTTTCTCCGGCCCCGCCCTACTCAGGGTATCGCTACCGTGAATCAGAATTGTCGCTTACCGGGCTTTCACCGTCTCTGGCCTGCTTTCCCAAGCAATTCAGCTAACTCGATTCAATCAGATGTCGCGACCCTACAACCCCGGACTGGCCGTAACCAACCCGGTTTGGGCTCCTCCCCGTTCGCTCGCCACTACTTGGGGAATCATTGTTATTTTCTTTTCCTGCCGGTACTTAGATGTTTCAGTTCTCGGCGTTTGCCACCGCTCGTCAAGCGAGTCGGTTCCTACCTCTTCCAGGTAGGGGGTTGCCCCATTCGGAAATCTGGGGATTAACGGGTATGTGCCCCTCCCCCCAGCTTATCGCAGCTTATCGCGTCCTTCGTCGCCTCTCAGACCCTAGGCATCCCCCGTGTGCTCTTGCTTACTTCGCTTTCGTATCGCTGTTCTATTGCTAGAACTTGCTTGCCTGTTGCCAGGCCAAGCGCGCTACGCTTCGTTTTTGTTACCCCTTACGTCAAAGAACGTGTATCACTCTGGTGTTTAGTGATGTCGAGGTTCATTTCCTATTGAAATGAACCGGTATGCGTCAACAACTGGTCCTTGTTGTTAGAGTGGGCCTGCCTGGACTCGAACCAGGGACCTCTACATTATCAGTGTAGCGCTCTAACCACCTGAGCTACAAGCCCAAAACCAGTGTTTAAATTATTTGAATGCAGGAAAAGACAAACGGCGTGACAACCGTAACATGCTATTATAAAAACTCACGAGTCGAACTGCTCCAGAAAGGAGGTGATCCAGCCGCACCTTCCGGTACGGCTACCTTGTTACGACTTAGCCCTAGTTACCTGTTCTACCCTAACCGGCTTCTGTGACGAGCACCGGCTTCAGGTCTACCAAACTTCCATGGCTTGACGGGCGGTGTGTACAAGGCCCGGGAACGTATTCACCGCGTCATTGCTGATACGCGATTACTAGTGATTCCAGCTTCACGGAGTCGAGTTGCAGACTCCGATCCGAACTGAGAACGGCTTTTCGGGATTGGCGCACCATCGCTGGTTGGCAACCCGCTGTACCGTCCATTGTAGCACGTGTGTAGCCCTAGGCGTAAGGGCCATGATGACCTGACGTCGTCCCCGCCTTCCTCACTGCTTGCGCAGGCAGTCTGTCTAGAGTCCCCGCCATTACGCGCTGGCAACTAAACATAGGGGTTGCGCTCGTTGCGGGACTTAACCCAACACCTCACGGCACGAGCTGACGACGGCCATGCAGCACCTTGCTTTGTGTCCCGAAGGAAAGCCTCATCTCTGAGGCGGTCACGCGCATTCTAGCCTAGGTAAGGTTCCTCGCGTATCATCGAATTAAACCACATGCTCCACCACTTGTGCGGGCCCCCGTCAATTCTTTTGAGTTTCACCCTTGCGGGCGTACTCCCCAGGTGGGATACTTAACGCTTTCGCTAAGCCACCGACATTGTATCGCCGGCAGCGAGTATCCATCGTTTACGGCGTGGACTACCAGGGTATCTAATCCTGTTCGCTCCCCACGCTTTCGTGCCTCAGCGTCAGTTACAGTCTAGGCAGCTGCCTTCGCAATCGGGGTTCTGGATGGTATCTATGCATTTCACCGCTACACCATCCATTCCGCCACCCTCGTCTGTACTCAAGCCGACCAGTTTCCAGGGCAGTTCCGTTGTTGAGCAACGGGCTTTCACCCCAGACTTAATCGGCCGCCTACGCACCCTTTAAACCCAATAAATCCGGACAACGCTTGCACCCTCCGTATTACCGCGGCTGCTGGCACGGAGTTAGCCGGTGCTTATTCACCAGGTACCGTCAGTGAAGGACGCATCCCTCTTTTTCTTCCCTGGCAAAAGCAGTTTACGACTCAGAAAGCCTTCATCCTGCACGCGGCATGGCTGGGTCAGGCTCTCGCCCATTGCCCAATATTCCCTACTGCTGCCTCCCGTAGGAGTCGGGCCCGTATCTCAGTGCCCGTGTGGGGGACCAGCCTCTCAGCTCCCCTAGCCATCGTCGCCTTGGTGGGCCGTTACCCCGCCAACTAGCTAATGGCACGCAACCCCATCCAATTCCAATAAATCTTTAACCACTGTATGATGCCATACTATGGTCTTATGCGGTATTAATCCGCCTTTCGGCGGGCTATCCCCCAGAACTGGGTAGGTTGGTTACGCGTTACGCACCCGTGCGCCACTATCTCTATTGCTAGAGACCGTTCGACTTGCATGTATTAGGCCTGCCGCTAGCGTTCATCCTGAGCCAAGATCAAACTCTCCATTGTAAAATGTTCTACACCC
>NZ_JAJFAW010000053.1 GCF_020711255.1 Hymenobacter plasmatis
AGAGCGCAGCGAAGCATCTTATCACGGCTCAACGATTCGTTCGCACCTGATAAGATGCTTCCTTCGTCAGCATGACAGATGGCGCGGACGAGATGCTTCGCCTTCGCTCAGCATGACGTTCTTTTTGTTGCTAGTAGCCCAGCGCCGTGTCGTCGCCGCGCGGGTCGGCGCCGCCTTCCAGCTTGCCTTCGGGTAGCACGCGGATGATGTCGAGCCGGCCCCATGGCAAGCGGGGGTTCAGGTGGTAACCGCGGGCACGTAGGGTGTCCTGAGCTGCTGGCAGGAGAGCACCGGCTTCCACGTCGATTACATCGGGTAGCCACTGGTGGTGCAGGCGCGGGGCTGCCACGGCCTGCTGCGCATTGAGGCCATAGTCGACCACGCCCAGGATGGTTTGCAGCACGCTGGTGATGATGGTGCTGCCGCCCGGCGAGCCCACCACCAGCGCCACTTTGCCGTTGCGGGTGAGGATGGTGGGCGTCATGCTGCTGAGCATGCGCTTGCCGGGCGCAATGGCGTTGGCGGTGCCGCCCACCAGGCCGTAGGCATTGGGCACCCCGGCTTTGGAGCTGAAATCATCCATCTCATTGTTGAGCAGAAAGCCCGCGCCGGGCACCACTACTTTGCTGCCGTAGGCCCCGTTGAGGGTAGTGGTGCAACTCACAGCATTGCCGAAGGCATCGATGATGCTGTAGTGCGTGGTTTCGTTGCTTTCGTAGCCAGGTAGGCCTTTGCCGGCGGTTACCTCCGAGCTGGGCGTGGCCCGGCCGTCAGGCCGGATGGTGGCCGCGCGCTGGCGGTTGTAGTCCACATCTAGCAGCCTTTGCACCGGCACAAAGCCAAAGTCCGGGTCGCCGAGGTAGGTGGCACGGTCAGCGTAAACGCGGCGCTCCACTTCGGTGATGTCGTGCACGGCCATGGGGGTGTGGTAGCCGGTTTGGGCCAGGTCGATTGGCTCCAGCATTTGCAGCATTTGCAGCAGAGCAATGCCCCCGGAGCTGGGCGGCGGCATCGTAATCACGTCGTAGTCGCGGTAGCGGCCGCGCAGCGGCTCGCGCCACTTGGGCTGGTAGCTATCTAGGTCTTTCTGGCTCACCAGGCCGCCGCTGCGCTTCATTTCGGCCAGCAGCAGGCGGGCGGTTTCGCCGCGGTAGAAGCCCGCCCGGCCCTGGTCACGTACCCGCGACAAGGTGCGGGCCAGCTCGGGCAGGCGCAAGGTGTCGCCGGCTTGCCAGTCGCCGCCACCGGGGCGCAGGTAAGCGGGGGTACTGCCAGGGTTATACTTCTGGAAATCGGCGCGGGTGCGGTTGAGGCCCGCGGCCTCTTTCACCGTGAGCGGGAAGCCTTTGGCCGCCAGCGCCACCGCCGGCTGCACCAACGCCGGCCACGAGAGTTTGCCCAACTGCTTGTGCAGCACCACCATGCCGGCCACGGTGCCGGGCGTGCCCACCGCCAGGGGGCCGGCCGTGCTCAGGCCCTCCACCACGTTGCCCTGCTTGTCGAGGTACATGTCGCGGGTGGCGCCGGCGGGAGCCGTTTCGCGGAAATCGAGGCTGCCGGCCGAGCCGTTGCGGTCGCGGTAGAGCAGGAAGCCGCCCCCGCCGATGTTGCCGGCCACGGGAAGCACCACGGCCAAGGCAAACTGCACGGCCACGGCCGCATCGTAGGCATTGCCGCCGCGCTGCAGTATCAGCGTGCCGATTTTGGAAGCTTCCGGGTGGGCCGAAACTACCATGGCGTAGTTGGCCAGCCGTGGCGCGGTGGCCTGCGGCAGCGGCGAGGCCAGGGAGCTTTCAAAGGCCCGCGAAGTGGACGTCACGGGCCGCTCGGCCGAGCAGGCCAGCAGCAGCGCCAGCGGAACAATAAAAAAACGAGTCTTCATCATTGGGCAAAATAACGTTATGATTGCTGCTGTAACTACACCACGCACCAAATAGCCGCTGATGGCAAGTAAATTACCGGCCGGCTGCCGCCGTTGTCGGGCCGGCAGCTCCAACGCGTTACTTTTGGCGCAAACCTTCCGCAATCATGGCTAAGTCGAAACCTACCGCTCCCGCAGCCCCCCAAGCCCCGCGCCGGGCCTCGCTGGCACTCGTTAAAAATGACCCCTGGCTGGCGCCGTTCGAGCCCGTGCTGCAGCAGCGGCTGGCCCGGCTCCGGGCCCGGCTGGCCGAGATTGAGCAGTACCACGGCTCGCTGGCCAACTACGCCACGGCCCACCAGCAGCTGGGCCTGAACCACGACGCCAGCCGCGGCGGCTACGTGTATCGGGAGTGGGCGCCGGGGGCCACCGCGCTGTACCTGGTCGGGGATTTCAACGGCTGGGACCGCCAGGCCAACCCCCTGCAGAAGCTGGAATACGGTGTTTGGGAAGTGTTTTTGCCGGATGCTGAATACCAAAATCGCCTCACCCACGGCAGCCGCTACAAGGTGCACGTCGTGACTGCCGCCGGGGGCAAAGACCGCCTGCCGGCCACCCTGCGCCGCGCCGTGCAAGACGAGCAAACCAAGGACTACTCCGCGCAGGTCTGGCGCCCCGAAACCGAATTCACCTGGACCGATCAGAAGTTTAAAACCGCCACCGCTGCTCCGGAGCCGCTGATTTACGAAGCCCATGTGGGCATGGCCACCGAGGAGGGTCGCGTGGGTACCTACCGCGAATTTGCCGACAATATCCTGCCCCGAATCGAGGCCGACGGCTACAACACCATTCAGCTGATGGCCGTGCAGGAGCACCCGTACTACGGCTCCTTCGGCTACCACGTGGCCAACCTGTTTGCGGCCAGCTCCCGCTTCGGCACGCCCGAAGACCTGAAGTTTCTTATCAACGAAGCCCACCGCCGTGGCATTGCCGTGCTGCTCGACATCGTACACTCGCACGCCGTGAAAAACGAGGCCGAGGGCCTGGCCGATTTCGACGGCTCCGGCAACCTCTATTTCCACAAAGGCGAGCGCGGCAACCACCCCGGCTGGGACAGCAAGCTCTTCGACTACGGCCGCCCCGAGGTGCAGCAGTTTCTGCTCAGCAACGTGCGCTTCTGGCTTGAAGAATATCACTTCGACGGCTTCCGCTTCGATGGCGTGACCAGCATGCTCTACCACCACCACGGCGAGGGCGTGGCCTTTATGGGCTACGACAACTACTTCGGGCCGGCTGCTGACGAGGATGCCATTCTCTACCTGCAGCTGGCCACCACGCTGGCCCACGAATTCAAGAAGGGCAGCATTCTGATTGCCGAGGACATGAGCGGCCTGCCCGGCCTGTGCCGCCCCATTAAGGAAGGCGGCGTGGGCTTCGATTTCCGCCTGGCCATGGGCATTCCGGACTACTGGATTAAGCTGCTCAAGCACACGCCCGACGAAAACTGGCCCCTCGGTGACCTCTGGCACACGCTCACCAACCGCCGCGCCGGCGAAAAAACCATTGCCTACGCCGAAAGCCACGACCAGGCGCTGGTCGGTGACAAAACCTTGTCACATTGGCTGATAGACGCCGGCATCTACACCCACATGCAGGCCGCCGACCCAGACCCCGGTGCTGCCCGCGGCGTGGCCCTGCACAAGCTCATCCGTCTTCTCACGCTGGCCGCGGGGGGCGAGGGCTACCTCACCTTCATCGGCAACGAGTTTGGCCACCCCGAGTGGGTCGATTTCCCTCGCGAAGGCAACGGCTGGAGCTACCACTTTGCCCGCCGCCAGTGGAGCCTGGGCGACAATCCCGACTTGAAGTACCACCAGCTCGGCGAGTTCGATAAAGCCATGGTACACATGGCCCGCGAGCGCCATCTGCTGGCCGCTGGTCCGGCCCACCTGCTCAAGCACGACGAGGAAAACAAGGTGCTGGTATTTGAGCGCGCAGGGCTGGTGTTCGTGGTCAATTTCCACGTCGAAAATAGCCTAGTCGACTACCGCTTCTGGGTCACGAAAGAGGGCAAGTACCACGTCATCCTATCGTCCGACAACAGCCGTTTCGGCGGCTTCGACCGGCCCGATGAGTCCTACGTGTACGAGACCTTCGAGCACCAACTCAGCCTGTACGTGCCGAGCCGGGTAGCACTGGTACTGGAGGCGGTGGAGTCTTCGCAGCAATAGAGACTGGTTTCGCTGGCCGCAGTCTAAGCGAAGCGACGACTGCGCGCCGCTTGTAGAAGTGAGTTTGCAACTCACTTCGCTACAGTGGTGCTATATGAGATATGAGGTGGTCTAGGCAAGGCGGACAGAAGAAGGACGTATATTTCTTCTGTTATGACAGCCAAAAAGAGCGGGGCGTC
>NZ_JAJFAW010000054.1 GCF_020711255.1 Hymenobacter plasmatis
ACGACCCGCTCTTTTTGGCTGTCATAACAGAAGAAATATACGTCCTTCTTCCGTCCGGCTAGCTTAGACCACCTCATTACGAAGACCATACCCTCTTGGACCCGGCGACGGGCACGGCCACTGGTACGCAAGTCATGACGGCCGCCAACGGGGACCAGATTTTCTCCACCCTGCGCGTGGTGCTGACGCCCCTAGGGGATGGTACTTCAACAGTCGCCGTTCACTTCACCATCACCGGGGGAACTGGTCGATTCAGCGGGGCTTCGGGATTCTACGACGGCTTGGATATACTGAACCCGGCCGACCCGGCTGGCTCCCTGACTATCTCTGGAGAAATCACGTACTAGCGGGCGCTGGGCACCCTTCTACGCTGTACTGAAAAGGCCCACCCGCATCATGCGGGTGGGCCTTTTTTATTCAGTGACGAGAAATTATGATGCTCTGGTGTAAGCAGCTACCACCCGCAGGTGCACGGCCACATTATCTGTAGAAGGAGTTCTCGGTACAGGTCCTCCAGCCGCGTCGTGTAGGCCAGTGTGCGCCACGCCGCTTGTTCCTTCCAGGGAGCGGGCCCACCGCCCTTCGGCGCCAGCTGTCGCAGCCAGCAGCCCAGCACCATAAAAAAGGCCAGCCCCCAAAACGGGAGCTGGCCTTTTCATTCTACCGGCAGGTACCGCGGCTACACGTCAATGCCATACGAGCCTTCCGTGAAGAGGCCCGTGGCTGTGCGGCCATCGGCCAGGTGCACGGTGAAGGACTTGCCCGCGTAGCGGTCGGCAAACGTCACCTTCGCGGTCATCGGGTCCTCCACGTACACGAACAGGTACATGTCCACCGGTATGGAGCTGCCGCTGTAGAGCGGGGCAAAGTCCAGGCTCACGCCCGGGGCCGATTCAATGGTGATGCCCGCCAGCGTCCCATTCGGGCCGGCCAGCGTTACCTGCCCCGCTACCGCCCCGTCCACCACGGGGGCGGGTTCCACCGGGGCCGGGGACTGCTGGATTACGACGGGCGGGGCCACCACGACCGGGGGCGCGTCGGCCACCGGCGCCGCGGGGTCCACCACTTCCCCAAACAGCGCGTCCGCGGCCAGCACCGCGCCGCCGTTGCCGTCGGCGATGGCATTAAAGAGCTGCACTTCCTCGCCCGGGGTGCTGGCGGCCATGCTCGTGCTGAGCAGGCCGGGCAGGCCCGCCGTGCGCAGGTCGTGCACCAGCAGCGTTTCGGTCGAGACGTCCACGCCGTAGAGCAGGTTAATCCGGTCCACGCGCGCCTTGGCATCGGCCGCGCCGGCCAGGGCCGCGCCAAGGGCCGTCGCGTATTTGCGCACCCGGCCGTCGTAGCGGGCGCGCAGCTTGAGCGCCGTTTTCAGGCGCTTGTCCGCTTGTTTTTGATAGGCGGTTTTGGAAGCCATCAGAAATAAAGAATTAGAAGTAAAACCAAGAGAAACCGGGGCCCGGCCCCACCCAAACGGCCGGCGCTGGTCGGCGCCGGCCGCATATTCCCGCCGTCTGGCTTAAGCCACGTAGGCAATGGCCAGCGGGTTGGTGGCGTTGTTGTTGAGCGGGTAGAGCTTGCCGTTGAGCGACTGGTAGAAGTTCACGCCCAGCACGGCCATCACCACGTCGTCCGCGGTCGGGGCCGTGGGCAGCGTGGCCACCAGCGCCTGGTCGGCCAGGGGGGCCGCGCTCAGCGCCTGCGTGCCGAATGGAGCGGCCACCGTGCCGGCCTCGTAAGTGCCGGTTTCAAAGTTCATCATCGCCACCCCGTAGAGCAGCTCGAAGTGCGTGGCGCCCTGCGGGGCCACCAAGTCGGTGGCCGGGTTCAGCCGGGGCACCGTCAGCGTCACGTCCGCGCCGGCTGTGGCCACCGCAAACGGGAAGAACAGGCTCTGGCCGAGGCCCGCGCCGCTGTTGAAGTCGAAGCCGAGCAGGCCGCCGACGTTGTCCTTGTCCACCACCCGCTCGCCGCGGTCGTTGGCTTCGTCCAGCCCCACGATTTGGCGCACGCGCTGCGTGAGCCGGCTCACCATCCGCGCGTCGGAGGCCGTGGTGATGAGGGACCGGAAGGCCGAACGAATGAGCTTGCCGCCGCTGGCCGCGCGGCCGAATTCCGAGGCGTTTTCACGGGTACGGGCCAGCGAAGCCGCCGAGGCGAAGGCGGCTTTGTTGGAGGCAGGTTTCTGACGAACCGTGCCGTTTTTGGCGAAGACAAGGCCGCCCACTGTGCCTTGCAACCCCAGGATGCCATTTTGAGAGGCCATGAGAATAGGGAATAAAAGTTGGAGATAAAACCCGGCTGCTTTCACTTGCGCGGCTTGGTTACCAGGTGCAGCCAACCCGGTAGCGCCGCTTGTTTTGAGCATTAAAAGACCGCCACAGCTTCGGCGGCACGGCCTGGGGCACGCCGCATTTCCACAAGCCGCGCCCGGCTCGCTGCGCGGCCACCTGCTGTTGTGCCCGTCCGGCTACTTTGTGGTCCGGGTCAAAGGCCCAGGCCCAGCCCCGCACCACCATCAGCGAATCCAAAGGCACGGGGCGGCCCGCCGCGGCCACGGTTGCCGTTGGCAGCAGCACGGTGCCCAGCGTCCGGCCGTAGAGGTCCATGCCAGCCCGGGCCACCAGCACCACCCGTCCCGGCGTCAGCAGCCGCGCCATCGAGTCGGCGGCCTGCGGCCCGAACGGCTGGTCCCGCTCCGGCGCGTCCACGCCCAGCAGCCGGAACCGGTACGTCGAGGAGCCCGCCAGCAGGATGTAGGTATCGGCGTCGACGACGCGCACCACCCGGGCCGCCTCCGCGGCCGCCGCGGCGCGGGCCGTGAACGACAGCGGCTCGCCCGTCTCACTCTGGCTCGACAGACAGCCCGCGACCAGCACCGCCAGCAGCGCCAGTTCACCTACCCGTAAAACAGTCCGTTGGGCCTCCATGCTCCGAACCTACGGACGGGTTTTAGCCGTTGTATATTCGTCTGCCACTTTCACCCCAATTGGTCCAATTATGCCCCAGGTGTGCATCTGCCCCAAGGAAGCAGCCCAGCTTACGGGCACAAAATACAGCACCGCCAAGGTGCTGCTGCAGCGCATCCGCAAGCACTTCGACAAGCCCGCCCGCGCCTACGTGTCAGTCGCCGAGTTCTGCCAATTTACCCACCTCCCCGAGGCCGAAGTTTCCCGCGCCCTCAACGGAACGTCGGCGTCAGCCAACCGCAGTTAGAGCATGGCAAAAGCATGGTTGAAGCACCGCTGCAGTATTGCCGCCCCCAGCTTGCAGTGTCTCGTCCGGCTATAGCTATACAGGTGGGGGTGATAATCCGGCCTGCGCTTTACAGGCCGGGTTGGTAATCCGG
>NZ_JAJFAW010000055.1 GCF_020711255.1 Hymenobacter plasmatis
AACAACGACGGCTGCGTGCGACTTGTTGCCTGTGAACTAACTAAGCAGGCGTTCTTTAGCTCGGGCTAAAGAACAACTATCTGTCTGGTGCAGAGTTCAATCCTCTGCCGTCCTGATGAGCGGACGAAAACACTTTCCCCACTTACCCGGTGTGGCAATCCGGGTGGGTGAAGCGGGAAAGAACGCGGGTACGTCGGAGACTGGCCGGCCATCCCCGCAAGTGTGAAAGCATGCGTAAGAATTCTGAATCCACTACTCATCGTTACGTTGAACAAGCTTAGCCAGTATGAGAAGCTTGCCCAAAAGGGAACGGTTGTCGGGCCGTGGTAATGCGTTACCGACCACGGCCGCTCATTCACAGCACAACCCGGTGACAAAGTGGGGCGCTACCCTTTCGTGAAACAGGCAGATGGAACAAGTAAACCACGGAACGGCTCTGCTTCGGCAGTGGGCAGCCAGCTACACGCCGGCCCGTGGCAGGATGGCGCAAAAAGCCAACGCCGCCGGGAAAGCCGGCGGATACGCCCACTTGCGCCCGTTGTGTATCGATAAATGCAGTCAGTAGCAGTCAAGACGATGGACACTGTGATGCCACAGATGGATGAATGGAAGGCCTTGCCCTGGAAGCAACTCCAGCGCACGGTTTTCAGACTGCAAAAGCGTATTTATCAGGCCAGCCTCCGGGGGGATACCCGCCAGGTGCGCCAACTCCAAAAACTATTGAGTAAATCCCGGGCAGCCAAACTCTTGGCCGTACGCAAAGTCACCCAGGACAATCAAGGCAAACGCACGGCCGGCATCGACGGGGTGAAGTCGCTCACCGACCACCAGCGCCTGCGGCTCAGCCGTCGGCTCTCGTTTCGGTGCGCGGCCAAGCCCCTGCGACGGGTCTGGATACCCAAGCCGGGCTCGACCGAAAAGCGTCCCTTGGGCATTCCCGTCATGCACGACCGGGCCTTGCAGGCCCTGGTCAAGCTGGCACTGGAACCCGAATGGGAAGCCCGGTTCGAGCCCAACAGCTACGGCTTCCGGCCCGGCCGGTCGGCGCACGACGCCATCGGGGCCATCTACAACTGCATCAACCAGCGGGCCAAATGGGTGCTGGATGCCGACATCGAGAAGTGTTTTGACCGCATCGACCACGACCGGCTTCTAGCCAAAGTGGCCACCATGCCCCTGTTCCGTCGCCTGCTCAAGGGCTGGCTCCGGGCCGGGGTGATGGAGGGAGACGTTTTTCAGCCCGTCGAAGCCGGCACCCCGCAAGGGGGTGTCATCTCGCCGCTGCTGGCCAACATCGCCCTCCACGGCATGGAAATGGTCATCCAGACGCACTTCCGGCAGAAGCGTATCAGCCCCACCCGCCTGAGTCCGAAAGCAACCCTGATTCGCTACGCCGACGATTTCGTGGTCCTCCACGAAGACCGAGTCGTCATCGAAGCCTGTCAGCAGCTACTCGCGGACTGGTTGGCGCCGTTGGGGCTGGCCATGAAACCGGCCAAAACGCGGGTGGTGCACACGCTGCACCCCTCGCCGGAACACCCGGCCGGGTTTGATTTCCTGGGCATGACGGTCCGGCAATTTCCGGTGGGACGTACCCACACAGGGAAAAGCCCGCGGGGCATCCCGCTGGGATACAAGACGATTATCAAGCCCTCCCGTACCGCGCAGCAGCGCCACGACCGCCAACTACGCGAAATCGTGTACCGGCAGCGGGGCTCGCCCCAGGCCGCCCTCATCCGGGAGTTGAACCTGGTGATACGCGGCTGGTGCGCCTACTACGCGGGCGTGGTGGCCAAAGACGTCTTCTCCCGGCTGGATTACAACCTCCACCACAAGCTCCGCCGCTGGGCCACGCGTCGGCACAGCGGCAAGCACAAATGCCGCATCGTGCATAAGTACTGGCGACTCGAGCAAGGCAGTTGGAAATTCGACACGCCGCAAGGCGTGCGGCTGCGTACGCACAGCGTCACCCGTATTAAACGACACGTCAAGGTGGCGGGCAGTCGCTCCCCTTTCGATGGCAAATGGGTGTACTGGGGCTCCCGGTTGCGGGATTACCACGGCCTAGACCTGCGCACCAGTGCGCTGCTGAAGCGACAGGCGGGGCGATGTGCGTGGTGTAAGCTTTGCTTCATGGACACGGATATACTCGAAAAGGACCATCGCATCCCCCGAATATGCGGCGGAAAGGAGGAGTTGGACAACCTGCAACTGCTGCACCGGCACTGTCATGACCACAAGACAAAGCAGGACGGCAGTTTGGCAGCCCGCAGTAGCGGTGCACAACGAGGAGCCGTGTGAGGTGAAAGTCTCACGCACGGTTCTGAAGTGGCAGCCGGGGGAGCGATTCCCCGGCTGACCATAAC
>NZ_JAJFAW010000056.1 GCF_020711255.1 Hymenobacter plasmatis
TGTCTCGTCCGGCCAGAGCTATACACTAGTTCTGAATTCCATGAACGAGCGTAGGCCGCGCAAAGAGCGCCAGAAATATGAGATTTATCCAATGGCCGTCCGGCTGGAAGTCGTGCGGTTGGTGGAGTCGGGCCACTTGCGCCGGCAGGTGCAGCAGCAGTTTGGGGTGAGCCATGCCACGGTATGGAAGTGGCTTCAACTCTACGGTTCGCCCGTATACCACCAAATGAAACAACCCCGGTTCACGCGCGCCCAGCGGCAGCACATTGCCCGGGAATTGCTGGACGGGCGCCTGCGCGAAGACGAGGCCCTGCTCAAGTACGGGCTCCGCCTGAAAAAAACCCTGCGCGAATGGGTCGCCGCTTACCAGGCCGAACAGGCCGCCGACCCGCCCCCGGGTGCCGTCCCGTCGGCCGCGGAAGCCGGCGCCCCGGCCGGCCTGGCCGCGCAGCTGCGGCAGGCGCAGTGGCAAATCGAGGCGTTGCACACGCTCATCGACCAAGCGGAAGCCACCTATCGTATTGACATCCGAAAAAAGGGTGGTGCCAAGCCGTCGAAATAATGCGCCGGAAGTACCCGCACGTGGGTGTGGGCACGCTCTGCGGACTGTTTGGCAAGACCCGAAACGCATTTTACGACCACCAGCGCCGGGCCACGGCCCAGGCGCTGCTCGACGGCCTGGTGCTGGCCCTGGTGGCCGACCTGCGCGAGGCCTTGCCACGCCTGGGCACGCGCAAGCTGCATTTTTTGCTGTTGCCGCAACTCGGCGCGTTCGCGCCCCGCGTGGGCCGGGACTACCTCTTTGCCCTGCTGGCTGGCCACGGCCTGCTCATCCGCCGCCGCAAACGGCGGGTGGTGACCACGCACACCTGCCTGCCCTTATTTCGGCGACCGAATCTCATCGAACACCTAACTGTCAGCCGGGCGGAGCAGGTCTGGGTCAGCGACATCACCTACGTGCGCCTGCTCAGCGGCTGGAGCTACCTGAGCCTGATTACCGACCTGTATTCCCACAAAATCGTGGGCGCGTGCCTGCACCCGGACCTGTCGGTGCGCGGCACGCTCGCCGCGCTGCAGCAGGCATTGGGGGCCCGCACCCAGCCGCAACGACCGCTGATTCACCACTCCGACCGGGGCTTGCAGTACGCCGCCCGCGAGTACGTCGGCCTGCTGGAAAGCCACGGCGTGGCCCTGAGCATGACCCAACGCGGCGACCCGTACGAAAACGCCGTGGCCGAGCGCATCAACGGCATCCTGAAGGACGAATTCGGCTTGGGCAACACCCTGCCCGGCTTTGCGCAGGCCGACGCCCTGGTGGCACGGGCGGTGCGGGCCTACAATGAGCTGCGTCCGCACGGCAGCTGCGACTTTCTGACCCCGAGCCAAGCCCACGAGCAGGAAGGGCCGCTGGTGCGCCGCTGGAAAAATTACTATCAGCCCGCGGCCAGCCCGGCGCCCACTTGACACCTGGTCCAAGCGGCGGAAATAAATCCGCGGCGTATCTTCCTCACCTGTAAAGTCCAATCCGGATTACCAACCCGGCCTGTAAAGCGCAGGCCGGATTATCACCCCCACCTGTATAGCTATAGCCGGACGAGACA
>NZ_JAJFAW010000057.1 GCF_020711255.1 Hymenobacter plasmatis
AGCCAGGCGCGGCGGTAGGCCGCGTCGTAAATCGTGCGGTTGATTTGCTTGCGCCGGGCCCGCGGGGCGCACAGCGGCTTGCGCGGGCACTGCTGGCAGGTGCGGCACGGGCCCCAGTAAATCTTATGCCAGCCCCCGTCTTGGTTGGTGTCGTATTTCTGAAAGGGCAGCGCCTGGCCTTCGGGGCAGGTAAAGGCGTCCGTGCGCCGGTCGTAGGCAAAGCCCTCGATTGCGGGCTTGTACTGGCCGAAAACGGGAATCCATGCCGTGATGCGCGCGGCTTCAAGTAGCGCATAGTTCGGGCCGTTGACGTAGCCGGCGTCGGCCAGCAGCTCGCGCAGGGGCAGTTCGTTCGCGCGCAAGCGCTGCTGCAGGCCGGCGAGGAGCCGGGGCAAATGCAGGCTGTCGCGCTGGTCGGCGAAGTCGGCTTGCGCATGGCTGATGACGCCGTGGGCCGTGTCGACGGACAAGCTGCAGAAGTAGTTCAGGGCCCGCGCTTTGCCGGGTTTGACGGAGATGCGCGCGTCGGGGTCGGTGGGGCTGTAGTGGGTCTTGTTGCTGAGCAAGCGCGCCTGCTCGTGCCGCGCCCCCAGCGCGCCGGTCTGCGCGCCCTGCCGCCGGCGCTGCCCCGTGGCCAGCTGGCGCAGCTGGTGGGCCGGCGCCGTCAGCACCGAGCCCGCGGCGGGCACGGCCGGCAAGTCGTCGCGGCCGGCCACGTGCGGGCCGGGAGTAGCGGCGGGTTGCTTTTCGAGTACCGCTTCCAGCGCCGCATTGGCCTTGACGGGCGCTGAATCCACGGCCTGCGTGTCGCCGGCGACCAGGCCCCGGGCCACGCACTGGGCAAAGACGTAGTCGAACAGGCGCTCGAAGACGGCCGCCGGAAATAATTGGCGGGTGCGGCTCACCGTGGAATGCCAGGGCAATTCCTCGTCCACCTCGTAGCCCAAAAACAAGAGGATGTCGAGCCGCAGCGCGCAGTGCTCGATCAGGCGCCGGTCGCTGACCAGGTTTTCCAGCCGGCCCACGAGCACGAGCTTGAAGAACACGACCGGGTCCAACGAGGGCTGGCCCGTGTGACTGTACAGCGTGCGGGTCTCGTCGTAGAGAAACGTCCAGTCCACCCACTCGGCCAGCCGGCGGTACAGGTTATGGGGCGGCACCCGCTCGGAAAGCCGAAAGCGGGTCACCTCTTTGTCGAGAAACAACTTCTTGCCTTGCATCCTTCTGCTACGAAGGGCAGCACCATGCAGGACATGACTTCTGCAACAGCCACGACCGT
>NZ_JAJFAW010000058.1 GCF_020711255.1 Hymenobacter plasmatis
ATGAGGTGGTCTAAGCTAGCCGGACGGAAGAAGGACGTATATTTCTTCTGTTATGACAGCCAAAAAGAGCGGGTCGTCGCCCGACCAACGACGCAAATACGACGAGGCGTTTAAGGCCGAGGCCCTACGCTTGGCTTCGGAAAGTCGGAGCACGCAAGCGGCCGCCCGGCAGCTGGGCATCAGCCCCAAGCTGCTCTACCGCTGGCAGCAGGCCCAGGTGGTGGCCGAAGTGGGCAGTGTGGAAGTGGCCCGCGACCCGGAGGTACGGGCCCTGCGCGCCGCCAACAAGCGGCTGGCCCAGGAGCTCGATATTTTAAAAAAAGCCTTGGCCATCTTCGCCCAGCCGACCCCGTGAGCACCTACCAGCACATCGCCCAGCGGCAGGCCCGGGTGCCCGTGCGCCAGCTCTGCCGGGTGCTGCAAGTCGCCCCCAGCGCGTACTACGCCTGGCGGCACGTCCAGCAGCGCTCACCGGCCGATCCTGCTTGGCAAGTGGCCGTGCGAGAAGCGTTTGGGCGGCACAGCCAGCGCTACGGCACCCGCCGGCTCCGCGCCGAAGTGCAGGCCGAAGGCTACGCGGTGGGCCGCTGGCGCATCCGCCGGGTGCTGAAGGCCCACGGCCTGCGGGCCCAGCAGCCGCGCTCGTTTGTGCCGCATACGACCGATTCCGACCCGGCCGTGCGCGCGGCTCCCAACCGCTTGCTCGGCCAGCCGGCCCCCACCGCCCCGAACCGGGTGTGGGTCGGCGACATCACCTATTTGCCGCGCCAGGGCGGCGGCTGGCTGTACCTGGCCGTGTGGCTCGACCGGTGCTCGCGTAAAATCGTGGGCTGGGACGTGCGCGACACCATGCCCGAAGACCTGGTCAGCGAGGCCCTGCGCCGGGCCCTGGCCGTGCGCCGCCCACCCGCTGGACTCATCGTGCACTCCGACCAGGGCAGCCAGTACACGGCTACCCGATTCAAAGGCTTAGTCGCCAAACACGGCGCGCAGCAAAGCATGAGCCGCCGGGGCAACTGCTACGACAACGCCCACGCCGAATCCTTTTGGAGCCGCTTCAAGGCCGAGCTGCTCGACGGCGGCCGCTTCCCCGACTTGGCCGAAGCCCGGCTCGAAATCAGCCACCACATCGCCTACTACAATGCCGAGCGCCGCCACTCCGCCCTCGGCTACCAATCGCCCAACCACTTCGAAACCCACCTTCAAACAACGTCCCATTTCTGTCCGGCTTAGCTAGACCACCTCAG
>NZ_JAJFAW010000059.1 GCF_020711255.1 Hymenobacter plasmatis
TGAGGTGGTCTAGCTATGACGGACAGAATTGGGACGTGGTTTGCAGTTGGGTTTCGAAGTGGTTGGGCGAGTGGTAGCCGAGGGCGGAATGCCGCCGTTCGGCATTGTAGTAGGCGATGTGGTGGCTGATTTCGAGCTTGGCTTCGGCCAGCCCGGGGAAGCGGCCGCCGTCGAGCAGTTCGGCCTTGAAGCGGCTCCAAAACGATTCGGCGTGGGCGTTGTCGTAGCAGTTGCCGCGCCGGCTCATGCTTTGCACGGCGCCGTGGCGGGTGAGCAGCTGCTTGAAGCGGGCGGCCGTGTACTGGCTGCCTTGATCGGAATGGACAATGAGCCCGGCCGGGGGCCGGCGCACCACCAGGGCCCGGCGCAACGCCTCGCTGACCAGGTCTTCGGGCATGGTGTCGCGCACGTCCCAGCCCACGATTTTGCGCGAGCAGCGGTCGAGCCACACGGCCAGGTACAGCCAGCCGCCGCCCTGACGCGGCAGGTAGGTGATGTCGCCCACCCACACCCGGTTGGGGGCCGCAGGGGCCGGCTGGCCCAGCAAGCGGTTGGGCGCGGCCCGCACGGCCGGGTCGGAATCGGTGGTGCGGGGCACAAACGAGCGGGGCTGCTGCGCCCGCAGGCCGTGGGCGTGGAGCACGCGGCGGATGCGCCAGCGGCCCACGGCGTGGCCCTGGGCCTGCACTTCGACGCGCAGGCGACGCGTGCCATAGCGCTGGCTGTGATACGCAAAGGCCTGGCGCACGGCGGCTTGCCAGACCGGTTCGGGTACGGGGTGGTCCTGCTGCCGGCGCCAGGCGTAGTACGCGCTGGGCGCGACCTGCAGCACCTGGCAGCGCTGGCGCACGGGCACCCGCGCCTGGCGCTGGGCGATGTAGCGGTAGGTGCTCACGGCGTCGGCTGGCCGAAGATGACCAAGGCTTTTTTTAAAATGTCGAGCTCCTGCGCCAGCCGCTTGTTGGCGGCCCGCAGGGCGCGCACCTCCGGGTCGCGGGCCACTTCCACGCTGCCCACTTCGGCCACGAGCTGCGCCTGCTGCCAGCGGTAGAGCAGCTTGGGGCTGATGCCCAACGCGCGAGCCGCGGCTTGCGTGCTCCGACTTTCAGCAGCCAGGCGCAGGGCCTCCGCCTTGAAGGCTTCGTCGTATTTGCGTCGTTGGTCGGGCGACGACCCGCTTTTTTTGGCTGTCATAACAGAAGAAATATACGTCCTTCTTCTGTCCGTCTTGCCTAGACCACCTCAA
>NZ_JAJFAW010000005.1 GCF_020711255.1 Hymenobacter plasmatis
GAGTACTTGTCCCATAAGTGCGTGCGAAATTCCAGCCCGGAAAATACACCATCACTCTTTGGGACTATACATCTAAGGGGCAATAATTCAATAAAAAAAGGCCTTTCCTAAGCCGGGGAAGGCCTTTTTTTATTTCCCGAATTTGGTTCGGGACCATGGGGGATTTGCGAAGAATTCGGAGAAGCTGAAAATAAAAAAATACAGGGGCAAAAACCGCAAATATTGACAGAAATGGGATTAAATAAGTACTTTTGATTGTTCAGTACCTAGCAACCCGAAGGGCTGTTTAACGACCTGATTTAATCCCGCCCACATGAGCGAAACGAAAGAGAAAATGGCACAGTCGGACTATTCCGCCGACAGCATTCAAGTACTGGAAGGGTTGGAGGCCGTGCGCAAGCGGCCCAGCATGTACATCGGCGACACTGGCATGAAAGGCCTGCACCATCTGGTGTGGGAAGTAGTCGACAACTCGATTGACGAAGCCCTCGCCGGGCACTGCGACCTGATTAACGTTACCATCAACGAAAACAACTCCATCACCGTCCGCGACAACGGCCGCGGCATTCCGGTGGACTGGCACGCCAAAGAAGGCAAGTCGGCCCTGGAAGTGGTGCTGACCGTGCTGCACGCCGGTGGCAAGTTCGATAAGGGCTCCTATAAAGTATCCGGTGGCCTGCACGGCGTAGGCGTGAGCTGCGTGAACGCGCTGAGCACCGACCTGAAAGTGACCGTGCGCCGCAACGGCCACATGTACGAGCAGGAGTACAAAATTGGCTTCCCGCAGTACCCCGTGAAGGAAGTAGGCGACACCGAGGAGCACGGCACGGAAGTGCAGTTCTTGCCCGATGCCAGCATCTTCACCGAAACCGAATACCGCTACGACACCGTGGCGTCGCGCCTGCGCGACCTGTCTTATCTAAACAAAGGCATTCGCATCACCCTCACCGACCGCCGCGAGAAGCTTGAAGGCGGGGAGTTCCGCGGCGAAGAGTTCTTCTCGACCGGTGGTCTGCGCGACTTCGTGCAGTACCTCGACGGCGAGCAGCGGCCTTCGCTGCTCTCGGAGCCCATCTACGTGGAGAGCGAGAAAGGCGGCACGCCGGTAGAAGTGGCTCTGCAGTACAATACCTCGTACCAGGAAAACGTCTATTCCTACGTTAATAACATCAACACCATTGAGGGTGGCACGCACGTGGCGGGCTTCCGCTCGGCGGTGACGCGGGTGCTCAAGACCTACGGCGATAAGAACAAACTGTTCGAGAAAGCTAAGGTGGAAATCACCGGCGACGATTTCCGCGAAGGCCTCACGGCCGTAATCTCGGTGAAGGTGATGGAGCCGCAGTTCGAAGGCCAGACCAAAACCAAGCTCGGCAACTCCGAGGTGAGCGGCGCAGTGAACTCGGTAGTGGGCGAGATTCTGACCCAGTACCTGGACGAGAACCCCAACCAGGCCAACCGCATTATGGAGAAGGTGATTCTGGCTGCCAAGGCCCGCATCGCCGCCCGTAAGGCTAAGGACATGGTGCAGCGCAAGGGCGTGCTATCGAGCAACAGCCTGCCGGGTAAGCTGGCCGACTGCTCGGAGTCGGACCCCGAAATATGCGAACTGTACCTTGTCGAAGGTGACTCGGCTGGTGGTACTGCTAAGCAGGGCCGCAACCGGGCGTTTCAGGCTATTCTGCCGCTGCGCGGTAAAATCCTGAACGTGGAGAAAGCCCAGGAGCACCGCATCCTGGAAAACGAGGAAATCAAGAACATGATTACCGCGTTGGGCGTGAGCTTCAACGAGCGTAAGTCCTTGGCCTTTACTACCGAGGATGACGGCACCGAGTCGGGCCCGCTCAACTTCAGCAAGCTGCGCTACCACAAGGTCATCATCATGACCGACGCCGACATCGACGGCTCGCACATCCGGACCCTGATTCTGACCTTCTTCTTCCGCTACATGCGCGAGCTGGTGGACCGGGGTATTATCTACATCGCCCTGCCGCCGCTCTACCTCGTGAAGCGTGGCAAGGAAGAGCGCTACTGCTGGACCGAGGAGGAGCGCAGCCAGGCCCAGGAAGACCTTGGCCGCGGCAAGCCCGAAACGGTGAACGTGCAGCGCTACAAAGGTCTTGGTGAAATGAACGCCGAGCAGCTCTGGACCACCACCATGCAGCCCATGACCCGCACCCTGAAGCAGGTAACGGTAGAATCGGCCGCCGAAGCCGACCACCTGTTTTCGATGCTGATGGGCGACGAAGTAGCGCCCCGCCGCGACTTCATCGAACGGAACGCCAAGTATGCGAAACTGGACGTGTAAGCACCACGCCACTGCAAAGGCCCGCTGCAAAGCGGGCCTTTTCTTTTTCAATGAAACGTCATGCAGAGAAACGTCATGCTGAGCGCAGCCGAAGCATCTCGCTTGTGGTAGTAATCCAATCGTGAGGACGAAGCGAGCGAGATGCTTCGGCTGCGCTCAGCATGACTGCCACATGACGGTATTGAGTGGTGCTACCCGATATTTATAAACCTTATGCGACAACTGATTTCTTCCGGCGCACCCTGGGAAGCCATCGTAGGCTACTCGCGGGCCGTGCGCGTGGGCAACGTGGTGGAAGTAGCCGGCACCACGGCTCAGGACGGCGACACCGTGACCGGCTCGGACGCTTATGCGCAAGCCCGGCGCGTACTGGAGAAGATAGGAATGGCACTAACCGAGGCCGGTGCATCGTTTGAAGATGTGGTCCGCACGCGCATGTTTGTTACCGATATCTCCCGGTGGGAGGAGGTAGGACGGGCCCACGGGGAGGTGTTTGGGCACATCCGCCCCGCAACGTCCATGGTTGAAGTTAAGGCGCTGATTGACCCGCGGTTGCTGGTTGAAATAGAAGCCACGGCCATTATTTCCACATAAAATAGCCTGAACAGGGCCATTTCCCCGTATTTTGCCCTGTCTTTCCCCGCCACCATGAAGCTCTTCAAATCTGCCGACCTTATTCGTAAAAGCAAGTACATCAGCCGCGACCTGAGCTGGCTGCGCTTTAACTACCGCGTGCTCGACCAGGTGCAGGACCCCAACCGAGCCCTGTTTGACAAGCTCAAGTTTCTGGCCATCACCAGCTCGAACCTGGACGAGTTTTTCATGATTCGGGTCGGGTCGCTGTACAACTACCTCGACTACGGCAAGGAGCGGATTGACTATTCGGGCCTACGGGAGCTGCCGTTTCGGCGCAAACTGCTTGATTTCGCGCACCGCTTCGTGAACGACCAAAGCCTGACCTATCTGAACGAGCTGAAGCCCAACTTCGAAAAGAACGGCTTCAACATCCTCAAGATGGCGGACCTGACCGAGCTGGAAGTGAAGAAGGTGGACGGCTTTTTCAAGAACACCGTGTTTCCGCTGCTTACGCCCATGGTGTACGACGCCTACCACGGCTTCCCGCTGATGATGAACCAGATGCTCATCTTCGGCGTGGTGACGCGCATCGGCAACGGCGTGGCCGTGGGGCTGGACGGCGAAGCCGAGAAAGGGCAGGAGCGGCTCACCTTCGTGCAGATTCCGCAGAACCTGACCCGTTTTTTTGAGCTCAACCGCAAAGACAAGGTCATCTTCGTGCCCATCGAGGAAGTGGTGCGAGAGTTTTTGCCGCGCCTATTCCGCAACGTGGAGATTGTGGCGGCCAACCTGTTCCGCATCACCCGCAACGGCGACTTTACCCTCGAAGAATCCGACGACATCGACAACGACTTCATCAAGGAAATCCAGGTTGGGCTAAAAACCCGGAAGCGCGGCCGCGTGGTACGGGTAGAAGTCGAGCCCAACGCCTCGCCGGTACTGATGAACGTGCTGCGCGAGCGGTGGAATATCGATAATGGTAACGTATTCGTTATCAACTCGCTGATTGACCTGAAAGGTCTGTGGCAGATTGTGCGCCACCCCAACTTCCGGGGCAAAACCGCTAAGTTGCCCTCGCCGGTGGCCCCGCTGAGTTTGCCCGAGGGTGCCGAGGAAAACATGTTTGAGTACCTCAAGACGCACGACGTGCTGCTGCACCATCCCTACAACAGCATAGAGCCCATGGTGCGGCTGCTGGAGCAGGCCGCCGTGGACCCGCACGTGCTGGGCATCAAGCAAACCATCTACCGGCTGGCCGACGACTCGCGCGTATCGGCCGCGCTGCTGAAGGCGGCGGAGAATGGCAAGCACGTCTCGGTACTCTTTGAGGTGAAGGCGCGTTTTGACGAGGAGAAGAACATCCGCGAAGGAGCCCGGCTGGAGAAGGCTGGCTGCTTCGTGATTTATGGGGTGAGTAAGTACAAGACGCACACCAAGCTCCTCATGATTATCCGCAAGGAAGGGGAGAAGGTGACGCGCTACGTGCACATCGGCTCGGGCAACTACAACGAGCAGACCTCGCGCCTGTACACCGATGTGAGCCTGCTCACGACCAACGACGTGTATGGCCACGATGTGTCGGAATTCTTCAACGTTATCACCGGGCACTCGCAGCCCGACGACTACGAGTACCTCATCACGGCACCCAAAGACATGCGCCAGCAGCTCATCCACCTGATTCGGGAGGAAGTGAAGCACGCGAAAAAGGGCCTGCCCAGCGGCATCGTGATGAAGATGAATTCGCTCGAAGACAAGGAAATCATCGACGAGTTTTACAAGGCCGCGAAGGCCGGCGTGCCCATCCGGTTCATCGTGCGCGGCATCTGCTGCCTGCGCCCGGGCCGCCCGGGACTGAGCGACAACATCGAGGTTCGCAGCATTGTGGGTGAGTACCTGGAGCACACGCGGTTGTTCTATTTCCACCACGGCGGCGAGGCCCGGGTGTACGCCGGCTCAGCCGATATCATGGTGCGTTCTTTTGACCGCCGCATCGAAGCGCTGTTTTTGATTGTTAATCCGCAGCTTAAAAGAGAGGCCATTAATATTCTGATGATGAATATGATGGATAATCAAAACAGCTACGTGATGCGCGAGGATGGCGCTTACATTCGCCAGCACCCGGCCCCCGGCGAACCGGTGGTGAACGTGCACCGGGACTTCTTCAAGCGCGACGAAGCCCAGCTGGCCACGGCCTCGCCCGAAGGCCTGCTGGCCCTGCTAGACGTACAGGCCCAACGCCGGGTCGACGCAGCTGTAGCCCTTGGAGTGGCTGAAGAAGCCGCTGCCCAAGCTGCTCTCGAAGCCAGCGAAGCAGCAGGAGACGATTCCTTCGGCGAAGGAGAAGAAGTTGAGGTCGAGGTGTGCGAGGACGACGCTACGCCCGTAGGTCATATCGATGAGGAAGGTGTAGGGGAGTTGGTCGTTCCGAGCTAATTCACCTTGCCATGCCGTGGGAACCTCACCCCCGGCCCCTCTCCAATAGAGAAGGGAGCCACGGCGCAACATTTTAGTTCAATTCCTGAAAACCAAAAGTCCCAGCTCAATATTGAGCTGGGACTTTTCATTTGGTTACCTTCAGGCTCCCCTCTCTTTTGGAGAGGGGCCGGGGGTGAGGTGTCCCTCAGCGCGTCCGCAGTTACTCCAACTGCTCGGCGTGCTGATTCTGCATGTCGGGCACGGGGAGATGGGCGGGATGGCCGGTTTCGGGATGCGGGTTGAGCTCATCGAAGAAGTCTTCGAACAAGGATTGGAGCATGCCATCTTTCAGCCCAATGTCGGGCACGAGCATGCTGTTGATGCCAGCCCACTCCATGGCGGACAGGTAGATGTGGCCGGCGGGCACAATGACATCGGCCCGGTCGGGGTTGAGCATGGCCACGTTCACGCGTTGTTCCATGCTCAGGCCGGAAAGGCGCGTGAGGATGGTGTCGATGCTGCGCTTGGTGATGGGCCGGTTGGGCGCGGCGGGCGAGAGGCTGTAGATTTTGTTGATGTTGCCGCCCGTGCCGATGGCCCGGGTGACGTGGTGCTTGCGGGACTGCTCGCGTACCCAGGCTTCCATGCGGGCCCAGAGGTCGGTTTGGGCGTCGGTATTGGCATCGCCGCTTTCTTCCTGCTGCATCCGCCGAATGGAGCCGATTTCGAACGACTGAGCCGCCACCTTGCGGCGGTCGTGGTATATGTTGAATTCGGTACTGCCACCGCCTACGTCGATGTGCAGGTAGTGCTTGTTGTCTTCCAGCAGGTGTTCGATGACGCGGTTGATGAAAAAGGCTTCGTCCTGGCCGTCAATTACCTTGATTTCCATGCCCAACTCCTGCTGCACACGGGCCTTAATGGCGGCTCCATTGCTGGCCGACCGCATTGCTGAGGTGGCACACACCAGGTAGTGGCAGACTTCGTGCACCTCCATCAGCAGCTTCAGCGAGTGCAGAAACTTTACAAATTTCTCTTCCTTGGCCGGTGAAATCTTGCCGGAGGCAAACACATCTTCGCCCAGCCGCATTGGGAAGCGCACGTACTCCACGCGCTTGAGCCGGTAGCGTCCTTCGTAGTAAAGCACCGCGGAAATCTGGCACCGCACGGCGTTGGACCCTATATCAATGGCGGCAAGTTTGCGAAGCGGATAGTTCATAAGCACGAAATTACGGTACAATAGCTGCGGGCTACGCTTTAATTCCTTGAGCCTAGCAAGTCCCATTTGTCCTGCCCACGGCTACACCAATGGCGCTCAAGTTGCTGAGTGGGCTTTGGTCAACGGTAGAAATGCAGCTCGCGTTTTGCTTTCAAAAGCACGGTATCTGCAGCAGAACGTTGGATTTTAGCTCAATTTTCTACTTATCGATGCGGAAGCCCAGGCCGAATTGGATAAGCGTACTTTCAGCTGACTGCTGATAGGACACTGAAAGGGCCAGCGTTTCCACTACCGGGGCTATGTAGAAGCCCGCGCCGTAGCCGCTGTGCCAGCCATCGGTAGAAGCAGCCTGGAAGTACACACGGCCCTGGTCGTAGAAGCCAAATACGCCGTAGTAGAAGGGCAGGAAGCTGTTTTTGACCTGACCCAGGGCAAAGCGCAGCTCGGTGTTGTAGTACAGGCTGGCGTCGCCGCTGAAGCGGTTGCGGTAGTAGCCCCGCAGGTTTTCGGTTTGGCCCAAGCTGGCAAATTTGTAGAACGGAATGTTCGAATCGGGGCCGTAGTTTTTGGCGCCGCCGCCTTTCACCACCAGCGTGATGGGAACGCCGATTTTGGCAGTGCCATAGTACTCGGCGAAGGCTTGAGTTAGGCCGAAGTTACTCATGGTATCGTTGAGCTGGCGGTAAGAGTCGTGCTGCACGCGGATGCGGACACCGCGCTGGGCGAAGCTGGGGCGGTTACGCAGGTCCAGGTCAAGCACGGCGTTTAAGCCCAGCAGCTGCTGAGGATTGGTATTGGCCCGGGCCCGGTTGGATAGCTCCAAATTAGTGGTGCCCAAGTAACTGTTGCCGGCGAAGCTGCTGGTGTAGTCTTCGTAGGTGGGGCCCACGCGGAGGATGCTGCGCTGAAAAAACGTGCGCTCCACGAAGGCATTGAGGGTATAGCCGCGGTAGCGGGCGTTGTAGAACTTGTTGTCGTACTGGTCCTGGCTGAAGGCGGTATTGTTGCCCAGCCCAAAGAAGCGGTAAAAGGGGAAGTAGTTACCGTAGCGGACCTCGGCGCCTACATCCACTTTGCCAATGGCGTAGCGGTGGCGGGTGCTGGCCGTGACCTGAAACAGACCATTGGAGCTGCCCTGCACGTTGAACTGGTACATGTTCTTGTAGCCGGGCTTGCGGAAGCCCTGGCGCAGGAAGGTGACACCCGCCCCGGCCCCGAAGCCGTCGTTGGCGTTGTAGAACAGTGAGATGCTGGGCCGGTAGCTGTTGTACTCAAACTGCTCCCGGTCGTAGGCATTCACGCCCACGCTAGAGCTGGTGTGGTTGTCGGATTCGGGGCCCAGGTGCAGGTCGGTGTCGGGCACGTCGTACACTTTGGTGAGGGTACGCAGGCCGGCCGCGTGCGAGTCGTCGGTGATGCGGTCTTTGCCCTCGCCGCCGATTACGCGCACCAAAATGCTGTGGCTGCCGCCGTCGCCGGTGACCGTAAATACGTCTTTCCCGTCGAGGCCGTACAGGCATACTTCGTCGGTTTCGTTGGGCTTGAATGTACGGTCGAACAAGGCCGGACCATTGGCTGCTTCGCCCTCTTTGGCCTTGTCAAACATCTGCACCCGCACCTGCCCATCAGGCATCCGGTTGACCTGAAATACCTCGCTTTTGTTGCTGCCTACCACGTCCACCCGCTTGGCCAGCAGGAGGTAATATTCGTCTAGTGCTTTGGGCAAGGTTTGGATTCTGGACTTCAACTTTCGGTTGATGTCTTTGCCGGATAGGGGCTGAACTTCAGATGGTAGCTTGGCCGTTGCTTCGTCGATAACGGCGGGTGTCAGCTTGGCCTGGAGGTACTTCCCTGCCTCTTGCCACTGCTCCCGGCTCAGGCCCTGGAGCAGAAACCGGTCGAGGTGCCGCGCGGGCCAGTTAAGGCTTTTGAGGTCGTGAAACTCGTCCTCGAAATCCTCGATGCTGGGCACGGCCCACTCCCGGTTGGCGATGTAAGTGAGCAGGCCGTTCCACAGGGTAAAAGACTGGTCGCGGTCGCGGGGAATGGGGCGGTAGAGAATGCCGCCACCGGGCTGCTTGAAGCCAGCCCACTTCCAGTTGTCTTCGTGTTTGCCGAAGTCGGCCACCAGCATATCAAAGGCCCGGGCCCGGGCCAGACCGGGGGCGTCCACCCGGTTGTCGTGGTCCTTGAAGAGCTTGCGGAAGAGACCGAAGCTGCGGGTTACTTCGTCGGAGTTGCCAAACCCAGCCAGGTTGGCTTTGGGGTCCTTGGGGCTTTCCTCGAGGGTACCCAGCAGGCCGGCGTATTGCTCCCGGTAGGGGCCCAGCTGCTGGTTGTCGGGCAGGCGGAACAGGCGGGGCCGGGCGTGCAGGATATCCGTCTGGTCGAGCAGGTAGCCGATGGGCAGGTTGGAATAAGGGTTGGCCGTGGCCGTGATGTCGCGCAGCACATCGGACGCAATGGAGTTGCGCAGCTCCGGGGGTAGGATTCGCGTCACGTCCTTATCCACCGACCGGAACACGTATTCCGAACTATCGTTGGCAATGAGCTTGAGGGAAGTCGTCTGCCGACCGCCGCCCTTGCCATAGGGATGCAAGCCGCCTTTTTCGGTGGCCAGGTCCAGCGTGGGCACGGCCACGGGCTGCAGCCAAGAAGAGCGGTAGAGGTCGCCGAGGAGAAAGCGCTTTGTGGGCCCAGCCTTGTACTCCGGGCCGGGCACTACAGTAGTAGTAGCCTGAAACGGGGCGTCGGGTTTGCTTTCGGCAACTGTTTTGGTAGCGCCAGGGCACTGGGAGATAAACGGATTGACCGGGGCCTTGCCGCCCGCCCCATCGGTGCAGGCCGAACGGAATAGCGTGCCGGTGTAGGCATCCTGGCCTGGCTGGCTCCCCCCGCCAAACGTGTGGAAATGCGTGGTGACGGTACCGTCGGCAAAGTATTCGAGGGTGGTGTATCCTTCTTTGCTTTCGTTGTAGAGCGACTCCTCGTTGGCTCCGACGTGCTCACTCTCTACAAAGCTGCCGCTTACGATGTGGTAGTTGCCCTGAAAGGGCGTGAGCTGCAGGCTGTAGTCGTGGGCAGCGGCGTACACCAGGCCGGGGTTGCTTTGCAGGGTGTTCAGCAGTTCCTTGCTCAGCTCCTGGTAGCGCGGGTTGGCCAGGTCGCGGGGGCTGCCCACGTTCTGGCGGTAGGCGGCGTAGATGGTACCCAGCACCGGTGGGCTCAGGTGCCGCGAAAGGGGCTGGCGGCCGCCATACTCCCCATTGCTGAGGACGGGGTGGTGGCCCACTAGCAGCACATTTTTGTTCTTGGTGTCGTCGAGAATGTCCTGGAGCTGCTCCCGAAATTCCTCTTTGGTCAGGGTTTTGCAATCGGTGTCGGGCGCTTCGGGCCGGTCATACGGGTGCGTGAACCAGGGCGTGTTGAGCGCCACGAGCCGAACCAGCGGGGCTACGTCCACTACCTCGGGGCCCGGGCATCCATTGGTCGGAATGAAAGCGTTTTGCCCCGGTAGCTGCTTCTCAATGTATTTCTCCAGGCGGCGCACAGCCTTGAGGCCTGTGGGGCCGGAGTTGGCCCAATCCTTATCACCGGGCAGGAAATAAATTTTGCCCTGTGGCAGGCCTTTTACCAGCCCAATTAGCGCATCGGCGCGGCTGTGCTCGGCCTCCGCCAGGGCCGTATCGCCTTTGGCGGCCAGTCCCGTGTTGCCCACGATATCGCCGAGGTGCACCACCGTAAAAGGACCAGTCTGCTGTTCCAGCGTTTGGCGCAATAGCTTGAGGTGCTCGGTGGGTAAACTGGCCTGAGCGGTATTGCCTAGCAGAAAAACGGTGTGGGCGGGAGCGGAAACCTGGGCGTTAGCAGTGCCTGCCAGCAGCAGCGAGGCTGCTAGTAAAAGTGAGTAGATGCGACGCATAAAAACAGAATATAGGCTCTCTTACGGCTGTTCAACCAAAAAGTAAGGCCGTAGTTGCGCGATGCTCCGCAGTAACGCCTTGCCCAAAGTCAGCCCGAATGCCAGCTCAACTGTTATTTATACCGAGTTATACCGAGGCCAGCTCCCGCAAAATCTTGGGCACGCCCGAGGTCGCGGGCTCGGCCACGTACTGAATGCCGCGCCGGCCGGCTGCGGGCTGGTGTGGGTCGATGACGTATACCGGGCAGCCCACGGGAGCATAATGCAGCAGCCCGGCCGCCGGGTACACCTGCAGCGACGTGCCCACCACGAGCAAGGCATCGGCGGTGCCGGTGGCTGCGGCCGCGTCTTCTATCAAGGGCACCATTTCGCCAAACCACACGATGTGGGGCCGCAACTGCCCGCCGTCCGGGGCTAGGTCGCCGAGGTGAATGTCGCCGGGGCAGTCGTACACCACGGACTCGTCTTTCACCGAGCGCATCTTGTTCAGCATGCCGTGCAAGTGAATGACCTCGGTGGAGCCGGCGCGCTCGTGCAGGTCGTCTACGTTTTGGGTAATGATGGTGACGCGCCAGCCCGGCTCCTCCTCAAAGCCGGCCAGGGCAAAGTGGGCGGCGTTGGGCTCCACGCTGCGGGCCTGGGCGCGGCGTTGGTTGTAGAAATCAAGCACCAGCTCGGGGTTGCGGGCAAAGCCTTCGGGCGAGGCCACGTCTTCCACCCGGTGGCTTTCCCACAAGCCATTGCTGTCGCGGAAGGTGCGAATACCTGACTCGGCGGATACGCCGGCACCGGTAAGAACGACAAGGTGTTTCACTGCGGAGTAGACTAAAAGGTTGGAGGGTGTTTTTAGCTGGCAAACGCTGCTTCCAGTATTTTAACCGACGTTTTTCCAGCTCAGCGCCTAATTTTCAACTAAGCAACAGGCTGGAAGGCATAATCATCAGTACCCCAACAAGGCGGATAATGGCAGGGATATAAACCGGAAAAGCGCCACAAAGTGGCTGCGCCCAAAAGCGGCAGTTGCTGCCTATTTTCTCTAACGGTCTTGCACCTGCGGGGTTATAGACGAGAAATACAGGCGACTGACTTGCTTGAGCAGCTTTAGTAACTTGACGTTTTAGCTCAATTTGCCAGAAGCCGGCTCAGTCGAAAATCACCGTCTTATTACGGTGCACAAACACCTGTTCATCAAATACCAGCTTGAGCGAGCGGGCCAGCACGATTTTCTCTACATCGCGGCCGGCCTGAGCCATTTCGCGGGCGCTCTGGGTGTGGTCGATGGGGATGACGCTTTGGGAAATAATGGGGCCCTGGTCCAGCTGCTCGTTCACAAAATGCGCCGTGGCCCCGATGATTTTTACGCCCCGCTCGTAGGCCTGCGCGTAGGGGCTGGCGCCCACAAAGGCCGGCAAAAAAGAATGGTGAATGTTTATCAGTCGGTTGGAGTAGTGGGCCACGAAGTCCGACGAAAGAATGCGCATGTACTTAGCCAGCACCACAAACTCGGGCTGGTATTGCGTGAGCACAGCCAATACCTCGGCCTCGTGCGCCTCGCGGCTCTTGCCTTCGTGCGTGATGAAGTGAAACGGGATGTCAAACCGGCGGGTCAGGTCGCCCAGCACCTCGTAGTTGCTCACCACGGCCAGCACGCGGGCATTCATCTCGCCAAATGCGTGGCGCACCAGGAGCTCACTCAGGCAGTGATGCTCCTTCGTTGCCATCAGCACAATGTCCTTTCTGTGGTTGTTGGTAAGGCGAATGTGGGCGGCCGCCGGGAGCACCGCCTCCAGCTCAGCCAAAAGCGCCGCGGGCTCCACGGAGCCGGCAAATTCCGTGCGCATGAAAAAGTGGTTGTCGTGCCGCTCCACAAACTCCCCGTTGCGGATGATATTTAAGTGGTGGCCAAACAGTACCCCCGTGATTTTATACACCAGCCCGGGTTCGTCGGGGCAATTGATAAGTAATAAATGCGCCATAGGATAGTAGATGACAGCTGGGTTAGATTCTGAGTGAGGCTAAGTCCTACAATGTAGTAGAAGGATAAAGAAGCAGACCAAGGGGCAAACAAAAGCCCGCAACGAGGCGGGCTTTTGAGGAATTTAATTGAGCTAAAACCAGCTCAATTTCGCAACTATTTTGCTTTTGCCGGGGCTTTTTTGGCGGCCGGCTTGGCAGCGGCTTTTGCAGCTGGCTTCTTCTTTGCCGCGGGCTTTTTGGCGGCTGGTTTTTTCTTAGCTGGCGTGTCGGCTTTCTCCTCCTTGGCGGCAGGGGCAGCCTTTTTGCCGAAGCGTCCGCCTTTGGCGGGCTTGTCGGGGGTGGCGTCGGCCAGCTCCTGGCAACGCGCCAGCGTGAGTTCGGTAGGCTCTTCGCCTTTGGGAATCTTCACGTTCTTCTTGCCTGCCACGATGTAGGGCCCAAATCGGCCATTCAATACCTGAATGTCAGGGTTTTCGGGGAAGGACTTGATGAGGCGCTCGGCATCGGTTTTGCGCTTGTTTTCAATCAGCGCCACGCCTTCCTCGGCCGTGATGGTGTGCGGGTCCTGCTCCTTGGTGAGGGAATAGAACTTGCTGTCGTGGCGGATGTAAGGGCCGAAGCGGCCCAGGTTGGCCGTCATGTCCTTGCCCTCAAACTCGCCCACCACGCGCGGCAGTTTGAACAGGTCCAGCGCCTCATCAAGGGTAATGCTTTCGATGAACTGGCCTTTGCGCAGGTTGGCGTATGCGGGTTTCACCTCGGGGTCGGTGGTGTCGCCCAGCGCCACGTAGGGGCCGTAGCGGCCCAGGCGGGCCGTTATTTTCTCGCCGGTTTCGGGGTGCACGCCGATTTCGCGGGTGCTGCCCAGGGTGCTCCGTTCAATGTCCTGCCCGGCCTCGATGGTTGCGTGGAACTTGCCGTAGAAGCCGGTCAGCATCTGCGTCCAGTTTTCGTGGCCGTTGGCAATCTGGTCAAACTCATCCTCGACCTTGGCCGTGAACTGGTAGTCCACAATCACGGGGAAGTGCTCCACCAGAAAGTCGTTGACTACCATGGCCGTATCCGTCGGAAACAGCTTGGCTTTTTCGGCGCCGTAGTTCTCGGTTTTGATTTCGGTGTTAACTCCGTTGCCTTCCAAAGTCAGCACGTGGAAAGCACGCTCCTTGCCTTCGCGGGTGTCCTTTTCCACGTAGCCGCGCTTCTGCACGGTGCTGATAGTAGGCGCATAGGTGGAAGGCCGGCCGATGCCCATTTCTTCCAGCTTCTTCACCAGCGAGGCTTCGGTGTAGCGCGCCGGGGGCGCCGAAAACCGCTCGGTAGCAGTTAGACGCTGCAACGGCAGGTTCTGCCCAATGCTCAGCGGCGGCAAACCGCGCGAAAAGCTGGATTCACCGTCTTTTGCTTCTTCCTCGTCATCGTCGTCCTTGCTCTCGGCATATACTTTCAGGAAGCCCTCGAAGGTTATGACCTCGCCGGTGGCCGTGAACGTGACGCCCGGCTGCGTGCTGATGCCAATAACCGCCGTGGTGCGCTCAATCACAGCTTCCGCCATCTGCGAGGCCATGGCCCGCTTGCGAATCAGGTCGTACAAGCGCTGCTCCGACGCATCAGAGCCCGCTTTTACGGCGCCAAAATCGGTGGGCCGGATGGCTTCGTGCGCTTCCTGAGCCGACGCCGACTTGGTTTTGAACGTGCGAGTGTGGTGATACTCGGCGCCGTAAGCCGCCGTGATGGCCGCCTGCGCGCCCGCCAAGGCCTCGCCCGAGAGGTTCACGGAGTCCGTCCGCATGTAGCTGATTTTACCAGCTTCGTAGAGCTTCTGAGCTACGCTCATGGTCTGGGCCACCGAGAATCCCAGCTTACGCGAAGCCTCCTGCTGCAGCGTAGACGTGGTAAACGGCGCGGCCGGGCTGCGCTTGCCAGGCTTCTTGTCGAGGCTCTCAATCTGATAAGTAGCGCCCATGCAGCGCTGCAAAAACGCCTCGGCTTCTTCCCGCACCTTATAGCGGGTCGGCAGCTCGGCTTCGAGCACAGCGCCCCGGCCGGCATCAAAGCGGGCCACAATGCGGTAGGCGCTGGCCGACAGGAAATGGGAAACTTCGCGCTCCCGCTCCACTACAAGGCGCACGGCCACCGACTGTACCCGGCCGGCCGAGAGGCCCGGCTTTACTTTTTTCCAGAGCACGGGGCTCAATTCGAAGCCCACGAGGCGGTCGAGTACGCGGCGGGCCTGCTGGGCATTCACCAGGTTCTGGTCAACTTCGCGCGGGTTGGCAATGGCGCCCAGAATGGCGTTTTTGGTGATTTCGCGGAATACGATGCGCTTGGTCTTCGCAAGGGGCAAGTTCAGGGTTTCGGCCAAGTGCCAGCTGATGGCTTCGCCTTCGCGGTCATCGTCACTCGCCAACCAAACCATTTCGGCCTCCTTGGAAAGTTTTTTTAGCTGGGCAATTAGCTCCCGTTTATCGGCCGATACCACATAAGTGGGCTTAAAACCATTGGCTATATCAATGGCATTATTGTCTTTAGGCAGGTCGCGGACGTGCCCGTAGCTGGAGCGCACCACGAAATCCTGGCCCAGATAGCCTTCTATGGTTTTGGCCTTGGCCGGCGACTCGACGATAACTAAATTCTTGACCATGTGGGCACGTAAGGGGAAACGGCAGGCAATTGAAGGCGGTGGGAAGTGAAACGGCCAGCCGTAGGGAAATGTTAAAATTGGCCGCAAAGATGCCGGATATTTCCCAGCGACGCCGCACTCGGCCATAATCCGGCCCCGACAGGCCAGGTTAACAGGGCTTCTGTACGGCGGAGTTCATTGGCTTGGTAAACCGGCGTATCTTTGCTTATTCGCGGATAACCCCCGTACTTCGCCTTCCCCTTTTTGTCCTCCTTCCATCCGCTTGTTACTTATATAATATGGCTTCCCCCAAGAATCCGCAGACTAAGCTTCGCCGCACCCCGACGACCGCTGACACGGATGATATTACCGGTGGCAAGCCGGATACCGGTGCCGTATCGGCCCTGGATGTTGTGCGGACCAACAACGACCTGACCCGCAAAAAAGGCGGCTCGCGGGGTTCGGTGGATACCCAGGACCCGGGCTACGTAAACGACCAGCTCAACCGGGTGCTCTACGCGCTTGACGCCTTCAAAAAAGGCGACGTGTCGGTGCGCCTCACCAAGCAGAACGACGACATCTTCGCCGAAATCGCCGAAGCCTACAACTCGATGGTTGAGATGATAGGCGGGGTAGGCGGCGAGGTATCGCGCATCTCGAAGGTGGCCGGGGTAGAAGGAAACCTGAAGGCCCGCGCCTCGGCCGACGGCGCCGCGGGTTTCTGGCGCGACATGATTAACAATATCAACGGCTTGGTGGACAGCATCGCCGTTCCGGTATTGGAAGTAGGCAAGGTACTGAAGAACATCAGCCGCGGCAACCTGGACGAAAGCTTCCAGATTCCGGTATCGGGCGACTTCAAGCTGATGGCCGAAACCATCAACAAAACGATTGACAACCTGAACATCTTCGCCGGCGAGGTAACTCGTGTGGCCCAAGAAGTAGGAACCGAAGGCAAGCTCGGTGGCCAGGCCAGCGTACCAAACGTAGGCGGCATCTGGAAAGACCTAACCGACAACGTAAACAACATGGCCTCGAACCTGACTTCTCAGGTACGAGACATTGCCAACGTAGCTACCGCCGTGGCCAAAGGCGACTTGACCCAAAAGGTAACGGTTGATGTAAAAGGTGAATTCCTGCAGCTGAAGCAGAACCTGAACCAAATGGTGGACTCGCTGAACCTGTTTGCTGGCGAGGTAACCCGCGTGGCCCAGGAAGTAGGAACGGAGGGGAAGCTGGGTGGACAAGCTAGCGTGCCCAACGTGGCCGGTGTGTGGAAGGACCTGACGGATAACGTAAACAACATGGCCAGCAACCTGACCTCTCAGGTGCGGGACATTGCCAACGTAGCCACCGCGGTAGCCAAAGGCGACTTGAGCCAGAAAGTAACGGTTGATGTAAAAGGTGAACTGCTCCAACTGAAGCAGAACCTTAACCAGATGGTGGACTCGCTCAACCTGTTCGCCGGCGAAGTAACCCGCGTGGCGCAGGAGGTGGGCACCGAAGGGCGCCTGGGTGGCCAGGCCTCCGTGCCCAGCGTCGCTGGTGTGTGGAAGGACCTGACCGACAACGTAAACTACATGGCTTCGAACTTGACGAGCCAGGTACGAGACATTGCCAACGTAGCCACCGCGGTAGCAAAAGGCGACTTGACGCAGACGGTAACCGTCGACGTAAAAGGTGAATTCCTGCAGCTCAAGCAAAACCTCAACCAAATGGTGGCGTCTCTGAACCTGTTTGCCGGCGAGGTAACTCGCGTGGCACAGGAAGTAGGAACGGAAGGGAAGCTGGGTGGACAGGCTAGCGTGCCCAACGTGGCCGGTGTGTGGAAAGCCCTCACCGACAACGTAAACGACATGGCCGCGGCTCTTACCTCGCAGGTACGAGACATTGCCAACGTGGCCACGGCCGTAGCGCGCGGCGACTTGAGCCAGAAGATGACGGTGAACGTGAAGGGCGAAATCCTGGAGCTGAAGAACATCCTCAACCAGATGGTTGACTCCCTGAACATCTTCGGTGACGAAGTAACCCGCGTGGCCCGCGAAGTAGGAACGGAAGGGAAACTGGGCGGCCAGGCCGTTGTGCCCCGCGTAGGTGGTACCTGGAAGGAGCTGACCGACAACGTGAACACGATGGCGAGCAACCTGACTTCTCAGGTGCGAGACATTGCCAACGTAGCCACCGCCGTATCGAAAGGTGACTTGAGCCAGAAGATTACGGTAGATGTAAAAGGCGAACTGCTGGACCTGAAGGACAACCTTAACCAGATGGTGGACTCCCTGAACATCTTCGCCGGCGAGGTAACTCGTGTGGCCCGTGAGGTGGGCACCGAGGGTATTCTGGGCGGTCAGGCCAACGTGCCGCGCGTAAGCGGCACCTGGAAGGACTTGACGGACAACGTGAATACGATGGCCTCGAACTTGACCTCGCAAATGCGCGACATTGCCAACGTGGCAACCGCCGTAGCAAAAGGCGACTTGAGCCAGAAAATCACGGTTAATGTGCGCGGTGAGCTGTTGCAGTTGAAGGAAAACCTCAACGAAATGGTTGACTCCCTGAACACCTTCGGTGACGAAGTAACCCGCGTGGCCCGCGAAGTAGGTACCGAAGGCAAGCTGGGCGGCCAAGCCAAGGTGCCCAACGTGCGCGGCACCTGGAAAGACCTGACCGACAACGTAAATACGATGGCCAGCAACCTGACCTCTCAGGTGCGAGACATTGCTAACGTAGCTACCGCCGTATCGCGCGGCGACTTGAGCCAGAAGGTATCGGTAAACGTCAACGGCGAGCTGCTGGACCTGAAAGACAACTTGAACCGAATGGTGGACTCCCTGAACATCTTCGCCGGCGAGGTAACTCGTGTGGCCCAAGAGGTAGGCACCGAGGGCAAGCTGGGCGGTCAGGCTTCGGTACCCAGCGTGGCTGGTGTGTGGAAAGAACTCACCGACAACGTAAACTACATGGCATCGAACCTCACCACGCAGGTGCGGGGCATTGTGAAGGTAGTAACCGCGGTATCGAAGGGTGACTTGACCCAGAAACTGACGCTGCAAGCCAAAGGCGAAGTAGCTGAGCTGGCCGACACCATCAATCGAATGGTGGACGACCTTAACCGCCTCGCCGTCGAAGTAAGCCGCGTGGCGAAAGTGGCCGGTGTGGAAGGCAAGCTGACTGAACGCGCCACGGTAGGCGGCGTATCCGGCTCCTGGAAAGAACTAGTGGACACGCTCAACGCCCTGCTCGAATCCATTGCCTCGCCGGTACTGGAAGTAAGCCGCGTGGTGCGGGCCATCTCGGAAGGCGACCTGACCCAGCGCGTGGAAGTGCCCACCACGGGCGACATCCTGGCCATGTCCAACGCCCTTAACCTCGCCGTAGAGAACCTGAACGAGCTGCTCGGCGAAATCAACGACTCGTCGCAGATTGTGGGTACTTCGTCGGAAGAAATGGCTGGTAAAGGCCAGGAGATGAGCCGCGTAACCGTCGATGTGGCCTTGGCCATGCAGCAGATGGCTGAAGGCGCTCAGAACCAGGCTTTGAAAACCGACCAGGCCTTTAAGCTGATTGAAGAAATCATGCAGGCCACGAAGGAAACCGCCAACAAGGCCGACGTGGTAAACAAATCGGCTATCCTGGGTGAGCAGACCTCGCAGCTCGGTCTGAAAACGGTGGCGGAAGTGGTAAAAAACATGGAAGAAATATCCAGCGCCGCTTCGCAAACGTCCCGCACCATTGAAGTACTGAGTACCCGGTCGGGTGAAATCAGCAAGTCGCTGGGTGTAATTACCGACATTGCCTCGCAAACCAACCTGCTGGCTCTGAACGCCGCCATCGAAGCCGCCCGCGCCGGGGAAGCCGGCCGTGGCTTCGCGGTAGTAGCCGAGGAAATCCGGAAGCTGGCCGAAGGCTCCCGCAAGTCGGCCAACGAAATTGCCACGCTGGTAGAGGACGTTCGCAAGGACACCACCTCGGCCGCAACCGCTATTTCGACCATGGAAAACCGGGTACTCAAAGGCAAGAACGCCACGTTCGAAGCCAGCTCGGCCTTTAAGAACATTGCGACCAGCAGCGGCGAAACTCTTCGCACCTCGCGCGACATTCTAACGGCTACCGAGGTACAGAAAACCTCGATTGGCGACGTAGTGAAGTACGTGGAAGAAGTGGTAGCCATTGCCGAGCAAACGGCAACGGGCACGCAGCAAGTGGCCGGCACGGCCAAGCAGCTGTCGACGGCTATGCAGGAGCTGACTACCAGCTCGCAGCGCCTCACCGACATTGCCGACGACCTCCAGGCCGGTCTCGAAACCTTCCAGCTCAGTTCCTACGAGCCGGAGCCCGAGCCGCTGCCGCTGCGCCGCGGCCCCAGCGTGCGGGATATGTACCGGGCCCGCGATTCTTACGCCCCCGCTCCGCAGAATGGCAACGGCAGCGCCAACCGTCGGGCTCAAAGCCGGTCCGAAGCAGCTCCGGAACCTTCCGAAAATGGCCGCCGCAACGGCATGGTGCGTCGCAACGGCCGGGCCGAAACGTTTGCTCCGGCAGCTCCCAAAACGGAGCGGCGGGTACGGTCGAATCGCGCGGAGGTAGAAATTAACGGCAATGGGGCGCCCAAGCCTGCAGCTCCAGCCTCGCGGCCGGCGCCTGCAAAGCCGGCGGCCCAGCCCGAACAGGCGAAGAATGGCAAGAGCCCGCGCAACGGCCAGGCCGTGAAGGACGCAGCCCCCAAATCAAAAGCCAAAGCCAAGTAATTTTTGGTAACTGGTAGTGGTATTTGGTAGTCGCAAGCAACAGTGCTTTAGCCTTCCGACTACCAAATACCCACTACTGACCACCAGCTGCTGACTACCAAGTATATGGCCGAGATTGAACTAGCCGCTCCTGCCCCTAAATCTGAACGTGCCAAACCGGCCGAGCTGGTTCAGCTCATTGTGTTCCGGCTGGGCGACGAAGACTACGGCATCCGCATTGAGCAGGTGAAGGAAGTGACCGTGACGCCGGAAGTGGCGCGCATGCCCAAAACACCGCCCTTCATCAAAGGCATTGCCAACCTGCGCGGCGACATTATTGCCATCATCGACCTGGAGGAGCGGTTTCGGCTGCGGCCCGCCGGCCGGCCCTTGCCCGAGCGCAGTTATACTGTAGCCGTGGAGGCTGCCGACTATACCCTGGGCCTGATGGTGCGCGAAGTGCCGCGTCCCTTCACGCTGCCCCTGAGCCAGATTGAGCCGGCCCCGGAGTTTGTGCAGGACTCCAGCACCCGCGACAAGTACCTCGAAGGCATTGCCAAGCTACCGGAAGGAGGCATCATCATCGTGCTCGACATGCGTAAGCTGCTCACCCCAAGCGAGGTGATGCGGCTGCCGGGCAAAGGGGCATCTTCGTAGCCCCCAGCCCGTACAACGCGGGGCCGGGCGCAGTAGCTCGGCCATGCAATCGAATTATCCCTATGTCACCCAATACCATGAACAAGCGCATTCTCATCGTCGACGACTCATTTTACATGCGGACGATGCTCAAGAACATGCTCACCGACGCTGGCTACGAGGTAGTAGGCGAAGCCGCCAACGGGGCCCAGGCCCTGGAAATGGCCACTTCAACCGAGCCTGACCTTATCACCCTCGACGTGATTCTGCCCGATAACACCGGGCTGGACGTGCTCAAGAGCCTTCGCCAAACGCAGCCGTCGGCCAAGGTGGTAATGTGCAGCGCCGTGGGCCAGGAGGTCATCGTGAACGAAGCCATCGAGAACGGGGCCCTGGCCTACATCGTGAAGCCGTTCTCGGAAGAGAAGGTGTTGGAGATAGTGGGCGCCGCGTTGCAAAACAACGACGCCACCGAACAGACGGCCTAAGGTGCGGCCGCAACCTCCCGTGACTATGCAGCTCACCGTCGGAAACGATGGGGCTTGGCAGCGCGTGGCGGTTTGGGAAGAACGTGTAACTAAGAAAATCGGCCAATGAAAACGCGCGACCAGGAATACCGGGAGCTGTTCATGGCCGAGGCGCTGGAGTATTACGACTCCATGAGCCGGCACCTAAGCGAGCTGGAGCGCAATCCTGACGCAGGCCCGGCGCTCAACGAGCTGTTCCGGCTCATGCACAACCTCAAGGCCAATGCCCGGGCCATGGGCTTTACGGACCTGGGCGAGGTTGCCCACCACCTGGAAACGCTATTTGGGCTGATTCGGGACCATGAGCGCACCTTTAGCGGGCCACTCATTCGGGTGGTGTTTGCCGGGGTCGATGCGTTGGGCAATATGATTCGGGCGGTGGGGGCCAACCAGCCCCTGCCCGATGCCAGCGCGCTGCTTGAGAACCTCGACCGCTTGGTGCGCGGCGAAGCGCCGGTGCTGGATGAAGAAGAGACCATCGACACCGAAGAGGAGTCGAACCGGAAAATGGAGCTGTCGGACCTGGTGTACATCCAGGTCAAGAAGCTTGATAACCTGCTGAACCTGGTAGGCGAGCTCGTGATTGACCGCGACCGGATAATGACTCTGGCCCAGGAGCTTGATAACCCCGCGCTGCTGGCCACGGCCCAGCACCTGTTCCGCATTTCCGATGATTTGCAGTACAGCGTGATGGATGCCCGGCTGGTAGGAGTGGGCGTCCTGCTCAACAAGTTTCCGAGGGTGGTACGCGACGTGGCCGCTGTCGAGGACAAGCAAGTTGAGCTGACAATGAGCGGGCAGGACGTGCAGATTGACCGCAACATCCTGCAAATCATCACTGACGCCTTGCTCCACTTGGTGCGCAACGCCGTCAGCCACGGCCTCGAAACTACCGAGCAACGCCTGAAGTCGGGCAAGTCCCCAATCGGGCAGCTCACCCTTTCCGCCCTGACCGAGCGCGACGACGTGCTCATTCAGGTGCGCGACGATGGCCGCGGCATCGACACCGAAGCCGTGCGCCGCAAAGCCGTAGAGCGCGGCCTGACCACGGCCAAAGCCGCCGCCAAACTTGACGAGCACGCCGTGTGGGCGTTCTTATTCGAGCCGGGCTTCTCAATGGCTCAACAAGTGACCGACATCTCCGGCCGCGGCGTGGGCCTGGATGTGGTGAAGCTGGCCCTGGATTCGCTGGGCGGCCAGCTGCGGGTGGAGTCGCAATTGGGCGTAGGCACCACGTTTACGCTGGTACTGCCCACCTCCATTGCCGTAAAAGGCGCCTTGCTGGTGGAAGTAGACGACCGTCCCTACGCCGTTCCACTGCTGCACACCGACACTGTGCTGGCATTGCACCCCGGGCAGATTTCGGTGGTGGGCGGCGTGCTTGTGACCCAATTCCACGAGCAGTCCGTGCCGCTGGTGCCCTTGCGGCAGCTGCTGTACGACGAAGGCGATGGGCCGCTGCCCCTTGCCGACAAGAACGACATGAATGGCCCCCAGCATGTGCTGGTGGTCAACTACAACAACCGCCGCCTGGGCCTGGTCGTCGACCGATTTATGCGTCAGCAGAACATCGTCATCAAGCCACTCAGTAAGCCTTTAGATACCATTGACCTGTTTGGGGGAGTCACCCTGCTCGGAAGCGGGCAAGTGTGCCTCGTACTGGATGTGCCGGCACTCACCCGCTTGTTTTTAAACAAACGGCCCTAAACTCACCTTCTCTCACCACAGTCCTCGCAGCTGCACTTCCCCCTATATTCGACGTTATGGATTTATCGATGACCGACTTAGAACGTGATATAATCCGCGAGATTTTGAACATTGGCCTGGCTCGCGCCGCCGATTCGTTCGCCGTAGTCGCACAGGAACGGGTGCTCCTGGAAGTGCCGAATATTGACTTGCTGGTAAGCGACGATATTTTGGTTAGAGTGCGCGATTACCAGACCAACCACGTTGCTATTCAGTCCGATATCCGGGGGGACTTCAACGGTACTACGCTGATGTTCTTCTCGGGCCAGCACATTCAGCGGCTTTCCCGGGTATGTCTGCGCATGCAGACGGCCGAATCGTTGGAAGTGAATGAGCTTCAGGAATCGCTACTACTGGAAATCAGCAACATCATCACCGGAGCCCTGGTCACGCAGCTCGCCAACATCCTCAAGGCCAACATTTACGGGGCTCCTCCCACAGCTCCTCACGGCGACATCGGGGATATCCTGCAGAGCCTGCTGCCTCAGCACCAATTGCAGCCGCTTATTTTCTCGGTAATCACCCAGTTTTCCGACAAGGACAACATGGTGGAGCTGCCGCTGATGCTGTTCTTCGACCGGATTACTTTCTCGAAAATTCTGGAGATAATCCGCAGTTACGATTTCCTGGGCAGCCAGATGTCGGCTTAGTCTTTTTACTGAAGGCTGTTTACTGCGTTTAGCAACATAACGTCCTTTGATATAAGCACGTCATACAGATTGAGCTGTTTCATTTGGCTCAACTTGATACTTTGGATTTTTGAGGAGCTATCTAATAGCTTCCCTGCCCATGCCGCCAGCGGATTCAACCCGATTGGCGGCCTTGGTTTTTAATAACCCTTCACTAGCAAACACCGATGTCTAAGAACGATGCCGCTTTGGCCCAAAAAATAGCCTCCTTCGACCCCAATGCTCCTGGCGATGCGGGAGGCGGCCTGTTTGGTTTGCCCTTCACCACCGAGGAAGCTCAGGTGGTGGTGGTGCCCGTGCCGTGGGAAGTGACGGTGAGCTACCGTGCCGGTACCGCCGATGGGCCAGCCGCCATTCGCGAAGCCTCCATGCAAGTCGACCTGTACGACCAGGATTTGCCCGATGCCTGGAAGCTGGGCCTGGCCATGGAAGACGAGGACGAGGCCATTGCCGAAACCAGCCGCCAGCTCCGGCCGCAAGCCTCCGAATACATCGATTGGCTGGAAGCCGGCCAGCCCGAGGCCGACCAGCAAAAATTCAGCACCGTGCCCGGCCAAATCACGGCCGCAGGCAACAAGATGCTAAATTGGCTCAAGGATAAAACCGGCGCCCTGCTCGACGATGGCAAGGCCGTAGTAGTGCTGGGTGGCGACCACAGCACGCCCCTGGGCTACCTGCACGCGCTGGCCGAGCGGCACGAAGAATTCGCCATCCTGCAATTCGACGCACATTGCGACTTGCGCCCGGCATACGAAGGGTTTCAGTATTCGCACGCCAGCATCATGTACAACGCCCTGGAACTGCCCCAGGTGAAGAAGCTGGTGCAAGTTGGCATCCGGGACATGTGCCAGCAGGAGGCCGATTTTATTGCTACTTCCAACGGGCGGGTGGCGTTGTTTGGCCAGCGCTTTTTGAGCGAAGAGAAATTCGCCAAGAAATCCTGGAAGAAAGTCTGCGGCAAAATCATAGCCCAACTTCCCCCCAAAGTGTACATCAGCTTCGACATCGACGGGCTCGACCCCAAGCTATGCCCCGGCACCGGCACGCCCGTGCCCGGCGGCCTGGAGTTTGAAGAAGCTACGTACCTCATCCGCTCCATCGTGCGGGCAGGTATTACCATCATCGGCTGCGACCTCAACGAAGTAGCCCCCGGTGATACCGATTGGAACGGCATAGTGGGCGCGCGCCTGCTCTACCAACTTTGCAACTGGATGGCCGTATCTCAAGGCCGCCTCGTCGCGAAAGGGATGGAGGCGGAATAAACTTCTTTCACCTCAACCCTTTTTTCCATGATTGGTTTTATCCTCAAATTTATCCTCACGGCAGTGCTGGTGTACGGCCTCAGCCTGGTGCTGCCCGGCGTGGTACTGAGCGGCTTTGGCAGCGCGGCCATTCTGGTGCTGGTGCTGGGCCTGCTCAACGCAGTTGTGAAGCCCATCCTCAAGATTCTCGGCTTTCCCATTACCGTACTGACGCTGGGTCTGTTCCTGCTGGTCATCAACGTCATCATCGTGAAGCTGGCCGATTTCCTGATGAGCAGCTTCGACGTGCACGGTTTTCTCAATGCGCTGCTCTTCAGCATTGCGCTGTCGCTGGTGAACGCCGTGGTTGATTTGGTGGTAGACTAATTCGCCATTTCAGCTCAACTTAATCCAGGACTTCACTTAAGAATTGGCAAACAAAAAAGCCCGGCTTCATAGCCGGGCTTTTTTGTTTGCTAAAATGCAATTGGTTATAACCGGCGAATGTCGGCCCCGAGGGCGGTGAGGCGCTGGTCGATGTTCTGGTAGCCGCGGTCAATCTGCTCCACGTTTTCAATGATGCTTTTGCCTTCGGCAGAAAGGGCAGCGATGAGGAGGGCCACACCGGCCCGAATGTCGGGCGAGGTCATCGTGATGCCGCGCAGGCGCGTGCGCTGGTCCAGGCCGATAACCGTGGCGCGGTGCGGGTCGCAGAGAATAATCTGGGCGCCCATGTCAATGAGCTTGTCCACGAAGAACAGACGGCTCTCGAACATCTTTTGGTGAATGAGCACCGTGCCCTTGGCCTGGCAGGCCACCACCAGCACAATGCTGAGCAGGTCGGGTGTGAAGCCAGGCCAGGTATGGTCGCTCACTGTGAGGATGGAGCCGTCGAGATAGGTGGCGATTTCGTAGTGGGGCTGGGCCGGAATGTGTATGTCATCGCCGCGGAACTCCAGCTGAATGCCCAACTTGCGGAACGTATCCGGAATAAGGCCCAGCTGCGGAATCTGGCAGTCCTTGATGGTGATTTCGGAGCCCGTCATGGCGGCAAGGCCGATGAAGGAGCCGATTTCAATCATGTCGGGTAGCATGCGGTGTTCGGTGCCGCCCAGGCTTTCCACGCCTTCAATGGTGAGCAAGTTGGAGCCGATGCCTTGGATGTTGGCACCCATGCGCACTAGCATCCGGCAGAGCTGTTGCAGGTACGGCTCGCAGGCAGCGTTGTAGATGGTGGTGGTGCCTTCGGCCAGTACCGCCGCCATCAGGATGTTGGCTGTGCCGGTTACGGAAGCTTCATCGAGTAGCATGTGGGTGCCCTTGAGCTTGCCCTCGGCCTTGATGCGGTAGAAATCGGTGCCTTCCAGCGTGAGCTTGCCGCCCAGCTTCTCGAGGCCCAGGAAGTGCGTGTCCATGGGCCGGCGGCCAATTTTGTCGCCACCCGGCTTGGGTAGCTGGCAGCGGCCGTAGCGGCCCAGCATCGGGCCCAGAATCATTACCGAACCCCGCAGCGCACCGGCCTGGGCCACAAATTCGGCGGAATCCATGTAGTCGAGGTTAACGTCCTCGGCTTGAAAAATGTACGTGTCGGTGGCCAGCTTGCCCACTTTCACGCCCATATCGCGCAGCAGCTCAATGAGCTTGTTCACGTCCCGGATGTCGGGGATGTTGCTGATGGTCACCGGCTCCGGCGTCAGCAGTACTGCACAGAGAATTTGGAGGGCTTCGTTTTTAGCGCCCTGGGGCGTGATTTCGCCGCGCAGCGCTTTGCCACCGCGTACTTCAAATGCAGCCATTTTTTAATTTAATCGGTTTGATATTCGAGTAGGCAGAATGTCATGCTGAGCTGGCCGAAGCATCACGCCTGCTTTACTAAACTCATTTAGTTGAGCAGTATAGATGCTTCGGCCAGCTCAGCATGACGTTCTGAAAGAAACTGTTACTGAGGAGGCTGTTGGGGTTCCTGGCGACCTTTCTTGCGCTTTTTACCGCCTTTGTTACCAAAGCCGCCATTACGGCCATCACGGTTGTCGCGGCTTTCGCGACGGTCGCGGCCTTCCCGTTGCTGGGGCTGGGGCACGATAAAGACCGGGGTGCGGCCAGTGCCAGCCGGCATCTCAAAGAGGCTCTCGCTGTCGACCACAGCCGGGTCGAGTCGGAGCTGGCCGCCCGACAGCTCGCCCAAGTGGCGCAAGATGGTCACGTCCTTAGCGTTTTCCTTGTTGTGCTGGCGGTACAGGAACTTCATCGTCCGGCCGATTTGCACAGTGGCCTGCTCGCGCTCGGCGGGGTCCTCAATGGTGAGGGCCTTCGCAATCAGGGCTTCAACGGCCGCGCCGTAGGCCCGCAGCTTGGGAGCCTGGCGGGGGTAGGGCACACGCGTTGGCTTCTCGGTACGAATGGTGAGGCTGCGCAGTGGAACCGGTGCATCCAGGGTCACTTCTTCGCCAGCCATGGCGTGCAGGTGGTTCCAGAGGCGGGTTTGCACCTCGGGCAGCTCGCGCAAAGAAGGCTGCAGGCGAAGCATGAGCTGCACAATCTGCCCGGCCCGCTTGGTGCGCTCGGCCAGGTCTTCAATCTGAGCCAGGCCCTGAATGAGCTGATAGGTGCTGTGCCCGTATTCGCGCACCAGCAGTTGCAGGTGGAAGGGCAGGGTGGTGAGGTCGGTCATAGAAAGCAATAGGAGGGCCCGCCAAAGGCGGGCCCGGGCCAAAGATAGGAAGAAGGCTTACGCCTCCTCCATACGGGCCGCAAAAGGTTAGTGCACCCGCAGCTTGGCGAAGCTGAGCAACAGCACTTTCTCGCCGACTTCTTCAAATTGAATGGTGGCTTTGGTGGTGCCCTGCTGGGTTTCGAGCTGGCTCACTACGCCGAAGCCAAACTTGGCGTGCTCCACGCGCTGCCCGCTTTGCAGCTTGGAGGTATCGGAAGGAGTGAAGTCGGCCGGAGCCACGTACTTGGTAGCTTGTACTTTACGCGGCGCGGTCGGAATCAGGTTCGAGCGCCGCTCAAATACATGCTGAAACGGTGACTCGCCCGCGCCCGGCCCAGCCTCGAATTTGAAGTTGACATACTGCGGGTCAATCTCATCCAGAAAGCGGCTTTTCTCGCAGCTGCGCAGGTTGCCCCACTGGTAGCGCGAGGTGGCGTAGCTCAACGTGAGCTTCTTCTCAGCCCGCGTAATGGCCACGTAAAACAGGCGGCGCTCTTCTTCCAGGTCGGCCCGCGAGGTAATCATCATCTGGCTCGGGAAGAGGTTTTCTTCCATGCCCACGATGTAGACGTTGCGGAATTCCAAGCCCTTAGCCGAGTGAATGGTCATCAGCGTCACAGCTTCGCCTTCCTGCGCCGCATCTTTAAGGTCAGAATCCGTTACCAGGGCAATGTCCTGTAGGAAGGCGCCAAGGCTCTTGTCTTCGCGCTCGGGGTCGTCGACGTATTCATTGATACCGTTGAGCAGCTCCTGCATGTTTTCGTAGCGGGAGAGGCCTTCGATGCTCTTATCGGCGTACAGTTCCTCGAGCATGCCCGAGTTTTTGGCGATGAACTTGGCGGCTTCGAAGGCATCCTCCTTGGCAGCTATCACCATGTAGCTCTTGATTTTCTCGGCAAATCCCACCACCGGGTTCGATACCCGCGCCGGCATAAACTGGTCGGCGTTGGCTACTACTTCCCACAGTGAGTGGTTATTCTCGTCGGCCGTGGTAATTAGCTTGCTAATCGTCGTGTCGCCGATGCCGCGCTTGGGGTAGTTAATCACTCGGCGCAGCGCTTGCTCGTCGTTTTGATTGACTGTCAGGCGCAAATAGGCCACCAAATCCTTGATTTCCTTGCGCTGATAAAACGACAGGCCCCCAACGATTTTATACCGGATATTGAGCTTCCGCAGGGCTTCTTCCATCGCGCGGCTTTGCGCGTTGGTGCGGTACAGGATGGCGAAGTTGTCGTAGGACAAATGGCCGTTCATCTTGTCCTCGTAGATGGAATTGGCCACCAGCTTGCCTTCTTCGTTGTCGGAAGCGGCTTTTAGGACTTCAATCAGGGTGCCGTCTTCGTTCTCTGAGAAAACGTCCTTGCGCAGCTGCGCCTGGTTGTTTTTAATTACAGAGTTCGCGGCCCACACGATGTTCTTAGTGGAGCGGTAGTTCTGCTCGAGTTTGAAAACCTGGAGTTCGGGGTAGTCTTTCTCGAAATTAAGAATATTGGTGATGTCGGCGCCGCGGAAGGCATAGATGCTTTGCGCGTCGTCGCCCACCACGCAGATGTTGCGCTCTTTGGCGGCCAGCTTGCGGGTAATCAGGTACTGCGAGTAGTTGGTGTCCTGGTACTCGTCCACCATCACAAACCGGAACATGTTCTGGTACTTGTTTAGCACGTCGACGTGCTCTTTGAACAACACGTTGGTGTTGAAGAGCAAGTCGTCGAAGTCCATGGCGCCGGCCTTGAAGCAGCGCTGCTGGTACTGCTGGTAGAGAACGCCGATTTTGGGCCGAAGCGCTGCCTCGTCGTCGGCCTTGATGGCCGCGTCGTTTAGATACTGGTTTACCGAAATCAGCTTGTTCTTAGCGGCCGAGATGCGGCCCAGCACCAGGCTGGGCTTGTAGAGCTTATCGTCTAGCTCCAGCTCTTTCACAATCTGCCCAATCAGGGTTTTCGAGTCCTGCGTGTCGTAGATGGTGAAGCTGCGCGGGTAGCCAATCTTGTCGGCTTCGGAACGGAGGATTTTGGCGAACACCGAGTGGAAGGTACCCATCCAGAGGTTGCGGGCGGCGGGGCCAACTACTTTCTCAACACGGGCGCGCATCTCCTTGGCGGCCTTGTTGGTAAAGGTGAGGGCGAGGATGTTGAACGGGTCGACGCCCTTTTCCAGTAGGTTGGCAATGCGGTAGGTGAGCACCCGGGTTTTGCCCGAGCCGGCACCGGCGATAATCATGCACGGGCCTTCGGTTTGCATCACCGCGGCGGCCTGCGACGGATTGAGGAGGGATAAATAATCTAGTGCCATCTGCGAATTAAGCCGCCTTTTGGGCGGTTGACAAAGATACGGCCCGCCGGGTAGGGGGCCCAATGAATTTCTGGCCCCGCGGCCGGGGTTATCTTTGTACTAATGATTATTATTCAAGAAACGGTCATCTCCGACGACATCGCCGACAACTTTTTCGTCTGCAACCTCGAAGCCTGCAAGGGCGCTTGCTGCGTGGAGGGCGACCTCGGCGCGCCGCTCGAAGAACCCGAGCTCAAGATTCTGGAGCAGGAATACGCCAACATCAAGCCCTTCCTCACCGAAGCGGGCCGCGCGGCCATTGAGGCCCAGGGCCTGTATATCAAAGACTGGGAAGGCGACTTCAGTACAACAACAATTGACGACAAGGAGTGCGCCTACGCGCTCTACGACGAGCGCGGCATCCTGAAGTGCGGCATTGAGCAGGCGTATCTGGCCGGCGCCACCACGTTCAAAAAGCCCATCAGCTGCCACCTGTACCCCATTCGCATCACCAAATACGACGGATTCGACGCGCTTAACTACGACCGCTGGGGCATCTGCAACCCGGCATGCGCCTTTGGCGGCTCACTAGGCGTGAAGGTGTACCAGTTTTTGAAGGACCCGCTGATTCGCAAGTACGGCGAGGGCTGGTACAGCGAACTGGTGCAGGAAATTGAAGACCCAACGCCCGTTAAGAAATAGCTCCCGTCATCCTGAACGCAGTGAAGGACCTTATCACACTAGAACAAGTCGTTCTGGCGTGATATGGTCCTTCACTGCGTTCAGGATGACAAAGGATTGAAACGCCTAGGCTTCTTTCACTACAATCTTCTCGATTTCGTCGTTAGCCTGAATCTGGTCAATAACCTCGACGCCTTCCACCACTTTGCCGAACACGGTGTGCACGCGGTCGAGGTGGGCGGTGTTCTGGCGGTCGTGCACGATGAAGAACTGCGAGCCGCCGGTGTTTTTGCCGGCGTGAGCCATGCTCAGGGCGCCGCGCTCGTGGTGCTGGTTGCCGCCGCTGGTTTCGCAGTCAATCTTATAGCCGGGGCCGCCGGTGCCGGGCACGCCTTTGGCGCCGGCGCGGGTGTTGGGGCAGCCACCCTGAATCACGAAGTTCGGGATGACGCGGTGAAACTTCAGGCCGTCGTAGTAGCCTTTTTCGGCCAGGTCGATGAAGTTCTTAACGGTTTTCGGAGCGTCCTGCTCGTAAAACTCGACCTTCATTACCCCCTTTTTGGTGTGGATTTCAGCAGTTTTCATAAATCTCGGAATGGTGCTTGCGAATTGGGTTTGGCGAAAGACTGTGGCGCTTTCCCGGGGGCGAAGGTAAGAAATCGGTTGGCGTAGCGAAACATCCATGCCGGTTTGTTACTTCGTAAGCTCAACTGCCGCATCGGCATAGTCACACCAAACCACTTTTTCACCACACTTCTTTCATGAAAAAACATTTTGCTCCTCTGCTCGCGGCCCTGGCTACTTCGCTGATGCTGGCAAGCTGCGGCAACGACAAGCCCGCTACCACCGAAACCGAGACCACCAGCACCGTCAACCCCGCTGACTCGGTGGCTGCCATGGCCGGCGACTCGGCCCGGATGGCCAAGCCCGAAGGCGTAATGGTGGACGGTGTGGCCATGACCGCCGACAAAAACATTGTAGAAAATGCCGCTGCCGCGAAAAGCGTGAGCACGCTGGTGGCCGCCGTGAAGCAGGCTGGTTTAGTTGAAACCCTTAGCGGCCCCGGCCCCTTCACCGTATTCGCGCCCACCAATGCCGCCTTCGACAAGCTGCCCAAAGGCGCCGTAGCCGGCCTGATGGACCCCGCCAGCAAAGCCAAGCTCGCCGGCGTGCTCAAGTACCACGTCATCCCCGGCCGCCTCGTAGCCGCCGACCTGAAAGACGGCCAGGAACTGACCACCGTAAACGGTGAGAAGCTCCACATCATGGTGCGCGACGGCAAGGTGATGGTAGGCAACGGCAAAGACGCTCCCGCCACCGTGCAAATCCCCGACGTGATTTCCAGCAATGGCGTAACCCACGTTATCGACGGCGTAGTACTGCCCTTGGGCAAGTAGAGTGCCCGTCATTGCGAGCGCAGCGCGGCAATCCGTCTGTTTTGCGCGACCAGCCTTATAATGTGAAAAGCCCCGGTACTACGCAGTACCGGGGCTTTTTGCTTAAGAAAGTGTCTGACCTTGACAGGACGGATTGCCACGGCCTGCGGCCTCGCAATGACAGATGTTTAGTGTCGGTTGTCTTCGCCGGCAAGCATGCTCAGGTAGCTATCGTACCGGGGCAGTGCAATGCGGCCTTGTTCTACGGCCTCGCGCACGGCACAGCCGGGCTCGTGGGTGTGCTGGCAGTTGTGGTAGCGGCACTGGTTGAGCAGGGCGCGCATCTCGGGGAAATAGCCGGCCAGCTCTGCGGGCGGGATTTCAACTAGCCCCAGCTCTTTAATACCGGGTGTATCGATAATATGGGTGCCGGGGCGCACTTCCAGCATTTCGGCGAAGGTGGTGGTGTGAACCCCTTTATCAGAGAACTCGCTGATTTCAGCGGTTTTCAAATCGAGGTCAGGCACGAGGGCATTGATGAGAGTGCTTTTGCCCACGCCGGAGTGTCCGGCCAGCAAACTCACTTTGCCCTCCAGCAAGGCATCGATTTCGGCCACGCCCTCGCCCGTGGTGGCAGCGCAGGTACGGCTGGGGTAGCCCAAGCTGGCGTACATGCCCGCAATCTCAGCCTGGTACTCAAACCCATCGGCGTCGTACAAGTCGGTCTTGTTGAAAAGGAGCGTGACCGGAATGTGGTAGGCCTCGGCCGTAACCAGAAATCGGTCGATAAACCCGAACGATGTGGCCGGCGACACCAGCGTCACCACCAGCAGTGCCTGGTCGAGATTAGCTGCTACGATGTGCACGTGGCCGGTTTTGTGCACCGAGCGGCGTACGATATAATTACGCCGCGGCACAATGTGCGAGATTACCGCCGACCCTTCGGCCTGCGCTTCCACTGTGAAATCCACGTGGTCGCCCACAGCCAAGGGGTTGCTGGCTTTCAGACCTTTGATTTTGAATTTCCCCCGCAGTCGGCACCGGTGCAGCTGGCCCGCGGTATCGCGCACGATGTACCACGAGCCAGTAGATTTCACCACGGTACCGTGCAGCAGGGCAGTTGGGCTGGTTGTTGAAGAAGTATCCGAAATCATGATGCAGTGAGGTGGGGCAGCGCGGCCATAATGGTGCGGGTGGCGCCGGCCTGGCTGTGCACGTAGGTTAGCATTGTGGCTCGCAGGCGCAGGCGGGCTTCTTCGTTGTGCCAGAGTTGGGCAAAAGCCGTTTCCAGCTCCTGCGCATTATGCACGGGAAACGCGCATTTCAGCTCAACTAATTCAGTAGCCTCCTGGAATTTGGCATAAGTAGGGCCAAAGAACAGCGGCAGCCCAAAAGCAGCAGCCTCCAGCGTATTGTGCAAGCCCTTGCCAAAAGCGCCGCCCACGTAGGCGTACTGGCCAAAGCGGTAGAGTTGGCTCAACAGCCCCACGTTGTCGAACAGCAGGATGCGGGCCTGCGTCACCGTGGCGGCGTCGGCCTGCGAATACCGCAGTACCTGGCCCGGAAAAGCTGCCTCCACCTGGCGTAGGTTGGTTTCGCTTATTTCGTGTGGGGCCATGAGCACCCGCAGCTTGGACTGGTAGTGCGTGAGGAGCGGGGATAGGGCCGGCAGGTCTTCGGGCCAGCTGCTGCCCACCACCAGCACCGGCGCGCCATCGGCCACAAAGGCTTCCACTACGGGCAAGGACCTGGGCGGGGCCGCGGCCGTGGCCACCACGGTATCGAACCGGGTATCGCCGGCCACGCTCACCCGGGTCAGGCCCAAGCCACGAAGCAGGGAAGCCGAGGCTTCGTTTTGGGTGAAGATGTGCGCAAAACGGCTCAGAATCTGGCGAAAGAAACCACCCCACGGCTGGAAGAATACTTGGTCGGCCCGGAAGATGGCGGAAACTACCACGGCAGGGATGCCGCGCCGATGCGCTTCGTTGAGGAAGTGGTACCAGAATTCGTACTTCACAAACACAATCAGCCGGGGCTTCACTATGTCCAGAAAGACGCGCGCATTGCGGCGGGTATCCAGCGGTAGGTAAAAGATATAGTCGGCGCCAGGCCAGTTATGACGGATTTCGTAGCCCGAAGGCGAGAAGAACGTCAGCACCAGTTTGGTATCGGGGTGGGCTTGGCGGTAGGCCTCCAGCAGCGGCCGGCCTTGCTCAAACTCGCCCAGCGAGGCGCAATGGAACCACACCCGTGGTGCGGGGTCGGCCCCTATGGTGCGGGCAATGTGGGGCAGCAGCCCGCGGCGGCCCGCGACCCAGGCCGCCGCCTTGGGCACAAACGGCGCCGCGAGGCGCAGCAACAGGCCATACAGGCCCAGCGCAGTATTATAGAGGAACAGCAAGGCGCAAAATTACGCAATCCGGACTCGGCCCGGAATTACGGTCGCGTTTATAATTGCGGGTGGGCTTCCCAATCGACGGGGCAGGCCTCGCCATGTTTCTCGAAGTGCTGTAAGGCATCAATCATGCGCAGGGCTTCGGCAAGGCTCCGGCCCAGTGGGCGGTCGTTCACCAGCTGGTGCCGCACTATGCCGTCTTTATCGATGAGGAAAAGGCCGCGGTAGGCCATGGGCGAGCCCACGTAGGTCATTTCGCCCTGCTCGTTGTAATCGTAGTGGCCGCCCAGCACGTCGTAGTTGGCCGAAATGGTTTTCGTGGAGTCGGCCACCAGCGGGTATTTCACGCCCGCAATGCCGCCCTTGTCGCGTGGCTTGAGCTGCCAGGCCAGGTGCGAATACTGCGAATCGGTGGAGCAGCCCACCACGGCCACCCCGCGGCGCTCAAATTCCTCGAGCCGGTCCTGAAACGCCAGGATTTCGGTGGGGCACACGTGGCTGAAATCGGCTGGGTAGAAGTAAAACAGGACGTGCTTTTTGCCTAGGTAGCGGTCCAGCGAAAAGTCCTCTTCGAAGGAGCCGTCAATCACGGCCGTGGCTTTAAAGGAAGGGGCACGCTTGCCGACGAGAACTGACATAATCTTAAAGTGAAATTGTAATGGGTGAGTACCGTACGAATCTTGAGCTAATTCGCCGAAAAGCGAGGGGCTATTTGCGTCCCGCTAAGGCTTAGGCAATACTACCACCGCATTGCTGAGCTACTTACACACAAACTGAAACGTGCTGCGGGTGCGCTGCTCCAGGAGCAGGCCACGGCCTTGGGTGAGGCGGGCTATGCTGGCCGTATCATAATTCTTAATGGTGAAAAGTGTGAGCCCGGTATTGTAGTGCAGCGTGAAATGTTCGCGCAGCAAATCCAAAAGCTGGTGAATGCGACGCTCGGAATAATCGGTGCATACCGAAAAACTGATGGCCGAATTCTGCATGACGTTAATTTTCAGCTTGGCCTGGGCCAACGCGCCGAAAATTACTTCCAGGTTTTCTTCCGAGATAAACGCGAAGTCCTTGCTCTCGAAAGACAGCAGGCACTGGTTGGTTTTGCAAATAAAAGCCGGCGCCAGCATGGGGTGGTGGCAGTCGTGAATGAGCGTGCCCTCCGCTTCGGGGTCCATAAACGACTTCACGCGCAGCGGAATGCGGCGGTCGGCCAAGGGCTTTAAGGTTTTGGGGTGGATGACGGAAGCCCCGTAATACGCCATTTCGATGGTTTCGCGGTAGCTGATTTCCGGATAGCGCACCGTGTCGGGGAATATTTTGGGGTCGGCGTTGAGCAGGCCGGCCACGTCCTTCCAGATGGTGACGCTCGCCGCCCGCAGGCAGTATGCAAAAATGGCCGCCGTATAATCAGAGCCTTCGCGGCCGAGTGTGGTGGTGGCCCCGCCCGCGGTGCCGCCCAAAAAGCCCTGCGTCAGCACCGGCCCCTCGGCCAGCAGCGCCGGTACAGCCGCCGTGATGTGGCGCTCCGTAGTGGGCCAGTCTACGCGCCCTTCGCGCCAGGTGTGGTCGGTGCGAATCAGCGGGCGGCAGTCGAGCCACTGCATGCCCAGCGCCCGGGCCACGATGCACGTCGCCAGCAGCTCGCCGAAGCTCACAATTTGGTCATACTGCCGGTCGTAGTCGCTGGGGCCCACTGTGGCGAGGCGGTCGGCCATTTCGGTGAGCAGGTCCGAAAGGAGCGGTGCTTCTGCTTTATCGGCGGCGTGAGTTTCCTCAGACCAGCCCAGTTCAGCGGCCACGCCTTCGTGAAAGGCACTGAGCCGGGCGAGTTGGGCTGAATAATCCTGACCTTCGTAGGCCAGCTGAAACAGCTCCTCGAGCGCATTGGTGGTTTTGCCCATGGCCGACACCACCACCAGCAGCGGCTGCTGGCGGCCGTATTGCCGCACGATTCCGGCCAGGTTTCTGATGGCGTCGGCATCGCGCACCGAAGCCCCGCCAAACTTGTAAACATGCACATTATCCATGGCGGGCAAAGGTAGGAGTACCGACAGGCTTTGCCCAGCCCAACTTAAAAACAATCCTTACACCCCGCCAGCCCTATTCCCAGGCATAGCCCAACTACCATATAGGTCCGGTGCCGAGCAATTTTAAGCGAAAATTTTCGGCCCCGCCGAAGTAGCTTTGCCCTGCGTTCCTGCCCCTCATTTCGCTCCTCTATATATGGACCACAATAAACTGGCCCTGCCCGTTGGCACCACCCTCGACCGTTTTATCATGCGCAAGCAGGAGGACTTTCCCTACGCCACCGGGGAATTGTCGCAGCTGCTGCGCGATATCGCCTTGGCAGCCAAAATTGTAAACCGCGAAATCAACCGTTCGGGCCTCATCGACATTGCCGGCGCCTACGGCAACCGCAACGTGCAGGGCGAGGACCAGCAGAAGCTCGACGTGATTGCCAACATCCGCTTCATCCGGGCCTTGCGCAACGGCGGCGAAGTCTGCACCATCATCTCGGAGGAAGACGATGAAATGATTCAGACCGGCAACAACCAGGGCAAGTACGTGGTGGCCATCGACCCGCTTGACGGCTCCTCGAACATTGACGTGAACGTGAGCATCGGCACCATTTTCAGCATCTACCGCCGCGTGTCGCCCACCGGCCGCGAAGGCACCGCCGCCGACTGCCTGCAGCCCGGCACGCACCAGGTCGCCGCGGGCTACGTCATCTACGGCTCCAGCACCATGCTCGTGTACACCACCGGCAACGGCGTGAACGGCTTTACCTATGAGCACTCGCTGGGCGAATTCTTCCTTTCGCACCCCGACATACAGACGCCCAAAACCGGCGCCATCTACTCTATCAACGAGGGTAGCTCCGACTCGTTTTCGCCCGGGGTGGCCGCGTTTGTGAAGCATTGCAAGGAGCGCAGCTTTTCGGCCCGCTACATTGGCTCGCTCGTGGCCGACTTCCACCGCAACCTGCTCAAGGGCGGTATTTATATTTACCCCGCCACTTCCAAAGGGCCCCAAGGCAAGCTGCGCCTCATGTACGAGTGCAACCCGTTGGCCTTCATCGTGGAGCAGGCCGGCGGCAAAAGCTCCAACGGGTACCAGCGCACCATGGAAATTGAGCCAAAAACGCCGCACGAGCGTTGCCCCGTTTTCATCGGCAGCAAAGAGCTGGTAGAAGAAGCCGAAGCATTCCTGGCGAAAGAGAAGCAGCCCAAAAGCGTGCCTACCAAATAGCTTAAACAAATAATAAAAAAGCCCGCTCCTGATTCAGGAGCGGGCTTTTTTGTGGGAATCAATTACTGATTACTCGGCCTTTTTGCGGCTTTTCTTGGCGGGAGCAGCTTCCGGGTTGCCCTCGGCACTGGCATTCTCGTCGGCTGCGGCAATTACGCCGCCGGTGCTCAGGGGCTCGTCGGCCGTGGGCTCGCTGTCAGCCTTGGACGCCTTGCCTTTGGCTTTGGGAGCAGCTTCGGCGCTATCGGTGGCTTCGGCAGGGGCCGTGGCTTCCTGGTAGGGGACGTACTTGCTCACAATGCCAAACCAGCTGGCCAGCTTCTTGATGTCGGACAGGTACACGCGGTCGCGGTCGTAGTCGGGGATTACGCTGGCCATGAAATCGGTCAGTTCGCCTTCGCTCGACTTGGATGTAACCGGCGCCGTAGCGCCGTGCTTTTGGTAGATGCGGTCAAACGCTTCCGTGAGCGGCACGGTCTGGTCGGGGTCCTGGGTGTAAATGGAGATTTCCGACAGCAGCGACACTTTGTTGCGAGCCGGCGCCAGGGTGCGAGTGGCTTTCTCATCGAGGCTTTCAACCAGCACGCCGTGGCGCGCGGCGCGCACTAAGCGGTACAGACCGGGCATGCCGCTGATGGCGGCCAACTCTTGCAATTCGTAAGGCATCTTGGGGAGTGTAAGAATGGAAAATGAGGAATAAGGAGTGAAAATTGGGCTGGTTAGGGCCCGTCTTCCTTCCTCATTCCTCATTCAAAATTAGGGATTATTGTCCGTCCGTCGCGTTCGAGGCCGTCTGCCCGAGCTTGAACACAATGGGGAGGCTGGCCCGGATGGGCAGTTCAGGCTTCTTGAATTTGAGCAGGCGCACCACGCGCAGCGCTTCCTCGCCGGTGCCGCCGCCCAGCTGTTTCACAATGCGCATGTCTTGCATGGTGCCATCGGCGTTGAGCTGAAAGCTGATGATGCACTGGCCCTGAATGCGGTTGCGCTTGGCGATGGGTGGGTATTTCAGCTCCTTGGCAATGAAGGCATACATGGCCTCCTGGCCGCCTTCGTAGTACTCCGCCACGGGAATGACCTTGCCCACCGAGCCAATGCCGGTGCCTTGTTCGGCGTGGGCCTTGGCCCCGGGCTGGGTGTTGGGGGCGGTTTGGGCCATGGCCGGTGCGGCAGCGGCCAGCAGCAGGCCCATAGCCAGTTGCGAAATGGATGGTTTTCTAATCATGATATATAAAAAGCGGAGAGTAGATAGGGGAGCAGCAGCCCAATGCAGGCCGGGCCGCTAATGGCAATTTCGGGGCCAATTTACTCTTGGGCAGCAGCATTGGCATCCCACTGCTTGTTCACTTCTTCAATAAAATCCAGCACTTCGTCGCGCCCCAGCCCGGTTTCGGCCGAAGTCTGGAAGTAGCGTGGCAGCTCGTCCCAGATTTCGCTCATTTTTTGCAGGTAGGACGTAACCAGGGCCTTGGTTTGGGCAGTGGACTGCTTATCCGTCTTGGTAAATATCATTACGAACGGAATGCCTTCTTCGCCGAGCTTTTCCATGAATTCAAGGTCGGCGGCCTGCGGCGGGTGGCGCGAATCGATGAGCACGCACACGCACATCAGATTGGCCCGGTTGCGCAAATAGAAGTTAATCATGCGGGCCCACTCGGCGCGCGAGGTTTTGCTCACTTTAGCATAACCGTAGCCCGGCAAATCGACCAGGAACCATTCATCATTAATTACAAAATGGTTTATCAATTGCGTCTTGCCCGGTGAGGACGAGGTTTTGGCCAGGCCGTTGCGGCCCGTCAGCATATTAATAAGGGAGGACTTGCCAACGTTGGAACGGCCAATAAAGGCGTATTCGGGCATCGTAGGCTCGGGGCAGAGGTCGGCCCGGGAGTTACTGGTTAAAAAACGAGCATCGCGAATAATCATCGAATGGCTGGTAATAGCGAAAATGTAAGGAGTTGCAAAATTACATCCGAAACCCAGCGGCGGTCTGAGAAATAAAAATGTGCAAATCAATGGCTATTTCATTGGTGCTTCTATATTTGCGCGTCATGCCTGCCAATCCAGTGGGCCGCTGCCGTCGCACTCGCCCGTCGTAGAATGGCCCTAATGCCGCCAAAAACCGCTTTTTGCAAGCAAAAAACCTATCTTTGCTCGTCATGGGCCTGCCCTTGACCATATAAATAGGCACGCGGTTGGCGCTACTGTACGGTTACCTTAGCCGTAAACAGGTATTAAAGCCTAACCCTGCAGCCTTTTTTGAGTATAAGGCCAAAAAAACTACGCGGCCCAACGCTTCGCGTTTCTACTTACCAACCCTTCAGAAATTTCTTTTTTTCAAACCTCTCCTCCAATGGACAACTTATCCAGAAGGTTACTGCAAGCGTCGTGCGCCGTTGCCCTCACCGCCACTATCGCCTCACCGGCCCAGGCGCAAAGCACACGGAAGGACCTCAAGACCGGCAACAAGTTCTTCGAGCAGGAAAACTACCGCGCTGCCCTCCCTTACTACGAAAAGGTGCTCGCCAAAGACCCAAACAATGCCAAAGCGTTGTTCAACGCGGGTATTTCCTATATGTCGTTCGACAAGGAGAAGGCCAGCGACTACATCTATAAGGCGCAGAAAATTAAGCCGAAGGTTTCGAAGGACGTGGAGTACTGGCTTGGCCGGGTAGACCACCTCAACTATAACTTTGATGAGGCCGTAGCTCACTTTCAGGCGTACAACGCTACCTTGAAAAAGAACGACCAGCGCAAAGAAGAGCTGGCTCAGCTGATTCAGCACAGCAAGAATGCTAAGGTGCAGTTCAACTCGCCGAAGGACATTTTCGTGAAGAACCTGGGCCCGACCATCAACACGCAATTCTCGGAGCACAGCCCGGTTATTTCGTCCGATGACAAGTTGCTCATCTACACCTCGCGTGGTGAGAACGTAACCGGTGCTACCGGCAAGCCCAGCGACAAGAAAAACAAGAGCATTGCCGCCGACGGTGAGTACTACGAAGACATCTTCGAAGCCACCCGCCTCGACGACGAGAACTGGAACAAGCCCCGCTCGCTGAGCGGCGTGCTCAACGGCAAAGGCCACGATGCCTCGACGCAGCTGTTCGACAACGACACCAAGCTGCTGATGTATCGCAACGATAACAACGGCGATATCTTCATCTCGGAGAAGAGCGGTGGCGACTGGACGGCTCCTAAGCCCTTGGGCAGCAACATTAACTCGAAGTCGTACGAAGGTGATGCTTACATTACTCCGGACGGACTGACGCTTTACTTCTCGACGGGCCGCTATTCGGAAGATGGCACCCTCGACCTGTACGTGTCGACCCGTGCTTCGATGACCGACGAATTTGGCCCGGCCAAATCGCTCGGTGGCGCCATCAACACCAAGTACGACGACGACAGCCCATACCTGAGCAAAGACGGCAAAACGCTGTATTTCTCGTCGCGCGGCCACAACACCATGGGCGGCTACGACATCTTCAAGTCGGAGTATAACCCCGATACCCGTCGTTGGGGCGAAGCTCAGAACCTGGGCTATCCCATCAACACGCCGGACGATGACTCGTACTACCGTTTGAGCCCCGATGGTTCGTATGCTTACCTGAGCTCCTACCGCATCGGTGGCTACGGTGAAAAAGACATCTACACCATCAACTACATCAAGAACGCCATCATCAAAGGCAAGGTGTTCTCGTCGAAGGACAGCACGACGGTGATTCCGGGTGTTGAGCTGGTGTTCACTGGTGCCCAGGCCGACAAAACGGCGTTGAGCTTCCGCGACGTAACCAAGCCCGATGGTGCTTACCAAGTAGCCGTGCTTTCGGGCCGTACCTACCAGGTAGCCGTAAGCAAAGACGGCAAAAACATCGAAACGCAGGAATTTGCCGTGCCGGTGTCGACGAATGACTCGACGACCATCACGAAGAACTTCTACGTGAACTACATCGACACCACCACCCTGGCGAACGGGATGTTCAAGAACATCTACTTCGACACCGACAAGTACAAGCTGCGTCCGGAGTCGATTACGGAGCTGAACAACACAGCTCAGAAGCTGATGGCTAATACGGGCATCAACATCTCGATTGAAGGCCACTGCGACTCGCGCAACACCGACGAGTACAACATGGTACTGGGCCAGAACCGCGCCGATGCCGCCAAGAACTACTTGAAAAAGCAGGGCATTGCTGAAAGCCGCATGACTACGGTAAGCTACGGCGAGCGTCGTCCGGCTGCACCGAACGATTCGCCCGAGAACATGCAGCTCAACCGTCGTGACGAGTTCCGTCCGGTGATGCAGGAAGGCGCTACCATGCCGACCACTGCCGCCCCGGCTGCTCCCGCCGCCACCGACACCACCGGTACTTCCGGCGCTAGCACTACCGGTACCACCGGCACCGCTGTGCCGCTGGCCCCCGGCAAGAGCAAGGTGAAGATGGCCGACGGCACCAAGGTGAAAACCAAAGTGGACGAGGACTCGGACAAAGTGAAAGTGAAAACCAAAAGCGACGCTGGCGACACCAAAACCAAAACCAAAAACGGTGAGTTGGATGGCAAAGCCAAAGACGCCAATGGCGAAAAAACCAAGATTAAGACCAAAAACGAGTAGTCGTTCAGGCCTTTAACTAGGGGAGCGGGCCGGGCAAATTGTCCGGCCCGCTTTTTTATGTGCTTACCCGAATAGCCCTGTCGCGCTTTTATGGCGGGGCCGCCTAACAAACCTGACCCGTTGGGCGTTGGGGAAGGACAATTTTCTCGCTTCCATACCGTTCTTTGCGCCCGCTCATGGCCGTAGTACCCTACAAAGACAATTCCGCCGATAAGAAATCGCAGGTTGCCCAGATGTTTAACTCCATCGCGGGCAAGTACGATTTTCTCAACCATTTCCTCAGTGCTGGCACCGATATTTATTGGCGGCGCAAAGCGGTGGACGAGTTGAAAGAACTGCGCCCGGCGCGCATTCTCGACATCGCAACCGGCACCGCCGATTTTGCCATTGAAACCCTGCGCACCGCCGCAACCGATGCGCACGTGACGGGCGTGGATATTTCGGAAGGCATGCTGGAAGTGGGCCGGCGCAAGCTGGCTGCCAAAGGCCTGGGCCACCGCATTCAGCTGGAGCTGGGCGACTCGGAGAACCTGCCCTTTCAGGACGGGGAATTCGACGCCGTGACCGCCTCTTTTGGCGTGCGCAACTTTGCGCACCTGGAGGCGGGCTTGGCCGAAATGCTGCGTGTGCTGCGCCCGGGCGGTAAGCTTGTGATTCTAGAATTCAGCAAGCCCACGGCGTTTCCGCTCAAGCAAGCGTATAATTTTTACTTCCGTCGGGTGTTGCCGGTTTTTGGCAAATTGATTTCCAAAGACCAATCGGCTTACACCTATTTGCCTGCTTCGGTGCAGGCATTTCCCGATGGCCCCGACTTTTTGGCTATTCTGGCCAAAGTCGGTTTTAAAGAACCTGCATGGCAACCACTCACCTTCGGCATCAGCTCCATTTACACGGCGCACAAGTAAAGCGCCTCGCGCTGCTGGGCCTTTTAGGCCTGCTGCTGCCCACCGCAGCAATGGCGCAGCGCAAGTCTAGCAACAAAGCCAACCGCGGCAAGGGCGGCACCGTGAAGTCCGTAACCGTGAAAAACCTGCCGGCTTACGACGACCGGTGGTTTCACCCGGGCATGTACATGGCGTTCACCGCTTCGCGGTTCGATATCGAGCATTCGGAGCGGTACATCAATCGGCAGGACATTACGGCCAACGCCATTATCAGCCCCAGCTTTGGCGTCGGTTTCATTGGCGATGCCCGCTTGGGCAATGCGCAATCGCCGTTTATTCTGCGGTTTGCCCCGGGCGTTAGCTTCCTGACCCGCAAAGTGGAATTCCGGCCCCGTGGCTATCCCAGCCCGGATTCTATTGTGACCCAGCAGGTCACAACTACCGTTATCCAATTCCCGGTGCTTTTGAAGTACCAGTCGGAGCGGCGGCGCAACACCCGCGTGTACATGATAGCCGGCCTCAGCCCCAGCCTGACGGCCAGCAACCGCCGCAGCGACCTCTTGCGCAACCAGCTCCAGATAGTGAAAAGCGACCTAACCTTGGAATATGGTTTTGGGCTGGACTTGTTTTACCCGCTGTTTAAGCTGGCGCCGGAGGTTCGCTTTTCGCATGGCCTGCGCAATTTGCTGGTGCCGCACAATGACACTTTCACCCGCAGCTTGCAGAGCTTGAGTACCAATTCGGTGACTCTTTACATTAATATTCAAAACTAATCGGGCTGTAATTATTGAGCTGATTGCAGTGGAGTATGAATTCATACTCCGCTGCAATCAGCTCAATTTCTGCGTTTGCCTATTATTCAGCTTTATGAAAACTGCATTTATTACTGGTGCTTCGTCGGGGATTGGTCGGGCCACGGCGGTAGCGCTGGCCGGGGCTGGTTTTCAGTTGGTGGTGGCGGGTCGGCGGCGTGAGCGGCTGGAGGAGCTAGCCGCCCAGGTGGCCCCAGTGCCGGTGCACATTCTGGAGTTTGACGTGCGCGACCGGGCCGCGGTGCAGGCGGCCGTGGCTACATTGCCAGCCGAATTGCAAGCGCCCGACGTGCTGGTGAACAACGCTGGGGGCGCCCATGGGCTGGCTCCCATCCAAACGGGCGACCCGGCCGACTGGGACCAGATGCTGGACGCCAACGTGCGCGGCTTGCTGAACGTGACCCACGCCCTGCTCCCTGGTATGACGGCCCGCCAGACCGGCTTCATTCTCAACGTTGGGTCGGTGGCCGGGCAGGAAGCGTATGCCAATGGCAACGTGTATTGCGCCAGCAAAGCGGCAGTGGGCATGCTCACCAAAACCATGCGGCTGGATTTGCTGCCGACCGGCGTGCGGGTGGCCGAGGTGAACCCAGGGGCGGTGGAAACCGAGTTCTCCCAGGTGCGCTTCAAAGGCGATGAGGCACGAGCGGCCAAGGTGTACGAAGGCTTTGAACCCCTGCGGCCCGAAGACATCGCCGACATTATTGTGTTTATGGTGACCCGGCCGCCACACGTGACCATTGCCGAAGTGCTGGTGCTAGCTGGTGCGCAAGGTGCCGCCACCACCATTGTGCGGAAGTAAACGCTTCGGCCTTGCCTAGTCAGCTTAAGCCTTGCGCTGGGCTTAGGCTGGCAAGCGCTTCCAAAACTGCCCGGTTCATTTCGTGCTTGCCGGCAAACGTGACCAGTTTGGGTGTGGCCCCAAGTTCCCGCAGTTGCTCTTGTTGCTGCTGCATCCGAGACAAAGTGATGTATTGGTCTTCCGTGCCTAATACGAGGGTTAAGGAGAGGCCATTGAGCAGGCGCTTGGCCGCGGCTGGCTCCAGGTCTTCGGGGAAACTGCCCGCCCAGAGGATGAGGCGGGCCGGGGCAAAATGCGCCCGCGTGAGCCAACGGCAGACGGTAGCCGTGCCCTGCGAAAAGCCCAACACGGTGACCTGAACATCGGCGGCGCATAGTGCCAGCACCTGGTCAGCTAGTTGATTCAGGAAGTTGACGTGGTCTTCTATCTCGTGCAGGCGGTCGTCGCGGGTCATCCAGCTGGCGCCCACGCGGCCGCCGTTGCCGGTGAGGTAAAAACGCGAGAGGCCTTCGGGCGCGATGACGACGGTGGCAGGGTCGGCTTCTGGTAGAAAAGCGAAGTGCCGGGAGAAGTACCCGGCAAGCTGTCCGTAGCCGTGGCACACAAACCACACGCGCTTGGTCGCTGCCGATAATTGGCCTAACTGATAATAGCGGGCCGTGCGCATGACGGCCAAGTGGTGTTCAGTCATGCTTGAGGCCGGATTCAGGTTGTTTTCAGGCACTATCCAACCCGACAACGCGCCGCGCGAATGGGTAGGCGCATATCCTTCAACTAGCTCGCCGGCAAGTCGTCGGCCGAGAAGTTGAAGGGCATGATGGCAGCCAGGGAGTCGAAGCGAAGAATGGTGCCCGCGCGGCTGGGCAGCAGCAGGGGGATAAGCTGGCCCTGGCGAGCTTCGTATTCGAGCATGACCTGGCGGCAAGCTCCGCAGGGGAGGGCGGGGCCGAAATCGCCCCCGTTGGGGCGGGCAGCCACGGCCATGCCCACAATGGCTTCATGGTTGGGCTGGCTGGCGGCGAGGCCAAACAGGGCCGTGCGCTCGGCGCAGAGACCCGAGGGGAAGGCGGCGTTCTCTTGGTTGGTGCCCCGGAAGATGGTGCCGTCGGCCAAGAGCAGGGCGGCGCCCACGTGAAAGCTGGAGTAGGGGGCGTAGGCGTGCGCGGTGGCATCGCGGGCGGCTTGCCACGTAGCATGCTCGGCGGCGGTGAGGTCGTTGGCGGAGTCCAGCTCTTCGTAGGAAATCAGTTGCTGGCGAGGAATGCGGGCCATGAGGTGGGAATAAGGGGCGGCGAAGATAAGGCAGTTCACCGCGATTTTTAAGCACCTGCGGAAAGTTCGCTCAATGGGGACATGGTTGAGCTTAGCATTTGGTTTCCAAGTGCGGCGCCTACGACTACTTTTGCCGCATGACTACCCGCTTGCTATTGCTTGGCGCCGGCCGTTCGGCTTCGTCCCTTATTCAGTACTTGCTGCGCCATGCGCCCACCGAAAACTGGTTTTTGACCGTAGCCGATGCCAACCCGGCGCACCTCGCGCCGGTGCTGGCGGCACACTCCGAATACGCGCGGGCGGTTCCGTTTGCCTTAGAGGATGAAGCGCTGCTCGATGAACTAGTGGAGCAGGCCGATGTGGTGATTTCTATGCTGCCGGCGATGCTGCATGCGGTGGTGGCCCGAGCCTGCGTGCGGCACGGGCGGCACCTGGCCACGGCCAGCTACGTGAGCCCGGAAATCCGGGCGCTGCACGAGGAGGCCGTAGCCGCGGGAGTGACGCTGCTCATGGAATGCGGCCTCGACCCCGGCCTGGACCACATGTCGGCTATGCGGGCCATCGAGCATATCCGGGCGCGCGGCGGGCGGCTCACTTCCTTCAAATCGTATTGCGGGGGGCTGCTAGCCCCGGCGGCGGAAGGCGACAATCCTTGGAAATATAAGTTTACCTGGAACCCGCGCAACGTGGTATTGGCGGGCCAAAGCACGGCCAAATACCTGGAAAATGGCCTTCTGCGCTTTATTCCTTACCAGCAATTATTTGCCCGCACCGAAACGCTGGCGGTGCCTGGCTACGGCGAATTTGAGGGCTATGCCAACCGGGACTCGTTGAGCTACCGCACGCCATATGGTCTCGATGATATCCCGACCATTCTGCGGGGTACGCTGCGCCGGCCGGGATACTGCGCCGCCTGGCACGCGCTGGTGCGGCTGGGTCTCACCGATGATACCGTGAACCTGGACAACTCCGAAGCCATGACCTGGGCTGAACTGGTGGAAGCCTACTTGCCCGTTTCGCTCGTTCCCGACCTGGACTTGTCGGTGCGCGTGGCCAATTACCTGGGCCTGGACCCCACCGGCGAGGAAATGGGGCGCCTGAACTGGCTGGGGTTGTTTTCGGACCGGCCTGTGGGCCACGCCAACGGCACGCCAGCCCAACTGCTAGAGCGCCTGCTCAGCGAAAAATGGCAGCTCCAGCCCCACGACCACGACCTGATTGTGATGCAGCACCTGTTCGGGTTTGAGTTGAATGGAGCTGTCCGCAGCCTGACCTCATCCCTGGCCGTGCTGGGCGATGATGCCACCCACACGGCCATGGCCAAAACCGTGGGCCTGCCTTTGGGCATGGCCGTGCGCCGCCTGGTGCGCGGTGAGATAACGCAGCGCGGCGTGCTGCTGCCGGTAGGAGCCGAGCTGTACGAGCCGATACTCGATGAGCTGGCTGCGGATTATGGCATTGTATTCACCGAGGAGGAGAATTGAGCTAAACGCCGCACGCCACGGCGGTCACTCACAGAGCCAGGTAAAATCCTGTAAGCAATGCCCGGAACTCACTCGAATACCCGGGCGTGGCACCGGCGTGAATCACCAGTTCCTTTTCAGCACAAGCTGCTGCGCCGCGTTCGAATCTGGTGATGTGCCGCGTCACACGTGCCCCGGGGCGGTGCCGAATTGATAATCGTGTCGCTGCCGATAAGCCCACGGCTTGAGCAGCCTGCTCGAACCAAGCCATTTCCGGCGGCGGGAGCAATACCGTGAGTGAACCGCTTGGCAGCAGGAATTGGGCAGCAAATTGAGCCAACTCTTCAAACGAAAGCGAGGCGGCGCTCACGTGCCGGGCGTTATTGCGCGCCAAGTCAGCTGAAGGCAGGGACTCCCGAAAAAACGGGGGGTTGCAGATAATGTGGCTAAATGATGCGGGTTGTGTGGCTGCATAATCAGCCAGGCCCACGGCGTGTACCCGCATGCGGTGGGCCCAGGGGCTCGCGGCCACATTGGCCGCGGCCTGAGCGGCGGCCGCGCTGTCTATCTCCACCGCTTCGATTTCCACGCTGGGGTGGCGCTGAGCGGCCATTAGCGCGAGCAGGCCGGTACCGGTGCCAATATCGAGCAGGTGCGTGGCGCTGGTGAGGTCGGTGGCGGCGCCCAGCAGGCAGGCATCTGTGCTCACCTTCATGGCGCAGGCGCTTTGCTCGATGCGGAACTGCTTAAAATCGAAGTAGTCGTTGGGCATGAGGCGCGGCTACAGCAGCGGCGTTTGGCTCAGGGCCTCGTAGCCTTCGTCAATCAGCAGGCCCTTGCCGAGGGCGCTTTGCACGGCCAGCACGTCGCAGCGCTCGTTTTCGGGGTGGCCGGCGTGGCCCTTTATCCAGTGGAAGCTCACTTTGCGCTGCCGGTAGATTTTTAGAAAGCGGCGCCACAGGTCCTCGTTGGCCTTTTTGCCAAAGTCGGGCTTCTTTTCCCAGCCAAACACCCACTTTTTCTCCACGGCATCCACCACGTACTTCGAGTCGGAAACAACGCGAATGGGCAGGTCGGGCCGCGTCACGGCTTCGAGCCCGACAATGACGGCGAGCAGTTCCATGCGGTTGTTGGTGGTATAGCGGAAGCCTTGGGTGAGCTCCTTTTCGTGAGGGCCGTAGCGCAGTATGGTCCCGTACCCGCCGGGGCCGGGATTGCCGCGGGCCGAGCCGTCGGTGAATAAATGAATCATGTACTTAGAGAATGAAGGAATCGGGTGAGGACCCGGCTATGGGAGCATCGGCCCTCACCCCGGCACTTCAAGCCGGAAATTCTTTGGCAAAAAACTGCACCAGGGCCTCAAAAGCGGCATCGGGCACAGCGGGGAAGTTGGCAATGCGCACGGTCGTGTTCTTCAGCGGGCCGTAGCCGCTACCCAGGTTCAGACCCGCCTCCTGGGCCTTGCGCTTGATTTCTTCGATGATGCTCGCCTCGCCTTTCAGGCCGATGACGGTGGTGGAGCGGGTTTCGGGGTTGGTAATGAGCGGTTGCAGGGGGGTGGCCTGCTCGAAGAAGTCGTAAAGCTTCTGGGCGCGGTCGGCCAGGTGCTGGTGCACGGTTTTGATGGGCTCACGCTCGGCCATTACACGGCTCAATAAATAGATGTCGAGCACGTTGGGCGTGAAGTTGGTTTGGAAGTTGAGCATCTGGGACAGCATGGCGGGCAGTCCGTTGTAATGTGCCCGGTCGTTGACCAGGCGGGCCTGGGCCACAGCGCGCGGCGAGAGCACGAGCAAGCCCAGGCCCGCGGGCAGCCCAAAGCACTTCTGCACGGAGGCAAACCAGGCGTCGGCCTTGATGTACTTGAGGTTGAGTCCGCCGAGGCTGCTGGTGGCGTCTACGGCCAGCAGGGCGCCGCCGAGGCGGTTGTAGAGGTTCAGGATAAAGCCCTCACGGAGCTGGGTAGCGGTGCTGGTTTCGTTTTGGGTGATGCACACCAGGTCGGTTTCCTCGCTGTTGAAGGGCAGGGCCGCGATGTCGGGCACTTCGTCGAGGCCAAAGGATACGCCCGTGCTGGCGGGCCGCAGGGCCTTGGCGTACTTCAGCCATTTCTCGCCGAAGTCGCCGTTGTAGAGGTGAAAGCTGCGGCGCGGCGTGAGGCTTTGGGCCAGAATTTCCCAGCACTCGGTGGCCGAGCTGGTGAACAGGACGGTGTAGTCCTGCGGGATGTTGAGCTTGGATTTGAGGTCGGCAACGGTCTGGCGCACCAGGCTGGTGACTTTCTCGCTGCGGTGCGGGGCCGAGAGCCAGCCCTCGTCGTAGGCATCGGTGAGGTACTGGCGAACGGCAGGATATACGGCCGAAGGCCCGGGGTTGAAAGTGAAGGTCTGAACCACGAATTGAACGGATTTTCAGATGGAAGGAAGGTTGGGGGAGGGCTCTGGGTTCCCGGCCGGCAGCACCGGCGCAGGTGCCAGCGATGGGTGGGGCCGGGAAGAAGCTGCTACCCGCAACGTGGATGGAAGGTCAAAAAATATCCACCCGCACAAAGTTCGCCCCCAAATACTCGCCAACCGAATGCGCACACGGGGAAATTCAGCTCAATTGAAAAACCCGGGCTCTGGGGTTAGGAGACCCGAAAACCGACCTTTTTGGGCTGCTGGTTTACGAACCACTGCACGGCCAGCCGGTAGCTTTCCAGCCCAAAGCCGCTGATGCTGCCCGCGCAGTTTTTGCCCAGCAGGCTTTTTTGCCTGAATTCCTCGCGGGCGTGAAGGTTGCTTAAGTGAACCTCCACCACGGGGGCGGCAATGGCAGCTACGGCATCGGCCAGGGCCACGCTGGTGTGGGTGTAGCCGCCGGCATTCAGCACGATGCCGTGGTGGGTGAACCCAATTTCGTGGAGCTTGTCGAGCAGCTCGCCTTCGTGGTTGGACTGGAAGTGCGTGAGCGTGGCCTGGGGGAAAGCCGTTTCTAGCTCCGGGAAAAAGTCATCGAACGAGCGGGTGCCATAAATGCCGGGTTCGCGGCGGCCCAGCAGGTTCAGGTTGGGGCCGTTGAGAATGAGAATGTCCATCAATTCAGTTAACAATTATCAATTAACATTTAACACGCTGGCACTGGGGCTGCCCAGCGGGGCGCGCCATAGTCGTGGTTAGCGGCGTTCTTTGGGACCGCAAGCTACGTCGTCGGCTTTCGTGCGCTCGCAATGCCCGCCAGCGTGATAAATGTTAAATGGTAATTGTTAACTGACATGACCTGGCCCGTTGCCATCAACCAATTTCAGGGCTACCTCCGGCTCGAAAAGTCTCTATCGCCCAATTCGGTGGAGGCGTATGTGCGGGATGTCACCAAGCTCCAGCAGTTTCTGGTGATGCAGCAACTGCACATGGGCCCCATCCAGGTGAGTACGCCGGTGCTGCATGAATTCCTGGCCACGCTGCAGGGCCTGGGCCTGAGCGCCACCTCGCAGGCCCGCACGCTTTCGGGCCTGAAGGCTTTTTTCAACTTCCTCATCATGGAAGACCTGCTGAAGCTGGACCCCACCGATACCCTGGAAGCACCCAAAACCGGCCGCCACCTCCCGGATACCCTCAGCTACCCCGAAATTGAAGAGCTGCTGGCCGCCATCGACCTGAGCACTGACGAAGGGCTGCGGGCCCGGGCGCTGCTGGAAGTTATGTATTCCTCCGGCTTGCGCGTGAGCGAATTGTGCGACCTGCGGCTGTCGAACATGTACGCCGAGCAGGGCTTCGTGAAGGTGGTAGGCAAGGGCAACAAAGAGCGGCTGGTACCCATCGGCCGCGAGGCCCTGAAGCACCTGAACTTCTACCTCAGCGGCGTGCGCGGGCACCTCGATATTAAAAGTGGCGCCGAGGACGTGGTTTTTCTGAGCCAGCGCGGCCGGCCGCTGTCGCGCATCACCGTGTTTACCACGCTCAAAAAACTGGCCGAGCAGGCGGGGCTGCGCAAGACCATCAGCCCGCACACCCTGCGGCATTCTTTCGCCACGCACCTCATCGAGGGTGGCGCCGACCTGCGCGCCGTGCAGGAAATGCTCGGTCACGCCAGCATTACCACCACCGAAATCTACACCCACCTCGACCGGGACTATCTACGCCAGGTTATTACCGAGTTTCACCCGCGGAGCTAGGAAAGGGGAGGGGTGAGGCAGTTGGTGCTGTGGGCACCGCTACAAAGTCGGACGAGGTGCTTGGGCGAGGCATATAGTAAGAAAGCCATACGGCAAGATGCGCAAGATGCGGCCGTGCAATGCGTTCTGGTGGCGTTCGGGCCCGCAGCCATTCCAATTTCAGGATGGTTAAATTGGCTCATCCGTTAATAGAAGGTGAGTTTGGCCTTCTGCTGGTCGTTTACTAGCCTGCATTATGTAAATTTGGCCTTTATGCTTCCGTCGAATGGCAGATAATCGTTACAAGAACCCTTCCTCCGGCTCCTCTGCCAACCGCCCCGCCGACCCCCGGCAGCCCCGGCGCAACGAGCCCCGCCCTGCTACTCCTGCCTCTGAGCCCGCCCCCGTGCGCCCGGAGCCGCGCCCGGCAGCCACCAACGTACCCAAAGCCGCTCGCGCAGCGGCTCCACCAAAGCCCCCCAAGCCGCCGCGCGCGCCTCGCGGGCCCTTGCCGGGCCTGAGCAACGCACTGGCCTTGCTGCGCGACCGCCGCTTTCACCTGTTTATCGGGTTTGGGCTACTGCTCGGGAGCTTATACCTCACCATTGCCTTCACGTCGTTCCTCTTCACCGGCCACGCCGACCAGAGCGTGGTGGCGAGCCTGAGCACCACGCCGCTCAAAGAAGCCGGGCAGGAGTCGGGCAACTGGCTGGGCTTGCTGGGCGCCTGGGCCGCGCAGCTGTTTATCTACAAGCTGTTTGGGGTGGCGGCGTTTGCGCTGGTGCCCATGGTATTTTTTTTGGGCTATAAGATTGTCTTCCGCTCGGCGGTGGGCTCGGTGAGCTACGTGCTGGCCCTCGGGCTGTTCACCATGGCTTGGCTGAGCATTCTGCTGGGTTATGTGGTGGTTACGCTGGCCACACCTGGCGCCGACCCGGTGCTTGCCCATCGGCTCGATTTCCTGTGCGGCGGCGTGGGTTTTGAGGCCGCTTCCTGGCTCGACAGCCTCATTGGCTGGGGCACGGTGCTGCTGCTGGCGTTCGCCCTGATTTCGTTTGTGGTCTTTTTCTTCAACGTCACCAGCATTAACCTGGGTAGCTTCCGCCGCCTCGGGGCCGAAGACGATGCCGAGGAAGACGCGGAGCTGGAAGCCGAGTTGGCTGCCGAGCAAGCCGCGGCTGCCGCTCCAGTGGCCGTAGTTGCTCCGGCCGTAAAAGCCAGACCGGCAGTACAGGAATCGGCAGCCAACTCAACTGCTACTGTAGCTGCTGGCGGTGCTCAGGCAAAACCGGCCTTGGCGCTCGATGCTGATGAACCTGAAGAAGCGCCGGCAGCGGTAGAATTTGAGCCGGCGCCCCGCCTGGGCGCTGGCGTAGCTCTGAGCGTGGCCAGCGCTGCTGTCGCTCCGGCCGCTGTAACGGTTGCTGCTGCGGCAGTGCCGCTGGCGGTCAGCGGCCCCGCTTTCTCCATCGAAATGCCTACGCCGGAAGTGGCTTCTAGCGTGCCGGCTTCCACCGTCCCCACGCCGCTATCGCTGGCCGATTTGGCGGATAACGACACGCCGCTGGCCAAACCGGAAAAGCGCGAACTGCCCGACCTCACCCTCACCACGCCTGGCCGCGACGACCTGGACCCGAACGCGGGCGCCGACATCGCTGCCGTGGCCGACGAGGACGAGGACGCCGACGCCATGCCGAACGTGAACTACGACCCCACGCTGGACCTGCCCCGCTTCCAATTCCCGACCCTCGAGCTGCTCAACGACTACGGCCAAGCCAAGGCCCAGGTCACCAAGGAAGAACTGGAGGCCAACAAGGACCGCATTGTCGAGACCCTGGGCCACTACGGCATCAGCATTGCCAGCATCAAGGCCACCATCGGCCCCACCGTTACGCTATATGAAATCGTGCCCGAAGCCGGCGTGCGCATCTCCAAAATCAAGGCCCTGGAAGACGACATCGCCCTGAGCCTGGCCGCCTTGGGCATCCGTATCATCGCGCCCATTCCGGGCAAAGGCACCATCGGTATCGAGGTGCCGAACACGAAAAAGGAGATGGTGAGCATCCGCTCGGTGCTGGGCTCGGAGAAGTTCGCCCGCTCGGAAATGGACCTGCCCATTGCCTTCGGCCGCACCATCACCAACGAAGTATTTGTGGCCGACTTGGCCAAAATGCCCCACTTGCTCATGGCCGGTGCCACAGGCCAGGGCAAGTCGGTGGGCCTGAACGTGATTCTGGCTTCGCTGCTCTACAAGCGCCACCCCGCTCAGCTCAAATTTGTGCTCGTCGACCCCAAAAAGGTGGAATTGAGCATCTTCAACAAGATTGAGCGCCACTACCTGGCCAAGCTGCCGGATACCGACGAGGCCATCATCACCGATACCAAGAAGGTGGTGAACACGCTCAACTCGCTGTGCATGGAGATGGACCGGCGCTACGACCTGCTGAAGGAAGCCGGCTGCCGCAACCTGAAGGAATACAACCACAAGTTCATCGAGCGCCGGCTCAACCCCAAGAAAGGCCACCGCTTCCTGCCCTTTATCGTGCTGGTAATCGACGAATTAGCCGACTTGATGATGACGGCCGGCAAAGAGGTCGAAACCCCCATTGCCCGCCTCGCGCAGCTGGCCCGCGCCATCGGTATTCACCTCATCGTGGCCACCCAGCGCCCCAGCGTGAACGTAATCACCGGCATCATCAAGGCCAACTTCCCGTGCCGCATTTCCTTTAAGGTGACCAGCAAGATTGACTCGCGCACCATCCTGGACACCGGCGGCGCCGACCAGCTCATCGGCCAGGGCGACATGCTGTTCTCGGCCGGCTCGGACCTGATTCGCGTGCAGTGCGCCTTCATCGACACGCCCGAAGTGGACCGCGTCTGCGACTTCATTGGCGAGCAGCAGGGGTATTCTGATGCCTACATGCTGCCCGAAGTGGCCGGGGCCGACGGCGACGCCGGCAGTGGCAACGAAGACATGGACCCCACCGAGCGCGACTCCATGTTTGAGGACGCGGCCCGCTGCATTGTGCTGCACCAGCAGGGCAGCACCAGCCTGCTCCAGCGCAAGCTCAAGTTGGGCTACAACCGTGCCGGCCGCCTCATCGACCAGCTCCAGCACGCTGGCATCGTGGGACCGTTTGAGGGCAGCAAGGCCCGCGACGTGCTCATTCCCGATGAGTACCAACTCGAGCAACTGCTCAATAGTATGAGCAAATAATAGCCGCTGAGAACCTTGCCCAATTACGGCGGAGGTAATTTTAGCTAATTATTTTGCCTTCCTCGGCGTCGACGTAGCATTTTGGCCGGTCGTTTGTTAAACGAAATCTGTATCAGGCCATCGGAGCGTATTTCAGACGCTTCAGTTCTTACCCCTTCAAATGAAAAAAACGTTCTCCTTCCTGCTGCTCGCGGCCACGCTGGCACTGCCCGCCTCCGCCCAGCAGGACCCCAAAGCCGGCAAAATCCTTGACCAAATGAGTGCCAAATACCAGGCGCTGAATGCTTTTCAAGCCACTTTCACCCAAACCCTGGAAAACCCCAGCGCCAAGGTGAAGCAGAACATCAACGGTGACATCATCGTGAGCGGTAAGAAGTTTCGCTTGAAAATCAGTGGTCAGGAAGTCATCAACAACGGCACTACCACCTGGACTTACCTGAAGAACGAAAACGAGGTTAACATCTCTGATTCAGACCCGGATTCGCAGGAAATGTCGCCCTCGCAGATTTATACCATGTACAAAAAGGGGTATAAATACACCTATGTGCAGCAAGTGCAAGAAGGCGGCGAAGCCCTAGATGTAATTGAGCTATCGCCGGAAAATCGGCAAAACGACGTGTTCAAAGTGCGCCTGAAAGTGCGCAAGAAAGACGCTTCGGTGAAGAGCTGGCAGATGTTCAAAAAGAACGGCAACCAGTATACCTTCACTATCAAGAAGTTTCAGCCCAACCCACCCGTTGATGCCAATACCTTCGCCTTCGATAAGGCCAAGTACAAGGGCGTGAAGGTGGTGGATTTGCGGTAATGATTTAGTTATTCGTTATCAGTTGCTAGGCTGGTAATATTTGGCGGCCCGTTTCTTTGGAGACGGGCCGTTTTTTATGGAACGTGGCCTCACAAATTTGCGGACAACTGATAACGAGCAACTGACTACTAATTTTGCCCAATGCGCGAAGATTTTCTCCATTACATCTGGCAGCACCAGTACTTCGATAAAGTCGATTTACGCACCGCCGATGGCGAAGAAATCCAGGTATTACGCCCGGGCCACCGCAACGCCGATGCGGGCCCGGACTTCCTAAATGCCCGCCTGCGCCTAGGCGAAGTGGAGTGGAATGGCGCCGTGGAAATCCACCTCCGCGCCTCCGATTGGGCCCGGCACAGCCATCAGACTGACCCGAAGTACGACCAGGTAATCCTGCACGTAGTGGGCAGCCACGACGTCGACGTCGCCCGCACCAACGGTAGTCTCATTCCTACCCTGGCCCTGCAGCCGCGCCTGATGCCTGAGCTGCTGGCCCGCTACCAAGCCTTGGTGGAGGCACCGGCTGCTGCTCCTTTGCCCTGCGCCCCGCTCTTGCCCCTGGTCCCCGAAATCACGAAAACGATGATGACCGAGCGTGCCCTGCTTGAGCGGGTAGAACGCAAGGCCGACACCATCATGGACCTCCATAAGCACCTGGGCCAGGACTGGGAGGCCACGGCCTATCATGCGCTAATGGCGGCTTTTGGCTTTCAGAAAAACAGCGAGCCCCTGTCCCGGCTAGCTAAAGCGCTGCCGCTGGCGGTGCTCCGTCGGCATCGGCACGACCAGCGCCAACTGGAAGCCTTGCTTTTTGGACAGGCCGGATTTTTGGTTGAAAATGAGGAAACTGTTTCGGATGAGTACATCCAGGACTTGAGGCGCGAGTACGAGTTTCTGAGCCATAAATACGGCCTACTACCCACGGCACTGCACGTGCACGAGTGGAACTACCTGCGCCTGCGGCCGGCGAATTTCCCGCCCGTGCGCCTGGGCCAGCTGGTGGCCATGCTGCACGCGCGGCCGGCGCTGTTCGATGCCCTGCTGACGGCGCAAAGCGTGCCGGCGCTGACCGAGTTTTTCCAGGCTCCGGTGCCGGCATATTGGCGCACGCACTTCCGGCCCGGCCGGCCGGGTAAGGTGCCGGCCCTGGGCAAAAGCAGCACCGACCTGTTAATTACTAACGTGGTGGTGCCGCTGCGCGTGGCCTACGCCCGGCACGTAGGCCAACCCGCCTTGGTCGAAAGCAGCGTGGCCCTGCTAAGCGAGTTACCCGCAGAGCACAACCAATACACCGACGTGTACGACCTGCTCGGTTTCACCCACCGCTCCGCCGCCGATTCGCAGGGGCTTCTGGCTTTGCACAAGAGCTATTGCGCGCCGCGCCGCTGCCTGCACTGCGCCATCGGCAACCGCCTGGTGCAGCAACCCCGGGTAGTTCGATGAGGCTGCTGCTTGCTATTCTGTTGAATGCCGGACTGCTGGTGGTGCTGGTGCCGTGGCTGCGGCGGCAGTGGCACTGGGCTGGTACTGGCTGGTGGCGCACCGTGCTCGTGGTTGGCCTTGGGCTGCGGGTGCTGGTGGGCGTGGCCCGCAACTGGACTCCGAAGCTCGATGCTGAGTTTATGAGCGGCATAAGCCAGCAGGTCACCGCCCAGCTCTGGGCCAGCCCAAGCACGGCCGTCCAGACACTGACCAAGGCAATAACGATAATGCATATTGATACGCCGGGTGGGGGTTACGATGCGGTGTATCAGAATACCTCCAACACCTGGTTTCTCATAAAACTCCTGGCATTGCTCAACCTGGGCTCGCTGGGTGCCGGTTGGCTCAACGGATTATACTTAAGCGTATTCGCCTTTGTGGGGTGCTGGAAGTTGGTTCGGGCGCTGGCTGATGTACTCCCACGCACGCCGGCTGCGGCTGGAGTAGTTGGCTTTTTGCTGTGGCCATCGGTCTGGTTTTGGGCCACGGGCATCAGCAAAGAAGCGGTGCTTTTGGGCAGCGGGGCGTGGCTTACGGCCCGGGTGTTGAAGTGGCTTTATAGCCAGAAACTGGAATGGCGGGCGTCGGCCCAACAGCAAATTTTGTGGTGGCTGGGCACGACTTTGCTGGCGCTGCTGCATTTTCAGATGCGGTACTTTTTTGCGCTGCCGCTGCTGGGGGTGATGGGCGGCGTGGCCCTGGGGCATTGGCTGCAGCGCTTTGGTTTCGCCCGTTACAGGTGGGCGCAGGTGGCGGTTTTGGCGGCCGTATTGGGCGCCGGGGTTTGGCTTGCGCCCCAATTCAGCATTGCTTTTAGCATTAATAAATTTACGTATCAGGTAATTCGGGTATATTCCTTCGAGGTAACCCACTCAGTGGGCCGGCCCCATTTCGAATATCCGGACCTTCGTCCTACCATAGAAAGCATCGCGGCGCACGCGCCGCTGGCCGCGGTCAATACCGTTACCCGGCCCTGGCTTGGGGAAGCCTGGCAGCCCTTATACATCGCAGCAGCCCTCGAAAATGTGGCCCTACTGGTGTTGCTGGGCATGGCTGCCGTGGCCACGGCCCGGGGCCGCGCGGGGCACATGCCGTTTGAACTGGGGCTGGGATTAGTCATTTTCTGTGTGGTGCTGGCCATGCTGATGGGACTAACCACGCCCAACTTTGGCTCCCTGAACCGGTACCGCAGCGAGCTGCTGCCGTTTTTACTGCTGCTGCTCCTGCAGAACTATTATGCGGCAGCGCTGCTCCGTCGTGTAGGGTTGGGCAGTGGCACCCGGGCCAGCGGGATGCCGGCTAAATCGTCGGCACGGCCGGTGGCGTAACTTTGCGGTTCGTTCTGCTGCGGCCGGGGCCTTTTTCTCCGGGGCTTAGAACGCCCAATTGATAACGTATTCATGGAAAATCCCGTCATTATTCTTGGTGCCCAAACGGTTGGCACGGCTGCCCTCGATGCTTTCCTATCCAACGACGTGGTGGTGTACTGCCTGCTCGACGACGACAAAACGCTGCAAGGCACGGAGCTGCTCGACGTGCCGGTAATGGGCAACACCGACGACGGTGAACTGCTGAAGCTGTTGGGCAAGAAATGCGAAGTCTTTGTAGCCACCGACGACACCGCCAGCCGCCGCAGCCTCACCAATATGCTGCGCACCGAATACGAGGCCGTGCCCGTGAATGCCATCCACCAGCGCGCCAGCGTCGCCACCCACGCCACGCTGGGCCACGGCAACTACGTGGGACCAAACGCCGTGGTAGCCGCCACCGCGACCCTCGGCGATGGCTGCCTGGTGGGTGCCAATGCCGTAGTGGAAGCCCGCGCCACCGTCGGCAGCTTTGCCCAACTTGGCAGCGGGGCCTTGATTGGCGCCGATGCGCAGGTCGGTGAGCTGGCCTTCATCGGGGCCGGCGCTGTGGTGGTAGCCGGTGTGAAAATTGGTGAAAAAGCCCGCGTAGGCGCCGGCTCGGTCGTGGTGGCCGACGTGGCGAACGGGCAAACCGTTTTTGGCAACCCTGCTGTGAAAGTGTAAATTTTAATGAGGAATGAAGAATGAGGAATGAAGAATTGATAATGCATTGCGCATGTTCAGCCCTTTAATTCCTCATTCTTCATTCCTAATTCTTCATTGAGACATGTCGTTTCAAGTTCTTCTTTATTACTGCTATACGCCACTCGACAATCCGGAGCAGTTCCGGGAGGAGCATCATCGCATGTGCCTGGAATTGGATTTGCGCGGGCGCATCATCGTGGCCGCCGAGGGCTTGAACGGAACCGTGTCGGGCACGGTGGAAAGCTGTGCGCGCTACATGACAGCCGTAAAAGCTGACCCGCGCTTTGCGGCGCTGGAGTTTAAAATTGACGAAGTGCTGGCGCACACGTTTCAGAAGCTGCACGTGCGCGTGAAGCCCGAAATTGTGCACAGCAGCCTGCGCCACGTGCGGCCGCATGAAAAAACCGGCCAACACCTTTCGCCCGAAGAGTTTAAGGCCCTAAAAGACCGCGACGATGTGGTGGTGGTGGACGTGCGCTCCGACTACGAGTACAATCTGGGCCGCTTCAAAAACGCCGTTACCCTGGACATGGAAAACTTCCGCGACTTCCCCGAGCGGGTGGAGCGGCTCAAGGAATTCAAGGACAAAAAGATTCTCACGTACTGCACCGGCGGGGTGAAGTGCGAAAAAGCCAGTGCGTTTCTGTTGGAGCAGGGGTTTGAAAACGTATACCAGCTGCACGGCGGCATCATCAAGTATGGTATCGAAGCCGGCGGCGAGGATTTCGACGGCCAATGCTATGTGTTTGACAACCGCGTGGCCGTGGACGTAAACCGGGTGAACCCCACCGTGATTTCGCGCTGCCAGCACTGCCAGCAGCCCAGCAACCGCCTGGTGAACTGCGCCAACCCGCACTGCAACGCCCACCTGCCGCTGTGCGAAGCCTGCGGCGAGCAGCTGCAGGGCGCGTGCTCGGAGGCCTGCGCCGCCCACCCCGACAAGCGCCCTTACGATGGCACCGGCGCATATCCCAAACTCAGCAACCACTACAACCCCGCCCAGGGCCTGGCCTCGTATAAGGCATAGTAAGTACCAAGTATAGCTGAACATTCAGCTCAATTACTAGCCTTTCCCCCGTACTCCACACCGAGCGCTCTGCTCTTTCACCATGATAAAATCTTCCGAGCTCATCCTGAATCCCGACGGCAGCATCTACCACCTCAACCTGCTGCCCGACCACATTTCCGATACCATCCTCACCGTGGGCGACCCCGGCCGGGTGGCCCAGGTGAGCCGGCATTTCGATTCCATTGAGTTTGAAACCACGCACCGCGAGTTTGTGACCCACGTGGGCTACTACCGAGGCAAGCGCATCACGGTGCTAAGCACGGGCATGGGCACCGACAATATCGACATCGTGATGAACGAACTGGACGCGCTGGTGAACATCGACTTTATGTCGCGCACCGTGCGCCCGGTGGAGGAGCGCATGAGCCTACGCATCATCCGGCTGGGCACCAGCGGCAGCCTGCAGGCCGATGTGCCCATTGGGGCGATGCTGGCCACCGAGCACGCTGTTGGACTCGACAGCCTGATGCAATTCTATCCCCTGATGGAAACGGGCATCGAAACCGAAATTGCCACGGAACTCCAGCAGTCGTTGGGCCTGGCCTTTGCGCCCTACGTGGTGCGGGGCTCCGATATCTTGCGCGAGCAAGTGGGCGCCGGCATGGTGATGGGCAATACGCTCACTTGCCCCGGTTTTTATGGCCCGCAGGGCCGCAGCCTGCGTCTCGATTTGCGCCAGCCCGACTACATCGCGCGGCTGCAGAATTTCCGTCACCAGAGCGCCGAAGGCGTGTTCCTGCTCAGCAACTTCGAAATGGAAACTGCGGGGTACTATTCCCTGGGCCGCCTGCTGGGCCACGAGGTGCTGTCGCTCAATGCCATTGTGGCCAACCGCGCCACCGGCGAGTTCGCCGAAAATGCCGGGGCCGTAGTGGATGCCATGATTGAGCGCACACTGCTGCGCCTCTAGCCCATCTTCGCAGAAGAATCAAAAAAGGCTTGCCACTTGGCAAGCCTTTTTTGATTTGGAAACGACCCCAAAATCTGTCGACTGTGCTTAGTAGAAGTCAAAGCCCAGCACGGCGCGCATGGGGAGCGAAGCGCCTGACTTCAGCGTGAGGTGGTCGGCATCGGCGGCCCAGATGGTGGTAGCTACGCGTTTGGTAGCGCCATCGGCGGTCTGGAAATAGATGTCGAGCTTGCCGTGGTAGGCGTTGCCCAGCGTGGCGGCGCGTTCGGCATCGGCCCGGCGGCGCTGGCGGGCCGCTTCGTCGGTCAGCACGTCCTCCGGGGCGAAGTGCATGGTAGTCAAATCCTCTTTTTCAACTATCTCGACAGAGTGAGCAGCGGGCGTGAACGACATGGTGATATGGCTTAGCGGTACAGCAGAAAGGTAGCAGGGAAATGCATAAATTCTTCCGGTTTGTAACGATAAATAAACCGCGTCAGTCTAAGTTTTTAATGAAAATGTTAAGGCAGTTGGGCCAGGAATTCCATGGTGTCAACCCGGTCGGCGTATTCGTCTACGCCGGGCGACTGGGCCTGGCCAAACGGCAGGCTTCCGGCAAAGCGTCCACCGGCCGAAACCACGCATTGGGTCTGGGCTGCGATGTCGGTGAGCTGGTCCACCAGGTCGATTTCGCTGCAATATTCGGCGTAGTGCGCTACCGAAATGGGCGAAACCAGCACCGGGCTGGGCCGGAGCAAAAAGAAGCCATTGTCGTAGTGATGCACGCGGTTGACTAGCAGAATGCTCTTATTGTAGTCATAGTTGTTGTTGTACTTGTGGTGGTTAATCACGCCTTCGCAGGGTTGCAGGGCATCCAGCAACGGAACAAAATCATAGTTCTCGGGTACGAACAGCTTGCTCACGTTGCGGCAGCCCAACCCGTAGTACTGAAAGATGTCGGGGCCCAGCAGGGCTAGCTCCGCGCCGGTTTCCTGGCCGGTGAGCACAGCTACGCTGGTGCGGTTGCGGCGAATGAGGTGGGGCTTCTTGCCGAAGTAAAATTCGAAGTAGCGCGCCGTGTTGTCGGAGCCGGTGGCGATAAAGGCATCGGCCGCGTTGAGGCGGGGCAGCACCTGGATAAAGTCGGCGAAGCGCGGCTCAATGCGGGTGAGTTCTTCTATCACCCAGGTCATGAGCACGGTATCGTCGGCACTGAGCTTGGCCAGGAGGATGTGGCCGCTGAGCAACACGCACAGCAGGTCGTGAAAGCCCACCATGGGGATGTTGCCGGCCATTACCACGCCCACTTGGTGCACGGTGGTGGGTTCGGGTGGGTAGCGGGCGGCCCAGTGCCGCAGGGGCTCTTCGGCCAGCATGTGGGCGATGCCGGCCACGGCGGCCGTCACACTGGGCTCGTCGAACCAGGCGTTTTGGTTGCGGGCCCGGGCAGCCAGCGTGAGGATTTCGTCGGAGGAAAGGGTGGCCAGGCGCTGGCCCAGGGCCACAAAAGCAGCTAAACGTTCGGAGTGATTCATAGGAAAGAAAGGAGCCGGGAAACCAAAGGCGGGGCCTCAGCAGGCAAATACCCGGCAAAATTGGGCAAAACCATGTAAACCCAGCCGCTGTTGGTTAATTTTGCAGCGCCAAAGAACGGCGCAGGCTCGGCGTTTTACGTAAAGCCCGCAGTTTCCGCTTTGGTTTCCCTTCACTACCTGACCCCCGACGCCCTATGGCCATCATGATAACCGACGAGTGCATCAACTGCGGTGCCTGCGAGCCGGAATGTCCCAACAATGCAATTTACGAAGGTGGTGCCCAATGGCGCTGGGCCGATGGCACCACTTTGAAAGAAGTAGCCACTGCCGATGGCACCGTAGTGAGCGGCACCGCTCCCCAGACGCCAGTTTCGGACGAGTACTACTACATCGTATCGGATAAATGCACCGAGTGCGTAGGTTTCCACGAGGAGCCGCAGTGCGCCGCCGTGTGCCCCGTCGATTGCTGCGTGGACGACCCCGACTACCGCGAAACCCGCGAGCGCCTGCTCGAAAAGAAAGACTGGCTGCACATTGCTGCTTAAGTCTAAAACAAGGACGAATTAAAAAAGCCGCTTCTCATCAGAAGCGGCTTTTTTAATTCAGTTTTATTAATTGTTGGCCTATGTGCCGCAGTTGAAGTACTTGTCGTAGGCCGACTCTGGAATCAAGTTGAGCCGGCTCATTAGCTTGATTGGGCCCTTGAATAGCCGCAGAAACTGGTAGCTATTTGGGTAGTCGTGGAAAGTCTTGGGGGGGGCTGCCACGATTTCGTCAAACTCGGCGCGGGTCAGGCCCAGGCGCTTGATGCACAGCGCCACCACCGACTCATCCTCGATGGAATTAATGCGAGAAATGCGGTCCAAGGCCACCTCCCGGCTCATTTGGCCAGACCGCACCAGGGCCGAATAATTGAATAGCCGTCGGTCAATGTTGAACTTGATGCGGTTGAGGTAGTAAATAAGGCTTTGGTATAGGTCGTCGGCGTAGTGAGCGCCGGGGCTTTTCCAGGCCAGCTCGCGCACCAGCAACTCGTCTATTTCGGTGCGCACATAGTCCAGGTGGTAGAGCAAGGTCACGGTTTTGATACGCCGGATGAAAGCGTAGTAGAACATTTCCTTGATGCCAAGATTGAACCCCGGGTCGTTGGGCTGCCAGCGCCGCAGCGGCCCGGTGCCAAACTGCTTGTGCACGGCGCGCAGATAGCGGCCATCGAGAAAATTCCAGCTCAACGGAGCAATGCCTTCGGTGCGGAACGACTGCCCAATGACCATGTGCTGCAGGCCTTCCTTGGCGGCCACACCGTAGAGCGCCGTGGCGATGCCAAGGTCGGTGCCTTCTTCCATGTCGGGCACGGAGGCTTTCAGAAAAGCAATTTTCAGGTCTTTCGACTCGCGCCAGTCCGAGGTGATGGTGCGGAGCTCCACGCCCAGGCGCTGGCAGGTGCGCACCATGTTTTCGCCGGCGATAGGGTTGCCAAAGCCGTCGTTGAAGTGCACTGCCAGCGGGCGCAGCTTGAGCTGGGTCACGCAGTACCAGAGCGTGTAGGTGCTGTCGCGCCCGCCGCTCACGCCCACTACGCAGTCGTAGCGGCGGCCGCGGCCGGCCCGGCGCATGTCGTCGGCCAGGCGCTGCACAGTGCGGCGCCCGGCTTCGCCCAACGGGAAGGCGTGCTCCAACCGGTCGTGCAACTCACAAAAGCTGCACACGCCGGCCGCGTCGAAGGAAATGCCCGGCGCAGTTGTATCCATCACGCAGCGGCTGCACCGCTGGTAATCTTCCGGCGGGGCCGCCGATACGGAAGCTTCAACAGGACGTAATTGAGTAAGCAAGGGGTGGAAATGAAGGGGTGGCTGCGGAAGGAAAGGGCGGGTGGGCAGCAAAAGGAAGAACGAGGTAAGCTTAAAGACCGGGCATCTGGTCAAATTGGTAGCCTTTGCCCTGCAGCATGACGCCAATGTCGGTGCCGCGCTCGGGGCGGTGGGGGCGGGCCAGGTCGGCCACTACGAGTTGCCCGGCAAATTCATTGAAAACGCCTTGGGCCTGCACGCCGCTGGCATCAACCGCCAGGGAACACCCGACGCTTTTTTTTCCTTCGTAAGGGCCGCCCACGATGTAGCCCACCGACGTTGTCCCGACAACTACGACGTTATACAGCTTGGCCAAAATGGAAAAAGGACGGACCCATTTTTCCTGGTAGGGGTCGTGCTCTTCGGTGATGGAATAATCGACGGTCCAGGACGACGGCGCGATGATGAATTCAGCACCCATGCGGGCCAGGGTGTGGCCAATGGCTAAGCCGTCGATGTAGTTATCGGCGCAGATGTTTACCCCGATTTTGCCCAGGGGCGTGTCCACCACATTCAGGGTCTGGCCCACAGCATAGAAGGGCTGCTCCACCGAAAGCAAGTTAATTTTATGATACTTGACGATTATCTCGCCCTGGGAATTGATAAGAATTGCGGCGTTGTAGTTACGGCCATCGGCCGCACGCTCAGTAAGGCCAGCACATATGTAGATGCCGTGTTGGGCAGCGGCCTGGCACAGCAAGTCGCTGAAGGGCCCGGGAATGGGCTGGGCTTCGTAGAGCGCGCTGGGGTGCGTCCAGGCAAAGTCCAGGGTTTCGGGCAGCAGCACCAGGTCGCATTTTTCGGCAGCGGCTTGGGCAATCTGCTCTACCGCGCGGGCCAGGTTGCGGGCGGGCTCGCCTCCCTCCACCAGCAGCTGGCCCATGCCGATGCGCAGCGTGCCCAGGCTGGGCTGGGCAACGGGCGGGACGGGAGCCGCCGGAGAAGGCTTGAGGAAAGAGAAAATAGTCTTCACAGCTTGATGGTAGGAGGGTGGCGACGGACGAGCTATTTCGAAGATTTATTGGAAGTTACAAATAGGAGATTAAACCTTGTGTCCTCTGTTTTGTCGCCGCTATCCATTGGCGTTAAACGCGAGGTGCAGGCAATTAGAAGGTGTTAGCTGAGACGTTCTTTATAAGTATTTGTTATTCAGTGAGAAAAGCGATTTTTGCTTCGGTCTTGTCATGCATCAAAACAGATTAATTATGATTTTGAGAAATGCAATCTAGCTGACATGAAGTTTACATGAAACTGGAAAACGAATAGCACTTGGTGCTGACCAGTTAGGAATTCACGCGTCGCTGCGTAGAGCGTTTTCCGGGCCCGCGCTTCTAATGCCTATTTTTGCTCTTTCTGCTTCTTGTTATTTCCCTTATGTCCCTCGCCACCACCTATTCGCCCACCGACGTTGAAGCCAAATGGTACCAGCGTTGGCAGGAACAAGGCTTTTTCAAAGCGTCTCCCAACCCGAAAAAGGTCCCTTATACCGTAGTCATCCCGCCACCCAACGTAACCGGTGTGCTGCACATGGGCCACATGCTGAACAATACCATTCAGGATGTGCTGGTGCGCCGTGCGCGCATGCAGGGCAAAGAAGCCTGCTGGGTGCCCGGCACCGACCACGCCAGCATCGCCACCGAGGCCAAAGTAGTGGCCCAACTCAAGGAGCAAGGCATCGAGAAGCGCGACCTCACGCGCGACCAGTTCCTGAGCCACGCCTTCGACTGGAAAGAGAAGTACGGCGGCATTATATTGGAACAGCTCAAGCAGCTGGGCGCCTCCTGCGACTGGGACCGCACGCGCTTCACCATGGAGCCCGACCTGACCGAGGCCGTTTTGCGCGTGTTCGTTGATTTGTATAAGAAGGGTCTGATTTACCGCGGCGTGCGCATGGTTAACTGGGACCCTGAAGGCCGCACCGCAATCTCCGACGAAGAGGTGATTGCCAAGGACGTGCAGGCCAAAATGTTCTACCTCAACTACGCTGTAGTAGGGCAGGAGGGTCAGTTTCTGACCGTGGCCACGTCGCGGCCCGAAACCATCATGGCCGACGTGGCCGTGGCCGTGAACCCCACCGACCCGCGCTATGCCCATCTGGCTGGGGCCAGCGTGCGTATCCCGCTGTTGGGCCGCGAAATCCCGGTGATTTTCGACGAGTACGTATCGGTGGAATTTGGCACGGGCGCCCTGAAAGTGACGCCGGCGCACGACCTGAATGACTACGAACTGGGCCTAAAGCACAACCTGCCCGTAATCGACATTCTGGCCGACAACGGCACGCTCAACGAGAAAGCCGTGCTGTACGTGGGCCAGGACCGGTTTGCGGCGCGCAAGCAAATCACCAAGGATTTGCAGGAGGCCGGCTTGCTCGACAAAATCGAAGAGTACGCCAGCATCGTGCAGACTTCGGAGCGCACCAAGGCCGTAATTGAGCCAAAACTGAGCTTGCAGTGGTTCCTGAAAATGGAGCACCTCGCCAAACCCGCCCTGGAAGTGGTGGAAAACGACACCGTGCGCCTGCACCCGCCCAAGTTCAAGAACATGTACCGGGCCTGGATGGAGAACGTGCGCGATTGGTGCATCTCGCGCCAGCTGTGGTGGGGCCAGCAAATCCCGGCTTACTACCTGCCCGACGGCACCTTTGTGGTGGCCCTCACCGAGGAGGAGGCCTTGGTGCAGGCCCGCACGCAAAGCGGCAACCATGACCTGCAGCTCAGCGACCTGCGCCAAGACGAGGACGTGCTCGATACCTGGTTTTCGTCGTGGCTGTGGCCGATTTCGGTGTTTGATGGATTCAAAGACCCCGACAACGCCGACATCAATTATTTCTACCCTACCAACGACCTAGTGACGGGCCCGGACATCCTGTTCTTCTGGGTGGCCCGCATGATTATGGCCGGCCTGGAGTACCGCAAGGAAGTGCCGTTTAAAAACGTGTACCTCACCGGCATCGTGCGCGACGCCCAGGGCCGCAAGATGAGCAAGCAGCTCGGCAACTCGCCCGACCCGCTGGAGCTAATAGCCCAATACGGCGCCGACGGCGTGCGTACGGGCATGCTGTTCTCGGCGCCGGCCGGCAACGACTTGCTGTTCGACATCAAGCTCGTGGAGCAGGGCCGCAACTTCTCCAACAAGCTCTGGAACGCCTTCCGCCTCGTGAAAGGCTGGGAAGTGGACGCTGCGTTGCCCTTCGTGAACGAGAAGCCTGTGGCGTGGTTTAACGCCAAGCTGCAGGCCGCCATCGTGGAGCTCGACGACCACTTCGAGAAGTTCCGGATGAGCGACGCGCTGATGACGGTGTACAAGCTGGTGTGGGACGATTTCTGCTCCCAGTACCTGGAAATGGTGAAGCCCACTTACCAGCACCCCATCGACGCCGAAACGCTGCGCCACACCACCGCCTTCCTCGAAACGCTGCTCAAGCTGCTGCATCCTTTCATGCCCTTCATCACCGAAGAGCTGTGGCACGAGCTGGCCGAGCGCGGCCCCCGCGACTACGTGACGGTGGCGCCCTGGCCCAAAGCCTCGGCACCAGCCGATGCCGCTCAGACGCTGGCTGAAATGGAAAAGGCCCTGGCAGTAGTGGCGGGCATTCGCACCGTGCGCAACCAGAAAAACATTGGCCCCAACAAGCCCCTGGCCCTTGTGGCCAAGACCGACGAGCCCGCGCTGCTGACTAACTACGACGGCATCATCCGCAAACTCGGCAGCATTTCCGAAGTAACCTTCGCCGATGCGGGCCCTGCGGCCTCGGTCACCTTCGTGCTGGGCGGCAGCGAGTTCTTCATCCCGCTGGAAGGCCACATCGACATGGCGGCTGAACGCACGCGTTTGGAGAAAGAACTGGAGTATGCCCAGGGCTTCCGCGAGTCGGTGCAAAAGAAGTTGGGCAATGAGAAGTTCGCTCAGAATGCCAAGCCCGATGTACTCGAGCGGGAGCGCCAGAAGTTGGCCGACGCAGAAGCGAAAATCTCCGCCTTGGAGCAGTCATTACAAGCGCTGTAATTACTTTCGGAGCGAAAAAAAGGCCACTTCCTGGAGCAGGAAGTGGCTTTTTTATTTTACCAGTTATCGTAATCAAAATTCCAGCTCAATTTTTCCGAATGCTTGCTCGGTGTAGCATTCCGCTAATCAAAGCTACTGCGGGATGCCGCCGGGCTGTTTTTTCTGCAGCGGCGCCAGCTGGTGCTGCAGCTGGAACGTGACTTTTTCGCAATCCGCAAACCGCTTTTGGGCCAGTTGTAACTCTTTTTCGGTAGCTGACAGCTGTTGGTATAAATAACCGATGAGGCCCAGCGCCAGTACCAGGGCCCCCAGGACGATAATGTTTTTCATGTGGTTCTAAAAATGAAAAAAGAACGTCATGCTCATCTGGCTTTCGCGCAGCCGAGCATGACGTTCTGGAACGCTACGGTAGATTAAATAGCCATATTGGGGTCAAACTGCTCGAGGTAATCGGCCACCTTGCGCACAAACATGCCGCCCAGCGAACCGTCCACCACGCGGTGGTCGTAGCTGTGGCTCAGGAACATGAAGTGGCGGATGCCGATGAGGTCGCCCTGCGGCGTTTCAATCACGGCGGGCTTCTTCTTGATGGCGCCCACGGCCATGATGGCCACCTGCGGCTGCATAATGATGGGCGTGCCCATCACGTTGCCAAACGAGCCCACGTTGCTGAGGGTGTACGTACCTCCCTCCAGGTCTTCGGGCTTCAGCTTATTGATGCGGGCGCGGTTGGCCAGGTCGTTCACTTTTTTGGTCAGCCCATTCAGGTTGAGCTGGTCGGCGTTGTGAATGACCGGCACAATCAGGTTGCCGCTGGGTAGCGCCACCGCTACGCCAATGTTGATGTCGCGCTTCTTCACGATGTAGTCGCCGTCAATCGACACGTTAATCATCGGGAAGTCCTGGATGGCGCGGGCCACGGCCTGAATGAAGATGGGCGTGAAGGTGAGGTTTTCACCTTCGCGCTTCTTGTAGGCGTCCTTGTGCTTGTTGCGCCAGTTCACCAGGTCCGTCACATCGGCTTCCACGAAGCTGGTCACATGGGGCGAAATCCGCACCGAATCCACCATGCGCTGCGCAATCATCTTGCGCATGCGGTCCATTTCTATCAGCTCCTGGCCACCACTCACGCTCGGCGCGGGCTTGGTGCTGGGAGCGGCTGCGGGGGCGGCAGGAGCAGGCGTGGCAGTGGGCTGAGGCTGTGCAGCAGGAGCCACAGCGGCAGGTTGAGCTGGGGCAGCGGTGGGCGTCATCGCCTGTTTACCATTGGCTACGTAATCCAGAATGTCTTTTTTGGTCACGCGGCCTTCTTTGCCGGTGCCGGGCAAGTACTCCAGGTCTGTCATGCTCACGCCCTCTTCGCGGGCAATGCTCAGCACCAACGGCGAAAGGAAGCGGCCGGGCTGATGCACTGCATTGGTGGCGGGCTGCATGCCGCGTTGGGCTGCCTGTGGGTCGCCGGCTTCGGGCAGGTAAGGCACTTCGGCCACGCCAGCGTCTACGGGTACGCCGTTGCTGGAAGGAGCGGGAGCGGCTTGCGCAGCACCAGCAGGCGCAGCCGTTGCACCGGCCGAATCAGTTTCCATGATGGCGATGGGGGCGCCCACGGCTACCACTTGGCCTTCCTGCACCAGAATCTCCTGCAATACGCCCGCGTAAATGGCTGGCACTTCGGTATCTACTTTGTCGGTGGCCACTTCCAGTACCGATTCGTCCTGCTCAATCGTGTCGCCGACTTGCTTGAGCCATTTCAGGACGGTGCCTTCCATGATGCTTTCGCCCATTTTGGGCATCGTCATTTCCACTCGTGCCATATTAGGAGGGGTGTTTTGGGAATTAAGGGTGGGATGGGAATTTGGTGGGGCAAAGGTAGCCAGAAAGCCGAACGCCCCCGGCGCTTGGGGCGGCGGGGGCGTTCGAATTAGAATTAAGGACTAACTATATCGCGGGATGTGCGATGAAAGTGCTTGCGTTTCAGCTTGCGGCGAATGGCGGGCGGGATGGAACCGCCAGCTTGGTAGCGCTGAATGATGGCGGCCTCGTTCTCGGCGCTGTAGTCACCTGCCTTCAGCACGCTCGCAATCGCGAATCCGGTACTGGCCAGCGCATCCTGCCTCGCTTCCTGGGCAGTGCGGGGTCTGCCCATGCGTTCGGCATATAAGGCCGTGCTGGCTACGCTGTCCTTGGCTGCCTGCAAACCCTTGGCACTGCTGCGTTTCGCCCTAAACAATTTGTGCACGGCAAAAACAGTATCTCGGCCTTGGCAAAAGGCAGGTAACGAGCTGCCAAGCAGCAGGCCACCAACAAGCAAGAAAACTCTCATCAATTCGAGCTAGGCCAGAGTATAGTCAGTGAAAAGAGGCCAACCGGACCGTCAACAGTTGCAGCCTAATCCGATTTCTTTAATAGAGCCGAATCTGTGGAATGCCATCCTCACTCAAATCGCCTCCAGCTTCTGCAGCTCCTTTTTGGTATTCGGTAAAGCAGATTTTGCTGTTCGACGCAAATTTGCTGGCCGGGTCGTGAATGATAATCACATGGGGAAAGGTGCCAAACTCCTTGCCTTCATACAGCAAGGTCTTTTTAATACCTAGGTCAGGTTTGTTGACCACATCTACATATATGGACCGGCCCACGCCTTTGGGGCCTGGTTTGGCGTAGAGCACCGTGGTTTCAATGTTGCCATTGCAGGATTCAGCGCAGCCATCAAGCAAAAAGCTAGTGCTCAAGAAGAGGCAAAATGTAAGTAGCTTTTTCATAGTCGGGATAAATCAAAATTGAGCCAACAGCAACGCCTAACCAAATATGATTAGGCGTTGCTGTTGACTCAAAATAGGAAGCTTAAATCGATGAGAAATCGAATGACTGCTCCAGAAAAGCCGTCGTGAAATTGCCTTCGCGGAACTGCTCGTTATCCATCAGCGCGAGGTGGAAGGGGATGGTCGTTTTCACGCCTTCTACCACAAACTCGCTTAGGGCGCGCTTCATCTTCACGATGCACTCTTCACGGGTTTGGGCCACGGTGATGAGCTTGGCAATCATCGAGTCGTAGTTGGGCGGGATGGTGTAGCCCGCGTACACGTGCGTATCCACGCGCACGCCGTGGCCGCCGGGAATGTGCAGGGTGGTGATTTTGCCGGGAGCCGGGCGGAACCCGTTGCGCGGGTCTTCGGCGTTGATGCGGCACTCCATGGCGTGCATCTTCGGGAAGTAGTTCTTGCCCGAAATCGGGATGCCCGCGGCCACCTTGATTTGTTCTTTAATGAGGTCGTAGTTAATGATTTCCTCGGTCACGGGATGCTCCACCTGAATGCGGGTGTTCATCTCCATGAAGTAGAAATCACGGTTGGCATCCACCAGGAATTCAATGGTGCCCACGCCCTCGTAGCCAATGGCCGCAGCGCCGGCAATGGCCGCTTTGCCCATTTTCTCGCGTAGCGCGTCGGTCATAAACGGGGAAGGCGCTTCCTCCACCAGCTTCTGGTGGCGGCGCTGGATGCTGCAGTCGCGTTCCGAAAGGTGGGCTACGTGGCCGAACTGGTCGCCCACAATCTGCACTTCGATGTGGCGGGGCTCCACCACAAACTTCTCCAGGTACATGCCGTCGTTGCCGAAGGCGGCTTTAGACTCCGTGCGGGCGTCGTCCCAGGCTTTCTGGAATTCGTCGTCGCTGTGGATAATGCGCATGCCGCGCCCGCCGCCGCCAGCCGTGGCCTTCAGAATAACGGGGTATTTAATTTTGTTGGCAATCTTCTTGCCCTGCTCCACCGAGTCGAGCAAACCCACCGAGCCAGGAATGCAGGGCACGCCGGCTTTAATCATCGTGGCTTTGGCAGTAGCCTTGTCGCCCATCTGATTAATCATCTCGGGCGCGGCCCCGATGAACTTGATGCCGTTCTCGGCGCAAATGCGCGAGAATTCTGCGTTCTCCGAGAGGAATCCGTAGCCGGGGTGAATGGCGTCGGCGTTGGTGATTTCGGCTGCCGAAATCAGGTTGGGCATGCTCAGGTACGATTGCGACGAGGCGGGCGGGCCGATGCACACGGCTTCGTCGGCAAATTTTACGTGCAGGCTTTCCTTGTCAGCGGTTGAGTACACGGCCACCGTCTTGATGCCCATTTCCTTGCAGGTGCGGATAATGCGCAGGGCAATTTCGCCCCGGTTGGCGATGAGTATTTTCTTGAACATGGGTGGGATAGTCAGGAATAAAAAAACTGTCATCCTGAGCGGAGCGAAGGACCCTATCAAGTCAGAACAAGTCGTTCAAACATGATAAGGTCCTTCGCTCCACTCAGGATGACAGGCGTATTAACTACTCAATCAAAAACAAAGGCTGGTCGTACTCCACCGGGGTAGCATTTTCCACCAGGGCCTTCACGATGCGGCCGCTTTCTTCGGCTTCGATTTCGTTGAAAAGCTTCATGGCTTCGATAATGCAGATAACCTGGCCTTTTTCCACCATATCACCTACTTGCACGAAGGCTGGAGCATCGGGGCCGCTGCTGCGATAGAACGTACCAATCATGGGCGCTTTCAGGGACTTGTGGTTAGCAGCGGGCGCTGCTTCTGCGGGCGCCGCGGAAGCCGCGGGGGCAGGAGCCGGAGCTGCAATCTGAGCCGGGGCAGGCGCGTGGGTATGGGCCGGAGCGGCCATACTCACTACTTGTTTGGTATTGGGGTCACGCTGCACCGAAATCTTGAATTCCTCGGTTTCAATGTTAACCTTGTTGAGGCCTGATTTGGAGATAAAATCGAGCAGTTCCTGTATTTCTTTGGCTTTCATGGCAGCGTCCTTTTTGGGCGAATCCTTACTTGACTCTTTCGACATAAGCGTAGTTGCGGGTGTCCACCCGAATTTTGGTGTCCTGGTCGATGAACAGCGGCACCTGGATGCGGGCGCCGGTTTCAACCGTGGCGGGCTTCAGGGTGTTGGTAGCCGTGTCGCCCTTCAGGCCGGGCTCGGTATACGTTACCATCAGCTCAACGGTGGTGGGCAGTTCGGCGGTGAGGGGCTGCTCGGTTTCGGCGTGCATCAGGATGGTTACTTCCTGGCCTTCCTTCATGAGGTCGGCAAAGGGCACCATGGCGTCGGGCAGCACAATTTGCTCAAAGGTGCTGGTGTCCATGAACGTGTAGCCGTAGTCGTCCTTGTAAATGAACTGGTGGGGGCGTTGCTCTACGCGGGCCGTTTCCACTTTCACCCCGGCGTTGAAGGTGTTGTCGATAACGCGGCCGGTCTTGATGTTACGCAGCTTGGTCCGCACAAAGGCCGGGCCTTTGCCGGGCTTTACGTGCTGAAATTCGGTAATGACGTGCAGCTCGTTGTTGTAATTAAGAACGAGCCCGTTGCGGAAGTCGGCGGTACTTGCCATGGCTTTAAAATCTATTAGCGTATAGCACGGGGCTAATAGCTGGTTTGGATGGGAAAGAAATGTAATTCAGCGCAAAGGATGCAAAGCTAACAGCTATTAGCTTCTGGCTACCGCTGCGCCATCATACGCCCATTTGATATAGATGGAGCCCCAGGTGAATCCACCCCCAAAGGCGGCCAGCACCAGGTTGTCGCCGCGCTTGAGCTGGCTTTCGTAGTCGGCCAGGCACAGCGGAATGGTGGCGTTGGTGGTGTTGCCGTAGCGGTGAATGTTGAGCATCACTTTCTCGGGGCCCACACCCATGCGGTTGGCCGTGGCGTCGATGATGCGCTTGTTGGCCTGGTGCGGTACCAGCCAGGCCACGTCGTCCTTGCTGAGGTGGTTGCGCTCCATTACCTGCGCGGCCACGTCGGCCATGCTCTTCACGGCAAACTTGAACACCGTGGCACCCTCCTGGTAGATGAAGTGCTCCTTGGCGTCCACGGTGGCGTGCGACGGGGGGCGGCGGCTGCCGCCGGCTTTCTGGTGCAGGTAGGCCTCGCCGCTGCCGTCGGTGCGCAGCACGTGGTCGAGCAGGCCGTAGCCCTCGGTGTTGGGCTCCAAAAGCACTGCCGCGGCACCATCGCCGAACAGGATGCAGTTGGCGCGGTCCGTGTAGTCCACAATGGACGACATTTTATCCGCACCCACCACAATTACCTTCTTGTAGGTGCCCGCCTGAATGAACTGTGAACCCGTAGCTAATGCAAATAGGAAGCTGGAGCACGCTGCGTTCAAATCGTAGCTGAACGCCTTGGTGATGCCCACGCCATTGGAAATGATGTTGGCCGTAGCCGGAAACAGCACGTCGGGGGTGGTGGTGGCGCAAATCAGGAGGTCAATGTCCTCCGGATTGGTGCCGGTTTTATCCAGCAATTGCTGCACCGCTTTGATGCCCATCACGGACGCGCCCTGGTTTTCACCCTTCAATATGCGGCGTTCCTTAATGCCGGTGCGGGACATAATCCACTCATCGGTGGTATCCACCAGCTTTTCAAGCTCAGCATTGGTAAGCACATATTCGGGCACATAAGCGCCCACGCCGGTGATGGCAGCAGTAATCTTCATACGGGCAAAAGTAGGCGTGGTAAGCGAGAAATGGGCATCGCAACAGAAAAAAGCGCGACCATTTCGCGCTAAAGGTGCCGCCAGGGGTGCCAGGGAGTTATAAGAAAAATCCGGCCGGGGCCGGAAGTTTCCCCTTCGCTTAAAGCTGGAGTTATGACTTAAATGTAGCCTTTATTTGGTCGACAATGCCGGAATCCGCCATGTTGTAGCCCTGCACCAACATGTTGCAGATAGCCAGCGGCGTGCTCCGGCCGTGGCCGATGATGGCGTTGTCGTTGATACCCAGGATGGGCGAGCCGCCCACGGCCTCGTAGTTGAACTTGTCGAAGAACGGGTCGTGAATCTGCTTTTCGTCCATCATCTCGTAGATGGACTCGGCCATTTTCAGCAAAATGTTGCCGGTGAAGCCATCGCAGACCACTACGTCGGCCTTTTCGTTGAACATGTCGCGGCCTTCGATATTGCCCACGAAATGAATGTGCGGGTTGGCTTTCAGCAGCTGATGAGCGGCTTGAGTGTTGGGGGTGCCCTTGCCTTCTTCTTCGCCCAGGTTTACCAGCCCAACTTTGGGCTCGGCAATGCCCAGCACGTACTGCGCATACAGGGAGCCCAGCTCACCAAACTGCTCGAGCATTTCGGGTTTGCATTCGGCATTGGCGCCCACGTCGAGCAGGATGCCGAACTTGTCTTTTAGCTTGGGAACGAAGTTGGCAATGGCCGGGCGAATCACGCCGGGCACGGCCTTCACCGTGAACATGGCCCCAACGAGCATGGCGCCCGTGTTGCCCGCCGAGCAAAATGCATCGACCTCGCCCGCCAGCAGCAGCTTGTAGCCCACGGCAATGCTGGAGTCCTGCTTTTGTTGGAAGGCTTTGGCCGGGTGCTCGGCCATTTCGATAATCTGCGTCGCAGGCACGAATTCGAGGGCGGCACCGGCGGGGCCGGCTGCTTGGAGCAGGGGCCGCACGGCGTCTTCCTGACCAATGAGGACGATGGTGGCCCGGCCGGCGAGTTCTTCGGCGGCCAGCAGGGCACCCGCCACGGCGGCTTGGGGAGCGAAATCGCCGCCCATTGCGTCGAGGGCTATTTTCATGTAGGAGGTGTTTGGGGAGGTCAGGGAAAGGGGTAGTAACTACAAGTCCGGCCCCGCTGGCTTAAAAAAGGAGCGAAGCCGGACCGTAAGGTACCGCGAATTAACAACCTGACGCGCTATTCGTCGTCGCCGGTGGTATCGGCAGCGGGAGCAGAGCTCACCTTCGAGTAGTTTTTGATGGCCAGCTGGCCGTTGTGGTACAGGTCGCCGTCTACTACATAGGCCTTGTGGCGCAGGTGCAGTTCGCCCGTGTTGGGGCACAAGGTAACGGCCTTCGGGGTAAGCTTGTAGTGCGTGCGACGCTTATCGCGAACGGAGGAAGAGGTGCGGCGCTTAGGATGAGCCATGGGTTTGTTGAATTAGGGAATTTGAAGTAACGGTGAACGAGTGGGGCGCGACTCGGGGCGCTTAGTTGAGGTTGCGCAGGGCGGCCCAACGCGGGTCGGCCGGCTCGTCGTCATCGGGCGCATCATCGGCAGGACGGGTGCTGAAGATGAGCTTGGTGGGAGCGTCGGGGTTGTCGTCGGCTTCGTCCTGGAAGCGCGGGTGCAGCTTCTTCATGGGCAGCGCCAGGCCGATGTAATCGTACAGGTGCTGGGCCAGGGGCAAAGACTGGGTTTCGGGCGTGATTTGCAGCACGTTGTCGTCCAGTTCCTTGTTCTCGTCGCCGAAGCGCACCAAGAGCTGCTCCTCGATGTCCAGCGGCTGGTCGAACTCGTCGAGGCTGCGGTCACAGGTCAGGCGCACGGTGCCGGTGATGTGAAAATTCAGGGTGAGGAGCCGCTCGGTTTTGATTAGCTCAACGTCGGCGTGCAGGTTGCCTTGCTCCACCAGGGGCTGGTCGAATAAGGCAAAAAAGTCGGGACCCAACTCAAATTCAAAATGGTGCGTTTTCAGCGCCAGCTTGGCAAGATTGAGGTCGAATTGGCTTTCTTTTTTCACGGTCGGCTTGATAGCAGGGGGCAAAAGTAGTGAAATTCCGGCTTTTTGCCAAAAGATAAGCCCAACTTTCTTAGCGTTTTCACCCAGCTAGAGCCGGTGTTTACGCTGAGGGTCAGCTCATCTCTGGCAAAATGTGCAGCTCACTATACGTAGCTCACTTTTTATTGATGCCCGATAATATCCCCTTTGGCTACCGAGCCGAACGCGGCTGGGCATCTTCCCAGCGCTGCCGCCACACCTCGCAGGCCAGGTAAACCGCCGCTCGAAACGACGCTTCGCTGGCTTTGAACTGTCCTGCTAAGCTGTACGCTGTGCCATGGTCAGGAGAGGTGCGCACCACTGGCAGGCCCGCCGTGAAGTTCACGCCGCGCTCAAATGCCATCAGCTTAAAAGGAATCAAGCCTTGGTCGTGGTAAAGTGCCAGGGTGGCGTCGAACTGCCGGAACTGCTGGGTGCCGAAGTAGCCATCGGCCGGGAAGGGGCCAAAAACCAAGTGACCTTCCTGAGCAAACTGCTGGATGACGGGCGTCACGATATCACCTTCCTCGCTACCCAGCAGGCCGTTTTCGCCGGCGTGGGGGTTGAGGCCCAGCACCGCGATGCGCGGCTTGAGAATGCCGAAATCCTGCGTGAGCGATTTGAGCAGCAAGGTGATTTTGGTGCGCAGCAGCTCCGAAGTAAGGCGCCCGGGCACATCCTTGAGCGGGATATGACCCGTGACGGTGGCAATGCGCAGGCCACCTTCGTCCACGAGGAACATCAGGCTCTCCGGCGCTCCGAAAAACGTGGTCAGGAACTCGGTGTGGCCAGGGTAGCGAAATTCGTCGGACTGGGTGTTGTCCTTGCTAATGGGCGCCGTGACGAGGGCATCGAGCTTGCCAGCTTTGAGGTCGCGGCTGGCGGCCAACAGGCTTTCGCGGGCTGCCTGACCCGTGGCAGGCGAGGGCTTGCCGGGCGCAAGGACAAAGTCCTCTTCCCAGCACGTGACGGCGTTGAGCCGGCCGGGAGCAATATCGGCCGCGTCCCGCAACTGCCGGAAGGTGAGGTGCTCGGCATCGGGGTCAACCGGGAAATCGTCAAACAGCGCTGTGGCCGTGCCGTAAATAACCGGGGTGCAAATCTTGAGCAGCCGCTCGTCGAGCAGCGTTTTGTAAATAACCTCGGGGCCGATGCCGGCAAGGTCGCCGACCGAAAAGCCTAAGCGGGGAAGGGAGGGGGGCATTGTACTAATCTAGAACGTCAGGCAAAAAGAACGTCATGCTAAGTGTAGCGAAGCATCTCTACCGCTTCTACTGTCAACCTGAGCAGCGCGAAGGGCCTTCTCACGGCTGAACAATTCGTTTCAACGTGATAAGATGCTTCGCTGCACTCTGCATGACAGACGGCGCGAGCGAGATGCTTCGACAAGCTCAGCATGACGGCTATTTATTCAATTGATTGGTCAGGAACTGGTACAGCAAGCGCACGCCGGTGCCCGTACCGCCTTTGCCGCGGTAGCTTTCGGCTGCCGTGAGGAAGGCGGGGCCGGCGATGTCGAGGTGCAACCAGGGGTAAGCCTCGGCGAAGCGCTCCAGGAACTTGGCGGCGGAGATTTGGCCGGCTTCGCCCTTGCCCAGGTTGCTCAGGTCAGCGATGTCAGACTTGATGTGGTCGGCGTACTCGTCCCACAGCGGAAACTCTACCAGCCGCTCGTGGACGCGGTAGCCGGCAGCGGTAAGCTCCTGCTTGGTGGCAACATCGGCAGTGCCCATCACGGCCGAGGCTTCGGTGCCTAGAGCGCGCACGGCGGCGCCGGTGAGCGTAGCAAGGTCGATGACTAGTTCGGGGTTGTATTTCTTGGCGAAGCTCAGGGCGTCGGCGAGAAGCAGGCGGCCTTCGGCATCGGTGTTTTTTACTTCAACGGTGAGGCCGCTGTGCATGGTGATGACGTCGCCGGGAGCATAGGCCAGGCCGCCGGGGCGGTTGTCGGTGGCCGGCACCAGGCCGATGACGTGCAACGGAACGTTGTTTTTTGCGAGGGCGTAGAGCGTGCCGGCCACGGCCGCGCCGCCCGCCATGTCGCACTTCATCATGTCCATGCTATTTGGCGTGGGCTTGAGGCTGAGGCCGCCGGTGTCAAACACCACGCCTTTGCCCACCAGCACGTAGGGCTTGGCGTTTTGGGCGCCGGCAGGCTTCCACTCCAGGATGCTGAAGGTGGGCGGCTCGGGCGAGCCCAGGTTCACGGCCAGCAGACCGCCCATGCGCAAGGCTTCGATTTTGGGCAGGTCGAGGATGTCGGTGGTGTAGCCGGCTTCGTCGCCGGCGGTGGCGATGCTCTCGGCTAGCTGCAGGGCGTTGAGCTTATTGAGCGGGGCATTGACCAGGTTGCGGGCCAGGAACACGCCTTGCAGCAGGCCGTCGAGTTCGGCGATGGCGGCCGGTGTGGCGGCGTCGCCAACCACAGAAACAGTGGTGAGGCTGGCGGCCTTGCGCGATTTCTCGTCGGTTTTGTAGCCTTCAAACTGGTAGGCTGTCAGGGCTAGGCCTTCGGCTAGCAGCAGGGCGGCGTCGGGTGTGTCGCTCAGGTTGTGAATGAACAGCTCGGCTACTTTTTCTTTCTTGAGCTGGGCGTGCAGGGAATTGCCGCTTCGGCGCAGGGCCTCGGCTACCTGCTCGGGGGTAGGCTTGTTGGCCAGTACCACAAAGAAGTGGTGATGGCTGAAGTGATTGAGGTGAACGAGCTTCTGGTCGTCGGCGAGGGCCGCAGTCACGTATTGCTGGGCTTCGGCCGAAAGGTCGCCGGCGGCGCCGGCAGGCAGGGCAGAAACCCCGTGCGACAAAATGAATACCTGCGAAGATTGGGCCGGTGCGGTGGCCGCGTGGGCAAGGACTAGGGACATGAGCGGGAGTGAAGGCCGTAGATTTGAGGCCGCAAGGTACTGTTTAGGTGGCGAGGTTTTGACAGAACGCATAGGAACGTCAGGCTGAGCCGCTCGAAGCAGTGTTACCGTCTCGGTAAACGGCTTTGATTCTTTGCGTACTAGCGTTGTTGGGCTGGCGCCTTCCTTCAGTTGGGCCGAGCCGACACCGCGTTTTGTTTCCTTCTTAATAGATCCCTGTGAATACCGTTCGCCCCAAAAAACACCTCGGCCAACACTTCCTGGCTGACCCCAACATTGCCCGCCGCATCGTGGCTGCCCTGCAGCTGCCCGATGGCGTGGGCCAGGTGCTCGAAATTGGGCCCGGCATGGGGGTGCTCACGCAGTATTTGCTGGAAAACCCAGCCTACCAGACCAGCGTGGTGGAAATCGATACCGAGTCGGTGGCCTACCTAAAGGCCCACTACCCAGCGCTGGCAGACCGCATCTACGCCACCGACTTCCTGCGGCAGGACCTGAGCACGATGTTCCCGGACCAGCCGCTGGCCATTATCGGCAACTTTCCCTACAATATCAGCAGCCAGATATTTTTCCAGGTGCTGGCCAATCGCCAGCAGGTGCGCGAAGTGGTGGGCATGATTCAGAAGGAAGTAGCCCAGCGCCTGGCCGAGCCGCCCGGCTCCAAAACCTACGGCATTCTGAGCGTGCTTCTGCAGGCTTATTATAAAATCGAGTACCTGTTTACGGTACCGCCGCACGTGTTTGTGCCGCCGCCCAAAGTGGAGTCGGCCGTGGTGCGCCTCACACGCAACGAAACCCAGCAGCTTGACTGCGACGAGAAGCTGTTTTTCCGGGTCGTGAAGCAGGCGTTTCAAACGCGGCGCAAGACCCTGCGCAATGCGTTGAAGCCCTTCGGCCTGCCTCCAGAGGCCACGACGGATGCCATATTCGAGAAGCGGGCCGAGCAATTAGGTGTGGCCGAATTTGTTGGGCTGACCCAGCGCATCGGGCAGCACAATGCGGGCTTGAGCGCCGCCCTGCCCGATTTGGACCTGAACGACCTATCTGAATAGTATTGCTGTAGCGCGGACTTTGTAGTCCGCGTCCCCGGCGGACATCCGGACGACACCCTAACGGCGCCGGGACGCGGACTACAAAGTCCGCGCTACTTCGCCCTCAATACGACACTAGCCGCATTTTATGAACCTGGCCCAAGGCCCTGCCTCAACTGCTCACCTGCCGCCCGCTCCCGCAACCCAAGGCATATGCCTAGTGGTGGACGAGATGCACCCGTCGCTGCAGCCGATGCTGCAAGCCATTGGCGTATCAATAAACTATTGCCCTAACCTAACAGCCGCCGAAATACCCGCCGCCCTCGCAGCTTTTCCCTACGAGGGCCTGATGGTGCGGAGCAAACTGCGCGTGACGGCTGACCTGCTGGCCCACGGACCACAGTTGCGCTACGTAGCCCGGGCCGGTGCCGGAGTCGATAACATTGACGAAGACGCCATGGCCGCGGCGGGCGTCACGCTGCTCAACGCGCCGGAGGGCAACCGCGACGCTGTGGGCGAATACGCTGTGGGCATGCTGCTGGCGCTGTTCCGCAACATTGCCCGGGCCGACCACGAAGTGCGACAGGGCCGGTGGCAGCGCGAGGCCAACCGGGGCGAAGAAATCGGGGGCAAAACCGTTGGGCTGTTGGGCTATGGGCACATGGGCCGGGCGTTTGCGCGCCGGCTCAGCGCTTTTGGCTGCACCGTGCTGGCCCACGACATTGACCCAAACTGTGCTGCAGATGACTATGCTAAGCTAGTGAGCCTGTCCGAGCTGCAGGCCCGCGCCGAGGTGCTGAGCCTGCACATTCCGTACTCGCCGGCCAACCATCATTTTGTCGATGAGCGCCTACTCGCGGGGTTTGCCGCGCCGATTTGGCTGCTTAATACGGCCCGGGGCGAAGTGCTAAACCAAGCGGCATTGGTGCGAGCCCTGCAGGCCGGTACGGTGCGTGGGGCCGCGCTCGATGTGCTCGAAAATGAACGGCTTGGCACGCTTACTCCTGAGCAGCAACAGACGTTTGAGTTCCTCGCTTCCGATGCCAACGTCGTGCTTTCGCCCCACATCGGTGGCTGGACGCACCAGAGCTACGCTCGCATCAACGAAGTGCTGGTGCGTAAGATTGCGGCCTTTCGGCAGGGGCCCCAGGGGGCGGTAGCAGGGAGCTAGCCCATTTTGCGTATCTTTGCAGTGAACCTAAGAAGGGAGAACGGTTGGCAGTGCCAGCCGTTCTCCTTGCTTTTTAGCCAAACCCACCAGCCGCTACATTCATCATGTCCACCATCAACTATTACACCCCCGAGGGCCTGCAAAAACTGAAGGAGGAACTCCAGGACCTGAAAGTCCGGGGCCGGGCCAAAGCTGCCGAAGATTTGCGCGAAGCCCGCGACAAAGGCGACCTGAGCGAAAATGCCGAATACGACGCCGCCAAGGATGCCCAAGGTTTGCTGGAGCTTAAGATTTCGAAGCTCGAAGAAGTGGTCGGCAACGCCCGCGTCATCGACGAAACGAACATGGACTTCACCAAAGTCCTCATCATGAGCAAGGTGAAGCTCAAGAACCTGAAAAACAACATGGTGCTCGACTACACGCTGGTAGCCGAGGAAGAAGCCAACCTGTCCGCGGGCAAAATCTCCGTGAAGTCGCCCATCGGCAAAGGCTTGCTGGGGAAATCGGCCGGCGACATGGCCGAAATCATTGTGCCGGCTGGCAAGCTGCAGTTTGAGATTCTGGAAATCAGCCGCTAAACTGGACTGACGATTTCTGATTGTCCATGGAAAGGGCAGCGCCGCAGGGCGCTGCCCTTTTTATTTTTCCATCTGCATTCAGCTATGGCTGGATGGTTCTCGTTTACTTGCACCGACAACCGTTCCCCAACCTACGCCCACCCACCAATCCCAGCTTATGCCTTCTATTTTTTCGCGCATTGTTTCCGGCGAGCTGCCGGCATTTAAAGTAGCCGAAGACGGCCGCCACCTGGCATTTCTCGACATCACGCCCCTGGTGGAAGGCCATACGCTGGTGATTCCAAAAAAGGAAGTTGACTACATCTTCGACCTGCCGACGGATGAGCTGGCCGCGCTGCACGTCTTTGCCCAGCGCGTAGCCAAGGGAGTGCAGGCCGCCGTGACTTGTAAGCGCATCGGGGTAGCAGTTATTGGGCTGGAAGTGCCCCACGCGCACATCCACCTCATCCCGATGAACAAGGTGTCGGACATGAATTTTGCCAACCCCAAAATCAAAGTGCCCGAAGCCCGCATGCAGGAACTGGCGGCGGCCATCGCGGCCAAAGTGGAGGGCGGCAGCGGCCTGAGCGAAGCAAAAGCCAGCTCAACTGCCGACTCTGGAGCCGCGGTGCCACCAGAGCTAAAAAAGCAGGTGGAAGGCCTAATTTTTATGAGCGAATCGGATGCCCCGCTTGAAGCCGTGGCGTATGCCGCTCCCGGTGGCGAGTTGTCCGATGCCGCGCTACTGAAAGCGGTGGGCGAGCCCGCGGGCACCAAAGTGGAAACCGTGGAGCTCACCCAGTTCCTGCGCAACCACACGGCCGATAACGGCGTGCTGGGCGATGAAAAGCTGGCCAACCGCTACAAAGCCCTGCAGATGTTCATGAAGCAGGAGCTGGATGGTACAAAAGTGTACCGCGTGGGCACCGGGCCGCAGGTGCACGCCTACGCGCTGGGCCGCACTGCCGATGGGACCTTGGCCGGCTTCAAAACCGTGCTGACGGAAACCTGAGGCCACTTCATTTTTGCATATTTAGCTCAATAAGGCGTGCAACTTTAGCGTAGGGTTGGCGGTCAGGCACAAACACGGGAGGGTCCCGTGCAAAATGCCCTGCTACCTCGATGAAAAAACTTTATGCCTTTCTGCTGCTAGGCCTGAGCTTCAGTGCCTGCCAGCAACAGCCAGTTCCTCTAGCCACGGACCAGGTAAATACCCTCGTGGGCAATGCGGGCTACGTAGCCGCTACGGGCCAACAGCCCACCGCCAGCACCAATGACGATGCCCGGGTGCAGGCCCACCTGGCGTATGCCGAGCGGCTGTTGCGCCAGCGCACTGCCGCTGGCCTGAGCCCCACCCTGGCCCAACGCCGCGCCCACGTGCTCGATTTGCTGCATAGCTACTGGACGGCCGGCGTGTTTCCGCGCAACTACGACTATCCCGGGGAGCGCCGGCCGTGCTTCATCGACCGCGACGGCCGCCTGTGCGCGGTCGGATTCTTGATAGCCGAAACGGCTGGCCGCCCCGTGGCCGAACGCATTAACAAAGCGCATCAGTACGACCTGATTGCCGACATGCGCACCCCCGCGCTGGCCGAATGGGTGCAGACTTCCGGCCTCACCAAGCAGGAGTGCGCTCTGATTCAGCCAACTTATGGCTACCCAGTTCCCGGCGCCAGCACCCAAACCGTGGTGCCGGTAGCTACCCGCTACGCGGTGGGCACGGCTGTATGGAGCGGCTTCAACACCATGCTGGGCGTCGCCAATGCCAGCCAGTTCAACCTGTCGGGAGTGAGCCGGGGCGTGGCCTACGTAGGCCTGCTCAGCGGAGCTGGGCAAGTGCTGATGGGCGCCTTCAATATGCCCGCCGACGAAACGCCTTATTACGGCATTGGGTGGAATCCTTATCCTGCGGCTGGCATATCGCACGCACCGGAGCGTACCGTTTCCACTATCAATATTGGAGCAGGCACAGCTACTGTGGCGCTGAGTACCTGGAATCTGCTCCACCACCGAAGCATGGCTAAAGCCAGCCGCACGGCAGTGGGAGTGGTGAATTTCCCGGGCCACTCGGGAGGAACCGGGCTTTCGCTTACGCACCGCTTCTAGCTGTTAGCAGTCAAATAGTCTAACTGAAACGATAACTAAAACGCCTGAAGCAACTGCTGCTTCAGGCGTTTTGGCTTTACATCAATCCAGTCAAATATGGCGTCAATTCTGATGCCTGCTCTCGTTTGCTACTGCTAGTGCTAGAGTGCCCGGCCGCTGTCTACCAGCTTCTGCAAGCGGGCCTGGGTGTTTTGCGGCAAGGCACTGAGCAAATCCAATCCGGAAGCGGCTTCGATTTTATCGACGGAAGTGAGGTACTGCCGCCAGTCGGGGTTCACGCCGTTGTCGTTGGGCGTGTCGATGGCCAGCACGCGCACGCTGGGGTCGGTGCTGAGCCGCTGCAGGTCGTTCTGGCCTTCGGGGAGCATGACCATGACTTTCCAGATGCGGGCGGGCACGGTCACGCGGCCCTGGTCCAGGGTTTGGGCGAAGCCGTTGGCGCCGGTGCCGCCGCGGCCGTAGCTGCCCATGATGATGTATACCTCCTGGCCGCGTTGTACCTGCGAGCGGCCGTATTCTTCTAAGTGGGCCCAGGTCTGCTGGTTGTTATGCGGGGCCTGGGGCACCATGTTGGTCATCAGGAAGGTGGCCGAGTTGGCGTCGAGGTCGCTGGTGCGGTCGCCGCTGGGGCAGTTGTGACCTTTATCGAAGCCGGAGCGGGCATAGCTGGCGGGCGTTACCTGATAAAACTGCCGGGGCAGGGCAGCGTCGGGGCGGAAGTTGTTCTGGCGCGGGGCCTGGCCAAGGTCGCCGCGGCCCAGGTGCCAGCTCACCCACGTGGGTATGCCGCGCGTGGCGTGGTAGCCTATCGTAAATTCCGGGTGGACCAGCAGGTAATTGTTGGCGTTGGCGGGGTCGGAAGTGGCGCCGCTGGGGTTGCCCAGGGCCAGGTTGTCTTCGGAAGTAGAGGGCGCCTGGGCACCCGTGGCTACCGGTACCTCGCCGGTGCGGGGCTGGGAAGCCCGCGAATTGGGTTGGCTGGGTGTGGCTGGTTGGGGGTTATTTCGGTTTTCGAAATAGCCGCCGGTGGCGCCGGTGCTCACGGCTATGGCGGGCCCTTTAGCTGTTTCCAGCGTGATGTCGTCGATGTTGAGCCGGTTGTTTGGGCCGCTGGTTTTGCGGATTTCCAGGCGGATGGGCTCGTTGGCTACCCCGGCGAACACGTGGGGCACTAGGGTCGCGCCGCGGGTTTCGATGGGCTGGCCGGTGCGCACGAAGCTGCGGCCGCCGTCGCGGCTCAGCCACAGCTCCCAGGTGCTGGGGCCGTCCTGCCCGTAGGCCGCTGCGCTGATGGTAATGCGCTGCACCCCGGGCACGGCGTCGAAGTTCATGCGGATGCGGCCCAGGTTGTGCAGGCGGGCCGCGCGCTCGCCACTTTTATGGTCTTGCGGGCTGCTGCCCACCAGGGCGTCGGCAAAGTGCCAGGTACCGGTGGCCAGGGGCTCGTCGGCCTCGGTATAAGCGCCCTTGCTGCCGGTTTCGAAGGTCTCGGGGAAAGGAGCGGGGGCTGCCTGAGCAGACTTTGCAGGGACCGGGGGCCGCTGGGTAGTGTTTTCGGGCTGCTGCTGCGAGCAGGCCAGCAAAGCCAGGGATAAAAGCAGGAAAGGGGAGCGCATGAAGGCGAAAGTAGGAAGCCCGGCGGTTTCAAGCAGACAACAAAAAGACCTCCGTTGGGCTACGGAGGTCTTTTGCAACGTTACCAAAGTGATTTACTGCTATATCAAGGCTTCGGGAAGACTTTGTGCCGGAAGTTGAGCGGAATTTAAAACGCAGAATTCCGGCCAATGCCTACAAGCTTATGAACTGCACGAAAGCGTGGCGCAGCCCGGCATGTCCCAGGCCCAATCGGGGCGTTTGGCGGCAAATTCCTCGTGCTCGGGTTGCTCACTGAATGGGTTTTTGAGAACTTCCATCAAGGTGTTCAAGTAGGCCAGGTCGCCTTTTTCGGCGGCTTCAATGGCGTTCTGAGCCAGGTAATTCCGCAGTACGTACTTGGGGTTGGCGCCGAGCATCAGGGTCTTGATGGCTGCCTCGGAATTGGTTTCCTGCCGCAGGCGCTGCAGGTAGCGCTGCAGCCACTGGAGCAAAGGCGCGTGGGCTGGGTTGGGCAGCGGAACGTACGTCGCAGCGGCCAGCAGCTCCTGAAACCGTTCGCTTTCCTGCTCGGGTGCCGTCACCAGCGCTGGGGCAATGTGCGAAAGCTGCCGGAAGAAAATAGTCATGTCAACCTCCGCTTCGGCCAGAGCCTCGTGCAGGCCGCCGGTCAGGTGCGCGTCTTCCTTGGGGTGCAGGGCGGTGAGCCCCAGTTTGCGGAGCATGATTTCCTGTCGTGTGCTTTCAAACGCAGTGACATACAAATCAAGGCCGGGCCGTAACACTTCGACATCGGCAACGAGCAACGCCAGCGCCTCGGCCAGCCGCGCCAGGTTCCAGAGCGCGACCTGGGGCTGCTGGCCAAAGGCGTAGCGGCGGTAGCTGAAGTCGGTGGTGTTGGGCGTCCAGCCGGGGTCGTAGGGCTCGAGCCAGCCGTAGGGGCCGTAGTCGATGGTGAGGCCCAGGATGGACATGTTGTCGGTATTCATCACGCCATGCACGAAGCCCACGGTCATCCAGTGGGCCACCATCACGGCGGTGCGGCGGCAGATTTCGGCAAACCACTGCACGTAGACTTCCGTTGAGGGCGCCCCCAGCTCCGGGTAGTGGTGCGTGATAACGTAGTCGGCCAAGGCGCGCAGGTTGTCCAGCTCGCCGGCGGCGGCCATCATCTGGAAGTTGCCAAACCGAATGAAGGTGGGCGCCACGCGGGCCACAATGGCGCCCGGCTCGGGCCGGGGGTTGCCGTTGTAAAACATGTCGCGCACCACGGTATCGCCGGTGCCCACCAAACTAAGGGCCCGGGTGGTGGGCACGCCCAGGTAGTGCATGGCCTCGCTGCACACAAACTCCCGCAGGGAGGAGCGCAGCACGGCCCGGCCATCGGCGCGGCGCGAGTAGGGCGTGGGACCCGCGCCCTTGAGCTGGATTTCCCAGGTGCTGCCGTCGGTGGCTTCCAGTTCGCCCAGGGAAATGGCGCGGCCGTCGCCGAGCTGGCCCGCCCAATTGCCAAACTGGTGGCCGGCATAGCGCGCCGCAAAGGGTTTCATGCTGTCCGTTACGAGGTTGCCAGCCAGGGCATCCACCGTGGGGCCGCGCTCGGCGGGCCGGGCCAGGCCGAGGTAGTCGCCCAGTTCGTCGGACCAGGCCAGCAGGTGCGGGTCGCGCACGGGCGTCGGCTCTACCCGCGAATACGTGTAGCCCGGCACCTGGCGGGGCCGGTTGTCCGGGGCGGTTTCGCCGTGCAGCTCATCAACTAAAGTGTTGCTGAATTCGGCTTCGTGTAGTTGCTGAGGAGTCATGTGGATAGAATAGTGAGCAAAAAGAGACGGAGCAGCAGGACCAAAACCAGCCGCTGTAAGCTGGCAAACGCGTATGGAGCAGGCTTGTTCGGTTCAGCTTCGGATGAGGGTGCTTCCGAAATCAGGGCAGCCCAACACCGTAACGCGCACACTTAAAAAATCCTTGCTGATTCCCAGCAAACTCAACAGGCCCACAGTTGAGCTGCGGGCCTGTTAGGTGAAGGTGCTTGGGGCAGGAGTTACGCTTGTCTGTCGCCGCCGGTGAAAGCCAGCATCCAGCCCGGGTATTCGGGCGTGAGCTTGCTTACCTCATCCAGCTGCTGCAGTTCCTCGGGCGTAAACCGCACGTCGATGGCCTGGAGGTTGTCGTCGAGTTGCTCCATCTTTTTGGCGCCGATGATGACGCTGGTCACCACTTGCTGGTGCAGCAGCCAGGCCAGCGCCAGGGCTGCTACCGAAGTGTCTTTGGCCAGGGCCATGGGCCGCAGGTGGTCGATGATGTCGAAGGCCAGGTCTTTGTTGACGGGCGGGAAGTCGAAGCCGCTGCGGCGGGAGTCGTCGGCGTGCTGGTTTTCGCGGGTGAACTTGCCGCTGAGGAAGCCGCCGGCCAGGGGGCTCCATACCATTAGCCCCACTTTCTGGTCGAGCAGCAGCGGCACCAGTTCGCGCTCCAGGTCGCGCCCCGCAATGGTGTAGTAGGCTTGCAGCGACACGAACCGGGACAGGTGGCGGAAATGCGAGTAGTCGAGGGCCTTCATCAGCTGCCAGGCCGCCAGGTTGCTGGCCCCGATGTAGCGCACTTTGCCGCTGCGCACCAAGTCGTCGAGGGCCCGCAGGGTTTCGTCGAGGGGCGTGAGGGGGTCGTAGCTGTGGATTTGGTAGAGGTCGATGTAGTCGGTGTTCAGGCGCCGGAGGCTGGCCTCGGCTTCGGCCATGATGTGCTTGCGCGTGAGGCCGGAATCGTTGGGGCCTTCGCCCATTTTGCCGCGCACTTTGGTGGCCAGGACCAAATCGTCGCGGTTCACGCCCAGGTTGCGGATGGACTGCCCGGTGAGCTCCTCGGAAAGGCCTTCGGAGTAGACGTTGGCCGTGTCAATGAAATTGATGCCGGCGTCGAGCGCGCGACGCATAATGTCGTCCACGGCTGGCTGCTGGAGCGAGCCAATGGCCTGGGCCCAGCCCTTGCCGCCAAAGGTCATGGTGCCGAGGCAGAGCTCCGATACTTTGAGGCCGGTTTGGCCGAGTAGGTTGTATTTCATAGAGACAGAGTAAGGGTGATAGCGGGAAAGAACCGAGGCCGGGCCGGAATGTTGTTGGGCTGACTTGAGCCAGCTCAACCTACGGCCAACCCAGCTACAGCACCGTTACCCCATTTTGCTTCAGCACCTGCTGGAAAAAGAGCAGCTGGTACGGCAGCGCATTCTGCCAGTATTCCCAGGTGTGGGCGCCGGGCCGCTCGGTGTAGTCGTGCGGGGTGTGGTTGTAGACCAAGCGGCGGTGCAGTTCGCGGTTGATGTCAATCAGGCCGTCATCAACGCCGCAATCGATGATGAGCGGCAGCTTGTTGCGCTGAATCTGGTCGACGAGGCCCATGACCGAGTTGGCGGCGAAGCGTTCGGGGTTGTCGGCTTCAGAGCCAAGGATGGGTGCCCAGAGCTTTACGCGTTGGGCGACGTCGGCGGGGGAGAGCTTGCGGTTCAAGCTCATCAAATCAAGGGCGCCACTCATGCTGCCGGCGGCGTAGTAGAGGTCGGGGTGACGGGCCGAGAGGTACAGGGCGCCGTGCCCACCCATGGAAAGCCCGGCGATGACGCGCCCTTTGCGGTCGGCCACGGTGCGGTAGGTCTGGTCGATTTTGGGCAGAACCTCCTTCGTCAAGTAAGTTTCAAACTGGCTATCGGGGCTCACTGGGCTGTCGAGGTAAAAGCTGAACGTTTCGCCCTCGGGCAGCACAATGATTATGTTGTACTGGTCGGCTAGGTTGTGCACCAGCTGCTTGTCGGGTGTGCTTTTCAGCCAATCGGCAAAGTGGCCGTAGGCGCCGTGCAGCAGGTAAAGCACCGGGTAATGGGCCTTCTTGTTTTTGGCGTAGGAAGTCGGCAGCACCACGGCGGCGCGGTAGGTTTTGTGCATTGCCGCGCTGGGAATGGCTAGCGTATCAACGCGAGCTGCGAAGGAGGCAGTAGTGGCTGTGAACAGGAGTAGAGCGAGGAGTAGGAGGCGGGGCATGGGGTGAATGGGAAAGATTAGGAGGGAAAAGAACTTCATGCAGATAGCGCTTGCATGCAGCAATAAATCAATCGTCTGTCATGCAGAGCGCAGCGAAGCATCTTATCAGGTCAGCACAAATCGTTGAGCCGTGAGAAGATGCTTCGCTGCGCTCTGCATGACAGACGGCGCGAGCTGCATAACAGACTGCCAGAAAATACCAACTGTCGCTACCGCATAAACACCGGCCGAATCAGGTTCTCAAAGGTGAAAATCTCGTCCCATTTCTCCTGGGTGAGCAGCCCGCGTTCCGTTACAGCAATTTCGTGCACCGACTTGCCGGTGAGCAAGGCTTCCTTGGCGATTTCGGCCGAGGCCTCGTAGCCGATGACGGGGTTGAGCTGGGTGACGATGCCAATGCTATTGCGCACGAGGCTTTCGGCGTGGGCCTTGTTGGCGGTGATGCCCACCACGCACTTGTCGCGCAGGGTGCGGCAGGCGTTGGTCATGTAGCTGATGCTGGTGAACAGGGCGAAGGAAATCACCGGCTCCATCACGTTGAGCTGGAGCTGGCCGGCTTCAGCGGCCATGGTCACGGTGAGGTCGGCCCCGATGACGTAGAAGGCGGTTTGGTTCACCACTTCGGGCACCACGGGGTTCACCTTGCCGGGCATGATGCTGGAGCCGGGCTGCAGGGGCGGCAGGTTGATTTCGTTGATGCCACAGCGGGGGCCAGAGGAGAGCAGGCGCAGGTCGTTGCAGATTTTGGAAAGCTTCACGGCCGTGCGCTTGAGCACGCCGGAGAGCTGCACGTAGGCGCCCGTGTCGTAGGTGGCCTCGATGAGGTCGCCGGCCAAGCTCAGGTTGAGGCCGGTGATGCGGCGCAGGTGCTCGGTCACTAGCTCGGGGTAGCCGGCGGGGGCATTTACGCGGGTGCCGATGGCGGTGGCGCCCATGTTGATTTCGTCGATGAGGCGGCGCGAGTCGTCGATGCGGAGCAGCTCCTCGCGCAGGTTGGTGGCGAAGGCGTGAAACTCGTCGCCCATGCTCATCGGCACGGCATCCTGAAGCTGGGTGCGGCCCATCTTGAGCACGTCTTGAAACTCAACGCCTTTCTGGGCGAAGGCATCGGCTAGGGCGCCTAGGGTTTCGCGGTAGCCCACCAGCTTGTTGTTGAGTGCAATGCGGAAGGCGGTAGGGTAGGCGTCGTTGGTGCTTTGCGAGCAGTTGACGTGGTTGTTGGGGTGGCAGTACTGGTAAGCACCCTTGGGGTGGCCCATGATTTCGAGGGCCACGTTAGCGATGACCTCGTTGGCGTTCATGTTCACCGACGTGCCCGCACCGCCCTGAATCATGTCGGTAAGAAACTGATTGTCGAACTCGCCGGCCGCCACCCGGTCGCAGGCCGCCACAATGGCTTCGCCGATGTTGGCGGGCAGCACGCCCAGCTCGCAGTTGGCCAGGGCCGCGCCTTTTTTCACATAAGCCAGGGCCTGCACAAACAGCCGCTCGGTGTTGATGGGAATGCCGGTAATGGAGAAATTCTCGAGGGCGCGCAGGGTCTGGATGCCGTAGTAAGCGGTGTCGGGCAGTTCGCGCTCGCCGAGGAAGTCGTGTTCAAGTCGGAAGGTGGTCATGGGCATGGGAAGGGTGGGATGGAGGGGCTTGTACGAAATGAGTAAAGCGGCAGACAAACGTACAGCCCAGCTTTGCTAATTGTGGGGTTTGCGGCGTTCCTTTACTGCATTCCTGCCCAAAAATTATCCGCGTTTTCGCTCTGCATGAAACTCCGTTACCTGCCCTTGCTGGCCCTGGCCGTAGCCAGCTGCTCCCATGCCGATAAGCCGGCCGCAACCGCTGCGCCCGATGCCCGCTTCGATGCCTTCAAAAACCAGTTTATTGAAGCGCTGTGGCGTCAAAACCCCGATTTTGCCTCCTCGCAGGGCTACCACAAGTACGACTCGCTGCTGGTAATACCCGATGCCGCCCAGCGCCAGCGCGACGCCGCTTTCATGCAGCAGTACCTGGCGGCGCTGGGCAAGTTTTCGCTGGATAGCCTCTCGCCCAACAACCAGATTGACCTGCGACTGCTGCGCAACGAGCTGCGGGCCGAACGCTGGTATGCCGACACGCTCCAGAACTGGCAGTGGAACCCGGCCGGCTACAACCTGGGCGCCACGGTGGGCGACCTGCTCAACGGCCGCTACTTCCCGCTGGACCGCCGCCTGCGCAACATCTCCGACAAAATCAGCCACGCCAGCGAGTTTTATACAGCTGCTCGGGCAAACCTCAGCAACCCCACCCGCGAGCACACCCAGCTGGCCATCAAGCAAAACACCGGTGGCCTGGCCGTATTCGGCTCGGCCCTGGCTGACTCGGTACAGAAATCGGGACTAAGCGCGGCCGAAAAGAAAACGCTCACCGACCGCATTGCCACCACGCGGCAGGCGGTGCAGGGCTACCTCGATTTTCTGCAAAAGCAGGTGCTGCCAGCTGGCAAGTTTCGCTCGTTCCGCATCGGCAAGGACCTGTTTGACCAGAAGTTTGCCTACGACATACAGTCGCATTTCACTGCCGCCGAAATTTACCAGCAAGCCCTGAAGCACAAGGCCGAGCTGTTGCACGACATGGGCCACCGCGCCGCGCGGCTGTACCCTAAGTATTTCCCCGGCCAAAAAGCCCCGGCCGATACGCTGGCCCTCATTACCGCCGTCGTCAATCAGCTCACCTTGAAGCATGCCCCGCGCGAAGGGTTTGTGGATGCGGTGAAGCGCCAGATTCCCACGCTCGTGGCGTTTGTAAACGAACATAAGCTCCTGACCCAGGACCCCAGCAAGCCGCTGGTGGTGCGCGAAACGCCGCTCTACATGCGTGGCAGCGGCGCGGGCGCCAGCGTATCGGCTCCCGGCCCCTACGATAAGGGCGCCAACACCTACTACAACGTGGAGCCGATTCCGGCCGAGTGGACGCCCGCTCAGGCCGAAAGCTACCTGCGCGAGTACAACGACTACACCCTGCAAATCCTCAACATCCACGAGGCCATCCCCGGCCACTATACCCAGCTGGTTTACGCCAACCGCTCGCCTTCGCTGGTGAAAAGCATTTTCGGCAATGGCGCCATGGTGGAGGGTTGGGCCGTATACGCCGAGCGTATGATGCTGGAAAACGGCTACGGCAATAATTCCGACGAAATGTGGCTGCTCTGGGACAAGTGGAATATGCGCGTGACCCTGAATACCATCATCGACCGCGCCATTCAGGTCAACAACATGAGCGAAAACGACGTGGTGACGATGCTACGGCGCGACGGTTTTCAGGAGGAGGCCGAGGCCCGCGGCAAGTGGCTGCGCGCCACGCTCAGCCAAGTGCAGCTCAGCAGCTACTTCTCGGGTTACACCGAGATTTATGCCCTGCGCGAAGAGTTGAAGAAGAAAAAAGGCAAGGATTTCAACCTGAAAGCCTTTCACGAAGAGTTTCTCAGCTACGGCAGCGCCCCGGTCAAATACATCCGCGAGCTGATGCTGCGGAAGTAACCGCCAGCCCAACCGCCTGCGCTGGGGCACCGGAATCATTTAGATGTTCATGGTGTCTGAGGCGCGGGGCATCAAGTTTGACCTTGTTTTTGGCGGTGCCCCGCCACCGCTACTTATTCTATGTTAGAAAAACTACTCAATTCAGCCGTCGTTGATACAGATGACCAGGGACTACGCCAGTTCATCTATGAGCACTCGAAGGTGTTTGCCCAATTCACCGCCGACAACTGCCCGATTTGTGCTTTGGTAGCCCCGGGCTTCCTGAAGCTTGCCGACGACAAGGCCTATGACAGCATCCTGTTCATCCGCCTGGATTCCGACGACAACCCCGTGGCCAAACACTTGATGGCCGAGCGCGCGGCGCCGTTTTTCGTGAGCTACTGCCAGGGCCGGATGCTGGAGTGCGACACCCAGGTAACCGATGCGGCCGTGCTGGCCCAACTTGACCGCCTGCGCGCTCACCAACCCCACCCGGCCTAACACGCCCGTCGCCTTACTTTTGGCGATGTTCTTTCTGCTTTCCAAAATTCTTGATTTCGTATTGCTGCCCACCGTGTGGCTGCTGGCGTTGCTGCTGGCGGCGCTGGTGACCCGGCAGCCGCGCCGCCAGCGGCGGTGGCTGATAGCCGCCGCACTGCTCACGCTCATCGGCACCAATCCGGCCCTCGTCAACGAGGCCTTGCTGGCGTGGGAAATGCCGCCGGTGCCACTCGCGGCACTGCCCGCCCACGCCGATGCGGCTGTGGTGCTCACCGGCGTTACGGAAGTCAGCAAATCGCCGCACGACCGGGTGTACCTGGGCCAGGGCGCCGACCGCCTTACCAATGCACTGTGGCTGTACCGGGCCGGGCGGGTACGCCGCATCATCGTATCGGGCGGCTCGGGAGCGGTGCAGCAAAGGGCCCACACCGAAGCCGAGGACTTAACCACGCTGCTGCGCCTAGCCGGTGTGCCGCAGTCGGACATTCTGGTGGAAACGCGCAGCCGCAACACGCACGAAAACGCCGTGTACACAAAGCAACTGCTGGCTGCCTACCCCGACATCAAGTCGTTAATATTGGTAACCTCGGCGTTTCACGAGCGACGCGCCTTGGGCTGCTTTCATAAAGTTGGGCTGAATCCCATTCCATTCCCCGCCGGCTTCCGGACTACCGACCGCGCCCGCACCCCAGACTACTGGTTTGTGCCCAACCCTGAAGCTCTGGTGCTCTGGAGTTTGCTGGTGCACGAGATGAGTGGTTGGGCCGTTTATAAGGTGTCGGGGTATTTGTAAGTTGGGCTGAATTGGAACGTCATGCCGGGCGCAGCGAAGCATCTCTACCGCTTCGTTGTAATCGTCTGTCATGCAGAGCGCAGCGAAGCATCTTATCACCGCAAAACGAATCGTTGTGCCGTGATAAGATGCTTCGCTGCGCTCTGCATGACAACGAAGCGAGAAGCTACCCTGCGTACTCCAAGTTGTCTGGTTCAATTTTACTTGAGCTAAAACCCGCCCTTCGCACTACTCCACCTTCGCAGGCGCGGCCGAATCCTGGCCAATCCACACGGATTTCTGGTTCACAAATTCCCGGATGCCCAGGTACGACAGCTCGCGGCCGTAGCCGGATTTTTTGACGCCGCCGAAGGGCAGCTCGGGCATCGATTTTACGAGGCCGTTGACGAACACGGCGCCGCTCTCAATGTGCCGGGCCATTGCCTCGCCCTTCTTGGGGTCCGATGTCCAGATGGCGGCGCCCAGGCCGAAGCGAGAGTCGTTGGCGAGGCGCACGGCGTCGTCGGCGTTTTTGGCTTCCAGTACCAAGGCCACCGGTCCAAAAAGCTCTTCCTCGTAGGCGCGTTGGCCGGGCTTGATGTTCGACAAAATCATGGGCCGGAACAGGGCGGTGCCGGGCTTAGCCTGGCCGCCGAACAGCTCCACTTTGGCGCCTTGCTCCACGGAGTCGTCTACCTGTTTGGTGAGCTCATCGGCGAGGTCTGGGCGGGCGAGGGGGCCGTACTGCGTGGCCTCGTCGAGGGGGTCGCCGGGGCGCATGGCCAGCAGGTGGGTTTTCATCTGGCTGATGAAATCCTTGATAACCGGCTTCTCCACGATGAAGCGCTTGGCGGCAATGCAGCTCTGGCCGGTGTTTATCATGCGCGCCTGGGCGGCGGTTTTGGCGGCCAGGGCCACGTCGGCATCCGCCAGCACGATGAAGGCGTCGCTGCCGCCCAACTCCAGCACGGTTTTCTTGATGTGGGCACCGGCGATGGCGGCCACGGAGGCGCCAGCGCCCTCGCTGCCGGTGAGCGTGGCCGCGCGCACCCGGTCGTCGCTCAGCAGTTTCTCGACCAAATCGGAGCCGATGAGCAGGGTGCGGAAACACGCCGGCGGCAGCCCCGCATCGTGAAATATTTTCTCCAGCGCCAGGGCGCATTGCGGCACGTTGGAGGCGTGCTTGAGCAGGCCCACGTTGCCGGCCATGAGAGCCGGCGCGGCAAAGCGCACGACCTGCCAGAGTGGGAAGTTCCAGGGCATAATGGCCAGCACCACGCCAAGGGGCTGGTAGCTGATGAAGCTGCGGCTGGCGTCGGTTTTCACCACCTCATCGGCCAGGAAACCTTCGGCGTGCTCGGCGTAGAACTCGCAGCAGGCCGCGCATTTCTGCACTTCGGCGCGGCCGTCGGTCACGGGCTTGCCCATTTCCAGCGCCATGGTGCGGGCCAGGTCGTCCTGGCGCTCGCGCAGCAGGGCCGCGGCGGCGCGCAACACGTCGGCCCGGTGGGCAAACGGCGTGGCCTGCCACTTGGCAGCGGCGCGGTGGGCCTGGTCGAGGATGCGCTCGGTTTTGGCCCAACTAAAAGCAGTGAAACGGCGCAGCACGCGGCCGGTGTGGGGATTGTAGGTTTCGATGGCCATAGCGGAAGGGGAAGAATAGCGGGGTGAGGAAGACGGAACTGTAGACGGAAAATGGCCTTAAAGCTGAAGCGCAAGGCGGTAATTTCCTAAAGCTTCAACTTCAGCGGGGGTGGTACGGTTACGTAGGCCCGGCGCGCATGGTGCCCATTGCCCCGCTCCGCGTATTTTCGTGCGCTAAGTATGGCGCCGGTTCCGGCCTCATTTTCCACTTTCTGTCACTCCCGTGTCCGATACCCCCCTTATTTCCCTACCACCCGCCGCCGAGGCGGACCTCGTGCGGCGGCTGCAGGCCCGCGACGAATCGGCCATGACGCTCTTTTACGAGCGGTATTCGTCGGCCCTCTACGGCGTCATCTTTCGCATTGTGAAAGCCGAAGACGAAGCCGAAGACGTGCTGCAGGAAGCCCTGGTGAAAATCTGGCACGCCTTTGCCAGCTACGATTCCAGCAAGGGCCGCCTCTTTACGTGGGTTCTGAATATATGCCGGAATCTGAGCATCGATAAAATCCGCTCACGACAGCACCGCGTAGGTAGCCGCACTCAGGGACTGGACGATAGTCTGACGGCGCAGCGCCAAGCCGCACCCACGACCTTCCGCCCGGAACACATTGGGCTGCAGGAAATCACCCAAAAATTGATTCCCGAACAGCGTCAGATTATCGACCTGCTCTATTTCGAGGGCTTTACGCAAAGTGAAGTGGCCGAGGAGCTCAACCTTCCTCTGGGAACGGTGAAAACCCGGGCCCGCACCGCCATCAAAGTCCTTAGCAAACTTATTCGCTGAATCAATCGTGGAAAACATCCAAGACTATATAGAATCGGGCATCCTGGAGCAATACGCTCTCGGAGAGCTTTCGCCCGCCGAACAAGCGTCCGTGGAAGCTCAGGCGGCCCGCCACCCCGAAATCCGGACGGAACTGCAACAGGTACAGGAGGCATTAGGTTTTTATGCCGAAGCGCACGCCATCACCCCACCCGCCGGCATGCGCGAGCGGGTGCTGGGCAACGTAATGGCCCAGATTGCCAAGCCCGCCAGCACGCTGCGGGCCGATGTAGACGCCGTGGCGCAAGCCAATAGCGGCGCCTATGTTTCTGCAGCTCAACCCGTGGCCGCTGCGCCGGAAGCGGTGGTACGCCCCATATCGTCAGCACCCGTAGCTGGTCCTTCGCGCTCCACTTGGGCCATGGCGGCCTCGGTGGCCCTCATCCTGAGTTTGGGCGCCAATGCCCTGCTTTACACCCGCTGGAAAGACGCCAGCTCCGACCTCGTGGCCCTGCAAAACGACCAGGCCCGCTTTGCCACCACGACCACCGTGGTGCAGAAGGAGCTCGGCGCCCTGCGCCAGGAAAACGAGGTGTTGCGCAGCGACGAGTTCCGGGCCGTGGCCCTGGCCGGCACCAAAACCGCCCCCACCGCGCATGCCAAGGTGCTGTTCAATCCCGCTACCCACAAGGTCTACGTCGATGTGAAAAGCCTGCCCGCCCTGCCCGCCGGCAAGCAGTACCAGCTCTGGGCCCTCGACAAAGGCAAGCCCGTAGATGCCGGCGTGCTCACCGCGGCCACGGCTACCGGCGAGGGAATTCAGCAGATGAAGGACATTGCCAGCGCCCAGACCTTCGCCATGACGGTGGAGCCCGAAGGCGGCAGCGTGAGCCCAACCCTGAGCACCATGACCGTAGTGGGGAATATATAAAAGCCGCGCAAGCATTTCCTTGAATGGAATTCAGAAAGAGTTGAGCTGATTTACAATACCTTTCGGACGATTACCGCCTGATGGCCGAAGCGGCTGCCAGGCGGTAATTTTGTTTTCTACCAGTTTGGAATCCTGTTCTATGCACGGCACTATTTTTACGTTGCTAAAGCGCTATGTGCAAACCCAGTACGACCACAGCACCTGGGTGAAGCTCGTGGAGCTATCGGGCCTCGAAAACACCGAGTTTGACCACAAGACTGTTTACCCCGACGAGCACATCTATGCCCTGGTGGGCCACGCGGCCGAGATGACCGGCATGTCGGCGGGCGAATTGCACGAGAAGTTCGGCGAGTACCTGGTGCCCGACCTCATGTACATGTACCAGAAACTGGTGCAGCCCGGCTGGCGAACCCTGGAAATGATTGAGCACACGGAAGATACTATGCACAAGCAGGTGCGCCAGGAGCATTCCGAAAACGCGCCGCCCGTGCTCAACGTCACGCGTTTGGGCCCCAACGAGCTGATGATAGAGTACGTCTCGACGCGGCGCATGAGCGGCCTGGCCGTGGGCATCGTGCGGGGCCTGGCCACTTATTTCGACGAAGCCGACCGCATCGACGTGATGCCCACCACCAGCGAGGAAGGCGAACGGGTGAGCATCCGCGTGCGCCGCAATTGAACCGCAGGCCGCCCAAGTGGTTTTTCATTCCCAGATACATTTCATCGGGAGGTACAATCAGCTCAACTCGGCTAGCCATTCTTCCTTCATTTCCCTTATTTGCGCCACTATGGCCTTGAAACGCGCCAGTTTAGCCTTCTTTAGCTTGTTTGCGCTGAGCGCCTGCGGCCAGGCTGGCACCGGCACTCCGGGTGGCAGCCATCCCAACTACGACCGGCTTCTGAAGGCCTTGTATCGCAACACCGTGCCCACCGTCAAAGCGGCGGCCCTGGTACAGGAATTGAGCCGGCCCGCCGCGCCGCTGCTGCTCGATGCCCGCACCCCGGCCGAGTTCAAGGTGAGCCACTTGCGCGGCGCCCGGTTCGTGAATTATGATTCGCTGGCCAAGGAAAAATTTGTGGGCATCGACCGCAAGCAGCCGGTGGTGGTGTATTGCTCGGTGGGCTACCGCAGCGAGCGGCTAGGCGAGCGGCTGCACACGTTGGGCTTCCGAAGCGTGCGCAATCTGTACGGTGGACTGTTTGAATGGGTGAACGAAGGCTTCCCCGTGTACAACGCCCAGGGCCTCACCCACAACGTGCACCCGTACTCGCCGCTGTGGAGCCCCTGGCTCAAAAACGGGCAAAAAGTATATGAGTAAAGAACTGATGGACGCAATAACTACCCCAACCAGCGCGGTGCAACTGCTGGTATTTGCGCGGGTGCCCGCGCTGGGCCAAGTGAAAACCCGGCTCGCTGCCGGCGTGGGAGACACCGAGGCGCTGGCCATTTACCACGAGCTACTGGGCATCACCCGCGCGGCGATAGCGGAGGCGGGCGTGGCGGCCACGGTTTGGCTAGCCGGTACCGCCGGCCCGGAACCCACGGCGCTGGAGGCGCAGGAGTGGGCTCAACTAACTGCCCGCAGCCAACAAGCCGGCGACTTGGGCCAGCGCATGACCGCGGCTTTCGCGGCAGCGTTTGCGGCTGGAGCCGAGAAGGTGGCCATCATCGGCACCGATTGCCCCGGCCTGCGGCCCGAGCATCTCACCGAAGCTTTTGCCTTGTTAAGCCAGCACGACGTGGTTCTGGGCCCGGCCACCGATGGCGGGTATTACCTGCTGGGCCTGCGCCAGCCCCAGCCAGAGCTGTTTCAAAACAAAGCCTGGAGCACCGAAACGGTGCTGGCCGATACCGTGGCCGATGCCCGACGCCTGGGCCGGCGCGTGGCACTGCTGCCGGAGCTGCACGACGTGGACACGGCCGAGGACCTGGCCACCTGGCGAGCAGCTATAGAGGGTTGAGAATAAGATGTGTACAAGCAGCATTAAAGCTAATTGGCCGCCAGGAAAATAAGCAAGCAGTAAAGACGCGACATGTTGCGGCGCTACTCTGTACTGATTTTTTGACAATTTTAATAGGCTAAGCTACAGCTGTAAGCTGTCCTCGGCATCGCCCACTGACAGCATTAAGGAGCTTTAGAAGCTGCGATTACGGGCTGCTTATCAGCATCGGGCCGGTAAAGCTCCCAGACTAACACAGCAAACGTAACCGCATATTCCAGCCCAACGAGCCAGAGGTTTTCGGCATACGCGCTGGTGCGGTAGGCGGCGTAGGAGAGCACGGCCATGCCGCCCCACACCAGCGGGAAGCGAAACCGGGACAAGGCACTTAGCCCAATTAGCAGCGTCAGGTACCAGGGGTGCACGGTAGTGGCCAGGGCGTAGTAGGCCGTGAGCATGAGCAGCAGCGTTTGGGGCAATGCGGCCCCGCTGAGGCGCCGCTCGCGCCACGCCAGCGCCAGCCCAACGACGCCGCTGGTAAGCGCCAGCAACGGCCCAATAATCGCAATTTCATTGTAAGTAGTGAGCCAATACCCCAGGGCGCGCAGCAGGTAGTAGAAGCTAGCGTTGAACTCAAAACTGCGGAAGTACAGGTTGAGGCTCCGGCTGATGTTCACAAACAGCTCAACCGAAATAAAGGGGCTGAAAAGCAGCAGGAGCGTGCCCGCCACGGCAGCCACATATGCTAGAAACCGGCGCCAGCCCAACCGCCTAACCAGCAGGGGCAACGCCAGCAAAGGCAGCAACTTGGTAGCCACACCCAGCCCCAACGCCACCGCCGAAACAGCCCAACGGTTGCGGCTGAGCAGCCATAGTGCCAGCAGTAGGAAAAAGAACACCAGCCCTTCAAAGTGCAGGTTGCCCGTGATTTCTACAATCACCAAGGGGTGCAGCAGGTACCGGAGCGCCCGCTCGGGGCGCATTCCCAAGGCGGGCAAGAGCGCCAGCAGCAGCCAGGCCGTGCCCACTTCGGCCGCTAGCACCACGGCACGCAGGCAGGCAGCAAAACCAGCCTCTGAAACTGGAAACAGCCGGGCCGTCGCCCCGAAAATAAACTGGCAAACGGGCGGGTAAACCGAATAATAGTGGGGCGAGTTTATCTGGCGGTAGAGCTGCTGCAGCTGCGGCAGGGCCACGTCGCGGCGCGGCTGGTTTGGGATGGCCGTGCGGGCACCATCGGCAATGATTTCGTCGGGACGAAACTGGAAGGGGTTGGCGCCATTTGCCACCAGCAGGCCATCCCAGCGAAAGCGGTGCACGTCGTCGGACAGGGCGGGCGTGGCCGGCAGCCACAGCAGCCGGAACAGCAAGGCGCCCGCCAGGCCCCACCGCAGCGGTATTTCGCTGCGCAGCAGCCAGACATAGGCCAGCAAAGCCACGGCAAACAGCCCCACCAATTGCCCAAAGTGCGCCCGCGGCGTGGCATAGGCCAGCCCACCATACGCTGCGCCCGAAAGCAGGAGCGCCGCAACTTGCGAAACCGAACGAAGCTTAGTGGCCAATGAGTTTGGAATGGAAAGCTTAGCGGGCGTGCCGCACCGAGTAAAAGCACACCGCCGCAAAGCCAAAAGTGAGCAGCGTGTGAAACGGCACCAGCCCCGCATCGCCGAAGTAGATGCCGGCCCCGAGCCCGAAGGCAAAATACGCGGCCAATAAGCCTTCCAGCACCTCCAGAGGGCCCAGCCCACCGGTACGGTACCGGCGTTTGCCCCGCGCCAGGGTGCCGGATTTGGGGGTGCGCACAAACGGCGTGCTTTGCCCCATCCAGCCCAATATCACCGCCCGGGAATTGTGCAGAGCCAGGCCCATGGAAACCGACAAAAACAGCAGAAAGAACCCTGGATATAGCTGGGCCTTGCCGGTGGGCCGGGCCAGCCGCCAGGCGGTATAGTAGTAGTAAATGAGCGGAGCAAAACCGAGCAAAAACACCGACGACAGCTGAAACACCAGCTTGTAGCCCGCGTAATTGGCGCGCACAAATACCAGCGGCACGCTCAGCAGGGCCATGAGCAGAATCACGACGTACACGCTGCTGTTGAGCAGGTGAAAGGTGGCCTGCAGCTTGGTGGCCAGGGGCTGCGACGAGCGCCACATGGCGCCCAGGTGCTTGCGGGCGGTTTCGGCGGCGCCCTTGGTCCAGCGAAACTGCTGCGACTTGAGCGCGTCCATCACGGCGGGCAGTTCGGCGGGCGCCACTATTTCGGGACGGTACACAAAGCGCCAGCCGCGCAGCTGGGCGCGGTAGCTCAGGTCGAGGTCTTCGGTGAGGGTGTCGGTGTGCCAGCCGCCGGCATCGGTGATGCAGGTGCGGCGCCACACCCCGCCGGTGCCGTTGAAATTGATGAAAAACCCGGCGAAGGTGCGGCCCACCTGCTCAATGAGAAAGTGCGCATCCAGCCCAAATGCCTGCAGGCGCGTGAGCAAGGATTCATCCTGGTTGAGGTGGCCCCAGCGGGTCTGGACCACGCCCACGGTTTCGTCCTGCAAAAAATACGGCACCGTCCGGCGCAGAAAATCGGGCGTGGGCACAAAGTCGGCGTCGAAAATGGCGATGAACTCGCCGTCGGTTTCGTCCATGCCGTGGCGCAGGGCGCCGGCCTTGTAGCCCTCGCGGGTGGGGCGCCGCACGTGGCTGATGCGCAGGCCCCGGCCGGTGTGGTGGGCCACGCGGGCTGCCGCCAGCGCCACGGTGGCATCGGTGGAGTCGTCGAGTACCTGAATGTGCAGAAGCTCGGGCGGGTAGTCGAGGGCGGCCGTGGCGTCAATTACCCGCTCCACCACGTTCTGCTCGTTGTAGAGCGGCAGCTGCACCGTCACGCGGGGCCACGCGGCCGGGGCAGGGGGCAGCGCGGCATCGGGCCGGGCATAGGCCCGCCGCGCCAACCGCGTAAGCTGCCACTGGCCCAGGCTGAAGCAAATAATAAACAGCAGGCACAGGCCATAGAGCACCACAAGCAAAAGAGGCAGTACCGGCATTACAAAAACGAGCAGAAGACCAAAAACACGGAGAAGTATTGCCAGAAAGAAGCAGGAAAGTAGCAGCAAGCGGGCTTACCAATACCGAAAAATGGTCCACAGAATCTTGTAGCCGGCCCCGATGGTGCCGCGCACCGTGCCCGACACCTTGCTGGTGCCGATGCGCTTGCGGTAGCGCACGGGTACTTCCACGGTGCGCAGGCCGTGGCGGGCGGCTTTTACCTGCATTTCCACCGTCCAGCCGTAGGTTTTGTCTTCCATGTGGAGGCTGAGCAAGGCAGGAGCGATGATGGCCCGGAAAGGCCCTAAATCAGTGAATGTGCCGCCGTAACGCAGGCGCAGCAGCCGCGAAGCCAGCCAGTTGCCGAAGCGCTGCTGGGGCAGCAGCGCGCCGCGCTCCCGCACACCCAACGCCCGCGAGCCGATGACCATATCGGCATCGCCCCGGAGCAGGGGCGCCAGCAGCTCCGGCATCTGCTCGGGAAAATCAGAATGGTCGCCGTCGAGGAATACGACGATTTCGGGCTGTTCGGATTGGGGCTTGCCAAAAACGTAGGCCATGCCGGCCAGGCACGCGTAGCCGTAGCCGGGGCGGGGCTCGCGGAGCACAGTGGCGCCCGCGGCATGGGCGGCGGCGCTGGTGTCGTCGCTCGAGTTATTATCCACTACCACCACTTCCTGCACCAGGCCGGCCGGGATTTCGCCCAGCACCAGCCCAATGGCTTTGGCTTCGTTGTGGGCGGGAATAATGACGCTGATGCGGGGTTGGGGCATGAAAGACAGGAGCGGAGCCAAGCCCCGGCAAAGCAATAAAGGCGACCGCACAAGCCAGCCGCGCCACAAAGATGCCGCCGCCGCCGTAAAGCAGCGCGCTGCCGCTACTTTGCGGCTGTCAATCATTTACTCGAGATATGCTCCAGGTAGGCCAACCCGCCCCCGATTTTACCCTCAAGACCACCACCGGCGAAACCTTTCGCCTCTCCGAGCTGCGAGGCCGCCACGTGGTACTGTACTTCTATCCCAAAGACGACACCCCCGGCTGCACGGCCGAAGCCTGCTCGTTCCGCGACCAATACGAGGACTTCAAAGACCTCGGCGCCGAAGTAGTAGGCATCAGCTCCGACAGCGAAAAGTCGCACCAGAAATTCACGGCCAAGCACAACCTGCCTTTCCAGCTGCTGGCCGATGAAAAAGGCGAAGTTCGCAAACTCTACGAGGTGCCCCGTGCGCTGCTGGGCCTGCTGCCGGGCCGCGTCACGTTCGTGATTGATAAGAAGGGTGTCATCCAGTACATTTTCAATTCATTGAGCGGTGCTACTGACCATGTGAACAACGCCAAGAAAGTGTTGGCTGGGCTGCCGGCTTAGTACTGCTCAACGTCTTTGCACCGTTAGTTGTCTGGGCAATTAATCGTCTGTCATGCAGAGCGCAGCGAAGCATCTTATCACGGTTGAACGAGTCGTCCAAACGTGAGAAGATGCTTCCTGAGTCAGCATGACAATAGTTTAGGATAACAGAAGCACATAGCACAGTTTTCATACATCGGCGCAAGCGCGAGCCCTGGCTTTCGCGTAATGAGAATTTCACCTTCTCCATCGCGATGCCCCGTTCCTTTTTGTTGCTGCTGTTTCTCTTGCTGCTCGCATCCACTTCTGCTTCAGCCCAACCTGCTGTTCTCAACGCCACGCTCGACGGCTATGACTACCCGTACCCCGTAAAAACACTGCCGCTGAAGCTGGAAGGCCAAGCCCTACGCATGGCCTACATGGACGTGCCGGCCACCGCCAGGCCAAACGGCCGCACCGTGGTGCTGCTGCACGGCAAGAATTTCTTCGGAGCCTACTGGCGCGAAACCATCAAGGTGCTGACGGCGGCCGGGTTTCGGGTGGTGGTGCCCGACCAGATTGGGTTTGGCAAGTCTGACAAGGCCGATATCCACTACTCTTTCCACCAACTGGCCCGCAACACCAAGCACCTGCTCGATACGCTGGGCGTGAAAAATGCCGTCATCGTGGGGCATAGTATGGGCGGCATGCTGGCCACCCGCTTCGCCCTGCTGTACCCGGAAACCACCGAAAAGCTGGTGCTCGAAAACCCGATTGGGCTGGAAGATTACCGTGTTGGCGTGCCTTTTCAAAGCATAGACCAGGCCGAGGCATCTGAGCTAAAAAGCACCGAGGCCAGCATCCGCAAGTACCACACAACCTACTATCCCAACGGCTACCCGGCCGCCCACGACCAATGGCTGCTGCCCCTGGCCGCCCAAACCAAAAGTCCCGACTTCCCGAAAGTAGCCCGGGCCAATGCCCTCACCTTTGACATGATTTACCAGCAGCCGGTGAGCTATGAATTCGGCCGCATCGCCATGCCCACGCTGCTCATCATCGGCCAGCAGGACCGCACCGTGGTGGGCAAAGGATTGATAAAAGACCCCAAATTGCTGGCCCAAATGGGCCAATACCCGGCGCTGGGCCGCCGCACTGCCGCCCAGATAAAAGGTGCCAAGCTGGTTGAGCTAAACAAGGTGGGCCACATTCCGCACCTGGAAGCACCAGCCCAATTCCACCAAGCGCTGCTAGCGTTTCTAAAGTAGCGCTTACAGCGGTGAGCCGAAATCCCTCGATTTGGTAATTCTAATAGAGACTGTTAAAGGCTTGACAAAGAGCCTTAATTACAAACTCACCCTACTACAACCCCTTCAGCATTTTGTAAAATGCATCGGCATAGGTATCACTGATGGGGATGATTTGGTCTCCAATCCGAATCCTGTTTTTCTCGATGTGCTCAATTTTGTCGATAGCGACCAGAAAGGACCGGTGCACGCGGGCAAAATCCTGGGCGGGCAGCAGCTCTTCCAGCCTGGCAAAGCTGAGCAGCGTCATAATCTTCTCGTCCCGGGTATGAATTCGCAAGTAGTCTTTCATGCCCTCCACAAAGAGAATATCACGGGTTGCTACATTCTGGATGCGGTGGCCCACCTTGAGGAAAAGGTACTCCTGTTCGGGCTTTGTTTCCGCTTTTACTTCCCTTTTCTCCACGGCCTGCCGGGGGCTTTGTTCCTGGTACAGGCGTAACACACCTTTATAAAACCGCTCGAACGTGAAGGGTTTTAACAGGTAGTCCTTCACCTCCAGGTCATACGCCTTCAGCGCGTACTGGTCGTAGGCGGTGGTGAGAATAATTATGGGTTTGGGGTTCAGCATCGGGATGAAACTGAGCCCATCCAGGTCCGGCATGTTGATATCCAGAAACAGCAGGTCGGGTTTGTCCGCCGCCAAATGAGCGGCGGCCTCCAGGGGACTTGCGAAGGTCCCTTTCAACTCCAGGAAGGAGACTTTGCTGATGTATTCTTCCAGTATTTCCTGGGCCAGGTACTCGTCCTCAATGATGTAGCAAGTCAGCTTGTCTTTCATGAGCCGGTACGTGTAGGCCGTGGATGGTAAGATTCACCGTAAAAGTCTCGCCGGTGTCCTGAATGGTAAGTTTATGCTGGTCAGGATACAACAAAGCCAGCCGTTTCCGCACATTGGGCAAGCCGATGCCCCCGGGTTCTTCCAGCGGATTGGCCGCCTTTTTGGCAATGGGGTTCTGCACGCTGAAAGCGAGGGTATCTTCTTTTACCTGCACCCGCACCTTCAGGTCGCCGGGTTCCAGGCGGGCGGGGCTGTGCTTGTAGGCATTTTCCAGCAGGTGGATGAACAGCAAGGGGGCAATGTAGCAGGATACAATCTCCCCCGCTATCTGCAGGTCGACCACCGGGCTGTTCTTGTAGCGAAGCTGCTGCAAACTCACATAATCCCGCAAATAGTCCATCTCCCGGGCCAGCGGCACCGTGGCCGCATTGGACTCATAAATCATGTAGCGCATCAACGAGGCCAGGTGCATGACCGCCTCCGGAGCGGCCGGGGCCTGCTTGTACACCAGCGTGTGGATGTTATTGAGGGTATTGAACAGGAAGTGCGGGTTAATCTGCGACTTCAGGTTGGTGAGTTCGGCCTCCACGGCTTGCTTCTCCAGTTGCTCTTTCCGGATGGTATTCAGTACCAGCGTCTCGGTGACTCGGGCCAGCCAACTCAGGAAGAGAAAGACGGGTACGGTCGTGACCAAGTACATCGCATAAAACCCAAAATCGAACGGCTTCTGGTGGAAAAGCAAACAGGGCAACGGCCCGCTCAAGGCAATTCCCCCCAGCCGGAGCCAGTATCCTCTTCCTTTTCTCCTACCGGAATACTGGGTCAGTAGGTAGAAATGGATGTAGAAAACATACAGACCGGTGGCCATGAATCCTGCCGCGGTGCTCCGCCAGTAGGCATCGGTGTCACTCTTGAGTTGCAAGACGACCATCAAGGTGAACAAGGCCCAGACGGACAAGTGAATCAGCCAGAAGATTTTTTTGACGTGCTCCATAACACAAAGGTGGGGTTGTAGGCGGTGGCCCGCGCCCGCGTTTCGACCAGCTGGGAAGGCTAATCTACGGGAGGGAAAAAGGAGCCTGCCAGTGCTTTGGCGGAAGCAAAGACCTGCTTGGCAGATTACTTCCCCGCATCAGCATATCGGGTTTCGCTATGCGAGCCAATAGCCATTGCTTCGTACCAAAATAGAGAAAGCCAGCATCAGCCAAGGTGCTTCACTTCCCTCATTCTAAACGATTCACCGAAGCAAATCAAGATAAAATGGAAAAGCACCCGTTGGGTCTGGCCATCCGCAATGTTTCCAAAAGGTATGCAAATGGCGTGCAGGCATTGGATAATGTATCACTGGATATTCCTCCGGGCATGTATGGCCTGCTGGGCCCGAACGGCGCGGGCAAATCCACCCTCATGCGCACGCTGGCCACGCTGCAGGAACCCGATGAAGGGCAAATATTCTTGGGAGACATCGATGTGGTGAACCAGAAGGAGGCGGTGCGGCAGACGCTGGGCTACCTGCCCCAGGAGTTCGGCGTGTACCCCAAAGCCAGCGCGGAGGAACTGCTGGACTACTTCGCGGTGCTCAAAGGCCTTACCAACCGGGCGGAGCGCCGGGCCACCACCGAGGCCTTACTCCGACAAACCAACCTCTGGGACAAGCGCCACCAGAAGCTGGGCGGCTACTCCGGCGGCATGCGCCAACGCTTTGGCGTGGCGGTGGCACTACTGGGCAACCCCACCCTGCTCATTGTGGACGAGCCCACCGCCGGCCTGGACCCCGCCGAACGCGTGCGCTTCCTCAACCTGCTCAGCGAATTAGGGGAAAACAGCGTGGTCATCCTCTCCACGCACATCGTGGAAGACGTCTCGGAGCTGTGCACCAACATGGCCATCATCAACCAGGGCCAAATCCTGCTGGAAGCGCAGCCCCTGGAGGCCGTGACTGCGCTCAAAGGCCGCATCTGGCGCAAACTGACCGATAAACCCGCCCTGCCGGCACTGGAGCAGGAGCACCAGATTATTTCCGCCAAACTGCTCAGTGGCCGCACCATGGTGCACGTGTACAGCCCGGACATGCCCGGCAACGGGTTTGAGCCGGTGGAACCGGACCTGGAGGATGTCTATTTCAGTGCCATGACGGGTTGCTTCGACGCGGTTAGTCAGCAGCCAAAAGCGGAGGGGATAACGCTATGAAATTTCAACGGATTTTTGCGCTGGAATTCAGCTACCAGCTGCGCCAGGTTGCTACCTGGCTCTACTTCGGGGTCATCTTACTCATCACGTTTCTGGTGGTCATTGCCAACTTTGCCTCCGATGCGCGGGACGGGTACATTTTACTGAATGCGCCCATCGTCATGGCCGCCGTCACGGTTATTTGCTGCGTGTTTTGGCTGGTGATAGGCGCCTCCGTGGCGGGCGAGGCGGCGGCCCGCGATGTGCAGACCCGCATGCATTTGCTCACCTACGCGGCCCCCGCCAGCAAAGCCGCCTACCTGGGCGGGCGGTACCTGGCCGCCTTGGCCCTCAGCGCCTTCCAGCTGCTCGCCATCCCGGTGGGTATGCTGCTGGCCATGCACTTTGCCGGGGTAGAAGCCGAGATTCTGGGGCCGTTCCGGGTGGCGCCCTACCTGACTACCTTTTTCTTTATCGCGCTGCCCAACGCTTTTTTCGCGACGGCCATGCAATTTTCGGCGGCGGCGCTCAGCCGCCGGGCCCTGGCCAGTTATCTGGTGGGAGCGGTCCTGTTCGCGGCGGCCTACACGATATGGCCGCTGCTGGAAAAAGGGGGAGAATGGGGGAATCTGGCCGACCCGATGAGTTTTGGACCGGTGCTGAGCCATTTGTCCACTGACTGGAGCCCGCAGGAGAAAAGCACGCGTTTTCTGCTGCTGGAGGGCTCATTTCTCGCCAACCGCCTCCTGTGGTTCGGCATTTCGCTGGGCCTGCTCGCGTTTACCTACTTCCGGTTTCAGTTCGTATTGCCCGGAACCGGCCAAAAACAGCAGTCGGGCAAACCGCTACCCGCAGCGGTGACGGCCTGGGAGAAGCTGAACTGGGGAACCGGGGAAGCGCTGCCGCAGGCCAAGCGAACATATGGATTGGTCACCCAACTGCGCCAGTTGCGCCTCATTACCTGGGAATCGTTTCTGCAGCTTGCCAAAAGCAAAGCCGGGCTGCCCCTGCTGGCCGTCCTCGCCCTGCTGGTGGGCGCGACCGTGCCCGGCAACCTGAAGGGCCGAGGCGTGCCCCTGCTGCCCCGAACTGACTTTGTCCTGGATTATCTGACCGGGCCCCTGGCGCAGCCAGAGCGTTTCTGGATACTCATCGCCCTGCTCACCATTTTCTACGCCGGCGAGCTAGTCTGGCGGGAACGGGAGGCGGGCCTGAGCGAAATTGCCAACTCCGCGCCGGTCCCGGAATGGGTGCTTTTTCTGAGCCGCTTTCTGGCGCTGAGCCTGGTACTGGTGGTGTGGCTGGCCTTCCTGATGACGGCCGGCATGGTGGCGCAAGTGGCCATCGGGGGTGCTACTCCGGAAATCGGGCTGTACCTGCAAACCCTCTTCGGGCTGCAGCTGGTCGATTGCCTGCTTTTCGCCCTGCTGGCCCTGCTGGTGCACGCGCTGGTCAATCAGAAATTCGTGGGCCACCTGGTGGCGCTGGTAGCCTACGGCTTCATCGCCTTCGCTCCCAGCCTGGGCATAGCGCACAAGCTGCTTCTCTTTGGCGCCAGTCCTCCCTGGACCTATACCAATATGGCCGGCTTTGGCTCGTCGCTGGGTCCCTGGCTGTGGTTCAAGGGGTATTGGGTGGCTTGGGCGCTGCTGTTGGCGGTGGTGGCGCGGCTTTTCTGGGTACGAGGCCGGGAGGGCAGTGTTGCTGCACGGCTGCAGTTGGCTCGTCGGCGCTTCACGGGTTCTACCGTCGGGGTTTCGGCGGCGGCCTTTGCCGGCATCTTCTTGTTTGGCGGCTTCATCTTCTACAACACCAACGTGTTGCACGACTACCTGTCCGCTGCAGAGACCACGGCGCAGCGAGCGGCTTACGAGCAGCTTTACCGCCGGTACCTGAACGTACCTCAGCCCCTGCTGACCGGCGTCAACCTGCGGGTGGAAATCTATCCCCAGCAGCGGGCGGTGGACATACGGGGTAGCTACCTGCTGGTGAACAACAGTCCATCACCCATTGACTCCATCCATCTGGCGACGGGGGCGGGCGTTGAAACCGCCGCGGTTCACTTCGACCGGCCCTTCAAGCAGGTGCATCGGGACGCGGAGCATGGCTACCACATGTACGCGCTGACCAGGCCCTTACGCCCTGGCGATTCGCTGCGCCTGAGCTTTCAGGTAACGCACCAGGCGCGGGGCTTTTCCAACAGCGGCGCTGACGCGCAGGTGCTGGCCAACGGCACCAGCTTTCGGAATCTGGAGTGGCTGCCGGTGTTAGGGTACCAGCCCTACCGGGAGCTGGACGAGGCCGGCGCCCGCAAAGCGTATGGCTTGGCCGCCCGACCCGCCACGTACTCACTCTACGACGTGGCTGCCCGCCGCTACGCCCCGTTTCCGGAGCAAATCCGCTTGGAGGCCATCGTGGGTACGGATGTAAACCAGACGGTGGTGGCCCCGGGCACCTTGCGCCGGACCTGGACCAAAGCGGGCCGCCGCTACTTTCACTACGCCACGGACGCGCCCATCCGCAACGAATACGCCTTTTTCTCGGCCAACTACGCGGTGCAGGAAGGGAAATGGCGCAACCCGTCGGCCCCGGATAAGGAGGTTGCCATCCAAGTCTACTACCCCCCCGGGCTGAAGGAAAACCCGGCGCGCATGGTCCGGAGCGCCCAGGCGTCGCTGGACCATTACACCAAGCAGTTTGGGCCGTACCCGTACCGGCAGCTCCGATTTGTAGCCCATCCCAGCTACGCCTTCGGTCACCACGCCGCGCCCATCAACATTACGGCGGAGGAAGGATTTTTCCTGCTCAACCCGAAGGATGATAAGCGGGGCTTTGACCTGGTGACGGCCGTGGTGGCGCACGAGGTAGCGCACCAATGGTGGGGAAACCAGCTCAAGCAAGCCTATGTAGCGGGCGCCGGGCTGATTACCGAAAGCCTGGCGTGGTACTCGGCCATGGGCGTGCTGGAAGACAACTACGGCCCGGAGCACCTGCAAGCACTGCTGCGTTTTCTGCGGGAAGAAAACGAGACCCCGCGCACCCGCGCCGCCAAGCCGCTACTGCAGGCCGACGACTTCTACCAAAACTACCGCAAAGGGCCCTTGGCGCTGTACGCGCTGAGCCAATACATCGGCCGGGACCGGATAAACGGGGCGCTGCGGAATTTGCTGGCCAGGCACCGCCCCGGGGCGCTTCCCTTCGCAACTTCGCTGGACCTCTATCGGGAGCTGCAGACGGCCACGCCGGACTCGCTCCAACCGCTGCTGCACGACCTATTCGAGGCCAACACCTTTTGGGAGCTGGCGGCGGAAACCGCCACCGCTAGACAGCTCAAAGGAGGCGCCTGGCAGGTGACGCTCAACCTGAAGGCCAGCAAGCTGGTAGTGGACAGCGCCGGCACCGAGACGAAACGACCGATGAAGGAATGGGTGGAAATCGGAGTCTTCGCCCCCGGCGAAGCGGGCAAGGAGCTAGGCAAGGCGCTCCATCTGCAAAAGCACCTTATCAAATCCGGCCAGCAGACAATCTTATTGACGGTGCCTGGCAGACCCTCTAAAGTCGGTGTTGACCCCCGCAATTTGTTAATTGATTGGAAGGTAGAGGATAATTTCAAAGTGGTGAAGCTGATAAAATAGCTCTTTGTCTGAACCCCGTAGCCAACTTCTGTCGCAACTTCTCACGGAGCAGTTAAGAAGCGCTTTTAGTTGCTTCGGATATGCCTACTCCGTCCCTCCCGGATAGGGTTGTGGCAGTGCAGCTGCGTGGTTCCTGTTTAAATCTAATGCAACACTTTGCCCTGCTTAATTAAGTCTTTGATGGTGCCCACCACGTCCTCAATGGGCACGGCCGGGTCGACTTGGTGTTGATACAGCAGGTCGATACGGTCGGTGCGCAGGCGCTACAGCATGTTGTCCACCACGGCCTTGATGTGGTCGGGCCGGCTGTTCAGGCCCGGCAGGCGCTGGCCGGTTTACTGGTCGATGTTCCAGCCGAACATCTTCTCAATCACGATTTTGTTGCGGAAGGGGCCAACGGCTTCACCAAGAATGCGCTCCACTTCCCAAGGACCGTAGGCTTCGGTAGCATCGAATAGGGTAAGGCCGTGGTCGTAGGCGGTCCGGATGATGTTATGCATTTCGGTCCGGGTGGGGACCGTTGTTTGGTAGGTCCGGCTCATGTTCTGCACGCCCAGGCAATGCTGGAAACCTCCAGGGCGCCCAACCCTATTAATTCTTGTGGCCTAACAAGACTTAGCTCAATATCCGCAGGCTATCGGCGTGAATGAGCTGCGAGCCTTGGTAACGGCCTTCGCGCGGGCCGTTTTCGAGGTTGAGCACGCCGCGGGGGCAGGCGGTGCTGCACATGCCACAGCCCACGCAGGACGCCCTGATAATCGGCTCGCCGCGCTGGGCGTACTGCTTCACGTCGATGCCCATTTCGCACACGTTAGAGCAGTTGCCGCAGCTGATGCACTGGCCGCCGTTGGTGGTGATGCGGAAGCGGGAGAAATGCTTTTGCAGCAGGCCCAGGTAGGCCGCCATGGGGCACCCAAACCGGCACCACACCCGCGAGCCCATGATGGGGTAGAAGCCCACGCCAATCACCCCCGAAAACACCGCGCCAATGGCGAAGCCGTACCACTTCGCCGCCACGTTGCCCACCTCGCCGAGCAGCGCGCTGTGCATGGCAAAATTCGCCCAGAGCAGTACCGTGATAGTTATGATGATGGCCAGCACCGAGTAAATAATGCGCACTTCCCAGCGCCAGGAGGCGCGGCTTTTGTCGGCGAGCTGGCGGTAGGGGTCGCCGGCGGTTTCGGCCAGCCCGCCGCAGCCGCACACCCAGGAGCAGTACCAACGCTTGCCGTAGAAATAGGTGAGCACCGGCGTGGCCAGGAATGACATCACCGCGCCCCAAAATACCATGAAGACGCCCAGGCCACCGTTTTGCACCAGCGAAGTCACGGTGCCCGGAAACAGGTAATCGTACTTCAGGGGCCAGAAGTAGCTGAAGTAAAACTCGGGCTGCTGGAAAAACTGCAGCACCCCCGGAATGATAAAGGCAAAAGCCAGCTGGAAGAACATCACCGAAGCGGTGCGGATAATCTGGTAGCGCGAGTGGCGGTATTTCCAGAGGGCCCGGGCCCCCATCACCAGGATGGCCAGTGTGTAGAACGTGCCGTAGAGAAACCACTGGTCGGCAGGGCGGGCGCGCAGCAGCTGGCTGAAGCCGTCGAGGCCGTGCACCAGGTTGTTGAGCGGGCCGAAGTTGCCCTGGCCGTTGTCGCCGCTGTACCAGTACAGCACCACGTAGAAGCCCGTAAGAACGAGGCCGGTTACCCAGGCTATGCCGCCCCGCCCGGTGCTCGCCCGCAGCCATAGGTTGTTCTGCTGCACGCCGGCTGGGTGCTGCCCGAATTTCAGCCAGCTCCAGCCCAGCGTGCCGCCACTCACCAGGCCCAGCGCCAGGTACAGCCAGGTGCGCTGACGGCCCGGGTCGGCATCGGCCAGTGCCAGGAGCAGCGCCAGTAATCCGCCTGCTACCACGGCCAGGGTGAGCTTTTCAGCCGGCGAGGAAGTGGGCAGCGGTGGCGTGGCGAGCGTTGGGGTCATTTCTTGTTAATGAAGGCTGGTTGTTGAGCTGACTTCCTGAGCTGAACTATTTAATCGGCTGTCATGCAGAGCGCAGCGAAGCATCTTCTCACGCCAGACCGTTTCTCGGCGATAAGATGCTTCGCTGCGGACTGCATGACGGCACTTATCCAAGCAGTTCTTTGCGTCAAAAACTAGTGGTGATGCTCGTGCGGCTCGTCGGGCTTGCCGAACAGGTTGATGAGGGTGCCTACCACGTAGAAGCCAGCCCAACAGACGTAGAGCCAGTTAAAACCCGCGGGCATGGGGCGGGTCACGAAGTAGCGCAGTATCAGGTGGGCGCCGGCGCTCATCAGCAGGCCCGTGAGGGCGATGAACTGGAAGCTATTGAGCGCCGAAGGGCGGTAAAGTTTGGATAAGTCCACGGCGGGTATGGGATGACAAGTGTATGGAGCTAAAAGCGGGCAAACAGGCCTTTCTTCTGCTTCAGCGTGACAACGCGCTGCGGAAACTGCTGGTTGAAGGCCGTCACAATGGCTTTTTCGTGCTGCGGAAAAAACTCCGGGTCAAAATTAGCCGCGCCCAGGTGGGCCATCACAGTTTCTAAAGGCGCCCGTTGCTGAATCCACTGTTCGCATACGTGGTGACGCAGGCGTAGGCCCAGGGCGTTGAACCCGACTACCGCGTGCGGCGCCTCGACCCGGAAGTAGATGCGTAACGCCACCCGGCCCGAGGGATGTTCCCAGTAAAAGCTGTCGAGCCCGGCCACGGAGCAGGCCGGGGCCTGGCCATAGGTCTGGTATTCAAGGTTAAAGAACTTGGCCGAGTTGTACCACACGCCGCGCCGGTAGGGGGTGGGCTGCCCGGCTATGGTCTGGGCTACGGTTTCGCCCTGGATGCGGCCAGTGTACCAGAGCTGCTCGATGGAGACCTCGGCCGCGTCGGGTTGGCGGAATTGGGCACAGTCGCCGGCGGCGTACACGTTGGGCACGCTGGTGCGCAGATACTCGTCGACGAGGATGCCGCGGTCAGTTTCCAGGGTCGAGGTTTTGGCCAGGGTGAGGTTGGACGTTACGCCGATGGCCAGCCCAACCCACTGGCAGGCGATTTCCTCGCCGGCGGCGGTCACCACGGCCCGCACGCGCCCCTGGGCATCACCCAGAATCTCGCGCAGCTCGGTGCCGTAGTGCACCGCCACGTGGTTTTCCTGGAACTGGCGGTCTACCAGCTGGGCTTCCTCGGGTGGCAGCACCGAGCCCCAGAAATGGGGCGCGCGCACCAGTACTGTGGCCGCAATGCCGCGGGAGTGCAGCATTTCGGCCAGTTCTGCGCCAATGAGGCCGCCGCCCACCACTACGCCGCGGCCGATGCCGTGGGTATCGCGGGTCATAGCGGCGAGGTCGGGCAAATTGTAGAAGCCCTGCACCCCGGCCAGGTGCTGCCCGGGCCAGTCGGCTAGTTTGCTTTCGGAGCCCGTGGCCAGCAGCAGCTGGTCGTAGCGCAGGGTGCTGCCATTGTCCAGGGTTACTAGGTTTTCGTTGGTGTGCAGTGAAGTGGCGGTGGCGTGCACCAGGGTCAGGCGGTTTTCGGCCCAGAACCAGTCTTCGTAGGGCTTGATGTCCTGCGGGCGCAGGTGCCCCATGTACACGTACATCAGCGCCGTGCGGGAGTAGTGGTGCGCACTCTCCGACGAGACAATGGTTATTTGCGCTTCGGGCCGCAGCCGGCGCACGGCCAATGCACACGTGACGCCGGTAATGCCATTGCCAATGATAACCAGGTGCATGCGTGAGGGCAGGGGTGAAGGCAGGAATTTGAGTTAGAAGCCAAAAGTAGGCGGAGCCCGAGGAATACCACCGGCTCCATTTCCGACGTTTGTGGCTCAATCATTGACTGGCCGCAGTGGTCAACCTTACAAGGGTACGCTTGTTCTCATCCTCCTGGATTTACGCTCATGATAATGCTAGACCGCTCCCGGCGTTTCGCCGCCCGCTTTGCCACAGCTGTTTGCCTGCTTGCCGCGCATGTGGCAGCCGCCGAAGCCACACCGCCCACGCTGCCGGCGGCCGCCACGGCCTTCCTCACCAAGTTTGTGGATACGGAGGGCAACGTAAACTACGCCGCCATCAAGCGCAACCCGCTGGAGCTGCAGGGCTTGCTGAAGCGCGTGGCGGCGTTCGATGCGGCCACGGCCCAGCCCAACGACCGCAAAGCCTTCTACCTGAACGCCTACAACCTGTCGGTGATTGGCCAGATCGTGGCGAATTACCCCCTCGAATCGGTGCAAAAAGTGCCGGGCTTCTTCGATAAAAACCTGGTGAGTGTGGCCGGCGAACAGCTCACGCTCAACGACCTGGAGACCAAAAAGCTGCGCCAGCCGTATGCCGACCCGCGCGTGCATTTTGCCCTGGTGTGCGGCGCCAAGGGCTGCCCCCGCCTGCGGCGCGCCGCCTACGAAGCCAACTCGCTCGACGCGCAGCTCACCATTCAGGCCCAACAGGTGCTGCAGGACCCGGCCTTTGTTCGGGTCGATGACAAGGCGCGCAAGGTGCACCTTTCCCAAATATTCAAGTGGTACGAAGCCGACTTTAAGGCCAGCGGCAAAACCGGGGTGGCGTACGTCAACCAGTTCCGGGAAGGCAAAAAGATTCCGGCCAGTTACGCCGTCGACTATTACCCCTACGACTGGTCCCTGAATAGCCAGAAGTGAGCCGGCTAGCCCAATTGAGCTGGTATCCTGCGTAATTGGGCTAAAGTTGGGCCGCGCCATGGCCGGGCTTTTTCGTAACGGAAAGGCTGGGGTTGCGTAAGTCTGGAAACACAAGCTCCCACCACTTTAGCTTATACCCTATGCTTCCTGACAATATTTCCGGCAACGGAACCGATGCCGACGAGGGCGAAAACGCCCACATTACGGAGAACAAGCATTTCCCGAAAAACGAAGAGCTGGAACGGCAGAAAGAATACAAGCAGGACCAGAGCAACAACAAATCCAGCAACGACCCTTCGGCGGCCCGCAACACGGGGGCCAACGGCTATACCCAGCGCGATAACCAGAAAGACCAGCTCCAGAACCTGCACATCGGCGGCTCGGAAACCAGCCCCCAGGGCGGCAACCAGCACACGAGCGCAGACGAGCAGGCTCAGGGCCCCGGCTTCGAGTCCGAAGGCAGTATTGAGCTGGACCACAACCTGCGCACCCGCGACCAGGAGTTCGGCGAAAAAGCTCCCAGCGGTGAGGCCAAGCCGGCCGGCCGCAACGAAACCATCAGCGACGGCTAACCGCTGCTGCCACTCAGCCCCATGCTCCCGGAAGCGGGGCGGGAACTCAGGCAATATGCCTGGGCTCTCGCCCCGCTTCTGCATTTGCCGGCTGCCCCGAATTGTGCTCTGCGGCTGGAGAAACAGGTTGCGGAAGTGATTCCGGCCAGTATATCCGGCTTACCAACAGCGCGTACCGGCGCTAGGGCCGAGGTTGGGCTAGAAGCGGCCGAAATAAATTTTCCGCTAGAGCATAAAACCCGACAATAGCTTAACTTGCGGACCATATTTGGGATAGTGTCTTCGATGACTAACTATTTCCGGATATCCCTTTGTCATCATCTCAAACCTCATTTTAAACCTATGAATCCAGAAAATCTACCCAAGCTTGAAGAGGAGCAATACGACCCCAACCTGGACGCCCAGGATGAGGAGGTAATGTCCGGCGGAAACAACCGCCTCATGTACGTGCTGGTGGCCGTTATTCTGGCGCTGGTGGTGGGCTACATCGCGTTGCCCAAGGGCGGCAAGGGCGGAGGAAGCGGCCTGGCAGCTGCCACGCCTTCGTTCATGCTCGATGACGCGGCCGTTACTGCTACCGCCCGCACCTCATCCGATAGCATTGCCGCCGGCCTCAAAGCCGCTCCGGCTGCCAAAGACGAGGAAGCCGACGAGGAAGTAGCCAAGCCCGCCGCCAAAACGGCTGCTCCCAAGCCCGCCGCGGCCACGACCCCCACGGCTGCTCCGGCAGCAGTAGCGGCTGCCCCGGCACCCGCCCCAGCAGTAGCTGAGGCCGCACCCGCACCGGTGGCTGCACCCGAACCCGCGGCTCCGGCCAACTCTACCATCTCGGGTCGCATTGTTGACGAAAATGGTAAGCCGATGGTAGGCGCTACCGTTTTGCTGAAGGGCAGCAGCAAAGGCACCAGCACCGACGCCAATGGCAACTACTCCATGGAAGTGCCCGGTGGCGACGACCACAGCCTGATTTTTGGCTACGGCGGCTACGAAGACGAAGTGGTGCGCAGCAGCGGCTCCAAATCTGTGAATGTGACCCTCACGCCTCGCGCCAAAGCCAGTAAGCGCCGCTAATCCACGAAGCAAGCGCCGAAGTATATCGACATAAAAAAAGGCCTCCCGACGGGAGGCCTTTTTTTATGTCCTGGCATTGCTACGCTTCGGAGCGTTTGCCAAAACCTCGGCCGAATAGGAAGTAGACAGGAAGGCCTAGGGCTACCAGGCCCAGGCCACGGCGGGAGAACTCGGCGGTGTCGGGCGCAATCAGGAGGATGATGCAGAACGCGCTGGCCAGCAAAATGTACAGGCCCGGCACCACCGGGTAACCCCAGGCGCGGTAGGGCCGGGGTGCGTCGGGGCGGGTGCGGCGCAGCACGAAAATTCCGATGATGGTGACGACGTAAAACAAAATCACGGCGAACATCACGTAGTTGAGCAGCTGGCCATAGGACCCGCTTAGGCAGAGCAGGCAGGCCCACAGGCACTGGGCCCAGAGGGCGCGGCCGGGTACGCCGGCTCCGTTCAGGCGGGCCAGGCCGGGGAAGAACAGGCCGTCCTTGGCCATGGCAAAATAAGCCCGCGAGCCGCTCAGGATGATGCCGTTATTGGCCCCGAAGGTGCTGAGCATGATGAGCACGGCCATGATGTAGGCGCCAGCCTTGCCCAGTACCGATTCGGCCACGGCGGTGGCTACCCGGTCGTCGGCGGCGTACTGAATGCCGCGGCCGGCCAGGGTGGTGGCTTCAGGCGAGCCGTGCAGCGGCAGCACCAGCAGGTACACCACGTTGATGAGAATGTAGAGGGCCGTGACGATGGCCGTGCCGATGGCCATGCTGCGCACCAGCGTGCGCTCGGGATTCTGGATTTCCTCGCCGGCAAAGCCGATGTTGTTCCAGGAGTCGGACGAGAACAGCGAGCCCGTCATGGCCATGCCGATGGCGATGACAAGGGCGCTGCCGCTGATGGGCACAGTAAGTGCGCTCACACCAGGGGCGGGGGACCGGCTCGCCGACCACAGGTCAGCAAAGTTGGCCTGGATGGCTTCGTGGTTCATGCCCAGGGCCACGCCGAACAGGATGAGCAGTCCCAGCGCAATGAGCTTGGTGCTGCCCAGCACGTTCTGAATGAGCTTGCCGGTGCGCACGCCCTGCGCGTTGAGCGCCGTGATGGCGATGATGAGGATGATGGCCAGCAGCTGCACGCTGCTGAACTCAAAGCTGCCGGCCTGAAACAGCACGTTTTTCACGCTGAAATACGGGACCAGCACGCCGGTGAACTTGGCAAAGGCGACGGCCACGGCGGCAATTACACCGGTCTGGATGACGAGGAAAAGCGTCCAGCCGTAGAGGAACGCCGTGAGGCGGCCAAAGGCCTCGCGCAGGTACACGTACTGCCCGCCCACCTTGGGGAACATGCTGGCCAGCTCGCCGTAGCTGATGGCCCCCGCCATGGTGATGAAGCCGGTGAGCAGCCACACCACCAGCAGCCAGCCAGCGCTGCCCACTTGCCGGGCAATGTCGGCCGAAACGATGAAGATGCCCGAGCCTATCATGCTGCCCGTGACGAGCATGATGGCATCGAAGAGGTTAATGGCCCGCTTAAAGTGCGGTTGTGCGGTTTGCGGTTCGGTCACGAGTTGAGGTTCGGTCATAGAGGAGGAGAGAATTTTGTCAAAGAAAACGAAAAGGCCCGCCGTAAACGGCAGGCCTTGCTTGAAAACGTAGCGAAAAGCGAATTAAAATTTGCTGCGGTCGTACCAGCTGCGCATGCGCCACGGGGCGTTGCGATGCTTGCGCACCAGCACCAGCCGGGCCGTGCCCGCGCCCGAAATCCGCTCGTTGTTGCACTGCTCGATGGTGAGCAGGAAGGAGCGTTCCACATTAGCCAGCGTGTCCGATGACAGCGTGTCGGAGCTGGGCAGGTACTGCATCCACTGCAAATTGATGGAACGGGCGGCTTTGAACAGGCGGGAGGTGGTATTGGCATCCACGTCGCGGGGCCAGGAGCGGTCAGCGTTGGCCGCGAAATCGTGGTAGGTAAACCGGAACTTGGGCGCGAGCAGCTGCCCGTAGAGCGTGGAGTCGCGCCGCTGGTAGGCTACCTGAAACCGGTCGAAGAAGCCGCGCACCATTTCGGGGGTGCCCAGCAGCTCATTGTGGACGGCTGTTACCTCATCGAGGCCCGGCGCAATGGGGTTGCAGGCGGGCATCATCAACAGCAGCACGATGCCCGAAAACAGCTCAACTGAAAACGAGGGGCGCACCAGCAGCTTCATGAAGCGAAATATACGAAGCCTGCCGCAACGCTGAGCTTTTTATTTTAGCCGTTAGCGTCGGCTAAGGCATTGGGCTAATGGCTGCTAAAATGCTTTTCAAAGTAACCCCGGCTAAGAGTGCCGAATGGCGCCAGCCACGTTTTTCCACCCCTTGTAACTCTATATAGCTTCACTTTTTTGAGCGCGGTAGCCTGCAGAAAGTACTCTGGCTTTCGCTGGCTGCCTAATTGAGCTGGATATTCCTGGTCGCCGCTGGTTACCGTTGCGTTGGCAACCTGCCTTAGGCCGTACTTTCGTCGCCCGTCATCCGCTTCCCTAAGCATGTCCCGAAAGCTCCTGGCGTTATTAACGGCGCTGCTCCTGCTACTCGCGCTGGCCACTTACGTCTATTACCGGCGCACCCTGGCGGCCGTGCCAGTAGACCCTTACACCCTGGTGCCGGACGATGCCGTGCTGGTGCTGAGCACCCACGACCACCCCGCGCTGGTGCGCCACCTGCAGGAAACGGAGCTGTGGGACAACCTCACGGCAGTGCGCTACTTTCAGCAGGCCGCTGGGCACCTGGCCCTAGCCGACAGCCTGGCGGGTGGCAGCGCGCGGCGCCGCAACGGCATTCTGGCCCTGCTGGGCCGCAAGCTGGTGATAACCTCCGTGCACGTAACCGGGCCGGGCGAGTTCGATGTGCTCTACCAGATTCCGCTGGCCCGCGTGGCCGAGTACCGACAGGTGCGGAGCCTGCTCGAAACGCTGGGCCGCGACCCCCGCTACCAGCTCAGCACCCGCGACTACGAAGACCAGGAGCTTACCGTGCTCACCGAGCGGCGCAGCGAAAACAGCCTCACCGTGCTCAACTACCGCAACCACCTCGTGGTGAGTGCCAACCCGGGGCTGGTGGAATCAGTAGTGCGCTGCCTGGCCCACCCCGATGCGCCGACGGTATTGGCCGCGTTCAGTTCCACCGATTTGCTGAAGCTGCGAGGCCTGGATGCCAGCCTGCTGGTGAACTACCGCCGCCTGCCGCAGTTTCTGGACGTGCTGTTTCGAAAGGATGCCCACAGCCAGTTTGACCAGCTGGCGGGCCTGGTATCCGAGGGCCTGCTGGGCGTGAAGCTGGCCGGCAGCCGGGCCCAGCTCCAGGGGTTTTCGAACCCCGAAACGGCCCGGGGCGCGCTGCACCAGCGCCTGCGCGGCCAGCCCGCCCAACCCCAGCGAATGACCAGCCTGATGAGCACGCGCACGGCTATGCTGCTGCACCTGGCCGCCGACCCCGCCCGCACCTGGCCCAGCCCAGGCCGCCCGTTGGTCGATTCCCTGGGTCGCAACGCCGCGCTGGATAGCTTGCGGGCTTCTTTTGATGGGGAAATGGCCATTGGCTACTTGGCTACGGCGGCGGCGGGCAGCCGGCCCGGCCGGCTGGCTTTTGTACGCTGCCCGGTGCCCGCCCGCACCAACAAGTGGCTGGCCCGGCTGCGCCGCATCTACAACAGTTCGCCAGCGTTTACCAGAGTGGGCCCCTACGAGGTGCACCCGGTCGCATTCCCGGAGGCGGCTATTTTGGGCCCCTTGCTGGCTCCGGCGCGGCCCTACGCGGTGGAGGCCGTTGCCGGCGCGGGCGTGATGGTGGGAAATTTTCTGGTACTCTCCGACGATTTGACCCTTAATGGCTACCTGGCCGACGTAGTGGCCGGCCGCACCTGGGCGCAAAGCCCGACGCAGGTTTCTTTTTTGCAGGAAACCCTGCCCCAGGCCCGCCTGAGCATTATTATCGATACGCGCAACAGCTGGAATGCCCTGCTGGGTGTGCTCACCGAAGAGCGTCGGGCGGGCCTGCTGCGCAACGAGGCCCTGTTTAAGCGCTTCCCCCAGATTGCGATGCAGCTGGTGCCGGCCGAGAATGAGTCGGCCCCGGATGCGCAGTATTACACTCAGCTGTTGCTGCGGCACCCCGACCTGGGGCCCGCTTTATCCCAGGCCGGTGGGGCGGCCAACGGGCGGGTCATGACCTTTCAGTACCCGTTGCTGGGGGCGCCTACGCTGCTGCCGGCGTTGGGCACGCGCATACCGGCGGTGGTGGTGCAGGACTCGACGGGCGTGCTCTACTATGTGAGTGCCGATAACACCGTGCTATGGTCGGATACGCTCACCACGCCGGTAGTGGGACTGAACCTGCTGCCGAGTGCGGGCGGTGTCCCAGGCGGCCTGCTGCTGGGTGCTGGCCACAAATTGCATCTGCTCGCCAATGATGGCCGCGAAGTGCTGCCCTTCCCCCTGAACCTGCCCGATAGCGTGCGCGTGGCCGCCCTGCTGGCCGCACCTGGCAACGGCGCAGGCACCCCCGCGCGCCTGCTGGCCGTGACGGCCGGCAACGACCTGCTGCTGCTCGACGCCAAAGGCCACCTTTTCCCGGGCTGGCAGCCCAAGCAGCTCGACTTTCCGCTGGTGGGCCGGCCGGCCTTGCTCAGCGTGAATGGGCGCGATGTGGTGCTGGTGCCGCTGCAAAACGGCTACGTATATGCCTTTGATGGGAAGGGGAGCCTGTTCCCCGGCTTTCCATTGAGCATGGGCGGGCGGCTGGCCGGTGGGGTGCTCGTGCAGGCTGGCGCCACGCTGGCGCGCAGCCGCTTCACACTCGTCAACCAGCACGGCGAGCTGGTGGTCTTCAACCTCAGCGGCGACATCATCAGCCGAACCCGGGTGGCCACTTGGAGCCGCACCGCCCGCTTCCGGCTGGTGCCCGACCCCCGCGGCCGCACCTTCGCCGTGACCCGGGAGGATGGCAATCAACTCGATGTATTTCTGCCCAAAACGGCCACTCCGCTCATCACTCAACGCTTCGTGACCTCGGGCGAAAAACCCGTTCAATACTTCGATTTCGGCAATGGCCGGCGGATTATTGCCATCACGGAAACAGGCCCGGGTCACGTGTTTGTGTACGATGGCAAGGGCCGGCTGCTGGGTGGTGCGCCCATGCCCAGCACCGGCACTGGCGTGGGACTGAGCTACGATGCCACCACCGATACTTATCAGTTGGTGCGCACCGTGGGCCGCGAATTGCGCCGCACGGAGCTAAAGGTGGCGTTGCCTTAATAACAAGCTCAACAGGACGTCATGCAGAGCACTTTGGAGCATCTTTCCGCTTCGTTGCAAATCGTCTGTCATGCAGAGCGCAGCGAAGCATCTTATCCCCGCGGAACGAGTCGTGCTGACCTGATAAGATGCTTCCTTCGTCAGCATGACAAGCGGCGTGAGCGAGATTTTGCGCTGCGCTAAGCATGTCAGTCTGTTACGTTGATACATACATCTTACATGAACCCATCTGAATCAACAGGCTTGGTAGTTGGCAAATTCTGGCCGCTGCACAAAGGCCACCAGCTTCTACTTGAAACCGCTGCTGCTCAAGTAACCGAGCTGGTGCTGCTAGTGTATGCCAATCCTGATTCGGACACGATGCCCGCCGCTGTTCGCGCCGGCTGGATTCGGGAGCTGTACCGGGGCGATGAGATTTCCGAAGGCCCAAGAATCAGCGGCACGCCCCTGCGCATTTACGCCCTTTCGGCCGAAGCTGATGGTGTACCGCCTGATGCGGCCGATGACGCCACGCAGCGTGAATTTGTGCGCCGCTGGCTAGCCCAACATGATATTCATGTCGACGTTGTTTTCAGCAGCGAGGCCTACGGGCCTGGGTTTGCCCAGCACCTGGGCGCCGCGCATGTAGCCGTAGACACTGCCCGCCAGCAAATGCCGATATCCGGAAGCATGGTGCGCAGCAATCCGGCAGCATTTGCGCAATACCTGCATCCGCTGGTAGCAGCTCAATTTGGTGTCGTGCCACCGGGCAGCGTGCCCCGCGTGGTGTTGCTCGGGGCCGAAAGCAGTGGCAAATCAACCTTGTGCGCTGCCCTGGCCGAAGCGTTGGATACGGTGTGGGTGCCGGAATACGGCCGCACACTGCACGAGCAAAAAAGCGGCAACCTCGACTATGAAGACCTGCTCTATATAGCTCGCCGCCACGTGGAATTGGAGGACAAAGCCGCTGCTCAAGCCCAGGGAGTTATTTTTTGCGATACCAACGCCGCCACTACGGCCCTGTATTCCTATTACTATTTCCACCGCTGCGACCCCATGCTGCAGGCCATGGCCGCCGTGTGCGGGCAGCGCTACGCCCACACCTTTGTGTGCGCCCCCACCGTGCCCTTTGAGCAGGACGGCTGGCGCGGGCCCGAGGCGTTGCGTAGCTTCCAGCACGGCATGATTATCATGCAACTGGACTTCTTCGGCATCCCCTACACCCTCTTGGAAGGCACCGTGGCCGAGCGAGTAGCCCAAGTTTTGGGTCATTTAACAGTTAGCATTTAACATTTATCAGCCGTTCGGTCAGCTCAATTTGGGCAGACCGAACGGCTGATAAATGTTAAATGCTAACTGTTAAATGAAATCTATCTATTTGTCAGCCAGCCTTTGCGGTAGAAATACACGAGCTGAATCATAACTACGATGAACATGAGGCCGAGCACCATGGGGTAGCCCCAGGGTTTGTAGAGTTCGGGCATGTTGAGGGGCAGCACGTGGCCGTGGCCGTCGTCGTGCTGGAAGTTCATGCCATAGAGGCCCACCACGAAGCTTAGGGGGATGAAAATGGTGCTGATGATGGTGAGCACCTTCATCACTTCGTTCATGCGGTTGCCCTGGTCGGAAAGGTAGAGGTCGGTGAGCGAGGAGATGTTGTCGCGGTAGCTCTCGGCCAGGTCGAGGGCCTGAATGGCGTGGTCGTAGGCGTCGCGGTAGAAAATTTTCAACTCCTCGGGCATTACTTCATCGGGCAGGCGCAGGATTTCTGCGATTTTGTCGCGCTCCGGGTACACCAGGCGCCGAAAACGCACCACGTCCTTTTTGATGCGCAGGATGCGGTTGAGCAACCGCCGCGGGCGCTTGTCGGCAAAAATGGCTTCTTCGAGCTCCTCAATGTAGTCGCCGATGGCGGCCATGGTGGGGTAGTAGTGGTCGAGCACCACATCGGTGAGGGCGTAGGCCAGGTACAGCATGGGCCGGCGCCGCAGGGTGCTGAAGTTGGACCGGATGCGCGTGCGCAGCGAGTCGAGGCAGTCGTCGTAATCGTCCTGAAACGACAGCATGTAGTTGGGACCCGTAAAGAGCGAGAGCTGGTCGTCGTCGATTTCGAGGTTGCGGGTGAAGTCGGTCATCCGCGACACCATGAACAGGCGGTGGTCGTCGAATACCTCCACCTTGGCGCGTTGGTAGTCGTTGAGCACGTCTTCCATTTGCAGGGGGTGGAGGCCGAAATCCTGCATCAGCTGCTCCATCAGGGCCAGGTCGCCGTAGCCGCGCACGTCAATCCAGTGCTTGAGCTCGGGGTGGTCGCGTAGCCAGGCCAGCAGCTCGTCGTAGCGGTCGGTGTATTCTTCTTCGATGAAGCTGTTTTCGTCGTAGGCCATCAAAAACAAGCGCGGCTTCATGGCCCCTTCGCGCACGTTGAGGGTGCCGGGGCGCTGGCCCACCATCTGTTCGCGGGCCTGCCGGGTGGCCTCGCGGTCGGTGACGGTGTAGCCCACCGGGCCGTCGGTATCGGCCAGAGCCGGCGAGCGGTTGGGCGCGGCCGAAGCAGGAGAAATAAGCGGGTTCATGCGGCGGAAAGGAAATAAAGAAACGAAAACGCAAATTCGGCCCCTACGCATGGCGGGCAGATGAAGATATCTCGGAGCGCAGTCGTACCCGGATTAATGAAATGGCGCCTGATGATGGGGCCGTCCGTGGTCAGACGACGGTTCTGTGCCGTACTTTGCTGGCAGGGCTACGATAAGTAAGTTTGAAAAGTACGGATTCTACAGTTGCGGTTGAGGCGGACGCGGAGCGCGGGGCGGCGGGGCTCGCCGTCTGGGCCGTGGAAAGTGGGCCGGCTGGCCCGGCCGCGCCCCGGCTGCCGCTGGCCTTCGAGTCGTTTCTGTATCTGCGGCCCGAGCACCAGGCACTGCAGCCGGCTGCCCCCTCGGTCCTGAGCCTGTACCTGGAAGACGCCGGGGCCGGCCAAACGGTAGCTCAACTGCACCTGGCACTGGAGGAAAACGACGGCCTGGCCCGCAGCCCCGCCCAGGCGCCCTTTGGGGCGGTGCAGCTGGCAGCCGGCGTGAGCGTAGCCCAACTGCACGGCCTGCTCGATGCCGCCGAAAACGCCCTTAGCCAACGCGGGATTCAGGAAGTAGCCTTACGCGGCTACCCCTTTGCCTACGACCCCGCGGGTGCCGCCGTGCTGGCCGAAACGCTTCGGCAGCGCGGCTACCGCGTCACGCTGGCCGAGCAGAACTATCACCTCGACCCCAACCGGGCCTACGAAGCCAACCTGCATCCATCGGAGCGCCGCCGCCTGCATAAGTGCCGGCGCTATGGCTTGCATTTTGAGCAGGAACCGCCCTTTCTGCTGCCGGCGGCTTACGAGTTTATTCAGGCGTGCCGGCAGGAGCGGGGCCAGGAGCTGTCGTTGCCGTTGGCGCGGGTGCAGGAGCTGTTTCGAAACTTCCCGAAAGAGCATTTTCTGTTCTCCGTGCGACAGCCGGATGGGGGCTGGGCCGCGCTCACGGTCGCCATTCGGGTCGATGAGCAGGTGCTGTATAATTTTTACCCCGCCAGCCCTTTGCGCTGCAATGCCCTGAGCCCGGTGGTCATGCTCAACGAAGGCCTGCACGCCTTTGCCCAAGCCAGCGGCATGGCGGTGCTGGACCTGGGCACTTCCACGCTCGATTCCGGCCCCAATACCTCCTTGCTGCGGTTTAAGCGGCACCTGGGCGGGGTGGCGGGCCTGCGCCTAAGCTGGGCCAAAAGCCTCCGGAGCAAGTGAGAAGGGCCATGAAACCAGGGCTGTCGTTCTTTACGCCCTCGTTGGGCAAATCTGCCGCGCCGCCTGTGTTGCCAACTTCTTCTACATCACCAGCCCGGCCGCTTGCCGCCCCGTCCGTCTGGCGGGGCTTTGTGCGCGGCTCCCTGGGCACGGGTGTGGCCGTAGTAGCGCGGGCCGCGGGCGCGCTGGTGCTCAACAAGCTGTTTGCGACCTACGCGCCGGCCGGCGGCCTCACCCTGCTGGCCCAATTCCAAAACCTGATGGCCCTGCTCACCACCCTGCCCAACGACGGCGTGCAGGTGGGCCTGGTGAAGTACCTCGCGCCGCTGCAGCCCGGGAGCCCCCGCTTCCGGGTGTGGCTGGGCGCGGCGGCAGGACTCAATGGCGCGGCGCTGCTGGCCGGGGCCGCAGTGCTGGCCAGCCAGGGTCTGTTGGGCTGGGGATGGGGCAGTCTGGCGGCATTTGTGGTGGGCATTGCGCTGCTCACCGGACAAGGGCTGCTGAGTGCTGCGCTGCTGGCGGCGGGGCGGCTGCGGGCCTACATCAGCTTATCGGTGGCGGTAGCGCTGCTGGGCACGGGTGCGGCCGCCGTGGCGCTGCTGCGCCATTTACCGCTCAACCTTGTGCTGCTGGCCTACCTGCTGGCGCAGGGCCTCACGCTGCTGCCGGCCCTGGTGCTGGCGGCGCGGGCCGGCGTGCTGCGGCACCTGCGGCCGGAAGGGCCCGTCAGCCGCTTGGCCGTGCGCCGGTTGAGCCAGTTTCTGCTCATGGCCATGAGTACGCTGCTGTTTGGCAAAGCTGTGGACTATGTGTTGCGCAGCTACCTGTTGGCCACCTTCGGGCCCGCCCGCACCGACTTATGGCAGACCGTGGCCAAGCTCTCCGACAATTACACCATGGTATTTGCAGCGGTGATGAGCAGCGTTTTCTACCCGCGGCTGGCGGCGCTGGCCGGGCAGCCGCGGGCCGCGCGCGGCTACCTGCTGGGGGTGCTGGGTTTGTTGGCCCCGGTGCTTGCCGTCGGCCTGGGGCTGATTTTTGCCTGCCGCAACTGGCTGCTGCCGCTGCTTTTCGCGCCGCAGCTGCTGGGGGCACGCGAGTTTCTCGGGCCCCAATTGCTGGGCGATTGGGCTAAGCTATTGAGCTGGATTTTCATTTTTCAGCTCACCGCCCGGGCGCGCACGGGCCCCTACGTAGCCGTGCAAGCAGCTTCGGCAGCGGTGTTTGCCGCGTTACTGGCTGTGCTGCTCCCACGCTTTGGCCTGGAAGGCGCGGTGCTCGCCCACGCCGGCCGCTACTGGCTGTTGCTGCTGGTCTGCGCGGGATTTCAGTTGAGAAGGAAGAATGAGCCATTAGAAATGAAGAATGAAGAATGAAGAATGAAGAATGAAGAATTTTTCTTCCCTTCATTTGTCGCCATTGCCCCATGCCAAATTCCTCATTATCCATTCCTCATTCTTCATTCCCCAGCGCAGCGCCCGTTACCATAGTGGCGCTGTGCCACAACCATGCGCCGTTTTTGCGTGAGGCGCTGGATTCTATTCTCAGCCAAACCTATCCGAACCTGGAAGTGTGGCTCGTGGACGATGCCAGTACCGACGAAAGCCCTGCCATACTGCGCGAGTACGCTGCCCGGTACCCAAGCTGGCACGTGCATTTGCTCACCGAAAACTTGGGAAACTGCCGCGCCTTCAACCTGGCATTCCGGCAAAGCCAAGGTGAGTTTGTGATTGATTTCGCCACCGACGATGTGCTGCTGCCCGAGCGGGTAGCCCAACAAGTGGCGGCGTTTCGGGCCGCCGCGCCCACGGTGGGAGTGGTGTATTCCAATGCCGAGCTGATAGCCGAAAACGGCACCCTACTGGGCCTGCACCACCGGCCCGATGGCCACGGTGGCCTGAAGCCCCGCCCGGCCAGCGGCTGGGTATTCGCCGAGGTATTGCGGCGCTACTTCATCAGCACGCCCACCATGATGATGCGCCGCGCCTGCCTGGCCCAACTGGGCGGCTACGACGAGACGCTGGCCTATGAAGACTTTGACTTCTGGGTGCGCGCCAGCCGCGAGTGGCAGTTTCAGTACCTCGATGAAGTGACGACCCGCAAGCGCAAGCACCCCAGCAGCATGAGCAGCCGCGCCTACCAGCGCCACGACCCATACCTTGCCTCCACCATCCAGGTGTGCGGCAAGGCCCTGGCGCTCGTGCGCACCGCCGACGAGCGCGCCGCCCTGGCCACCCGCTTGCGCTGGGAACTGCGCCAAGCCGCCCGCCGCCACCGCCACACCGAAGTGAAGGAGCTGTTCGCGCTGTTGCGGCAAACCACCAGCCCCACCGCCCTGGATTGGGCCCTGGCTACGTGGAGCCGGATGTTTTAATAATTAATAGCCCAGCTTAAATCTGGTGGTCTTTTTTGAAAGTAGGAAGACCAAGCAAGGCTTAAGAAATGAGCTCATGGCAGGGACGATGCCGCCCGGCCCCGTTTCTTCGCTGAAAATCTCCCGTTGCCCCAGTGCCGAATCACTCCCGTTTAGCCATTTTTGCCCGCGTTGTGTTGCTGCCATTGGCGCTCACGCTTGGTACGGTGGCGGGATTGGGCAGCTACTACGAAACCAGCGATGATGGCTCACTGGCCTGGCTTTTTTCGGGGGTGATGGCCTTGAAGCCAGTCACGTCCTTGCCGCTTTATTTCCACGGCTACGGGCACGTGCTGGCCGCGGCCTACAATGCCCTGCCCAACTGGCCTTGGTTTGGGCTGCTCAATGCCGCGCTGCTTGGCTTGGCCACCGTGCTCATTTTTGCGGTACTTGATAGGCTCTTGCGGCCCCATTTGCGGCCAGCGATGCTGGTGCTGGCGCTGGTTGTGTTCTTCGGCATGGCGTGGCTGGAGCATTGGCTGTGGTTTAGCCACGTGCGGGTGGGGGTGCTACTGGCCGGGGGCGCGGTGCTGTTTGCGGCTCAGCGGCCGGGGCGTGGAGCGGCGCTACTTATTGGGCTGGCGGGGTTGGGGGCCGCTTGGCTAATGCGGCCCAGCCTGGCTCTGTTGGGTTTTGTGGCGGTGCTACCCGCAGCCGTGCTGTTGGCAGGCAGCATTCGGCGGGCGGCTCCGGTAGTGCTGGGCGCGGCGCTGGGGCTGGCCCTGGCGGCTGGCGCGGCCGCGTTGCTGCAAACGCCTACTGAAGCGCGGACCCAAGCGCGCGACCGCTACTTCGCCCGCGTTCTCGACTTCGACCAACTGTGCCCGCAACCCCGCACACCTGCGGATAGCCTGGGCACGGCTGCGCTTAGCCTATGGCTAATGGGCGACTCAACCGTAGTAAACGAAGCCTTGTGCCAGCGAGCGTATGCGTTCAGTGCCCGGGAGTTTTTCGCCCAGCAGGTGCCGGCCAAAATCATGGTGCGGGTTGGGCAGATGGTTCGCGACTATTTCCCCTTGTTGCTAGCCTTAGCGGCAACTGCCTGGGGCATGGTACGGTACCGGCGACAGCGCCCCATGTTCTGGCTGGTGCAACTAGGTTTTGTAGCGGCGCTGGGGCTCTGCGCAGGCTTCCTCAAGCTGCCGCCGCGCCTGGCGCTCCCGCTGCTGGATTTCTGGCTGCTTACTAATCTGGCTTTCGTGTTCTCAGCGCAAGAACGAAGCGTTGGCCTTAGCTCAACGGCCAGTGTCTTATTCCCGAACCTCCCGCGTGCCCTACGCTTGCTGGGCTTAGTCGTTGGGCTGGTAGTCGTGCTGATTTACGGGGCCAAAACGCTTCATCGCCGGCAGGTGTTGGGCCAGGAGGAACGGCGCCACCGGCTGGCGCTACAAGCAATAGCTCAAGCTCGTGCGGGCCGCATCCTCATCCTGGCGGGAAGCAATGACTTGCTGAAAAGCCTCTCGCCCTTTCGCTCATATTCACTCGGGCCCGGGCCGGTGTTGGTGCTCACCGGCTGGCAGTCGCACGATGCGTCACAAAGCCAACTGCGGCGCGCGCTCAGCGGCACCGCCGACCAAACCGAGTGCTTGCGTCGCCTGGCAACTTCAGCTCAACCCGGCCTAGCGCCCGTGTGGGTGCTCACCCCCGAAACGGCCGCCTGGCTTAGCCGTCGTTTCCGTTTCGATGGGCCCCGCATGCAGTTAAGCCCTACCTTTGGCCTAGCGCTGCCCACCGAGTCAACGCTGCGTTTTTATCGCGTGCAGCCCTGGCCGGCCCGCTGAGCCCGGCAGCCATGGTGGTGCCCGATTGCGCCAATGCCATAATTTTATACCCTGCTCCGTGCCCGCGCCGCAGACCTTTGCTTCGGCAAAAGCGTTTCTTCATTAATTATTCACGCTTCTTCGCCCCCTCTTATGCTAACGTCCACGATGACTTCCCGCAGCGAAGTGCTGCAGAACCTAGAAGGCTATTTGAAGTCCAACATGGGCACCTTCCTCAAAAGCGTGGAAGACAGCTGGCAGCCCGCCGATTTTCTGCCCGATTCGCGCGAAGAGTCGTTCTTCGACCAGGTAAAAGAATTGCGTGAAAAAGCCGGCAACCTCAGCTACGACTTGCTGGCCGTGCTTATCGGCGATACCATCACGGAAGAAGCGCTGCCCAACTACGAGGCCTGGTTTCACGAGCTCGACGACCTGAACCGCGACCGCGACAACGGCTGGGCCCAGTGGATTCGGGGCTGGACGGCCGAAGAAAACCGCCACGGCGACCTGCTCAACCGCTACCTGTACCTGAGCGGCCGCGTCAACATGCGCGAGTTTGAAGTGTCGACTCAGTACCTCATCAACGACGGCTTCGACCTCGGCACCGCCCACGACCCGTACCGCGCCTTTGTGTACACCAGCTACCAGGAGCAGGCTACCAACATCTCCCACCGCCGCGTGGGCCAACTGGCCCGCACCGCCGGCGACGACCAGCTTTCCAAAATCTGCGGCATGATTGCGGGCGACGAAAACCGCCACGCCCGCGTCTACAAGACCTTTGTGGAGAAGATTTTCGAAGTAGACCCCAGCGAAATGATGCTGGCCTTCGAGGACATGATGCGCAAGAAAATCGTGATGCCGGCCCACTACATGCGCGAAATGGGCATCGAAATGGGCAAAACCTTCGGCCACTTCACCGACGCCGCCCAGCGCCTCGGTGTGTACACCAGCTCGGACTACACCGACATCCTCGACTCGCTCATCCACGATTGGAAAATTGAGCACATCGGCGGCCTCACCGGCCCGGCCGAAAAAGCCCGCGACTACATCATGGCCCTGCCCAACCGCCTGCGCCGCGTAGCCGACCGCATGCCCGTTCCCAAGCTGGAATACAAGTTCAAGTGGATTTCTTAATCCAGTTATCAGCTAGCATTTAACAATTAACAGCCGTTCCGACGGGCCCATTTGGTCCTTCAGAACGGCTGTTAATTGTTAAACGCTAACCGTTAAATGACATGTCGTGCGGCTTCCCAGCCAATCAGCGCAGCTTTGCGCGTGGCGCCCCAGCGGTATTGGCCCAACTCGCCGGTTTGCCGAATCACGCGGTGGCAGGGGATGAGGTAGCCCACCGGGTTGGCCCCGATGGCCGTGCCCGTAGCGCGCACCGCCGCTCCATTCTCGGCCGCAGCGGCCAGCTGGGCGTAGGTGCGCAGCTCACCTTCCGGAATACGCAGCAGTGATTCCCAAATTTTGAGCTGAAACGGCGTGCCTTTCAGGTGCAAATGCAGGCGGTCGGTGGGCTGGAACGTGCGGGCGAAAAACCGCGCTACCTGCGCGTGGGCCGGCGCTTCGGCAGCAACTAGCGTCGCGTTGGGCCACTCCTGGCGTAAGTCGGCGAGGGCCATTGCGGCGTCTTCTACAAACACAAGTTTGCAGATGCCTTTGGCTGTGGAGGCCACGAGGTAGGGGCCGAATTGGCACTCTCCAAAACTGTACGCTATGGCCAACGAGGCGCCGCCTTGGCGGTATTCGCCGGGCGTCATGGCTTCCAGGGTTACGAATAAATCGTGCAGGCGCCCAGTGCCCGATAGGCCCGTTTCATACGCTGCTTCGGCTACCGAAACCTGCTGCCGCAGCATGCGCTTGGCGTGGTCCAGGCTCAGGTATTGTAGAAACTTCTTGGGCGACACGCCGGCCCACTCCTGGAACTTGCGCTGGAAGTGAAACGGGCTCCAATGTGCCTGTTCGGCCAGCGTCTCCAGGGTGGGCTGTTCCTGGAAATTGTCGCGCGTGAAGGTGAGCGCGGCGGCAATGCGTTCGTAGTCCGTCATGGGAATCGGGGGCTGATTGGCTACAAATTTCGTGCATTGCCCCGGCCTTCAAAACCCGATTCTTGCGCAAGTTGCGCGGGGCTTATTGCTCGATTTTGACGCCCTTCCAAAAAGCCACCCGCCCTTTGATGTGCTGGGCGGCATCCTTGGGCTCGGGGTAGTACCAGGCGGCGTCTTTGTTGTGCTCACCCGCTACCCGCAGGGAGTAGTAGCTTGCGCGTCCTTTCCAGGGGCAACTGGTTTGGGCAATGCTGGCTTCGAAGAACTCCGATTTGAGGGAATCGGCGGGGAAGTAGTGGTTGTTTTCAACCACTACGGTGTCGTCGCTTTCGGCCACGACGGTATTGTTCCAAATAGCTTTCATGAGAGTACGGGGATACCAAGCTCCTGCCGGGCAGGCAAAGGGCAAGACAATGGATGCCCAAGGCCAAGCTTGGGCTTACCGGTTGAACATTGCGTCCGCGCCGGTTGTTTTCCGGGCCTACCCTTGATATTCGATACTTATGGCCGTTGGCTTCCGATTCCGCGATTTTGTTCCCGAAGACCAGCCCGAAAAAGGGTTTGAGTCCTTGTTTAAGCTATTCATGCAGCTCGTTACCATCACCTCCGGCGATGTGGGCGAAGCGCTGCAATGGCTCAACGAACTAGACAAACAGTACGGCCTCACCGACGACCAGTACGGCATGGGCAATTTCATCGATGACCTCAAAAAGAAGGGCTACATCGATGAGAACGAGAAGGAGCGGGGCGCCTTCAAAATCACGCCCAAAACCGAGCAGGGCATCCGCAAATCGGCGCTGGAGGAGATTTTTGGCAAGCTGAAAAAGAGCAGCACCGGCAACCACCGCACGCCCCACACCGGGCAGGGCGACGAGCAAAGCACCGACCTGCGCGAATTCCGCTTTGGCGACTCGCTCGAGCAGATTCAGATGTCGGAATCCATCCGAAATGCCCAGCTCAACCACGGCATGGACGGCGACGATTTCATGTTGACCGAAGGCGACCTGGAAGTGCGCGAAAACGAGCACAAGTCCCAGACCAGCACCGTGCTGATGATTGACATCTCGCACTCGATGATTCTTTACGGCGAGGACCGCATCACCCCGGCCAAGAAAGTGGCCATGGCCCTGGCCGAGTTGGTGAAGCAGAAGTACCCCAAGGATTTTCTCGACGTCATCGTGTTCGGCAACGACGCCTGGCAGATTGAGGTGAAGGACTTGCCCTACCTGCAAGTGGGCCCCTACCACACCAACACCGTAGCCGGTCTTGAACTGGCCATGGACCTGCTCCGCAAGCGCAAGACACCCAACAAGCAGATTTTCATGATTACCGACGGCAAGCCTACCTGCTTGAAGGAAGGCAACGGCTACTACAAAAACTCCTTCGGCCTCGACCGCAAAGTGGTGAACAAGACCCTGAACATCGCCGCCGCCGCCCGCCGCGTGAAGATTCCCATCACCACATTCATGATTACCTCCGACCCGTATTTGCAGAAATTTGTGGAGGAATTCACCGAGGTGAACCAGGGCAAAGCCTACTATTCCGGCTTGCAGGGCCTGGGCCACTTAGTATTTGAGGACTACAAAAAGAACCGCCGCAAAACCCTGTAAGGCTGCTTTTTATGAAGCTTGAATCTGGCATGTCAGGCGCAGCAAAGCATCTCGCCCCGACATTTGTCATGCAGAGCGCAGCGAAGCATCTTATCACCGCTGAACGATTGGTTCTGACCTGATAAGATGCTTCGCTGCGCTCTGCATGACAGGCGATTCATCGAAGCGGTAATAATGCTTGGCTACGCCGACCTTCGGTTCGCTGCGCTGCGCATGACGAATGTTCCTTCTTTGCTTCAATTCCAAGTAATCCCAATACTACTTGGTAGTAACAGCAACATCTTCCGGCGTAGCATTCTTGATTTTTGGGACGGTTTTCAGGTAAGCCCATAAGGCATGAACCTCCTCATCGGTCATGGTCGAGAATTTGGGCATTGGCGCGTGCAGAATGCCGGTAGGTGCCATTCCAAATTTCACTGCTTTGCTGAATTGAGCTTCACTCCACTTGCCTAGGCCGGTTTCGGGGTCCATGGTCAGGTTGCGGCTGATGCGGAGCTGCAGCTCATCGTCAAGCATTTTGTGCCCGCCGCCCAAAAAGCCTTTGGATAGTTCGGGCTTGGCTTCGTTGTTGGTGCTAAAATCCTGCGAATGGCAGAAGTAGCACTGGTAGCGGCCCACTACCAGGTAATGGCCCAGTGCCACGGGTTGGGAAGCCGGAGGGGCATCGGCCAGGTGCTTGACCAGGGGAGTTGGTTTCAGCACGTTTTGGAGCAGGTTCTTGCCTAGGGGAGACAATTCCTGGGGGTGGCTGGGCTCCGCGGTGGGCAGCACCAGGGCATTATTCGAGCGCAGAAAGGCCACAATACTAGCGGCGTCTTCATCAGATAGGTACGCAAAGTGGGGCATTGCTACGCGCAAGCGGCCGTCGGGGCCCGCCCCCGTACGCACCATGGTCACAATCTGCTGGTCGGTCCAGTCGCCGATACCAAATTTGGGGTCCTTCGTGATATTGGCCGAATACAGCTTGCCAAAGTCGGTGCCCAGGTCGGGCATGGGCCGGCCGGCCAGGGTATTGGTGGACGGGTTGCGGTGGCAGTGCGCGCACATCACCGTCACTATTTTTTCGCCTTGCTCCACGCGTTTCGGCGTACTGGGCCGAACCGCTGCCACTGCCGGAGCCTGCTGTTGGGGCTCGCTCTGCTGCAAGCTGATAAATGCCGCGGAGCCAGCCACGGCCAGCAACAGCAATCCAATTGCCAAGCTGGGAGTACGTGGGTTTCTTTTCATTTTCTCGCAGAAGGTTATCGTAGTGAAAAAGGATAGTGTCAATTAAAAAACAACAATTATTATTAAAAAAGCAATAGTTGAGCTGGTGCTGAGTTAGGAATACAGCCGATGCTTTTTCCTGCAAGGCTGCTTCAGCAAGTGTTCCTTATGCCTCTTCCGTAAGCAGTAGAGCACGCGGCTGCTCAGGCAGCTTGGCGTGTAGCGGCGGCCGCGAGTGCCCGCCTGAACCTCCATCCCCCTTTCACGGTTAAACTACCCGGGAAGCCCTTTTCCCTCCAACGCACTCCATGAAGCACGAAACCATCCGCACCCTGGGCCAACTCCGCGCCAGTGGCTATAAACCGCGCAGCGTCAAAGCAGAGCTGCGCGAAAACCTGATTCAAAAGCTCCGTAACAAAGAGGAAGTATTTCCCGGCATTTTCGGCTACGACGAAACCGTGATTCCGGACCTGCAGCGCGCCATCTTGGCCGGGCACCACATCAACCTGCTTGGCCTGCGCGGCCAGGCCAAAACCCGCATTGCGCGCCTGCTGATAAACTTATTGGATGAGTGGATGCCCGTAGTAGCCGGCTCCGAGCTGAACGACGACCCGCTGCAGCCCCTGTCGGTGTTTGCCAAGAATCTTATTGCCGAGAAAGGCGAAGACACGCCCGTAGACTGGATGCACCGCGACTCGCGCTACACCGAGAAACTGGCCACGCCCGACGTATCAGTGGCCGACCTTATCGGTGACGCCGACCCCATCAAAGCGGCTACGCTCAAGCTGCCGTACAGCGACGAACGGGTGATTCACTTTGGGCTGATTCCGCGGGCGCACCGCGGCATTTTCGTCATCAATGAATTGCCCGACTTGCAGGCCCGAATCCAGGTGTCGTTGTTCAACATCCTGCAGGAAGGCGACATCCAGATTCGCGGCTTCAAGGTGCGCCTGCCGCTGGACATCCAGTTTGTGTTCACCGCCAACCCCGAGGACTACACCAACCGCGGCAGCATCGTGACGCCGCTCAAGGACCGGATTGATGCCCAGATTATCACGCACTACCCCAAGTCGATTGAGATTGGCAAGCGCATCACCAAGCAGGAAGCCCGCATCAAAGACGAGCAGAAAGGCATGGTGACCAGCAACGAAATCATCCACGACCTGGTGGAGCAGGTGGCCGTGGAAGCCCGCGGCTCCGAGTTTGTGGATGCCAAATCGGGCGTGTCGGCCCGCCTCACCATCTCGGCCTACGAGCAGGTGATAGCCGGAGCCGAGCGCCGCGCGCTGCTAAACGGCGAAAAGAACACCTACGTCCGCGTGGGCGACTTTATTTCGGCGGTGCCCGCCATCACCGGCAAAGTTGAGCTGGTGTACGAGGGCGAGCAGGAGGGCGCGGGCATCGTGGCCGAGAAGCTCATGGGCAAGGCCATTCGCACGCTGTTCCTGCAGTATTACCCCGACCCCGACAAGTCCAAGAAGCTCAAGAACCGCCCGTCGCCCTACAAAACTGTGCAGGAGTGGTTCGGCAACGGCCACACCCTGGACCTGCTGCACGACGCCAGCACCACCGACTACCGCAAGGCGCTGGACCAGGTGCCCGGCCTGCGCGACATCGTGACCGAGCTGCACCCCAATGAAACGCCCGAGCACACCTATTTCCTGATGGAATTCCTGCTCCACGGCCTGGCCGAGCACAGCCTGATTTCGCGCAACCGCCTCACCTCGGGCGCGCAGTTCAAGGATTTGCTTTCGTCGATGTTCACCATGCCCACCTTTGGCGAAGATGACGACGAGGACGAAGACGAAAAGCCGCGCCGCCGTCGCTAGCCCGCGACTTCGAACCTAAAGCAAAGCCCCGCGCACCAACTGGTGCGCGGGGCTTTTTAGTTGCTTTTGAGGACCAAGTTTGCGGGCCACTGCCGGTGGCTCAATCCATAGCTGGTTAGTAGCGTTCAGCTTCGTAGTTTTGACTCTTCCCGGTTTTTGCATCGTTTTCTTTCATTTCCCTTGCAGTTTGCTTACCACCCCGACCAGGACATCTTCACCGCACGCTGGGTTACATCGCACGCCCTCCAGACCGAGCGCGCCGAGTATGAGGCCATCTTGCTGGCACCTGAGGGCCTGGGTACCCCGTACTGGCTGCTCGACGTGCGGCGCCGGCCCACTACCGATGCCGATGCCGCTAGCTGGGTGACCACCAACTGGCTGCCACGGGCCGCCGCGCAGCATCGCCCCGCCCGCCTGCGCTTAGCCTTTTTGGTGGCTCCGGTACGTGCCGAGAACCTGCGCGCCGACCTTGCTTTGCGCGCCGTGATGGACGCAGCTTATGCCCCCGGCAACCTCTTCGACCTGCGGACTTTCACCGACGAGGACGCCGCCCGGAGCTGGTTGCAAGGGCTGCTTGACAAGCCAACTGAAGTAGCGGGATGAGAAATCGAAAAACGGACTTTGCCCAACCAGCTCAACTTTCGCGCGCGGTTCCAGTGGCTCGTTGGTTGCGAGAAAGGCGGGACTTAGGCCGGTAAGCGCGAGCGTAGTACAGCGAAACCGCTCGGTTTTGCGTACGTGGGCATTCCAGCGACGGCACAGTCGGCCTTAGTCGCTGCATGCAATTATTGAACCCTTGCTCATGAAGAAAATAGCGGAAATCACCCTCCTTTTCTGGATAATGAAAATTTGCGCCACCACGCTTGGTGAGACAGCGGGCGACCTGCTGGCCCAGACCATGAAGGTGGGCTACGGCACGAGCTCGCTTATTCTCATTGGGTTTTTCCTGGTGGTGCTGGCGGGCCAGCTGGCCGTCTCGCGCTACATCCCGGCGTTGTATTGGGCCACTATTCTGGCCACCAGCACGGCGGGTACCACCATTTCCGATTACATGGACCGGACTCTGGGGTTGGGCTACGCCACCGGTTCGCTCATTCTGGTTTCGCTGCTCGTAGCCGTGCTGGGCCTGTGGTGGCTGCGGGAAAAGTCGCTTTCAGTAACCGAGATTAAAACCCGAGCCGGCGAAGTTTTCTACTGGGCTGCTATTTTGGTATCCAATACGTTGGGCACGGCCCTGGGCGACTTTCTTGCCGATGATTCCGGGTTAGGGTTTGGCGGCGGTGCGCTGCTCATCGGCAGCTTGCTCGCCGTGCTGGTGCTGGCTTACTATTTCACCAGCATCTCCCGCGTGCTGCTTTTCTGGGTGGCATTTGTGCTCACGCGCCCATTCGGAGCCACGTTTGGTGACTTACTGACCAAGTCTACCGAAAAGCATGGGCTTGGCTTTGGTACGCAAGGCTCCTCGCTTATTCTGTTTGGGCTCTTGGTTGGACTGGTTCTTTACGAGACCTTCCGCACCAAGCAACCTGGCAGCTTGACCGATGCCCGAACTTCGCTTTAAGTCCCCGGCGGCTGGCTGCGATGACACCCACAAGCGTGCATCACCCGAATCAGCCACCGCGCATTGCTTATTGGTCTAAGCGGCCGGTGCCCAACCACCGGGCCACGGGGTAGCGGTTGAAGCCAGCCTCCCGGTGGGGCGAGTTAAGATATACCCATTCCAGCTGGGCGGCGCCGTTGCTGGCGAAGGCCGGATTTTGCTGCTTCAGCGTTTCGAGGCGCTGCTTCAAGGCCGGGTCGCGGCGCAGGAGGTCGGCGGCCACGTCTTCGAACACATAGTCGGAGAAATGCTCCTTTTGCTGCAATATGCTGTCGAAGAAGCCCCAAGCGAAGAACGAGTCGGTGGCCTGAGGCTCCAGCGTTTCGATGAGGTAGCGTACGGGGGCTGCATCCGTCAGGTAACACACGAAGTCCCCTTTGTGAAAGGTCACGGTTTCAGTGGTGGGCCTCAACTGCACCTGGCTGTGCAGGTAGTGGCCTTCATAGGCGCGCGGGCTGGTTTTGTAGTCTTCCAAGTAATACACTTCCACGGGCGCGGTCAGGTCGCTGGCCAAGGGTTCCAGCGTGGCGCCGTTGCGGCGCAGGATGTCCAGCACTTCGCCCCAGGCCTGGGGGATGATATAGGCCGTGGGGCGGGCGGCGGTAGCGGTGGGTTTGTAGGTGTTGAAGTACTTTACGGGCCGGGTGAAGGGCGCGGCGCGGTCGTAGTAGAGGCGGGTATGGCCGCTCACTTCGCTGGGCTTGGTGCGGCCTTCGTAGCCCCGGAACTGCACGGTTTCGTGCTGGCTCTCGTCGAGCGTCCAGGCGAGCGGGAAGGTGGTTTGGGTTGCCATGCTGGCCGTGGCAGCGGCGCGGGCTGTTGCAATGGCGGCCGACTGCTGCCCCACGGTTTCGAGCATGATTTTCAGAAAGTCATAAGTGGCGTGCACCCGCGGCGCAAACGCCTTCAGCATGTGCGTTTCGGGCATGAAGCCGATGGTATTGAACAGCGCCGCGTAGCCGGTGGAGTAGCGCGGCGTTTCCAGAAAAGCCTGCAGGCCGCTCTCGGGCGTTTTGCCTTCAAAGTCGACGTAGGGCGTCATGGGCCACTTTTTCTGCTCCATGCTCTTGTACAGCGCGGGCAGCAGCTGGCCCTGCAGGTAGGTGCCCAGTGCAGGCGCCAGCTTGCTGTGCTGGGTGGCAATGAGCGTCATCGTGTACTGGTAGTCGGCCCCGTTGGAGGTGTGGGTTTCCACGAAAATATCCGGCTGCCACTTCTGAAACAGCGCAGCAAAGGAGCGGGCATTACGCGAGTCCTGCTTGATGTAGTCGCGGTTCAGGTCGAGGTGCCGGGCGTTGCCCCGAAAGCCGTAGGCGGCGGGGCCGTTCTGGTTCACGCGGGTGGTGGAGTTGCGGTTGAGCATGCCGTCCACGTTGTACACCGGCACGATGACGACCGTCACGCCCTCGAGCAGCTTGTGCAGCTTGGGCTGCTGCACGAGGTCGCGGGCCAGCATCATGCTGGCGTCGATGCCTTCGGGCTCGCCGGGGTGAATGCCGTTTTGAATGAACAGCACGCGGCGGTTTTTGCGGCGCGTGCTGGCGGGGTCGGTGTCGCCATCCGAGGCCAGCACCACCTCGTGCAGCGGCAGGCCCGAGTCGGTGGGGCCTGCTTCGGCCATATGCAGCAGCTTGGGGTAAGCACTTGCCAGCTTTTGGTAGTAGGCAATGCATTCTGCGTGCGTGGCGGTGGTGTTGCTGGCGGGGTCGTTTTCGAACGGCGTGCGCCAGGCTGGGGCCGGAGTGGTCGGGGTGGGAGCGAGGGTCATCAGCGAAGCAAGGAGAAAAGCAAACATGCAACAAAAGAACAACACCCAACTTAGTGGTCAGAATAGTTGAGCTAAAGGCTGGCCTTGAATTGAGTGGGTTGGGGAAATTGAGCTGAAAGCCAGGGGTGTTTTCGTTCGCTCTTTGTTCGTTATGCTCACCTTCGGTTCAACGCACGCAACCACCCCAGCTCAACTTAGCAGTTGAGCATCCCCTCCTTAACCAATGAGGGGAGTATGGTCCGGGGTTACCTTTGCGCACGTAGTACCTACTTTTCACTCGCCTCCTTGCTCTTGAAAAAGCCCCTAATACTCGTTTCAAACGACGACGGCATCACTGCTCCCGGCATCCGCTACCTGGTTGAAATTGTGCAGGCCCTGGGGGCCGAAGTCGTAGTGGTAGCCCCCGATGCGCCGCAGTCGGGCATGGGCCACGCCATCACCATCGGCCAAGCGCTGCGCCTCACCAAAAACCCAGTTTTCGGCCCCGACATTGAAGCCTACGAATGCTCCGGCACCCCGGCCGACTGCGTGAAAATCGCCAAGCATTACGTGCTCAAAGACCGCACGCCCGACCTCGTGGTTTCGGGCATCAACCACGGCTCCAATGCCTCTGTGAACGTGCTCTACTCCGGCACCATGTCGGCGGCCATCGAAGCGGCCATTGAAGGCCTGCCCGCCGTGGGCTTCTCCCTGTGCGAATACGGGCCCCAGGCCGATTTCTCGCACGTAGGAGAATGGGTGACCCAAGTGTGCCGCTACGCGCTGGAGCACGGCGTGCCCGCCGGCACGGCCCTCAACGTAAACATCCCCAAAAACTCCGATACGCCCATTGCCGGCCTGCGCCTATCGCGCCAGGCCCGCGCCAAGTGGCAGGAAGAGTTTGACCGGCGCCTCGACCCGTACCAGCGCCCATACTACTGGCTCATCGGCTCGTTCGTCAACCTCGACCACGGCACCGATACCGACGAGTGGGCCCTGGCCAACAACTACGTGTCGGTGGTGCCCTGTCAGTTCGACCTCACCGCCCACCACGGCCTCGACCACCTCAGTGCCAAGTGGCAGCTGCCCATGCCCGAAGCCATGGAAGCCCAGGCCGCGCCCCAGCCCGTGCCGTCCGGCGACTACGGCCCTGCCACGCAAAGCTAAACCCCCACAAAAAAGCCCCAACTACTGAGTTGGGGCTTTTTTGTGCGATTTTGAAGGTGGTATGTTGGCGGGCTTCTTGGTGGGCTCCTTTACCTGGCGCACGGTTTTGGGGGGCGCGTGGGCGTGGGGGGCTTTGCGCACCACCACGGGAGCCGCTGGTTTAGGTGAGCCGGGCACCTGGCTGCGATGCAGGGCCACCACTTCGGTGCCCAACGCCACGGCCAGCAGCAGTAGCAACCCGCAAAGCAAGACTTTGAGTAGATTTTGCACGGAAGTTAAATTTCTTCCCGAAGGTAAAGCGCTGCTATGAAGAGGGAATGAACCCGACGGCGTGGTTTGATTCGGGCTTAAATTCCAGCTCAAAAGCAGTGCCTTTCCCTAGTTCTGACTCGGCCCGCAGCGTGGCACCGTGGAAGCCAGCAATGGTCTGGGCGATGGGCAGCCCCAGCCCATAGCCCTCCGGCGCCCCGGGCGCATTGCCATGGAAGCGCCGGAACCGGTCGAAGAGGTAGGGCTGGTGGTCGGGCGCAATGCCCGGGCCCGTGTCTTCCACCCGCAGGCGATAGCCGCCCTGCGGCAGGGGCCGGCCCAACACCCGGATGTGGCCCCCTTCGTGGTTGTACTTAATGGCATTCGAGAGCAGGTTGCGCAGCAGCGTGTGCAGCAGGCTGGCGTTGGCCCGGGGCCGCACGTCGTCGCCGGCGATGTCGATGTCTAGGGTGATTTCGCGCTGCTGGCGGCGGTCGTCAAGCTCCTCGGCTACGTCTGCCACGGCGGCCGAAAGGCTCACTGGCTCGTCGCGCAGGTACTGCTCGTTTTCGATGTTGGCGATGAGCAGCAGGGTGCGCACGGTGTTGCGCAGGCGGTAGAGCGTGCGCTGCGATTCCACAATCTGCTGGGCATGCGCCTCGGGCAAGGTAGGGTCCTGAAGCATGTTCTCGAAGCGCGACTGCAGGATGCTGACCGGCGTGAGCAGCTCGTGGCTTACGTTGCTCATAAATTCCCGCTCCTTGGCAAAAGCCGACTGTACCTGGTGCATCAGTGAGTTCAACCGGTCGTCGAGGCGGCGGAAGTCAGTAGTATCAGTATCAATGGGTTCAAAGTTAAATTCCGAGGGCTGCCGGATGCTGCGCAGCTTGCGAATGGTCAGCTCCCGGAGCGGCTTAAGCAGGTAGTGGGCAAAGGCCGCATCAGTAAAAATGGTGAGGACAGACGCCGCGACCAGCACCCATAGCGCCAACTGGCGGAGGGTATTGGTGAGTAGCTCAACCGTTTCGAGCGAGGAGCCTATTTCGATGCGAAAGGCCCGCTGCCCCGGCGCGCTCGGCGCTCGGGCAAAGCTGAGGATGCGGAAGTCTTCCACCTGCTGGTCGACCTGCCGGCGCTCTTCAAAAATGCGCTCCTTGGGCAGGGGCGCACCGGCGGGCAGCGGCGTGAGGGTGATGTACTCCTGCTTGATGATGTTGTAGTCGGCGTAGGTTTCGGCGCGCTCTCCCTGCTCAAACGCCTGCAGGCCGTCGCGGGCAATAAGGGCCAACACCCGCCGCTGCTTGTCGCGCAAGTGATAGTCGGTGTGGCCCACGGCCACCCGCTGCACGATGGGCGGAATCACCACCGCCCCCAACAGTACCAGCAGCAGCTTGGAAAGGCCGTTGAATAAGGCAAGCTTGGCTTCTAATCGCATGGCATTCCATTTATCAATTAACATTTATCATTTAAACACCCGAGTAGCACCCGGGAGAGGTTGCGGACGCTTTGTAGTACCAAAGCCGCCTTAAGCTGATAAATGTTAAATGAAAACTACTCGGCGGCCCGGTAGCCAATGCCGCGCACGGTTTCCAGAAAATCGGCGGGCCCGAATTGAGCCAGTTTCTTGCGCACGTTTTTGATGTGCACGTCGATGTAGTTGGAGTCGGAGTCGTCTTCGAGCACGTTGCCCCACAGATGTTCGCCGAGCTGCAAGCGGGTGAGCACCCGGCCGCGGTGCAGCAGCAGGTAGTGCAGCAGGTCGAATTCCTTTTTGGTGAGGGGCACTTCCTGGCCATTGTGCCGCACTGTGCGCGCATTGGAGTCCATGCTAAACCCTTGGCCGAAGGTGATTTCGGGCCGCTTTAGATTGAATTTGCGGCGGGTAATGGCCTGCATCCGGCTGGTGAGCTCCAGCAGCGAGAAGGGCTTGGGCAGGTAGTCATCGGCCCCGAGGTCGAGGCCCCGAATCCGGTCGTCGAGGGCGCCGCGGGCGGTGAGAATGATGAACGAAGCCTCCTGGTTTTCATTCAGGCGAGCTTCCTTGAGCAGGTCCAGGCCATCGCCGCCGGGCAACCCCAGGTCGAGCAGCACAAAGTCGTAGCTGCTCACATACAGCTTTTCGGAAGCTTCGGCGAAGGTGTAGGCCGAGTCCACCAGGTATTGGGCCTGTAGTAGAAACTGGCGCATTTCCTGGTGCAGGCTTTTTTCGTCTTCGATGAGCAAAACGTGCATGGCTTCTGGGGGAGATGAGGGGTGGAGACGGCGAATTCCGCGGCGCAACATACGGTACGGCTACCTGAACACCGCATGAAGGTTCTACGCGCTGGGCACCCGAACAGAAGGCTTACGGGATTGTGCCGTAATTTGCTAGTGATTCATTTTCCTAGTTTTTGCCTTTTCGATATGACCCCACGCTTTTCTCACCTGTTGTTTTTGCTGGTTGGGCTGGCAGCTTTCCTCAGTAGTGCCACGGCCCGGGCCCAGGCACCTGCAAAGGGTAAAGCCAAGCCACGCGTGACCACCGTTTACCTCGTGCGCCACGCCGAGAAGGACACCGCCGCGAGCACACTCAGCGACCCGCCGCTATCGGCCGTGGGCGAGGTGCGGGCCCAGGTGCTGAGCCAGTTGCTGGCCCGCCGCCACCCCGCGGCACTGTTCACTACCGATACCAAGCGCACGCGCGCCACCCTGGCCCCGCTGGCGGCCGCCACCCGGCTTGAGCCGCAGGTGTACAACCCCAAGGAGACGACGGCCCTGGCCCTGCGCATTCGCAAAGAATACCTGGGCAAGACGGTAGTGGTCGTGGGCCATTCCAATACCTTGCTGCCCCTCATCGAGTCGTTGGGTGGCACGCCGCCCGTCGAGAGCATCGCCGATAATGAGTACGACTATTTGTTCACGGTTCGCATTACGGAAGGCGCATTGCCCAAGGTGAGCGTGCAGGGCTACGGCCCCGAGCGGCGCACCGAAGCCGTCGCGAAGCCCTCACGTGTGCACTAGCTGAGCCGTCCCGCGTACTTTCGCAGCACAACCCCGCCGTTTGGGGTGCCTACACATCCATTATGACCCATTTTAATTCAGCCGCCTGGTGCCGTCGCACCGCGCTGGCCGCTGCCGCAGTACTAACCGGGCTGGCGCCCGCCCATGCCCAGCGCGGAGCCAAAGCTGCCAAAGCCAAACCCGAAAAACCGGCTGCCGCCGTAGCTGCCGTGCCCGTATCGGACTCGGTGGCTTTGCGCCGAATCTTTGATGAAGCCCTGCTGCGCGGCGAGAGCTACGACAACCTTCGCTACCTCACCGGCACCATTGGGGCGCGGCTGTCGGGCTCGCCCCAGGCCCAGCAAGCAGTGGAGTGGGGCAAGGCCACCATGGAAAAAGCGGGTTTCGACCGCGTATACCTGCAGGAGGTGATGGTGCCACACTGGGTGCGTGGCAGCAAGGAGAAAGGCGAAATTGTGGGCAATAAGGGCAAGGAAATCAAGGTGCCTGTATGCGCGCTGGGTGGCTCGGTGGGTACCGGCGGCAAGCTCAAGGCCGGCGTAGTGGAAGTGCACAGCTTCGACGAGCTGAAAAAACTGCCCGACGCGGCGGTAAAAGGCAAATTCATCTTCTACAACCGGCCTTTCGACGATGCCCTGATTGAGCCCGGCACGGCCTATGGCCGCGCCGGCGACCAGCGCCGCAGCGGCGCCATCGAGGCGGCCAAGCGCGGGGCGGTAGGCGCATTGGTGCGCTCGCTCACCAGCGCCCGCGACGACAACCCGCACACGGGCACCATGGCTTATGACGAGGCCGTGACCAAGGTGCCCGGCGCCGCCCTGAGCACCAACGCCGCCGACCAGCTGAGCCTGCTGCTCAAGGCCAACCCCGAGCTGCAGTTTGAGCTGGAAATGGAATGTGCCACCCTGCCCGAGGTGAAAAGCTACAACGTGGTGGGTGAAATCAAAGGCAACAAATTCCCGCAGGAAATCATCACTGTTGGCGGCCACCTCGACTCCTGGGACCTCGCCCAGGGGGCTCACGATGACGGCACCGGCTGCGTGCAGAGCATGGAGGCTTTGCGCCTGTTGCGCGCCGCAGGCTTCCGGCCCGAGCGTACCGTGCGTGCGGTGCTCTTTATGAACGAAGAGAACGGCGCCCGCGGTGGTAAAGAATACGCCCGCCTGGCCGCCCAAAACAAAGAAACCCACGTAGCGGCCATCGAATCAGACGGCGGCGGCTTCACACCCCGCGGCTTCAATCTGGAAGCCGATGCGGCCACCCTGGCCAAGGTGGCGAAATGGGCGCCCTTACTCAAACCCTACAACGCGGACGACATCACGGCCGGCCACGGCGGCACCGATATCGAGCCCCTGCAAGAGGCGGTGCACCCCAAAGCCCTCATCGGCTATAAGTGCGACTCGCAACGCTACTTCGACATCCACCACACCGCCGCCGATACCTTCGATAAGGTGAACCGGCGCGAGCTGGAGCTGGGCGGTGCCAGCATGGCTTCGCTAATATATTTGCTGAGTAAATACGGTCTTTAAGAGTCGGTTATTGCTGAATAGCTTAATGAGTAGATTAAGTTAATTTTTGGTGAGCTACTGCTGGACAATGCAACTGGGCCGCGTAAATTAGCCAGAATGGCAGGTGCTCTTTGGATTATTGCGGCTGCCAAATCAGCTCAATAAATGGTTTGAGCCGGTAGTTGCTAGGGACAGGAATCAGTTTTGATGCGTGAATTTTGAAAGGTAATTGGGCTCGTCTTGTGTGGAGTTTGGTGCTGCTGCTTGGGCTGGCGGCACGGGCCGACGCGCAGGAATACGGCGCCGATGGTGCGAACCGGTACTGGGTAACTCTGAAGGATAAAAGCGGCGTCAGCTTCGCCCCAACCCGCTACTTTACGCCAGCAGCCCAAGCCCGTCGGGGCCGCCAGCACCTCCCGGCTTTTGAGACAACCGACCTGCCCGTACGGGCAGACTATGTGGCCAATATCCGGGCCCGGGTAGACACAATTACTTTGGTGAGCCGCTGGTTTAATGCCGTTGCGTGCCGGGCCACTCCGGCCCAGGCGGCGGCGCTGCGCACGCTCCCGGGCGTGCTGTCGGTGGAGCGCTGGCCGCAAGCAACTGCCCAGATAGCCGCGCATAAGGCTGCCACTTTACTTCCTAAGCCCAAAACGAACTTAACGGTTGAGCCAATTTCGGCCAGTGACTACCTGCTGTCCCGCCGCCAGACGGCTCACCTGGATGGCCCAGCGCTCCGCGCCGCGGGGCTCGAGGGCCAGGGCCTACGCATTGCGGTCTTCGATGTGGGCTTTCGGGGGCTGCCGGAACACCCCGGGTTCCAGGAGTTGGTGAAAAGCAAGCGCATCGTGGCCACCCACGATTTCCTGAAAAACCGCGACGACGTGTACCACGGGGGCAGCCACGGCACGGAGGTAATGGGCTGCCTGGCCGGCCGCCTGGCTACCACTACGGGTGCTCCCGGGCCAGCGCTGGGCTTAGCCCCCGCAGCTGAGTACCTGCTGGCGCGCACGGAGCAGCTGGGCCGGGAGCGCTACGCCGAGGAAGAAGCCTGGCTGGCCGCAGTGGAATGGGCCGACCGCCTCGGGGCCGACATCATCAATTCCTCGCTGGCTTACACCGAGCAGCGCTATTTCCCGGAGCAAATGGACGGCCGGCGCAGCCTCATTTCTCGCGCCGCCAACCTGGCCGCTCGCAAAGGCATTCTGGTAGTAAGCGCGGCCGGCAATGACGGGGACAACGACTGGGTGCGCATCGGCACACCGGCAGATGCCGACTCGGTGCTCGCCGTGGGTGGCCTGGACCCCGAAACGGGACTGCACCTCGATTTTAGCTCTTTTGGGCCCACGGCCGACCGCCGGCCCAAGCCCAATTTGTCCGCCTTCGGCATCGTGCTCACCACCACGCCCAGCGGATACGAGCGGCTGGAAGGAACTTCCTTTTCTTCGCCACTGGTGGCGGGCTTTGCGGCCTGCATGTGGCAAAAGAACCGCAAGCTGACGGCCATGCAGCTGTTTCAGGAGCTGGAAAAATCAGCCGAGCTGTATCCGTATTTTGATTATGCGCACGGTTATGGGCGGCCGCGCTATCAGCAATTTGGCATTCCGACCGCTGCCCCGCAGGCCAAAGCACCGGTTCCCACCTTCGATTTTGTGGCTCACGACAGCTTGATTGCCGTCATCATCCGGCCGGAAGCGGCCATGCGCCTGGCGGAAATGCTCCCGCTCACGATTGACCAAAGCGGAATAGCCGTGCAGGTTGCGCCTATCGTGCCGGGCGCAAAAGCGCCGGCCGCCGATGCGTCGGCGCCGCCCGTAGGCCACGAGCAGCCGGCCGTCCCCGGTAGCTCCTCGCAGGCCGCGCTGCCCGAGCCCAATTACCCCGCCTACCTCTACTGGAACGTGGCCGACCGTCGCGGTGTGCTGCGCCGTTACGAAACCCGCGCCGTGAACCAACGCCTGGTGGTGCAGGTGCCGCGCCGCCTGCTGAGCCCCGGCGATGTGCTGCGGGTATATTTCAAAGGCTACACCGGGACTTATTCGGAATGAGAAGGCTACTTTCCAGATTAAGGGTCCTGCGTTCAGAGGGGCATTTTTGCCTGGGCAGGGAGGCGCGGTGGGCCGCGGCCGCGCTGGTGTTGGCCTGCGGGCCGCAGGCGGCGCGGGCGCAGCAAGTGCTGGTACAAGCCGACGTGGCCGAAGACACCCTGAAGAATACATTTGGGCCCAACCGCAGCTACTACGGCCATTTGTACCTGGGCTATGGGCTGCTGGCAGGCCCAGCAGGCGCCGGGGCTGGCGTGCGGTATGGCACGGCCTCGGCCGAGCTGCGCGCCGGGGGGCGCCTGAAAGTCCGGCTCAACCAAGCGCTTTCTCTCAACCTCGACCTAGGGTATGCCTACCAGCACTATGGCCTGGCTCAGAATAGTCACAAGACTCTGCCGACACCCGCCGTGCACCTGCGCGAAAGCCTGGGCACACAGCAGGTATTCTCAGAAGTGAGCCTGCGGTTGAACGCCGGCCGCCGGGGCAACTCCATTGGGCGCTACGTGGATGTGCTGGCCAGCGGCGGCTGGATTGCCGCCACCAGCCACCAAACGGAAGACGAGCCCGCGCCCGGCATCGCTTCCGTCGAAACCACTGAGCGCGGCCTGCCGTATCTGCGCCGCTGGATGGGTGGGGTAGGTGCCCGCCTCGGCATAGACCGCTACGCGCTGGTTGGCCGCTACCGGCTGACTTCGGTGTTTGGGCCCAGCTACGCGGCCTGGCCCGAACTGCCGCGGTGGGTGGTGGGAGTGGAAGTCGGGTTATTCTGAGAAATGAATAGGGCAAAGGCAAACCTATTGCTTAGCTATTCGCGTAAAATCCCCGGCTTCGGTTCAGTTTAAATATTGAGACCTAACCACCCAACCCCTTTTTTCTCAGCATATCTTCGTGCGCCTAATTGTTTGCGCCGCCCCATTTCATATGAAAATTTTTCCTCTTAAACTTTCGGGCATTGCCCTGCTTGCTGCCGGGCTCACGCTCCAGCTTTCTTCTTGCGTAAGCACCGAACGCGAGGTCAGCGGTTCGACAACTGACCCCCGCACTACCTACAAGCCGCCGGTGGCCGGCAACGGTGCCCGCATCAGCAGCAAGACCGTGCTGAATACCGTGAGCACCAGCCACACGTTTTCGGACCCCAACACCAAGGACAACTTTATTCTGCAGCTGCGCGGCCCGCGGGTGCTCACGGCCCGGGCCCACCTCATCGTGACCAGCAGCAAGGGCGACACCCTGCGCCACGAGGTGATGCCCGCCCGCGCCTTACTGAGCGAAAGCACCTTAGATCCGCAGGCTTCGAGCGTGCGCGACCAGGAAATTGCCATCCTGCAGGGCATGAACACCTTCTTCTCCGATGGTCACTTTAGCCAGCCCGCCGTACCCGCCGGCCTGGAGCAGCCCGCCGAGGTAGATACCAAGACCTGGGCTGCCCTGCGCGAAGACCCCTCCACGGTGGCCTTCGACTTTACCGGTACGGGTGGTGCGGAGCGGCGCTTGGCGTACGTGCGCAAACTGGGCAAGGCCGTAGTCATTAGCCACTAGCCCAATTGCCCCGTAAGCTATGCATGGGCAGAATGACCATGCTTCTAGCTCGGTTTTACACGTTTTGCATCCTTTTCAATCATTGAGTTATGAAGTTTATCCTTTCGTTTGCCGGCGTGCTGGTCGCCATCCTGCTGTATGTGCGCTTTGTTCCCTCGGCTCCCATCAACCCGGTGCTGCCGGTGGGCCCCCAAAAGGAGGTGAACGGGCATAATTCCGATGTGCCTCCGGGCGGCGATGCCGATTCCACCACCATGCAAGAGGAGCGGGGCGAAGCGCCCAGCACCAGCGTTCCGGCGGCGCGCCCCGGCCAGACTTACGGGGTGGCCATCAGCCCCGAGGGCGCCGTGCCCATGAGCGCCCTCGCCACCGCCCTCGGCTCGCGCGACTCAGCCCAACTAAAGCTGATTGGCAAGGCCCAGGCCGTGTGCCAGGCCAAGGGCTGCTGGATGACCCTGCCCACGGCCGATGGCAAGCAGATGCGCGTCCGCTTCCGGGATTACGCTTTTTTTGTGCCCAAAGACCTCAGTGGTCACAACGTGGTGGTGAGCGGCTGGGCCCACCGCAGCACGGTGCCCAAAACTGACTTGCAGCATTACGCCAAAGACGCCGGCAAGTCGAGCAAGGAAATTGCCGCCATCACCCAGGACGAGCAGCAGCTCACTTTTCTGGCCGACGGGGTTTTGGTGCAAGACTAGCGGTTGTCCCCTGACCCTTAAAGCAGTAGAAAGGCCGCCCGCTGAGGTGGCCTTTTTTGTTCTTAAACTCGTTTTAAAACGCTGGCGTAGCTTGTGCGCCGTTAGATATTCCGACCCGTATTGCCACGCCTGGCGCCCTGCCCATGCCCGATTCTTCCGCCGTTCAGCAACGCATCCTGGCCCTCACCGAGCGGCTGCACCACCTCAACCACCAGTATTACCAGCTCGACATTTCCGAAGTCTCGGACCAGGAATTTGACCAGATGCTGGCCGAACTGCACCAGTTGGAAGCCGAATACCCGGATTTGGCATTGCCTAACTCGCCCACCCGGCGCGTGGGCGGCACCATCACCAAGCAGTTTCCCACGGCCGTGCACCGCTACCCCATGCTCAGCCTGGGCAATACCTACTCCGAAGACGACCTGCGCGAGTTCGACGAGCGAGTGCAGCGCGGCCTGGAAGGGGCGCCCTATACCTACGTCTGCGAGCTCAAGATTGATGGCGTGGCCATGAGCCTGCGCTACGAGCACGGCCAGCTCGTGCAAGGCGTGACCCGCGGCGATGGCACCCGCGGCGATGTGGTGACCGCCAACGTGCGCACCATCCGCACGCTGCCGCTGGCCCTGCGCCCCGGCCCCGACCAGCCCGAGGACTTCGAGGTGCGCGGCGAAGTGTTTATGCCCCTCCCGGTCTTTGCGGAGCTAAATGCCGAGCGCGAGCAAAACGGCGAGCCCCTGCTGGCCAATCCGCGCAATGCCGCCAGCGGCACCCTCAAGCTGCAAAACTCCGCCCAAGTGGCAGCCCGCAAGCTGCGATTTTATGCCTACTCGCTGCTCACCCCGGGCCGGCATTTTGCCAGCCATAGCGCCGCCCTGGAGGCGCTGAACCGCTACGGCCTGCCCGTGTCGGATACCTGGCGGCGTTGCGCCAACATCACTGAAGTCCTGGACTTCGTGCATTATTGGGCCAAACAGCGGCACGAATTTCCCGTGGCCACCGACGGCATCGTCATCAAAGTCGACGATTTGCGCCAGCAGGACCAGTTGGGCTACACCGCCAAAAGCCCGCGGTGGGCCATTGCCTACAAGTACCCGGCCGAAGCCGCTCGCACCCGGCTCAACGAAGTCATCTACAACGTGGGCCGCACCGGCGCCGTGACGCCCGTGGCCATGCTCACGCCCGTGCCCCTGGCTGGCACGGTGGTCAAGCGCGCAACGCTGCACAATGCCAACCAGATTGAACTGCTGGACCTGCGCCTAGGCGATTTGGTGTACGTGGAGAAAGGAGGCGAAATCATCCCCAAAATCACCGGGGTTGACCTGGCGGCCCGCCCCGCCGATGCCGTTCCCATTCAGTACCCGACGCTGTGTCCGGCTTGCGCCACCCCGCTGGTGCGCCCCGAAGGCGAAGCCCATTTCCGTTGCCCCAACGAGCGGGGCTGCCCGCCCCAGCTCAAGGCCCGCCTCGAGCACTACGTGTCGCGCAAAGCCCTGAACATTGATGGCTTGGGAGCCGAAACCGTGGGCCGGTTCTTCGACCTGGGCCTGGTGACGACGCCAGCTGACATTTACGACCTGCCCGCCCGCCGCGCCGAACTGGTGACCCTGGAGCGCCTCGGTGAAAAGAGCATTGACAACCTGATTGCCGGCATTGAGGCCAGCAAGCAGGTGCCGTTTCCCCGGGTGCTATTCGGCTTGGGCATCCGCTACGTCGGCGAAACCGTGGCGCAGAAATTGGCGGCTCACTACCGCACCATCGACGCCCTGATGGCGGCTTCGGCCGAGGAGATGGCCGCGGTACCCGAAGTAGGGGGCGTCATTGCCGTGGCCGCCGCTCACTGGTTCCGGCAGCCCGAAAACCAGGAGTTAATCGAGCGTCTCCGCCAAGCCGGGGTACAACTGGCCGTAACGGGCGAGGCCCCAGTGCCCGCTTCGGACCGTTTAGCAGGGCTCACCTTTGTGATTTCCGGGGTTTTCGAATCGCACAGCCGCGAAGAATTGCAGCAGGTCATCATTTCCAATGGCGGCAAAATCACGGGCTCCATCAGCAAGAAGTTGAGCTATTTAGTGGCTGGCGACAACATGGGCCCCGCCAAACGCGAAAAAGCGCTGGCCCTCAAGGTGCCTATCATTTCCGAGATGGAGCTGATGGCTTTGCTGCCAAGCTCGGCAGACGATACCGCAGTTTCCGAGGAGAGCGTGGTTTCGGCCAGTGGTTTAGGGCTGGGCAGCCAAGGCGAGCTATTTCGTTAGCCAAGCATGTTTGGGCGAGGTTCGCGCGAGCTTATCTCAATTGAGCCCCGGCCTGGCTATTCACTGCTTGGCCAGACTTTCCGCCTTCGCAATAAAAAGGAATGTTGGCGGTGGCTACCCCACCATGCCCGTCATGAATCCAAAGCAGAAGCCGATAAGCACCCGGCTTAAGCGGGGTGCGCAGGGTGGCGCCGTGGGTTGATGCATGGCTGACATACCCCGACAAAGGCTCCACAGCCTCCTCCGCATTCCCGGTTGGAGGAAGTTCAGGCCATAATTCCCAATCAGCCGTCAGCGCCTGGCCCTCCGGGTCTCGAACTACTGCCGTGGCGGGATATTCGGTGTTGGTGCGCAGGCGAGGGGAGTTCACGTCCCGCTTGCCAGCTAGGGTCATCCCGACAATGCTGGGAGCAAAGTTTGCCGGTTTTTTGCCTTGCCATAAATACTGCAGGGTATCCACCGCCAGCGTCTTTTCGCCTTCCTCAGAAAAAAGGCTGAACCAAGTTGGGGTTTTTTCAAATTTCGTTCCCCAAAAGAAAACATAAGACCCCATACAATGCGCCGAGTCTTCTATCATAGTATGCCGATAGCGCTTTGCGATAAAGGCGGCTTTTTCGGCACTATTCAGTTCAACCGGAACTGCCCATTGAGTCGAGTCTGATTCCCAATATCCCTTCGAACCATATTCGGTCACTATATAAGGCCCTTGCCAGCCAATTTTTCGCAACTGCTCGGGCAGTTTATTCAAACCGGCGTATTTATTCACGGAAAGAAAGTCGATGGCCGGTGCCCGGCGCTGCAAGAGCGGTATCGAAGTAGCAATCATTGCTAAAGGCGTGGTAACCGGGTGATTGGGGTCCAGCTTATGAATCATAACGGCCACCTCATTTATGGCCGAATACATTTTGGGATTCACCTGGCCTAAGTCAAGTTCGTTGCCGACACACCACATCAGTAAAGCCGGGTGCTTGCGGAAACGCAAAACTTCGCCGCGGATGCGTTGAAGTTGGGTTTGCACCGCGGTGCGGTCATTATAATCTATGCCTTTGCCTTCGGGAGTTAGCCAGAGGCCCAGCATCACGGTGAGGCCGTTGCGGTGCGCCTCGTCAAGTAGAGGCCCAGCGTAATCGGCTGTCCACAGCCGCACGGAGTTGCCACCTGCCTCCTTGATTCGTTCAAAATGTTGGGTGGCGCCCGCGCCACGAATTCGGTATGGGCGCCCTTGCCTTTCCAACCGGAAGCCACCGGGAATCTGCACCACACGCACAGATACAGGTTTCCATTCAGCTGGTGTGCTCGAGGCCTTGCCATCCCCTTTACACGCACTAACCGTCATTGTCATCAAAACGAGATAAGCGGTTGTTTTTACTGATTGAATAAGCTTCACGGAGTTGAACAGTAATGGCAGGTTGAATCGATGTATGGCATATGTAATTGCTACTCAAATAATTATAATATTATAAAAGCCGATTTATTAGCCTATTTAAGGGTTGATTTAAATGTTTGAATATGGAAAGCCATTCATTTGAAAGTTAATCTTTTTAGGATAAAAAATAATTTTAATTATTTTCATGCGGAACGTTTACATCTAATGGTCGTTAAAAAGGGAGTGAGTTATCTATTGTTGATTTAATTATGATTGCATATATCACTCAAAAAAAAATAGTGGATGCTGTCAAATCAGTAAAAAAGAAAAAACGGCTAATTGATAAGATAGTTGCTGCCCCTACAGTTTCCGCTACAGCATTCGAGGTAAGCTATAAGCTAGCCACTGGCGTGAAATCCATGCGCATTCTGGTTGGCTTTGGGCTGGTGGCAATGGCGTATTTTCTTTTCTGGTTTATCAGCTTTGAGCATATAGGCTATGCGCCTTTGTTTTGGCTGCTGGTAGTTTCGCTAGGCTTTAAAATGCTGCGGATGCTGCATGAATGGGTGCATTATGTGCAGGTGCAAGAGCCCATTGCACCGGTGCCCGCGCAGGTTAGACTGAGAACCGTTGATGTGCTTACTACTGCCTGTCCGGGTGAACCGCACGATATGATTGTGCGCACGCTGGAAGCCATGCAGGCCCTGAACTACCCGCATACCAGCTACCTGTGCGACGAGGGCGACGACCCTTTGCTACGCCGGGAGTGCGAGCGGCTGGGGGTGGTCCACGTGACCCGGGCGGAGAAAACGAATGCCAAAGCCGGCAATATAAACAACGCCCTGCGGCAAGCCACTGGCGAGTTTTGCGTTGTGCTGGACCCGGACCACGTCATGGCACCAGACTTTCTGGACCAGGTGATGCCTTATTTCGAGGATGAAAAAATCGGCTTTGTGCAAGTAGTGCAAGCCTATGGCAACCAGGAGGAGAGCTTGGTGGCCCGGGGTGCAGCAGAACAGACTTACCACTTCTACGGCCCTTTGATGATGGGCATGAATGCCTACAGCACTGTGCAAGCAATTGGTGCCAACTGCACCTTTCGCCGGGCCGCCCTGGATACCATTGGAGGGCACGCGGCCGGCCTGACCGAAGACATGCACACAGCCATGCGCCTGCACGCCGAGGGGTGGCAGTCGGTGTACGTGCCCAAGGTGCTCAGCCGGGGCCTTGTCCCCTCGTCATTGGGCGCGTTTTATTCCCAGCAGCTCAAGTGGTCCCGGGGTGCGTTTGACCTGATGTTTCGGGTGTATCCACGGCTGTGGGGCCGGTTTACGTGGGCACAGCGTCTGCACTACTTCACGCTGCCATTGTATTTCTTTTCGGGGGTTGTCACTCTCATCGACATCCTGGTGCCGGTGGCTTCGCTGGCTTTGGTCGAGTTTCCCTGGTACGTTTCGCTTAAAGCATTTGCGCAGCACATGCTGCCGCTGTGGGGCATTGCGTTACTGATTCGCTGCTATGCCCAGCAGTGGCTGCGCGAACCCCACGAGCGGGGCCTGCACCTGGCGGGGGGCTTTTTGCGGATAGGCACTTGGTGGGTGTACACCATGGGGTTCTTATATGCGGTGTTCCGCGTTCGGGTTCCGTATATCCCAACTCCCAAAGAAGAAGGCTGGCTGCGGAATGAGTGGCGCATGGCGCTTCCTAACATAGCAACCGCCCTGGTACTTCTGGCGGCCTGCAAGTACGGCCGCATGCAGTCGTTAACCATCTACACCAATCTAATGGTGGCTTTGTCCGCAACGCTGGCCATAATTTTGCTGGCGGCCAGCATCATGGGCCAGCACGAAGCCCTGCGGAACTTCGTGCGCGACATGGCCACGTGGCCGTTCCGGCCGCTGGTGCTTGGCTTAAACCGTCTTTACGACGGGCTGGTCCGGGCCACGGCGTGGCGCCTGCGGCGGGCGGCCGTCGGCCTGGTCACGAGCATCGGAACCGTGGGGGCCATTGTTCAGTTGCTTATTTACCTGGACGTCATTGCTCCCGTGCCCCATTTGGAATGGGCAAAAACTGGTGGGATGGCAGTGCACGTCGGAGTAGAGGCGGCAGGCTTGGAGCCACCTGCTGCCACCCGCGTTTCCACGGGCCAGGAAAAATATAAGGGAAAAGACATTGCGACGTTTGAGCTGGGTGCTGGCCCAATGCCGCTGTTGCCGCAGGATGCGCTCCAGTTTCTGCCAGCAGCCCAAGTACCGCTGGTTACTTGGCCCGTAACCGGGCCAGCCCAAAGCATTGTTTACTGGCAGAACGTTGCCCGCCGGTTTAAGCAAACTACTAAGCGCACGGTGATGCTGCGCCCGCTGTTTGCTGCCAACTCCGCGAAGGAATATCGACGGAAGTGGCGGGCGATGATAAGAGGTTTTCGGGCCGAACAAGTTTCCAACGTAGTTTGGATGTGGACCCCGCCCCGCCAAGAGGACCTGGCTATCTATTGCCCCGGTGCTCCCTACTTTGACTGGATGGTGGCCGACCATCCGGAACAAGAGGCCGGCCAGGGATACGAAGCCCTTCGGCTTCAGTCGGCGAAGCAGCTAGATCTGCATCAAAAGCCGGTTCTTCTGCTTACTGCTTTGCCGCCCAATCGGCTAGACCTTACTATACTGGCCCGCCGAGTGGCACGTCGCTATCCAGAAATCAAAGCAGTTGTGTACGACACTGATACCGATGCTATCGGAAAGACGACGCTGCTGCAGGTGCGAAATCTAACAACTGCTCCGCGGCTTAAAGTAAGCACTACAACCCACGCGTTGACACGATTGCCTACCAAAATAGCAAGAGTATTTAGCCCAATTAAAGGGTAACCGTATTCTAATATCTGCTTTGAAGGTGTCTACTCCTAAAGCGCATTGTTCGAACTATGGCTGATTACCAGAACCGATTTTCAGCAGGGAAGCAGAGATAGGAGGTGGAGGGGCCGTTTGATTGAAGGCCAATGAGAAGCCGGTATCAGCAGGGTGTAACAGTCGTGGTGGACCGGCTTTTGGCGTTGGCTCACTCCGATACAGCAGGCTCTGGAACAAAAATTGACAGCGTTAGCATGGCAGAATCTGGCAGCAGGCTAATTGTGAGGAACCAAGATGCTGAAACAGTGTGCAGAAGCACTTGCTGGCTGCCTTAGCCTTTGCTGAAAACGGTGGCTGCAATCTGCAGAATTGGAAGAGAAGTGAATGACCAAGGCCTTGGCTGAGGTTAAGTTGATTCGCGTTTCTTTTAATATTAAACTTGTACTATGTTTATAAATGTACAAATCCATTATTTACCAATTGTTAAAAAAAGAATTGGAGAATCAGGGGCTGATATTCTTGTTAAATTATAATACAGCTTCGTAAATGTTGATATTTTAATAATAGTTAAATCGTTTAACTTTGTCGCCTCATCTTATTTATTGAGGTTGCATGAAGCCAAAAATTATACTTTTATCACTTCTTGCCATTTTAGGCTCTCGTTCATTGCGCGCAGAAACTTATTATATAAGTCCAACTGGGAATGATGGGCAGGTGGGCACTTCCCTAACCACCGCTTGGCGCACGATTGATAAGGTTAACGCAACCGCTTTTCAGCCGGGCGACCGTATTCTGTTTGAGGGCGGCCAAACGTTTCAAGGCGGAATCTGGCTGCACAATGGCAGCCAGGGAACCCCGGCGCAACCGCTGGTGGTAAGCTCATACGGAAGCGAACGGGCTACGATTTCCAGTGGCAGTTCATTTGGGTTTTATGCCCCGAACACGGCGGGCATTGAGCTGAGCAAACTGGTCTTTGTAGGAGCGGGCCGCTTGAGTAGCACCAATTCCGGCGTGATTTTTACCATTGACGCCGACAATGCCCCCCTTGCACACCTCCGCCTGGAGAGCCTGGACGTAAGCGGCTACCGCAACTCCGGCATTATCATCGGGAGTGAAAAGGCCACGAGCGGGTACACCGATGTGCGCATCACCGACTGCCAACTGCATGCCAACGGCGAAGCCGGCCTGAGCTCCTACCAGCCGTTTCCCTTGGCGGGGCAGGTGCACCGCAACTGGTATGTGGGCAACTGCCAAGCCTACGACAACCCCGGCCGGGCCGACGTCACCAACACCCACACGGGCAACGGAATTGTACTCGCGGGCATCGACGGCGTGCTTATCGAGCACTGCATAGCGCACGACAACGGCCGGCTCAATGCCAACCCTTCCGGTGGGCCGGTGGGCATCTGGGGCTGGGCCTGCAACAACCTGGTGATACAACTGAGCGAATCGTACAACAATAAATCAGGCACCGCTTTGGACGGTGGCGGTTTCGACCTGGACGGTGGCTGCACCAATTCGGTGATGCAGTACAACTATTCGCACGACAACCAGGGCGCTGGCTACCTGCTGGCCCAGTTTGGTGGTGCTGCCCCGATGCACGACCTCACCATCCGCTACAACATCAGCGAAAACGACGCCCGCGGCCACAACCAAGGCGCACTGGAGCTATGGTCTTCGGGGGCCAACGGCGGCATTCAACGCGCCAGTATCTACAACAACACCGTGCTCCTGACCCCGCCGGCCGACGGCACGCGGCCCAAGGCAGTATACATCACTAGCGGCGGCTTTTCGGACCTATCCCTGCGCAACAACGTGCTGCAAACAACGGGGGGGCTACCCGTGGTGAGTACCGTGTGCACGGCTGGCTTGCGCCTGGAAGGCAATTGCTACTGGAGTACCGCGGCGCCGCTGGTGGTGGAATGGAACGGCTCAACTTACACGGACCTGCAAGCCTGGCGAACCGCCACTACCCAAGAGCAACTGAGCGCTGGCCGCACCACCGGTCTTAATGTCGACCCCCAGTTGAGCAACCTCTCGGCTGTGGTTGCCCCGCTCGCTACCTCCCCGGTGCTGGCCGCTGGTATTGATTTGCAAGTCGAGTTTAATATTAGCCCCGGCGTGCGGGACTTCATGGGTAACCCAATGCCTCAGGCCCCGGCTCGTGGCAACATCGGCGCGTTTGAAAGCGCGTCGGCTGTGACCACACCTCTGCCCGTAACCCTCAGTGCATTTACCGCCGAGCAGCAGGGAACCGCAGCGCTGCTGCGCTGGAGCACGGCGTCGGAAAAGCACAATGCTTATTTCGAGGTGGAGAGCAGCACCGATGGGCGCACGTTCTCCCCGTTGGGCCAAGTGCCGGGCTATGGCACCAGCGCCCAGCCCCACGCGTACCAGTATATCGACTTGGGCTTTGCCCGCCACGCGGCCCCTACGGTTTACTACCGCCTGCGCCAGGTTGATACCGATGGCAAGGCTACTTACTCGCCGGTCCGGGCGTTGTCGGGGATAGGGGAGGTTTCGGATAAGACGACCCGCCTGCAAGTGTGCCCCAATCCTGCCCAGGCCAGCAGCACTATCGTGGTGAAGGGAGGGCCCTCGAATGAAGTGACACTGTTTGATGTGCGGGGGCGGCAGGTTACTAAAGCATGCGCTGGTGCCGACGGAGCAGCTTTGCTCCAGGTGGAAGGCCTTGCGGCCGGCATTTACATTGTTCGCAGTGGCGCCCAGTGCACCCGTTTGACCCTCGAAAAATAGGGGTGTTGTCGAATTGAGCTGATAAATTTCAGCTCAATTTCCCCATGTGCCATGCGGTCAAGAATTGGGCTGCCTGAGGAGGGATAATACCGCTCCAGGTGTAGGGGTAGGAAAATATGGCAAGTAATATGTTCTTATTTTCCTGAATAAAAATTAGATATAATAATCGATTTAATTTTTCCCAACGGAGTTAAATCCCGTTATTGAACCTCTATTTTCCCTCCATGAGATTATTTATACTGTTGATACTGCTTGCTTTGCAAGCGGTAGTTCCTGCTTCCCTGCGTGCGCAATGCATCGGTTTTGCCGACCTTCTAACAATAGGGGCCGAACCTACGGCGCTGACGTCGCCCCAGGTGGTGACCCAGCACCTCACGTCTGAATGGAGTTATACTGCCCCAACGGCGTCTTCCCGCGAAGCTTTCTGGACTTTGCCAGCTCAAAACGGGGCGGCGGTGGCGGCTTGTCGGCTCATGCTGCGGGCGCAGCGCCCTGGCCAGGACGTGGTATTCAAAACGGTGCAGGCATCGTGTGTGCGTGAGCTGCGAAGTGAGTTGAAGAGCCGCAAACTCGTGGCGGAACCCGTGACGTGCCCGAGCTGCGAAGCGGTGCGGTATAAAGGGCCCGACTTTGAAGCCACCATCTACAGCCAGATGAAAGGCGACTACCCCTTTGTGGTGGTGGTTCACCAGGTGCCAGCGCTGCTCCCGGGGCCTGCCGCCAAGGGCGCGGGAGCTAAAGTGGTGCTCCCTGCAAAGCTATGAGCGGGAATAGCCGCTACCGTTAGATAAGCGAAGCCTAGCGAACGAAAACAGAAACTTAGGACGCGTTCCGGCGTATTTCTAAAAAGACCCGGCAGTAGGCTGCCGGGTCTTTTTGGTAAGTGCCCGCCGGAATTGCACTTGGTTGGGCCGCGCTTCACGTAATGCCCGCCGTATGATTTCTGACTCTTTGCACCCCGCACCCAGCCCCGCCAACCCGGCCAGCTCCACCAAGCACACCTACGAAATGGGCTTGATTGGCAACTGCGCCTTTCTGGCCCTCATCCGAAAAGATGCCTCCATGGCCTGGCTGTGCTGGCCTAGGTTCGACAGCAGCTTCGTATTCGGCAGCCTGCTCGATGCTAACAAAGGCGGCGAATTCAGTATTCGCCCGGCCGCCGGGGCCAATTTTAGCTCGCACCAGTATTACCTGGAAAACACCAACGTGCTGTGCACGGAACTCACCACGCCCGACGGCCGGTACCGCGTCACGGATTTTGCCCCGCGCTTCTCGCAATACGAGCGCTACTACAAGCCGCTGATGTTTATCCGCAAGGTGGAGCCCATGGCTGGCGCGCCGCGCATACGGGTTACCTGCGACCCCGTGGGCGAGTACGGCACCAAAGAGCTGAGCCGCCGCCGCAGCTCCAATCACATTGCGTACTTGGGGCTCGAAGAAGAGATTCGCCTCACCACCAACATCCCGCTCACCTATGTGGTGGACGAGGAGGACTTTGCCCTGAACGAAACCAAGTACCTGGTGCTGACTTATGGAGCGCCGCTGGAGGCCCCGCTGGAAAGCACGGCCGAGCGGTTTTTGAGCAGCACCGTGGAATACTGGCGCAAGTGGGTAAAAAGCATGAGCATCGGCGACTTCTACCAGGGCCAGGTCATTCGGTCGGCCCTGGCCCTGAAGGTGCACCAGTATGAAGACACCGGGGCCATTATTGCGGCCAGCACCACCAGCCTGCCCGAAGCGCCCGGCAGCACCCGCAACTGGGACTACCGCTACTGCTGGATGCGCGATACCTACTACATCCTCACGGCCTTCAACAACATCGGTCACTTCGAGGAAATGGAGCGGTATTTCCATTATATCGCCAACATTTCGACCAAAGTAAAAGGCAAGTACCAGCCGCTTTACGGCATCAGCGGCGCTTCGGAGCTGGTGGAGCAGGAACTGGACCTGGCCGGCTACATGGGAAATTTGCCGGTGCGCATCGGCAACGATGCCTACACCCACGTGCAGAACGACGTGTACGGCCAGGTGCTGGTGGCGCTGCTGCCGCTCTACGTCGACCACCGCTTCGTGAACCCGGAGCGTACCTCGTCCGAAACCTTGATGTACGAGGCCCTGGGCCTCATCAAGGCAACCATGGACGTGCCGGATGCCGGGCTGTGGGAGTTTCGCAACCTGGCACAGTACCACTGCTACACCTACCTGTTTCATTGGGCTGGCAGCCACGCCGCCCGCAAGGTGGCGCGGGCGCTCGGCAACAAGGCCATGGAAGCCCTGGCCACGGAACTAAACGAGGAAGCCACGCGGCGCATCGAGCAGTGCTACAACCCTGACCTTGGTGCGTACACCAACGCCATCGGCTCGCCCCATCTCGATGCCAGCACTTTGCAGCTGATACTCATGGGCTACCTCGACCCCAATTCCGAGCGCGCCCGGCAGCACCTCATTGCCCTGGAAAACGAGCTGAAAACTCCGGAAGGCCTGTTCTACCGCTACCGGCACGCCGACGATTTCGGTACCCCCGAAACCACTTTTCTCATCTGCTCTTTCTGGTACGTGGAGGCGCTGGCCTGTGTGGGCCGCCTCACCGATGCCATCAGGGAGTTTGAGAAGCTCATCAGCTACGCCAACCATTTGGGGCTGTTGAGTGAAGATGTGGACGCGAAAACCGGCTCCCAGTGGGGGAATTTCCCGCAAGCCTACAGCCACGTTGGGCTGATGAACGCGGCTTACCGCATTGCCAAAAAGCTGGACAAGCCTAATTTTATCTGATAAGCGAAAAATTCTGGCTCAATTTCAATTAATCAAAAAGCCCCGACCAATTTTGGTCGGGGCTTTTTGATGGCAATTATGAAGCGTCGGATTGCTTATGGTAAGCAAATCTGACCGTCATGCAGAGCGCAGCGAAGCATCTTATCACCCTCACACGACTCGTTCAATCGTGATAAGATGCTTCCTTCGTCAGCATGACAGACGATTAGGTTGGTAAGCCACGCGATATGCTTCGCTGCGCTCTGCATGACGGTCAGTAATTCTTCAGCGTGCTAGAATGACTGCACGATGCTGTTGTGCAGCGTGCGGGGCGTCCAGTAGCCGCTGGCGATGATGCGGCGAATGGTGAAGAGCGGGTCGTTCTGGTCGCGCTTTTCGGCCAGGGAGAAGGCTGCCACAAAGCCGCGCTTCTTCAGCTCGGGGAAAGCCTGCTCGTTCCAGAGGCCGAAGGGGTAGGCGAAGTAGTTGATTTTCTTGCCGGTGATTTCCTCCAGGGTTTTGGTGGGCTTGTCGATTTGGGTTTCCCAATCCTTGCCCTGGTATTTCTTCACGTTGTGGTGGTCCCAGGTGTGCGAGCCGATGATGTTGCCTTCGTCGGAAAGCTGCTTCACCATGGCCTTGGTCATGTAGTGGGGGCGGCCCAGGCTCACGGTCATCACAAAGTACATGGCCTTGAAGCCGTACTTGTCGAGCTCGGGGCGGGCAATGGTGAACTGGTCGAGGTCGGTGTCGTCGAAGGTGAGCATGATGGGCTTGCTCGGCAGCTTGGCCCCGGTGGTCATGTAGGCGTAGAGCTGGTCGGGCGAGATGGTGTGGTAGCCCGAGTCGGCCAGCATCTTGATGTGGCCCTTGAAGGTGGCAATGGGCGTGATGTAGTCCTTGGCGTTTTTGGAGTCGCGGGCCGTCCAGTCCCGAATCTGGTGGTAGCACAGGATGGGCACCTGCGGCCGGGCCAGGATGGCGGCCGCGTCGCCGGCTTTGCTGGCCGGAATGCTGGTGGGGGCCGGCGCGGGCGTGGCGTTGGCCTCGTCAGTAGAGGTGGCGCGAGTACCGGACGTGCCGGCCACGGCCGGGACGGTGGTGACGGCCTCCACAGTGGCAGAACTGGCTGCGGACTCGCCCATGGTGGCGGTTTTGGAGTCGCAGGCGGCTACCGCAAGGGCAGCCAAAAGGAGGGAAGCAGAGGTGAATTTCATAATAATTGGGCCGTGTCGCACACGTCCGCCGGAATAGGCAGCTAAAAATGGATGAGGTAGCCAACGGCGAAATGCCGGGCGCGTGCGACGCACCCCTACCTTTGTACAAAACTAACCCCCAATCACCCGCATGAACAACACTGGCACCCGTCTTCCGGCATTTCACGGCACGGGCGTGGCCTTGGTCACCCCGTTTACCGACGATTTTAAGGTGGACTATGTCGGCTGGCGCCACTTGCTTGATTTCTGCATCGAAGGCGGCGTGGAATACCTCGTGGTGAATGGCACCACCGGCGAATCGCCGACCACCACCGCTGAGGAAAAAGCCGAGCTGCTGCGCGTTGCCAAGGCCCACGTGGCCGGCCGGGTGCCCTTGGTGTACGGCATCGGCAGCAACGACACGGCCGCGGCCGAGGAGCTCCTGCTCAGCACCGACCTCGACGGCATTGCGGCCGTGCTATCGGCCAGCCCGGCTTACAACAAGCCCACCCAGGCCGGCTTAGTGGCCCACTACCACCGCCTGGCAGAGGCCAGCCCCGTGCCCATTATTCTCTACAACGTGCCCGGCCGCACGGCCTCCAACATCACCGCCGAAACCACCCTGCGCCTGGCGCAGCACCCCAACATCATCGGCATCAAGGAAGCCAGCGGCAACATGGAGCAGTGCCTGGCCATTGCCGCCCACAAACCGGAAGGTTTTCTGCTGCTCTCGGGCGATGACGTGCTCACGCCTGCCCTCATTGCCTGCGGAGCAGAAGGCATTATTTCGGTAATGGCCAATGCCTTCCCCAAGCGCTTCGCCGACATGACCCGCGCGGCCCTGGCCGGCGACTTTACCAAAGCGCGCACGGGTCTTTTCCACCTGCTGCCCATCAACCCGCTCATGTATGAGGAAAGCAACCCCGTGGGCGTGAAAGCAGCTCTGGAAGCGCTGGGCGTATGCGGAGCCGCCGTTCGCCTGCCGCTTCTGGAGGCCACCCCCGGGCTCAAAGAGCGAATTAGAAAAGCGCTGTAGGGAAAAAACAATGACGAATGAGCAATGACAAATGACGAATTAGCCCGACGACCAATTCGTCATTTGTCATTGCTCATTCGTCATTATTCAATGTTGCTACCGCTAGGAAGCCGTAGCCGAAGATGAACAGGTTAAGACCAATTTGCAGGGAGAGCACGGCGTCGACCATCATGGCTGTGGCTTGAATCAGCAGGAAGAAGCAGAGGTAGGGATTGTGCCGGGCCTGGGCTTGGGTGAATGGCCACAGCAGGAGCAACAGCAGCAGGCCAAAGCCAAGCAGCCCACCGCCCATTAGGGCTTCGAGGTATTGGTTGTGCACCTCGACGCGGTTGGCCTGCCGAAGACCGTAATCTTTCCAGTCGTATTGGGCCATCATCGCCGCACGAGTATCGGCCGGGCCTACGCCAATCAGCCAATGCTGACCAATCACTGCTTCGGCGGTTTCAACGGCCGCGAGCCGGCGCGCCAGGGAATAGTTGTTGATGTCCTGCTGATTGGTGAACTGGCCCACGTCCCACACCGTAGAGTCGACACGTTGCCGCACCGATTCGAGCGTGTGGTAGGCCAGCCACGGGCCCAGCCCCAGCAGCACCAGCAGCCCAATTCCTAGCAGCCAACGCCGCCGTACCAGCAGCCACACCGCATAGCCCAACAGGCTCGTGTAAAATACCAGCAGGCCCGTGCGATATGCCAGTACGTGCAGCGTGAGCGCCGCCACTACTGCCGCCACAAGCAGCGCGCCCCGCAACACTGGCCCCACAAGTTTGCTGCGCCGCAGCAGCAGGCCCCAGAAGAAGGCCAGGGCCAGCATCACGCCAAACGTGATGTGGAAAATGCGCGTCACGGCCTGAACGTTTTGGCCCAAGTTGATGGCCTCGTTAGCCGCGGCCGGGTCCAGCAGGTACTTGCCGAGGGTAGCCGCACCGTTGGCCGCCGTGCCCAGCACAAACAAGCAGCCCACCGCCAGCCGCTGGCGTGCCGTGAGGGGCACGGCCAGGGTGAAGGCCAGTGGCACGCCCAGCAAGGGCAGGTAGCGGAATAAGTCGTGGCGCCAGGTAGCCCACTCGCTGGTATATAGGCCGCTAATAAGCAGAAATCCGAATACAGCCGCGGCGCACATGGCAGCTCCATTGCGGAAGTACCGGGGAAATTCAGCCCGCAGATTGGGATTGGCCAACACGGCCAGCACACCCACCACCGGGGCCAGGGCCACCAAGGACCGCGCCGCCAGCAGCCCCACCACGCCCGCCAGGCAGGCCAGCCACAACAACTGCTGCGAAAGACGGCCGGATAAGTAATACTGCACCAGAGAAAGTCAGAAAGTAGGGGGCCGGGTTAGCTCAATATTGCAGCGGGCTGCTACCAGCCGCTGGCCAGCACGTCGGCGATGTGCAGGCATTTCAGGGGGAGCTTTTCTTTCTTGATGTACGCCTCCAGATGCATCAGGCAGCTCACGTCGGTGCTCACGATGAAGTCGGCGCCGGTGTCGAGTGCGTGCTCCACTTTTTGCTGGGCCATTGCCACCGAAATGGCTTCGAACTTCACCGCAAAGGTGCCCCCGAAACCGCAGCAGGTGGTGTTTTCGGCCATCTCCACTCGTTCCAGCCCGGCCACATTGTCCAGCAGCAGGCGCGGGGCCGCCCGGATGCCACACTCCCGCAACGCGGAGCAGGAATCGTGGTAAGTGTACTTGCCCGCCAGCCGGGCGCCCGGAATCGCGCTGATGCCCAGCACATCCACCAGAAACTCGGTCAGCTCGTAGGTGCGGCCCTGCACGGCCTGGCAGCTGGCCAGGGCCTGGGTGTCTGCGAATAAGTCGGTGTAGCTGTTGCGCACCATGCCCACGCACGACGCCGAAGGGCTCACGACGTAGCGCGGATTGGCTGCTTCCGGTGCCGCAAAATCCTGAAGAAATTTCTCGGCCACGGCCCGGCTTTGGGGCTTGTAGCCGGCGTTGTAGGCCGGCTGGCCACAGCAGGTTTGGTCGGGGTTGTAATTGACCTGCACACCCACCCGCTCCAGCACTTTCACCATGTTCATGGCGGTAGCAGGGTAGAGCTGGTCGACGAAGCAAGGAATGAAAATATCGGCGGTAGCAAGCATCGGCTATAGGTTAATGAAAAGCAAAGACGCCCGTAGCCGCCGCCCGGGCCTGGGCAAAGGCCGCTAAGTCCAAGCCTGAATCGAGCCCGTTTTCCGCCAGGAAAGCCAGCAGGTTTTCGGTGGCCATGTTGCCGGTGAGCTCGTCGGCAGCCATGGGGCAGCCGCCAAAGCCGCCAATGGCGCCATCGAAGCGCCGGCAGCCGGCTTGGTAGGCGGCGCTTACTTTCTCGTGCCAGGTAGTAGGGGTAGTGTGCAGGTGAGCCCCAAACTCAATAGCAGGAAACGCAGGAATCAGGGCTGAGAACAACGGCGCAATGGTGGCCGCCGTGGAGGCGCCGATGGTGTCGGACAAAGCCACAATGTGAATGCCCAGGGACGCCAGCTGCTGAGTGAAGTCCGTTACGATTTCTGGACTCCAGGCATCGCCGTAGGGGTTGCCAAATCCCATCGACAGGTAGGTGACGAGGGTTTTGCCGGTGCGCTCACACAGCTCGTGCATGGTGGCCACGTCGGCCAGGGCTTCGGCGGTGGTTTGGTTGGTGTTGCGCCGCTGGAAGGTTTCGGAGACGGAAAGTGGAAAGCCCAGGTAGCTGATTTCCGGGTGTTGGGCGGCGGTTTCAGCGCCGCGCAGGTTGGCCACAATGGCCAGCAGCTTGGTTTTGGTGGCGCTCAGGTCCAGCCCCGCTAGCACTTCTGCCGTGTCGCGCAGCTGCGGAATGGCTTTGGGAGACACGAAAGAGCCAAAATCCAGGGTATCGAAGCCGACCTTAAGCAGCGTATTGAGGTAGGCAGTTTTGGTGGCAGTCGGAATGAAATCGGGCAGGCCTTGCATGGCGTCGCGCGGGCATTCGATGAGCTTCATAGAGCAGGGGTGAGGCGGGAATGGAGCGTAAAGGTAGCAGGCCGGCCCAGGCCCGGAAGTGCTGCCCCGGCCCAGGGTGGGCTAGGCCCGGCCCGCACCCGAACTACCCGACGGAAGCCGTTGTTTAACGCGCATGTTATTAATGACGGATGCTTCTATTAAGCGGCCCGCGAATCGGCCGCTGGCAGGACTGCTGTGGCCCTTTTTCTTCGGAGTAATCCTGTTGCTGAGCGGCTGTAGCAAGCAGCAGACTTTGCAGGCCATATTCCAAAAGGCGACCCCGCACGAGGCGTATGCCCGGCAACTGCACCAGTCCGGCCTCGACCGCCGGCCCGCGGGCCGCGCCTGGCTTGCGGCGGCCGAGCAGGCGCTGCGCGATTCGCTGGTGGTCACGCTGCCATTCACCGAGACGGGTTATTTCCGGCCCGAGCGGCCCACAGCGGCCAGCTACCGCTATGCCGTGCGCGCCGGCGAGCAGGTCCACGTAAGCCTGTCGCTGCCCACCGGGGCGGCAGTCCGTGTATTTCTGGATGCTTTTGAAGTGGTGCCCGGCCGGGCCCCGGTACCCCTGGCCAGCGCCGATACGTTGGTGCTGGATTTCCGGTACTTGGCCGAAGCCGACGGGCAGCACCTGTTGCGGGTACAGCCCGAGCTGCTGGCCGCCGGGCGCTACACCCTGCGCGTGGCCCGCGAGCCAAGTTTGGGCGTGTTTCCGGTACAGGGCCGCACCGATGCGGCCGTGGGCAGCTTCTGGGGCGCTCCGCGCGAAGCCGGCGCGCGCTCACACGAGGGCATCGATATTTTTGCCGCACGCGGCACCCCGGCTGTAGCCGCCACCGCGGGGTTCATCACCCGCACCGGCGAAACGCCCATCGGCGGGCGGGTGGTGTGGCTGGCCGACGCTGCGCACGGCAACCACCTGTATTACGCGCACTTAGATAAGCAGCTGGTGACGGTGGGCCAGCACGTGCGGGCCGGCGATACTCTGGGCCTGGTGGGCAATACCGGCAACGCCCGCAGCACTGTGCCCCACCTGCACTTTGGCATTTACCGCAGCGGCCGCGGGGCCGTTGACCCCTTTCCGTTTGTGCACCATCCCGCCCCGGTGGCGGCGCTGCCCAGCGGCCCCGACCAGCGCGGCGAATTCGTGCGGATGCGGGCGGCGGCCGTGCTGCGGACCTCGGTGGGCAAGGAGAAAATCGAGCACTTGCAAGCTGCCGCCCGGCTGCCCAAGCAGTTGCCGCTGCTGGTGATAGGCCAGCAGGGTACCGACCTGCGGGTGCAAACCCCGGGCGGTCAAATCGGCTATGTGGGGGTGCATGCCGTGGTAGGAGCAGCGGCCACCCCGCTGCGGCGCCTGGTGCTGCCCACGGCTACGGAGCTGCTTTTACAACCAACTAAGACGGCCCCGGCCGGGGGAGCCCTGGCGCCCCAAACGCCCGTGGAGGTGCTGGGCCAGCAAGACCACTACAGCCTGCTGCGCGGCCCACAGGGCGAAACGGGTTGGGCTATTTTATAACTCGAGCCCCGGCAAATGCTAGTGCTTGGCCAGCACCCGCGATTGCAGTAGCTTGCCTTTCTTATCGTAGTACTCGGTCTTGATGATGCCCACAGCGGGGTCGTAGTAGTCGATTTCCCGGCCCGCATTTTTTAGGACGAGGTCGGCACGGGCAGCGGTGGCCAGCTCGCGCTCACTCTCCACCATGTAGCAGCTGAACGTGCCGGCAGGCACCGTGACGGGAATGCGCCCGGCCACGAGCTTGCGTTTGAGCACCGTGGTCTTCACCTTGGCAATGGCCACCGAAGGGCTGCTCACCTGCACCAGGGCGCCGCCGTCGGCCAAGGCGCTACCGGGCGCCGGCTGGTTGGGCCAAGCCAACGGCGTGCCTTGGTAGGTCATCCGCCGGTCGCGGAAAGACTTGAGGCCTTCGTAATTGATTTCCCGCAAGCCATCGGTAAACGTGGTGTCGTTGCGGCAAAAGAAGGTGAGGTCCTGTTGGGCCAGCACTAGGTTGGTGGGGTCGTAAAGGCCGCTTTTCAGCCGAACACTGGTGGTTACTACCGCTTTATTCTTTTTGCGGGCAACGGAGTCGGTGCTGATTTTAACAACCCGGTAGCGCACAGCACCGATGGATTTGCCTTTGTTGTTCAGAATTTGGTACTCCAGGTTCTGGCCCTCATGCAAGCCAAAGGGGTGGGCGCAGGAGGCTGGGCTTGCTTCAAAAGCTAGCTCAGAAACTGCTTCCGGCCGTGGTGGGAGCATGGAGTCGGTAAGGGACTGGGCGCGGCCGGAGCCCGAAAGCAAAAGCAGGAAAGCGGCCGCATGACCAGAACAGGAGCGCGAAGCGAACATTGGGTTGAGCTAAAAGGCAATGGGTACAAATGTACGCGGCCGGCAGGGGGCAAGGATGCCCCACAACCCGGGCCGTTTCGTTGCGTTAGCAGGTGCATGGTCGTACTTTGCGGCCAATCGGGGCAGGCGCTTTGCCCCATTTTGCCCCTTTCACCACCTAACCCACCTGCTAACATGGCCGATTCTTCCTCATCTAATTGGGCCGACATGGCCGCCTCCCTGCTCGGCAAGCTTTCGGGCGGCGTGGAGCTCAGCTGCGCGTTCGACCAAATGGAGCTGCAAGTGCCAAACCCCCAAAACCCCAACGCCCCGGCCGCCACCTGGAAGCTCAACGGCTCGCTCCGCATCCGCACCCGCGGCGACCAGCCGGCCGGCACCACGGCTGCCCCCCAGCTGCCATCCAGTCCCGCCGAAGCCGGTGCCTAGTACCCTCGAAATTGAGGCCCAGCTCGTCATCAACTGGAATGGCCACGCCCTGCAGCTCGCCGCTGCCGGCACCTACCTCATCCTCAATATTCCCAGCCAGCAGGTGCTCGACCTGCTTACGGCGGCCCCGCCAACGCCCCCCGGCGTGCCCAAGCCGCCCAAGCCCCCCGGCCCCGACCCCATGCAGCAAATCAATGACTTAGCCCGTCAATTGGGCTGGGTCTTGGATTTGCGGGTGGGCGGCAAAACCTACGTCACCTTCGGCGTGCAGCGCACCCCCAAAATCACGCTCAACGCCGTATTGGGCAAAATCGGCTCGTTCTTTCGGTAGCACCGTCCCGGCGCAAATCGTGGTGGTTTTGCAACTAATTCCAGTTCGATTAGTTTGGAAAGGAACACCCCTTTCCCACCCCGATGAACTCCGAACACGAACACGAAAACCAGGTAGGGGCCCGTCGGCGTTCGTCGCCGTTTGGCCGCATCGAGCGCATGCCGCCGCTGCTGGTGGTGCTCTACCTGGTGATTCTGGCCATCACCATCATGTTTGTGATGCTGGTGACGGCGTATGTTACCACGCGGCTGCGGAGCGGGGTGCCCACGGGCTTGCACGCCTTGCCGCGGTATTTCTCGCTGAGCACCATCGTGCTGCTGCTCAGTAGCTACACCATGGCGCAGGCCCCGCGGCTGTACGCCGACGACGACCTGAGCAGCCTGGCCCGCTGCCTGGGCGCTACGCTGCTGCTGGGCTGCGTGTTTGCCGGGCTGCAGGTGCTGGGCTGGCGCGAGCTGATGACTACCGGCGTGCCCTTCCAAGGCGATGCCAGCAGTAGCAGCGGCCAGTTCATTTATCTGATATCGGCCCTGCACGTGGCCCACTTGCTGGGCGGCATGCTGTTTTTGCTGGCCCTGCTGCTGCGTGTGGTGCACGCCGACCGCGACGCGGTGCGGACGCTGGTCTTCATTCGCAACCCCTACCACCGCCGCCAGTTGGGCATGCTGGGCACCTACTGGCATTTCATCGATGTGCTGTGGGTTGCGTTGTTTGCCGTGTTTCTATTTCTCTTTTGAGTGGATAAACTATTCAAATTGAGCTAAATAACGAGAGCCGCTAAAGTGATTTAGCGGCTCTTTTTGTGGCAGCTGTGGAGTGCCGAATGGCAAGTTGGCTACCGAATTACCTCAAGCCAACCCCGGTATTTGCGGCCGTCGGTGTAGGACACGAAGTAGTAATACAGCCCCCCGTTGCCCTGGCCCGGCCAGCGAAACTCCCGGTCCTGCGATTCAAAAACCTGCTGGCCCCACCGGCTGAAAATCTTGATGTTGGCAAACTGCGCGTCGCAAAAGTTCGGCGGCAGGTCGGGCAGCCGGAACTCATCGTTTTGCCCGTCGCGGTTGGGGGTGATGACGTTGTAGAGCTTCACGGCCAGCGAGTCGGGGCTTTTTACCTGAAGGCGGACGCGTTGCACCTGGGGCAGGGGCTTGCAGGTGGCATCCACGAGCTGAAACGTGACGGTGAGCTCACGGTGCAGGTTGGCGGCGGCGCAGCTCACGTCCCAGCTAAAGGTGCCATTGGCCACGCCCGTACCGTTGAAGGCCTGGAACCGCATGCCCGCGGCAGCCAGGTCGAAGCCTTCTTTGCCATCGTTGGAGGTGCCGCTGGCTGTCAGCGTCAGGCCGTCGCGGTCTACATCGGTGCCCATGAAAGTGGCAGTATATAAGTGGCCGAGGGGCAGCACCAGCAGCGGGATTTCCGACCCCTTGGGCACCGGAAGGCTCGAAGCCAACACGGGCGCGTGGTTGGCATAGCTCACCACCACTGGCACCGAGATGGTGGCGATGTCGCGCGTGCTGCACGGCGACGTAGCGGCCGCAAACTGGAAGGTGAAGATGGAATCGGGCCCCACAGCCCGGCAATCGACGCGCCAGTTGAAGCGGCCGCGCTGCTGGTTGCCGGTGGTGCCCTGCGAGAGCGTGGCCCCCAGCGCACCGGGGCTGAAGCCTTGACCGGTCATTTCCAGCAGCACGGGGTCATTGTCGAGGTCGGTGCCGGTCACGTCGAAGGCTACCAGGTCGCCCACGCGCACACGCAGGGGCAGGGCGGGGCCCGCAGTGGCAGCGATGGTGGGTGGGGCATTGCCCGGCGGAACGGCGGTGAAAGCCACGCGCACTGTATCGCGCTTGGGCAGGCTGCAGCCATCATCGCCCACTACCACGTCCAGCAAAAAGACCCCGCCGCGGGTGTTCATGCATTCGGGAAAGCAGAGCGTGGCCGTGAGCGTATCCGGCGCGCCCGCGGTGCGAACAGCGCCGCTGCTGGCCGACGTAAAAGTGGGTAGCAGCCCCGAGAAATTAACCGGGCTCAATGATAAGGTCAGCCGTGAATTGGGGTCGGGGTCGGTGAAGCGCACCCGAACGCAGCGGTTGCCACTTGGCACAAAATGGAGGGTGTCGCGGCCGGGCCGGTAGGTGGCGGAACTGGTGGGAGCGGGCAGTAGCCGAAGGCTGGGCTTGATGTTCACGGCGCAGTTCAGCACCATGAGCTGGAAGTCGCGGCGCGATTCCCCGATTTTCTCGCCCCGCCGGTATTCGGCACAGCGCACCCCAAACACGAAGAGGCCCAACGACGTGGGCCGCACGGTGAGCCGTCCCGAGTTCCGGCCGATTTCGAGGGTGGGAGCGCCCGGTATCTGGTTGAGGGTGCTCAGGCCCGGGTTCCACTTGATGAGGGCATACGGGGCCGCTTCGGCTGCGGCGGGCTTGGGCACGGTGGCGTTGGCGTGGCCGTTGAGCGGCGTTACCAGGTCGTACACCAGGGAGTCGCCGTCGGCGTCCTGGCCGCCGAAGTCGTAGTAGAACAGTTCGTTGCGGCAAGCGTAGTCGGCCAGTGCTGGAAAGATGCGCGGCGTCGAGTCGTAGAAGGCTTTGCCGCCCCGCACCACGGCCGGAAACTCCAGGTAGAAGGTTTGGGCGGCGTTGTTGGGCGCCACAATGTTGCTGATGGAGTAGTTGCGGCAGCAGCGCTCCACGGCTACATAGTACCCTTGCGGACTGTTGTAAGTATCGGCCGCGAGCGTGATAAGCTTGCTGTAAACCAGCTTGCGGGTGCTGAGCGTGGGCTGGGCACACGCCGGATTGGTGTAGTTGACGAAGGTGTTGCTGCTGAGCGGCAGCACCACGTTGGTCATGCGGTTGTTGGTGCTTTTCTCAAAAATGCTGGCCGTCAGGTCGGCATCCAGCACGCTCACGTTGCCATTCACGGCATCGAAGTACAGGTTGAGCAGCAGCGTGTAGGAGTCGCCTGTGTTGTGCACCAGCTCCATTTCACCGCCCACAATGTGCGTGGCCCTTGCCGTCTCGCCAAATCCCAGCCAACTGCACCAAAACAGCAGGCAGGCAGCCCACGCCGGACCGGGCAAAGGAAGGCGAAAGGGCATTAGTTTGAGAAATAAGCGTACTAAATCCGGATTGAGCCGAAATATACGGCCGCATAAGTCAACTTCTGGCCGGGGCACCGCGTTTCGCAGGCATAGCGAATTTACCCGTCCGTAAGCTGGTTTTAGGGGTGTGCTGCCATACCTTAGGTGCCCGAAAGATGGTGGCTCTACCAGCCGGTATGGCACTATTTTCTTCCTTCTGCTATCCTATGCGCCCACTTGTTTACACCTTCTTACTGAGCAGCTTACTTTCTGCGCCCCTGGGGCTGCGTGCCCAGCAGCTGGCACCCGGCGCCACTGTTCGCAGCTTCAGCCTGAGCCCGGAAGAACTAGACGGCGGCCGGCTCTGCGCCGCGGGCCACGTGCAGGCAGCCTTGCGTAGCGCGACCACCTCGGTGCCGCACCGCCGCAAAATGGACCGGTACGACGTGAAGTACTATAAGCTGGACCTGGCCATGGAAAACAACTCGCTGAACGTGGCCGGCTCGGTGTGGATGCGCTTTCGGGTGGGGAGCCAAGCCCTCGATTCGCTGGCGTTTGAGCTGTACCAGGCCCCGGCGGGCTCGCCAGCCGGCACGGCCACGCTGCTCATCGACTCGGTGGTGGTGAACGGCCGGCGCTCTGCCGGCATCCGCCGGGCTGGGCCCGATGCCACCGCCGGCCTGGCCCAACCCGTGGCCGCTAACACCCTGGCTGATGCCCGCATCTACTACCACGGCACGGCGCCGAGCGGCAATTCGGCGGCCATCGGCAACGGCCTTAGCAACCGCAACTCGGTGCATATGGACACCTACAACGGCGCCCCGACCTTCGCCTATGACGTTACCTGGTCCTTGTCTGAGCCTTATTCGGCGCACGAGTGGTTTCCGTGCAAGCAGGTGCTCACCGACAAGGCCGACTCTTCCGACGTGTGGGTGACCACTACCCAGCCCAACAAGGTGGGCTCCAACGGCGTGCTGGTGCGCACCGTGCCGCTGCCGGGCAACAAGGTGCGCTACGAGTGGAAGTCCCGGCATCCCATCGATTATTACCTGATTTCGGTGTCGGTGGCGCCGTATCTGGAGTATGTGAACTACGCCAATCCCGCCGGTGGACCCCGCATTCCCATCGTCAACTATGTCTACAACCAGGCCTACCTCGATTACTGGAAGAGCCGGATAGACCTGACGCCGGGCTTTATCGAAAACTACTCGGCCCTGGTGGGGCTATACCCGTTTGCCGACGAAAAATACGGGCACACTACGGCCCCGATATACGGCGGCATGGAGCACCAAACCATGACCACCCAAGATGGCTTTTCGTTTACGCTCACCGCGCATGAGCTGTTCCATCAGTGGTTTGGCGACAACGTGACCTGCGCCAGCTGGGAAGATATCTGGCTCAACGAAGGCTTTGCTTCTTACGGGGAGTACCTCTCGCTGCAAGCCTTCAGTACCCCCGCCAGTGCCCGCGCCTGGATGGACAACACCCACCAGACCGCGCAATTAAGCGTCGGCAGCGTTTATGTAGATGATACCACCAATGTGAACCGCATCTTTAATGGCGGCCTGACCTACAAAAAAGGCGCCGCCGTGATTCACATGCTGCGCTATTTGCTGAACGACGACACCAAGTTTTTCCGGGCCTTGCGCACCTACCAGACCCAGTTTCGTGGCTCCACGGCTCGCACCGCCGATTTGCAGCGCATTTTTGAGGGCGAGGCCGGCCGGCCGCTTGGGTATTTCTTTCAACAGTGGTTCCGTGGCCGTGGCGTTCCTCTCTTCAACGGCAAGTGGAACCAGAGCGGCAGCAGCTTCGTGCTCCGCGTGAATGAAGCGGCCACCGATGCCGCATTCACGCCTTTTTTTGATACCGATGTGGATTACCGCCTCACCTTCGCCGACGGCTCCACCCAAACCGTGCGCCTGCACCAAGGCCAGGCCACCGAAACCTTCTATTTCTCCGTGAACGGCCCCGTGGTCAGTGTGGCCATCGACCCCGACCAGTGGATTTTAAATGCAGCATCCAGCGCCCCCGTTCGCGACAATACCCTGCCGGCCAGCCAGCCCGCTGCCGGTGTGGCTCCCCTTAGCCTTTACCCCAATCCCTGCCGTGACCAGCTGCAATTGGACGCGCTGCCCGCCGCCCGCGTCACGGCCGAAGCTCTGGACGCCACAGGCCGCGTGGTGCTGCGGCAAGTGGTAGTGGCGCAGCAGCCCACGCTCTACACGGACGCGCTGGCCTCGGGCTTGTACCACCTGCGCCTGCTCGGTGCCCAGGGAGAGCTGCTGGGCCAGGGCCGGTTTGTACGGGAGTAATTCAGCTCAACCCGTTAATTAAAAAAGCCGCTCCTTTTCAGGAGCGGCTTTTTTAGCTCAATTGCTAGAACGTGTCGTGGTACTTCGCAATAAGTGCCTCGGTGGCGGCATCGGCCGGTGGCGCGTCGAGCAGGGCCTTGAGCAGTTCATCAAACGAGCGCGCGGGCGTGAAGCCCGGCTCGAGCACAGCGTTGCTCGTGAGGCGAATAAACATGGGCTGACCGTTCACGGCCACCAAATCGATGGTGATAAGGCCGAAGCGCTGGTTGCAATCGCCGGTTTTGGGGCAGTCGGTGGGGTTGGGCTTGTAGAACTGCTTGAGCGTGGTTTCGGTGTGGTGTTCGTGCTGCTTGGTGCATTTATCTGCACAGGCGCGGTGGTAGCCCAGCGCCAGCACTCGTTCGCCGAGGTGCTCGTAGAAATGCCGGAAGTTGCCAGGCCCAATCGAAGGGTCAAAGAAAAACAGCGCGCCCTGGCGGCCGTGCTCCTGCAGCAGCTGCACCTGGAAACCGCGGGTGCCCGCCGCGCCGCCCTTGCGCAGGTGGTAGGCCTTGAAGTAGGGCCCCAGCCAGTTTAGGTACACGCGCTGCTCGACCCATTGGGCATGCCGCCGGGCCTGGGCCGGCGACAGCGCCACCGCGTGCCAGGAGGCGGGGGATTTCGCTTTGGAGCGAAACAGGTTGTGGATAAAATCGAGCAAAACGTGGAAAGTTAGTGGAGTCAGAACACCCACTTTGGTAAATAGTTTGTGAGCCGGCGCGGGGTAGGCCGCCGGTTTGGGCCCGGTGTGGGGCGCGCATCCAAGGGGCGTGCCATAAACAAAGGCCGGCTTCCGTGCGGAAACCGGCCTTATTACCGTTTATCAGGCAACTATGCGGGCGGTTATTTTACCCGCGTCCAGGTCTGGGATTTGCCTATGAGCGAAAAGCCGATGTAGCCTTTCACTTCCATGGTGTTGGCGCCTTCCATTTTCATGTAGCAGGAGTAGGTCTTGCCGCTTTCGGGGTCGTAGATTTTGCCATCGTCCCACTTGTTGTCGTCGTCGTACTTGAAGCCTTGCATAAACACCAGGCCCAGGCGGGGGCGGTTGCGCAGCTTCGGGTCGGGGTTTTGGCTATCGGTTTTGGGCTTGCCGGTGGCCGGGTCGTTGGGCACGGTCAGGCTCACAATTTTGCCGCACAGCTTGTCGCCGCACTTGTATATTTCAAACGTGGCCTTCTTCTCCGAGTTCGTCCATACCCCGAGCGGGGTCATGGTTTGGGCGGAAGCCATTCGGGCAACGCCCAACACGAGGGCAATGAGTAAAAGCAGTGTTTTTTTCATTTCTGAAGAGAAGAGGAGTGGGTTTGATGGGAAAAGGTAATTGAAAATATCCGGAGGGCCCGCCGGGGGTATTGAATAGCACCTAGGCAAGTTTACGGCCAAGTTATGAGCTTTTGCTAAGCAGACGAGATTTTTGCTACTTAAGACAAAAAAAATATAGCTGTAAATCAGGGCTCAAGCTACTGTTGAGCGGGTTTAGCCCAATAATTGGGTCGGTAATTTTGAACCTTAGTTTCCGCTATTAACTTTACCGTCCAGTAGTGAGTGCTACGGCCTCATTCAAGCAGCCCTAAGGTGCTGGGCCGCGCGAATGAGTGTTATGTCGAACGTAAAGAAAGGAGGTACAAAATGTCTAGTAGTCCCAAACAAATCCTGCCAAGCCTGTCGAATGTCGTACGCTTCACCGCAGTACGCGCCTAACAACAGCTTCGTGGGGTAGCTCCTAAGGCTGCCCACATTCGGCCAGGTCTTACTCTTGAAAGTGACGCCGGAACTGTACCCCAGTTTCGCCGCTTGGTAAGATTTGAAGGATTAGATGCCCGGTTCGCCCAGTCGCCCTTAAGTGGGACGGCAGAGGCGAACCGGGCATCGCTTTTTTTAGCCCAATTAGAAAGCCTTAAGATTTCAGGACTTAATGGGTCGTCCGCTTTTTGGCAGTGGTGCGGGCGGTTTTCTTAACCGGCGCTTTCTTGACCGGTGCTTTGTGCCGGATGGTGGGCGCTGCCTTCTTTTTGGCCACCGTGCTTTTGCTCGTGGCTGCTTTCTTGGCCACTGTGCGGGTGCTCTTCCGGGCTACTGGCGCCGCTTTTTTCAGGGCCGGCAGCACTTTGGGCGGGGCCGATACGGGTGCGGCTAGTGGCTCAACTTCTGCCGGGCGGGCGGGCAGCGCTGCTACCGGGGCTGCTGTACGAGCCAGTAGAGCTGCCTTGGGCGGGGTGGTGGCAGCCAGAGCGCCGGGCCCCAGCACGCGGCGCACCTGCATAAAGCGGCGCTCGTAGTCGGTGCCTTCTACCTGGCTCACTTTCACGCCAGACTCGCGCCGGGCGGAGGAAGCGTGCACGAATCGCAGCGGCACCTCGCCCCGCTTGGAGATGACGATGCCGGCGTGGCCGGGCGTGGTGCTGGTAGTAGCCGTGCCCGTAAACACCACTATGTCGCCGGGTTGGGCTTCGGCGCGCGCTACGGGGCGGCCCACATCAATGAGCAGGGCCGTGGAGTGCGGCACGTTGATGTTGAAATGGGCGAAGGTGAACATGATAAAGCCCGAACAGTCGAAGCCCGTGAGGGGCGAGGTACCGGCAAATACATAGGGCGTGCCCTGATGCGACAACCCGAAGGCCACAATGCTATCGGCGCGGGCCGCCAGGCCCGTGGCCGGCGCTTCGCGCAGGGCGGCGAAGGAAGTGGAAACAGGCTGTGCGGGCAGGTCGTCAGACTTTGTAGTGGTCCAGGTTACGCGCTTGGGGGCCGCGGCCCGGCGGTTCAGCCGGGGCAGAACTATGGCCATTGCGGCCAATAATCCTATAAAAACCAGCCAGACGTAACGCATAATCGAACGGAGTGCAAAGTGGGTGCCGAAAGTAAGCGCCACAGTAGCCCCTAACGCAAGGGCTGTTCGCTAGGTTGGAGGCAGCCCTGAGGGCTTACTTTGTGCCAAAGGTCCAACTTATAACATTGCTAATGCTCAGAAATTCAAAAACACGCCTTAGTCATACCGCGCTTGCTCTGCTGCTGGCCGGCGGGCTGGCGGTGCAGGCGCGCCCGGCGGCCGTGGTGCCCACGCTGCGCTACACACTGGCCATGCCCGCGCCCCAAACCCACTACTTTGAAGTTAAAATGGAGCTGGGCGGCTTCCCGGCCGACTACACCGACGTGAAAATGCCGGTGTGGGCTCCGGGCTCCTACCTGGTGCGCGAATACTCCAAGAACGTAGAAGGCTTCCAGGCCCGCACGGCAGCGGGCCAGCCGTTGGCCGTCGAGAAAATCAACAAAAACACCTGGCGGGTGCGCCACGCCAAGCAGGCCAATTTCCAGGTGAGCTACCGCGTCTACGCCTTTGAGCTGACCGTGCGCACTTCGTTTATCGACGCCGACCACGGCTACCTCAACGGCACGAGCGTGTTCATGTACCCCGCCGATAACAAGATGCTGGGCAGTACGGTGGTGGTGCAGCCAGCCGCGGGCTGGGCCCAGGTGAGCACGGCGCTGCGCCCAGGCACGGGCAAGTTCACCTACAAAGCCGCCAGCTACGACGAGCTGGCCGATTCGCCGATGGAAATCGGCAACCAGAAAGTGCTGGAGTTCACCGCCAATGGCACGCCGCATCAAGTGGCCATGTTCGGCACGTACAATGCCGACGACGCCAAGCTGACGGCCGATATGAAGAAGGTGTGCGAAGAAGCGCAGCGCGTGGTGGGCCAGAATCCGCTCGACCACTACCTGTTCATCGTGCACAACCTGGAGCGGGGCGGCGGGGGCCTCGAGCACCTGTACTCCACCACCCTGGAAGTGGGCCGTGGCACCTACGGCACCGAGGCCGGCTACAAGTCGTTTCTGGGCCTGGCAGCCCACGAATACTTCCACCTCTGGAACGTGAAGCGCATTCGCCCGGTGGCCCTGGGGCCGTTCGACTACGACAAGGAGAATTACACCCACATGCTGTGGGTGAGCGAAGGAATTACGACTTATTACTCGAAGCTCATCAACCTGCGCGTGGGCAATACTGCGCGTGAAGACTTTCTCAACGGGCTGGCCAACGACATCACCTCAGTGGAGAACACGCCCGGCAACCGCGTGCAGTCGGCCGCCGAATCCAGCTTTGATGCCTGGATTAAATCGTACCGGCAGAATGAGAACTCCCGAAACAGCGAAATCAACTACTACGCCAAGGGCGACCTCATCGGTACCATTCTCGACCTGAACATTGCGGAGGCCACTAAGGGCGAGAAACACCTCGACGACGTTTTCCGCCTGCTTTACGACACCTATTATAAGAAGGCCAGCCGTGGCTTCACCGACATGGAATTCCAGGATGCCGTGGCCAAGGTAGCCGGCCGCCGCTACGACGACCTCTTCCAGAACAGCGTGTACGGCACCAAGCAGCTGCCCTATGCCACGGCCCTGGGCTACGCCGGCCTGACCCTGACCACTACGCCCCTGAGCACCGACGGAACTTTGGGCGCCACCTTTTCCAATAAAACCGGCAAGCTGCTCGTGACTGGTGTGGTGCGCGACCGTTCCGCCTGGAACACCGGCCTGAGTGTAAACGACGAGGTGCTGCTGATAAACGGCGCCGCCCCCAGCGAGGAAACCGTGAAATCGCTGATGAGCGGCCCAGTGGGCTCAGAAGTGAAGCTACAGGTGCGCCGCGATGGCCTCAACCGCGACATCACCCTAAAGATGATGTCCAACCCGGACCTGAAGTATCAGATTCAGCCCATGGCCAACCCAACCGCTGCCCAGCAGCGCGTGCTGGCTAAGTGGCTGGGTGCAACGAAATAGGTTTTCGGCATAAACAAAAAAGCCCCGTGCTACCAGCACGGGGCTTTTTTGTTGATTCCACCATTACGTCTGTCATGCAGAGCGCAGCGAAGCATCTTATCAGGCCAGAACTAATCGTTGAAGCGTGAGAAGATGCTTCGCTGCGCTCTGCATGACAGACGATTGGGATGTCTGAATGAGGGCGATTACCAGCTTACCGAATGCGTTTCAGGGCTACTTCGCGCACCGGGGCAATAACCAGTGGCACCTTCTCCACTTTTACCGACGAGGTATCCAGGCCAAAATACTGGTCTTCCGAAGCAATGAACTGGCGGATGTAGAAGTAGGCCTGCATAACGAGCTTTTCCCGGGTGGGGAAGTCGTTTTCAATGCTCAAGAACTTCTCCAGTACCACAAACCGGAAGTCGCCGGTAACGTGCTGCTTATTCAGCGACTCGTAGCGCGAGGTAATGTCCACTTCCTTGTTGCGCACCAGGTCTTCAATCACTTTGCGGAAGTACAGGTTGATGCGCTGCTGCACCCGGAAGCCCAGCCGGAAGTTGATGCGGAACACGTCGTCGGGCGCTACTTCGGTCACTTTATACTCCATGGTATAAGGCTCATCGGTGGTGTCGACGTGGATAAACCAGTAGATATCCGCGCGCTTGGGCCGCTTCTGGAAGATGGAGTAAATGATTTTCTGCTCAATTTCGGAGCTGCGCTCGGCCGACGTCAGGAACACCAGGTGGGTGGAATACTTGGGGATGGATTCGTCGTCGCTGAGCTGCTTGAGGGCATCAACGTACGGCTCCAGGCGCACAAATTCCGTGAGCCGGCGCTTGATGTAAAACGCCTTCAGCCACACGTACATCACGCCCATTAGCGCGCCGCCAATGGCCAGCGACACCCAGCCGCCGTGCGGAAACTTGCGCATGTTGGCAATCAGGAAAGCTCCTTCGATGATGCCGTAAAGCGACGCAAACCCAATGACCAGCGGCATGGCCACTTTCTTGGAGCGCAGCCACACCGTGAGCAAAATCGTGGTCATGAGCATGGTGAGCGTGATGGCCAGGCCATAGGCCGCTTCCATGTTGGTCGATTCCCGGAAAAACAGCACCACTCCAATGCAGCCCAACAGCAGGAGCCGGTTCATGCTCGGCACGAAGAGCTGGCCTTTCACATCGGTGGGGTAGTTGAGCCGCACCTTGGGCCACATGTTGAGCCGAATGGCTTCGGCCACCAGCGTAAACGAACCCGTGATAAGCGCCTGCGAGGCGATGATGGCGGCAATGGTGGCAATGCTGATGCCGATGAGCAGAAACCACTGCGGCATCAGGGCAAAGAAGGGGTTTTTGCCGCCCAGCATCTGGCCTTCATGCTCCAGCAGCCACGCGCCCTGGCCGAGGTAGTTCAGCACGAGGGCGCTTTTTACAAAGGTCCAGCTGATGCGGATGTTGCCCTTGCCGCAGTGGCCCAGGTCCGAATACAAGGCCTCGGCCCCAGTGGTGCACAAAAACACTGAGCCCAGCAGCCAGAAGCCGCCTGGGTACCGCACCAGCAAATCATAGGCGTAGTAGGGGTTAAAGGCTTTTAGAATGATGGGGTTCTCAAAAATCCAGATGCCACCGAGCACGCCCAGCATGGTAAACCACAGCAGCATAATTGGGCCGAATGCCTTGCCTACTATTTGAGTGCCAAAGCTTTGAAGTAAAAACAAGCCCGCAATAATGCCAATCACGATGTACACCACCACATCCTGCGTGAGGCTGGGGTACACGGCTTTCAGGCCTTCGATAGCCGACGATACCGAAATGGGCGGCGTAATCACGCCATCGGCCAGCAGGGCCGCCCCACCAATGATTGCCACCGCCGACAGCCACGCACCCCGGCGGCGCACCAGGGCATAGAGCGAGAAAATGCCACCTTCGCCGTTGTTATCGGCGTTGAGGGTGAGCAGCACATACTTGACGGTGGTTTGCAGCGTCAGGGTCCATATCACGCACGAAATGCCACCCAATACCAAGTGGGCATCTATCATGTCGGGGACCGTGCCGCTCTTTAGAATGGACGACATTACGTAGAGCGGCGAGGTGCCAATGTCACCGTAAATAATGCCTAAGGCAATAAGTAGTCCTGCACCCGATATAGCGGTATGCGAATGTTTAGAGTCCATGAAGGGGATAAAAAACGATAATCAGCCGTTGGAGAAGCGCAATTGATTTACGGGGCGCGAAGGTAGCTGTCAGGCCGCCGAACAGCATACGGCAACGGTACAGTTAAGTAGCGCTATGTGACAATCAAGCCATTATCATTTGGCGGGTCGTGCCCGCCGGCCTCGGCAGCGGCTTGGGCATCTAGCGCAGCCTGGCGCATGGCCTCGTCGGCCGCGGCCAGCACGGCGGCCGCTTCGCGGGCCGCCTGGTCGTGCACCCGGAAAATGCGGCGGTTCACCTCCGCGATGACGCGCTGCCAGGGCGGTGTTTCGCCTGGCAGGGCGAAGTTGACCAGCTCGCGGCCCAGCCGGTGCAGGCGCAGGCGATTGGTACCGCGGTGGCCGTAGGCCAGCAGCAGCGCCGTGAGCGCCATGCCTATCATGGCCGGGCCGGTGCGCAGCCAGTTCTGCAGGAAGGCAATCATCACGGCGGCCAGGCCCAGGCCGCCGAGCAGGTACCACAGTATCCAGCGCACCGGCGTGATTTCGGCGCGTTCCAGCTCCAGCAGTAGGAAGGTTTGGCCCCGCACGGTAAGGGTCGTGTCGGTGAGGGTCAGCCGGCCGTCGTCGCTGCGCAGGGGCGGGGCGGGCGGCAGCTCGGGTGTGGGTGCTGGCGCTGCGGCGGAGGCAGTAGTCAGCAAAGCGGCCCCGGAAGGTTGTTCCGGGGCCACGGGCAATATTGAGTCAGCGGGTGGCTGGGCTTCGAGGTCTTTCATGTGCTCAGAAACAGCCAAGGTACTAGTGGTGCGGGCCCAGCGGGGCGCCGCGGTGCGCGTGGTAGTGGAGGCTGCCGGAGCAGCCCCCGCCACCACGGCCCCTCAGTTATTTACTTTAATCAGCTCCACGTCGAAGATGAGTGCGGTGTCGCCGGGAATGTCGCGGCCCGCGCCACGCTTGCCATAGGCCAGGTCCGAGGGGATGTAGAGGCGGTACTTCGAGCCTTCGGGCATGAGCTGCAGGGCTTCTGTCCAGCCGGCAATCACGCCGTTGACGGGGAAGGTGGCGGGCTGGCCCCGCTGGTAGCTGCTGTCGAACACGGTGCCGTTAATCAGGGTGCCGTGGTAATGGGTCGTCACCGACGATTTCAGCGTGGGCTTGGGGCCGGTGCCCTGGGTCAGCACTTCGTACTGCAGGCCGCTGGGCAGGGTGGTGATGCCCGGCTTCTTGGCGTTTTCGGCGAGGAAGGCTTCGCCTTCGGCTTTGTTGTTGTTCACGGCGTTGGGGTTTTGGTTGTCGTCTTGGTCATCGGTACCGCCCATTTGCTCTTGCAATTGCTGCATGGCGGCCTGCATTTGTTCCTGGGTAAGGCGGCTGGGGAGGCCCTGCAGGCCTTCCTTGAGGGCGCCGGCCAGGGTGTCTACGTCCAGCTCCAGGCCTTGCTGGGCAAAGTTGCGGGCCAGGTCGCGGCCAATGATGTAGCTCACCTGAGCTTGGTGGGAATCTAGGTTCATGAGCAGGGTAGGAGTAAGTTGAGCTGGGCAGGAAGTTGGGCTGGTTGCCGTGGTGCCACCGCCAGCCGGTGAAAAAATAGGTGAACGGGTTACGCCGTTGCGGGGGCAAAGTTCCAAAAGCCGCGCCGAACCGCCGCGCCCGGCCGTAATGGCCGAGTTTAGAACAAAAAAGCCCAGCCTATGGGCCGGGCTTTTCGCTTATTTAATTGCAGAGAACGGTGGGTACCGATAAAATAACGCTTAGCAATAAGAATGGTGGTCGTCGTCGCCGGAGAAGTCAAACGTCAGGTCGAGGTCGGCCAGTTTGGCAGCCAGGTAGCTCACGCCGCCCAGCAATAGCAGCGACGAAAAGGATAAGGCAGTGTTCTTTTTCATAATCATACGGCAAATAGCCTAGTGGTAATTCCGGTGCAAAGATACGAGAGTTGAGCTAAATATGTTATGCATGCAGCATAATTAACCTTGGCTTAACCTTCGAACCCCGGCACTTCCACCACCTCGCCCGGCTGCATGGAGCCCAGGTGCAAGCTGCCCACCCGCACCCGCACCAGCCGCAGCGTAGGGAAGCCCACGGCCGCTGTCATCTTGCGCACTTGCCGGAATTTGCCTTCCGTGAGCGTAATGGAAACCCAACTGGTGGGCCCATGCCGGTCGTCGCGGATTTTCTTGGAGCGGGGCGCAAAGTCCGGCGCTGGGTCAAGCCGAAAGGCCGTGCAGGGGCTGGTCTGGTACTTCTCGTTATGAATCCCAATTTCGACGCCGGCCTGCATGCGGGCGATGGCCTCCTCATCAATCAGCCCATCTACCTGGGCGTAGTATTCCTTCTCGATTTTCTTGCTGCGGATGTGCTGGCTCACCTTGCCATCGGTGGTGAGCAGGAGCAGGCCTTCGCTGTCTTCGTCGAGCCGGCCCACGGACATGGTGCCCGCCGGGAAATCATAAAACTGGCCCAACATGGTCTTTTTGGCTTCGCCCGAAAACTGGCTCACAAACTGGCTAAGGCAGCCATATGGTTTGTGGATGAGGAAATGGCGATGGGAAATAATTTCCTCGCTCGGTAGCATGGTCACGGTATTATAAGTTAGCTCAAGTGGCGCAAGGCAGCCGGGCTGGCTAGCGGGTGAGGCGGTAAATCATCAGCGCGGCGCGTTCCACCAGCATTGGAAACTCTTTGAGGTTGATGGTTTCGCCGGCCGCGTGGGCGCCTTTGCCCGATACGCCGAGGCCATCGAGGCAATCGACGTATTGGGCTATGTAGGAGATGTCGCCGCCCCCACGCGAGCCCGGGTCGCCCGCGGCTACCGGCCCGTAGCCCAGGTCGCGGCTGGTTTGGTCGGCCAGGGCGGCCAGCTTCTGGTTGCCGGGGGTGGGCGCCATGCCGGGCAGGCCGTCGGTGAAGGTGATTTCGGCTTTCGTGTTGGTCAGGTTCTGGGCCACAATGGTGCGCATTTTTTCGCGGGCCGCGTCTTTCTGGGCTTCGGTGAGGAAGCGCAAGTCGCCGGTGACGGATGCAGAGGGCGCGATGATGTTGGTCTTGCCCACCACTTCACCGCGCGCTTTGGCCTCGTCGTAGTTCACCTCCGAGCCGCCCACCATCAGGCCGGGGTTGAAGGTGAGGTACTGCTCCTGGCTCAGGTTTTCGCGGAATGAATTGAGGATGCGGGCGGCTTCGTAGATGGCGCCGTAGCCCACGGCCGGCTTGAAGATGCCCGAGGAGTGGGCCGCCGTGCCAAAGGTTTTGAGCTGCCAAGTGCTGGAGCCGCGCCGGGCCGTGGCCACGGTGTGCAGGTTGGTGGCGGTTTCGAAGGCAAGAGCCACGTCGGCTTGTTTGGCCCGGGCAATGAAATCGGCGCGGCTCTCGGGGCCTTTGCCGCCGCGCTCCTCGTCGCCGGTGAAATAGGCCGTGATGCTGGCGTTTTTCAGCAGGCCGTTGGCTTGCAGGGCCTGCAGTGCCGCCAGTATCACCACGTCGCCGCCTTTCATGTCGTTCACGCCCTGGCCCGTGGCGGTGGAGTCGTTGAGCCGCGTGTACTTCGTGAAGGGCATGTCCAGCTCAAACACCGTGTCGAGGTGCCCAATCAGAAACAGCTTCTTGCCTTTTTTGCCTTTGTGTTGGGCTACCAGGTGGCCGGCGCGCTGCATCGTTTCGGGCATGGCCACCCACTCGGTTTTAAAGCCCAGCGCGTCAAATTCCTTCTGGAACACGGTGCCCACTTCCCGCACGCCTTTCACGTTGAGCGTGCCGCTGTTGATGTTGACTACCTGCTCCAATAGCTTCTCCGACTGGGGCATGCCCTGGTGCACGGAGGCCACGATTTTGCGCTCAGTAGCCGTGAGCTTTTGCGCCTGAGCAGCGTAGGAACAGAGAAAAGCAGAGGCCAGAAGAAGTTTTTTCACAGAATAGAAATTGAGCTGAATCAGCTGTAAAGTTCGTGATTTAAAGGGCGCGGGAAGGCAACGCCCTATTGCTTAACAGCTGATGAGGCCTGCTGCAGCGCCTTGATTTTGGTGGCCACTTCCACCATTGGCGCCACCCAGATTTCTTTTTCGTGCGCCTTGAGGTAGCGCAGTAGCTGCCGATGAGCCTGCAGGTCTACATTGAGGCTGTGGCCGCCGCCCACGCCGTGAAACAAGAACACCAGCAACGTGTGCGACTGCTGGGCCTTTTTCACCAGATCAATAAGGTACTCGCCCGATTGGCCATTTATCATGTAGCTGTTGATGTTGTCGAGGTTGACTTGGGCTGGCGACTGCAGGCCGGCGGTGACGCCGCGGGCCGCCACGAAGTCGTTCTTCAACTGGTCGTAAAAATTGACATCGCCGATTTTCAGGTCGCCGCATGGGTAGGCGAAGGTGCGAGCAGTTTTGCCATCGATAGCATTGAGCAAGGTGTTGTTGACCCTCACCTCATTTACAGCCCGGCTCACGGTGTACTTGCTCAGGTCAGTGTCGGGCGTGACGAAGCCACGGCCCGGCCGGCTGCCATCGCAGGGGTGAAACAGGGCGTGGTTGCCCAACTCGTGCCCGCGCTTAGCCGCCTGGCGCCACTCGTTGAGCCGGCGCGCCACCACCGGCGAGGAGCCTATCAGGTAAAACGTGCCCCGCAGTTTCACGGAGTCCAGCGCCGGAAGGGCGTTGTCCAGGTCCACGTCGATGGCGTCATCGTAAGTCAGCACCACCGCACACTGCTTGTTGTTCCAGGGACTGCCAGCCTGGGCCTGGGCCGCGGTTTGTATACAGCCCAATAGGGCAAGCGCGAGCGCGAGAATTCTACCGATTTTCATGCGCTAGGGAGGAGCTGATTGTTGCTTTGGGTACTGAGACACGGGCAAGATGCAGAGACGCATACTTGCGTCTCGTCGTTGAACAATACCCTGCGGATAAATGCCAACGGCGGCGCCCACCAGACGCAAATATGCGGCTCTACACCCCAAAACGTACGAAGCTAACAGCCCCTACGCGCACTTAGCGCCTTTACTTCACTTCCTCCACCTCCACCCGGCGGTTGCGAACATTGGGCGAGGTGAAAAGCGGGCGTGTGTCGCCGTAGCCGATAGTGCTGATGCGGTCGGCCGCCACGCCGGCTTGCACCAAATAATCCTTCACCGCCGCTGCCCGTTGCTCCGAGAGCAGCTGGTTCTTTTCGTGCTCGCCTACCCGGTCGGTATGGCCCACTACGCGTATCCGCAGGGTGGGCCGGGCTTTGAGCTCGGCCGCCAGCTGGTCGAGCGCGGGCCGGCCTTCGGGCAGCAACTCGGGCGTGCCCACCTTGAATAACACCGTGGGCAAAACCACCGGCGTAGGCGTGATAATAATGGGCGCCGGGGCCGGGCGCGCCGTATCCGGGCGCAGCACTGGCGGGGGCGGCGGGGGCGCGGGCTTCGGCGTAGCCTTGGCCACTGCGCCCGTTGCCTGAATGGTGATGGGCACCACCGGGCTCTGGCTGGTAGGGTAAAACCCCTGCGTGAGGTAAAACGTGGTGGTTTTGTTGAGCCGGGTGCGGTAGGTGTTGCCGGTATTCAGCGGCTGCTTCAGCTCCGGGTCAGCGTACCACATCACGTTGCGGCCCGATACCCGAATCGTGCTTTCGGTCCCAGCTTTTACCGTGGCCGGCGATTTCAGCTTGATGCGATACATCGTGAACGTGCCCACGTCGCAGTCGCCCACCGGGCGGTAGGTGGCATGGCCGCTCAGCTTTTCGAGTTTGGCGTCATAAGTGAAGGTGATGGCGCCGTCGCACCAGTAGCTGAAGGGCGTGCGGCCGGTTTCGTTGAGCTTGCGCACGTGCCGGAGCCGAAGCCCATCGGCCGAGGGGGCACCCTCCATCTGGAACGTAACCGAGATGGCCGGCATCCCGCCAACTTCCTGGTAGAGCACACCGAACACGTCGGTGCCCTTGCCCTTTTGCAGCCGCAGCACCGCCGGCCACACGGCATCCTGCTCGCCGGTATCGGTTTCTACGCCCTGCCATACGCCCGTCAGGGACTGGGCTTGCACCGGCCCCGCCGGATACCACCCCGCCAGTAGCAGGGCGCTAAAGCCATACCAAAAGCCGCGTTTCATGGAACAAAATTAAGGCCCAACTGAAAATACTGCTATTGCCGACCTTCGTTTATTCTATGCTTGTCGAGGTTGAGCCAGCAAGTATGTCCTGCTGACGAGCGATGCATCCGGCCACGCCCAATGACCGGTTGGCCCGCCAAAGGATGCCTCCGGCGCTAACAAGACCAACGATGAAACCGCGCTAAGTAATATGGACTCTGGCGCGGCTAGCCCAGGAATGCCATGTCCTCCGCACACAGCTGGATGTGCGCCGCCTGCAGGTTTTCGCGCAAGTGCGCCAGCGACGAGGTACCCGGAATCGGCAGTATCCAGGGCGACTTGTGCAGCAGCCAGGCAATGTTAATCTGCGCTTCCGAGGCGTTGTGCTTCCGGGCAATGGCCGCCAGCTTGTCGCCGGCGTTCGGCAGGCCGTGAATTAGCGAGAAGAAGGGAATGAGCGGAATGCCGTGCTGCTCACATAGGTCCAGCACTTCTTCGCCGCCCGGGTTGGCGCCGTAGGGCAGCTGCACGGTAGTGCGCTGGGCGTAGCTGTACATGTTCTCGACGGTTGCAATGGGGCCCAGCTGCAAGCCTTCTTCCAGCTCGGCGCGGGTGGCGTTGCTCAGGCCCACGTGCAGGATTTTGCCTTCTTGCTGCATCTCAAACATGGCCCCGAGCTGCTCGGCCAGCGGCACCGCGCCGTGGCCCATCAGGCGCAGGTGCACCAGCTGAATCTGCTCTTGCCGGAGGGTGCGCAGGTTGTTGTCGATGCTGGCCCGTAGGTTTTGGGGCGTGTTGTAAGGCACCCAGCTTTTGTCGGGCCGTCGGGTGGCGCCCACCTTGGTGCAGATAACCAGGTCCTGCGGGTACGGATGCAGGGCTTCGGCAATCAGCCGGTTGGTCACGTCATCGCCGTAGTAGTCGGCGGTATCGAGGAAATTTACGCCTGAACCAACTGCCGTGCTGAGAATCTCCAGCGCCTCGGGACGGTTAGCGGGCTCGCCCCAGATTTCAGGGCCGGTGAGGCGCATAGTGCCGTAGCCCAAGCGGGACACGGTAAGGGGTTGGGCTGAATGCTGGGCGATGGTGATGGTCATGCGTGGATGCGATAAGTGAGGAAGGTTTTAATAGAAAGTGCCTAAGTAAACCAGAACGGGCCCGGATGTTTGGCAAAAATGCTAACCGAAGCGTAGCCGGCACAATGAAAACAGCTTAATTCAGTAGCAATGATTTAAACTGGAAAATTGATTTAATTTTGTTTAATGTAAAAATATTGCTAAATTATAAAAACAAAGCCTGGCCTAAGGGGCTGGCTAACTGGAAGCTGCTCGGCTAGCATGCCAGCACAACCGATGTAGCATCACTAGACGGCCATGTAGCGAAGGGCGTCTGTGCTTTTTTTCATCCTTCACCCTTAATGCCATGAAAACATTGTTGCTGAGCATCGTCGGTTTGATATGCAGTCACTTGGCCTCGGCGCAGCTCACGCCGGCCGACGACAAGGCCATTCGGGCAGTAGTTTCTCATTGGGATGCTAACCTGAACAACCACCGCTTTCAGGAAATGTCGACCTACACGACCAAGGACATCGGCTTCATCACGCCCGTGGGGATGCACTGGAAAGGCCAGTCGCAGCTAATAAAAGGCCATGAGGAGCTTTTCAAGATGTATAAAGGAGTGCCCTTTAAACCTGCCAACACGACCGTACGGGCTATAACCCCAGAAGTGGCAGTCGTGAACGAGGAAATGGCGATTGGCGCTGCATACCCCCCTGACGGGGTAAACCGGGGCACGAACAAAGAAGGCCCCAGTCGGGACCTGGTAACGATGGTGCTGGTGAAGAAAAGCGGCCAATGGCTGGTTGCGGCCGGCCAGGTAACCCAAATCAACGAAAAGGCCATCAAGCAGGCTCATCCCGTAGCCACTACCAAAAAATAAGCATCGGCATAGTCAAGTTTGGTTGGCTAACTCCAAGAGAAAAGCTCCCCGGTAGCTACAGCAGCTGCCGGGTCGCTTTTTTAGTTTCACGGCTAGCGTTGCTCAAGCACCTAGCCCAACAGTTGCTGAAAAGCTGACAGAAATAGCCCCACGTGGTAGCCATCGGCCAGGCCGTGGTGGATGTTGACGGACACTGGCATCAGCGTAGCCGTGCCCTCCACGTAGGTTTGGCCCACCGAAATCTTAGGGCAGCTATCCGGGTGGCTGAAGCTGCGCGCGTGGCTCAGGCCCGTGAAGCGCACCCACGGAATCGCCGAGAAATGGATGACGTCGGGCCGGCTGGTGGCGTCGCTCAGTCGCAGGCCTTGGCTGGCTTGAACTGCCGTGATTTCGGCGTTGGCCGTCGGTAGAAAATCCGCCAGCTCGTCGTGGTGCTCGATAAAGGAAAACCCAAACGTCTGGTCGGCCCGCCCAATGGTGGCCGAGGCGTGAATGCGGTCGTAGCAATACACCTGGCCGTCCTCGATGCGGTAGCGAAAGGCCTCGACCTGGTTTACCGCCTGCAAGGCCGCGTGCAGGTAATAGAGGAAAAATGGCACGCCAAGTCGCTTGGCTTCAGCCAGGGCGCGGGTGCAGTCCACGGTGGCTACCAGGCCGAAAAAAGGCTCCTCAAAGGCGGAGAAGAAGGTGAAATGCTCGCGCCGGTTCCAGCTGGCTAGGTCAAGAAGGTGTTTCATGGGCCGGCAAAGGTCGGCACGGCTAACCGCGCCGCAACTACCCAAGCCGGCGCACGTCGTAGGGCACTGCCAGTCCGAGCAGGGCTGCGGCAATGTGCTCGTCGGAGGCCGAACCAGTGACGGTGATTTCGGCCACTAAGCCGCGTTGCCGGTCGTCGCGCACAGTCATGGAATCCACTGTCAAGTCAGCCACACCCGCCAGGTGGCGAGTGTAAACGCGACTGATTTCCTGCTTCGCCAACCCCGGCTTGAAGATTTTGCCGATGGCCGTGAGCGGCAATTCGGCAGCCGTGTAAACTTGCTTAGGCCAGGCGGCGCGTTCGGGAATGTTGGCTTCGGCAAAAGCCCGCAGGTCGGCCTCCGATACCTGCTGGCCGGGTGCCAGGGTCACATAAGCCACGGGCAGCTCGCCGGCGTGGGCGTCGGGGCTGCCAATTGCGGCGGCCAGCGCCACGGCCGGGTGGGCCATCAGGGCATCCTCAATCACCTTGGGGTCGATGTTGTGACCGCCGCGGATGATGAGCTCCTTTTTGCGGCCCGTAATGTAAAAGCCGCCTTGGGCATCCTGCCGGCCCAGGTCGCCGGTGTTGTAGAAGGGGCCCTGGCCGTCGCCGGTATCTACCCAGATGCCCTTGTTGTGCTCGGGCTGCAGGTAACCATGGAAGATATTGCTGCCCCGCACCACTATCAGGCCGCTTTCTTCGGTGTCGGCTTCGCGCAGGTACTGGCCGGTTTGCTCGTCAAGCACCACGATGCGCACGTCCTGGTAGGGTACGCGCAGGCCAATGCTGCCGGGCATGGGCGGCCCCGCCAACGGCCCCACCACGCTGATGCAGCTGCCTTCGGTGAAGCCATAGCCTTCCACCAGCCGCAGCTTGGTGCGCTGCTCAAACGCCCGCAGCAGCTCAACCGGCAGCGGGGCCGCCCCACAAATGGCGTAGCGCAAGGAGCTCAGGTCGTGCCCGGCCACGGGCAAGTCGAGCAGCCGGCTGAAGATGGTGGGCACGCCGCTAAACAGCGAAATGCGGTAGTGCGCCACCAGCTGCCAGAAATTGTCCAGAATGCCCGGCCCGCGGTAGCCCGCCGGGCTGCCCAGCACCACGGTGTGGCCCAGCAGCCACGGCACGCTGCCCGTCACCACCACGCCGTTGACGTGAAACAGCGGCAAGCCGCAGAAGAACACCAGCCGCTCGGGCTCCGCTTCGCCGCCCAGCAATTGCGCCGAGGCAAAGGTGGTACTCGTGATATTGTAGTGGGTGAGGGGCGCGATTTTGGGGGTGCCCGTGGTGCCGCCGGTATGGAAGTAGCAGGCCACATCGGTCGGCGCGAGTTGGCGGCCCGACACCAGCCGGTCGTTGGGCTGGCGGCGGCTGGCTTCGGCAAAGTCCAGTACCTGTACGCCGGGCAAAGCCGGGCGGCCCTGGCTCAGGCGCAGCGCCCCAAGCAGCAGTCGCTGCGCCAGCGGCAGATAAGGCAACAAATCGACCGTGACCACCGTGCGTACCGTGGGCACCAGCGCCGCCACGGCCTGCACCTTCTGCCAGATATCCGTTTTCGGAAATGCGCGCAGCGTAACGAGCACCTTGGTGCCGGCCGCGTTGAGAATGTCGGCAATCTGGGCCGGCTCCAGCAGCGGATTCAGCGGGTTGACGATTCCGGCGGCTTGCCCACCCCAGAGGGTAAAGTGCGTTTCGGGCAGGTTGGGCAGCAGGTACGACACCACATCGGTGGAACCCACGCCCAGCTCGTGCAGCATGTTGGCCGTCTGGTAGCAGCGCTGTACCAGCTGCGCATACGTAAAATCAACCGACTCCGTGGGCCGCTCCCCACTGAAAACAAAGCGCAACGCCAGCGCCTGGGGGTTGCGCGCCGCGCCGCGCTCCAGCAGGGCCAGTGTATGGGCAGGCACCGGCTGGGCGGCCAGTGGCGTTTGTTCCAGCGTTAAAATGTCGTCGAGGTTGCGGTAGCCCGGCATAGAGAGGGTAGAAAAGCAGCGGCTGATGCCGTTAGAAAGCTGTTTATCCCTCAAAAGTAGGTAGGAAGTAAGCTGGTGTGTGTAGTAATCCGTACTGGCGCCAGTACGGGGGCATGAGTCAGGGCTGCCCGCAACTGGCGCGAGTTTAGCGCCAAATTGAAGCTTGGGAAGCCCGGGCCTGTTCCTTCCAGCGTGGTTCATCCACCCCAAATACCAGCAGCCACCCAATGTTGGCAATGGACCCTATCAGCCCCAGGATTGCAATGACTGGGAACATCTGATAACCCAGCGGGGGCCACAGAAACAGCAGCCACCCTGCTCCGCCCAGCACCGATACCACGCCTAGCCAGGAAGGGAGAAACCAAGACTTGATGATGAGGTAGCCTTTGAGCAAGGCATGAATACCGAAAAAAATCAGCGCGATAGCGGCCCCGTAGTCGTTTATCTTCAGCATGAGCAGGGACAGCCCCGGTAGTTGCTGCGGGCTGAATCCCTGCAGGTAGTGCCGGCCACCAAGCAGCAGGAGCGGGGCGAAGTAGAAGAGACGGGCCAGTATCTTAATGGTACAGCCAACCAGGCTGAAGACTGCCGCCAGCAACGACATGCTTCGATTCACGGGCTTCAGCAAGTCATAAAAGATAACCGTCATCGTAATCTGGCACGCCATCTCAATGAGATAGACCGCGAAACCAGCTCGGTACAGCGACTCGTGGGTCAGAATATTATGGGCGGTAGCCGCCGCATCATCCGCCACTACCAACCGGCCGCTAATAAAGCCTTGGGCCAGGATGCCAGTCAGGATGGTGAGTATGTAAAATCCTGCCCCGATTCTAGCCTTGAGCCGTGGCGACATCTCCGTAACGGGCTCTTTCAGTAATGTTGTTTCCATTGCAGTTTGGGGAGGAAGGTTGGGAGGTAAGCATTTGGCAGGCAGAGTCAAATATAGAAAATTCGGGGCCGGGCCCACCTACAGGAGCAGGCTAGTACTAGTGGTTCCCCCTTTACGCGCGAAACCCTGCCCTCCCGAGATTGGGAAGGCAGGGTTTGGGGGCGATTAAGCTTCGTAAATTTGGCGCCTGTGCCTTTTCACCGAGGTCTAGGTACAGGAGCGGTGAAAAACTCTAAGTGCCTACCAAGTCACTCCGCAGTAATGCGCTGCAGTATGGATAGCCGCACATTCCTCCAACCGGTTTTCAACTTAGAAATGCAAGCCTACTCGCTAACCGATTAGGCACCCGAGCCGGGTTAAGCCGCCGCTGGCTGAATGCCTTGATGGTCCTTGCTCAGTACCGGTTTCCGGGCTTTGCCCTTGGCTCGGCCTTTCTTGAACGTGATGGTCCAGATGCTGTCGTAATCATCGTCGGGCCATTCCTGGGGCTCTTCAATGCCCAGGGCCTTGGCAATTTTAACAATGTTGTGGTGCTCCCATACCAGCAGCACGGTTCCGCGGTGGTGCCGCAACTCTTTAACGAGGCCCTTGATTTCATCGGGGGCGTAGTCGCTGTTGATGGTGAGGTTATGCTGCACGGCGTACGGAAGCACGGTTTGCATCATTCGCACCCGGGTGGTTTCCTCCTTATCGGTACCGATGCACGGCACGTAGGTGAAATGGGGAGGGCGAGGCAGCAAGTTATTGAGCACGTCGGGCAGGGCCAGCGCCCGTTCGAAACCTTTGGCAGAAAGGTTGTCGCCCTCGGTGGGCTTTTCGCCGTGCCGGATAATAACAATCTGGAGCAAAGGGCCTTTAGGAACGGGCGGGGCTTTGGGGTGCACCGGATTGAGATGATACAGCAGAAAAAGCTTGGTTCTATCTAATTCGGTGAAATGGTCTATCATAAGATAAAGGCCGTGATAAGAGGTCGGAAACAAGCATAGAAGGCCCAACCCGGCACCAAGGTAGCTGCGGCATACTAGCCCAGCAGGAGCAGGGTTACAAACAGGCGTTTACCAAGCGCTTTTAACGCTATCACCGCCGCTGCCGAAGCGGGCCGAGTCGCGCCGCCGCGCCCGGCTGGCCCGCGTGGGCGGGGCCCCCATTACGCACAACACCCTGCCCTCCCGAGGTGGGGAAGGCAGGGTGTTGGCGGATGATGTAATGCATGCCAATCTAAGACTCTAATACTGTACGACATCAACGTGTTTTGTAGGAATAGGATGGTTTATTAGTTGAGCAATGACTTTAAAGGAATTAGTCAACTCAAAATCATCGTCAATTGAATTCATTAATCTTATAAATCCGAAAAACTCTGGCTCAGTGTTATGAATAAGAAGAATATTATCACGATTGCCAGCATAGATTTCTCGCAATTCTATTTTGCTTTCGCCGAGTTCGTATGAGAATAGGTATCCTGAATCAAATTTTTCATGAAAAGCATTGTATTCCTTTTGATAATGCTTGTCGTCTGTAATGTAAAACTCATTAGTTGGCATCTTTAATAGACCTTCAATTGACCTAATGAATAATTCTGCAATATCGATAGATTCATTGGCCTCATCAATCGAAGGCGTTTTGTAAAAATGCTCAAGCTTATGTCTTACAACTCTGGTTTCCTCACCAAAAAATTTGGTGCCAAATTCAGTGCGCTGATTAATTTGGATTTGAATGAAGTGTCATTAGCAAGGTCAAAGCATTTTACAAAGGTTTCTACTGACTTTGGTATCTTATGATATTCAATTCCAAGATTGTGTAATACAGTATCAATCTGGCAATCAATTGCTCTTTTAGCGTTTGATATGCTGTTTATAATGCCACGAGATTCTTTAGTACTGATATCTTCTTTGGCGTATTTTAAAAAGTCTCTTGGGTTTATATCAAAGTCATAGTTCAAACTAGTGCCGCCACCGCTCGGGATGATTATTATTTTGGATAAATCGAGTTTGGTGTTCTTTAGCGACTCTTGAAAGGTCATGTCTTCTAATGAAGATAAAACGGGTGTTGCTAGCAATTAGCAACACCCGTTCATTTAGTTGGATAAAGTTATTGCAGCAAAAACCTACATATTCCGCCGGTACTGCCCGCCGACCTCAAACAGTGCATTCGTAATCTGCCCGAGCGAGCAGTATTTCACCGTTTCCATCAACTCGGCGAAGAGGTTGCCGTTGACTACTGCAACTTGCTGCAGCTGCTTGAGCCGCGCCGGTGCCTGGTCGGCGTTGCGCTGGTGTAGCAGGGTGAGCATGTCGATTTGGTACTGTTTTTCCTCCTCCGTGGCGCGGATGACTTCGGCCGGCACTACCGTGGGCGAGCCCTTCGACGAGAGGAAGGTATTCACGCCGATGATGGGGTACTCGCCGGTGTGCTTCAGCATCTCGTAGTGCATGCTCTCCTCCTGGATTTTGCCGCGCTGGTACATGGTTTCCATGGCCCCGAGCACGCCGCCGCGCTCCGTGATGCGGTCAAATTCGAGCAGCACGGCCTCTTCCACCAAGTCGGTTAGCTCCTCGATGATAAAGGAGCCTTGCAGCGGGTTTTCGTTTTTGGCCAGCCCCAGCTCGCGGTTGATGATGAGCTGAATGGCCATGGCCCGGCGCACCGATTCCTCGGTGGGCGTGGTGATAGCCTCATCGTAGGCGTTGGTGTGCAGGGAGTTGCAGTTGTCGTAGATGGCATACAGCGCCTGCAACGTGGTGCGGATGTCGTTGAAGTCGATTTCCTGAGCGTGCAGGCTGCGGCCCGAGGTCTGGATGTGGTACTTCAACATCTGGCTGCGGGCATCGGCGCCGTACTTCAGCTTCATGGCTTTGGCCCAAATGCGGCGCGCCACCCGCCCAATCACGGCGTACTCCGGGTCGATGCCGTTGGAGAAGAAGAAGCTCAGGTTGGGTGCGAAGTCGTTCACGCTCATGCCGCGGCTCACGTAGTACTCCACAAACGTGAAGCCGTTGGAGAGCGTGAGGGCCAGCTGCGTAATCGGGTTGGCGCCGGCCTCGGCAATGTGGTAGCCGGAGATGGACACCGAGTAGAAGTTCCGCACCTTCTGCTGGATGAAGTATTCCTGCACGTCGCCCATCAGGCGCAGGGCAAACTCGGTGCTGAAGATGCAGGTGTTCTGGGCCTGGTCTTCCTTCAGAATGTCGGCCTGCACGGTGCCGCGCACCTGCGTCAGGGTTTTGGCTTTGATGGTGGCGTACACGTTGGCGGGCAGCACCTGGTCGCCGGTCACGCCGAGCAGCATCAGGCCGAGGCCGTCGTTGCCGTCGGGCAATTCGCCCTGGTAGCGGGGGCGGGCCAGGTTCTTCTCCGCATATATCTGGTCGATTTTGGCGTCAACCTCAGCTTCCAGCCCGTGCTCCTTGATATATAGCTCGCACTGCTGGTCGATGGCAGCGTTCATGAAAAACGCCGCCAGTGTAGCGGCTGGCCCGTTAATGGTCATCGAAACCGACGTGCTGGGGTTGGCCAGGTTGAAGCCCGAATAGAGCTTCTTGGCGTCGTCGAGGCAGGCGATGCTCACGCCGGCGTTGCCGATTTTGCCGTAGATGTCGGGCCGCAAATCCGGGTCTTCGCCGTAGAGCGTCACCGAGTCGAAGGCCGTGCTCAGGCGCTTGGCCGGCAGGCCCATGCTCACGTAGTGGAAGCGGCGGTTGGTGCGCTCGGGTCCGCCCTCGCCGGCAAACATGCGGGTGGGGTCTTCGCCCTCGCGCTTGAATGGGAACACGCCGGCCGTGTAGGGGAATTCGCCGGGGAAGTTCTCCTGCATGGCCCAACGCAGGCGGTCGCCCCAGCCAGTGTAGCGCGGCGTGGCCACCTTCGGAATCATGTTGCCCGAGAGCGACTTGGTGTGCGTCTGTACCCGGATTTCCTTGCCGCGCACCGAGTACACGTACTCCGGATTGCGGTAGTTCTGCAGGGTGTTTTCCCAGTTTTCCAGAATGGCCTGGCTGTCGGCGTCGAGCCGGCGGAGCTGGGTTTGCTTGTTCTTGCTAAACTCTTCCACCGAGCTGTCGCCGTCTTTTTTCTCGGCGCGGTAGTGCTCTTCTAGCTTGGCAAAGGCACCGGCTACTTCCGCAATCTGGGCCTGCTCGCGCACGCGCTGGTCGTAGGCGCGGTTGGTTTCGGCAATCTCGGAGAGGTAGCGGGTGCGGTGCGGCGGGATGATGTAAATCTTCTCCGAATCCGACGTGGTGGTTTCCAGGTGAGAGGCGAAGGTGGCGCCGGTTTTGGTTTCCAGCATCTTGAGTACGGCCCGGTAGAGGCGGTTCATGCCGGGGTCATTGAACTGCGAGGCGATGGTGCCGAACACGGGCATTTCGTCCACCGGCTTGTCCCACAGCTGGTGGTTGCGCTGGTACTGCTTGCGCACGTCGCGCAGCGCATCCAGCGCGCCGCGCTTGTCAAACTTGTTCAGGGCAATGACGTCGGCGAAATCGAGCATATCGATTTTCTCCAGTTGCGTGGCCGCGCCGTACTCGGGCGTCATCACGTACAGGCTGGCGTCGGAGTGCTCGATGATTTCGGTGTCGGACTGGCCGATGCCGGAGGTTTCGAGGATAATCAGGTCGTAGTTGGCGGCGCGCACCACATCCACGGCGTCCTGCACGTAGCGCGACAGGGCCAAGTTGCTCTGACGCGTGGCCAGGCTGCGCATGTACACCCGCGGCGAGTTGATGGAGTTCATCCGAATCCGGTCGCCGAGCAGGGCGCCGCCCGTCTTGCGCTTGCTGGGGTCGACGGAAATAATGGCAATGGTCTTATCCGGGAAGTCCATCAAAAAGCGCCGTACCAACTCATCCACCAGCGACGACTTGCCTGCGCCGCCCGTGCCCGTAATGCCAAGAATGGGAGCGGAGTGCCTAGTGCTCAGCTCCTGGTTCTGGTTGTTTTCGTTGAGCTGAAATTCGGCTACCAATTCGCTTTTCACGCGCTCAAACTCCTCGGGAAAGTTCTCCGCCGCCGAAATCAGGCGGCCGATGCTGCGGGCGTCCTTCTCCTTCACGTGGCCGGCCTCGCCGTTCAGGTTCTGGCCCGTGGGGAAGTCGGCTTGCTCCAGCAGGTTGTTAATCATGCCCTGCAGGCCCATGGCGCGGCCATCGTCGGGCGAGTAGATGCGAGTAATGCCATAGCCTTGCAGCTCGGCAATTTCGGTGGGCAGAATCACGCCGCCGCCGCCGCCAAAGATTTTGATGTGGCCCGCGCCTCGCTCCTTCAGCAGGTCGTGCATGTACTTGAAGTACTCGTTGTGCCCGCCCTGGTAGCTGGTGATGGCAATGGCCTGGGCATCTTCCTGAATGGCGCAATCCACGATTTCCTGCACCGAGCGGTTGTGGCCGAGGTGAATCACCTCGGCGCCGCTACTCTGAATGATGCGGCGCATGATGTTGATGGCCGCGTCGTGGCCGTCGAACAGCGCGGCAGCGGTGACAATGCGAACGTGGTTTTTGGGCTTGTAGGGCGCAACGGGAGCTTGCATGAGCAGGGGAGTAGCGAGTGGGAATTTGACGGGGTGAAGGTACGAAAGAAGCCCCGGCGCGGTGGCACCGGGGCTTTTTGAAACGGAAGGATAGGAATGTTTGGGAGCCTAAGCAGCCGCTTTTTCTTTAGCTCTGGGCTTGGCGTTGGGAATCAGGTTGTGCGGGTTCAGCACAAACTTCTTGGCCACCCCGCTATCAAACTCGGCGTAGCCTTCGGGGGCTTGGTCGAGCGTAATAACTTCCACGTTTACGGCTTTGGCAATCTGCACCTTGTCGTACAAAATGGCCTGCATGAGCTGGCGGTTGTAGCTCAACACCGGCGTCTGGCCGGTATAGAAAGAGTGGCTCTTAGCCCAGCCCAGGCCGAAACGGATGGACAAGCTGCCCTTCTGCGCGGCCTTGTCCTGCGCGCCTGGGTCGGCGGTTACGTACAGCCCGGGAATGCCGATGGAACCACCGGCGCGAGCAATTTCCATGAGCGAGTTGAGCACGGCAGCGGGCACTTCCTCCTTCGCCGTCCGGCCCTCCCCGTGGGCTTCGAACCCCACGCAATCGACTGCACAGTCAACTTCAGGTACTCCCAGAATCTGGGCGATTTGCTGCGCCAAGGTGGCATCCTTGGTCAGGTCCACGGTTTCGCAGCCGAAGGAGCGGGCGTGGGCCAGGCGGGCTTGGTTCAGGTCACCCACAATTACCACGGCCGCGCCCAGTAATTGAGCTGAAGCGGCGGCCGCCAGCCCAACTGGCCCGGCCCCGGCGATGTACACCGTGGCCCCCGGCCGCACGCCGGCGCGGATGGCGCCGTGGAAACCGGTGGGGAAAATGTCGCTCAGCATTGTCAGGTCACGGATTTTCTCCATGGCCTGGGCCTTGTCCGGGAATTTCAGCAGGTTGAAATCGGCGTAGGGCACCATCACATATTCGGCCTGCCCGCCGACCCACCCGCCCATGTCGACGTAGCCATAAGCGCCACCGGCGCGGCCCTCGTTCACGGTCAGGCAGATGCCGGTTTGCTGCTCGCGGCAGTTGCGGCAGCGCCCACAGGCCACGTTAAACGGCACCGACACCAGGTCGCCTTTTTTCAGAAACTCCACGTCGTCGCCGGTCTCGATGATCTCGCCCGTGATTTCGTGGCCCAGCACCAGGCCAGGTGCTGCCGTGGTCCGACCGCGCACCATGTGCTGGTCGGAACCGCAGATGTTGGTGGACACCACTTTCAAAATGGCCCCGTGAGTGATTTTTCGGCCCTTGGGGTTTTTCAGCTCCGGAAAATCTATGACTTGAACCTCGACTTTGCCGGGTCCCAGGTACACTACGCCTCGATTGTTTGCCATAGCTATAGGAAATTAGGAGTGAGAGAAAAACCTGTCAGGGACCAGTCGCGGCGCGGTGGTTATTGGGCTGGTTGGGCTAAGGCCTGCACGCCGGCTTGGGCTACGGCGTGGTCGTTTTCGACCGAGTCACCGGATACGCCAATGGCGCCCATAAAGCCGCCGCTACGCCCCGGGATGGGGATGCCGCCGGGGAACGTGATGAGGCCGCTGTTGGAATGCTCGATGTTGAACAGGGCGCCGCCAGGCTGCGAAATCTTGCCGATTTCGCCGGTGGGCATGTCGAAAAAGCGGGCCGTTTTGGCCTTCTTAATGGAGATGTCGAGCGAACCCAGCCAAGCGTCGTCCATGCGAATGAAAGCCACGAGGTTGGCGCCCGCATCGACCACGGCGATGTTCATCTTGACATTCAGCTCAATGGCTTTCTGGTGAGCGGCCTGGAGGGCCGTTTGTGCTTGTGCTAGGGTAATGCCCATAGTGCTGGTTGGTTAAGAAGGGAAAAGGGTGTGCTGCCCCAGAGGCGGGGCAGTGTTCTTAACCCAACTCGCAGTCCTGGCATTTGGTTACGACGGCCCAGCTACCAATTTCGCCAGAGTTCTCCTTTACCCATGGCTACCCCGGCACCTTAGCCAAATAATACCGGCGGGCTCAGCGCCAGGCGCCAGGCTATCGCCACTACCACAGCCAGCCCAACCAGACCCCAGGCGACATACGTTGGTTTGGGGCGGCGCACCGTTTCCGAAAACACCTCGTTCTGACAGCTAAGTGCTAGGGGCAGTATCAGCAGGCCCATCATTAATAAGTGCAGGCCTTCGTGTAGCGTAAAATACGGGACCTTGGTGAGGGCGATAAAGATGCCCCCGGCCAACCAGGGGATAAACAAGGTAAAAACCACCATGAGCCGCCGGTTTTCGTAGCGCATCACCGTGCGGGAGTCGTGGGCCTGCAGGAAAGCCACGGCCGCAAAGTAGCCCAGGGCCAGTTGCACCAAGCCGGCAATAATGGCCAGCAGCACGTTCGCCACGTTGCCCATGCGCAGCACCCAGTCGGGCACGTACCAGAATCCCGAATGCGTAAACGTGTCGGCAAGCAAGGCGCCAAATACCGCGTTGCAGCTGTGAAAAGCCACCCAGAGCAAAAGCAGCTTCATCTGGCCGCGTTGAGCCCGTTTTTGCCGCCAGAACCACCAGAACGCGCCTATCCCTAATAGGAAGCAAACCGCTGGCCCCACGCTGTATACGGCGATGACGGCCGCACTGAACCACTCATTGTCGGCCAAGCTATAAGTGATAACGCTGGGGTTCCAGCGGCCGCGGAGCTCGTAAAAGAGTGATACTTCCATCTTCGCCGCCTGGTGCAGGCCCCACACCAGGTAGTAAGCCAATACATACAAGGCCGTGCCGTTGAGGGCGGAAATCAGGAACTTGCTTGTATTGGTTTGCTGAGGAGCCGACGACGGCGTAGCGGTTTCCGGTTGCATAGGCGGACTTTACAAATCGCATAAAATAAGGCGAATCGGCAAAACTAAGCAGCTCAGCCCAATTGTTCCTAGGCTGCCCCGGGACGGCCAAATGGCTCCCGGCTGGCTTTTGCGCCCTACGGTTCGTACCTTCGCGGACTGAAAAACTGCCCTCTGTGAAGAATATTCGTAACTTTTGCATCATTGCCCACATCGACCACGGTAAAAGCACGTTGGCTGACCGCCTGCTTGAGTTTACCAGCACCGTGGCCAAGCGCGACATGCAGGCCCAGCTGCTCGACAACATGGACCTGGAGCGCGAGCGCGGCATCACCATCAAGAGCCACGCCATCCAGATGCAGTTTCCCTACAAAGGGGAAATCTACACGCTGAACCTGATTGACACCCCTGGCCACGTCGACTTTAGCTACGAGGTGAGCCGCAGCATTGCCGCCTGTGAAGGCGCCCTGCTGATTGTGGACGCCTCGCAAGGCATCGAAGCCCAGACTATTTCCAACCTGTACCTCGCCATCGGGGCCGACCTGGAAATCATTCCGGTGCTCAATAAAATTGACCTGCCCCACGCCATGCCGGAGGAGGTAACTGACGAAATCGTGGACCTTATCGGCTGCAAGCCGGAGGATATTCTCCATGCCTCGGGCAAAACCGGCATCGGCATCGAAGCCATTCTTAATGCCATCTGCGACCGCATTCCGGCCCCCAAAGGCGACCCGGAAGCTCCATTGCAGGCGCTGATTTTCGACTCGGTTTATAACTCATACCGCGGTATCGAAGTCCTGTTCCGCATCAAGAACGGCACGATGCGTAAGGGCGACAAGGTGAAGTTCATGGCCACGGGCAAGGAGTACGGCGCCGATGAAATCGGCATTCTGGGCCTGAACCAGGAGCCGCGCCAGGAAATGAGCGCCGGCAATGTGGGCTACCTCATCTCGGGCATCAAAGAAGCCCGCGAAGTGAAAGTGGGCGACACGATTACGCACGTGGCACGGCCCACCACCGAAGCTATTCTGGGCTTTGCCGATGTGAAGCCGATGGTATTCGCCGGTATCTACCCCGTCGAAACCACCGAGTACGAGGAGTTGCGCTCGTGCATGGAAAAACTCCAGCTCAACGATGCCTCGCTGGTGTGGGAGCCCGAAACGTCGGTGGCGCTGGGCTTCGGCTTCCGTTGCGGCTTCCTGGGCATGCTCCACATGGAAATTGTGCAGGAGCGTCTGGAGCGCGAGTTCAACATGACGGTTATTACCACGGTGCCCAGCGTGCAGTTTCACGCCATCGGCACCAAGGACCAGATGCTGACCATCAACGCGCCATCCGAAATGCCGGAGCCGAACCTGATTAAGCTCATCGAAGAGCCCTTTATCAAGGCGCAGATTATTACGGCTGCGGAATACGTGGGGCCCATCATCACGCTGTGCATGGACAAGCGCGGCATCATCAAGGGCCAGTCCTACCTCACTTCCGAGCGGGTGGAAATGACTTTCGAGCTGCCGCTCTCCGAAATCGTATTCGACTTCTTCGACAAGCTCAAAACCATCAGCCGTGGCTATGCCTCGCTCGATTACGAGCTGATAGGCTTCCGCGAAGCCGATATGGTGAAGCTCGATGTGATGCTGAACGGCGAAAAGGTCGATGCCCTGTCGGCCATCGTGCACCGCTCCAAGAGTTACCAATGGGGTAGCCGCCTCTGCGAGAAGCTACGCGAGCTGCTGCCCCGCCAGATGTTCGATATTGCCATTCAGGCTTCCATCGGCCAGAAAATTATCGCCCGTGAAACCGTCAAGGCCCTGCGCAAAAACGTTATTGCCAAGTGCTACGGCGGCGACATCAGCCGCAAGCGCAAGCTGCTCGAAAAGCAGAAAGAAGGCAAGAAGCGGATGCGCTCCGTGGGCTCTGTCGAAATTCCGCAAGAAGCCTTCCTGGCAGTTTTGAAAATCGATTGATTTGTAAAGAGCGGCTTTCGGGCCGCTCTTTTTTTATGGTCCCGCTAGCGAAGGAAGCATCTTATCACGGCCTCTTTCGTCAGAATTTACAAACCCATGCGGCGCGAGGCGTGAAAAGGTCCTTCGCGGTGTTCAGGATGACAGCCACTTTATGAGCCCAGTTCAAACCAACAACCTCATCGACGGCAAACAAACCGCCGAGGACATCAAGGCCGAAATTGCTATTGAGGTAGCAGCCCTGAAAGCCGCCGGCGAAAAGGTGCCGCACCTGGCCGCCATCCTCGTGGGCCACGACGGAGGCTCCGAAACCTATGTGCGCAACAAGGTGCTGGCCTGCGAGCGGGTAGGCTTTCAATCCACCCTGTTACGCTACGAAGACGACATCAGCGAGGCGGACCTATTGGCTAAAGTTGACGAGCTAAACAACGACCCCGAGATTGACGGCTTCATTGTGCAACTGCCGTTGCCGGCCCACATCAACCCTGAGAAAGTCATCGAAGCCATTCGGCCGGAGAAAGACGTGGATGGCTTTCACCCGATGAACATAGGGCGTATGGTAGCCGGATTGCCGGCCTTGCTGCCCGCCACCCCGTCCGGCATTGTAGAGCTGCTCAGCCGCTGGGGTATCAAAACCAGTGGCAAACACTGCGTGGTTATTGGTCGTTCTAATATCGTGGGTACGCCGGTTAGCATTCTGTTAGCCAAAAATTTGGATACGGCGAACTGCACTGTTACTTTATGCCATTCTCGCACGCAGAACCTGGCCGAAATCTGTCGGACGGCCGACATCGTGGTGGCCGCCATTGGCCGGCCCGAGTTTGTGACGGCCGACATGGTGCGGCCCGGCGCCGTGGTGATTGATGTGGGCACAACGCGCGTTGCCGACGCGACCAAGAAGAGTGGCTATGCCCTAAAAGGCGACGTGAACTTTGCGGAAGTAGCTCCCTTGGCTTCAGCCATTACCCCGGTGCCAGGGGGCGTGGGCCCGATGACCATTGCCATGCTGTTGTTGAACACCCTACGCGCCGCCAAAGGCGAAATATATCCCAAATTAGGAAGCTGATTTTTGGAATATTTGGTTAAGCTATCCGCAAACCGTACTTTTAAAGTCCGGCATTGGGAACGGTGTGTTCCTGTGCCAGCGTTCAGTAAGCTTAGCTTTCTGTCGATTTTCGTTATGATTCCTGTGAGTATACTTTCTTCTGATATTATTGCACCGAGTGGTGCTACTGCCGCTTCGGAAGCCGGCGTAATGCTGCCTGTTATGGAGCAGTTTTACACCATCCAGGGCGAGGGTTACAACACCGGCCGGGCAGCCTATTTCATTCGGCTCGGCGGCTGCGACGTGGGCTGCCATTGGTGCGACGTAAAGGAGTCGTGGGATGCCAATGCGCACCCCCGCCAATCAGTTGCCCAGCTGGTGGATGCTGTGCTGGCGCACCCGGGCCGCGATGTGGTGATTACCGGCGGCGAGCCGCTGATGCACGAGCTGGGCCCACTCACGGCGGCCCTGCAGGCAGCGGGCTGCCGCACCTGGCTCGAAACCTCGGGCGCCCACCCGCTCTCCGGCACCTGGGATTGGATATGCCTTTCGCCTAAAAAGTTTAAAGCGCCGCTGCCCGATGTGCTGGCGGCGGCCCATGAGCTAAAGGTGGTCGTGTTTAATGGCCACGATTTTGCATGGGCCGAAGAACACGCGGCGCTGGTACCCGCCAGCACCCGCCTATACTTACAGCCGGAATGGAGCCGCGCGGCTCGCATGACGCCCGAACTGGTGGAGTATGTGAAGCAGCACCCGCGCTGGCAGGTGTCGCTTCAAACCCACAAATACCTTGACATCCCGTAGCCTATCCTATGCGTTGCAATTCAGTGTTGGGGGCGTTCCGCCTCGGAATGATGTTTCTGTTGTGGCTGGCCACGGCGGAAACCGCTTGGAGCCAGTTGCCCGTCAAGGTGCAAACGCCCACCAACACCAAGGCCCGCAACCTGCTTGAGAAAGCCCAGCAGCAAACCAAGGAACGGGACTTTATCAAGGCCATCGAGACGCTAAACCAGCTCAACGAGAAGTTCCCCTCTTTCGGGGAGCCTTACTTGCTGAAAGGCTCGTTGCTGAAAGCCATTGGCGACAACCGAGGAGCCTTGGCCGCCTACCGCGACGGCCTCACCAAAGTGCCCACAGATGCGGTACATGCGTCGGAATACCAAATGCTCGGTGACCTGGCCTTGAGCTACGGCGAGTACCAAACGGCAATGGATGCCTACAAGCAGCTGCTGAAAGTTGCCCCCAAAACGCAGAAGAACCTGGCCAAATCGCAGCGCCAGCTGCTGACCTGTGAGTTTGCACTTGAGGCCATGAAGCACCCCGTGGGCGAGGCGCCCGTGCCGTTGCCCGCGCCAATGAACAGCTTTAAGTTTCAGTACTTCCCAGCCCTGACGGCGGACAACCGCTTCCTACTGTTCACGGGCCGCCCGGCCGCCAGCAGTGGCGAGGATTTATTTGTAAGCCGGCAAAACAAGGACGGCTCGTTTGGGGCACCAGTATCGATATCGCCGGCCATCAACACGAGCTACAACGAGGGAGCCGGCTCAATTTCGGGCGATGGCAAAACCCTGGTTTTTGCTTCCTGCGACCGGCCCAAGGCCATTGGCAACTGCGACCTGTACATTTCGCGCCGTACCGGTAACAACTGGAGCAAGCCCGTAAACCTCGGCACCAACGTCAACTCCACGGAGTGGGACTCGCAGCCTACCCTATCGGCCGATGGGCGCACGCTGTACTTCACCTCGACCCGCCGCGGTGGCCAAGGCCAGGAAGATATTTACATAACTACTCTTCAGCCCGATGGTAACTGGAGCGCGGCAAAGAACCTGGGCACCCCCGTAAATACGCCAGGCAAGGACATGGCCCCGTTTATTCACGCCAGCGGCACCACCCTCTACTACGTGACCGATGGACTGGTGGGCATGGGTGGGCTCGACGTGTTTCGGTGCGAGAAAACCGCAACCGGCAAGTGGAGCGAGCCCCGCAACCTGGGCTACCCGCTCAATACCTTCGAAAACGAAGCCTCGCTCTTCATAACCTCGGACAATCAGAAAGGCTTTTGTTCGCGCAGCCGCGTGTCGGATGAGCCGCTGAATGGGGCCCGCATGTCGCGCGAGCGGCCCGTAGAGCTGTTTAGCTTTTCGGTGCCCGCGCCGGTGAAAGCCCGCGAAACCAGTACCTATACCCAGGGCCGCGTGTTTGATGCCATCACCAAAAAACCGCTCAAGGCCGAGGTAAAGCTATACGACGTGGAAACCGACGAGCTGACGCAGTTCGTGACCTCTGACCCGGAGTATGGAGACTACACGGTGGTGCTGAACGAAGGGCACCACTACGCCATGTACGCGGCCGCCGATAAGTACCTGCTCAAAAGCCTCAGCTTCGATTATACTGACCAGCACACCTTCGACCCGCTAACGCTGGACATTTACCTGGAGCCGGTGCGCTCGGGGCGCAGCGTGGTGTTGAACAACCTGTTTTTTGATACCAATAAGTACGACCTGAAGCCGCAGTCGCGCACGGAGCTGAACCGGCTCATTGAGTTTTTGCGGCAATACCGGGACGTGCAAATCGAGGTATCGGGCTACACCGACAACGTGGGCACGCCCGAGGCCAACCTCCAGTTATCGGAGCGGCGAGCGCAGTCGGTGGTGGCTTACCTATCCAGCCACGGCATTTCGCCCAATCGCCTGCGCTCCAAAGGGTACGGCGAGGGCCATGCGCTGGCTGCCAACGACACCGAAGGCCACCGCCAGCTCAACCGCCGCATCGAGCTTCATATCCTTTAAGCAGTTTTGGGGCAAACCACAGCATTGAGGCAACCTTAGCGAAAAGGCTGACATCGTGATTTTACTTAAAGTAATACTTTAGATAAGTGGAAATATAATAGGATTTGCGCTCAAAAAAATATGGCTCGCCCGTTGGCGGGCTTTTTTTTTGTCTCATTGCGGAGTTTTTCTAATTAAAACAAGGGGCTATAAATGAGTTATTTATATGTAGGCAAAGAAACTGGTTGGTTAAAAAAGTGCCAAAAAAAATTATTTGTATTCAAAAAAATATTGTGCTTACGTTTGGTCCAGTCAATCACCAACGAATTGGCCATTCACTCATCTTTTCACCATTACCTACTACCCATGAAAACTTTGTTCCTGGCTGCCTGCATTACGGCAAGTGTTTGTTCGGCTTCGGCTGCTGTAGCAGGTGGACCCGGCGATGGCGCCTATTCGCAGGCCATGATTAGCCGCGCTACTACGCTTACCCGGGCCCTGGCCAACCGCATCCATTTCAACGAGGCGCAGTACGTGGCCGTGAAGCAGCTGCACCTGAACATGCTCACTGAGCGCCGTGACCTGGAGATTCTCCTCAATGGCGCCAGCGCCGAAGAGCGTGACGCCCAGCTCTCGTGGGCCCAGCAGCGCTACGAAAGCGACCTGATGTACTTGCTCAAGCCGCAGCAGCTGGTGGCCTACCAGTCGCTCCGCACCAACTTTACCGCACACAGCCTGAAGTAATTGCTTAGCAGTGGCCCCACCGAGGTTGGGGCCACCATCCTGCATTTATGAAACAGTTCGAATACCGTCTGCTGGATACCGTTAGCGGCTTTTTCAGCGGCATTGACTTCCAGGAATTAACCAACCATCTGAATGGCATGGGCAGGGAAGGGTGGGAGGTGGTGTCCGTCGTGGATACTATTTTCACCTCAAACCGCACGCGAGGGCTGCTCATCACGCTGAAGCGGGAGCTTTCATCGTAAATCAGGCGATAAATTCTAACTGGTCGACTTAAAAGGCGAAAGGCCCACGAAACCAAATTTGGTTTCGTGGGCCTTTCGCCTTTTAAGCGGGCTTGAGCTTAGGCTCGCTCGGCCATGGGTACGTAGTCACGCTCCAATTCGCCGGTATAAATCTGGCGGGGGCGGCCGATGGGCTCTTTGTTTTCGCGCATTTCCTTCCACTGGGCAATCCAGCCGGGCAGGCGGCCCAGGGCAAACATCACCGTGAACATCTCGGTGGGGATGCCCAGGGCTTTGTAAATGATGCCCGAGTAGAAGTCAACGTTGGGGTACAGCTTGCGCTCGATGAAGTACTGGTCGGTGAGGGCGGCTTGCTCCAGCTCCTGAGCGATTTTCAGCAGCGGGCTGTCTTGCAGGCCCAGGGCTTGCAGCACCTCGTCGGCCGCCTTCTTAATGATGGTGGCGCGGGGGTCGAAGTTCTTGTACACGCGGTGGCCGAAGCCCATGAGGCGGAACGAGTCGTTCTTGTCCTTGGCCTTGGCAATAAACTTGCTGGTGTCGCCGCCGTCGGCCTGAATGGCTTCCAGCATCTCAATCACCTCCTGGTTAGCGCCGCCGTGCAGGGGGCCCCACAGGGCGTTGATGCCAGCCGAAACCGAGCCGTACAGGCTGGCATTTGCCGAGCCTACGAGGCGCACGGTGCTGGTGGAGCAGTTCTGCTCGTGGTCGGCGTGCAGGATGAGCAGCTTATTGATAGCGCTTACTACTACGGGGTTGATTTCATACTTCTCGGTGGGGAAGCTGAACATCATGTACAGGAAGTTGGCGCAGTAGTCGAGGTCGTTGCTCGGGTAGTTGAGCGGGTGACCCATGTTGTTTTTGTAAGTCCAGGCCGCGATGGTGGGCATTTTGGCCAGCAGGCGGATGATGTTCAGCTCCATTTCCTCGGGGCTGAGGTCGGGCGACACGCTCTGGGGATAGAAGCCCGTGAGCGCGCAGATGAGCGACGACAGGATGGCCATGGGGTGTGTGGCCGAGGGAAAACCGTCGAAAATCTTCCGCATGTCCTCGTGCACCAGCGTGTGCTTGGTGATTTGGCCGTTGAAATGCTTCAGCTCAGCCTCGGTGGGCAGGGCGCCATAAATCAACAGATAAGCTACTTCCAGAAAGCTCGACTTTTCGGCCAGCTGCTCGATGGGGTAGCCCCGGTAGCGGAGAATGCCTTCCTCGCCGTCGAGGAAAGTGATGGCGCTTTTGGTGGCGCCGGTGTTTTTGTAGCCTGAATCGAGGGTGACATAACCGGTTTGGTCACGCAACTTGCCGATGTCAAACGCCTTTTCGTGTTCGGTACCTTCAATGACGGGCAAGCTAATAGATTTGCCGTCGAGGATAAGTTCAGCAGATTCTGCCATGGGCGGGAGGGATGTGAGGGGAATTTCAGTGCGAAACTAAGGCATAAGCCGTGAGCCGGGAAATTTTCCGGCTATTCGACCCGGCATTAGTACAGGATAACTAGCGTGCAGGTTCGATAAAAAGGAGATAGGTATTGAGCTAATCAGTTATTTGCCGATGCAGAACTGCGTGAAAATGCTGGTGAGCAGGTCTTCGGAAGATATTTCCCCAGTAATCTCACCCAAAGCGGCCAGGGCGTGGCGCAGGTCGGCGGCCAGCAGTTCGGTGCCCTGACCGGTATCCAAACCTGCCTGGACTGCCATGAGGTGCGCGGCGGCCGTTTCAAGTGCGCGGGCATGGCGCACATTGGTCACGATGGTAGCCGAAGCGGTGTTCTCCAGCGTGGAGCCGCGCACTTCGGTCAGCAATGCCGTCTGCAGTTCTTCCAAACCACGCTTCTGGCCGGCAGCCACCAGCACCAGGGGCGTGGAACTGGCCAAGCCTGCCTGCGCTGAATGAAATTGAGCTAAAAAAGTGCCTTGAGCCTCAGGCGTCGCCAAATCGGTTTTGTTGCCCACCGCCAGCACCGGCAAGGCCAGGCCCGTGGTGAGCTCCTGGATTTCGGCCACTACCTCCGCCGGCGTCATTTCGGTCAGGTCGAACAGGTAAAGCAGCAGTGCGGCCTGGCGCACGCGCTGGCGGGTGCGGCTCACGCCAATGGCCTCAACCTCATCGGCGGGGTTGTCGCGCAGGCCGGCGGTGTCCACGAAGCGAAACCGGAGGCCGTCGATGCTGACCTCGTCTTCAATAAAGTCGCGGGTGGTGCCCGGAATGGCCGACACAATAGCACGCTCCTCGCGTAGCAAGGCATTGAGCAGTGTAGACTTGCCGGCATTGGGCCGCCCGGCAATGACCACGGTAATGCCATTCTTGATGACGTTGCCGAGTTCGAAGGAGTGGAGCAGCCCGGCCACTACCCCGCGCACTTCATTCAGGAGTTGGGCCAGGCCGGTGCGGTCGGCAAACTCCACGTCTTCTTCGCCAAAATCCAGCTCAAGTTCCAGCAAGGCCGCGAACTTGATGAGCCGGGCCCGGAGCTCGCGCAGCTCCTGCGAGAAGCCGCCCCGCAGTTGGTTCAGCGCCACCCGGTGGCTCAGGGCCGAGTCGGAGGCGATGAGGTCGGCCACGGCTTCGGCCTGGGCCAGGTCCATGGCCCCATTCAGAAAAGCCCGCTTGGTAAACTCGCCGGCTTCGGCCAGGCGGGCGCCTTGGCGCAGGAGCAGGCCCAGCACCTGGCGCACCACGTAGTCGGAGCCGTGGCAGCTGATTTCTACTACGTCTTCGCGGGTGAACGAGCGCGGGCTGCGGTAAAGCGCCGCTACTACTTCGTCCAGGATTTCTCCCGTGCCGGGGTCGCGCAGGGTGCCGTAGTGCAGGGTATGGCCCGCGGCGTTGGGCAAGCTTTTCTTGGAGAAAACCGAAGCCGTGATGGCGATGGCCGCCGGGCCCGACAGGCGAACCACTGCCAACGCGCCCGCGCCGGGAGGCGTCGACAAGGCGACAATGGTATCGGAAAAAATGGTTTGAACCACGGAAGTATTGGAAGATGTTGGATGCCGCGAATTGAGCTGGCTATTCCGTGGGAAAGGCTATTCGGTTACAAACAAATTGCAGCTCACTTCGGCTGAAATCAATGTGGTGCGTTCCCGGTTAATTCTGATTTCGAATGAATTATCAAATACAACCTTATCCAATACTTCAACCAATGCGCCGAGCTGCAGCCCAACTTTGTCGAGGTACTGCAGGAAGGGTGCTGTGGTATTTTTGACCGCGGCCAGAGTGCCCCGCTCGCCCACTTCGAGGTCGGCCAGCAGGCGGTGTGTGGGCCGGCGCATGGCGCCGTCCTCGGCCGGAATGGGGTCGCCGTGCGGGTCCAGTGCCGGGAAGCCCAGGAAGGCATCGAGGCGGCGCATGAGCAGCGGCGACTGCACGTGCTCGAGCTCCTCGGCTACTTCGTGCACCTCGTCCCAGTTGAAGCCCAACTGCTGCACCAGGAACACTTCCCAGAGGCGGTGCTTGCGAATGGTGAGTAGGGCCACGCGCTGGCCCTCGGTGGTGAGCTGCACGCCGCGGTATCGCTCATACGCCAGAAGGCCTTTGTCGGCGAGGCGGCGGAGCATATCCGTGACGGAGGCAGCCCGGGTGTCCAGGGCCGCGGCAATGCGGTTGGTGCTCACGCCCGCCGTGTCCGGCTCTGCCTCGGCCAGTTTATAGATGGCCTTCAGGTAGTTTTCCTCGGTGTGGCTCGGCAGCTTGGAGGGTAGCGCTGGCAGGGTGGTAGGATTCATGCGGGCCGAGCCTGGGTAGTTTCTTTAAATGCCGCACCGCGTTGCGGAGTTCTTACACCCCTCAACTATTTCGCGCCGCTGGCTAAAAATGCTTCGACAATAACACTCGGCTCTCTAAAAAAGCCCTTAGAATTTCAGCAAGGCCGAAGCCCAGGTAAAACCGCTGCCGAACGCCGCCAGGCAAACCAGGTCGCCGCGTTTTATTTTGCCTTCTTGTACGGCTTCGCTCAGGGCAATGGGCACCGAGGCGGCGGTGGTGTTGCCGTAGCGCTGGATATTGCTGAACACCTTGTCGTCGGACAAGCCCATTTTCTGCTGCACGTACTGGGTGATGCGCAGGTTGGCCTGGTGCGGGATGAGCATGTCGATGTCGGAAGCCTGCAGGCTGTTCTGGTCTAGCGCTTCCTTAATGACCTGCGGGAAGCGGACCACGGCGTTCTTGAACACGTTCTGGCCGTTCATGTAGGGGTAGAGCTCCTGCGGGTTATCGAGTACGTACTGCACGCGGTTGTTGCGGTTGGAGCCGGGCTCCTTCACAATCAGCTCCTCGGCATGCTCGCCCTGGGCGTGCAGGTGGGTGCTGAGAATGCCCTGGCCGTCCTGCGTGCTGGGCCGCAGCACTACCGCGCCGGCGCCATCGCCGAAGATGACCGACACCGTGCGGCCTTCGGCCGACTTGTCGAGGCCGGAAGAGTGGATTTCGGAGCCCACCACCAGCACGGTGTCGTACATGCCGGTGCGGATAAATTGGTCGGCTACCGACAGGGCGTAGATGAAGCCCGAGCACTGGTTGCGCACGTCGAGCGCGGGCGCGTTGTTGGTCATGCCCAGCTCGCGCTGCAGCAGCACGCCGGAACCCGGGAAGAAGTAATCGGGGGAGAGCGTGGCGAACACAATCAGCTGCACGTCGTCGGGCGTCACGCCCGCCATCTCCAGGGCCTTGCGGGAAGCATTGGCGCCCATGTTGGCCGTGGTGTCTTTCCCTTCCTCAAACCAGCGCCGCTCCTTGATGCCGGTCCGCTCCTGAATCCAGGCATCGGAGGTGTTCATCATCGGCTCAAGCTCGGCGTTGGTAACTACCCGGCTGGGTACGTAGTGGCCGACACCGGCAATGTAAGAGTGACGTAGGGTTGCCATGGATGACGAAAAAAGGAGTGGGAATTCGGAGTGAAAGTGAGATGCAGCGGCCAGGGCCGGCTAAGGTCAAGCTGCACAGCTGACGTAAAATGGGGGCAAAGGTGGCAGGTTAAACGAGAGAATCCAGCAAAAGACACAATTTTTTGCCTTCCTCGGCCCACAGAACTTCGGTGGGTATGCCTAAAGGATAAAAATTGCTGCTTCGCAAGCTGGCCACCAGGGCGGGGCCGTCGGCCGGTTTGGCAAAGTCCAGCTCCAGGCCGGCGCCGTATTTCTGGAGCAGCGCCTGCCACAGCGGGTTGGGCGAGGCGATAACCGGCAGGCCGTGGGCCAGGTATTCAAACAGCTTGGTGGGGCGGCAGCGTTCCGTGCTGGTGTGGGGCCGGTAGGGCAGCAGCCCTAGGTGGCTTTGCTGGATGGCCGCCACGATAGCCGCGTGCGGCACCGGCACCGCGCCGCCGCTCAGGCTAAGCCAAGAGGGATGTTGGGCTACCTTCTCCTCAAGCTCCCGGAGCAAGGCCGGCTGCTGGCAAAAGCCCATAATGGTGAGCTGGGCGCCGCCCGGCCAGGCATACTGGAGCTGCTGGGTTAGCGCAATGGCTTCCCACACCCCATTGAGCTCCGAGATGGTGCCCGAAAAAAGAAGCCGGAGCGGCATCTCCGGAAAGGGCAGCCGCTTGGGCTGGGTTGGCAATGGCTCGCCGGGGCCGGGCTGGTATTTGTTTTCCAGCACGACGACGCGGCCGTTGGGCTGGGCTGCTAAAAATGGCAGCTCCTCGGCGTAGCTGGCTTCGGCCAGAATAATCCCGGCCGCCCGGCCAGCCGCCAATGACTCAACCCAGCGCAGGCCCGCGGCCAGCCAGCGGCGGGTCATGCCTTGGTAGACGTGCTGGGTAGATACGTTCAGCGCGTAGTTTTCGCGGATGTCGTACATGAATTTGCGGCCGGGCGCCAACCATTGCCACAGCATGGTAAGGGGCAAGAGCTCCGGCGCATGCACGATAACCACGCTGGGGGCCAGCTGCTGCAAAAGCCGCCAGTAGTTAAGCTGAGCACCGAGCCGGGCCAGGCTGAGCCGCGACCCGTTAAAAATGGCGTGCTGGTGAACGCCCTCGGCCTGGTTGTCAGCGCTGGTTTTGCCGGCTGGGCTGCCGCGCCCGGCCACGTGAACCTCCGTATTGGGCCGGCTGCGCAGGGTTTCGGCAAATTTGCCCCACATACGGGTATCGTCAACCGGTTTCAAAACGGAAGCCAGCAGAACCACTAATTGAGACGAACCCGAGCCAAGCACGGGCCAAAGATGCTAGTTTTGCCCTTATTTATCTTGCGCCAGCCGCCATACCTCATGCCCGACCAAACCTCCACCCTCAGCCTTTCGGCCACGCAAACCCTCGTTGAAAGCGCCTGGGCCGACCGCGCCCTGCTCCAGACCCCCGAAACCAAAGCCGCCATCGAGCACGTCATCGAAGAGCTGGACAAAGGCCGCCTGCGCGTAGCCACCCCGCCCACCGAAGACGGCGGCGAGTGGACCATCAACGAGTGGGTGAAAAAGGCCGTGATACTTTACTTCCCCATCCGCCAGATGAACACGCAGGAAGTCGGCCCCTTTGAGTACCACGACAAAATGCTGCTCAAAACCGACTACGCCGGCCAGCAGGTGCGCGTGGTGCCACCGGCCGTGGCCCGCTACGGCGCGTTTCTGGCCCCCGGCGTCATCCTGATGCCCAGCTACACCAACATCGGCGCCTATGTGGGCGAGGGCACCATGGTGGACACCTGGGCCACGGTGGGCTCCTGCGCACAAGTTGGCAAAGGCGTGCACCTGAGCGGGGGCGTGGGCCTGGGCGGCGTGCTCGAGCCAGTGCAAGCCGCGCCGGTCATCATCGAAGACGGAGCCTTCATCGGCTCGCGCAGCATCCTGGTCGAAGGCTGCCGCATTGGCAAAGAAGCCGTGATTGGCGCGGGCGTTACCATCACCGGCAGTACCAAGATTATAGACGTAACCGGTGCCGAGCCCAAGGAGTACCGCGGCTATGTGCCGCCCCGCTCCGTGGTTATTCCCGGCTCAATTCCCAAGCAGTTCCCCGCCGGCGAATACCAGGTGCCTTGTGCTTTGATTATCGGCCAGCGCAAGCCCAGCACGGACCTGAAAACGTCGCTCAATGACGCCCTGCGTGATTTTGGCGTTTCGGTATAATCCAGCGGCTTCTTTCGGGATTATAATAATTCCGCATAAGAATTAGCAGGCGATTAAATAGCAACAATTAAAAAGGCCACTCGCATGAGTGGCCTTTTTAATTGTTGCGGACAGCTAAATGGAAGTTGAGCCAATTCAGCTCAATTCACATTTATTCTTTGTCCATCCAGATGTCTATAAAAAGCTCTTCTTCCTCGACCCGGTAAGCCCGGCGAAAGACATTGGTGTTGGATTCAATGGCGATGTTGCCTTCGGGGTCGAGCGCGATGATGCCCCGGTCGCCCGCCAGCTTATCGGCGTACATGCCCACAGCCTCGCGGGCGGCTTTGGTTATCGTGAGCTTCTTGTATTTGCACAGGGCGTACACTTCGTGGGCACAAGCTGCGAGCATGATGATTTCGCCGTCGCCGGTGCAGGAGGCGGCGCATACCTCGTTGTTGGCGTAGCTGCCGCCACCGTAGATGCAGCTGTCGCCCACTCGGCCCCGGAGCTTGCCTTCGATGCCGCCGGTAGAGGTGGCCACGGCCAGGTTGCCGTGCTGGTCGAGGGCCACTGCTCCCACGGTGTCGTGCTTGCCGGCGTGCTCTACCTCAGCCTGCTGCAGGATTTCCAGCCATTCCTGACGCTGTTGGTCCGTTTTGAAGTAGCTGGGGTCCTGCAATGTCAGGCCCTGCGACAGGGCAAACTCATGGGCGCCATCGGCGGTCAGAAAGGTGTGTTTGCACTTCTCCATCACCAGCCGGGCCAGCCGCACCGGGTTCTTCACCAACTTGAGCCCGCTCACGGCGCCGCCGCGCAGCGTGAACCCGTCCATAATAGAGGATTCGGTTTCCACGTCGCCGTTGATGTTAAACATGCCCCCGCGCCCGGCATTAAACAGCTCATTGTCCTCCATGCTCATCACCGCCGCTTCCACGGCATCGAGGGCAGTGCCGCCCCGATTCAGGATTTCCCAACCCGCTTGCAAGGCCTGCTCCAAGCCTTCTTTCAGCTTGGCTTCCTTTTCCGGCGGAATTGTAGAAGGGTCGGTATTTACCGCGCCGCCATGAATTAATAAAACATATTTTCCCATGATGCTAAGTAGAGGTTGTGGTGTGGCTTCTACTTAGGGGGCAAGATTTGGTTTTGTTGAGCTTAACAAGTCGGCTGGCTAATGCCTTAATGATTAAGACATGTCATAGCCCAACTTTTTTGGCCCAATGTTAGGCAACATAAAAAAAGGCCGTTCCGCTGGAAAGCGAAACGGCCTTTTTTAACTCGAATTGTAACCGGATTAATTAAATAGCAGCGCCGGTTTTTAATTTATCGCCAAACAAAGCCTTTACTTTTTCAACCTTGGGGCGAGCCACAAATTGGCAATAAGGCTCGTGGCCGTGCAGGTTGAAATAGTTCTGGTGATAGTTTTCGGCGGGATAAAATTCGGGAGCCGCGGTAATTTCAGTTACCACCGGGTTCGGGAATGCTTTTTCCTCGTTGAGTTTCTGCTTGTAGTGTTCGGCAAGCTGTTTTTGCTCGTCGTTGTGGTAATAAATCACCGAGCGGTATTGCGTACCGGTGTCATTCCCTTGGCGGTTGAGAGTGGTCGGGTCGTGCGTTTTCCAGAAGATTTCCAGCAGCTCTTTGTAGCTGATAATGGAGGGGTCGAACGTGATATCAATTACCTCCGCGTGCCCGGTCAGGCCGCTGCACACTTCCTTGTAGGTTGGGTTCTTAATGCGACCTCCCGCATAACCGGAAACCACTTTTTCAACCCCTTTCAGATTTTGAAAAACCGCTTCGACGCACCAAAAGCAGCCGGCTCCAAATGTTGCATGTTCCATAAGTAGGGAGTTTGATTCTTGTCTAATTTCAATTACAACTCAATAGACGTGTTCCAGGTTATTTCCTTACAGCGTACAGAAACCCAGTTTTAGAAATAAGAACGACATGCCACAATCGGTAGCGTGTCGTTCTGTAATGGCAATTTAGCTTAGTTGCGTTCGCTGGAATGATTTGGGAACGTCGAAATCAGCTCAATAACCTAGCGCCGGAACCGTTCTGCCACTACCAGGTCCTTAGAGCCTGCCGTGTATTGGTAGAAGCCTTCGCCGGATTTGGCACCCAGGCGGCCGGCCATTACCATGTTTACCAGCAGCGGGCAGGGGGCATATTTGGGATTGCCCAGGCCGTCGTGTAGCACCCGCAAGATGGCCAGGCACACATCCAGCCCAATAAAATCGGCGAGTTGCAACGGCCCCATGGGGTGGGCCATGCCCAATTTCATCACGGTGTCAATTTCCTCCACGCCGGCCACGCCTTCAAATAGCGTAATGATGGCCTCGTTAATCATGGGCATCAGTATGCGGTTGGCCACAAAACCGGGGTAATCATTCACTTCGGTGGGAGTTTTACCCAGCTTTCGCGACAATTCCATTACCTGCTGCGTCACGGCATCGGACGTGGCGTAGCCCCGAATCACCTCCACCAGCTTCATTATCGGCACGGGGTTCATAAAGTGCATGCCAATTACTTGCTGCGGGCGTTTGGTGACGGCGGCAATCTTGGTAATGGAAATGGAGGAGGTATTCGACGCCAAAATGGCATCGGCGGGCGCATACTGGTCGAGGTCGCGGAAGATTTGCAACTTCAGGTCCACATTTTCGGTCGCAGCTTCCACCACCAGGCCCGCGCCGGCCACGCCGGTTTCCAAAGAAGTAGAAGTGCGAAGGCGGCCCAGGGTAGCCGCTTTATCTTCTTCACTTAGCGTCGCTTTGGCTACCTGGCGGTCCAGGTTTTTGGTGATGGTGGCCAGGGCGCGGTCCAAGGCGGGTTGGCTGATGTCGATAAGCGCGACGGAAAAACCGTGTTGTGCAAAGACGTGAGCAATGCCATTGCCCATGGTGCCGGAACCGATAACGGCTACATTCATAACTAGCGGAAAAAGTGTGGGAGAGAAGGATATAAAGCTCAGTTGAGCAGGACAACAAAGCTACGGCACCATTGGTAAGGGGCGTTTTTGTTTGCATCCGCAAAAATATTTTTTCATTTATTATATCCTTTTAAACGAGCCCGCGTACAAAGCCGCAGAGACACTTCTTTTTTCTTTCACCTTCTTCACTCTCTCCAGCCATGGGCAACCTCCTGTATATCATCGCCGTCATTCTCATCATCATTTGGGCAGTTAGCTACTTTGGTGGCTTCTATACTGGCGGCATCATTCACACCCTGCTCGTAATTGCTATCATCGCCATTCTGCTCCGTGTAATTAGCGGCCGAAGCGCGGTCTAACGCCACCTGTGAGTTAACTATAAGACAAAAAAAGCCCCGCTGATATACCAGCGGGGCTTTTTTTGTCTTCTTATTAATTATTTATTGAGCTTACCGCCCGAAATTAAATAAGAAGCTGAAACGAATAACGAGGCCCGGGTACAGCGAATAAATGGTGTTGTCGAAATTATAAAGCCCGACAATGTCAACTGCTGCGTTTTGGCCCAGATATGAGCGGTAGCCAATGCCCGCGAGGGGAGTGGTTACCGTGCGTTTGTATTTAAAAAAACCATTATTGGAGTCCACGTCAACCAATTCGGCGTTGGTTACTTCGTATTCGGCGTGAACAAAAAATTCTTTGTACACGATGTACTGCGCAAATGCCTTCAGCCCCACGCTGCTCGATTTGATGCTATTATCGCCTTGCGCGTTCAGGACATAACCGGCGTTTTTGGCCGCATCGGTTAAACTGTAGCTGCTGTAGGCGTACGAAATGCCCGGCCCGATAGCAAACTTGTCGGTAATGCGGAAGCCGATGGCCGGCGCGGCGCTCACGTTAAATTGGTTGAGCCCACCGTTGGATGAAAAGCCTAGGCCGAAATTGGTGTATAGAAATTTCTTTGTCGGCGGCTTGTCTTCGGCGCCCCCCGCTTTGGTCGCTTTGCGGTTTGGGAATTCCAGGCCCGAAGGGGCATTGGGCGAAGGTGCCGCAGCCGGAAACTCAGGTGCCGGCGTCGGCGCGGCCGATGGCTCAGTGGTAGTAGGAGTGGTAGGGGCCGGTGCCGGCGCCGGCGTTGTCTCAACGGGGCGTGGCTTAGCCGGGGGTGGCCCGGGAGGTGCCGAGTTGAGCACCGGCTTATCCTGCGCCTGGGCACGGTAAGCAGGCAGGCAGGCTACGCCGACAAGCAGCAGCAGCGGAAGCAATTTAGATTTCATTTACAAATAGGGAGGAAGAATGAAAATTAAGAACGAGGAATTAACAGGAATGAGTTAAAAGAAATTCTTTATTCTTTAATTCCTCATTCTTAACCAATCTTAAGCCATTTTGTACATTTTCTGGCGCTGCGCTTTCAGCGTTTCGTCGGCCAGGTATTCTTCGTAGTTCATGCGCCGGTCCAGGATGCCATCGGGGGTTAGCTCAATGATGCGATTGGCAACGGTTTCGATGAATTGCAAGTCGTGCGAAGCAAACAGCAGCGAGCCCGGATAGTCGCGCAGGGCATTGTTCAAAGCAGTGATGCTTTCCAGGTCCAAATGGTTGGTTGGGTCATCCAAAACCTGCACGTTGCCGCTTTGCAGCATCATTTTGGAGAGCATGCAGCGCACTTTCTCGCCTCCGCTCAGCACGTTGCTTTTCTTCTGCGATTCTTCGCCCGAAAACAGCATGCGGCCCAAAAAGCCCCGGATAAAGCTTTCGTCCTTTTCTTCGGAGTACTGGCGCAGCCAGTCCACCAAATTCAGCTCACCCGACTGAAAGAAGCTGTTGTTTTCCTTCGGGAAATAGCTGGGTGTGATAGTGGTACCCCATTTTACCTCGCCCGTGGTCGGAGTAGCTTCGCCGAACATGATGTCGAAGAGGAGGGATGCAGCGCGGTCGTCGCGGCCCACGATGGCCACCTTGTCCTTTTTGTCGAGCGTGAAACTCACGTTCTTAAATACATACTGACCATCTACTTTGGCGCTCAGGTTTTCCACGCTCAGCAGCTGGTTGCCGGGCTCGCGCTCCGACTTGAAGGCGATGTAGGGGTAGCGGCGCGAGCTGGGCTTGATGTCCTCCAGAGTTAGCTTTTGCAGCAGTTTCTGGCGGGAAGTAGCCTGCTTAGATTTTGAGGCGTTGGCCGAGAACCGGCGCACAAACTCCTCCAGTTCCTTGCGGCGGTCTTCGGTCTTCTTGTTGGCATCCTGGCGCTGGCGCAGCACCATCTGGCTGCTCTCGTACCAGAACGTATAGTTGCCGGGGTACATCGTGATTTTGCCGAAGTCCAGGTCGGCCATGTAGTTGCACACGGCGTCGAGGAAGTGACGGTCGTGGCTCACCACAATCACGGTGTTCTGGAAGCTGTCGAGGAAGTTCTCCAGCCACAGCACGCTCTCGGCGTCCAAGTTGTTGGTTGGTTCGTCGAGCAGCAGCACGTCGGGGTTGCCAAACAGGGCCTGAGCCAGCAGCACGCGTACTTTTTCGCTGGCGCCAAGGTCGGCCATGAGGCTGTGGTGTTTGTCTTCCACAATACCGAGGCCCGACAGCAGCTCGGCCGCTTCGTACTCGGCATTCCAGCCTTCCAGGTCTGCAAATTCGCCTTCCAGCTCGGCAGCGCGCTCGCCATCGGCGTCTGAGAAATCGGCTTTGGCGTAGAGAGCGTCCTTCTCAGTCATCACGGCATACAGCCGCTGGTGGCCCTGAATTACTGTTTGGAGCACCGGCTGCTCGTCGTAGGCAAACTGGTTCTGCTTCAGCACGGCCAGGCGCTGGCCCGCCGGCATTTCCACCGAGCCCGTGTTGGGCTCCAGCTCGCCAGAGAGGATTTTCAGGAAGGTGGATTTGCCCGCACCATTGGCCCCAATGAGGCCGTAACAGTTGCCAGGCAGGAATTTCGCGGTAACGTCTTCAAACAGGATGCGCTTGCCATAGCGCAGGCTCACATTGGTGGTCGAAATCATTCAGTAAGAAAATAGTAGCAAACAAAAACTGCACAACCGTGCGCAGCAGCGCGCAAAATTACGCATCAGGAGGCGGGTCGAAATCCTGCCCGAAAAAAGTCATTGACAAACCTGATGAAAATAACTAACTAGGTGTCAAAATAGTGCCCTGGGTGTGGGCCAAAAACCCCCTGGCGCGGCATAATCCGTCTATGAATAACTTCTGCCTACTTGAGCTAGTATAAAAAGACAATCAGCCGGAGATTCCGGTTTTTCCTCTCCACACTTTAATTAAGCTTCGGCCATGGCAGACCTTTCAATAACCTCCGAGAACAATGGCTTTCGCATGGGCGCCTACACGGCAGCAGCCCTGATTGCTTACACGGGCATTGCAATGCTGGCGGGGTTCCTCGATAAAATTGAAGCGGGCTCGCTCGACCTGGTAATCATAGCGGCAGGCGTAGTAATGGCCATTAAGCGCTTTAAGCGGGCGCGCGGCAACCGCATGTCGTACCTGCAGGGCTTTGGCACGGGAATCATCACCGGACTGGTGGCCTCGGTATTGCTGGCCGCTTTTTTCTGGCTTATGGGCGGCATTAGCAAAGGCGTCATGAATTCGGTGCAGCGCATCCAAGCGCGCGACCTGTTTGGCGCCGACCTTGGCGTGCTCATCGGCGGGCTGGGCATTATCCTGATGGGCACCATGACGGGGGTTATCGTGTCGCTGATAGCCATGCAGTACTACAAAAGCCCCGACCATCAGGCTGTGGCCAGTTTAGACTAAATCATTGTGTGATTGAACTTTCGCGCTACGTGACGGCCCCGGTTGGGGCCGTTTTGTTTGCACAGAGATATAGCGCTAAAAATATTTTTATGAAAAATATTAGACTAAACAAGAATTAACCGGTATCTTTCGGGTGTTAAGCCAAAAAATACACGGAGTTCTTCTACTCAGTCCCTTGAATTTTATGTTTAAAATTCTATTTGCCTCGTTGACAGTCTTGCTGGCCCTGGGTTCCTTCTCGGCCCACGCCCAAATGGCCGACCGCCTGTCGGAGCACCCCACGTTCAACAAGTCGGCCATGAAAGAATCGGTAGGTCCCGATGCCGTGGCGCTGACGCGTGAAATGACTATAAAGCTCCACCTCAACGAGGCGCAGATACTGAACCTCCTGGCCCTAAACCGCACCAAGCTGGCCGGCCTGAAGAACATCAACCAAGAATACAAAGACGATGAGGCCACCCGGGCCGCCAAAACAGCCGAGCTGGAATCTCAGTTTGAGCAGGAGTGCAGCCGCGTGCTAACCCCTTCGCAACTCAGCCAGCTCCACCAGGAAACGGAACACCCCACGACCGCGCCCGGCAACTCCGGAAACGGCTTGGGCTAACCACACTATTACTTTATAAAAAAGGCCCGTCATCAATATGACGGGCCTTTTTCGTTATGGACGTTTGGGAGAGAGTGGGTCGGCCAATACTTCCGTAACGGTACCCAGTGGGCCAAACCGAAGGCTGATGCATGCAGCCCCGGAACGGGCGTGGCGCGCCTCGCACTGCGTGCCGGGCTCCAGGTAGTAGTAGTATACTTTTTCGGTGCCCGCGCGCAACTCTTCTTCATCGGGAGGGCCAAGCAGGGCAGTCACATCGTCAGCCCGGGCCTCGTAGAGGGCCTCTTTGCTCCGCACCAGGGATGGCACGGCGGCACGGCGCTGGTCGCGGCAGGCGTAGGGGTCGGCGCGCCAAGCCTTGGCATCGAACCCCGGAAGCCTTGGCAGGGCGTGGCCGCAGCCGCCTAGCAGTCCCGTGGTACCCAGCAGTAGTAGAAGGCGACGGCTGCGGGCTGGCAAAAAGGGCAAAAACATAACGAAAATGAGGAAAAGTGCTAGGTCTATAAGAATTGGGCTAAGCTAAGCACTAAGTTTGGCCCGATAGTGTATACTGCTGTGCTAAACAGTGTAACCACACAGTTTAGTCATATTTCGAACCCACCGAATATTCATGTTTCAAATACCTGGAAAGGTTGTAATTGTTGGCCTGCTGCTGGGGCTGATGGTACCATCAGAGCAACTCGCCGCACAAACCCTGCCTACTAAAGCTATTGCGATGCTGCCGGTGGCAGCCCGCCGGGCTTATTATCAAACAGCTTTTGAACAGCGGGCAGCCCAACTTTATACCGTGCTGGGCTTAGGTCAGTCGGGATTGCCGCTTAAGGTGTTTCGGGAGGGCTTGGTGGGGTACTACAACCTCCGCCCCGCGGGCAAGCCCACGGCCAGTCCTCCGGTGCTCACGCTCATCGATTTTAGCATTTCCAGCCAGCAGAAGCGCCTGTGGGTTATCAATGTTGAGAAAGCCAAAGTGCTGTACCATACGCTGGTGGCTCATGGCAAGGCAAGCGGCGCCGATGTGCCCCTGGCATTTTCAAACAAAGGCGGCTCGGAGATGAGCAGCCTGGGCTTTTATCGCACCGCACCCACCACTTACACCGGCAAGCACGGCCTCTCCCTCAAGCTGGTGGGCCTCGACCCAGGTTTCAACACCAACGCCGAAAGCCGGGCCGTGGTGGTGCACGGGGCCGAATACGTGTGCCAGGACTTCGTGAAAACGCACGGCCGTTTGGGCCGCAGCCAGGGCTGCCCGGCGCTGCCCGTGGCCGAAACCGCCGCCATTGTGAAGGCCATCAAGGGCGGAAGCGTGCTGTACTTGCACGGGCCGGAAAGGGCAAACTATCACTCGCGGTGGTTGAATTTGGATACGGCAGTGGCTGCGTACTCGGGCGTTTATTAGCCGGCCAGCCCCAGGGCAATAACCAGAACGGAAAGGGTGCGTTATAAGGCAAGTGGGCCATATGTCGGCAGTCGAAAAGCTGCGGCGTGGTCGATTTAACCCTTCATTTCACTTACACTTTCCAATGCGTCTCAATCTCCGCTTCATCATTGCCATCATCGTGGCGGCGGTGTCCCTTTTTGGCTACTACTTCAACACCTCCAAGAACGAGGTGACCGGCGAAACTCAGCACGTAAACATGAGCGCCGACCAGGAAATAGCCCTTGGCCTGCAGGCAGCGCCCGAAATGGCCGCCCAATACGGGGGCGAAAGCCCCGATGCCCGCGCCACGGCCGCCGTGCAGCAGGTGGGCCAGAAAATCATTGCCAGCACCAAGGCCGGCCAGACTCCCTACAAATTTCAGTTTCACCTACTGGCCGACGACCAAACGATTAATGCCTTCGCCTTGCCCGGTGGGCAGGTGTTCATCACCCAGGGCCTGCTGAAAAATCTGACCTCAGAAGCCCAGCTGGCGGGCGTGCTGGCACATGAAATTGGGCACGTAGTGGGCCGGCATTCGGCTGCACAGGTAGCTAAGTCCAACCTCACGCAAGGCTTGGCCGGCGCTGCTACCATTGCCTCCTACGACCCCAATAGCCCCGGTAGCTCGGTAGCCAAGGCTGCAGTGGCCGCGGCCATTGCCAAGGTTATCAGCCTGCGTTTTGGCCGCAACGACGAGCTGGAGGCCGATAAACTGGCCGTTGATTTCACCCCGAAGGCTGGCTACGACCCCCGCGCTATGATTCAGGTGATGAAGATGCTGGAGCAGCAAAGCGGCCGTAGCTCAACGCCCGAGTTTATGAGCACGCACCCCGACCCAGGCAACCGCATTGCCGAACTACAGAAAGAAATTGCGGCGGAATTCCCCCAGGGAGTGCCCGCAGGACTGAAAGAATAGTTTTGTCATTGCGTGCGCAGCGCGGCAATCCATCCTGGTCTCAGCGACTAGCCCAATAATGTGACAAGCCCCGGCTCTACTGCAGAGTCGGGGCTTTTTGCTTTAAATAGAGGTTGTCACAACTCGGGGTTGGTCGCACAGAGAGGACGGATTGCTTCGGCTCCGCCTCGCAATGACAGACCGCCTGCCACGCAATGTCAAAAGTTGGGTGGAGTCAGGTTTTTGAAGTGGCCGTTGAGCCGCACTCGCTCCTTGAGGCGCTCGGTTTCGAGTACCACAGGCAGGATGGTGTCAAGGTGCTCGCGCACCATTTCCTGGCGTTCCTGTTCACTGGTGGTGGCCAAGAGCTGGTATTCCTGCTCGGTGCTTAGCCCAATGTGGTGGGCCACGTCGAAGATGCAGTAGTCGGGGGCCAGTTCCAACAGGAGCTTGCGCAAGCCGAGGGCTTCGTAGAGCAGCCGCACCTGCTTGGTAATAATTTCGCGGAGCACGGGGTCGGATTCCTCGTCCTGCACCACATCTTCGACCTGGCCGCCGGCATAGAGCTTGCCCGGTGCCTGGCGGTAAAATTTATTGATGCGGAAGACGCCAACGGCTTTGGTTCGAATGTCGAGCTCGCCGCTGGAATACGTTTGCTCCACGCCCAGCAGCCGCATTTCGGTGCCCAGCTCGCTGAGGGAATTGTCGAGGTAGGGCGGGATGCCAAAGGTGATGTTTTGCTCGATGCATTCGCGCACCAGCTGACGGTACCGGGGCTCAAAAATGTGAAGGTTAAGCTTTTCCCCCGGGAAAACCACCAGATTGAGCGGAAACAGCGGCAGTAAGCGGGACATAGCAGCGGGACTGAGGAAGTATGGTAACTGAGACTTCAACAAGTTGAGGCCACTGTTAGGTTTGGTGCTGCCGGCCGGGGCCAGCTTCCGGGGAAGAGAACGAAAGGTAGGAGTGAAAGCCGAAACCCCGCTTGTCACGCTACTTTTGCCCCAATGGCCACCACTGCACTTATTCCCAACACGTCGGTTTTAATTAAAAAAGGCATTCGGCTGCTGCTGCAAGTGGTCGCGGCGCTGTTTCTGGCCTCGGTGGCCTGGGTGCTGATTTACCGGTGGGTGGCTCCGCCTGCTACCTGGCTGATGCTCGACCGGCGGGCCCACGCGCCGGTGGGCCTGGGCTACTACGGCATTCAGCAGGAGCCCCGGCTCATTCGCTACCAGTTCCGGAACCTGGACGAAGTGGCGCCCGCCGTGCCCCTGGCACTTGTAGCCGCCGAAGACCAGCGCTTTCTCATCCACCACGGCTTCGATTTCGACGCCCTGGCCAGCGCAGCCAAGCGCAACTGGAAAGGCGACGGTACCCACATTGTGGGTGGCAGCACCATTTCCCAGCAAGTGGCCAAAAACGTGTTTTTGTGGCACGGCCGCAGCTACGTGCGCAAAGCAGCCGAGGCCTATTTCACGGTGCTGATTGAGTTTTTGTGGAACAAGCGCCGCATCATGGAAATGTATCTCAGCGTGGCCGAAATGGGCGACTGCACCTTTGGGGTTGAGGCCGCCAGCCAGCGCTACTTTGGCAAGTCGGCAAGCCGGGTGAGCCCGGCCGAAGCGGCTTTGCTGGCCGGGGTATTGCCCAATCCGCTGCGGTTCCGGGCTTCCAATCCGGGGCCGGCCGCGCGAGCCAAGCAGCTACGGGTGCTGCGCAACATGCGCCGCCTGGGCGGCACTACCTACGTGAACACGCTCATCAACAAATAACCATGACTGGAAAGCTACTGCTAGGCAAAAGATTGTTGCTGGGCGCCCTTGTGCTTAGCTCAACGGGCTACTTGCAAGGCTGCCAGCCCGCGGCTTATGCGCACCGCAGCAACGCCCCGGCCGAGGTAGCCGCCATCCGGAATGTGCTAACCACGCAAACCGCCGCCTGGAATAAAGGCGACATCCCCGGCTTCATGCAGGGCTATTGGAAGTCCGACTCGCTGGTGTTTCTCGGCCGCAAGGGCCCCACGTACGGCTGGCAGCAAACGCTGGATAACTACCGCAAGAACTACCCCGATGCCGCCGCAATGGGCCAATTAGATTTTAGCGGCTTGCGCATAACGATGCTGGCACCCACCGCCGCCCAGGTAATTGGGCACTGGCACCTGGCCCGGCCTACCGCGGGCGACGTGGGTGGCTTCTTCCTGCTGGTGCTACGGAAGATTGACGGCCAATGGGTAGTAGCAGCCGACCATACGAACAGCCAGTAAAGAATTTAAAGATTGACTTCCAGATTGGCTTAGTGACTGAATTGAAAAAATTATGAATTTCAGAACCTTTACTTAGTGACTCCCTGATTTACACCTTTAATTAACCCTAAACTAGCAGCGTGCGCGGCAGCTGAGGCATAATCGGCCACGAGCAACATGGGTACGCCTTCGCCTTTAAGGGCTTCGGAGATGGGGCCCACAAGCAGGGCGCGGGCGGGTACTTGCACATCGCGGATGTAGACGGCCTTGATGCGGCCGGGGTGTCGGCGAACTACTTCGCGGTAAATGCGCGCGTCTTCCTGGCCACTGTCGCCGAGCAGCACGAAGGGCAGGTGGGGATAAGTGTTGAGCACATCGTCGATTTCGTGCAGCTTGTGGGCGAAGTGAATGGCTGCCGAGCCGGTGACGCCGGGCGGGGGCGTGGTTTTGGGACGGGCAATGCTCAAATCGCGCAGCAGGAGCGGGCCGGGCGGCATTTCGTGGATGCCCAGGAACTCATCGAGTACATCGTACAGGTTCCAGGGGCTGCTGCTGACGTAGAAAAACGGGTTGTCGGGCTGGCCGGTGCGGCCGCGCTGCAGGCTGCGGTAAAAATCCGCTACTCCCACAAAGGGCAGGCGGGAATGGGCGTTGCTGAGCAGGGTGCGCCCCAGCATTTTCAGCACGTTGGTGGCGCTGGTTTCAAATACCGTGTCGTCGAGGTCGCTGATAACGCCGAACTCGGCGCTGGGGGGCGGCACCAGCACTTTGGCCGCCGCCTGCACCGTGGGCAGCGGCAGCCGAAAGTGCGGGGGCAGCCGCGATACCCGCACGGGCACTGGGTACCAGAGGTAGGCCACGGGCTCGGGCAGTGCCTTGGGCTCGATGATGAGCGTGAAATAGCCCTCGTCGTCGGTTGTGACGAGGTTCTGACTGCCGTCGGGCATCTCCGCTACCAGGTCGGCGCCAGGCACTTCGCGGCTGTTGAAGCGGCGCACCATGCTCTGGAAATTGCGCCAGCGCGAGTCCGTAGCGGTTTGGGCGGCGATGCCGCGGTCGGCCAGCAGGCGGCCCTTGATGTAGAATTTGGCGGCCGTGCCGTAGCTCCGGTAGGCGTCGAGCTGCAGGGGCCGCAGCCAGCCCCGCTGCGCCGTGAAGCGGGTGACGAGGTGGTCTGACCATTCGGTGAAGGAGGAAAGGGCATCGAGCAGCTTCATGGGGCAAACCTACGGCCGTGGGCGAGAATGCCTCAAAATGGCCGCCAAAAGGCCAGTTGCGTAGAATGGCCATTCCCGATTAAGCGGGCCCATCTCCTCCTTCCATGCCGACTGCCACCGCTCCCCGCTCCAAAACCCGTAAAAAAGCGCTTGTGCCCCAAGATGAGGCGCATATCGTGTACAAAGACCCGGCCCGGCAAGCCCAGATGGCCGGTTTGCGCTATGCCACCGACCAGGCCGCGGGCATCAGCCGAAAAACGACGCGGGCCGGCAACTTTACGTACCACGATGCCCAGGGCCACAAAATAACCGACCCTAAAACGCTGGAGCGCATTGTAAGCTTCGTGATTCCGCCGGCCTGGGCGGACGTGTGGATTGCGGCCTCGCCCACCGCCCACCTGCAGGTGACTGGGCGCGACAGCCTGGGGCGGAAGCAGTACCGCTACCATCCGGCCTGGGACGAAATGCGCAGCCTCACCAAATTCTCACGCCTCCGCACGTTTGGCGAGAAACTGGCTGCGCTGCGGGAACAGCTCAACAAAGACCTGCGCCGCCCCACGCTGGACCGCGAAAAAGTGGTGGCTCTGGTGCTTACGCTCATGGACCAGTCGTTTATCCGCGTGGGCAACAAGGAGTACGCCAAAAAGAACAACAGCTACGGCCTGACCACCTTGCGCGACAAGCACGTGGCGATAGAAGGCGCCGACGTTAATTTCAGCTTCATCGGCAAAAAGGGCGTGCCGCACGACGTGACCGTGCATGATGTTCGGCTGGCCCGGCTCGTGCGCAAGTGCAAGGAAATTCCGGGGCAGCACTTGTTCCAGTATTACTCTGCCGATGGCCAGCGCCACGCACTGGAATCGGGCGATGTGAACGAGTACCTGCACCGGCATACGGGCCTGGCGCTGTCGGCCAAGGACTTCCGGACCTGGGGCGGCACCGTGAAAATGGTGGAATGCCTGGAAGGTGTGCTGCGTGAGGAGCCCGACTTAGCCCCCGAAAAAGTGATAAAGCGAGCCGTGAAGGAAGTGGCCACGGGCTTGGGCAATACTCCCACGGTCTGCTCCAAATACTACATTCACCCACATGTAGTGGAGCTGTTCAAGTCGGGCCAGCTCATCGAATACCTGCGCCAGCACGACGCCGAAGCTGCTCTCGGAGACTTGCTTTCGCCGATAGAACGGCTGGTGCTGAAGATGCTGGAACAGGCGTAAGCCGGGCCGTTATTCCTCGGGGAGCTTGTCGTAAGCGCGCTTGGCGGGCGCGCTGCCTTCGTGGAATTGTACGCTTGGGCTGGATTGGCCCGTTAGTGTATCGGTACCTGTGCCCCCGTAAATGCGGATGCGTGGCTGCCGTGGGGCTTTAGCACCGTGCTGTTCAATAATGAAAGCGTCGTCTCCGCCGAGGCCTTCAAGTTGAATGAGCTTGGTTTCGGCAGGGAAAAACGCGCGACGATAAATGCGGTTCGGGCTGCTAGCCGCAGTGGGTTGGGCTGAAAACACGGCGACCACGGTGGAGTCGGGGTAACGGTGCACCTCAAACCGCTCGGCCAGCGCCGTGCCACCTACCACGGGCCGCCGGGCCAGCTGCCGGTAGAAGGCCTCGGCTAATGCGGGCAGCTCGGTGCGGCGGGCCTGCAGGGCGGCAATGGTGGCCTGGCCTTCGAGGGCAAAAGCCGCGGGCGGCATTCGGTGCACGGCCCGCGCGATGAGCGAGTCGGGCAGCTGTCGCTGCATGGCTTGGGCCGTGGCAGAAAATTGAGCTAAAGAAAGTTGATTCAGGCCCCGCGTATCCAAGTAATGCCCGGATGATAACAAGTTAGCGGCCTTGGGATAGCGTGGGCCAAAGCTGGTCCAGTGCCGCAGGGCCAGATGGCCCACCAGCCAGCCCAACAGACCGTCGTCGAGGCGGTAAAAGACCATGTCTCTGTCTTTGGGCAATGGCGATAGCTGGCTGACCCCGGATGCCGAAGGGGAACTCACGGCCCAATTCCACTGGCCGGGGTGGCGGTCCCAGTCGCCCAGCCAGCCATCCAGCAACCGTGCCTGCAGCAGCGCCAGCTGGTTGAGCTGCCGGGCGGGGCTCTTGAAGGCAGTTTCGAATGCTTCGATGCTGCTCAAAACCGTTCGTGGGCTACGGGCGGCTGGCCCCGATTCAACCGCAAACTTTTCTTCCAGGAAGGCCAGCTGGCCCCGAAAGAGGCGCAAGGAATCCGACTGAAAAGCGGGGTCGTCGGGCCGCACGTAGTAGAGGCGCGGCGTGGCCCGCGGTACGCCTACGGCTTGGGCCAGGGGCGGCACCACGAGGGCTGCATAAGGGTTGGTGGCCGATACGTTATCGCGCAGAGCATTAACCAGGAAAGTGCCGCGCAGCACTTTCGGCGTGGCCCGAATGGGGTCTTTGTCGACGGTGCGCAGCACAAACGCCTCGCCCTCATGCGCCGTCAATGTCAAGGAGGTACTATTGAAGCCGCCGCCTACTTTGCCGGAGGTTAAGCCGCCCGGCTTCGCCTGCGGCAGCCGAAGCACGGGCACCGTAACTGGGGCCGCCCAGACGGGCCGGTGGTGCTGGCCCACCAGGGTCATGTACAAGCGGCTATGCCGGGCATATTGGCGGCCGGCCGTGGCCCCGCGCACGCTGTCAGCGCTTGCGGGCAGGGGTTGAGCCAGAGCCGAATCGGGCCGGGCGTCGGGTTGAAAAAACTGTTTGCGGACGCAGCCAGATGCTACCAGGAGCCCGGCCCAGGAACCCAGTATCAGAAACGAAGAAGGTAAGCGAAGCTGCATCAAGGGGATAGGAGGCCAATACGGTCGGGCATTCAACGAGGGTGGGCCAAAAAAGGCCATCTGGTACGGCGGGGAGGTAGCTAGTCGTCGTTCAGGCGGTCGTAGGCCCGTCGCTTCTTTTTGGGCAGCTGGGGCCGGCTGGCGGCGGCCGCTGTCATATCGGAAGCCTCATCGAACACTTTTAAGCGCCGCCCATTGCCTTGCAGGTGCAGCTGGTCGTGGCCCGCGCCGCCGTATAGCAGCAGTGTGATGGGCTTGCCGGCGCCCGTGCTTGTTACCTCAAATACGTCGTCGCCGCCCAAGCCATCCAGGCTCAGCTCATGGGTTTCGGTGGTGAAATAGGTGCGCCGGAAACGGAGCGAATCGCCGGGGGTGAGCTTGCCCAGCACGGGCGAAAAAACGCGCACCGTGGTCGAATCCCGGTAGCGGTGCACCACAAACCTTTCGGCCTGGGCCGTGCCGCCCAGCACCGGCTCGCGGGCCAGGCTTAGGTAAAAGGCTTCGGCGGCCTGGGACAAGGTTTGGCGGCGGGTTTTGAGGGCGCTGCCGATACGCGGGCCTTCCAGGGCAAACACCGCGGGCGGCAGCCGGTGCATGGCGCGGTCAATGAGCGAATCGGGCAGGCGCCGCTGCAAATCGGCGGCCATGCGCAGGAAGTCGGCGCGCGTCATTTGCGACAGCCCCCGCTGGTCGATGAAGATGGCCTGCTTCACGAGGCCCGGAACATAGCCGTAGCTGGGCTTGAAGGTGTGAAACTGGGGGGCAATGAAACGCCGGCTGGCCAGCCACGGCATCAGGCCATCATCAAACAGAAAGTATACCTGGTCGCGGTCTTTGGGAATGGCCCGGTAGCGCACCCTGCCGCCATTTTCTTGGAACGCTGCCCAGGTCCATTGACCCTCGTGCCGGTCCCAGTCGCCGAGCCAGACATCGAGCAAGCGCGCGCGGAGAAAGGCCGGCTGGTCGATGGCGTAGGAAGGATGGGTATACACCTTCTTGAGCATGTCTTCGCCGCCCAAAAACTCGGTGGCGTTGGCCAGGTCCGGGGTGCGCGAGGCCAGCGCCTCATACTTTTCTTCGAGCAGCGCCACTTTGCCCTGAAACCGGGCCGACATGCTGCCTAGACCGGTTTCGTCCTGCCGCACATACACGAGGCGCGGCCGGGTGTGGGGTACGCCCACGGCCTGCGCAAAGGGCGGCACCGTGAGGGCGCCGTACGGAATGGTAGCCGAGGTGGCGTCGCGCACGGCATTCAGCACAAACGTGTTCCGTAGCACCTTGGGCAAGGTTCTGCTGGGCTCCTTGTCCAGGGCACGCAGGGCGTATTCGCGCCCTTGAGACCCGGCCAGCGACATGCTGATGCTTTGGTAGCCGCCGCCGGGTTTATCCGCTTTTAGCCCACCGGGAGCGGCCGTGGCCAGGTGCAGCACGGGCACTGTGGCGGGCGCGGCCCACACCGCGCGGTAGTGCCGGCCCCAAATCAGGCAATAAAGCCCCGAGTGGCGGTTGTAGTGGCGGCCGGCTACCACCCGCACCGAATCGGCGGCCGCGGGCAGGGCTTCGGTACTGCCGGGCCCGATGCGGGCATCGGGCTGAAAAAAACGCCGGCTGGCGCAGCCGCTTACTGCCAGCCCCAGCGCCAGCATCACAAGGCGCCGTGGGGAGTTGGGCAGAGGAATAAAAAAAGGACGCATCCAGAAATAAAGGGAGGCACGAATGGGCCTTTAACGAAACCGTACGACAAAGGTCGGGTTAATGAATACGCGAGTATAACCGTATTCCCTTCATCTGCGGTATACGGGGGCTGCCACCTCATCGGGCGGCGGCCATTGTGGCGCTTTAGCCTTGGAGAATTTGCTGTTTATGCCCAGGTTGCCTGCCCTCGCCGCTTTCTTTATTCGTGGCCGGTGGTGCGCGTTGGCATTGGCCGCCACCAGCTGCACGGGGCCAGATACGCCCGGGGCACCCACACCGCATTGGGCCTCGGACTCGACCTCGGTGCGCGTAGCGGCCGGGCCCCAATATGCCCGGGGCGCGGCGTGGCGTTTTTTTTGGGGAACGCACTACCGCGATATCTGGGCCACACCCGTTACGGCGCCGGTGCTGCGCCTGGCCACGGTGCTGCCCGGTGGGCTCACGCCTACTCGCGCGGGTGGCAGCTACCAGAGCCACACCCTGCGCCTGTGCACCGATAACGGCCGGGAGTTCGTGCTGCGCTCCGTGGACAAAGACGCCAGCGTGGCGCTGCCGGCCGGCTGGAAACGCCGGGTATTGGGCCGGCTCATGAAGGACCAGACCAGCGCCGCCCAGCCCTATGGCGCCTACGTGGCCGCCCAGCTGGCCGAAGCCGTGGGCGTGTACCATACCAATCCGCAGCTAATTTTCCTGCCCAACGACCGCCGCCTGGGCAAGTTTCGCGGTGGCTACGCCAATGCCCTGTACCTGCTTGAGGAACGGCCGGAAGGCAACCAGCTGGCCCTGGCTACCTTCGGCCACTCGCCCGATGTGGTGAGCACGCGGCACATGCTGGCCGATATTCACCTGCAGCCCACCGCCCAAGTGGAGGCGCGCACCTACCTGCGCGCCCGGCTGCTGGACATGTGGCTCGGCGACTGGAGCCGACGGGAAGACCAGTGGCGCTGGGCAAGCTTCCCGCAGCCGGGCCGCATTACGTACCGGCCCGTTCCGCGTGACCGGGACCAGGCTTTTTTTCTTTTCGATGACGGGCTGATTACGCGCCTTGTTTCGTGGTTTGTTCCCAAATACCACAGCTTTCACGCCACCATCCGGCCCAGCACCGTGGATGGCCTGACCACCACCGCCCGCGCCCTGGACCGCACCCTGCTCGGCACGCTCAACGCCGAAGATTTTCGCCAGCAGGCCGAATCCATGCGCGCCAGGCTTACCGATGCCGTGATTGCCAATGCCCTGAAAGCCGGCCCCGCTGAAACGCGGGCCGCCATTGCTACTAAGCTTGGCCCCTTGCTGCGGGCCCGGCGCGAGCAGCTCCTGGAGCTGGCCCAGCGGTATTATCAAATTCTGGCCGGCGAAGCCTGGGCGGTGGGCACCGACCAAGCGGAGCGTTTCGTGATTAGCGCTGCCGGTCCGGGCGCGCTGCGCGTGAGCATGTATGCGCGGCGCCCCGCAAAGCCGGATAGCCTGATTTCGGAACGGGTGTATAACCGGAAAGAAACCTACCAGGTGAATGTGTACGGCCTGGCCGGCGACGACATTTTTGAGCTGGTTCCACCTTTAAAGTCGGGCCAGATAGTGAATATTTTCGACGGCGCAGGCCACGACCAATTGGTAAACCCCACCCAAACCCCTTCCGCCATCGAAGACATTACCTGGTATAGCAGCTCCGATGGCAATGCCAGCCGCAACAACACCGGCCTCATCATCAAGCCCAACCCCGACGCCCAGCTCACCTCCAACTCCCTGAACTGGCTACGTCGCTACAACCTCCACGACTAGCGCGGCGAGCAAAGCCCGGCCAGCGGGTCTTGCCCATCGAGGGTGCCGCTGCTGCCCAGCACCTGGAAGCGCGCAAACAGCTCTTCCGAATACCATTTTTCGCGGCGCGTGAGCTGCATTACTTCGCGGTGCCGGGCGTCTTGGTAGGCAAACTGCCGCATGGCCTCGGCCGACTCCCACACGCTGAACGTGGCCTGCCGCACAATGGGCAACTCGCCCAGCCCAATAGCCGCGCGCACGCCCGTTGCCTGCGCCAGCGCCGCGCTCGTGGGCTCCACATATTGCCAGAAGCGAGGCGTTTTCCGCCAGCTGATGCTGGCGCGGGTGAGCACGGCCATGGGCGCGTTATCGGCCGGGAGCAGGGCGGGGGTGTAGTCGAAGGGCGCCTCGCCATCCCACAGGCCCTGCGATTTTATGGGGGCCAGCTGCACAGTCCACATCTCGGCACTGCGGTGCTGGTACTGGGCCCAGAGGGGGTGTTGGGTGAAAAACGTTTCGGCCGCGGCCGCATCGTCCCACACGCCCATGAAACCATAGCGGGCCAGATTGGGCCAGAACCCGAAGCCATTGTGGGCGCCGCTGCCCATCAGCTTAAAAAAGCGCAGGCCGGGCACTCGCTGCAAGGGCCGGGGGGAGGTGCCCATCTGGGCGAGGCCCCAGCGGCGGTTGCCGGGTTTCAGCGTGAAAACGGTAAGGGTGGTATGCGGCATGCAAGGAGCAGGGCTGGAATTAGCCCGCGGGTTTTAAGCAACAAAAGAAGGCCAGAATTGCTTCTGGCCTTCTTGGTATAAAATTCAGCTCAACCTATTTGGGTATCACCACCGACTGGCGGTCGGCGCTGGGCTGGTCGCGCTCGCCGGTCACCACAGCCTTCACGTAGGTGTAGGCGCGGAGCAGGGTAGAGTTGGGCGAATCCCAAAACTCGCCTTTGTCGATGGTCACTTTGAGCAGGGCAATGTTGGGGTCGTCGGAGCCGCCGGGGAACCAGCCGCGCAGGCCTTCGCTCCAGAGCTCCTTGATTTTGGCGCGGTCGGTCACTACCTGGGCCGTGCCCGTGATGGCTACGTACAAGTTGTCGCTGGGGCTGGCATAGCCCAGATTTACGTGGCGGTCTTTTTCAAGCTCGCCCACTTTCTGGGAATCGCGCTCGGTGAAAAACCAGAGCGTGCCGTTCTCCTCGGGCTGCGAGGTATACATGGGGCGCGAGTGCAGCTCGTGGCCGTTCTCGATGGTGGTCATCATGGCAATCTTGATGTCCTTGATTTTTTCGACGAGCTTTGCTACGTCGTGGCTTACGGCAACTTGGTCGGCCATGGCAATAGGTATTTTGGAGAATGATGGAAGAAAGGAACAGCTTACTTAACGGCCGGCCTGGGCTAGTTGTTTTCGCGGCTGGCTTCCTACTTTCAAATTCGCCCTCGCATTAGCCATGAATTTTCTAGCCCACCTGCTTCTTTCCGGCAGCCCCGATAGTGCTGCCTATGCCGAGGTGCTGCTGGGCAATTTCATTGCCGATTCGGTGCCGGGCAAGCAGCTCGAGAACTACCCCGTGGCCGTGCAAACCGGCATCCGCCTGCACCGAGCCATCGACACCTTCACCGACCAGCACCCCGTGGTGCGGCGCGCCACCCAGCGCCTGCGCGCAGCGGGCTACGGCAAGTACGCCGGCGTGATTTCCGATATGTTCCTGGACCACTTCCTGGCCCGAAACTTTATGTCGTTCTCGACGGAAGGCCTGGCCGATTTTGCCCAGCGGGTATACGGCTTGCTCACCGCCCGCCAAGCCCAGATGCCGCCCCGCGTGCAGCATTTTCTGCCCTACATGACCGAGCACAACTGGCTGCTGGGTTATGCTGATTTGGCCAGTATTACCCGTGCCCTCAGTGGCTTGAGCCGCCGCGCTTCGCCTGGTTCCGGCATGGAAACCGCCGTGGAGGAGCTGCAGGCCAACTACGCGGAGTATGAGGCGGACTTTCAGGAGTTCTTCCCGCAGCTGCAGCAGCACGTGGCCGAAATGTTGGGTTGAACTAAAAAAGAACGTCCCGCCGCGCGGAAAGCGGCAGGACGTTCTTGGAACAGTCAGTTTTTAGCAGGGTTAGTGGGCTTCTTCTTCGGCGGAAATGGCCGCCGGTCCTTCGGGCAGGTTGAGCAGCGGGCCCAGCAGCAGGGCGTTGGCAAACAGGCGGGACGTGCCGTGCCAGTAGTGGCGGAAGTTGGGGTCGTCGGCGAAGAGCACCACCCGCCCTGCGCCAGCTTTGCTCACCACCACAGCCGCCGAATTGCTGATTTGCCGCAGGTTGGCCTGGGAGACGTAGCCGCTTACCAGGGGCTTGGCTGTGTACTGGGCCACCGTGGCGTAGGGGTTGCGGCTGGGCCGCAGGAACGTGGTGCCGTTGCGGAACACGTACAGGCGCCGGCTGGTGAGCCCGAAGCCGATGGGGTTGGTGATGTCGATGTCAGCCAGGTAAATAGAGCCGGCAATGGCGCGGGTGCCTTCCTGTTCCTGCTGCACGAAATCGGCCCGGCGGCTGCCCGTAGCTTTTCCTTTGGCGGCAGCCGTTGTATCAGCCCAACCTGCGTTGGCCGGCACCAGCAGCTTTTCTTTTACGATGCCCTGCTTGATGGCCCATTCCGAGGCGTTTTTCAGGGTAATGAGCGTGCCGCCGTCCTGCACCCAGCGGCGCAGCTTTTCCACGGCAGCTTTGTCCAGGCTGGTGTAGGTGCCGCCCACCAGCACGATGCTAGTGTAGCGGCCCAGCGGCGCGCGGCCGAAGTTGCTCAGCTCAATCCGGCTCAGGGGCAGGCCCAACTGCTGGCTGGCCACAAACCAAGCCTCGCCCACTTCGGATGCGTTGGTACCATTGCCTACTAGCAAGGCGGCCTGGGCTTCGGGCACGGTGCGCACGTTGTTGGAGCCCAAGTCGATGCCACCCATGCTAAAGCCGGTGGTCACGCTGGTAAAGGCTACTTGGTTCTGCCGGCTTATGCGGCTCACAATCTGGAAGACCGAGTCGGCGGGCTGCTTCTGGGCGGCCACGGGAATCACCAGCGTGCCGTAGCCGAAATCCACGGGGTGGTCGGCGGGCCCTGCGCGGAAAGGCTTGAAGCTGACCTTGGCCACCAGTCCGGCGCGCTGCAGCGCCGTGAGGGCCCGCGGGGCATTGTAGTCTGACCACGGCAGCAGGTAGGCGTAGCTGCTCTGGCCGCCGCGCACCTCGCCGGTTAGCGTTTTCGGGGCTTGCACCGCGGCGCCTTGCACCAAGTTAGCGTTTTTCTGCTTAGACACAGCTAGCCCATAGGCGTGGGCCTGGCTCCAGCCCGTCACGTCGTAGAATACGCTGTCGTGAAAGGTGGTGAGCTCCTCAAACAAGGAGTTGACAATGCGGTACTGGGGCTGGGCCGTGGGCACCACGTAGGCCTTGCCCTGCTCGAAGCTCTGTTTGTCAAGCGTCACGTTTTTGCCCAACTCGTGCACTTGAATCTTGTGTTGGAGCAGCACCGCCAGGAATTTGTTGGTCAGCGTCGCGTCGGCGGCATTGCCGAACACATAGGCCTTGGTGGGAAACTTCTTCGCCTCGCTCAGGGCTGAAGTGAAAAACTCGCGCTGGTGGCGCAGGTACAGCTCCTTTTCTTCCACAGCCCCGCGCACGGTAGCCAGGCCAGTGGCCACATGGTTGCGGATGGTGAAGGGGAACGTGACCACGCCGTTGGTGCCTTCCTGGGCCAGGCCGCGGGAGCTACCCACTTCAAATGTGATGCCCACGCCACCCTCAAAGTCCGGGTACGTGGAGCCGTAAATGGGGGAAAGGTTGTCGAACTGCTCCTTGGTCCAGTACAGCGAGCCCAGGTTGTCCAGTGCCTTGGAGAAGTACTTGGCCATGTGCACGTTCAGCACCTCGTAGGTGGCCCGCGGAATGAGGTCGTTTTCGGTGCTATGAGGTTTGGAGGGCTCGAAGTAGTAGGTGCCGTTGGTGCCCATTTCGTGAAAGTCTATCATCACGTTGGGGTACCACTCGTGGAAGAAGGCCATGCGGGCCCTGCTTTCGGGCTGGGTCAGCGACAGCCAGTCACGGTTCAGGTCGGTGTAGAAGTGGTTGGTGCGGCCGCCGGGCCAGGCTTCGGTGTGCTCGCGGTCGAGCGGGTCGGTGGGGTTGGGCCACGACTTGTTCTGGTCGAACCAGTGCGAGGCGCGGTCCCGGCCATCGGGGTTTTCCAGCGGGTCGACCGTGACGACGGACTGCTGCAGCCACTGCTGGGTTTCGGGACTGGTGGAGGCCGTGAGGTAGTAGGCCAGCAGCAGCGCCGCTTCCGAGGAGCTGCTTTCGTTGCCGTGCACCCCAAAGTTCAGGCTCACCACCACCGGCAGTTTGCCGTAGTTGGGGGCAGGCAGCTTGGGGTCGTGCAAGGCGCGGCGGTCCTGCTGGAGTTGGGCCAGGTTCTGCTGGTTTTCGGGCGTGGTGATGGTGGCCACCACCTGCGGCCGCTCCTCAAACGTGGTGCCCAACACCCGCAAACTCACCCGGTCCGACACGCGGTCCAGCTCGCGCAGGTAAGCCACAATTTGGTCGGTGCGGGTGTAGTGGGAGCCAATCGGGTAGCCCAGGAACTGCTCCGGCGTGGGCACTTTGGGGTCGAAGCTGCTCGCCTGAGTTCCCGGGAAAAAGTAGCTGTTCTGAGCCACGGCCGGTACCGCTTGGGATAAACCCAGCAGGAGGGCAGCTGAAAAACTGGCGCGGCGAAAAGAGGTGTACATAAAAGAGGGTTAAGTACCTGCCGTTATCCAGCAGGCAGTTAGTTAAGATTGGTTAGTAGCCAGGATTCTGCTCGAGGTCGGGGTCGGCTACTAAGTCGTTGAAGGGAATGGGGAACACCCAGCGGCGCTGGTCCGTGACGCCCAGCACCGTACCGGCACGACCGGTACGCACGAGGTCAAACCAGCGGTCGGCCTCGAAGGCGAACTCCACCTTTCGCTCGTTTTCGATGGCCAGCAGCAGCTGCTCGGCCGTGGTGGCAGTGGTGGGGCCCACGCCGGCGCGGGTGCGTACCGTGTTCAGGTCGGCAATGGCCTCGGGGAGCTTGGCCTGGCGGGCGCGGGCTTCGGCCCGGATGAGGTACTGCTCGGCCAGGCGCAGCACGTAGCTCGGGTCGTCGCGCTGGGCCGAACGGCTGTACAGGTTGCCGTAGGTGACGGTAGCGCCGGCAATGACCGTGCTGGCCAGCAAGGCCGAGCGGCTGCCGCCCACCGCGGGGTCGTTGAGCTGGGAAATGGCGGCCGGCACGGGCTGGAAGTTAAACTGCCCACCCAGGGCGCTGGGAAACCAGTTGTTCCACATGCTGTTGGCGTCGGAGTTGCTGAAAGTCAGCTCAAACACCGATTCCTGGCTCAGGAAAGGCGCCGTGGAGAATGCCCTATAGGGCGTCACCAGGCGGTAGTTGGTGCTGCCGATTACTTGCGTGGCGAAGGTTTCGGCCTCGACGTACTGCTGGCGGTAGAGGTGCAGGCGGGCGCGCAGGGCGCGGGCGGCGGCCTTCACGGCGCGGTTGCGGGTGGTGGCGTCGGGCAGCAGGGTTTCGGCTTGGGTGAGGTCGGCCAGCACTTGGTCGTAGGTCTGGGCGCGGGTGCTGCGCTTCAGGCCCTGGCCGTTTTCCTTGCTGCGGGTGGGTTTGAGCACCAGCGGCACGCCGCCCCAGCCGCGGCCAAGGTCGAAGTACACCAGCGCCCGCAGGAAGTGGGCCTCGCCCAGCAGCTGGTTTTTCTCGGCCGCCGGCAGCAGCGGGTCGTTGATGCCGGGCAGGGCCGCAATGAGGTTGTTAGCCCCGTTCACGGCCTGGTACATCTGCGTCCAGGCTTCGGTAATCAGCACGTTGTCGGCGCTGAGCTGGTTTTGGTCGATTTGCAGAAACTGGTTGAGCGTGCCATTGAAGCGCACGTTCTCGCCGGGCAAGAAGCCCAGCACCGGCCAGTTGAGCTGGTAGTAGGCCTGCACCCGGTCGTAGGTGCCGATGGCGGCGGCCCGGGCGCTGCCGGCGTCGGTGATGGCTTTGTCGTCGGGCAGCTGCTGCACCGGCGTGGGCTCTAGCAGGTCGGAGCAGGCGCCGAGGCCAAGCGTGGCGGCGGCCAATTGAGCCACCAGAAGTAGGCGAAAGAGGGACTGTTTCATCGGAATAGTAGTTGAGTTTAGTGTTCAGCTTCGCTGTAGAGACGCGACACTTCGCGTCTCAGCGTTGAACAGTCAATTGGGGACCAAATGGCCCGCTGCGGGAGACGCGAAGTGTCGCGTCTCTACAAGCCGACTGTGACGCCCACCTGCAAAGTGCGCGGCTGGGGCACCGTGGCCCAGTCGAAGTTTTTGGTGTTGCTCACGCCGCTTTGCGAGTTTACTTCCGGGTCGAGGCCGGAATAAGGCGTGATGGTGAAGAGGTTGGCCGCCTGCACGTACACGCGCAGCGAGTTCAGATGCGCTTTGGCGGAGGTGGCGGCCGGCACGGTGTAGCCCAGCGTGAGGGTACGCAGGCGCACGAAGGAGCCGTCCTCGAGGTACCGGTCGCTCAGGTTTTGCACCACGCCGCCGTAGTTGTTGCTGCTGGCGTTGGTGGTCAGGCGCGGGATGTCGGTCACATCGCCCGGCCGCTGCCAGCGCTCGAGCTGCTCGCTCAGGTAGCCGATGTTGCTCTGGGTGCCGCCGTGCACGAGGAAGAAGCGGTTCATGTTCATGATTTTCGCGCCCTGCTCGAAGTTGAGCGTGAAGCCAAAGTCGAGCCCTTTGTAGGTGACGGAGTTGGTGACGCCCCCGAAGTAGTCGGGCCAGGCGTTGCCCACCAGCTTGCGGTCGGCCACGGTGAGCTGGCCGTCGCCGTTCACGTCTTCGTACTCGGCGTTGCCGCTTTCGGGGTTCACGCGGGTCTGGTGATAGAGCCAGAACGAGTAGAGCGAGGCGCCCTCTTCCAGCCGGAAAATGTCGCGCGAGCCCGTGGTGATGGGGGCGGCCAGCTTCTCTATCTTGTTCACGTTGCGGGCAATGTTCACGGTGGTGCTCCACTGCAGGGCGCCCTTGGGCAGCCAGTTGGCCGTGGCCTGGGCTTCAAAGCCTTTGTTGCTCACGGCGCCGTAGTTTTCTACCAGCGAGGAGAAGCCGGTTTTGCGCGGTACCGGCACGTTCAGCAGCAGCCCCGAGGTGTACTTGTCGTAGTAATTGAGCTCGAGTACCAGGCGGTTTTGCAGCACGGCGGCGTCCAGGCCCACGTTCCACTGCCGCGTGCTTTCCCAGCTCAGGTTGGGGTTGGCCAGCTGCAGCGGGCTGGTGCCCGGCAGGTCGAGGTAGTTGGCCCCGCCCTGCACCAAACCCAGCGCCGCAAAGTCGCTGATGCCGGCCTGGTTGCCGGTTTTGCCCAGGCTGGCCCGCAGCTTCAGCTCCTGGAAAACGCCGAGGTCCTGGATGAAGCTTTCCTCGCCCAGGCGCCAGCCCAACCCCACGGCCGGGAAGTAGCCCCAGCGGTTTTCGCTGCCAAATCGCGACGACGCATCGGCCCGCACACTCACATCGGCCGTGTAGCGCTCCTTGAAGCTGTAAGTGGCCTTGCCGAAAAACGACACCAGCCCGGCCTGCGAGCGCGACGAGCTGCCCGTCTGAGTAGCCGCCGAGGCAATGGTGGTCAGGTCGTTGCCCGGAAACTGCTGGCCCGCCAGACTGGTCCGCTGAAAGGTATTGCGCTGCAAGGTGTTGCCCACCAAGGCCTGCACGGAGTGGTTCTCACCGAAGTTGACGCTGTAGTTCAGCGTCTGCTCGTTGAGCAGGGTGATGTCGCGCGAGAGAAACGACGAGGCCGTGCCGCGCGGCTGCCCGGCCAGAATCAGCGTGTTGTTGAAGTTGTTCTCGTACATGTCGTTGAAGTCGATGCTCCAACTGCTGCGAAACGTCAGGTTTTTGCCGAACTGGTACGTGCCGTACACATTTGAGATGACGCGCGAGCCCACCGCGTCGTTGTTCAGGTTGTTGATGAGGGCCAGGTGGTTATCAAACGAGCCGTACTTGGCATAGGAGCCGTCGGGGTTGTACACCGGCAGGTTGGCCCGCGTGAACAGGGCCGAGTTGATGACGCCCACCGGGTTGTTGTCGTTGCTGCTCACGTTGCGGTGCGTGCGGCTCAGGGCCGTGCTCGTGCCGATGCGCAGCTTGTCCGTCACCGAGTTATCGAGGTTCACGCGCAGCGAAAACCGGTCGAAGGCGCTGGGCCTGGCCACCGACTCCTGGGTGAAATAGCCCGCCCCAATGTAAAACTGTGTTTTGGCCGAGCCCCCGGCCGCCGACAGCTCGTAGCTGTGCGTCTGAGCCGTGCGGAACACGTCGCTGAGCCGGTCGTAGGTCTGCTGCTCTTCGGGCAGGCCGCGCCCACCGGAAGCCACCGAGCGGTAGGGCACCAGCGCCGGGTTGCCGCCGTCATTGATAAACCGCTCATTCTCTAGCGTGGCTAGCTCCGGCCCGCTGGCCAGCTTGTACTGTTTCGGCGCTTTGGAGAGGGCGTGATAGGTGTTGAAGGTGATGCGGGTTTTGTCGCCGGCCTTGCCGCGCTTGGTGGTGATGAGCACCACGCCGTTGGCGCCGCGCGAGCCGTAAATGGCCGTGGCGTTGGCGTCCTTCAGGATTTCCATGCTCTCGATGTCCGATGGGTTCAGGTCAGCCAGCGGGTTGCTCGACACCTGGTTGCCCAGGCCCGTTGCAATCAGGTTGGTGTTGTTGATGAACACCCCATCGACCACGTACAGCGGGTCGTTGCTCGCGTTCACCGAGTTGCTGCCCCGGATGCGGATGAACACCCCACCACCTGGCACGCCCGAGTTGGCCGATACCTGAACGCCGGGCGCTTTGCCCTGCAGCAGCTGGTCGGGGCTAGCGGCCGGAATGTTCTTCAAATCTTCCCCTTTCACCGAGCTGATGGCGCTGGTCAGGGTCTTGCGGTTTTGCTCGCTGTAGCCCGTCACCACCACCTCCGAGAGCTCCTGCAAATCGGCGGCGAGGTTTACGGTAAGTGCGCCACCCGTGGCTTGCAGTTCCTTGTGGGCATAGCCCACGAAGCTGAAAACGAGAGCACTGCCCGGGGCGGCTGGAAGCGAGAATTGCCCATTGGCATCGGTGGTGGTACCAATGCTGCTGCCTTTGGCCATCACGGTCACGCCCGGCAAGGGGGTGTGGCTGGCGGCATCGGTCACGGTGCCGCTCACGAGCGGGGCCGGGTCCGATTGGGCATAACTAGTGACGGAGGCCCCTCCCCACAGCAGCAGGAAGAGCGTCCGCCGGAGCGTACGGGTATGCATAAAAACTTGATGTTGAGGTGGAGGGCCCGGCGTTGGCCGCTACCAAGCGGCCAAGGGGTGGGAGGGGAAGGCCCGAATCGAGGGGAGGGCTGGGCCAATGAGCCGCAGTCGCCGGGGCCCCTCCGGTGCACCTGGAGGAGGGTTGCGGTTGCGGCATTCCGCGGTTGAGCTGGGCCACCGTTTGTGCACAACGGCGCCCGGCCCCAAAGCCGCAGCATTGCCCAGAAAGAGAAAGTTGGCCAGCGCCCCCGCTCGCGGGAGGACGCCAAAAGGCTGGCAAGAAGCCGCCGCCCGGGCACGAAAGCCCCTGCAGCACCCGGCTATGGCTTAGCCGCGGGAGCCCTTTCGGCCGGCAGGAAAATGAAACAGCTAATTCAGCTCAACAACCCCGGCCGGCCTACCGCATACAGGCGGCAGCGCTCGACATACAACAACACCGATGCTGTACAGCAAACGAGGTGGTCGAAACAGCGGGGAGGGGACGCAAAAAGTCCATGGCTTTTGTTTTTATATGGTCAGGACTTGGCACCGTTTCAAGGGGTTAGCCTCGTTGGTTGCCGGCGTTTCGTCGAGCCTGTCTCTCCACGCCTCTGTATAAAAACAATTCTTTGTTCTGAAGGAATTGTAAGGGCAAATGAAAGCACCCGGCTTTTGAAATGCTAATGCAAAAGCCAAAATTCTTTTTGCAAAGCGTAACTGGCTCAGGATTGCTTCGCGGTAATGAGAACGTAAAAATAGGCCCTCTTGCCACCCCTGGGTCAATAAATACCTCGTTACGGCGGAGTCGCGGTGCGAAGTATTTTCCAGGAAAAAAGTGTAAAAAGCCTCTCGTTTTGCAACTCAGTTACGCAGGTAATTGGCTCTAGAACCCAACACTTATTGAGCTTCTAGTTTGGATAGTCGCTTCTTCCCGCCCTGTAGAAGGGCCAAGTTATGGTGGTGAAACGTTTCACCTAAGTCAGACCATTTTGCCTAATCAGAATGCATACGGGAAGTTATATATGGAAAATAAAGACGTCCTAGGGTTGAGCACTGGCTCAACCCTAGGACGTCTTAAAAATTGAGCTAATCTAAGCCTTAGTGGTGGTGCCCGCCTTCGCCGTGCACGTGGCCGTGAGCCAGTTCCTCGGCGGTGGCATCGCGCACATCCTGCACCTTGCCGGCAAAGTGCATTACCATACCCGCCAGCGGGTGGTTGAAGTCCATTTGCACGCCCGAATCGCCGATGCTGACCACCTTGGCTTGCATGTGGTTGCCTTCGTTGTCGGCCATGGGCAGGAAGTTGCCGATTTGCAGCATCTCGTCGTCGAGCTTACCGTCAATCATAAACACGTCCTTAGGGATTTCGACCAGTGCCTGCTCGTCGTAGTCGCCGTAGGCCTGGTCGGGGGTTAGGCTAAACTGGAAAGAGTCGCCGGGGTTTTTGCCGTTGAGCTGGGATTCAAATTCCTCGGGCAGGCCGCTGTGGCCAAAGAGAAAGACCATGGGCGCATCGGCTTCGGCTGATTCGACCAACACTTTTTCCTGGTTTTCGTCGGTCACGCTGAGGTCGTAGGTGATGGTGACGACTTTGTTGTCGCTGATTGCAGCCATAGTAATGGGGCAGCCGGATGGGGCCAGCTGGTGGGAGTGGGGTGGTAAGAAAAATTTCAGGCAAGATAGGTACGCATGCGCCGTGGAAAGGGCCAAAAGCGGAGCCGTTTTTTCAATTGCAATGGGTTCAGTAGCCGTAACCCAGCTCCTCATGCTGCGTTATGTTGGCAATGCCAAGCGGCTTCCGCTTGACTGTCAACCCATTTTCATTCTGCCCATGCGTAAGCTATTTCCATTGCTGCTGAGCGGCGCGCTGCTGGCCAGCTGCCAATCCAAAGAACCCAAAACCGAAGCAGAGGCCGCTTCCAAAGAGGCGGTTGTAAAAACAGATTCCACCGCCTCCCCGGCTCCAGCAGAGACTATTACCAAGATTGGGAATCCCAAGCTGCTCTTCACCCTCGATGAGGCGCACAACACCCCCGATGGCCTCGCGCTGGCACCTAACGGTAGCATCATTCTATCGGTGCCCAACCTGGCCGATAATAGCCAGCCGGCTTCGCTGATGGAGATTGTGGGCGAAACCATCAAGCCCTTTGCCACCAACCTGCCCGTGGAGCCCAGCACGAAAAAGGCCGCGCCCATGGACCTGGCCTATGGCCCCGATGGCAACCTGTACTACGCCGAAAACCAATACGAAAACGACAAGAATTTCAAATCCCGCCTCATGCGGGTGCAGATAAAAAATGGCCGGCCCGGCAAAATCGAACCCGTCGTGGATGGCTTCGCCCTGGCCAATGCCGTGGTTTGGAAAGGCAACACCATCTACGTAACCGACAGCCAGTGGGACATGCCCGACAACGACAAGGGCAGCGCCATTCTCCGCTTTTCGTTGGCTGAGCTGAACAAGGGGGTGGTGCACCTCAAGCCCAAAACCAAGGACCCGCACGTACTGGCCACCTTCACCACCGCCGTGAATGAAACCGGCGTAGACAACGGCGCCGACGGCCTGGACTACGACAGCAAAGGCAATTTTTACACTGGCTCCTTCGGCGATGGTACCCTCTACAAAGTGTCGCTGAAGTCCGATGGCAGCTTAGCCCAGCAAGAAGTGTTGACGGTGCAAGGCAAGAAAATCCCCTGCGTCGATGGCCTCATCATCGACCGCGCCACCGACAAAATGTACCTCTGCAACTCCCGCGGAAACGCCATTGAAATAGTGGACCTGCGGAATGGAAACACCGTCACCACCTTGGCCCAAAACGGCGATACCGACGGCTCCGGCGGCCTACTAGACCAGCCGGCGGAAGTGCTGCTCAAAGGCAAGCGGCTGTATATTTCCAACTTCGACAAGCCGGAGAAGAAGTTTGTGAACTCCAAGTCCGATGCCCCTCATACCATGTCGGTAATTGACTTGAAGTAAGGCGCGCCGCACTCGTCATTGCGAGGGCGTAGCCCGTGGCAATCCGTCCTCTAAAAGCGACCAGTTTCCTACTGTGACTAAGCCAAATAAAAAGCCCCGACTCTGCAGTAGAGCCGGGGCTTTTCACATTATCAAGTTAGTCGCTGAGACCAGGACGGATTGCTACGGGCTACCCCTCGCAATGACAAGTATGGTGCGTTTAATCCTGCAGCTCCCAGGCCGTGCGGTAGCCGCCGATGCGCTCCACATATTCCAGCAGGCTCTTAAAAAACGGGTTCGAGCTCAGCGTAGACGAGTCGCCCACGAGCAGCAGCTTGCGCCGGGCGCGGGTCATGCCCACGTTCATGCGGCGGATGTCGGACAGGAAGCCGATTTCACCGTGGTTGTTGCTGCGCGTAAGGCTGATGGCAATGATGTCGCGCTCCTGGCCCTGGAACGAGTCGACGGTGCCCACGCTCAGCATGCGGTGGGCCATGAGGCCGTTGAGCTCGTCGTTTTCCTCGATGGCGTCCTTTAAATAGTTGATTTGGGCGCGGTAGGGGGCAATGACGCCGATGGTAAGCAGGTCTTCCTCGTGGTCGGCCTGATCGTAGGGCTCCAGCAACTGGGCCAGGCGCTTGAGCAGCAGGTCGGCTTCTTCGGGGTTGGCGGTGGAGCGGCTTTCGGGAATGGTGATTTCCTGGAAACCAAAACCAGCCGTGTCGAGAAACTCCACGGGCAGGTCGGGGGCGAAGCGCAGGTCGTAGTCAGGCAGGTCGGCGTGGCGCACGGTGGCGTGGGCCTCCAGCTTGCCGTCGTAAAACTGCTCGGAGCTGAACTCCATGATTTGCTCGTGCATGCGGTACTGCACCGTGAGCATGCGGGCCGTTTCGGGCTGGCGCTTGATGCACTTCTCAAACAGCGTTTCGCGCAAGCCGTCGCGAGCTGCTTTTTCGCTTTTCACGGTGGGCGGCAGCTGGTGGTGGTCGCCGGCCAGCACCACGCGCTTGGCCTTAGAAATCGGAATCCAGCAGCCCGGCTCCAGGGCCTGGGCGGCCTCGTCGATAAACACCGTTTCGTAGGTCAGGTGGCGGATGTTGCGGTTGCTGGCGCCCACCAGCGTGCAAGTAATTACCTGCACCTGCTCGAGCAAATCTTCAGTGATGTAACGCTCCAGGTCGTCGGCTTGCTGGAATAACATGCGCGCTTCTTCCTTGAGATGCTTGCGCTGCTGCTGCTCTTCGTAGCCAAAGTTGCGCACGTACTTGCCGGCCATTTCGCGGTATTGGTCGGCCGTTTGGCGCATCGAGCGCATCTCGTTGTAGCTCTTGTGGGCCATCACCTGCGCATCCAGGGTGTGCTCCAGCAGGAGGTCCGACACCCGAGAGGGGTTGCCCATGCGGATGACGTTGACGCCCCGCTCGGCGAGCTTTTCGGTGAGCAAGTCCACGGCCGTGTTGCTGGGCGCGCACACCAGCACGCGCCGCTCGCGCCGGATGGTTTCCAGAATCACCTGCACCAGCGTGGTGGTCTTGCCGGTGCCGGGCGGGCCGTGGATAATGGCCACGTCCTGGGCCGCCATCACGTGGCGCACGGCCGCCAGCTGCGAGTCGTTGAGCGGACTGGGGTAGAACAAATCGGAAGCTTTTTCCTCGCGGAAACGGGCTTCCTTGGCGCCCAGCAGCACGTCGCGCAGCTCGGCCAGGCGGTCGCCGTAGGCGCCCATTACCTTGCCCAGGGCATAGTCCATCTCCCGGTAGCTGACTTCGTCAAACGTGAGGTCGATGCCCAGTTTGCCGCCGTCGAGCACCCAGTCGGGCAGGTCTTCTTTGGTGGTGGCCAGCAGCAGCTTGTTGCGCCGCACGCTGGTAATTACGCCGCTCAGCGTGGGCCGGTCGGTGGCCGAGCGGCCGGGCACGTTACCAAACAGCGAGGCATTTTTGCCCACCTGAAACAAGTGTAGGCCCTGCTGGCCGGCGGGGCGCTCGAGTTCCAGCACCACTTTGCCGCCAAAGCCGATGTCCTCCTTCGAAACGGTAACTGGGTACCAAGTCAGGCCGCGCTGTTGGCGCTCGGCAATACTGGCCTTGGCGTTTTTAATCTTGAATTGCTCCAGGTCTTCCTTTTGCTCCAGCTGCATGAGGGCCTGGGTGTGGCGCAGCTCTTTTTCGAGGGCGTAAGGGTCGGTGGGGATGAATACTTCTGACAAAAGAATACGGATTGATTTCGTTGACTAGCTAACAACGAAAACGGGAAATGAGTGGCCGAAAACCGGAAAAACTGAAGTGAAAATCAGCCTAATTCGCTGTCTTCGCTGCTGCTTGGTTTTCCGGCTTCGTAATGATAATGCTCCTGCGTTGCAGCCGTGAAGCGTTGGATGAAGCCGGGCTCGAACTGTTCCGGCTTGCGGGGTTCGAAGAGCTTTTCCTGAACGGCCCAGTCGTAGACACTTATACCGACCGGGTATTTGGTAAGGCTGCCCGACAGCCGATAGTTGGCAATGAATTCTTCGGCCTCCTTTCGAGAAGTAAAAATGCCGCTGGTCATCCGGCCGCCCGTGCCATGAAACACCCAAACCTCATTCATTTAGTGGGCCTTAACAAGGTTTAGAAAAGTTGAGCCACCGCCCAATGGCCAGGCGTGAATAACACTCGCAGCAAAATTGTGGCTGAATGTAGCTCACGCAAAAAAGTCGTCCGGGTCGGCTTGGCTCAGGTATTTCTGCAAGAGGGGCAACGTGCCGAAAAACGGCAGCACGCACGCCAAAAACCGTTCGGCCACGGCCTGATTGGGAGCATAGGCCACGAACGTGTGGCCGCCTTCTTCAAACTCAAGCTCCTCGAGCAGCTCGGGTTGATGCTCTTCAATGATGGTTTGGATGTGCTCCACCCAGGACTCGGCTGTGCCGCCAAAGCCGTAGTTTTGAAAGAGCACATAATACTCTTCGAGCCCGCCCACATCGGCGAAAATGGCCAACTGGCGCTCGGGCAAAGTAGGGGGCGGCAGCGGTGCTATCTGGAACGGAAAAGGGGAGGCCATGCGGTGAAATTACGGCTACTTCTTGCGCCACAGGGCCACCATGAGGCCGATGCTGAGCACGGTGAGAAAGGCAATGAGGGCGTCGCGGACGAATTGGCCCTCTTTTACATCGGCTACTTCGGCTTGCAGGTCGCGCTGCTTGGCCAGCTGCTGCTTTTCGCGTTGGCGCACGTTTTCAATCTCGTTTTGCAGCTCGGAGAGGCGCTGGGCGGTGAGGTTGCGGTCGTCGCGGCCGGTGCTTTCCAGCGTGGTGGTGGTGGCTGCCAGCCGCACCGACGTCGTTTGGGCTTTGCGGGCGGTTTGATTGAGCACGTCCACAATTTGCTGGTCTTTGTCTACGATGCCTTGCAGGGCATCGACTACTTCCTGCAGGTCTTTCTTGGAAGGCTTGTTGCCGAACAGGCTGTGGCGCTGGGCGCTGGCCTCGGCGTAGCGGCGGGTGAGCACGCCCCGCTCGCGCAGCAGCCGGGGCAACGGGCTGTCGGGCGTAACCACATCGGCCTGTCCAAAAGCCGGCGAAAGCATGAAGCCACTGAGGGCGCTCAGCAAGCTAAGCACAAGAAAAAAGCGGGTTTTGGGCTGTGCCTGCGTTCTTTGCACCATCGAGGAAGCGGTAAGTGGGGAGGCAATAATCAGCAACTTATTGGTCATGAGAAATAATACGTGGGTCCTTTGGGGAATAGTTGGGCTGCTTGCGGCCGGGTGCAGCACCAGCCGCAAAGCTCCGGCTTTATATGGTACGGCGCCAATGCCCGGCGGAAATAACGAAAATGCCAGCACTACGGTGCTTCCCTTCGTGGTGCGCGACGTGAGCCAGGACGAAACCTACGGCTACACCGCCGAAAACCCCGTGCGTGTGGGCGGCGGCCGCACGGCCGGGGCGCGCAACCAGCTGCGCTACCTCAACGCCCTGAAAGGCCCGCAAGGCCAAGTGGTTGCCTACGAGCGCCAAGCCAGCTGCTGCCCCTTCAAAACCCGCCGCGGCGTGGCCGATAATACCGGCATGCTGGACGTGTACACCGTGACCTGGGAAGGCAAAGCCACGCCCGTCACGCTCTACATCAACATGTACCGGGGCGGCAAGCTGATGGCCCCAATTGGCTTCACCGGCGCCCGCTAGCCGCGCCTGGGCCGATAATTGGTGCCGCCGAATCCATTACTTTTATAGATACTGCTGCTGATTTTCTACCCCGATGCCCACCCGTTACCATCCTCGCCTCGCGGCACTGGCCGCCGATGCGGCCGCCGCGCCTGCCGACCAACTGCCTAAGCTGCGCAAGCTGCTCGAAGCAGTGCTGCGCGACGAGTGCCAGCGGCAGGAGGCGCCCTTTGTCAACCTGAGCCAGGCCATTGGGCTGATTGCGTACGAACGAAACCTGCCGGCAGCGCTGCGCCAGCAGCTCCAGGCCCTGCGCCTCTCTGCCAACCTAGTGGTGCACGAAAGCTATGCCGGCACGCCCGCCGAAGTGGCAAGCGGATTTGCGGCCGTTGCCTCCCTGGTGCTTTACCTCACCGGCGCCCCGTACCTGGGTCCAACGCCTCCCAAAACCCCAACTCAACCCGAGACTGAAGCTGGAGAAAATGAGGTAGCTTCAGCAAAAAACTTCGTTCCGGATGCGAGCTCGGCCACTGCAGCCTGGCGGGTAAATGTGCTGCACGCCAACGAAGCTACCGGCGAGCTGACCGTGGAAATGGCCACCCCAGCCGATGGCCGCCCCGCCGGCCCGTTCCGCCTGGTGCTGCCCGAGGCCTACGAAAACGTGCTGTCGCTGGCCGCAGCCCTGCATCCCACGCTGCACCTCATTGGCCCGGTGCTGCTGCCCGACGGCAGCGTGCGCGCCCGCCGCATAGTGCTCGAGCCCGACTATCTGGTAAGCGTGACCACTGTAGCCGAGTGCGCTCAAAGGGATGGCACCATCCCGGAGTGGGCGTTGCTAAACGCATTTCTGCCCGATGAAACCTCGCGCCCGCTAGTGCTTGGTAACCTTGTCAACCTGCTCCTGGATGAGGAGGTGAGCCACGCCGCCCGGCAGGCCGAAAAAGCTTCCTTAAACCAGGTGCTCGCGAAAAATCTGGTACCAGCGGGTGAAGATGAAACGTCGGACCCCGCGGCAGCCGATGCTGGTGCGGAGGCCGATGAGCCCGAATTCAACCTGGACAAATTTCTGAAGCAGCGCCTGTTTCGCTCGTCGCCGTTGTCGCTGAGCACGCTGCCCGAATTCCAGACCCGCACCGGCGTGCCGGAGCTGCTCAACGACCTGCGCCGCCACCACCGCACCCTGCGCGAAACCCGCGTGCAGGGCTTCGTGGCCCAGAGCCTCACCGGCTACCAGCAGGAGCCCCTACGCCTGGCCGACTGCTTCCTGGAGCCCACCTTCCTTTCGGCAACCTACGGCCTGCAGGGCCGGCTTGACTTGCTGCACGAAAGCGCCACTGGCTACGACTTAGTTGAGCTAAAAAGCTCGACCAAAGTACCGTACGCTGAACCCTGGAGCAACCACGCGGCCCAGGCCCAGCTTTACCGCCTCCTGCTAGAGTCGGTGTTTGGCGCCGATGGCGAAACCGCCGGCCGGGGCCGCACCAGCATCCTGTACTCCAACGCCGCCAGCGGGCAGCCTGCCGTGCGCCGCGTCGACCAGGACCAGGACATGATTGACCGGCTGCTTTCGGCCCGCAACCAGCTGGTGGGCACCGAACTGCAGCTGGCCCGTGCCACCGGTCCCCGCCAAACAGCCCACCTGCTGGCCCCCGTGCTGCAGCCCAACCTGATGGCCCTGCCATCTTTCGGCAAGGCCAAAGCCGAAAAAGTAGCCAACGCCTGGGCTGCGGCTGACACCGTAGAGCGCGCCTATTGCCTGGAACTGGCCCGTTTCACAGCTCGCGAAATGCGCTTGACGCTCCTCGGCGACGAAGCCCGTCCCGGCGACGCTGGCGGTCAGGCCGGCTTGTGGCTGCTGCCCCAGGCCCGTAAGCACCAGAACTTTAGCCTGCTCGACGATTTGGTGCTGCTCGAAGACCACAGCAACGCCGACGACGGCGCCCGCGACGGTTTGGGCCCGCACCTGATTTTTCAGCGCCCCGCCGATGGGCGGGAGGTGAACTTCCGGGCCGGCGATACGCTCATTCTTTACCCGCGGCGTCGGAATGCCAAGGAAGGAGAAAATGCCGACTCTTCCACCACAAACGGCAATTTCAACTCCAAAACGCCCGCGCATCAGCTCACCGTGCTGGATGCCCAGGTGGTGAAAGTGGTGCTGGCCGAAGACCTCGGCGCTAATGGCCAGGTGGTGCTGAGCGTGCGCAACCGCCGCATGGCGCCGCGCTACCTGCTGGGCCACTCGCATTGGGCGCTTGAGCCCGACACCTACGATACTTTCCGCCGCGAATGGGCCGGGTTGTCGTCCTTTCTGTGCCTGGCGCCGGAGCGCCGGCGGCGCCTGTTGGCCCGCACCGGGCCGCGCGAGCCGGAAGGTTGGGCGCCCACGGCCGGCCCGGCTACAACGGCTACCGAAGTGGTGGCCCGCGCCCTGGCGGCCCCCGATTGGTTTGTGCTTTGCGGCCCGCCCGGCACCGGCAAAACCCGCGCCGTGCTGCGGGAGCTGGCCGTGAGCCTATACAAACAAGACAAGCAAGTGCTGCTGGCCGCGTACACCAACCGCGCCGTGGACGAAATCTGTGAGCAGCTGGTGCAAGCCGGGCTGCCGTTCATTCGGGTGGGCTCGCGGCTGGGTACTGCACCCGTCTACCGGCCGTATCTGCTCGATAACATGCTGCGCGACTGCACCAACCGCCAAGCCGTGCGCGACCGACTCGGCACCTGCCCGTTCTATGTGGGCACGGTGGCCAGCCTGCTGGGCAAGCCGGAGCTGTTTATGATTAAGCAGTTCGACCTGGCCGTGGTGGACGAGGCCAGCCAAGTGCTGGAGTCACCCATGCTGGCGCTGCTGGCCAAAGTGCGCAAGTTCATCCTTATCGGCGACCACCGCCAGCTGCCCGCCGTGGTGGCGCAGGAGCCCGAAACCAGTGCCGTGGCTCCCGAGGTGGCCGAATTGCTGCGCGGGGAGTTGGGCCTCACCAACCTGCGCAACTCCTACTTCGAGCGCCTTTTCCGCCGCGCCGAAGCCCAGTGGCCGCACGCCCACGGCACCCTGGCCGACCAGTACCGCATGCACCAGGAGTTGGCGGTTTTGGTGAATCAGGACTTCTACGACAACCAGCTCCGTTGCCCGCTGCCCTGGCAGTCGGCCCCGCTGGACCGCAGCGCCTGGCCCACGCCAGATTCCGCCGATGGCTTTACGGTTTCCTTGCGCACGCAGCGGGTGGTATTCGTGCCCACGCGGCGCCAGCCCGAGGATTTGTCCATGAAAGAATCGGACCAGGAGGCCGAGCTGGCGGCCCGCGCGGCCGCCTACGTAGCCCAGGGCTACGGCCCGCTGTTCAACCCCGAATCTACCCTGGGCATCATCGCCAGCTACCGCAACCAGGCGGCGCGCATTCGCGCCCGGCTGGCCCAACTGGCAGTTGAGCTAAGCTTGCCGGCGCTGGCTCAAGTCAGCGTCGATACCGTGGAGCGCTACCAGGGCAGCCAGCGCGAGGTTATCATTGTGAGCTTCTGCTGCCACCACGAACACCAGCTGGAGCTGATGGTATCGCCCGATGAAACCGGCCAGGTAGACCGCAAGCTGAACGTGGCCCTCACGCGGGCGCGCCAGCAGTTGGTGCTGCTCGGCAATGAGGAAATATTGAGCCGGGCGCCGCATCACGCGGCCCTGCTGGCCCGGGTGCGCTAAAGCAGCACGAGCGAATTCAGCCCAATTTCAGCCCAATTAAGGATTTAAATCAAAAATTCCGACAACGGGCCAGCTGAATTGTACAGCTGGCCCGTTGTCGGAATTTTTGATTGGAACCCGGACGGTTTACTTCACATCTACCAGCTCAACCTGGAAGCGGAGCACGGTGTTGGGCGGAATGGTGCCCTTGCCACTTGGGCCGTAGGCCAGGGCCGAAGGAATCAGCAGCTGAGCTTTTTCGCCCTTGCGCATGAGGGCAATGCCTTCGTCCCAACCCTTGATGACGTCACCGTTGCCAAGCACGAAAGGGAAGGGCGTGTTGCCGTTCTTGGAAGAAGCATCGAAAACGGTGCCGTTCATGAACTGGCCGGTGTATAGTACCGTCACATTTTTCCCTTTTACCGCTTGCACGGCCGTGGGGTCGGTGGTCAGGGGGACGAAGTACAGTCCCGACGCCTGCCGCTGCGCGTTGGTGATTTTATTGTCGGTGATGTATTGCTTGATGATGCTCTCGTCGATAGCGGCATAATCCTGCGTGACAACTTCAGGGTCTTTTTTGCAGGCAGTGGTCATTAAGCCCGCGGTGGCTGGCAGCGCCAGGAACAGGAGCCGAAGCGCCGTTGCGGAAATAGATTTTCTCATTTGCGGTTTTTTTGTAAAACTAGGCCAAAGCTTGCAAATCACTGGGGCAAGCTAGGCTGCGTAGGCGTCAAAGTAGCTCACTTTACTACTGAGACACGGAAGAGGTTAAATGTAACGGTAACTAGCAAGTTAATTTTAGCAAGGCATGCAACATGCTATTTGCTAGGCAATATTGAGCTGATTTTATGTCGGTCAGGGCTGCGGTTTTAGGGCTACCAGTACGCGTTTGATGAGCTCATTCGGGCTGCCGTTGTGCCAGCGCCATACGATGACCAGGTCGTGCTCGGGGTCGACCCAAATGGTGTTTTGGCCCGCGCCCAAGGCGGCAAAGCTGGTGGCTGGGGCATCGGGCCAGGCTTTTTGCTCGGTGTTGAGCCACCAGAGGTAGCCGTAGTCGGGGCCGACGGGGCCGCGGGTGGTGGCCTGCTTTACCCAGTTGGAAGACACTATCTGGCGCCGGCCCCAGCGGCCCTGCCGCAGCATGAGGTAGCCAAAACGGGCTTCGTCGCGGGCGTTGATGATGAGGCCGCCGCCCCAGCGCGTGCCGCCGCTCACGGAGGGCATCTGCTTGCCGTTGACGGTGGCCACGGCGTTGGGGTAGGGCACCCATTTCCAGGTGTTGGAGGCGCCGATGGGGTCCATCACTTCCTTCTTGAGAACCTCCGGCAGCGGCTTTTTCCAGAGGCGCAGCAGCGACAGCGCCAGGCGATTGATGCGCACGTCGTTGTATTCGTAATAGCTGCCGGGGGCCTGCAAGGCGCGGGGCTTGCGCTCTCCTTTACCGAAGGCTTCGTGGCCGACGAAATCCGCGTTTTTGCCCCAGAGCTCGCCTTCCCATTCGCTGGTTTGGCGGGCGTGGTGCTCCCAGGTTATCTGGCGGTTGTGCTCCGAGTCGTAGCCGCCGTCTTTGATATAGTTGGCCACCGGGTCGTGAATGTCCTTGATGAGCCCACGGTCGATGGAAATGCCCAGGATGGTGGACAGAAAGCTCTTGGCGACGCTGTAGGTGGGGTCGGGGTGCTGGGTGTCGCCCCATTCGGCCACGATGTAGCCGTGGTGCAGGATGAGGCCGTTGGTGGCGGCGCGGCTGGTGGGCATGGGCCCGAGCAGCTTGCCAAAAATCTCCTCCTGGGTGGAGAAGTTGGGCGTCATCTGGGTCGTTTCCTGGGTTTGGGCAAAGGCCACGGCCTCGGCCAGGCGCGCGGAGTCGAAGCCCTCGGTGGTGGGACGGCGGCGAAGCCAGTTGTCGCCGGGCGCCGGGAAATAAACGGTGGGCCCTAAAACGCGTTTGAACGGTGTGGCTGGGCGGGTACAGGCCGCCAGCACCGGCAGCACAAGCAGCAGTAGTTTCTTTCGGAACATTGGTGGGCTAAATGGGTAGCAAAACGGCTCAGGCTACGGGCGTGGCCTTCCTTGAATGGCGCCGCCAAGTTAGAGCCTACTAAGGCAGTGGTGCTAGCGCCCCGACCTGCCCCTCACTTCCGAAAGGGTGTCGGTTGCAACTGGAGCAGCTACTGGCGCCGGGCGCTTATAGAAGTACAGAATCAGCAAGGGGAGCAAGGTCAGCTCGGCTACCACGCCAAACAGCAGGGTCAAGCCAATTAACAGCCCCACGTAAAACGTCCCGTCAAATTTTGAGAACAGCAGCGTAGAAAAGCCGCCCACCAGAATGAGCGAAGTAGTGATAACCGCTTTGCCCGCCAGCAAATACGTGCGCCGCACCGCTTTGAAGATGTCGGGCTCTTTGCCCAGCGTCAGCCGCAGCTTGGAGATAAAGTGGATGGTGTCGTCGACGGCAATGCCGAAGGCAATGGTGAAAATGATGCTGGTGCTCACCTTCATGTTTACCCCGGCCAGCCCCATCACGCCGGCCACAATGATGATGGGCAGCAGGTTGGGAATGAGAACCACGATGGTCATGCGCAATGACTTGAACAAGGCCAGCACAATGAGCGTGACCATCAACACATCGATGGCCATGCCCTGAATCATATTCAGGGTGAGGTTTTCGTTGTTTTTGTCGATGAGGTTGGAAGAGCCGGTGAGGCGGGTGCGCAGCACGGTGCTGTCGACGGTAGCGCGCAGGTGGCGGCGCAGCGCGTCGTTCAGGGAATCGGCGCGGATGCTGCCCACGTCGGCCATGCGGCCGGTGAGGCGCCCGGCCGAACCGTCGGGCAGGGCCAGGGCGCTGAATTCAGCCTTTTTACGGAACAGGCGGAGCTTGCTGCGCAGGCGCTGCAGCTCCAGCGTATCAGTGGGCAGGCGGTATTCGGCCAGCCCGCCGCCGTTCAGGGCCTTGCGCACCGACTTCACCAGCGTGACTGGCGAGGCCGCAAAGCGCAGGCCATAGGTGTTCTGGAGGTAGCCTTCGATGCGCTCGGTTTCCTGCAGCACGGCCAGGTCGTAGATGTCGCGTCCGGGTGTGGGTTTCAGCTCCATTTCGAAGGGCCGCACGCCGGCAAACTGCCGCTCAAAAAAGGCGAAGTCCTGGCGCACGGGGTCGTTTTTGGACAGGTCATCGAGCAGCGAGGAGTTGATGCGCACCCGCGTAGAGAGCCCAATGGCCGTAGCCAGCACCAGCCCGCTCACCGTGAAAATCAGGCGCCGGCGCAGCAGCACCGTGCGGAACATACGGCCCAACACGCCGTCCCAGCTGTGGCCCTGGCGGCGGGGCTCGCGCAGCTCGGGCTTGCCTAGCAGCACCAGCATGGCCGGCAGCAGCGTAAAGCTGAGAATAAACGCCAGAATGACGGCCACGCCCGTAAACAGCCCAAAGTTGTGAATGGGCCGGATGGTGCTGGTCATCAGCGTAAAGAAGCCCAGGCTGGTGGTGAGCGCCGACAAGCCCGACCCAAACCCCGATTCCTTGATGGTGACCCGCAGGGCGTCCTTCTTGCTGGCGCCGTAGCCCAACTCGCTCACGTAGCGGCTGATAATGTGAATGGTGTCGGACATGCCCACCACAAAGAGCATGAGCGGCAGCAGGGCCGTCATCAAATCGATGCTCACGCCAAAGGCCGACATCACGCCCAAGCCCCACAAAATGGCCCCCAGCACCACAATCAGCGGCAACACCACGCCCCACCACGTGCGGAACGTGAGCCAGAGCAGCCCAGTGACCAGCAGTACCGACAGCGACATGAACACCACCAGCTCCCACTTCAGGCGGTCGACAAACACGGATTGGGCCACTAGCTTGCCCGCGAAATGCACCCGCTCTTCGGGCAGGCCCAGGCGGGTAATGCCCCCGCGCAGGGCCGCAAACAGCGAGTCGCCGGGCGGCTTGGTCAGGTCCGGGGTGATTTGGAGGACCAGCGCCACGGCCCGCGCATCGGGGCTGAACACGTTGCCCACGAGCCCGGGCGTGCGGTAAATCAGGGTGGAGTCGTCGGCGCGCCGGCCGGGCTCGCGCGGGTTGAGGTAGGGCAGGCTGAAGGCGCCCAGCCCTTCGACCACTGTGTTTGCCAGCGTGGTGGGCGAGGTGACGTGCAGCACATGGCGCTGCCGCCGCGCCAGCTGCGTGAGCGAGTCGACTTGCGCGAGAAACGCAGGGTCGAACACGGTTTTGCCGGCGGGTGCTTCCACGCCCAGCAGCAGGTAGTCGTTGTCGTTGCCGAAGCGCTGGGTGTAGCCCTGGTAATAGTCCAGGTCGGGGTCGCCAGCGGGGTAGAAGTCGTTGAAATTGTAGTTGAACCGCAGCTGGGTGACGTAGTACGCGCTGAAGGCGGAAAGAAGCCCAAGCACAAGCAGGGCAGTATGAGCAAGGCGGCGAAGGGACATCGGGTAGCCACCCTAAGCAGCACCGGCCGAAGCAGGCGCCGGAGCAGCGGCGGAAAGTGAGAAACGAAGGAAGCAGATTTGCTACGCCCAGCACAATAAGATGGGTAGGCAGCGCGTATCTTGGAGCCAGAAAACCCCGCTTTTTCTTCTTTTGTTTCCCCTCAACTCAACCTTAATTCTTATGAAAAAGACCCTGCTCGCCCTTGCCCTGTTCGCATTTGCCGGTACCACCGCTTTCGCCCACGGCGGCCACGATAAAGCTGGCAAAAAAGGTAAGAAGGCCGCCTGCACCACCGAAATGAAGGCCACTTGCACCAAAGACATGAAGGGCAGCATGGCCGGCGGCTCCTGCTGCATGAAAGGCGGCAAAAATGCTGCTGTAAAGACCAGTACGAAAACTACGGTTGCGTCAACGTCTAAGTCGCTGTAAAGCTGTTAAAAGGTTAAATAGTGATTTTAATATAAAAGCCCGGCTCCATTATGGGGCCGGGCTTTTATATTACATGCGTTTTCCATGTTGAACCAGGATTCTACCTAAACCCAAAACGTATGGAGCTAATTGACCAACTGTCCAATCTAGCGTCGCGAGCGCAGAAACAACTTGTCCATATTCAAACTGAGGAAGCCACTAAAACGGCTTTGGTGATGCCGTTCATCAATGCTTTAGGCTATAATGTGTTTGACCCAACGGAAGTAGTCCCCGAGTTTATCTGTGACATTGGTACTAAGAGCCTGTTAAGAAACACAAGTAGTTGGTAGACAAAAAGAAATCAGCCAGGTTATTTCCTTTTCCTCATCCG
>NZ_JAJFAW010000060.1 GCF_020711255.1 Hymenobacter plasmatis
TGAGGTGGTCTAGGCAAGGCGGACAGAAGAAGGACGTATATTTCTTCTGTTATGACAGCCAAAAAGAGCGGGGCGTCGCCCGACAAACGACGCAAGTACGACGAGGCGTTTAAGACGGAAGCCCTTCGTCTGGCCGGCGAGAGCCGCAGCACGCAGGCCGCGGCCCGGCAGCTGGGCATCAGCCCCAAGCTGCTTTACCGCTGGCAGCAGGCCCAGCTCGTGGCCGAAGTGGGCAGCGAAGAAGTGGCGCGTGACCCGGAAGTGCGCGCCCTGCGGGCCCGACTGAAACGGGCCGAGCAGGAACTCGATATTTTAAAAAAAGCCTTGGTCATCTTCGGCCAGCCGACCCGGTGAGCACCTACCAGCACATCGCCCAGCGCCAGCAGCAAGTGCCCGTGCGCCAGCTCTGCCAGGCCTTGCAGGTTGCGCCCAGCGCGTACTATGCCTGGCACCGGCAGCAGGGCCAGCCCGTGCCCGAACCGGCGTGGCAAGTGGCCGTGCGCGAGGCCTTTGCCTATCATGCGCAGCGCTACGGCACGCGCCGGCTGCGGGCCGAGGTGCAGGCCCAGGGCCACGCGGTGGGCCGCTGGCGCATCCGCCGCGTGCTCCACGCGCACGGCTTGCGGGCCCAGCAGCCCCGCTCGTTTGTGCCCCGCACCACGGACTCGGACCCGGCCGTGCGCGCCGCCCCGAACCGCTTGCTCGGCCAGCCGGCCCCCACCGCCCCGAACCGGGTCTGGGTCGGCGACATCACCTACCTGCCCCGCCAGGGCGGCGGCTGGCTCTACCTGGCCGTGTGGCTGGACCGTTGCTCGCGTAAAATCGTCGGCTGGGACGTGCGCGACACCATGCCCGAAGACTTGGTCAGCGAGGCCCTGCGCCGGGCCCTGGTCGTGCGCCGGCCCGCGGCCGGGCTGGTCGTGCACTCCGACCAGGGCAGCCAGTACACGGCCACCCGTTTTAAGGACCTGGTGGCACGCCACGGCGCGCAGCAAAGCATGAGCCGGCGCGGCAACTGCTACGACAACGCCCACGCCGAATCCTTTTGGAGCCGTTTCAAGGCCGAATTACTCGACGGCGGCCGTTTCCCCGGCTTGGCGGAAGCGAAGCTCGAAATCAGCCACCACATCGCCTATTACAATGCCGAACGGCGTCATTCTGCCCTTGGCTACTGCTCACCCAACCACTTCGAAACCCATCTTCAAACAACGTCCCAATTGTGTCCGGCTTAGCTAGACCACCTCA
>NZ_JAJFAW010000061.1 GCF_020711255.1 Hymenobacter plasmatis
GTGAAGAACGACCCGGACGGCAACGCCGACCCGATTGCGCACCTCTAAGCTGCTTCGGCTCTATTGCTAACAATGAAAAAGGCAGCCCCAACGGGCTGCCTTTTTTTGTTGAGCTAACATTCAACCGGACAGAACAGCCCAAGTATTAAGGCTGAATTTTATTGCGGTTAAAAGGCGGCTAAAGGGCCACCGCGTATGGAATTGGGTAAAATACAAGCCGACGAATCCCAAAGGCAGCGGAAGCAAGTGCCTTGTCGTGTTTGCCGCTGGGGAAAGGCATTACCCAGCTTTGGGCAGGCTTCCCGTTGCCACGGCCGTCGGTTGGCATTAATGGCCATGCTGGTCGCCATGGCTTAGCTGGCACCTCGGCCTGCTGCCGAGTTCCGAGCCAGGGCTAACTACAGCACCTGAGTGGACAAAGCTTTCTCCTTCCAAGGATTGGGACGGCTGATGCGCGAAGGCTCACGATGAAACCCAGTAGCAAGGGGCCCTTGCACACAGAAGCTTTGGCAGTGCAAACAACTGCCTCATGTGACAGGCCGGCCTTCTATGCAACCGGCTTCAGCAGTTAGCGCGGGTATTGACGAGCTTTTTTCGAGGAGCCCTCACTCGCTTTGTGCGAAGTGGCTCAACCAGAACATATAAGCTGAACAATGCTTTTAAGGCTATACTTCTGCTTAATATTAAAATTATGCAAATTAACCCAATCTATTTCGATGACTTGAAACAAGAACCCCTATGCCGTAAGGCTTATAACAAAGCAGTCATGCGGATTAAGTAAATATGATAAAACTGATAATTTATAAAAAGCATAGTGAAAAATTAACTAAAATTGAACTTTTGGGAATCATTCCGATAAGCGCCTAGTTGGGCAGAAATCAAACAAATTGAAACACAAACGCCGGCTTAAACTTAGAATTCAGGACTTCTTTTCTAAGAATATCTAATTTTATGATTGTTGTTTTTCCGATAAAAACAGAGGCAAACATTCCGGCTCCTGACGAGTTTATTTTTCATTAACCAATTTTCTCTTTTTAGTCAACCAGTTTTCACAGCATGCAAAAATCATATTTGAACATTCGCCTTGCTTCCTGGCTCCTGAGCGGTTCACTGCTCACGACTTCTACCCTGTTTACTGCCTG
>NZ_JAJFAW010000062.1 GCF_020711255.1 Hymenobacter plasmatis
TGTATAGTCCCAGCGTGAGGTGGGTCGGGTCCTGGGTAAAGATAGTCGGGTTCTTTTGCCACTGGGCACAGACAAATTCATGCGGAGTCAGTCCGCGCAGGGTCTTCAAGCGTTTGGCGTGGTTGTAGGCCAGCAAAAAAGCTTGCAGGTGCTCGTTGAGCTCGTCGGTCGTCTGGTAATGGTAGCGCTGGACGGTGGCCTCTTTGATGGTGCGGTTCATGCGCTCGACCTGGCCGTTGGTCCACGGGTGCGCTGGTTTGGTCAGCCGGTGCTCCACGCCGAAGGACCGGCAGATGCGGGCAAAACTGTGCCCGCCCGGAAACCACTGGTGTGGCTGCAGGGTGAACTGCACCCCATTGTCGGTCAGGACGGTGTGGGCTTTATAGGGCAGCTTTTCCAGCACCCGCCGTAGAAAGTCCGCTGCGACCATGCGCGTGGCCCGCGGGTGCAACTCAGCAAAGGCCACTTTGCTGGTGCGGTCGATGGCGACGAAAAGGTATTGGCGGCCTTCTTCGGTGCGTACTTCGGCGAAATCGACGTGCAGGTAGCCGATGGGGTAGTCCTTAAATTTCTTTTTTGGTGGGCTTTGCTCGTCTTCGCTCAGCGGCAGGCGGCTGATGCCGTGGCGTTGGAAGCAGCGGTGCAGCGCGGAGCGGGACAGGTGCGGAATCGTAGCCTGCAGCGCGTAGAGGCAATCATCCAGGGCCAAGAGTGTGTGCCGACGAAAAGCCACCGCAATGGCCTCCTGCTCGGCGCTGAGCACCGTTGAAACCGGTGTAGGGCCCATCCGGGAATCAAGCACGGTGGGGCGCTTGCGCCACTTGGCCACCGTTTTCGGGTTGATGCCGTAGCGCGTGGCTAAGCTTTGTAGGCTTTCCTGGCTGTGTTGGATAGCGCGCCGTATCGCCGCCGTTGTGCGGGCGCTGCCGTGGAGTACTTGTCCCATAAGTGCGTGCGAAATTCCAGCCCGGAAAATACACCATCACTCTTTGGGACTATACA
>NZ_JAJFAW010000063.1 GCF_020711255.1 Hymenobacter plasmatis
TAGACGGTGTTATGAACTTGTGAGCGAAATTAGCGGGTATGGAAGTTACCCGCCGCGCCTATCCCAGCGACGTCACCAACGACGAATGGAGCTTTTTACTCCCGTATTTACTCTTGGTTCGCGAAGACGCGGGCCAGCGCCAGCATCCACTACGCGAGTTGTTTAACGCCTTGCGCTACGTGGTGCGCACAGGCTGCACCTGGCGCTACCTGCCCCACGATTTACCGCCTTGGGCCACGTGCTACCAGCAATGGGCCCGCTGGCGCGATGCCCGCGTCTTTGAAGCCCTGACCGACGATTTGCGCCAGGTGCTGCGCTTGAACGAAGCCCGGCCCGCGGACCCGAGCGCCGTGATTTTTGATTCGCGTACGCTGCAGAGCACGCCCGAAAGCGGGCACCGGGCGGGCTACGACGGGGCTAAACGGCGCAAGGGCAGCAAGGTGCACGTGGCCGTCGACACCTTGGGTCACCTGCTGGCCGCGGTCGTCACGCCGGCCAACGAACAGGACCGGGCCCAGGTCGGCGCCTTGGCCGAAGAAGTGCAAGTGGCCTCGGGGCAAAGCGTTACGCTGGCCTATGCTGACCAAGGCTACACCGGCCAAGACCCGGCCCAAGCCGCCGAAGCGCACGGAATTAACCTGCAGGTGGTCAAGCTGGGGCAAGCCAAACGCGGCTTTGTGCTGCTGCCCCGCCGCTGGGTCGTCGAGCGCAGCCTGAGCTGGAGTGCCCGCTATAAGCGCCTGGCCCGCGATTACGAGCGGCTCGCCGTGAGCTTGCAGCAGCTCCACTACCTGGCCTTTGCTGGACTCATGCTCACCAAAGCGGCGACCCTTAATTTACTTGCAGGTGCATAACACCGTCTAGTGG
>NZ_JAJFAW010000064.1 GCF_020711255.1 Hymenobacter plasmatis
AGAGCGTGTTGGGGATTTTAGCAGGGCAAAAAGAAACGAGTCAGTAAGTTGCAAGGGGAGTTCCTAGGCTCCGCTTCGCATTATGGTTGACGGCTATCAACCCCTTACTGACCCGCAGTGGCAAGTTATGGCCCCGCTGCTGCCCCTGCAACGCAAACGCCGCCTGTGCCTGCGGCAAGTAATTGACGCCGTGCGCTACATCTGCCGCACGGGTTGTCAGTGGCGGGCTTTGCCGGCCGGTTTCCCGGCCTGGACGGCGGTCTACTACTATTTTCGGCGCTGGCAGCAAAACCAGACCTGGGTCCGGCTCAACGAGGCGGTGAACCGGGCCGACCGCCTGGCCGCCGACCGGGCCGCCACCCCCTCGCTCGTGTGCGTGGACAGCCAAAGCGTCAAGCTGGCGCCGCGCATTTTCGAGCACCGGGGCACGGACGGCGGCAAACGGGTGAACGGGCGTAAACGCCAGCTGGTCACTGACGTGGAGGGCCGCATCTTCGCCTGCCGCGTCCACGCGGCCAACGGCCACGACGGGGCGCAGGCCCAGGCGCTGCTGGCCACCGGCCTGAGCTGGGGCGGGCGCTTGCAAACGGTGGTCACCGACAAGGGCTACCGGGGCCGCTTCGCGCGCCACCTGCGCGCCTGCGGATGGGCGCACCAGTTGGGCAGCCGCCCGCCTTCGGCCCGCGGCTTTGTGCCGGTCGCCAAACGCTGGGTCGTGGAGCGCACCTTCGCCTGGCTCAACTACTTCCGTCGGCTGGCAATCGACTACGAATTCACGCCCGCCAGCCACGAAACTTGGTTGCTGATTGCCAACTCAACCATGTGCCTCAATAGGTTACACCCCAACTAATTCCCCAACACGCTCT
>NZ_JAJFAW010000065.1 GCF_020711255.1 Hymenobacter plasmatis
TCATATTTGAACATTCGCCTTGCTTCCTGGCTCCTGAGCGGTTCACTGCTCACGACTTCTACCCTGTTTACTGCCTGCTCGCGCGATGAGGTAGCCCCCGCCAGCGTCAAAGCTGGAGCGGTAGCCGTAGCCGACTCCCGCGCTGGCACCGTGATTCCCGGCAAATACATTGTGGTGCTGAAAGACGCCGCCGTCGCCACCTCGGCCGCTGACAGCTACCAGGATAAGGTGAAAAAAGTAAAGGCCGCAGCCCAGGGCCTGATGCATGGCAAGGGCTTGCGCGCCGAATCGGTAAGTGCCGCTTACGGCCACGTGATAAAGGGCTTTGCTGCCAGCCTCACGGCTCAGGAAGCCGCCACGTTGGCCCTCGACAGCCAAGTGAAATACATTGAGGAAGACCGCACCATTACTCTCAACCAGCAGCCGACACCCCGCGGCAACGTTAGTGCCAACGGCGACGGAATAATCCGGTGGAACCCCGGTCCGGCTCCTTTGCCCCTACCAGTACCCACGTCGCCGCTACCTGCTCCTTCGCCTCTGCCAGTTCCGACGCCGGCTCCTGCACCCGCTCCGGTGCCGACCCCAGCGCCTGCACCGACCCCGGCTCCGGCACCTGCACCGACCCCAGCTCCGGCGCCCACGCCAGTACCTGCTCCGGCTCCAACTCCAGCACCTACTCCTGCGCCCGCTCCGGCTCCCACGCCTGCTCCCGCTCCTGTGCCTACTCCGGCTCCCGCTCCCGCTCCTACGCCGGCACCCGCTCCAACCCCCGCGCCGGCTCCTGCTCCTACGCCTACCCCAGCACCCGCTCCCGAGCCTGCTCCGGCCCCTGCTCCGGCCCCGGCTCCCGC
>NZ_JAJFAW010000066.1 GCF_020711255.1 Hymenobacter plasmatis
TCATATTTGAACATTCGCCTTGCTTCCTGGCTCCTGAGCGGTTCACTGCTCACGACTTCTACCCTGTTTACTGCCTGTACCCGCGACGAGGTAGCTCCCGCTAGCGTTAAGGCCGTGGCAGTATCCGACGTGCGCGCCGGCACCGTTATCCCCGGCCAATACATTGTGGTGCTGAAAGACGAAGCCGTTGCTACCTCGGCATCTGACAGCTACCAGGACAAGGTGAAAAAAGTGAAGGCCGCTGCCCAGGGCCTGCTGCACGGCAAAGGCCTGCGCACCGAATCGGTAGGCGCTGCTTACGGCCATGTTATAAAAGGCTTTTCAGCGAAACTGACAGCGCAAGAAGCCGCCGCATTGGCGCTCGACAGCCAGGTTAAATACGTTGAGGAAGACCGCACCATTACCCTGAGCCAGGATTTCACGGCAGCCGGCAATGGCAACGGTAATGGCAACGGCAATGGCCCCAAAAAGCCGAAGACTCCCCACGGCAACAACCCCGCCACCAACCCTTCGCCTCTCCCGGCTCCCTCGCCTCTACCTGTTCCTACGCCGGCACCTGCTCCAGCCCCCACGCCTGCTCCGGCTCCCGCACCGGCTCCTGCGCCTACCCCGGCTCCAGCTCCTACGCCTGCCCCAGCTCCAGCGCCTACTCCTGCGCCCGCTCCAGCTCCCACGCCTACTCCAGCTCCTGCGCCCGAGCCGACACCTGCTCCTGCTCCTGCTCCTGCTCCTGAGCCGGCACCTGCACCCGCACCGGCTCCTGCTCCTACGCCTACCCCAGCACCCGCTCCCGAGCCTGCTCCGGCCCCTGCTCCGGCCCCGGCTCCCGC
>NZ_JAJFAW010000067.1 GCF_020711255.1 Hymenobacter plasmatis
CCGGCTCCTGCTCCTACGCCTACCCCAGCACCCGCTCCCGAGCCTGCTCCGGCCCCTGCTCCGGCCCCGGCTCCCGCTCCAACTCCTGACCCCGGCTCTACCCAGACCACGCCTTATGGCATAACCCGCGTAGGCACGGGCGATGGCACGGGCAAAACGGCCTGGATTATCGACACGGGCATCGACCTGAGCCACCCCGACTTGAACGTGGATGCTACCCGCAGCCGCTCCTTCCTGACCAGCGGCTCCAACTTTTCCTCGCCGCAGGATGCCAACGGCCACGGCACGCACGTAGCCGGCACCATTGGCGCCAAGAACAACTCCTTCGGCGTAGTGGGTGTAGCCGCTAATGCTACTGTAGTAGCAGTGCGCGTACTCGACGAGACGGGCAGCGGTGCTTCCTCGGGCGTTATCGCTGGTATCGACTATGTGGCCGCCAACGGCAAAGCCGGTGACGTAGCCAACATGAGCCTCGGCGGCGGTGTTTCGCAAGCCATCGACGACGCGGTACTTGCCGCTTCCAACAAGGGCATCCTGTTCGCAGTGGCCGCTGGCAACAGCTCCACCGACGTTAGCCAGAGCTCCCCTGGCCGCGCCAATGGCCCGAACATCTTCACCGTTTCGGCCATGGACCAGACCGATACCTGGGCTTCGTTCTCGAACTACGGCTCGTCGGTTGACGTGTGCATGCCCGGCGTGTTCATCAACTCGACCTACCTCGGCGGTGGCTACACCACGATGAGCGG
>NZ_JAJFAW010000068.1 GCF_020711255.1 Hymenobacter plasmatis
ACGTTCCAGGTGATGGTGGTCGTGCCCACGGGGTAGGCCGCGCTCAGGGCCAGTGCGTCGCTGCGCACGCCGGTGGGTTCGCCCACCGTGCAGTTGTCCGTGGCCGTGGCCGACACCGCTACCATTACCGAGCAGGTGGCCGCGTCATTGGCTACGTTTTTGTTGCCGCTGGTGGCAATCACCGGCTTGATGTTGTCCGTTACCGTCACGGTAAAGGTTTCCGTATCAGTTCCACATGTATTGGTAGCTTTTACAGATACCGTGGTGGTTCCAATGCCGAATCGGTAAGAAGCAGGATCTATAGTAACAGTGCCGACGGTGTATACAATGGTTGGGGTAGGAGAACCTGTTGCAGTTGCCACAAAATTTAATGGCGAAGCGGTGCATTGCCCCGTAGCAGTGTTAACAACAATGTTTTCTGGCACAGTCACTACAGGAAGGGTGTTTATCGTCACGCTCACGGCCGCCGAGCGGGCGCTCTCGCAGCCGCTGGTCGTGGTCGTGGCGTAGTACGAGCCCGTGCTCAAGGCGACCGTGGAGGCCAGGGCCGCGCCGCCCGAAGAGGCCACGTACCAGCTGTAGCCGCTCGGCAGCGCGGCCACCGTCGGGGTGCCGCAGAAGGTCTGCGCCGCGATGCCCGTTGGCGTGGCCGGCGTCGGGGTCACGGTCACGC
>NZ_JAJFAW010000069.1 GCF_020711255.1 Hymenobacter plasmatis
AGAGCCTGTTAAAATTTACGGATAAGGTGTCGAATGCTGGATAAATAGAGCGTTGCTTCGGCGCTGCTGGTCTCGCATTCGTAGTCGCGGCTTAGCCGGCGGTCCCATTGCAACCAGCTGATAGAGCGCTCGACGACCCAGCGGGTCGGCACGGGGGTAAAGCCGCCGCTGCCGGTTAGCCCAGGCGCCGTTTCCAGCCGCCAGCCGCAGTGGGCCTGGGTCCACTGGGCCAGGGGCTGGCCGCCGTAACCCGCATCCGCCAGCACGAGGCAAAGCCGCTCAAACGCTTGCTGGCGCAGCTTTTCCAGCACGGCTTGCCCGCCGACCCGGTCGTTTTCGTGGGCCGGCCCCACGTGGGCCGCTAACAAGCGGCCGCCCGTGTCGACGGCCAGCTGGCGCTTGCGGCCCTGTATCTTTTTGTGGCCGTCAAAGCCCTTATCGGCCACCCCGCGCTCGCTGCATTTAATGGACTGGGCATCCAGGATGGCCACGCGCGGGCTCGCTTGCCGGGAGGGGGCGGCCCGCTGGCGGTGGCGGCGCACCAGGGCCTGGTTAAGCCGGGCCCAGCGCCCATCGGCCTGCCAGCGGCGGAAATAATAGTAGACCAGGGCATAGGCCGGAAACTCGTGC
>NZ_JAJFAW010000006.1 GCF_020711255.1 Hymenobacter plasmatis
GTGAGCGTAAAGCCCGTTATACTGAGCGCCGTGTAGCCACATGTCCGCGCCTCTTGTCATGCAGAGCGCAGCGAAGCCGGAATATGCTCCGCTCTGCATGACGTTCCCTACTGCCCTCTACTTATGCACCTCTCCCCCAAAGACCTCGACAAGCTCGTTCTCCACCAAGCCGGTTTCGTGGCGCAGAAACGCTACGCCCGCGGCCTGCTCCTGAACTACCCCGAAGCCCTGGCCCTCATCGCCACGCAGTTGCTGGAGTTCATCCGCGACGGCGAGCGGGTGGCCGTGCTCATGGACAAGGGCAAGCAGCTGCTGGGCCTGGCCGACGTGCTGCCCGGCGTGGCCGACATGCTCCACGAAGTCCAAATCGAAGGCACCTTCCCCGATGGCACCAAGCTCGTGACCGTGCACCACCCCATCTGCCGCGAAACCGGCGATGCCGCCCTGGCCCTCTACGGCTCCGGCCTGAGCAAAGCCCCGGCCCCCGGCGCCGCGCCCGCCCCCGCCAGCCACCCCGAGCCCGGCGAATACCAGCTGCACCCCGAAGACATCATCCTCAACGAAAGCCGCGCCACGGTGGACGTGGATGTCGTGAACATGGGCGACCGGCCCGTGCAGGTCGGCTCGCACTATCCTTTCTTCGAAACCAACGCGGCGCTGCACTTCAACCGCGCCGCCGCCTACGGTTTTCGCCTCAACATCCCGGCCGGCACGGCGGTGCGCTTCGAGCCCGGCGAGCGCAAGCGCGTGCGCCTGGTGGCCCTGGCCGGCGAGCGCATCGTGTACGGCGGCAATGGGCTCATTGATGGGAAGCTGGATGATGCTGGAAAGAAGCAGCAGGCGCTGGGAAAACTAGGAACTAGTGACTCGTAATTAACCTAAATGAAATCCTTATCAAGCAAGATCAAATTAGCTGCGATAATTATTCTCTGCGTGGCAATAGTTGCTGTAGCAGGTTTTGATGGCGTGATGGACTTTCTAAAAACTATACTCATCATCATTCTGCTTTTCCCACTGCTAGTAGGACTGTTTTACATCAAAGTTTTATTTGATGAGAAACGCTTCAAAAAGCGGTATGAAGCCTATTTGAAGAAGATGAATGGCAGTTGTCTGCTGTTCTATAATAACCGGAAAAACAGCATTGCATTTATTGAGAAGGTGCTTGCGCCAGCTTTAAATTTCAACATTAAAATGATTCCTGTAACCAGAAGCCAGATTAAGGTTGGGCCTGAATCAGAGTTTTTCGCCAAGATGCTCGAAAGCGTTGAAACAAGAAATGGCTTTCCCTATTTAGCGAAGATTTTAGACGAAAAAGTTTTTATGAAATCCGTTAATAATCAATTTTATAATGTGATGAATGGAAACAAGCCACTTGAGCCGCTTCTGGATAGAATAAACACCTTCTATAGTTCCACGCCGACCGTTTCAATAGCCTAATATGTCCCTCCCCATCTCCCGTCGCGCGTATGCCGACATGTACGGCCCCACCACCGGCGACCGGGTGCGCCTCGGCGATACCGGCCTGCTGATTGAAGTTGAACGCGACTACTGCGTGTACGGCGAGGAATGCAAGTTCGGCGGCGGCAAGGTGCTGCGCGACGGCATGGGCCAGGCCGCCGGAATCGGGCCGGCCGACGCGCTGGATTTGGTCATCACCAACGCGCTGGTGGTCGATTACACCGGCATTTTCAAGGCCGACATCGGCATCAAGGGCGGGCGCATCGTGGGCATCGGCAAGGCCGGCAACCCGCACATTATGCCCGGCGTGACGCCCGGCATGGTGGTGGGTGTCACCACCGAAGTCATTGCCGGCGAAGGCCAGCTGCTCACCGCCGGCGGCATCGACTGCCACATCCATTTCATCAGCCCCCAGCAGATTCCCGAGGCGCTGGCTTCGGGCGTGACGACGATGATTGGGGGCGGCACCGGGCCGGCGGCCGGCACCAACGCCACCACCTGCACGCCCGGCGCGTTCTACCTCGAAACCATGCTGAAGGCCACCGAGGCCTACCCGCTCAACTTCGGGTTTCTGGGCAAGGGCAACTCCTCCCGGCCCGAGGGCCTGCGCGAGCAGGTCGAGGCCGGAGCGCTGGGCTTCAAGCTGCACGAGGACTGGGGCACCACGCCAGCGGCCATCGACATGTGCCTGAGCATCGCCGAGGAGTACGACGTGCAGGTTTGCATCCACACCGATACGCTGAACGAGAGCGGCTTTGTGGAAACCAGCACGGCGGCGTTTAAGGGGCGCACCATCCATTCCTACCACACCGAAGGGGCAGGGGGCGGCCACGCGCCCGACATCATTAAAATCTGCGGCGAGCCGAACGTCATCCCGTCGAGCACCAACCCCACGCGGCCTTTCACGGTGAATACCATCGACGAGCACCTCGACATGCTCATGGTCTGCCACCACCTCGACCGCAACATTCCCGAAGACGTCGCCTTCGCCGAAAGCCGCATCCGGGGTGAAACCATTGCCGCCGAGGACATCCTGCACGACCTGGGCGCGCTCAGCATCATCTCGTCCGACTCGCAGGCCATGGGCCGGGTGGGCGAGGTCATCACCCGCACCTGGCAAACGGCCCACAAAATGAAGCAGCAGCGCGGCCCCCTGCCCGAAGACGCCGCCACCGGCCAGGCCGACAACTTCCGGGTGCGCCGCTACGTGGCTAAGTACACCATCAACCCCGCCCGCGCCCACGGCATTTCGCACGAAGTCGGCTCCGTCGAAATCGGCAAGCTGGCCGATTTGGTGCTCTGGAAACCTGCCTTTTTCGGTGCCCGCCCCGAAATGATACTCAAAGGCGGCATCATCGCCCAATCCCAGATGGGCGATGCCAACGCCTCCATTCCCACGCCGCAACCGTCGTTCTCGCGCCCCATGTTTGGGGCGCTGGGCGGGGCCATTGGGAAGAGTTCGATGGTGTTTGTATCGGGCGCATCAGTAGCCCACGTGCAGGATAATTATGGCCTCACGAAGCAAGTGGTTGCCGTAAAAAACTGCCGCAACATCGGCAAGAAGGACATGGCGTTGAACGACTATTTGCCCAATATTTCCGTTGACCCGGAAACGTACCGCGTGATGGTGGACGGCGTGCATCTGACGTGCGAGCCGGCGGAAGTGCTGCCGTTGGCGCAGCTGTATAATTTGTTCTAGGATGTAGCGCGGACTTTTAGTCCGTGAGTCAACAAATCCACTCGCGGACTAAAAGTCCGCGCTACATTCTATGCAATTCGCCCGCCTCCTGCACCTCGTCGATTCGGCCATTCCCACCGGCTCATTCGCCTATTCCTACGGCCTGGAAAGCAGCATCACCTTCGGACTTATCAACTCACCCTTTGCTCTGCGTAATTACCTGTATTCCTATTTGCAGCAAGCCGGCAGTTCCGAATTACCATTCATCCATTCCACCTTTCAGCTCACCGAAACGAGCCCCGAGTTTCAAATCGTAGCTGAGGAATACGACTCGCAATTGCTCGTGCCTACCATGTACAAGGCTAGCGCTGTGCAAGGCCGCAACTGGCTAAAACTACTAGCTACATTCTACCCGGAGGCTCAATTAGAAACCATCACCCAGTGGTTCGTTGCTCATAATATTTCACCGCATTTCACACTCGTTTTTACGCTGGCGTTGCAGCGGGCCGGGTTTGCTTTAGAAGAGTTACAGGCCATGTACCTGCACATGCTGCTGCGCGACCAGCTCAGTGCCGCCATTCGCCTCGGGTTTCTGGGGCCGCTGGAGGGGCATCAGTTACAGCACGATTTCTATGCGGTGTTTGAGCATATTCTGGCGGCGCAGGCGGGTAAGGAATATTGGGAGGCTACCCGCTCTGCGTTTTTGCTTGATGCAGCGCAGGTACTGCATGAGGATATTTATTCCAAACTATTCCAAAATTAAAATATACCGTCATGCTGAGCGAAGTCGAAGCATCTCTACTGCTTCGACTGTCATGCAGAGCGCAGCGAAGCATCTTATCCCCGTTGAACGAGTCGTGCTGACCTGATAAGATGCTTCGCTGCGCTCTGCATGACAGACGGTGCGGGCGAGCAGCTTTAGCTCAGCACTTCATGACGGTCAACAATTAACCCTTCCCCATATGGCTTTTGTCGAAAAACTTGCTCTTCTCCTCCACGGCCACACGCACGAAGCCTACGAGTCGCCCGGCGACTTTAATGAGCGCGAAACCCGGCGGCTGCCCAGCTACCGCAACTTCCGTAAGCGGGCCTTCACGGTGGGCATCGGCGGGCCGGTGGGCACGGGCAAAACGGCCTTGCTCAAGGCGCTGTGCGAGCGGCTGCGCCATGAGTTTGAGCTGGGCGTGGTGACCAATGATATTTTCACCCGGGAAGACGCAGAGTTTCTCATTCGCAATAGTGCGCTTAGCGAAGACCGGATTGTGGGCGTAGAAACCGGCGGGTGCCCACACGCCGCCATACGCGAGGATATTTCCCTGAATATGGATGCGCTGGAAGGGCTGATGCAGCGCTTCAATTATGGCCTCGATTACCTGTTTGTGGAAAGCGGCGGCGACAACCTGGCCGCGCACTTCAGCCGCGAGCTGGTGGACTATTCCATCTACGTCATCGATGTGTCGGGCGGCGACAAAATCCCGCGCAAGGGCGGCCCCGGCATTACGCAGTCCGACCTGCTCATTATCAATAAAATTGACCTCAAAGACCTGATAAAAGCCGACCTGGGCGTGATGGAGCGCGACTCCCGCAAGATGCGCGGCGATGGCCCTTTTCTCTTCGCGCGAGCTACCGATGGCCACGGCCTCGATGAGATTATTGCCCACATCAAAGCGGCTAAGGAGCGGGCGCTGGCCGCCGTGCGGGAAGACCGCCGCTAGTCAGCTCAATATTTCCGCTGCAGGGGATTGTAGCCCAGTAACGCATCGTCGGCCAGTGCCTCAAGCAGTTGGTCGCATAGCGGCTGCAGGGCGGCGCGGCTGCGGGCGGCGGCACGCAGCACGTACACGTTTTCGCGGGCCCGGGCCACCGAAACCAGGCACTCCTGGCTGGTGATGGTGAAATGCGGGCCGGTGCTGCCGGGCATCTTTTGCAGCTCGAGCCGGGCTGCCAGCAGGCGAAACCGCGCATCGGTGGGGCTGCCCACCAGAAACACGGAAAAGAAGGTCTGGTAGTCGGCAAAATTGCCGGGGGAGGTGGCAATGTGCTCGGTTGGGCTGAATGCAAACCGGTCGAGCAGCACCAGCTGGCCGGCTACTCTTACGCGCAGCTCGGAGTGCAGCGACGTGAAGGCAAAACGCTCGCCCTGGTCCATGCGGCCGGAATGAAACCAGTCGACCACCAGCAGCAGGGAATCGGGCTGCAGGTGCCACTCCTGGAGCTGCCGGTAGCGGCTCTCGGCCTGCAGCACCACGGGGTCGGGGAAGACCACGGCCAGGGCACCTTCGGCCAGCCGGCCGGTGGTGTGCTGCTCGGCCACCGCGCCGTCTATCGACCGGAATATCTTGGTGCTGGCCTGCGTGCTCACCACCAGCTGCGTGTGCGCCTGCCCGCTGATGCGCAGCCGAATGGCATCGCCGGCCACCATGCCGCCGCCGTAGCTCGAGAGCACCACGTGGCAGGCGGCGGTGGGGGAGTTGGGGTTGAACACCTTCAGCGGCTGCAGGCTTTTGCAGGTGATGAGGCGCGACTGGTTGCGCACCCGGGCTACTTCCAGCGTGCTCCATTCCATGGAGGTGCCAGGGCGGGCCAAAACAGGGGCGTCGATTCTCATACGGGTGGGGGTTGCCAGCAGCCAGCACGGCTCCGCTAATTACGGCGCTGGCGCCTGGTAACCACCAGTGGCCGGGCCTAAAACAGTTGGGCTGGCGGGCGCGTCCGTTGGCAAGTGCTGCCAGCTGAGGGCAATAGCCGCGGGCCATGCATCGTTTTGGATTCGCGCGGGCTCTCTGTATTTTAGGGTTTCGCCCGCGCCCAGGTCATGCAGAACTACTACCGCGTTTTGGGAATTGGCCCCACGGCCACGGCTGTGCAGATTGAGCTGGCCTACGTGCGGCAGCGCGCCCGTTTGAAGCGCCTGGCGGCCGACCGCGTGATGCAGTCGCGCTTGGCCGAGGTGGAAGCCGGCTACGACATCCTGGCCAACCCGCGCCGGCGCATTGCCTACGACCTGCTCCTGGCCCAGGAGCCCGACGTGCCCGCGCCACCCCGCCGGCCCCGCAACGATGAGCAGCTGGCGCGCTACGCCCGCATGGCCCGCAGCCTCAACGCGGCGCTGCTGGCGTGCTGCCTGCTGCTGGGCTTGGATTGGGCCTTGCCGCTGCGCGAATACCCCAACGAAACCGTGCGCAGCCGCTTTCCGGTGGCCGTGTCGTCGTCGCTCTCCGACCCACAGCTGGCCTACCGCGTGCACACCGAGCATACCTCGTTCCGGCTGCCCAGCTCCATAGGCCACCGCGTGCGCGAAAACCAGCGCATTACCGTCTGGAAAACGCCCTTGCTGGGCGTGGTGCAGCGCGTGAGCTCCCCCGACTCTCCCGATGGCCCAGCGCCGTTTCAGCCCTACAATGGCAATATTTACGGCACCTTTGCCCTGCTGCCGCTGCTGCTGGGCGTGGTGGCGGCCGTGGGCGTGTGGCCCGGCCGCTCGCCCGAAACCGTGGTAAACACTGCCGTGGTGAGCGGGTTGTTAACGCTGCTGGCGCTGATTGTGCTCCTGTAGGCACCCCATTAGGCCAGTGAAAGGGAGCCGTCGGCCCAGAATCCGGCCGCCAACAGCTCACTTTCGTTTACCGAATATTTCCTGCCAAGCCCCATTTCTGACTACCAAAACATGGACTTTACTTCTGCCCGCCCCGAAGATTTGCTGTTTGACGCTGCCCGCCGCGGCGACGTGGCCACCCTGCAGGAGCTGCTGGCCAGCGGCCTCGACGTGAACGGGACCAACGGCAAAGGCTTCTCGGCCCTCATTCTGGCTGCGTACGATGAGCACCTCGACGCCACCAAATTCCTGCTCGGCGCCGGTGCCGACCCCAACGTGCAGGACGTGAGCGGCAACACCGCCCTGATGGGCGTCAGCTTTAAGGGCTACCCCGAAATTGCGCGCCTGCTCATCGAGCACGGCGCCAACCTCAACCTGCAAAATGGCAACGGCGGCACTGCCCTCATGTTTGCCACGCTGTTTGGCCGCAACAACCTGGTGAAACTCTTGGTGGAAGCCGGCGCCGACCAAACCATTCCCGACGCCCGGGGCCTCACCGCCCGCGGCCTGGCCCTGCAGCAAGGCAACGAGGAGGCACTCAAGCAACTGGCTTGAGCCGAAGAATGTCGGTAATGGTGCGCTTCGCCAATGTGGGCGAAGCGCACCATTATCATTAAAGCAGCTTTAGGGGCATTATACCGTAGCGCGGACTTTGTAGTCCGCGTCCAAGCGCCATTAGTGCCGGTTCAATAAGCGGGGGAACGCGGACTACAAAGTCCGCGCTACAAGCAGCGGCCTACACTTGGACTCCCAAGCTGCCCTAGCCTTTCTGGCTGCTGCACTGGCGGCGTACGGTATCGAGCTTTTTCACGAGCGAAGCCACTTCTTGCTCATCCTGTGTGAACAGCGAGAGGGAAATGGTATCGGCGATGCCCGAGGCGGCTTTGCCATCGGCCCGGGCGTGGCGCTTCACCACGATGTCGTAGTAGCGGCTGCCGTCTTTGTCGCGCTTTTTGGGGACGTAGGACACGGAGCCCACTTCGGCCCACTCCAGGCTCAGGTTGAGCTCAAGCTGCACCTTGTCGTCGGTCTTGATGGCCCAGCTGCTGCCTTTTTTGCTGCTGTTGACCGAGATGTTGCCCGAGTTGTGGTCGTCGGGGCTGCGGTATTTGCGCATGGTTTGCTTCACGCCGCAATCGGCCAAGGTCACTGTGGCTTCGCCGTCGTCCTCGGACTTGGGAAAGTGCATGAGCTGGTTGAGCCGTTTGGTGAGGGCCTGCACTTCGGCGGCCGGGGCCTGGGCGTGGGCCGCGCCGCCCAGGAGCAGGGCGCTGGCCAGGAGGGGGAGGAAAGCTTTGAGCATTGCAGTAAGGTGAGAAGCGTGCAGAAAAAAAGCGTTGTGGCACCCGCCCGTACGAAAAGGCCAGTGCCATAACGCCAGATGCTTACTCCCCGGTTCGGGTTGCCTGCCTGCGTAGCTTTTTATAAGCGGCTCCTTTGCCGCGCGCCTGCCAGCAAGCGGCCTGGGCTAATCGGGCATTAGCCGATGCTGCGCACCACGCCGCCGTCTACGCGCACGGAAGCGCCGTTGGTGGCGGCGGCCAGGGGGCTGCACAAGAACACCACCATGCTGGCCACTTCGTCGGTGGTGATGAAGCGCTGGAGTAGCGACGACGGCCGCGCGTGTTGGAAGAAGTCGTGTTCGGCTTCGGCCTTGGTTTTGCCTTCGGCGGCTAGTTTTTTGATGAATTCGTCGACGCCTTCGGAGGCGGTGGGACCGGGCAGCACAGCGTTCACCGTCACGCCGGTGCCTTTGGTGAGCTCAGCCATGCCGCGGGCCACGCCGAGTTGAGCTGTTTTGGTGGTGCCGTAGTGAATCATCTCCTGCGGAATCTGGAGCGCCGATTCGCTGGAGATAAACAGGACGCGGCCCCAGTTGCTGGCCAGCATTATGGGGAAATAGTGGCGGGATAGGCGCACGCCGCTCAGCACGTTCACCTCAAAAAAACGCATCCAGTCCTCATCCGAAATCTCGGCAAACGGCTTGGGTTCGAAAATGCCGATGTTGTTCACCAGAATGTCTACGGTGGGCACGTGGTGCAGCAGCTGGGTTACTTCGTCGGCCTTACCGAAATCGACGGCCACGCCCCGCACCACGGCCTCCGGCGTTTCGGCCAGAATAGCGGCCCGGGCCTCCTGAATGCGAGCTTCCGTGCGGCCCGTGATGATGACTTCGGCACCCTCGGCGGCCAGGCGGCGGGCAATGGCCAGCCCAATTCCGGCCGTGGAGCCGGTGACGAGAGCGACTTTATCGGTGAGTTGTAAATCCATGGTAATTGAACGGCTAGGCCTGAAACGTAAAAGCCTAAACGTGCCAAGTCCGGATTTGTATGCCGGGGCTACAACTTATACGGCAAACCCGGGCCTGCTCCCGGGGCTAGCGCCATTTGCAGCGCCGCCAGAGCCAGCAGCGCCGGGACGGTTTGCACCAGCAGGATGCGCGGCCCCGCCGTGAGGGCCCCGTAAATGCCGGCCACCGCCACGCAGCCCAGGAAGAAACACGCCACGTTGAAATGCCAGCCGGGGTCGGTGATGAGCAGCGACCAGACTAGGCCCGCCGCCAGAAAGCCGTTGTACAGCCCCTGGTTGGCCGCCAGCACCTTGGTGGGCACAAACAGCTCCGGCCGCAACGACCGAAACGTCTTCGGCCCGCGGGTGGTCCAGGCAAACATCTCCAGCCACAGAATGTAGAGATGAATGAGCGCCACCAGGCCGAGAAGGGCTTGGCTGAGAAGATGTGGGTTCATAGCGGCCGGTGGGTTGAGGTTTGCCCAGCCAACTTACAGCTATCTCAGCTCAATATTGGGTAGTGGGGTGGAAGCACCTTGCTTGTGCGCATTATCACGCATTATCACGCATTACAGCCTTTGTACCGCTTTGTATGGCTTTGTTTCGCATCAGGGGGCAACACACATTGTCATTTTAGGCAGTGTATATGTGCTGGGTTAAGCTAGTGCATGACTGCCCTTATCGGTTAAAATGTAAGCCTGTTTGACACTTTTGGGGGCATCAGGAATAGTAAAGGCTAAATACCCTAATTCCACTAGCGGTGCCAAATACCTGGTTGAGTTAGCGGGTGAAGCCCCGAGCCCGATATGGCTTAGAATCTCTTTGCGTGTCCGGGGCTGCTGGCAGTAGCGCAAAATTTGTTGCTCTCGAATGGTTAACGGACGCATTACAAAATCTGGATGCACAGGTAAAATTGTGAGAAAATAAGAATGCGCTTCGTCCATCTCAAATACAGGTGGCCGGGAGCCATTCACCTGCATGGCTCGGCGAATTTTGGGCAGGCCTGTGGCACGGCCCTCCGTCAGGTGCAACTCGCGCAGGAAGTCACCGACGCGGCGGTTGCGATAATCCCGCGAAACGATACGAGCCTGGGTGAGCATTTGCGGCGTGACGGGCGGTAGGGCGCCCGGATAACTGAGAATTTCCAACTGCGTGGGACGCACGTTTACCTCAATGGTTTGCTGACTCTCGTAGCTGCGGTGGTACACCGCATTGGCCAGTGCCTCTTCTACCGCATCATAAGGGTAGTTGAAGAAACGCCGTGCTTCTGCCTGGCCCGAGACTTTCTGCACTTCTTCCTGTAATACTTGATTGCGCAGGTATTCCAGTACCTGCCGTAGCTGTCGATGTAGTGGCCCAGTGAAGCGTTTTTCCGTGAACTGGTCGCCTATCTCGTCGTGATAAATAATTACCTCGATGACAGCTCCTCGAAAGAACCGTTCTGGTTGCTCGTTGAACATGAGAAGCGCGATGTTTAACGGTTTCAGGTACTCGGGCGGGCCACTTACCAAACGCATCTGCTCGCAGAGTGTAACAAAAGGCATTGTTTCGGCTTCTGCGGCTAGATTGCTTTTGATTTCGCGCAAGAAGTCCCGTATAAGTGCCGGGCTTAAGTCGCTTATATTAGCTTGGTGGTTGATGCGGTCGTCGAAAGGAACTTTGGCAGCTAGCTCAAGTAAGCGCTGTTCATCAGCTTCAGTGCGCACCTGCACCGTGTTGGCAAAGTGCCGCACCCAATACACTTTCTGGCTTTTGGAATCCTTGCCTATCGATAGCGGCGCTTTATAAGGCCGAGTCTGACCACCCGGAATCCAAATGATAAGCAACCATTGGCCTTGATATTCTACCGGTTCGGCAACCGGGAAATAATGCGGGGTAATCAGATAGCAGAGTTGCAGCAGTTCTTTCTGAATCTTATCGAGCTGATTGGCTGGCAATCCTTGCGGGGGCAATACTGGGCGACCATCTTGCTCCTTTATGCCCACGATAACATAGCCTCCGCCCCAATTGTTGATATCGTTAGCGAAGGCACAGATAGAGTGCAACACATCCTCAGGGTTCCATCCAGCCTTGAATTCTAACCGTTCCCATTCCACCGTGTGGCCGGTCAGTAGTTCCTTGATATTGACGGGTAATCCCATGGCAGAATGCGTGATAAACAAAACGACCGGGTGCTCCGGCCGTTTGTTGTCAAAGAGTTAGCAAAGTAGTTTACATCCCGGACTATTCTCCCAGCTTCCCCAAAATCTCCTGCGCTGCCGTTGCAATCACCGTTCCCGGGCCGTACACGCCGGCCACGCCGGCCGCATACAGAAACGGATAATCCTGAGCTGGAATCACGCCGCCGGCGATGACCAGAATATCTTCGCGGCCGAGCTGCTTGAGTTCCGTGAGCAGCTGTGGGAGCAGGGTTTTGTGGCCGGCGGCGAGGCTGCTCACGCCCACCACGTGCACGTCGTTGTCGGCGGCCTGGCGGGCTACTTCGGCGGGAGTTTGGAAGAGGGGCGCAATGTCCACGTCGAAGCCCACGTCGGCGAAGCTGGTGGCGATGATTTTGGCGCCGCGGTCGTGGCCGTCCTGGCCCATTTTGGCTACCAGCATGCGGGGGCGGCGGCCTTCGCGGGCAGCAAAAGATTCGGCGGCGGCGCGGGCCTTGGCAAATTCCTGGTCGTAGTCCATTTCGCTGCTGTAAACGCCTGTCACGGTGCGGGTAGTGGCCTGGTGGCGGCCGTAGGCCACTTCCAGGGCGTCGGAGATTTCGCCCAGCGTGGCGCGCACTCGGGCGGCATCCACGGCCAGCGCCAGCAGGTTATTGCCGCCTGTCTGGGCGGCGTCGGTGAGGGCGGCCAGGGCAGCTTGCACGGCGGCCGTGTCGCGGGTGGCCCGTATCTGGTTGAGCCGCTCAATCTGGCTGGTGCGCACGGCGTCGTTGTCGATGTCGAGCACCTCCACCTCCGTTTTCTCGGTGGTCTTGTACTTGTTCACGCCCACGATGATTTCCTTGCCCGAGTCGATGCGGGCCTGCTTGCGAGCCGCGGCTTCCTCGATGCGCAGCTTGGGCAGGCCGGTTTCGATGGCCTTGGCCATGCCGCCCAGCTCCTCCACTTCCTGGATGAGGGCCCAGGCTTTGTCAGCCAGCTCGTGGGTAAGGGTTTCCACGTAGTAGGAGCCGCCCCAGGGGTCTACTACTTTGGTGATATCAGTTTCGTGCTGCAGGTAGAGCTGCGTGTTGCGGGCAATGCGCGCCGAGAAGTCGGTGGGCAGGGCAATGGCCTCGTCGAGGGCGTTGGTGTGCAGGCTCTGGGTGCCACCGAGCACAGCGGCCAGCGCCTCGATGGCGGTGCGGGCCACGTTGTTGTACGGGTCCTGCTCGGTGAGCGAGTAGCCCGAGGTCTGGCAGTGCGTGCGCAGGGCCAGGCTTTTGGGGTTGGTGGGATTGAACTGCTTCATGAGCTTGGCCCAGAGCAGGCGGCCGGCCCGCAGCTTGGCAATCTCCATGAAGTGCGGCATGCCAATGGCCCAGAAAAAGGACAGGCGCGGGGCAAACTCGTCAATCTTCATGCCCGCCGCGAGGCCGGCACGCACGTATTCCAGGCCGTCGGCCAGGGTGTAGGCCAGCTCAAGGTCGGCAGTAGCGCCGGCTTCCTGCATGTGGTAGCCCGAGATGCTGATGGAGTTGAACTTAGGCATGTTCGCCGCCGTGTAGCTGAAAATATCGGCGATGATGCGCATGCTCGGCGCCGGCGGGTAGATGTAGGTGTTGCGCACCATAAACTCCTTCAGAATGTCGTTCTGAATGGTGCCGGCCAGCTTGTCGGGCGTCACACCCTGCTCCTCGGCGGCCACAATGTAGAAGGCCAGCACCGGCAGTACCGCCCCGTTCATGGTCATCGACACCGACATCTCGCCAAGCGGAATCTGGTCGAAGAGGATTTTCATGTCCTCCACCGAGTCGATGGCCACGCCGGCCTTGCCCACGTCGCCCTGCACCCGCGGGTGGTCGGAATCGTAGCCCCGGTGTGTGGCCAGGTCAAACGCCACGCTCAGGCCCTTTTGCCCACCGGCCAGGTTGCGGCGGTAGAAGGCATTGCTGGCCTCGGCCGTGGAGAAGCCCGCGTACTGCCGAATGGTCCACGGATTCTGCACGTACATGCTGGCGTAGGGCCCGCGCAGATACGGCGCCTGGCCCGCCCCAAAACCCAGGTGGTCGAGCCCGGCCACGTCGGCCGGGGTGTACACGGGCTTCACCGCAATGCCCTCGGGCGTGAGCGTGGCAGCAGTTTCAGCCGCAACCGGCGCAGCGCTGGGAGCGGGAGCCGCGTCGTAGGGAATAGTGGAGAAATCGGGTTTCATTTTGATTCAATGAATAATAAGGCCGTCATGCAGAGCGAAGTCGAAGCATCTCGCCCGCTTCGTTGAGTTGATTACTTGAGCACGCGAGATGCTTCGGCTTCGCTCAGCATGACGTTCAATAGTTTCGCACCAAGACCTTGCCTAGCGGCCCTGCAGGCGGTCGAGCACTTGCTCTGTGGTGTAGCCCTGCACCTTCATTTCCTGGAAGCCAAACACCCGCACGGCTTCCTGCAGCGTGGGCATGTCGGAGCTGAGCAGCGTGGGCGGAATGAACACCTGCTTCTCGGTCGGAATCTGGTAGATGAAGCGGGCAAAACGCTGGAATTGCTCGGGCGTGGCGTACATCAGCGTGGCTTCTTCGGGCGATGAGTACAGCAGCGACAGGGTGCCCGGCGGGTGGCTGGCCGCAATCTCGGGCCGCTCGTGGGGCTGCAGCATATTCAGAAACGACTCCAGAATAATCTGGTTGGTATTGGTGCCCAGCAGTACCACGGCCGCGCGCTTGCTCTTCTTTTCCCGGCGCTCAAAGTGCAGGGCCGTGGCCAGGCGCAGCACCTCGGTGGGGTAGGTGGCGCGCGTCACATCGAAGGCCGCCGAGCGCAGCAGCTTCTTTGGGTGGAAGCTGAACCGCTCCCCGCGCTGCTGGAAGCGGTTGGTGCCCACCACCACCTGCTGCCCGCTCGCAATGCGCCGGAACGTTTCGGTGGCCACTTCTTTGATTTCTTCCAGCATCTGGCCCCGCACCTGCGGCAGCCCACCGGCCGCCTCCATGCGCTGAAACAGCACCCAGGCCTCGCGAGCAAGCTGGTCGGTCAGGGTTTCGATGAAGTAGGAACCCGCGGCGGGGTCCTGCACCCGGCCCAGGCCCGACTCTTCGCGCAGCAGCACCGACAGGTTGCGCGCCAAGCGGCCCGAAAAGTCATTAGGCTCGGCAAAAAGACTGTCGAAGGGAGCCACCGACAACGTATCGGCGCCGCCCAGCACGGCGCTCATGGCCTCGGTGGTGTGGCGCAGCAGGTTGGTGTGCGGGTCGAGGGTGGTTTGCGTCCAGGTGGCGGTGTGGGCGTGAATGCGCAGGCGTTGGTTCAACGTAGCTGGCAGGCCATAGGCGTGCAGCAGCGTGGCCCAGAGCCGGCGCAGCGCCCGCAGCTTGGCTATCTCAGGAAAATAGCTGGGGCCGATAGCTACGTGCAGATGCATGGAAGCCGCTACCTGAGTTGGGCTGATTTCGGCGTTGGGCAACTCGGCCAGCAAGGCGGCGGCCGTGTTCAGGCTGAAGGCAATTTGCTGGGTGGCCGTCGCGCCCCGGTTGCCAAAAAAAGCGCCGTTCACAGCCAGCGTGGGGAAATCAGGCATGCCCGTGGTCAGGCTCACGCAGCGGCGCAGGGCCGTGCGGTAGTCAGATAGCTCGGCGCCTTCGGGCATAGCCCCGGGCGAGAAGCGCAGGAAACCGCGCAGCGCCGTGCCAGGCGCGGCTTCTACCAGTTGGCGCAACAGCTCATCGGGGCCAGTAGTCACGGTGTAGCCGATGTAGGTGTGGGCCAGTGGCAGTTGCTCGGCCAGGTAGTGCACGGCGAATGCCGGCGCATCCGTGAGCACGAAATGGATGCCATCGGCGCCTTTGGCAAGCTCGGCCACGGCTTGGTCAATTTGGGCCCGGCCCTCACCAGCCGGCACCGTAATGGCGGGCACGTTCAGCCAGGGCGCTTGCGGGTGGGGCAGGGGAGCGGGCGGGCCCCCCAGAGCTGCCCAGGCTTCGCGGTGGTAGAAGGGTTCCACGCTGAAGCCATCGGGCAGGGGCCAGCGCAGGGTGGCCGGGTCCTGGCCTTTGAGGTCGCGGGTCAGGCGGGCCTGCCACTCCGCTGTTGTCACGGCCGGAAATTCAGCGAAAGAAACGGGCGTGGCCACGGGGGTATCAGACATAAATTTTAGAGGCTTTTTCTGCTAACAGCACAGCGGCACTTGAAGAATACGTGCAACCATCCAAAACAGGGCGAAAGATACCGCGCGTGCCCCAATGCGGCCAGTGCCGAGCTCTACAGAGTGCGCGGCAAACTACTCGCTGTTGCCGCAAGTAGCTCAAGTTGCCCAGCTGCGGGCGCGGGTTTTGGAGGAAAGCACGGCGACGCCACGGCTCCTTTTTACGGGGCGCTGCAAGCTTCAGCCCACTATTTAAATGTTGAGCTTAGCATCGGTAGCGCATACCAGCGCCGTAGCTTTGCCCTGCACTTCTTTGGCCCTACTGGCTTCTTAATTAATCCCTGTCCCTACTACTTCTCTGGAATGAACAAAAATCTACCTGCTGCCTTCGCACTGCTGTGTTTGTTTTCGATGGCAATTTATAGCCCCAGTGCCCGGGCCCAGACCAACTTCCGCCCGGGTTACGTGTTACCCCTCACCGGCGACACGCTGCGTGGCGAAGTAGACTCCCGCGAGGGCCGCGCCAATGCGCAACGCTGCCGCTTCCGGCCCACTGCGCAGGCCGAGGCAACAACTTATCTGCCGGACCAGCTCCGGGCCTATGGTTTCACAGCAGAAAACCGGCACTACCGCAGCATGACGGTGGCTATAGACAAGGCTGCACCCCAGTCCTTCTTTCTGGAGGTGCTGGTAGACGGGCCAGCAAGCTTGTTTTTCTTGCGCGATGCCGAGCAGCGTGAAAATTATTATGTGGTTTCGCCCAATTACCCACTAACCCTCCTGCCACACGGAATGGTGCAAGCCCTGCGCGACAACCAACCGGTTATGCAGGTCCAAACTGCCTACCGCAACATTCTGTCGGCTTCGCTAGCCGGCTGCCAGGTGGTGCAAAAGCAACTGCCGCGCCTGGCATTCCAGGAAAGTGCCTTGATTAAAGTAGTATCGACCTACAACACAGAATGTGCAGGCTACCGGCCTTCCCGGCCTCAACCAAGTGGGGCTACGTCACACGTTTCCATTGGCATTATGGCCGGTGGAGTGCAGCATTCAATGACTTATACGGGCTTTCCCTTCAAGGCTGGCGAGAGCTTCGAACGCACGCACACTGGCATCGCGGTTGGGCCGGTTTTGCAATACCGAACCAGCCGGCTTGGCCAACGGCTTTCAATTGTTGCGGCTGTGCTATACGAGCCTGAGAAGTATGAGATTGAGGGTGAAGGCAGGAGCTCCAACGGCTTTGCCGGACTTCGCTTTAGGCATCGTTTCGACCTGGCTTACCTGCGTTTGCCAGTAATGGTACGCTATACCTACCCCCGAGGTAAGGTGGCTCCGATGGCCGAAGCAGGCTTCACGGTGGCCTATGCGGTTAAAGAAAATACCAGTGCCGAGGAAATGGACCGCTATGGGACGTATTCGCCATCGCAGCCAACCAATGTCGGCTCTACCGGTAAAGGGTTTAGCCCCGTACAAACCGGTTTTGCAGTTGGGCTTGGGCTGTATACCCATGTTGCTGGAGGCCGTGGTGTTTCGGCGCTGGTGCGGGCAGAAAAAGCGAATGGTTTCAGCAAAGCCATCGATGCCACTAGTACTATTTTGCACCTTTACGGCTTGATTAGCCTTGACCTAACCAAATAGCCCAATTGCTGGCTCTTTGGGCTGGCAGTCACTGTCGCTGTTTTATCCATTTTCGTTTTCTGATGCGCTTCCGTCGTCTAAGTTTCCCCCTGTTTCCCGTTTTAGCGCTGGCCTTGGCCGCTGGCTGCCAGCGGGCCGGCTATGCGCCCACGGCTCACTTTGCCCCCGCCACCAGCCAAGTTGTGGGCAAAACCCAGGCGGAAGACCCGGCCGTGGCCGCGCTCATTGCGCCCTACCACGACCGGGTGACCAGCCAGATGCAGGAGGTAATCGGCAATGCGCCGGCGGCCCTGACTAAAATGCCCGGCGAGTCGCCGCTGGCCAATTTCGTGGCCGACCTGCAGCGCGCCCGCGCCAGCCAGGCCCTGGGCCAGCCCATCCCGCTGGGCGTGATGACCAACGGCGGCCTGCGCGCGGGCTTCGCGGCGGGACCCATTACCCTGGGCTCGGTGTTTGAGCTGATGCCGTTTGAGAACGAACTGGTGGTGCTGGATGCGCCGGGCCCGGTGGTGCAGCAGCTTTTTGAGTACGCCGCCCACATCAAGATGGCCGTATCCGGCGCTACCTACGCCGTCACCTTCGACGGCCTGCCCAAGGACATCCGCATCGGTGGCCAGCCCTTCGACCCCAATCAGGACAAAACCTGGCCCATTGCCATTTCCGACTACCTGGCCACGGGCGGCGACAACATGGTGTTCTTTAAAACCCTGACGCCCCGCCACACCAACATCCTGCTCCGCACCGCCATTGCCGACCACATCCGGGCCCTCACCAAGGCCGGCCAACCCGTAACGGCTAAGGTAGAAGGCCGCGTGAAACAGTAACCAGCCAGGACCCTTATTTCCTCTATTTCGATGACTACTCGCCGCGATTTTCTTCGTCAATCCTTGCTCGGCACGGCCGGCCTCACCGTGCTCAGCGGCCTGGCTAATTCGGCCGAAGCCGCCGTGAATGCCAAGGCCCCGGTAAAGCTCACCATCCTGCACACCAACGACATGCACTCGCGCATCGAGCCCTTTCCCGACAACGGCGGGCAGTGGGCCGGGCTGGGCGGCATGGCGCGGCGTGCGGCCCTTATCAAAGACATTCGCAGCAAAGAGCCCAACGTCCTGCTGCTCGATTCGGGCGACATCTTCCAGGGCACGCCGTACTTCAACTTCTTTGGCGGGGAGCTGGAATACAAGCTCATGAGCCAGATGAACTACGACGCCAGCACGCTGGGCAACCACGACTTCGACAACGGCCTCGAAGGCCTGCAGCGCCAGCTGCCCAATGCCACTTTCCCGTTCCTCATTGCCAACTACGACTTCTCGAAAACGCCCCTGGCTGGGCGCTTTGCCCCTTATAAGGTGTTTGAGAAGCAAGGCATCCGCATCGGCGTGTTTGGCCTGGGCATTGAGCTGACTGGTTTGGTGAGCGACAAGAATTTCGGCAGCACCGTGTACCTCGACCCGGTGGCCAAAGCCAAGGAAATGGTGACGCAGCTGCGCGGCCCCGAGAAGTGCGACCTGGTCATCTGCCTGTCGCACCTGGGCTACAAGTACGAGAGCGCCAAGCTCGACGACCGCAAGCTGGCGGCGCAGGTTTCGGGCATTGACCTGATACTGGGCGGCCACACCCACACCTTTATGGATGCGCCCGAACCCATCGCCAGCCCCGACGGCCGCTCCACCCTGATTAACCAAGTGGGCTGGTCAGGTATAAATCTGGGCAGATTGGACTATGAATTTTCCCATAAAACCAAACGCGCGGGCTTAGCCAGTGCCTCGGTGGTGCCGGTTCGGGCAGCCTGTTAAAAGCACGACAAAAACAAGGGACTTCGGGCTTTTTTAAGTGCGGAGTTTTCCACAATTTTGTCCCCCCCTAAGAAAAACTGGCTGCTGCGAAGTGGCTGCTTTTATCACTTTTTTCGCCTCCGGTCCGCACCCGGCTGTTGTCTAACTGCTCTCATGCTCAAAGATTTTCGTACGGTTTGGGCTGGCTGTTTGCGCAGCATCTCGGCGGAAATCGGGGAGCAGAGCTTTAAGACTTGGTTTCAGCCCATCGCGCCGGTTGAGCTAAAGGGCAACGTGCTGACCATTCAGGTGCCGAGCGCCTATTTCTACGACTGGCTGGAGGAGCACTACGTAGACGAGCTTCGTCGGGCACTTTTTCAGGAGCTGGGCCCTGATGGCCGCCTCGAATACAGCGTGGTGGTGGACCAGGGCAACGAGCAGACGCCGCCGCGCTCCCTGCACCTGCCGCCCTCCCGCAAAACCTCGGCGCCGGACCCGCGCGATGCGCCCCAGCCGGTGCAGAGCAACGTGGGCAACCCCCTGGCGGGCAGCGGCCGGGCCGCCTCGGCGCGCTACGTCAATTCGGCGGCGGTGCGCACTACGCCGCGCGGCAACTTTGGCATCAACAACCAATCGGCCGATACGATGGCCCCGCCGCGCAACCCCTTCGACACGGCCCGCCCCATGGACGGCAACCTCGTGCCGTCGCAGCTCAACGGCTCGTACACGTTCGACAATTACATTGAGGGCGACTGCAACCGCCTGGCCCGCTCGGCCGGCCTCGCGGTGGCCAACAAGCCCGGCACCACCAGCTTCAACCCGCTGATGGTGTACGGCGGCGTGGGCCTGGGCAAAACGCACCTGGTGCAGGCCATCGGCAACCACATCAAGGCCACGGCCCCCGAGCGGTTTGTGCTGTATGTGTCGGCTGAGAAGTTCACGAACCAGTTCATCGACAGCGTGCAGCGCGCGCAGGTGCAGGACTTCGCCAACTTCTACCTGCAAGTAGATGCCCTGATTCTTGACGACGTGCAGTTTCTGGCCAACAAGGGCAAGACGCAGGAGATGTTCTTTCACATCTTCAACCACTTGCACCAGTCCGGCAAGCAGATTGTGATGACCTCCGACCGGCCGCCCAAGGACCTACAGGGCCTGGAAGACCGGTTGCTAAACCGCTTTAAGTGGGGCCTGACGGCCGACGTGCAAAGCCCCGACTTCGAGACGCGGGTGGCCATCATCCGCAACAAGATGGAGCAGGATGGCATCGACATTCCGCCGGACCACGTGGTGGACTACCTCGCCAACTCGGTGCATACCAACGTGCGCGAGCTGGAAGGTGTGATTGCGTCTCTGGTGGCCCAGAGCAGCCTGAGCCGGCGAGATATTGACCTGGAAATGGTGAAGCAGGCCCTGCGCCACATCATCGAAGAAGTGGAGGCCGAGGTCAACCTCGACTTCATTCAGAAGACTGTGGCTGCGTATTTCAACATCTCGGTGGAGCTGCTGAAAGACAAAACCCGCAAAAAGGAAGTGGTGACTGCCCGGCAGGTGGCCATGTACTTTGCCAAGCACCACACGGCCCACACGCTGAAAACCATTGGTTTTCACTTCGGTGGGCGCGACCACACCACCGTGATGCACTCGGTGCAGACGGTGTCGGATTTGGTGGATTCGGATAAGAAATTCCGCGAGCAGGTAGAAGAGCTGCGGAAGAAGTTCGCGAAGTAGCGCGCTCCCGGCTTAGGCCGTGGCCGTGGGGTTGCTTTCTACCAGCTGCACGTTGTGCTGGTTGGCAAACTGCCGTACCTGTTCGCGGAAGCGCTGCTTGCGCATTTTGCCTTTTACTTCGCGCAGGTTCAGGGCGTATACCTCGCCGTCTTTCTGCTGCACGCGCAGCATCATGGGGCGCAGCTCGAGCGTGGCGATTTTTTCGGCGGCAAATACCTGCTTGGGGCGGAAGAGGCCGTTTTTGTGCACCAGGTACCCGGGCGCAAACTCCAGGTAGCTCTGGGTGCCGAAAATGGGCGCGTTGTGCACCAGCACGTAGCCGATGTACACGAACGTGAACACCAGAAACACCCAGTGCAGGAAGTGGTAGTCGTTGATGCCGCTGTTGTCCCACATCGAGAACACCACGTAGGCCAGCCAAAAGCCGCCAATGGCAAGTTGGCCCCAAAAAGGGATGCGGGAAGTGTTGGCGGGGCGAAGGCGAATGCGAGTGGTACCAGTGGGCATGGGACAAATTTAGTCGCCAGTTGCTGGTTGTCGGTTATCGGGGCCGAAAAGAACGTCTTACTAACGAAATACAAAACGTCATGCCGAGCTTGCCTACGCATCTACCGCGCCATTTGTCATGCTGACGAAGGAAGCATCTTATCACGATTGAACGATTTGTTCAGCGGGGATAAGATGCTTCGCTGCGCTCTGCATGACAGACGGTAGAGCTGCTTCGGCAAGCTCGGCATGACGTTCCTTTTGTTATTGTCAGGCAACAATTAGCCGACAAACTTGGCATCCAAGGTCAGCTTGGGCACGGCGGCAAGCAGCTTGGAAACGGGGCAGTTGACCTTGGCGTCTTCGGCGTGCTTCTGGAAATCCTCTAGCGTGATGTTGCCGCCGGTTACGTGGCCTTCGGTGCTGATGTGGATGTGCTCAATGACGGGGTTGCCGTTGTTGGGGTTCATCGTGACGGTCGAAGTGGTGTTGATGCTTTGCACCTGATGGCCGTGCCTGGTGAGCGCACCGGCCAGGTACATGGTGTAGCAGCCGGCGTGGGCGGCACCAATCAGCTCCTCGGGGTTGGTGCCGGGCTTGCCTTCGAAGCGGCTGCCCACAGAATAAGGGGCGTTGAGCAAGCCGCTTTCGCTAGTGATTACGCCGCTGCCTTTGATGTCGCCGGTCCAGGCGGCGGTTCCTTTGTGGTCTGCCATGATACTTTGGTGGTTGGTTGGGTAATGGTTGAGGATATAAAACAGTGCTAACGGCGGCAAGTTAGCCGGGTTGCCCAGCCCCCGAACCGGCAAACCAGCCCAACGTACCTTCGCAGCTGCTGAAATGGCGTTTTTATACTGACGATGGGATTAAAATCTGCCCTGAGCCGGACCCTGGCCCGGTACATTGCCCGGCGCTACCAGCGCTGGCAGCACCACCCCGAGGCCACCCAGCTCAACCTGCTGCGCCAGCTCACGGCCACGGCTGCCGGCACGGCCTTCGGGCGCGCCCACGACCTAGGCAGCGTGCAAACGCCCGCCGACCTGGCCCGCCAGGTGCCCGTGCGCGACTACGAAGCCCTCAAGCCCTGGTTTGACCGCACCCAGGCCGGCGAGGCCGACGTGCTCTGGCCCGGCCACCCGCTGTACCTGGCCAAAACCAGCGGCACTACCTCCGGCACCAAGTACATCCCCATCACTAGGGCCAGCATCCCCAACCACATCGAGGGTGCCCGCGATGCCCTGTTTCACTACATCTACCGCACCGGCCGCAGCCAGTTTCTCGACGGCAAGTTGATATTCCTGTCGGGCTCGCCGGAGCTGGAGCTGCACCATGGCATCCGCACCGGCCGGCTCTCGGGCATTGCCAACCACCACGTGCCGGCCTATCTGCGCCGCAACCAGCTGCCCAGTTACGCCACCAACGTCATCGAAGACTGGGAAACCAAGCTCGAGCGCATCGTAGACGAAACCCTGGGCCAGCAAATGACGCTGATTTCGGGCATCCCACCTTGGGTGCAGATGTACTTCGACCGCCTCACCGCCCGCACCAGCCGGCCCATCAAGGACATATTCCCTGACTTCAACCTATTCGTCTACGGCGGCGTCAACTTCGAGCCCTACCGCGCCAAGCTCTTCGAAAGCATCGGCCGGCCCGTAGACAGCATTGAGCTGTTTCCCGCTTCCGAAGGCTTCCTAGCTTTCCAAGACGAGCCCGGTAATCCGGGGCTGCTGCTGTTGCTTAACAGCGGCATATTTTTCGAATTCGTCCCGGCCGAGCGGTTCTTCGAACCCAACGCGCCCCGCCTCACCATCGCCGATGTGGAGCTGGACCGCAACTACGCCGTCGTCCTCACCTCCAACGCGGGCCTGTGGGGCTACTCCCTCGGCGACACGGTGCGCTTCGTGAGCCTGCGCCCGCACCGTGTGGTGGTCACGGGCCGCATCAAGCACTTTCTCTCGGCCTTCGGCGAGCACGTGATAGGGGAGGAAGTGGAGCAGACGCTGCGCGAAGTCATGGCTCAATTTCCGGAAGTCGAAGTCATTGAATTCACCGTGGCGCCGCTCGTGAGCGACGACCCCGCCACGCCCTCGCGCCACGAGTGGCTAATGGAATTTGCCCGCCCGCCGCAGGATGCTGCCGCTTTCACTGCTGCTTTAGATACTGCGTTGCGCCGCCGCAATTCGTATTATGACGACCTGCGCAAAGGCAATATTCTGGTGCCGTTGCAGCTCACGTCGCTACCGGTGGGGGCGTTTCAGCGGTATATGAAAAGCCTGGGCCGCCTGGGTGGGCAGAACAAGGTGCCTCGGCTTGGGAACGACCGGAAGGTGGCTGATGGGCTAATCGCAGCGGGGTAGAAATCCGTAACTTTAGCCATGCTCCGCCTTGACAGAACCGTTTCTCGCAAAACCACTTTGCATGCCGACCAGGATGCGCAAGATGTGGCTTATTGGCTAACCAAAGCACCAGAAGAGCGTATGGCCGCAATCGAAATTCTGCGCCAGCTGGCCTATCCGTTTCACCTGCCTAGCCATTATGAAGGCCAATCAGCTCAACCCCGACTTCAAAGAATTTATCGAGTTATTAAACGCTCACGCAGTTGAGTATCTGGTGGTAGGAGCATATGCCGTGGCCCGCTACGGGGTGGTGCGCAATACGGGTGATATTGATGTATGGGTTAATCAGTCAGAAGGAAATGTGACTCGACTGGTGGGCGTGTTAGCGGCATTCGGGGTAGCAGGCTTAGGGCATACTGTAGCCGATTTTATGGAGCCTGGGACCATTGTGCAGATTGGGGTTTCGCCAATTCGCATTGACCTTCTAACCACCATCGACGGAGTCGGCTTTCTTGAGTGCTACCCCAATCGGGAAACCAGTGTGCTGGATGGCGTGCCCATTGCGGTTATTAGTATTCAAGACCTGCGCCGCAACAAGGCCAGTACCGGCCGTGCCAAAGACCAGGAAGACTTACGCTTACTTGACTTATCAAATCTGAGCAAATAGCCCAACAATAACTTAGCTCAATTCTCAAGCTTATTCTGCTTCTCAGATGCTGGCTTATTGCCTCGGACAGCATCTGCCAGAGTCACTCCGCACATGGCTACAGAGGCCTAATTATTTTGGGAAAAACGTGCCTGTTACAATTTATACCGGCTAAATTTATTGATTGTAGTTCACGTTAAATGACATCTAAACCCCAACTCCACGCCATCTGCCAGGCTTTCATCCAGGAGCGCATCGACGCGGCGCGCACGGCCATGCAGGCCGCCCAGGAATCCTCTAGCTCGGAAACCAAGAGCAGCGCTGGCGACAAGTATGAAACCGGCCGCGAAATGGCCAACGCCGAGCGCGACCGCAATGCTGCCCACATGCAGCAGGCCCAGCAATTGCAAGTTGAGCTGGCGCGCATCAGCCCCGATGCGGCTTGCGACGCCGTGCGCCCCGGCGCCCTGGTGACCACCAGTCTGGGGCGTTTCTACATTGGCATTAGCGCCGGCAAGCTGGCCGTAGAAGGGGAGGAGTATTTTGCAGTGTCGGGCGCGGCGCCGGTGGCAGTGGCACTCAAGGGCCTGCGGGCGGGGCAGGAAGTGGTGTTCAACGGCAAGCCGGTGCGGGTGCTGGCCGTGGAATAGCCAGCTCAATTTCCGGCGGATGAAATATCGACGGCCCAAAATCGTCTGGCAGGGCCGCAGCTGGTGCGCGGCCGGCTCAATCCCTTTGCGCAACGACAACTCTATGAAAATTCTGGGCAAAAATCCGCCGGCGGAACAGCTGCTAGCCTTTGCGAAGCTGCCCAATTTTCGGGATGGCAAATTCCGCAACCTCGACGGGGTGGAGTTCCGCGTGGGCGACGCACCCATGGGCAAAATGCTACGCGACTTTCTCAACAAGCCCCAATCGGTGAAGCCCTCGCGGGCCGTGCCCTCCGTGCAAACGGATTTGACCGCGACCAGCTATTCGAGGCCCACCATCATTTGGTTTGGTCACTCGTCGTACCTGATAAAGCTGCGGGAGCTGAATATTCTGGTAGACCCGGTGTTTAGCGGCAATGCCTCGCCCATTCCCCGGTCGGTGCAGGCCTTTGCCGGGGCCAATGGCTACAACGTGGACCACCTGCCCCCGATTGACGTGCTGGTGCTCACTCACGACCACTACGACCACCTCGACTACCAGACGCTGGTGCGGCTCCGCGGCAAGGTGAAGCACGTCGTAACCGCCCTGGGCGTGGGCGCTCACCTCCAGCACTGGGGCTGGCCCAAAAATCTTATTACGGAGCTAAATTGGCACCAGGCCACCACCCTAACCGACCAGGTGCAGCTAACGGCCGTGCCCGCGCAGCACATGTCGGGCCGTGGGCTGCGGCCGCAGCGAACGTTGTGGGCGGCATATGTGCTGCAGCTGCCGGGCTACCGGCTCTATTTAGGCGGCGACAGCGGCTATAACCGCCATTTCAAAGCCATCGGCGAGCAGTACGGGCCCTTCGACCTCGCCCTGCTCGAAAACGGCCAGTACAACCCCAGTTGGCAGGCCATTCATACCCTGCCCGAAGAAACGGCCCAGGCCGCCGTCGATTTGCAGGCCAAAATGCTGTTTCCTGTGCATTGGGCCAAGTTTATGCTGGCCTACCACCCCTGGAACGAGCCCATCAAGCGCCTGCTGCCAGCCGCCGATGCCTTGGGCTTGCCCGTGACGGTGCCCCGCATTGGGGAGCCGTATACCCTGGGCGAGCCCGCCCGGCGTGAGGCGTGGTGGGAGTTTGAGTAGGCGCCGCCCGCCTATTTCCACTCCCCGCCGCCGTCGGCGGGCTTGTCGCCTTCGGGCTTTAGCAGGCGGAACTCCACCCGGCGGTTTACCTTGGCGTCGGCGTCGGTTATTTCATCCTTCAGGGGCTTCGAGGAACCGTAGCCGAAGCTTTCGATGCGGTTGGGCTTGAGCTTGCCTTTGCGCTCGATGTAGCGGCGAATTTCCTCGGCGCGGTCCTGCGAGAGCCGTTCGTTCACATCGGGGTCGCCGCTGGTGTCGGTGTGGCCCCCAATATTGAGCCGGAACGTGGGATGGTCGACCAGGAAAATGGCAATGCGGTCGAGCGTGGCGTACATGGATGGCAGAATGGCAAACTTGCCCGGCTGAAACTCAATGTTCTTGAAAATCAGCGGCAGCTTGTAGTCGATGCTGTTGGTGAGCAGCGTCATCACCGTGTCGCCCTTCAGCGCAAACTGCTTTTCCACGCTGAAAAAGTCGGTGCTCTGAATCAGCATGGCGTAGTGCGAGCCTTCAATCAGCTCAAAGTCGAAGGTGCCGTCGGGCCGAATAAACTTGCTGGCTACTTCGATGCCGTTGTCGGTGTCGATGATGCTCACAATGCCCTTCAGCGGCTTGCTCGATACCGAGTCGAGCAGGGTGCCTTCTACCTTGGTGGTAGCCAGGGGCTGGGCCTCCATGGGCAGCGGGAAGGAGTAAAGGTCGAGGTTGTTGATTTCCGCGGCTTCGGAGCGGGCGTAGTAGAGGTTTTTACTTTGGGCGTCGATGGTAAAGTAGTATTCGGAGCCCTTGCCGTTCACCAGCGGGCCAATGTTCTTGGGCTCCTGCCAGCGGCCAGCTACGCGGTAGGTCTTGTAAATGTCAAAATCGCCGAAATTGAGCAGCTGCCCGCGCGAGCTGAAGTACAGCACGTGGTAGAGCGGATGATAAAACGGGCTCACTTCGCTTTCGCGCGTGTTCACCACGGGCCCGGCGTTTTCGGCCTGGCTCCACTGCCCGTTGCGCAGCTTGTGAGTGTAGTAGATATCCGACAACCCGAAGCCGCCCAGCCGGTCGGAAGCGAAATACAGTGTGTCCTCGTTTTGGGAAAGGGTGGGCTGCGAGTCCCAGGCCGGCGAGTTCACGGCCGTACCCAGGCTTTTGGGCATGCTCCACTTGCCGTCTTTGCCTTTGGTGGCCGTAAACAGGTCGCAGTTGCCGTGGCAGGTGGCGCACTCGCAGCGGGCAAAGAAAATGGTGCGTCCGTCCTTACTCAGGCAGGCCGAGCCTTCGTTGTTAGGCGAGTTGATAGGCTTGGGCAGGGGCTCGGCGTCGCTCCAGCTCACGCCTTCCTTGTGCGAGGTATACAGGTCCTCGTCGATAACGCCGGTGATGCTGTGGCGCTTGCGCTTGCTGCTGAACAGGATGGTCGAGTCGTTGTTGGCCAGCGCCGGGCCGTAGTCGGGAGCTTTGCCGTTGATGGCGTCTCCCATGCTCGTATACACGCCTTTGGGCGGGTGAAACGTGTTGATGTTCTTGCGGTACTCTACTAGGTCGTAGTACGTTTTCAGGGGCACGTACAGGTCCTGGTTTTTCTGCTCCAGTGAGTCGTAGTAGAGCTGCACCTTGGTGATGTCGGAGCGGTGGTGCTTGAGGGCCAGTCGGTAATACGCTTTGGCTTTCACCATCTGGCTGTCGCGCTCCAGCAGCTGGCCCAAGTGCCAGAGCAGGTCGGTGTTGCGGGCAAAGTTGGTGGGGCCGAAGCGGGCCACGTATTCTTCCAGGAGCACGCGGGCCGGGCGGTACTGGTGCCGCCGCTCGGCTTTGGTAATGGCTCGCAGCGCCTTTTTATCCTCGTAATACGGATAGCGATTGATGTTCACGAAGTCGGGCGTGCCGTCAGGGCGCAGGTGTAGTTTCCGGCGGGTGCGGCTGCTGAGGCTCCGCACACGGTACGTGCCCGGCGCAATGGCGGGCGGGCGTCCCAGAGCCGCTGGCTTGGCTCGCGGTGCGCCCTTGCGCGTAACCGGGGCCGCCGAGGCGCCGCCGCTGGTGGTATCTGCCGATGGCGACGCCGCGGGCGGGATGGCTTTGGCGGCGCGGCGCTGGGCGTGGGCACGCGGCGCGGCGGCCATTCCCAGCGCGAGCAGGAACAGGACACGGCACCAACGCAATAAAGAAGACATTAGTAAAGTACTAAAATAAAAGATTTGAGCAAGTTGCCAACAAATTAACACTATATAAATTGATAATCAGCTGGGCCATGCAACCGATTGCGCCGCTTTGGCGGGGCGGCCCCGCTGGCACGGCCCTTGACGACCTAAACCGTCGGGAAGCCGTACCTTGTACTTCCCCCTTTATCCTGCGGCAGGCTGCCATTGTGGCACCCGCTGCCGTTGCTTTTGGCTTTATTCCCGCCCATGCGTCTGGCATCCATTATTCCCTCCGATACATCTTCCTCCGCGACCTCCTTTATTCAGGCGTTCAGCGATTCCAATTCCCAACCCGAAGCCATTGCAATTATGGCGGCCGACCCCGACCACCTGCTGCGCGCCGACGACGCCCCGCCCACGCTGCCGCTGCTGCCGGTGCGCAATACCGTCCTGTTTCCGGGCGTGGTGCTGCCCGTCACAGTCACCCGCAAAAAGAGCATCAAGCTCGTGCGCAAGGCCTACGCCAGCGATAAGCTCCTGGGCGTAGTAGCCCAACAAAGCCCCGACGCCGACGAGCCCACTACCGACGAACTGCACCCCGTGGGCACGCTGGCCCGCATTCTCAAGCTGCTCGAGCAGCCCGACGGCCAGGTTACCATCATCCTGCAGGGGCAGGTGCGCTTCCGCATCGAGGAGCAGCTCACCTACACGCCGCTGCTCACCGCGCGCGTGAGCTACTTCTCCGAGGTAGCCCTGAACCCCGAAATCCCGGGCGAATTCGGCTTGCTGCAGGCCCTGCGCGAAGCCGCTACCAAGGTGCTGGAGCTCACGCCGGAAATCCCGATGGAAGCCCGGGCCATGCTCGACGGCATTCAGTCGCCGGCATTCCTCACGCACTTTTTGTCGTCGAACGTGCAGCTGGACTTGCCCGCCAAGCAGAAACTGCTGGAGCTAGCTGACCCCGAGCATCAAGCCCGCCAGCTCCTCGAAGCCCTGTTGAGCCAGGCCGAACTGCTTGAAATCAAGCAGGACATTCGTTCCAAAACGCACACCGGCATCGATGCCCAGCAGCGCGAGTACTTCCTGCGCCAGCAGCTCAAGACCCTGCAGGACGAGTTGGGCCAGGAAGGCCCCGACGAGGACATGCACCGCCTGCGCGCCCGCGCCGAAACCAAAAAGTGGCCCGAGTCGGTGGCGCTTCATTTCAAAAAGGAAATGGACAAGCTGGCCCGCACCAACCCCATGGCGCCGGATTATTCGGTGAGCATCAACTACGTTGAGTTTCTGCTCGACCTGCCTTGGGGCGAATACACCAAAGACAAGTTCAACCTTAAGCAAACAAAAAAAATCCTCGACGCCGACCACTTCGGCCTCGAGAAAGTGAAGGAGCGCATCCTGGAATACATCGCCGTGCTCAAGCTGAAGCAGGACCTGAAGGCGCCGATTCTGTGTCTGTACGGCCCTCCCGGCGTGGGCAAAACCTCCCTGGGCCGCAGCATTGCCGCGGCCATGGGCCGCAAGTATGTGCGCATGAGCCTGGGCGGCGTGCGCGACGAAGCCGAAATTCGCGGCCACCGCAAAACCTACGTGGGTGCCATGCCCGGCCGCATCATAGCCCAGATTAAGAAGGCCGGTGCTTCCAACCCCGTCATCATCCTCGATGAGATTGACAAGGTGAGCAGCGACTTCCGCGGCGACCCCAGCTCGGCCCTGCTCGAAGTGCTTGACCCCGAGCAAAACGCCACCTTCACCGACAACTACCTGGAGGTGGAATACGACCTGAGCAAGGTCCTCTTCATTGCCACGGCCAACTCGCTCGATACCATTCAGCCCGCCCTGCGCGACCGGATGGAAATCATCGACCTGACCGGCTACACCCAAGAGGAGAAGGTGCAGATTGCGCGCAAGCACCTATGGCCCAAGCAGCTCAAGGAGCACGGCCTGGGCGAAAACGAAGTGAAAATCACGGACGCCGCTCTGCACCGCGTGGCCGACGACTATACCCGGGAAAGCGGCGTGCGTGGCCTGGAGCGCAAGCTGGCGGCCGTTACGCGTAACCTTGCCCGCCGCAAGGCTGGCAAAGAACCCGTGCCCGCCGTGATGGAGCCAGCCGAAATCCGCAAAATCCTAGGGGCGGCTATCTTCGACCGCGACCAGTACCAGGACAACGACACTGCTGGCGTAGTCACGGGCCTGGCCTGGACGAGTGTTGGCGGCGACATTCTCTTCGTAGAAAGCCTGCTGAGCCGGGGTCGGGGCAAGCTTACACTCTCCGGGCAACTGGGCGACGTAATGAAGGAATCGGCCATTACGGCGCTTTCCTACCTGCGCAGCCGTGCCGATGAAATCGGCATCGACTACCGCCTGTTTGAGCAGTACGACCTGCACATTCACTTCCCCGAGGGGGCAGTGCCCAAGGACGGCCCCAGCGCCGGCATTGCCATTTTTACCAGCATGGCCTCGGCCTACACGCAGCGCCGCGTGCGCCCCCGCCTAGCCATGACCGGCGAAATCACCCTGCGCGGCAAGGTGCTGCCCGTGGGCGGCATTAAGGAAAAGCTACTGGCTGCCCGTCGCGCCGGCATGAAGGACATCATTCTTTGCCCCAAAAACCGCAAGGACATCGAGGAAATTCAGGAAGACTACCTCAAAGGCCTCACCATTCATTACGCCGACCGCGTTGATGACGTGCTGCGCGTGGCCCTGCTCGATGAGCTGGTGCCGCACCCGCAGAAGTTGCCCGTGCGCGACGAGCCGGTGCCCGCCACTGGCCCTAGCGTAGAGGTGCAATAGTTGCTTAGGTAACGCGAACGTCATGCCTCGCGCCGCGAAGCTGAGCCCAAGCATCTCGTCCGCGCCACTTGTCATGCAGAGCGCAGCGAAGCATCTTCTCACGGCTCAACGATTCGTGCTGACCTGAGAAGAATGCTTCGCTGCGCTCTGCATGACAGATGGTGCGAGCAAGACGCTTCGACTCCGCTCAGCTTAGCGTTCTTTTTTACTTCCGGCAACTGAAAATTCAGCTCGCGGGTACGTTCGCACTCCTGATTACGTTTGGGCCAAAGCAGGCTCCGGTTCCCTGTTATCTTAGACCAATGAAGCACTTTTCCGCCCTTGGGGCCGCTGGTTTTTGCCTATTGCTGGGGATGACGGGGCTGGTACCAGTCCAGGCGCAGCAGATTGGGGGCCGCACCGTGTTTCCCTTTCTGGATTTGCCGGCAGGAGCACAGCAAGCGGCCTTGGGTGGCACCAACGTATCGGCTCGCAGCGACGACCCGACCATGCTCTTTGCCAATCCTGCCTTGCTAAACCCGGAAATGGACGGACGCCTGGCCCTGAGCTATGTCGCCTATGTGGCCGACATCAAGCAAAGCACCGCCGTTTATGTATTCAATACCCAGAAGGCGGGCCGCTTCGGTATCGGGGTTAATTACCTCAATTACGGGCAGCTTGAAAGCTACGATGCGGCGGGCAACAGCTTGGGCACATTTGGGGTGAACGAGTACACCGTGGGTGTGTCGGACTCCTACACCAAGGGCAAGTTCACGTTCGGCGCTACTACCAAGCTTGCTGTATCCAGCATCGCGGGCAGCCGCTCGTTGGCCGGGGTGGCCGATGCTGGGGTCGTCTTCAAGCACCCCACGCAGGACTTTACGGTGGGCTTGGTGGCCAAGAACGTGGGCTACCAATTCTCGCCCTACCCCGGCACCGACCGCGGCCCGCTGCCGCTAGATGTTGAATTGGGTGCCACCATCAAGCCAGAGCACATGCCGTTGCGTCTGTCGCTCACGGCGCACCACCTGCAGCAGTGGGACATTCAGTACCTCGACCCCAACCAGCGCGGCCAACCCGACGCCAACAACGTAGTGAAGAAGCCCACCAAAAGCTTTGGCGACAACCTGGCCCGCCACTTCACCGCCAGCGCGGCGCTGGTGCTGGGCCAGAACTTTAACCTGCGCGTGGGCTACAACCATTTGCAGCGCCGCGAGTTGCGCTTGGATAACACCAGCGGCAGCGCCGGCCTCAGCTTTGGATTTATGCTTAAAATCAGCACTTTTCAGCTTGACTACACGCACGCCACGCTGCAGGCAGCGGGCTCTAGCGAATACTTCACGCTGGCGCGCAACCTCGATTCTTTGTTTAAGAAAAAGGAGTAACTCAAACAGCTTATGCAACTGTGCAGTCCGTTATAACTGAGCGCCTAGACCTGCGGTTCGCGGCGCTCTGCATGACGTTGCTCTAAGACGTTTCTGCCGCTTATATCCACTGACCCTTCTATGCTCAATCAAGATTTCCTAACTCCGGCTCAGATTGTGGCCGAGCTCGACAAGTACATTATCGGCCAGCATGATGCCAAACGCCACGTGGCCATTGCCCTGCGCAACCGCTGGCGCCGCCTCCATGCTCCGGCCGACATGCAGGCCGAAATCGTGCCCAACAACATCCTGATGATTGGGGCCACGGGCGTGGGCAAGACCGAAATTGCCCGCCGCCTGGCCCACCTCGCCGATGCACCATTTGTAAAAGTGGAGGCCAGTAAATTCACCGAAGTGGGCTACGTAGGCCGCGACGTAGAAAGCATGGTGCGCGACCTCGCCGAGCAAAGCGTGAACCGCGTAAAGGCCCGCCGCCAGGAGGCCGTGAAAGCCCAGGCCGCCGAAGCCGTGGAAGAACTGATTCTGGATGCCCTGATTCCGGCGGTGCCTCGCCCCGCCGGGGCCCGGTCCAGCGTAGGCTTCCCCAGCACCGGGGCAGGGGAGGACGCCATGCCGCAGTCCGATGCCGAACTCAACGAGCGCACCCGCGAGCGGTTCCGCCAGAAAATCAAGAACGGGGAACTGGAAGACCGCAAGATTGAGATTCAAGTGGCCCAATCCGGCCCCAGCGTGGGCATCATGGGCGCCCCTCCCGGCATCGACGAGGGCACGCTCTCGGGCCTGCAGGACATGTTGGGCAACATGCTGCCCAAGAAAACCCGCAAGCGCAAAGTGACAGTAGCCGAAGCCCGCAAGCTCCTCCTCGACGAAGAAGCCGCCAAACTCATCGACATGGACGAGGTGAAGGAAGAAGCCATCCGGCAGTGTGAAAACGCCGGCATCATCTTCATTGATGAGATTGATAAAGTAGCCAGCAGCGGTGGCAAAAGTGGCGGCGGTGGCCCCGACGTAAGCCGCCAGGGGGTGCAGCGTGACCTGCTGCCCATCGTGGAAGGCTCGGCGGTGAGCACCAAATACGGCATCGTCAATACCGACCACATCCTGTTTATTGCGGCCGGTGCTTTCCACGTCAGTAAGCCTTCGGACCTCATTCCTGAGTTACAGGGCCGTTTCCCCATTCGTGTGGAGCTGCAAAGCCTGACCAAGAATGATTTTTTTCGCATTCTCAAGGACCCCAAGAATGCCCTCACCAAGCAATACGAGGCCCTGCTCAAAGCCGAGGAAGTTGAGCTGACTTTCGATGACGCTGCACTTGAGCGCGTGGCCGAAATTGCCTCTGAAGTCAATGCCGAAGTGGAGAACATCGGCGCCCGTCGCCTCCACACAGTTATGAGCCGGCTGCTCAACGACATTCTCTACGACGTGCCCGATAAGATTGGGCCCAACGCGCGCATTCTCATCACGGCCGCCTTGGTAGACGAGCGGCTCAACGATATGGTGAAGAACCGCGACTTGAGCCAATACATTTTGTAGCCTTCACCACTCATAAAAAAAGCCCCGACCATTTGGCCGGGGCTTTTTTGTGCCTTGCTTGAAGGGCCGCTTAGTAAAGCGGGTTCTGAGCAATTAAGCCATTCGTAACCTGTACTTCACGCAACGGAATCGGGAATAGGTTCCGGTAAGACTGCGTGTAGGTAGGCAGTGCCGTTTGCACCCGGTTGGTGCGGCGCAGGTCGAACCAGTAATGACCTTCATACGCAAGCTCCAGGCGGCGCTGCAACAGAATGTCCGTGATGAGGGCACTTGCGGCGTTCGCCGTAGTGGGCGTGATGGTAGTTGCCGCCAAGCCCGCACGGGTGCGAATGATGTTGAGCTGGGTGATGGCAGTGGCAAGGTCACCGGTTTGGGCGGCTGCCTCGGCAATGGTAAGCACAACCTCCGCGTAGCGAACCATGTTAAAACGGTCGTCACGGGAAGAGGTGCGGTAGTACTTCTGGGTGGTTCCAGCCGACAACGTGTACGGCGTTCCGGCAACGGTCACACTCGTAGCAGCAGCCACCACGTTTATCGGCAAGCGGCGGTCACCGGTGGGGTGCGCTGCTGCCAGCGTCGAGCCGGGGTCAAACTCGTTGCGCCCTCCGGGCGACGGGTACCAGTAGAAAGCATATTGGCTTTGGTCGGTGTTCGAGAAGAACAACTGCCAAATAGCGTCCGGCGCTGTAGTGCCCGTGGCCGCGGCCGTAGCAAAGCCAGCGACGGCGGGTACCTGCTGCGCAAACTTGAGAGCATCGGCGTAATTGCGCTCCCACAACTCGAAGCGGGCACGCAGGGCCAAAGCCGAGTTCTTCGTGACGCGGTTGCCGCCCGCTCCGCTGGGCAGATTGGCGATGGCAAAGTCGAGGTCGGCACGAATGGCAGTAGCTACCTGGGCCTCCGAGGCGCGCGGAACGGCTTCGGTTTCGGGACCGATAGAGGTGGTGGGGCTCAGGCGCAAGGGCACACCCAAGCCGTCGGTATACCCAAAGCCTTCAGGTTTTCCTCCCCAATAGCCGAGCAGGTTCATGTAATGCAAGGCCCGCAAGGCCCGTGCTTCGCCTTGCGTGGTCAGTTTGGGGAAGGCCGGGTCCGTAATCTTCTCGCTTTGCTGCAATAAGTAGTTGACGCGGCTGATGGCGAGGTAGATGGCGTTCCAGGTAGTACCCACCGAAACGTTGTCGGGGTTTACCTGGTTTGCGTTGATTACACCGTACGTCGAAGCGAAAGTGCCTACGTGGCGAATCTCCTGAGATACCAAGTCGGCGAGGACGGGAAAATCTAGGCCGTAGTAGCTGGTCGACTGCATGGCATCGTAAGCACCGAGCAAGCCGGCCGCGGCATCTTCCTTGGTGGAGAAGCCTTTGTCCGAACTAATGCTGTTCGAAGGTTCAACATTTATGGCCTTGTCGCACGACCCCACGGCAAGTCCCAGGCTGAGGAGCAAAGCCGAACGGGTGGCAAGCTGGCGAAATTGTATTAGTTGCATGGTTTAGAGTATAGGAAATTAGAAGCCGAGCGTCACGCCGCCTGTGATGGTGCGGGCCTGGGGGAAGGTGAAGAAGTCCGTATTCAAAGCCGTGTTCGACGTATTCGACGTGTTCACTTCGGGGTCGAGGCCGGTGTACTTCGTGAAGGTCACCAAGTTTTGAGCCGAAGCATAAACACGAACCGAACGGACGTGAGCCGCCTTGGCCAGTGTCGACGGCAAGGTGTAGCCCAGCGATACGCTCTTGAAGCGGGCAAACGAGCCATCTTCCAGGAAGCGGTCGGAGTTGCGGTTGTTCTGGTTCGGGTCGCCGTACACTGCACGCGGAATGTCGGTGCTGGTGTTGGTGGGCGTCCAGCGGTTCAGCACTTCTACGTCCTGGCTGTAAGTCGTGCTCATGCCCTGGGTGTACTGTTTGCTGGCGTTGAACACCTTGGCGCCTACGTTGTACTGCAGGAAAGCCGAGAAGTCGAAGTTCATGAAGCGGACCGTGTTGGTGATGCCGCCGTAGAACTTGGGCTGGGCCGTGCCAATGATTTCCTGGTCGTCGGCCGTGATGCGACCGTCGGGCTTGCCATTCGGGCCGCTGATGTCCTTGAACATGATGTCGCCGGGCTTGGTAACCGTCGACCCACCCTGATAAAATACAGAGTTGTTGTTGGCCTGGAGGCGAGCGGCAGCATCCAGTTTATTGATTTCCTCCTGGTTCTGGAAGATATGGTCTACGCGGTAGCCGTAGAAGGCACCGAGCGGCTGGCCGACAATGAGGCGGCTGGAGAAGCCCTGTGCGGAACCGGTGAGGGCCTGGTCCGACAGCTTTGTAACCTCGTTGCGGTTGAAGCTGATGTTAAAGTTGGTCTCCCAGTTAAAACCAGTGCCTTCGTTGCGGAAGTTGATGGTCGTCAGGGCAAATTCCACGCCTTTGTTCTGGATGCTGCCAATGTTGGCGCTGTAGCTCGGGAAACCCGTGTCGTTGGGCAGGCGCTGGGCCAGGAGCAGGTCCGTGGTCTTGCGCTGGTACACATCAGCCGAGATGTAGAAACGGTTCTGCAGGAAACCCAGGTCGATACCTACGTTGGTTTGCTGTGTGCGCTCCCATTTCAAGTTGGGGTTGGCCAACTGGGTAAGGGCCAAACCGCCTTGGTCAAGGTAGTTGGCGCCGGGACCAATCAGGCCGCGCGAGCCGAAGTTGCCCGAAGGCTGGTTGCCGGTTTCGCCGAAGCTACCGCGCAATTTCAATTCGCTTACGGCCGTCTGGTCTTTCAGGAAAGCCTCGTCCAGTACGCGCCAGCCGGCCGAAACAGCCGGGAAGTAACCCACTTGGTTGTCAGCCCCAAAACGGGAACCTTGGTCGCGGCGTACCGAAGCGCCCAACAAGTAACGACCTTTGAACGAGTAGTCAAGCTTGGCCAGCGTGCCGAAAAGTGCGTTGCCAGTTGAGCTGGACGTAGCGGCTACTTTGGTGGCACCAGCCGACAGTTCGCGGATGGTGTTGCTGGGGAAGCCCGTCACCTGCGAGTAAGCGTCGCTGTATGAATCGCGCTGGTATTCAAATACCAACAGGGCACTCAGGGTGTGGTCTTCGGCAAAGGTCTTCGAATAGTTGAAGGCGCTGATGTGGTTGAAGTTCAGGTCTTGCAGGGTAGCCAACGTGGCTTCGCCGCGCACGGAAGCACCGGCGTTGGTAAGCGTGGAGTAGAAACGGTCATCGCGGCCGTAAGTGTAGTCGAGGCCGAACGTAGCCCGATACTTCAGGTTTTTAATGAGCTCAAACTCGGTGTATTGCGAGCCAATCAAGCGGTTGTTGGTGCTTTTGATGATGGGCTCAGTGGCGGCAGCTATGGGGTTCTCGAGCGAGCCGTTCTTATAGTAAGTACCGTCGGCGTTGTAGATAGGCAGGTCGGTCGCGTACAGACGGGCCGTGGTGAGCACACCGTAAATGCTGTTGTCGTTGTTGATGCGGTTGTTGTTGCTTTGGGTAATACCGATGGAAGTACCCATACGCACCTTGTCCGAAAGCTTGTTGTCCACGCTCAGGCGAGCGCTGCCACGCTTGAAGCCGGAACCAACGATGGTGCCCTGCTGGTCAAAATAGTTTACCGCCAACCGGAAACGGCTTGCGTCGTTGCCACCCGAGAATGTTACGCCGTAGTTGCTGATGGGCGCAGTGCGCAACACCTTGCTCACGAAGTCGGAGTTGGTAGCCGTGCTGGGGTTCTGAAATTGGCTCAGGGGCCGGATGGGGTTGCCAGCGGGAGTAACGTAGTTGCGAATGCCGTTGGCATCGGCAGGGCCTACGTCGCCCGGGCCGTAGATGTAGGCAGCCAGGTCGGCGTTGGTCCGGAATGTATAGCCGAAAGCGGGGAAGTTGCCGTTAGCGTTGGCGGGGTAGCGGTTGGCAGCGGCGTCCAGGAAAAGCTGCGTTTGCTGCTCGCCGGTGATTACCTGCGGCTTCTTCCATACGGTTTGAGCGCCGGAATAATAGTCCAGGTCGACCCGGGCTTTGCCCGACTTGCCCCGTTTGGTGGTAATCAGCACAACGCCGTTTGAAGCACGCGAGCCGTAGATAGCAGCCGAAGCGGCATCTTTCAGGACTTCAATGGATTCAATGTCGTTGGGGTTGATGTCGTTCAAGCCGTTGGTCAGCTGGCCACCAGAGGCAAGCTGCGACGTGTTGCCGGGGGAAACGGGAAGGCCATCAACCACATACAGCGGCTCGTTGCTGGCGCCAATGGAGGCAGCGCCCCGCACGCGCACGCTAATGCCACCCCCGGGAGTGCCCGAGTTCTGGATAACCTGCACACCTGCGGCGCGGCCCTGCAAAGCCTGGTCAACACCGATGATGGGCTGGTCCTTGTAGTCGGAAGATTTTACCGATGCAATGGAGCCGATGATGTCGCGGCGCTCCTGCTGGGCACCGTAGCCGGTCACAATTACTTCGGTCAGTTGCTTGGTATCGGTAGAAAGGGCCACCGAGAAGGAAGACTCGCTGCCAATGGCCCGCTCCTGCGTGGTCATGCCAATGGAGCTGAACACGAGCGTTCCGCCCGTCTCGGGCACGGTCAGGGTAAAAGCACCATCGGCGCTAGTCGATACACCATTGCTGGTGCCTTTCAGTAGTACGGTAACGCCCGGCAGGCCACTGCCCGTGGCTTGGTCAGTTACCCTGCCGGAAACGGAGCGGGTTTGCGCCAGCGCCCCGTGCAGAAGAGTAAACATGAGTGCCAGACTCATGAGTAAGATTTTTTTCATGAACAAAAAATGTAGGTAAAGTGAGAATTTGGGAAACTTTGTATTGTCAAAAATACGCTATGAATGTCGAACTAAAGCAAAAAAAACATCAGTCCTTCATAAAAATTTCAGATTTCGTAACGAATTAATATACTTAATTGAGTTCTGGCAAAAAGGTTTTAACGGGTTGTTAGTTAAGGCTTTTTACTCTGTTTAGGCTAAGGGGCTGCGGATATCTTGTTATTTTTCAGGGGTGAAATAGTGGGGTATTAAGTAGTGAATGAATGCAGTAAACCATTGAAAAAAAGCCCCAACCGTAGCGATTGGGGCTTTTTTGTACCTTACTAAGGGGGCGTTTTTAGACTGTGTTCCACGCAATCATGCTAATGTTGAGGCTAAATCCGTAGCAGTGGAAGCGGGAAAGAAGTGGCCGTCTTGTCGTCGAAAAGTTGAGCTGTTTGGCTAGCAGTTAGCCCAACGCTTACCCCCATATCCGCATAATCTTATACAGCCGTCTACCCTGTAATACTATGGCTGCGCTTTCCAGATGCTGATTTGGCTAGGCTGAGTCGATTAAAGCACAGTGAATTTCGCGTAGAGCGCGTAGGGCGGATTAATCTGGGTGCCGGAAATCACCTTAGCAGTAGCGCCGCCCGTCAGCTTCACGTCGGACAGGGGGGTGAGAATCACCCGGGAGCCATCCTCTAGCACGTATTCGAAGGTGAAGACGATGAGGTCACCGGTGAGTACTTCGTTGGGGCTGGTGGGCGTGGCGCCTAACAGGTTGCGCAGGCTGGGCAATGCTTCGCCCGTTGCGAAAAAGAGGCGCTGGAGGCCCGTGAGCGCCTCCTGGCTGTTAATAGAAACTTTGGCCGGAAACGAGCTATAAGTGCCCTGCAGCACGCGCGGCCCGATGTTGATACCGCGTTGAAAGCTTTTGTACACCTCCACGGCTTGGATTTTCACGTCGCGCTGGTCCTGGATGTCGAAGCTGAATTCGAATACCGGGCGCGTGGGGTCGGGCAGGCGGGCCAGGTTGGCGATGCTGGCGGCGGCCCGGGTGGTGTTGAAGTAGCTTTTCTCCACGTCGGCGCTGACCTTGGGGAAAATCAGCGGCACGCTGGTAACCGAGGGAGCTGGAATCTTGCTGCTTTCCTTGCAGGAGCTGAGGGAGCCCAGCGTCGAAACGAGCAGGAAGCCAAGGATGAGCTTTTTCATGGGATAGGTAGGCGAGACTATATAAAAGGAAGAGCTAGACGGTTACCGGTCCCAGAAAATGCGGTAGGTTGGGCTGGCTGGGTCCACCTGGGCCTTGGGAGCCGAGGGGTTGGCATTGGCCGTGATGTCCTGCTGGGAGTAGTACAGGCGCCGTGGAAACAAGCCCGCGCCCGTGGTAATGGGGTCGTTGTCTTCCACCAGCCCCACGTTGCCGCCAATGTTGTTGTTGTCGGGCACTGTGAGAATGGGGTAGCCCGTGCGGCGCCAGTCAGTGTAGATGTCGGGGCCCATGCCGAAGCTGGCCACGTACTTCTCTTCCATGATGACCTGCAGCGGCGTCTTGGCAGGGCCGGTGGCGGTACCATCGAAGCGGGCCAGTGCTCCGTTTATATAGGTTGTGATTTCAGCCGCCGGAATGGGGCCCAAAGCCCGCGAGCCGCTGGGAATGGCAGTGGGGTAGGGGGCGCCGGACGTAGAAGTGGGGCTGGGCGAGGTGCCTTCGGCCAGGGCAATGGCATTCACCTTATCGAAGGAAGCCTGCAGGGCCGCTTGCAATGCCGTGCGCGCGGCAGCTCGGTTGTTCAGGATGACGAGTTGGGCTTCGGCTTCCAGAAACTTGCGGCTGAAGTAAGGCAGCAGGCGTTGGGCTACCACGCCCCGGCCAAAGGTGGTGTTGGCATTGCCGCCCCGGCCATCGTCGTAGCGGCCGCCCACAGGGTAGAGGCCGGGCAGCGTGCGGGTGCTCGACGACAGGGCGCTGGCGTTGGCCGGGCCCGTGCTGCCAGGGCGCGTAGTTACGAAGCGGCCGTCGTTGGGGTCCTGGTAGTCGTAGGTGGTGCGGTCGGGGCTGCTGCGGGTGGCCAGCTGGTTGAAGAAGTAATACGGCACGCGGGGGTCGGCGTAGCCCAGCGCGGGGTTGGGGATGGGGCGCACCGCCGAGGTTGGGCTAGGGTTGGTGCCGTCGCCGTACTTCATCAGCAGGTAGAGGAAGCGGCCGATGTTGTTTTCGCGGCCCGCGTTCACGTAGTCGGCCAGATACCCAACGTTGCGGTTGGCCGGCGACTCAGACGAGCCGTACTTGAACTCAAAATCATCGGTTGCCTCCAGCAGGCCATCGGTTCCGGTCAGCAAGGCGGCCACCTGCTGCTGAAAGGCGGCATCGGAGCGGGTTTTGCGAATCTGCACCAGCAGCTTCAGCTTGAGGGTGCGGCCAAAGCGGGCCCACTTGGTGAGGTCGCCGCCATAAATCAAGTCCGAAGTACCTGTGACGCCCGCGCCAGGCTTGGCCAGGTTGCCCAGGCCCTCGTCAATCAGCGCGAACAGGCCCTGAATGCCCAGGCCCGGATTGCCGTTGTAGATGTCGGCGTCTTTATCGAAGCGCGGTGACGTGTTCTGAGCGCCTTTCAGCGCTTCCGAGTACGGCACGTCGCCGAACATGTCGACCAATTGACTGAAGACGTAGGCCTTTTGCAGTTGGGCAATGCCCACGTAGCCCCAGCGCTGCTCGGAGGTGCCCTGCGTGATAAGCAGCTCGTTGTTGGCTAGCATGTCGGAGTACAGCCCGTTCCAGGGGCCGCTGAAGGAGTCGCCGGTCTGCTGGAAATTGCCGATGCTGCGGCCGTTGGAAAGCTGCTGCATGAGGGCGGAAGTGGGCTGGCCCAGGCCCGCAATGTTGAAGCCCAGGTAAGTGGAGGTAGCCGTTTGGGTTACGGGAAGGAGCTGCTGCAGCTCGGCTTTCGATGGGTGAATGGGGTCGACGTTGACGTCGTAAAAGTCCTTGCACCCCGGGGTTCCCATGAGCAGGCCAGTGAGGGCCAGTGCGGTGGAAATAGTGCGAAATTTCATGGTGAGGAGGAGCGAAGGCTGATTAAAAATTCACCCGCAGGTTCACACCGTAGCGACGGGTGTTCGGCGCATTCGTGTACTCAAAGCCCTGCTGGTTGCTGGCTCCGAACGTACTGGTTTCGGGGTCAAAGTGGGTGTACTTCGGAATGTTGGGCGAGTACCAGTACAGGTTGCGGCCCGAGACCGAGACGTTCATCACGCCAAAGGGCGTTTTTGCCAGCAAGGACTTGGGCAGGTCGTAGCCCACCGACACCTCGCGCAGGCGCACCGTGGTGGCGTCGTACACGTTTTTCTCATCGAAAGCGCCCAGGCCGGCCGCGCCGGAGCTGAAGTAGTAGTCGTTGACCGAAATGGCAGTGTTGTTGGGAATGGTGGAGCCATCGGCATTGCGCAGCGGCAGGTGCGTGGTGGGGTCGCCCTTCACTCCTTTAATAATGACCAGCTTGTTGCGGTCTTCGGTGTCCTTGGTTACGCCGCGGCCCAGGTACGAAGCCAGGGTGGTCGAGTACAGGTCGCCGCCCTTGCGGTAGTCTACCAGCACGTTCATCGTGATGCCCTTGTAGGTAAACTGGTTGATGAACCCCATCAGAAACTGGGGGTTGGGGTTGCCAATAATCTTGGGGTTGGGGTCCTGAATCATGTACCCGGTAGCCGGGTTGATGAGGTAGTCGCCGTGTTCGTCGCGCGCTGCGGCCGAGCCATAAAACACGCCGTAGTCTTCGCCCGGCTTGAGAATGGCCTGAATACCGCCCGCGAAGCCGGTGCCAAACGTGAGCTGAGGCAGGCCGGCCGTCAGGCTTTCGACCTTGTTTTTGTTGCGCGTGAAGTTGAACGTGCTGCTCCACGCAAAGCCCTTGGTTTGCAGCGGGATGGCGGTGAAAGCCACTTCAAACCCTTTGTTGGAAATCTCGCCGAAATTGGTGAAAAGCGCGCCAAAGCCCGAGGCCACCGGCAAATCAACGGGCGCAATCTGATTGGTCGAGCGCCGGTCGTAGTACGAGGCTCCCAGCGTGATGCGGTTCTTGTAAAACGACAAGTCGGTGCCCAATTCCAACTCGTTGGTGAATTCTGGGGTCAGGGCCGGATTGCCGATGGCGCCGCCCAGGCCCAGGCCCGTGATGCCATTAAAAGGGAACTCCGTGCCGATGCCCTGGCCGGCGTTGCCAAACGAAGGATTGATGGTAAAGCGCGTGGGGCCGGCCGTGTACGGGGGCGCGTCGCGGCCTACCCGGGCGTAGGCGGCCCGCACCTTCGCCAACGAGAGCCACGGAATTTCCAGCCCAAGCGCCTCATTCACCACCACCGAGCCGCTGATGCTGGGGTAAAAGAACGAGCGGCCGCTGTTGCCCAGCTGCCCGCCCTTGTTCAGCGTCGACGACCAGTCGTTGCGGGCCGTGGCCGTGAGAAAGGCCCAATCCTTGTAGCCCAACGTCACATCGCCGAGCACGCCCATGAGGCGGCGCTTGGAGAAGTCGTAGCCGTTGGTATTCTTGTCGGTGGTGTTTTCGATGTTGTCGATGCCGAACACGATGATTCCGCGGCCGGAATATGCCAGGAAGTCCTGCTTGCGCTGGTTAATGTTTTGGCCCACCGACGCCCGCAGGCTGATGTCTTCGGTCAGGTTCTTATTAACGGTGAGCAGGACAGTTTGCTCCAGCTCGGTGTTCTGGATGTTGTCTTCGAGCACGTTGCCCACGCCGCCGTAGCCGTTGGAGCCGGGGCGCACGGTGGTGCGGCGGTTGTCGGTATAGGTATTGATACCCCCGGTGTAGCTCAACGTCAGCCATTCCTTAAAAGCGTAGCTGAGGCTGGCGCTGGCCGTGATGCGGTCTACCCGTGAGGTGTACTGGTTGTTCTCAGTGCTCCAGCGCGGGTTGTCGGCCTGGCCCGAAAGCCAGCCAAAGTACTGCTGGTGCGTAACCGGGTCGATGTACGGCAGGCCCTGCAGGTCGAGGTTGCGCGGAATGAACAGCGTGCGCGCAAACGCCGAGGCGCTGCCAAACGCGTTGTTGGCCCCCAGCTGCGGGCCCTGCTGTTCGGTATTGGTGTAGCCCACCGTGCCGTTGATGCTGAACTTATTGAAGTGCCCCGAGCCGCCGGCGCTCACGTTGTTGCGAATAAACTTGGAGTTCGGGATGGTGCCCACCTGGTCGGCCCGCGACAGGATGGTCGAGAACGTGGCGTTGTCGCCGGTGCCGGTCAGCGACACCGAGTTTTCGAACAAGTGCCCCGTCTCGAAATAGTCCTTCACATTGTTCGGGTACGCCTGGTACGGAATGGTGGCATCAAGTGGAATGCCCAGGTTGGCGTTTCCGGCCTGGGGGTGGGGGAGGGAAGTGGGCGCGATGTCGCTGCCGAAGGCCGGGCCCCACGAGCCGTTGGTGGAGTAGTTGTTGCCGCCGCTGCCGAAGTTGGCGCCGGTGCCATAGGTATTCTGGTAGTCGGGCAGGCCCGCGAGTTTTTCGATGGAGTAGCCCGTGGTGTAGCCCAACTGCACGCCTTTGGCGCCGCGCTGCCCGCCCCCAGTTTTTGTGGTGATGACGATGACGCCCCCGGCCGCCCGCGAGCCATACAGCGCCGCCGCCGCCGCGCCTTTCAGCACGTTGATGGACGCAATGTTATTGGGGTCAATGTCTGCCGTGCGGCTGGAGTAGCCGGCGCCCCGCACCAGCTGGTTTTCCGATTCAGTCTGGGAGTTGTCGTAGGGCACGCCATCCACGATAAACAGCGGCTGGTTGTTGCCGAGCAGCGAAGTATTGCCCCGGATGGTGATGCGCGACGACGCCCCCGGTACCCCGCTTGAGCTGGTGATGTTCACGCCCGGCACCTTGCCCGTTAGCGTGCGCAGAATGTCGGGCTCGGAGCGCTGCACCACCTGCTCGGCCTTTACTTCCGATACCGCATAGCCCAACGCCCGCTTCTCCCGCTGAATACCGAGGGACGTCACCACCACTTCATCCAACTGCTTAGTGTCCACGGCCATGGCCACGTCCACGGTCGCGGAGTTCCCAATGGCTTGCTCAACCGTGACGTAGCCCAGGTACTTGAACTGCAGCGTGGCCTCTGGCCCAGCCACGTTCAATGCGTACCGTCCCTCCGTGTCCGTCGCCGTGCCCACGGTGGTGCCTTTCACGATAACGCTCACCCCGGGCAGGCCCTCGTTGGTGCTTTTATCAAGTACGCGTCCCGACACCGGCCGGCTCTGGGCCCAGCTCCGCCCGGCCAGGGTCAGCAGTAAGAGCAGGGATAATAGTAATAGTCTCTTCATTGAATTATCAAAGAGGGTGATTCAGGGAAGGGAAAGGGTAGAAGAAGGCGAGAAGCTATATTCTAAAAGTTGAAAGTAGTGTTTTTGCCTAAAAAAGTAGGCGGCATTGGGTTTTACTTATGTGAGCCTCAGGGTGCTCCACTTTGTGCCTACATGGTTGAAATAATGCTAAGATGCCAATTGATTTCAGTTAGCATAAATGCGCCTTACTGCTACTTGTATGAGGTGTTGTAAAATATTGTATTATAAAATGATTGTATCCCGTTTATTGGTTGTTTGCGATAGTGTATTGTTTGATTTTATTAATAAAAACCTACCTTCGATTGTCGAATAATACACCTTGTTTCTTGCTATTGCCTTTCGAAGTACAACCCTTATTGAAAGTTAAGGGCTTTCCAGCTTATTGATTGTGTTTTTTACAAAATAAATTTGTATATTTTCTGGAGAGTAAGGCTGGGAAGTACCAATCCCCTCCATTTCAATTCTTATCGGGGACTAGCAGTTGTGATTTATTGGCGCCATTTTATGCATTGTCGGTCATGGACTGCATCCTCATACTAGCGACAGCTAAGTACGATACAGGCCCTAAAACCAGGATTTTGGCCCTCGATAAGCGCTGCCTCACTAAATTTTCATTGAGTTAACCTTCAGGTAACGAAAACTTGTAATACCTTGCCAAAGAATTAAGCCGATGAAGTGGGCATTATGCTTGGTTACGTTGTGTCTCTTGTGTTTTTTACCGCGTCAGGTCCACTTCGGGCTTAGCAGGTCAACTCCAGAGAGTCAGCACAACAGCTACCACAGCAAATCAAGAGGGCAGCCGGTCTTAATTCACCCACCCAGTCAGCAGAAACGAGCAAAGAACTGTAGTGCAAACAGCCTTTTTCAAAGTCAATAAGCTGCTATTGTCCTGGGCGTGTTGGTTTCGGCGGGTGGTTACAAATGCTACTAATTCAATTGTTCCTATGCGTCTTTGGAGCATACAAAGCAGCATAACCCTCTGCTTTAGCCGCTTCTAGACAGTACGGAAGCTGATTTTCCTGTATAATTGCCTTTTCTCCCACCTTTAACCCTTGTTTTTTTCACCTTTTCACTCACCAACCAACCACTCAAATGAAAAAACTCTTATGTATGGTCATGCTTCTGATGACCGGCCTGTTGCAGCAGGTCTATGCTCAAAACCGCTCGCTCTCCGGGCGAGTAACTGACCGGTCTTCCGGCCAGGGACTGCCCGGAGCGACTGTCCTGGTAAAAGGGACGACGGTGGGAGCATCAACGAATGCAGACGGTAGTTTTACCCTGAGCGTACCCGCTACGGCTACTACGCTTACTTTCAGCTCAATTGGCTACACCACGGTGGAGCAGCCCATTGGTGCTGATAACACCTACAACGTTGCCCTCGCTACCGACGCGAAGGAGCTCGGCGAAGTAGTGGTAACCGGTGCTCTGGGCATCCAGCGTCAGTCGCAGAGTGTGGGTTATGCCACGGCTACGCTCGACACCAAGGAAATTAACCAGGCGCGTGTAACCAACGTGACCAACGGCCTCGCCGGTAAGGTTTCGGGCTTGCAAATCCAGACGATTGGTGCTGGCATCAACCCCCAGGTGCGTGTTACCCTGCGTGGTAGCCGCTCGCTGCTCGGCAACAACGAAGCCCTCATCGTAGTGGACGGCGTTATCTCGCCGAACGAAGTGCTGACCGCCCTTAACCCCGACGACATTGCTTCTATCTCCGTACTGAAAGGTGCCAACGCAGCCGCTCTGTACGGTTCGCAGGCTTCGAACGGTGCTATGATTGTGACCACCAAGAGAGGTGGTGGCGAGCCTAAAGTGACGCTGTCGCAGACTTCGCAATTCGAATCGGTATCGTTCCTGCCCAAGCTGCAGTCCGAATTTGGCCCCGGTGCTAACTCCTGGACCAATTCGCTCGATAAGTTCACCCCCGACAACAGCGTTGACTCCAACGAGAATACGGCTTACAACAGCTTTGAGAACCAGCAGTTCGGTCCTCGCTTCGACGGTTCGATGCGTCCTTTCGGCGAGGAGCTGGCCAATGGCCACATCCAGATGCTGAGCTACGAAGCCCGTCCTAACGAGAAGCGCAACTTCTTCAACAACGGCTACCAGATGCAGAACGGCATCACGTTCTCGGCTGGTGGCGAGAAGAGCAAGTTCTACGCTTCTTACCAGAACGTGCACAACAACGGCATTGTCCCCAAGGACAAGTTCGACCGCAACACCTTCCGCTTCAATGCTTCGCAGGAAATCAACCGCCTCACGGTGGGCCTGAACATTTCGTATTCGCAGCAGGCAATTGATGCTACGTCGAACGCCTCGCGTGACCAGTCGGTGTACTGGAACTGGTTCAACACGAGCGTGATGGCTCCCCTCACTTCGTACAAAAACTGGCAGTCGGACGAGTTTGCTAACCCGAACGGTTACTACAACGCCTTCTACTTCAACCCTTACTGGGTTCTCGATAACAACCGTACGAAGTCCAAGCAAAACACCATCCTGGGCAACCTGGACCTGTCGTACAAAATCTTTGACTGGTTGCGTATTCAGGGCCGCCTGGGCACGACCAACATCAACCAGAACAGCCTGGCTACCCAGAACAAGTTTGTATACAATGCTTACGTACGGGCAGGCAATACCAACAAGAACGGCACCGGCACTCCGGGCTTCGTAGAAGACCTGAGCAGCAGCAGCACCCTGCTCAACTCGGACGTGTTCCTGAGCATGGACAAAACCTTTGGCGACATTTCGGTACAGGCCATCCTCGGTAACAACTTCCAGCAGTTCGACAGCCGCTACAACTTTGTTAACTCGACCGCCTTGTCCGTTCCCGACTTGTTCAACCTGGGCAACCGCGTTGGCAACCTAGGCGGTGCCGACAAGAGCGCCCGTTCGCGTGTAATTGCTTACTACGCTGACGTGACCTTGGGCTACAAAGACTTCTTCTACCTGCACGGCTCGGGCCGTTACGACGGTGTTTCCATCCTGGACCCCGGCAATCGTAACTTCTTCTACCCCGGCGTAGATGCTTCGCTTATCTTCACCAACGCCATCCCGACGCTGAAAGACCTTTCTTTCCTCGACTACGGTAAGATTCGCGGTGGTATCACCAAAGTAAGCCAGGTAAACCTCCTCGGCCAGCAGGGCCCAGGCGTTTACGCTGAGCGCGGTGCTTACCAGTTGCAGCCAGTCTTCGGCCTAGGCGCTGGTTACCCCTTCGGCCCAGCCTCTTCGTTCACCGCTGGCAACCGTTTGATTCAGTCGGGCCTTCTCCCAGAGGAAACCCGCTCTATCGAAACCGGCCTCGAGCTTAGCTTCCTGAAGCGCCGCATCGCTGGTGCCGTGACCTACTACAACCAGCGAAGCGTTAATCAGACCCTGCCTACCAGCATTTCGGGTACCACGGGTTATACCTCGTTGCTGCTCAACGCCGGTACTGTGGAAAACAACGGTATCGAAGCCGACTTGAACATCACGCCTATCCGTCAGGAAGGTGGCCTGACCGTAACCGTTGGTGGTAACTTCAACTACAACGAGAACAAGGTTATTTCGCTGTCCAACGGCTTGACCCAGTTGGCTCTTTCGACGGGTGGCAACGCCCAGCTCTACGCTATCCCCGGCCAGCCTTTCCCAGTGCTGCAGGGCTCGCACTACCAGCGCACCGCCGACGGCTTGGTGAAAATGGGCCAGACAAAGGACCCCTACACCAACGAAGTTCGCTACTTCCCTCTGAAAGCTGCTGACAACCAAAGCTTCGGCAACACCCAGCCTAAGTACAAGTACGGCATGAACGCCAGCGTTTCTTACAAAGGCCTGACCCTCGCTGGCCAGGGCGAACTCCGCACCGGCTACGTAGTGTACAACTCTATCGGCGAAGACCTTGACTTCACGGGCAGCGGTGCACGCAGCGTACAGTATGGCCGGAAAGACTTCGTGTATCCAAACTCGGCCATTCTGGGCCCCGATGGCGTAACCTACGTTCCCAACACTTCGGGCCTCACCGGTGGTGGTGCCGAGTTCTGGGCTCAGAACTCTACCTGGAACCGCACGGTAGCTGAGAACTATGTTACTTCGGGCAAGTTCTTCAAAATCAGAGAGGTGTCGTTGAGCTACGCTCTGCCCACTTCGATGCTCACCAAAGTTGCTTTCGTGAAAGGCGTTTCTGTAAACGTTTATGGCCGGAACATCTTCACGTGGGTGCCCAAAGAGAACATCTACACCGACCCAGAATTTAGCTTCTCGAATTCGAACGCTATTGGTATCAACACCAACCTGCAGACGCCTCCGACCAAGTTCTACGGTGCTACCCTTTCCGCAACTTTCTAATCTCCTTTCTATATGAAGATATCATTTAAGATGCTTGCTGTGGCGGTATTTGCACTAGCCGCCACTAGTTGCAAGGATGCTTTGGACATCAACACCAACCCCAACGAACTTACCGAAGCTGCTATTACTCCTGATGCCATCATGGCCCAGGCGATGACCATCACCGCTGCCAACTACTCCGGTGGTCCTGGCGTGGCCGGTGGCACGAACTTCAACAGCTACGCTAGCTGGGCAGCCAACTACTGGGGCAAGACCGGGGTAGTGAGCGGTTATGGTGAAGAACTCACCTACAACTACTCCACCTCCTACTACGCTTCCCTGTTTGGCCAGGTGTACGATAACCTCAATGACTACAACATCATTGAGCGGAATGGTAAGGCGCAGGGCTACCCCAACCACGCAGCCATTGCCCGCATCATGAAAGTGTACAACTTTCAGCTGCTGGTAGACGAGTACGGCGATATTCCTTACTTCGGCGCGCTGCAGGGCTCTGCTAACCTGACCCCCAAGTACGACCCGGCTGCTGATATCTATAAGGACTTCCTCGTGCAGCTGGACGGCGCTATTGCCGACATCAACACTGCTGCTGCCAACCCCGCTACGCGTACGGTTGGACCTGAGGACATCGTTTTTGCTGGCAACATGACCCGCTGGAAGCAGTTTGCCAACAGCCTCAAGCTGCGTGTGCTGCTCCGCCAGGTTGATGGCGCTACCGCTGCCTATGCAAAAGGTGAATTGCCCAAGCTTTTCGCTTCAGCTTCGGTTAAAGCAGATGGCTTTATCGACCGCGACGTAGTGGCTAACCCTGGTTATGCCCAGAGCTCGAGCCAGCAGAACCCGTTCTATACCCGCTATGGCTTCACGGCTGCTGGTACCAACGCCACGGAGCGGAACTACCAGATTCCAACCCAGTTCGTGCTGAACCAGTACCGTTACAACAACGACCCGCGCATTTCGCAGCTTTACCTCATCGGAGCCCGTGGCCCGGCCGTTAGTGCAACTCAGCCCGTTCCTCCAACTCCCGAGTGGATTGGTGCCGTTCCCGGCGAGTCGATTTCGCCTAGCTTCAACCCCCCGGTTGTTGGTTCGCGTTTCCTCACGGGTGGTGGCTTGCTGAAAGGCCCCAACGCCCCGACTCCGTTGATGCTGCTGGCCGAGCACTTGTTCTCGAAAGCCGAAGTTGAAGCACGCGCTGACCTCGGGTTGGTAAACGATGCCAACGCCAAGCAGGACTTCTTGGACGGTATCAAAGCTTCGTTCATGTACTTCTACCGCCCGGCTACGGGTGCCACTCAAACGTTGGCCTCGGCTACCACTTCCACTGCCGGCATTGCACAGTACACTGCCTACATTGCCGCTAACGTGGCCAATGGCTTGGTAGACTACGATGCGCCGACCACCACGGTGCCTTTGATGACGGACCGCACGAACGCGCTTTCCAACACGCTGCCTGCCGTCGCTCCCCGCACGGTAAGCAAGCAGGAAAAGATTCTTTACCAGAAGTACTTTGCGCTGAATACGGTTGCGAGCACCGAAGCATGGGATGACTACCGTCGTACGGGCTTGCCCAAAATCCCAGCATCGAGTCAGTCTGCTTCGCCCCGTGCCGACAAGCTGCCCACCCGCTTGCTGTACCCACTGGCCGAACTGGCTACCAACTCGGGCAACCTGCCCAAGGGCGTAGACCAGTACACGAAAATCTTCTGGGACGTTCTGGACTAGTTCCAACCCAAAAGAGTGTAACAAAAAAGGGCTGCCCAATGGGCAGCCCTTTTTATTTGCAGTAGAATCAATAGCCAGCGGCTAGCTTTAGCTCAACGGCTAGCTCTGCATCAAAAAGGCTTTGATGAACTCGTCGAGGTCGCCGTCCAGCACGTTCTGCACGTCGGTACGCTCTATGCCGGTGCGCAAGTCCTTGATGAGCTTGTAAGGGTGCAGCACGTAGTTGCGAATCTGGGAGCCAAAGTCGATGCGCTTCTTGGTGGCCTCCACTTTGTCGCGCTCGGCGTGGCGCTTGTCCATCTCAATCTGGTAGAGGCGCGACTTGAGCATGCGCAGGGCGTGCTCCTTGTTCATGAGCTGGCTGCGCTCAATCTGCACCGCGATGATGATGCCGGAAGGAGCGTGGGTGAGGCGCACGGCCGTTTCCACTTTGTTCACGTTCTGGCCGCCCGCGCCGCCGGCCCGGAACGTGTCCCAGGAGATGTCGGCGGGGTTGATTTCGATGTTGATGGTGTCATCAATCACCGGGTAGGCAAATACCGACGCGAACGACGTGTGGCGCCGGCCGCTGCTATCGAACGGCGACATGCGAACCAGCCGGTGTACGCCGATTTCGCTTTTGAGGTAGCCGTAGGCAAAATCCCCGTCGATTTCCAACGACGCCGACTTGATGCCCGCGCCTTCGCCGGGCTGGTAGCTGATTTGCTTCACGCCGAAGCCGTGCCTTTCGGCCCACATGATGTACATGCGCATGAGCATTTCAGCCCAATCCTGGCTTTCGGTGCCGCCGGCGCCGGGGTTGATGTCGATGATGGCCGAGAGCTGGTCTTCCTCATCAGAAAGCATGCGTTTAAACTCCAGCTCTTCCACTTTCTTAGTAGTGGCGTCGTAGTCGGCCTGCATCTCCGCCTCGGTCACATCGCCTTCTTTGTAGAAGTCGAACAGCACCTCGGTGTCGGCCAGGGCTTGCTGGACGGCGTCGTACTCGTCGGTCCAGGTCTTGATGGCCTTGATTTCGCGCAGGGTGGCCTCGGCGGCTTTGGAGTCATCCCAGAAGCCCGGGGCCACGGTTTGCGCCTCGGCCGTAGCTATTTGTGTTTTGCGGGTATCGTAGTCAAAGATACCTCCTCAGGGCCTCAGCGCGGCCCTTCAAGTCCTTAATCTGGTCTTGGGTCATGGGTGGGAGAAAAGTGATGGAGCGGCTCCGGCCGCAGGTGGCGGCCCGGCCGCGCCCGATGGGATTATCGGAGCACGAAAGTACCGAATTCTAAAGCGGAGAAGCTGCCGCCCGGCTACACGGCCCTTGTTTTTAGGGTTGAGCTACATGCAGAATCGGTTTTTTGGAAGAAACCAACGTACACGGTTGATGTAAAAAGGGCCCGCGCACCCGGCTATTGGGCCCGGCTTGCATAGTTTTGACCATGACGAATGAAGAGCTAAAGCAGGATTTTGAGTCTGCTCGCATCAAACACATCCACTTTAAGAGTAAGCTGCGCTCGTTTCTCTTTGGCAATGGCGGCGCCGAAGGCCCAGTGCGCGACCCGGAACAGTGCGGTATGGGCATATGGATTGCAGACCGGCTGCGGGGCAAGGGTGCTTACGCGCAGCTGCCCGAAGCGCGGCAGCTCGACCGGCTGCACTTGCGCATCCATCAGGAAGCCAACCGATTGATGGACATGCACCAAGCCGGCCAAGTAGAGGAAGCCATCGAGGGGTTTACGCCCCTGCAGGCCATTGCCGACGAAATGGTGTCCCTACTCGGAACCATGGAGGCCAAGCTGCGTACGGAGGCCTGATTATCCGTTACAGTGCAATTGCATGAAAATCACGCTCACTACTAAGCTATTTGCCGGGTTTGTCTTATTGCTGGCGCTCTTTTCGGTGGTGGTGCTTTTCTACTACCAGCTGGCGGGGCAGGTAGTGCAAAACGCGCGGAAGGTGGAAGCCTCCCAGCGCATTTCAAACAATGCGTCGACGTTGCTGCGCAACATTATTGACATGGAAACCGGGTTTCGGGGCTACCTGCTCATCGGCAACGAGCAGACCCTGGCGCCCTACTACGAGGGCGAACGGCAGCTCATTGGCCGGTTCGCACAATTGCGGGCCCTGGTCACTGAGTCGCCCGACCAGGTTGAGCTGATTGACCAGACTCAGCGGCTGTTTCAGCAGTGGACCGGGTACAGCCATTTGCTGGTGGTCGAAAAGCGCGAAGCCCGACGCCGCAACGTTCGGCAAAGTGGGCTGGAAGGATTGCCGCACCGGCGCCTCACCGAAGGACTCACCGGCAAGCAGGTGATGGACAACATTCGGGAGCGGCTGGCAGCCTTTGAGCGCCGCGAAGCCATTATCCGCCAGCAGCTGCGCCAGCGGCTCGACGACAGCATTGGGCGGGCTCAGTGGCTATCGGCCGGCTTGGCCGCGGCCGCGCTGATACTGGGGCTGCTCTGGGCGGTGTACATCGTGCGGGTATTTGCCCGGCGGCTGCGCAGCATGTTGGATTTGGCCCGGCGCATGGCCGATGGGGACTATAATAGCCAGATTGTGGACACTGAGCAGGATGAGGTGAGTGAGCTTACGTCGGCGCTCAACGTGATGGCCCGCACGGTGGGGGCCAACATCAGCCAACTCGAAAGCCGCAACCAGGAGCTGGACCAGTTTGCCTACGTGGTGTCGCACGACCTGAAGGCGCCGCTGCGCGGCATTGAGAGCGCCTCGCGCTGGATTGAAGAAGACATGGGCAAGGATGCCCTGCCGGAGCACATCCGGGAATTTTTGGGCATGATGCGCCAGCGCGTGCACCGCATGGAGAAGCTCATCACCGGCATTCTGGACCTGGCCCGTGTGGGCCGGGTGGCGCAGGCCAATGAAACGGTATTTGTGCGGTCGCTGCTGCGCGAAGTCATCGATTCGCTCAACCCGCCTCCGGGCTTCAAAGTGGAGCTGCCGTTTTTCCTGCCCACGCTTACTACCAACGCCGTGCAGCTGCAGCAGGTATTTGCCAACCTCATCAGCAATGCCCTCAAGTACCACGACCACCCCGAGTCCGGCACCGTGCACATTGGCTGCGACGATGCGGGCGAGTTCTACTTGTTTTCAGTGGCCGATGACGGCCCCGGAATTGACCCGGATTACCACGACCGTATTTTCGTTATTTTCCAGACCCTCACCGAGCGGGATACGCTGGAAAGCACCGGCGTGGGGCTGGCCATTGTGAAAAAAATTGTGGAGCGCCAAGGCGGCCGTATTGGGGTGAAATCGGCGGAGGGCCAAGGTGCTAAGTTTATTTTCACCTGGCCCAAGCACCCGCCCAAAGCCAAGCCCACGGCTCCGGCCATGGCCGCCGTGCCCCATTCTGCCGTACCACTCCCTAACTAATGGCAGCATTGAGCTGCTTTTGCGGGCATATTCCCGCGGTTGAAAATTGCTAAGCCTATGTCCGCCGATTATCCCACGCCCAGCATTCTGCTCGTGGAAGACGACCAGATGGACGTCATGAACGTGCAACGCGAGTTGCGCCGCCAGAATATCAACGTGCCCCTTGTGCTGGCCCGCAACGGGCGTGATGCCCTCAGAATGCTGCGCGGCGAAGGCTCGGAGCCTAAAATTGCCAAGCCCAGCCTGGTGATGCTCGACATCAACATGCCCCGCATGAACGGCCTGGAGCTGCTCGAAACCCTTCGTTCCGACCCCGAGTTTGTTGGGCTGAACGTCTTTATCATGACGACTTCGGACCTGGAATCGGAACGGTTGAAGGCCCAGCAGCTTGCGGTGAGCGGCTATATCATTAAGCCGCTGAGCTTTGATACCTTCGGCGAAGGCGGCACCAGTGTCGACGGCTTTAGCCTGTTTCTGGACCTTCTTAAATTGAAGGACTAGGCGCCGCCCTTTTAGCCCAACTTTTCTACAGCAGCCGAAACCCCATGCGGTGGTGTGGGGTAGGCCCGTGTGCCAGAATAGCGGCCCGGTGGCTCTGGGTAGGGTAGCCCGCGTTCTGGGCCCAGCCATAGGCCGGGTATTCGGCTGCTAGGGCCTCCATGTGCTCGTCGCGGAACGTCTTGGCCAGGATGGAAGCGGCGGCAATGCTGCGGTAGAGGCCATCGCCCCCAATGATGCAGGTATGCGAAAAGCCTACTAGCGGCCGAAACCGGTTGCCGTCGACCAGCAAATGCTCGGGCACCACGGGCAGGGCGGCCACGGCCCGGTGCATGGCCAGATAGCTGGCCTGGGCAATGTTGAGGCTGCCAATTTCCTCCACCGATGCCTGGCCCACGGCCCAAGCCAAGGCTTCGGCGCAGATTTCGGGGCGCAGGGCTTCGCGCCGTTTGGCAGTGAGCTGTTTGGAATCGTTGAGGAAGCGGGGGCTGAAGTCGGGCGGCAGGATGACGGCCGCCGCGAACACGGGCCCGGCCAGGCAGCCGCGCCCCGCTTCGTCGAGGCCGGCTTCGAGCGCGTGCCCGCTGTGGCTAGCTAAAAGTGACATAGAAGCGCAAAAATAGTCCTGAGCGGCGCTCGCGGCATTGGTCCAAAGCAAACGCCCGGGCGGCCGCAGTAGAAGCGGCCGCCCGGGCGTCGGAAATGCATCGGGAAATCTTAGGAGTGGTCACCGGCGCTGCTGCCTTCTAGCGGGGCGTTGTTTTCGCCGCGGCGGAAGCCCTGGCTATCGCGGGGACCTTCGTCAATTTCACTGTCTTCGTCGGTGGTCAGGTATTCGTTGGTGACGGGGCCCAGACCATGGGTCTTTTGCTCGAGGTCGGCTTCGGCCTGGGCGTGCTTGAGGTTGAAGAGCGGGTCGTGCTCGTTGGAATCGGATTTCTGAGTGGACTTGGACTGAGCCATAGGATAGGTGCCGGCTGGAATGTGGGCAGCCGGAGTAAATGGTACGGCGGAGCACCGGTTAGGGTTGAAAGCGCATTGGCACCGCTTTTACAAACAACGGGTTACGCTGTAGCGCGCGGTTGAGCTACCCTTGGGAAACAAAAAAGGCCACCGCACAAGTGCGATGGCCTTAAAGTGGCGGGTCTGGTTTAGAGGTGTCTACCCCACCTGTTCAACCAGAACGCCGCCGCACGAGAGGTCCTTCCTTTCCACATTTCCAGCCCGTGCGGGGGTACTTATGGTTCAAAGATACAAGATTTGGAGGCGGGTGTGCAAAGAATTTTGGGCCAACGCCGCACTTTAGCCGGCCAACGGCCAAATTGACCCCGCGGATGGCCGGAAACCCCGCCTTTCTTGCCAGTTAGCGGTTGCCTTACAGGGCGTAATTTTGCGGAGCCTTTCGCTTATTTCCCTTCCCTATCCGCATTACTGCCGTGCCTGATTTCGACGAAACCCACAACCCCTGGCAAACCCTGAGCACGGAGGTAAAGTACCACAACGCCTGGATTTCGGTGCGCGAAGACCAGGTGCTGAACCCCGGCGGCGGGCGCGGCATCTACGGCGTGGTGAGCATGCGGAATAAAGCCATTGGCATTATTCCCGTCGATGCGGAGGGCAACACCTGGCTGGTGGGCCAGTACCGCTACCCGCTGAACGAGTACAGCTGGGAGATTCCAATGGGTGGCGGCCTGCTGGAGCACGACGTGCTGGAATCGGCCCAACGCGAGCTGAAGGAAGAAACCGGCCTCACGGCTGCGCAATGGACGCGCATTGCCCGGCTGCACACCTCCAATTCCGTGACCGACGAAGAAGGCTTCGTGTATTTGGCCGAAGGCCTGACCCACGGCGAAGTGGAGCCGGAAGAAACCGAAGACCTGCGCCTCTGGAAGCTGCCCCTGGCCGAAGCCGTGCGCATGGTGATGGACGACCGCATTACCGACGGCATCAGCGTAGCGGGCCTGCTCAAGGCCGAGAAGGTTTTGGCCCAACGCCGCCCGTAATTGAGCTAAGTGGCCGCGAGTGGCCGGCTGCCTTCCCGGGAAAGGAGGGAAACTGGCCGGCCCGTACTTCATTATGCCAACCCCGCCATCCCCTAACTTTGCTGGCATGCGCCACCTGCTTCGTTACCTCGGCCATCGACTGTACACCACCTGGGCCACGTTCTGGTTCCTGGTGCCGTTTGTGCTCACGTACCCGGTGCAGTGGTTTTTTAGCCGTCGCCCGGGCGGTGAGGGGGTGGTGCATGCCCTGAACCGGTTTTGGTCGAAGCTCTCGATTACCATGTGGGGCGTGCCGGTGGAGGTGGTGCGCGAAAGCCCGGCGCCCAATCCCCAGCCGTGCGTGTACGTGGCCAACCACGGCTCCTACATCGACATCATGATGCTGTTCAAGTACATCCCGGGCTTTCTGCAGATGATGGGCAAGGCTTCGTTGGCGAGGGTGCCGGTCTGGGGTCCCATTTTTGGCCGGGTCTACATCACGGTGGACCGCACTAGCGCCGTAAGCCGGGGCCGCGCCATGGTGGAGGCCCGCCGCACCTTGGCCGCTGGCAAGAGCATTGCCATTTTCGCCGAAGGCCGCATTTCTCCCAAACCCGGCAAAGAACTGTTGCCCTTGCTCGACGGGGCCTTTCAGATGGCCATTGAGGCAGGCGTGCCGCTGGTGCCGGTGGGCATGCCCCTGAACCACATGTTCATGCCCGATGTGGAAAAAGGCCTGCGCGTGCGTTACCATCGGCTCAAAATTGTGTTTCACCCGCCTATTTCCACGGCCGGGCTCACGCTGGCCGATATTCCGGCGCTGAAGCAGCAAGTGGCGGCGCAACTGGCGGGCGATTTTTTGCCCGAAGGTGCCGTAAAGCCCGGGCCGAGCACCTGGCGGGCACCGTCCGGCAGTGCGTCTTCGCAACAGCCGCAGTCCGCCCATTCCTGATTTACAAATTATTATTCTGCAACTCCCTTGAGTACTGACATTGGCACCCTGCGCGGCCTGGCCCATTTGGCCCGCCTCGAATTCGACGCAACCCGCGAGCAGCAAATGCTGGCCGACCTGAACAACATCCTCGATTTCGTGGCCCAACTCGAAGGCCTGGACACCACCGGCGTAGAGCCGCTGGTGCACCTTTCGCAGGAAGTAAACGTGCTGCGCGACGACGAAGCCCGCAACACCGTGAGCCACCAGGATGGCCTGCGCAACGCGCCCCGCAAGGACTCGGACTACTTCCGGGTGCCCAAAGTGCTGGAGTAGTTGGCCACGAAACTGCTTTCGAATCCCGCCTGGCGGCCCAGTTTTCTGGCCGTGCTGGCTACGCTGGCCGTGGGCCTGGCCGTGTTTTACTACTTCACGGGAGAGTCTGGGGCGCTGCCCATGCGCCTGGTGCCGCACCTGCAAGCCATTCCGCTCACGCTGGATGCAGTGGCGGCCGGGCCCGTGCGCCTGCCGGTGCAGGCCAGCGGCTTTATCCTAAGCCTGAGCCACAACGTGGACGGGCCTTTCACGCAGCCGGGGGTGGCGGCCCTTTTCCTGGTGCTGCTGGCCGTGGGGCTCGTGGGCTGGGTGGCCGTGGTGAGCACCCTGAGCCGCATGGCCTTTGTGGTGGGCATGGTGCCGGTTATTTTCCTGCTGCTTTCACTCAATACTGAGTCGCTGGGCGTTTTTAACACCGGGGAGCGGTATTTCCTGTACCTGATGCTGGGCCTGGTGGGCGGGGCGGCCTTTGGGCTGCACGCGTTTGCGGAGTCGCTGTCGTTGCGCTGGCGCTATGTGGTAATGGGCGTGATAGTGGCGGGGCTGAGTTTGATACTGTTTGCCCAAAGCCAACTGCCTCCGGTGGAGACGGCCTTGCAACTGGCCGCCTTTGCCACGCCGGGCGGCGCGGTGCTGGTGGCGCTGCTGGTGCTGTGGGTGGGCGTGGAGAATATCCGCGCCCTGCTGTGGTTCAATACCCAGGCCGAGCAGCCGGGCAGCCGGTTTGGGCTGGGGCCGTTTTTGGTGGCCAGTCTGCTTTATTTGGGCGCCTTGCTTCTGTATGTGTGGAACGATGGCGCGCTACAGCTCTTTCCCGGGGTGACCCTGGACCCACTGGTACTGCTGCTGCCTGCCGTGCTCACGGCAGGGCTGGGCCTGCGCCTGCGCGCACCCAGCTATGCTCAGTGGGTGCCTTATGCCCGCGGCGCAGCTCAACTTTACCCGATGCTGGTAATGGGAGCCGCGGGGGCGTTGGCGTATGCCTTTGCCACGGCCAATACGCCCTTGCTGGTAGCGGCCCGGAATTTCACCGGCCTGGCGTTTTTGCTGCTGGGCGGGGCGTTTTGGGTGTATGTGCTCATCAATTTTATGCCGCTCATCCGGCAGAGGCTGCGTGTGTTCCGAGTGGTGTTTGAGCCCCGGCGGCTGCCGTTCTACACTGTGTACATTCTGGCGGTGGGCAGCATCGCCATCATCCAGACGCGCCAAAACCTGACCCTGCCCGACCAGGTGCAGGCCGGCCAATACAACAACCTCGGCGACCTGACGCGCCAGCAAAGCGAAGCCCAGCCCGACGATATGGGCCTGGCCCTGCTGGCCGAACGCTACTATGCCGAAAGCGGCGACGTGCTCTACCGCTCCAACCTGCACGCGCAGATGGGCCGGGCCGCGCTCTACCGCTTCCGCGCGCAGCGCCAAAACGAAATCAACGCCTTGCGTCGCGCCTTGCTCCGCGAGCCCAACGAGAAAGTATCGGTGCGGCTGGCTTCGCTATTCAATGAGCCCGGCGACCTGTTTGAAGGACTGGAAGTGCTGCGGCGCGGGCTGAAAGCGCAGCCGCACAGCGCGGCCCTGGCCGGCGATTTAGCTCAACTTTTCACCCAAACGGCCCTCACGGATTCGGTCGCTTACTATTTGGACAAGACCGAGCAGCTGGCGCCCGGCAGCTACGCCAGCCAGACCAATCAGCTGGGGTTTTTGTTGAGCCAGAATTTGCTGGAGGAAGCGAAGCGGGTGAGCGGTAAGCTGCGTGTGCGGGACCACGAGCCGGCACTGGCCAGCAATTATTTGCTTTTGCAGCTGCGTGCGGCCACTACGCCAGCCCAACTTCGGGAGGCCCTCGGACGCGACCAGAAACACGTAGCTCCCGACCCTAAGCTGATGGTACTGGACGACGCCAGCTTTGCCCAGCTGTACCACTGGGTGCTGGCGAGCATAGGGCAGCAAAACTCCCGGCTCACCAGCGCCCTGGTGGCGCCGTTGGCTAAGTTGGCAGCCCGCGAGGCCAACGCTTCGTACTACGAGCAGCTAGAGTTTCTGCAGGCGCTGGCCCTGCATGCGGTGGGGCAGGAGCGGGCTGCCCGGCAGCGGCTGCTGCCGTTGGCTTCGGGTACCACGGCCACGGCCGGCTATTACCAGCAGCTTCTGGGGCTGTGGCAGCTGCAGCAAGGCCAATATGCTACGGCCGCCGACCAGCTGGGCTACGCCGCGGCCAATGGCGTGACCACGGCCCGCAGCGCCCGGTTCTACGCACTGGCCCTGAGTGGTCAGGTGGATTCGGCGCGGGCCGTAGCGGCCCAGTTGGTGGCCTCGCCCGATTCGTCACTGCGAGAGCAGGGGCGCCAGGCCCAACAGCAATTGACGGCCGGAAATCTAGCGGCCAGCTCAACGACCCTGCGGCGGGTGGGCGACGACTGGCTGAGCGAGGCGCAGCGGGTGGAGCGACAGCCCAACGGCGTGGTCATTGCCCGGGCCAACTACCAGCGAGTCGTGCGCGAGGCGCCCTTTAATGAGCCCGCCATTATGGCGGCAGCTGCGTTCTACACGCGCCGGCACGAGTACGCGGCGGCTTATGAAGCGCTGCGCGCCGGCCTCAACGAAAACCCTGGCTCGCTGCCGCTGTTGGGGGCATACGTGCTGGCAGCGGCCGACGCCGGGCTGACTGAATACGCCACCGATGCCCTGGCTCAACTGCGCAAGCGGCTGTCTCCAACTACATATGCTACTTTAGCTGCTGGCTACGCGGCCCACCAAGCAGCTCGCGCGGCCCGGCAGGCATCTTTCCCCGAGGCGCCGGCTTCTCCACCTCTGCAATAAGACCCTTGTGCCATGAATGCGAACGTTATTGAGACCACGGCCATCGCCAAAACCTACGTCATGGGTGCGGAGATAATCCATGCCTTGCGCTCGATTACCATCCAGATTCCGCGCGGCGAGTACGTGGCTTTCATGGGCCCCTCGGGCTCGGGCAAGTCCACGCTGATGAACATCATCGGCTGCCTCGATACGCCGTCCAGCGGCCAGTACATTCTGAACGGCCAGGACGTGAGTCGCATGAGCGACAACCAGCTGGCCGAAGTGCGCAACAAGGAAATCGGCTTCGTCTTCCAAAGCTTCAACCTGCTGCCCCGCGCCAGCGCCCTCGACAACGTGGCGCTGCCCCTCATCTATGCCGGCTTGGGCAAGCGCGACCGCAACGAGCGCGCCATGGAAAGCCTGCGCTCGGTGGGCCTGGCCGACCGTGCCCTGCACCGGCCCAACGAGCTCAGCGGCGGCCAGCGCCAGCGCGTGGCCATTGCCCGTGCCCTGGTCAACAGCCCCAGCGTGCTGCTGGCCGACGAACCCACCGGCGCCCTCGATTCCAAAACCAGCCACGAAATCATGGACCTGTTTGAGGCCCTGTACGCCAAAGGCAACACCATTATCATGGTAACCCACGAGGAAGACATTGCCCGCTATGCCCACCGCATTGTGCGCCTACGCGACGGCCTGCTGGAGTCGGACGAGGTGAACAAGGAAGTGCGCGTTCACGCCCTAGCCAACCATTAAGCCGGCCGCTTCCCTGTTTGCAGTGGGGGAGAGCTGCCGTTTATTCCGCAAGTCATGAAAATTTATACCAAGACCGGCGACCAGGGCCTGACTTCCCTCATTGGGGGCACCCGCGTGCCGAAAAGCAGCTTGCGCATCGAATGCTACGGCACGGTAGACGAGCTGAACTCGCACATTGGGCTGGTGCGCGACCAGGACGTAAACTCCGCTCGCCGGCCGCTACTGAAGGAAATTCAGGACCGGCTGTTCACCATGGGTTCGGCCCTGGCCGCCGACCCGGAGAAGTCGAAGATGAAGCTGCCCGACCTCCACGCCGCCGATGTGACGCTACTGGAAGACGAAATGGACCGCATGAACGCCGAATTGCCCGAGCTGCGGGCCTTTATTCTGCCGGGCGGGCACCCCGCCGTGAGCCAGGCCCACGTGGCCCGCTGCGTGTGCCGCCGGGCCGAGCGCATGGTCATCCACCTGAGCGAAGACTCGTTTGTGGCCGACCTGGTGGTGGTGTATCTGAACCGTCTCTCCGATTACCTGTTTGTCCTCAGCCGCTACATGGCCCACGAACTGGGCGTAGAAGAAGTAACCTGGAAGGCACGACTCTAGCCCCGTTGGGGTTGCAGCATTATTGAGCTGGTTTTAACCTGACTACACGACGCTAGGCGGCTGCCTTTCCTACCGAACTTTCCTTAGATTTTATAATTTCAGCCACCCTACCTCCAACTTCCGTACTCGGAAAATCCCACCCACCAGTACCCAGAAATTAAACGTTATGATTGACATTCTCCCCATTAGCACGCAGCGCACCACGGCCTCGCGCCTGGCCGAGCTCGACCCTACCAACCTGGAGTTCGGCAAGGTGTTTTCTGACCACATGTTTGCCATGGATTACCACAATGGCGAGTGGCAGGAGGCCCAGATTGTGCCCTACGGCAACATGGCGGTGAGCCCCGCAAACTCGGCCCTGCACTACGGTCAGGCCATTTTTGAAGGCATGAAGGCTTATCACCAGGCTGATGGGGGAGTTGCCCTGTTTCGCCCCCTCGACAACTGGGCCCGCCTCAATACCTCGGCCGAGCGCATGTGCATGCCCACGGTGCCCGAGGAGCTGTTCATGCAGGGCCTGCGCGAGCTGCTTCGCCTGGATTCGGCCTGGGTGCCCACGGGCAGCGGCAGCTCGCTCTACATCCGGCCCTTCATGTTTGCCACCGATGGCTTTATCGGCGTGCGGCCCTCGGAATCGTACCGTTTCATGATTTTCACCAGCCCCGTGGGGCTGTACTACAACAAGCCCCTGCGCGTGCGCTTCGAGCAGCAGTACGTGCGGGCGGCCCCCGGCGGCGCGGGTTACGCCAAAAACGCCGGCAACTACGGCGCGGCCATGTACCCCACCAAGCTGGCCCAGCAGGAAGGCTACAACCAGCTCATCTGGACCGATGCCACCGAGCACCAATACGTGGAAGAATCGGGCACGATGAACGCCATTTTCGTCATTGATGGCAAAGTGGTAACGCCCGCCCTGAGCACCTCCATCCTCGACGGCGTAACGCGCCGCAGCGTGCTGCAACTGGCCCGCGACATGGGCCTGACCGTGGAAGAGCGCAAAGTGAGCAGCCACGAGATTATTGCCGCCCTGAAGGCGGGCAAGCTGGAAGAAGCTTTCGGCGCTGGCACGGCGGCTACCATTGCGCCCATTGCCACCATTGGCTACGAAGGCCAGGATTATGAGCTGCCCGTCGTTGGCCCAACGGCCTTCTCCAAGCGCGTAGGCGCGGCGCTCGATGCCATTCGTACCGGCGAAGGCGCCGACGTGCACAACTGGATGGTGCGCGTGTAGCGAGTGACTGAGCGGTAGAATAACTGAGCGACTCACTCATTTTTGCCGCAGTCAGAGAAAAGCCGCTTCGCACTGAAGCGGCTTTTCTTTTTTGCCGCACCTTTGCACCGCCAAGTACATTCCCACTCAGTCACTCCGCTACTCCGTCACTCTTATGACCGTTTCCCTGAAAACCGTTACCCTCAATGACACGCACCGCAAGCTGGGTGCTAAAATGGTCCCCTTTGCCGGCTACGACATGCCGGTGCGGTACTCCTCTGACCTCGACGAGCACCACACGGTGCGCCGCGCGGTGGGCATTTTCGACGTGTCGCACATGGGCGAGTTCCGGGTGCGGGGCCCACATGCACTGGAGCTGATTCAGCGCGTGACCAGCAACGACGCCAGCAAGCTCACCGATGGCAAAGCCCAATATTCCTGCCTGCCCAACCGCGACGGCGGCATCGTGGACGACCTGCTGGTGTACAAGCTGGCCGACGAGGACTACATGCTGGTAGTGAATGCCTCCAACATCGAAAAAGACTGGAACTGGATTCGGGAGCACAACACGCAGGGCGTGGAAATGGAAGATATTTCCGACCGCACCAGCCTATTTGCCGTGCAGGGCCCCAAGGCCATTGCCGCCCTGCAGACCCTCACGGACGTAGACCTGAGCAGCATTCCCTACTACTCCTTCGTGCAGGGCACCTTTGCCGGCGCGCCCGATGTCATCATCTCGGCCACGGGCTACACGGGCGCCGGCGGCTTCGAGCTGTACATCCCCAACGAGCACGCGGCCGACGTCTGGGATAAAATCATGATTGCCGGGCAGGCGTACGGCATCAAGCCCATCGGCCTGGGCGCCCGCGACACGCTGCGCCTCGAAATGGGTTTTGCCCTCTACGGCAACGACATCGACGACACCACCTCGCCCCTGGAAGCCGGGTTGGGCTGGATTACCAAGTTCACCAAGGACTTCACCAACGCCGAAAACCTTAAAAAGCAGAAGGAAGCCGGGGTCAGCAAAAAGCTCGTGGCCTTCATCATGGACGGCACCGGCATTCCGCGCGGCCACTACGAGCTGGTAGATGCCGAGGGGCAAAAAATCGGCGACGTTACCAGCGGTACGCAGTCGCCTTCGCTCAGCAAAGGCATCGGCATGGGCTACGTAAAAACGGAATTTGCGGCTCCCGGTACCCAGATTTTTGTGCAGATACGTGGCAAAAACCTCCCGGCCACCGTCAGCAAGCTCCCCCTCACCAAAGGCGCCGAATAGAATTATGAGTCTTGAATTATGAGCGCTGAGTTGGTCGTGAGATAATTCTGGAACTCATAGCGCTAAACTCAACATTCATAACTCAACATTCACAACTCCAAGAGTGCCCAAGCTAGATATTTGCTTTTCGCCGGACTTGCTGCCCCTGTATGACCTGCGCGGCCGGGTAGCCGTAATTGTGGATATTCTGCGGGCTTCGAGCACCATTGTAACGGCCCTGGGGGAGGGTGTGACCCACGTTTTCCCGGTGGCGTCGCTGGAAGAATGCACGGCCTACGGGCAGCAGCACGGCTGTCTGACTGCCGCCGAGCGCGACGGTCTGCCCGCCGCGGGCTTTGACCTAGGCAACTCGCCGTTTGGGTTTTTGGAGGCCAGCCGGCCGGTGCGGGGCCGGGCCCTCACCATCAGCACCACCAATGGTACGGCCGCGCTGCGGCGCTCCCTGGCCGCAGAAGCTGTGGTAGTTGGCGCGTTCCTGAATTTGGCCGCCGTGGCCGATTTTGCGCGTCAGCAAGGCCGCGACGTGCTAGTGGTGTGCGCCGGTTGGAAAGGCCAGTTTTGCCTTGAAGACACAGTATTTGGTGGAGCACTTGCCGAACGGCTGGCGGCTGATTTCGACGTGAGCAGCTCCGATGCCACCTTGGCGGCGCTGCACCTCTGGCAGCAGGGCAAAGCCGATTTGCCGGCATACCTGCTGCAGTCAGCCCACGTCCGCCGGCTCAATTCGCTGGAGGCCAGCCAGGACTTTGAGTTCTGTCTGCGAGTCGATGCCTACGCCGACGTCCTCCCGCTGTGGCAGGACGACCGTTTGGTCGACGCTTTTGTCAATTGAGAATGAAGAATTGGGGCAAACCAGCTCAATTCCTCATTCCTCATTCTTAACTCTTAATTTCTCATTATCCTGATGCCGCTGGGAGTCGCGCTGGGTCTTTTTGGCCAGGTTGCGGGCTAGGGCTTCCGTGAGGTCGACGCCGGTTTGGTTTGCTAGGCAGATGACCACGAACAGGACATCGGCCAGCTCGTCGCCAAGGTCACGGCCTTTGTCTGATTCCTTGAACGACTGCTCGCCGTATTGCCGGGAGATGAGCCGGGCCACTTCGCCCACCTCTTCGGTGAGGATGGCCATGTTGGTGAGCTCGTTGAAGTAGCGGATGCCCGTAGTGGTTATCCAGGTATCGACGGTCTTTTGGGCTTCTTCGATGGTCATAGGGACAGGATTTAAAAGCGGGCGGGATGGCAAAAACTTAAGCCGGGGAATCCAGCACAATGGTCACGGGGCCATCATTTAGCAGGCTCACCTGCATATCGGCCCCGAATATGCCGGTGGGCACGTGCTTGCCCAATTCGGCGGCCACCATGGCCACAAATTGCTGGTACAGCGGCTCGGCGATGGGGGGCGGGGCGGCGCCAATGTAGCTGGGGCGGTTGCCCTTGCGCGCATCGGCCAGCAGCGTAAACTGGCTCACCACCAAAATCTGGCCGTCGGTGTCGACCACGCTGCGGTTCATTTGCCCGTTCTCGTCGCCAAAAATGCGCAGCTGCACCAGCTTGCGGCACATCCAGGTAAGGGAAGCCGTATTATCGGTAGGGGCGAAGCCGGCCAGGACCATCAGCCCGGGGCCAATCTGGCCGGTAATCTGGCCTTCGACGGTAACCTGGGCTTCGCTGACGCGCTGAATAACAAGACGCATGTAAGGGTAATGTGGGATTTAGAATGAGCAGGCGCGCCGATGTTGCGCGGGCTATGCCGACCTTCGCGGCAACCAGCGCCGAGTTAATTCATGCATTCACCTGCCGGTACAAATAACGGCCACCAAACATCCAACCGACTCCTATGGCTGCTGGCGGCGCTGCTGGCCGTGGCCCTGCTGCGGCTGTGGCGACTGCCCGAAGCCGGTCCGCCCGATTTTGATTCGGTGCGTAACTGGCAGGTTATCCAGGAATTGGCGCAGGGCAACTTCGCGCATCTGTTTCATCACGGCAGTCCGGGGTTTTTGCTGCTGTATGTGCCGGTAGCGGCCATTACGCGCGATTTTTTAGTCTTTCAAACGATAAATGCGCTGCTCGGCTTGCTTGGGCTCAGCATCTTCGCGGCCTGGGTTGCCAAGAAAGCTGAGCTGACGGGACTTGAAACGGCGGGCCTGGTGCTGCTGGGCGGCACGTCGCTGCTGCTCACGTTTTCGGGGCGCGATTTTACAATGAGCTCCGTGAGCCTCGTGGTATTTGCCGGGCTGTTGCGGAGCCATTTTGCGCGCCTGCAGCGGCCGAGTTCAGCCATGGCGCTGCGCGTGGCGGCGTGGCTGGCGGTGGGATTGTGCGTTAACTACAAGTTTCTGTTCACGCTGCCTATTCTGGCGGTGCTGGAAATGGTGCAGGCCGATGGGTTGTGGCGGCAGCGGGTGCTATGGTGGCGGGCCTTGCTGGTGCTGGCGGCGCCTTACGTGCTGTTTGGAGCGCTGGGGGTGCTGGTGGGGCTGCCGTGGTATCGCTGGTTAGGCTTTTACATCCGCACGGTGGTGCCAGTGGCGGCCAACGTAGCGGGCCGGCAAACTACACTGCACCTCGATTTGCTGTATTATGTGCGGTACCTGGCAGGCTATGAGTCACCGCTGCTGCTCGTTGGGCTGGTGCTGGCAGCGTGGCTGGTGTGGCGCGATTGGCGCCGCGGCGCCGGTTTTCGGGGCCGGCCTCTGCTGCTGCCGTACCTGTTGGTATGGGCGGGCTGCCTGCTGGCCGGCATGTCGCTGCTGATAAAAGCCCCACGGGGGCTTCTTTTGGCTTATCTGCCGCTGGCGGCTCTGGCGGTGCTGGGAGGCCGCCGCGTGCTGCCGGCTTGGGCGCTGGCCGGGATGGTGCTAGCCGCCGTGGGTCTCAACCTGCTACGGATTCAGCGGGAGCTGTACGCGCCCCTGCCTACGCGCTACCCTCAGGTGGCGGCGTGGCTACAGCAACACGGTGGGACCAAGGTGGTAAGTACTGTGGGCGCGGGGCTGGCGCCGTATCTGAACGAACGCCAATCCATGGTAATTATCACCGACGAGCGCCAGCTAGCGGGGCTGCGTGCGCTAGGCTACCAGTACGTGTTTCTCGATGGCTACTGGCGCGTAGCGGGTGTGCCCCGGTTCGATTCGTTGCGCCGCCAGGTGCCGGTAGCTGCCTGGGCTGCGCCTGAGCTACAACGCCCGCTGCTGTTTCTGGAGCATTCCGAATTTACGGGGCTGGAATACGCCGAAACGCTGGCCGCCTGGCGGGCCGCGGCGGCCGATACGCTGCCGCTGCGTCTTTATCGGCTCAACTAAATCAACGGTAGCTCCTGCCTTAGTGGGCTACGGTGGGCAGGTTGTTCACGTCCACCGCCGGGATGTTAGCCCGGTAGGCTTTGTTGATGGCCGAAATGAAGGCGTTGGCCACTAAGCCATTGCCGCGGGGCGTGAGCGAGTAGTAATCCAGCGAGAAGAAGTTGCCCCGCACCGGCTCCGACGAATACACCACGCCGTTGACGGAAATGATATCGGCCACGTTGTTGAACAGAATGCCGTCGAGGTCAAGGGCACTTCTGTGGTTGGTTATGTCCACTTCGGGCAGGCGATAGACGTTGTGGGCCAGGTTTTCCAACTCGTTGTTGTAGGCATCGAGCACGGACTTGGCCCGCTGCAGCTCCTGGAAGTTGTCGAGCACGTCGGCGTCGCGCAGGGGATTGCGGGCGTCGCGGCCGTAGGGCAGCATCAGGGTGGTGGTGCCCACCAGTACCGGCGTCAGCTTGCCCACACGGGGGATGGCCGTGGCCAGCACGTAGTCATCGTCGGTGATGGGTTGAGCCGGGCCGAGGTTGATGGGGTCTTCAATGTAGAGCAGGGCTTTGTCGTTGTTCAGCGCTTGCAGGCGGGCCTGGAGCTGCAGGCCTTTGCCCAGGCGCAGCAGCGGCAGCGTGTTGAGGGCCGGCAGTTTGGCAATGATGCCCGGCTGCCCACCGGCCCGCAGGCGGTCGAGCACTTTCCGGGCGTTGGCCTTCATCAGGTTGGTCAGGCTGGTGTTGGGAAATGGCCCGCACTCGCCGCCGCTGCGCACGTAAGGCAGGAGGTCGTCGAGGCCCTGGAAGTAGGTGAAGAAGGTGGCCGTAGCAGCGGCGTCGGTCACGGCTTGCAGGTAGGTGCGGCTGTCGGCGGCCGGCAGCAGGCGCTCGAAGTAGGGGTTGAACGCGCCGCCGGGAGTGGCCTTGGTTTCATTGCCCAGGCCGGCGGTTTCAATCTGGCTCAATAATAAACCCGGCACGCCCAGGTTCTGGGGCAGCGCGCTGGCGGTTTTGCTGCGCTCGAGCAGCCGCACCGTATCGGGGCCGCCGCAGGCGGTGGGGTTGATTACCGTGCGGCGCACGGCTTGGCCCGCAATGCGGCGGGTACGGGGAATGCCCGAGGCCGGATAATCGACCAAATCGAAGTAGCCCGACCCTGTGCCAGCCTCCAGCAGCGGCTGGGTGAAAGCGGCATTGGCCGAAGCGCCCTGCAGCTGCCGCGCAATCAGGTTCGGAAACGAATATTCCTGGCTGGTGCGGGTGAGGCCGCCGGCGCTGACGCCCGCCGTGTAGCTGTCGCCCACGGCCACGTAGCGGCTCACGTTCACGCTGGTAGTGGGCGTGGGGGTGTCCTGGGCAGGGGCGCAGGCGTTGAGCATTAAAGCAGCCACGGCCACCAGGCCAGTGCGACGCAACGGAGTCAGGTAAAAAATATTCATTGTGCTAACTGAAGCTGAAGGGAGCCGGCCCAGGGCGCCGGCAGGCAGGAAAAGGAAAGCGGCGGGCTACTGGTAAACCACCTAGAAAGCCACGGCCACCCCAACCGAGGCGGTGTGCGTGGCTGTGCGGTAAGTGCCGCTCACGTTGGCCACCTGGTCCATTATCTGGTTGGCACGGCCGGTGCGCAGCTGGCCGTATTCGAAGGCATAGGCGGCTTCCAGAGCCAGGCGCGAGCCCAATTGGTAGCTCAGGCCGGCCGAAGCCCCGAGGCGGTTGGCGTCGATGAATTCGGGGTTGACGTATTCGTCGCGGATTGGGCTCTCGTCGTAGCGCAGGCCGCCCAATACGGTGAGCTTGGGACACACCTGGTACTCGGCGCCCACGCGGAAGGCCAGCGCGTCTTCGTAGCGCCGGGCGGTGCTGATGCGGCGGGCCGGCGCTGCGCCGCTGGCGTCGATGTTCAGCTTAACCGAATCGAGCGTGCTCCAGCCGCTAAGGGTGAAGTCGAAGGTGAGCAGCAGCTTGGGGGTGATGCGGTCGGCAATGCCCACGGAGAGCGTGCTGGGCAGGTTGAACTGGGTGCTGAAGCCGGTGGAGGCCGGGTACAGGGCCGCATCACGGGCGGGCACGCCGGTGGTGGTGGCCGTGCCGTTCTTCATTTTCAGGTTCACGCCGCTGCGGTAGCTGATGCCAAAGGCCAGGTTGTCGCCGGTGCGGCCGTAGAGGCCCACGTTCAGGCCCATGCCCGAGCCGGTAGCGCTGAACTGCGTCTGGGCCGACAGGTCGTCGTACTGGCCCAGGGCGCGGCGCTGGCTGTATTTGCCGAAGGCGTACACAAAGCCCACGCCCGCGCTGAAGTTGTCGTTGAGCTTGAAGCCCACCGTGGGCTGGGCGAAGTAGGTGCTGAGCTGGCTTTCCTGAATCACGGAGCGGCCTTCCCAGTTGTTGGGCCATTTGGTGTGGTAGCCGTAGGGCGTGGTGAGGGCCAGGCCAAAGCTGACGCGCTTGCTCAGGGCGCGGGTGGCGTAAAAGTAGCCGCCGGGCTGAATGGCCAGGTCCTGGTCGGTGCGCTGGTAGGTATCCTGGCCGATGAACGAAGAGCGCCGAATCTGGCCAATGCCGCCCAGGCTGATGCGGGTGAGCGAGTCGCCCCACTGGGCCAGCAGGCCGGGATTGGTACTGAGCCCGGCAATGCTGTTGATGTAGGCCGTGCTGGCGCCGCCCAGCCCAAGTACCCGCGCGCCCTGCGGGCCGGTATCAAACCCACCGGCCGCAGCCGTCAACCCAGAGAAAAGCGGAAGTATAAAGAGGAGACGTTGACGCATACGGACGGATTTGCGGAAAATTGGGAAACAAAAGTACACAGCCGGCAGATAGCACAACCGTAGCACCCCGGCGAAAAGCCGCAAACCCGGAATTAAAACCGTAGTAAGGCTTAAGTTGCATTAAACCAATGTCTAACCAACAGAGTTGAGCTGGCTCTTTGGCCGCTTTAACGCTTCACCCCGAGACTGTCGAGCCGGTGCTGGTAGCGGCGAGCGTTGCGCTTGTGCTGGGCATAGGTTTCGGCAAAGTCGGAGAAGCCGCTGCCGTCGGGGCGGGCGCAGAAAAACAGGTTTTTGTTGTGGGCCGGGCGTAGTACCGCGTTCAGCGAGCTGGGCAGCGGCGTGGTGATGGGGCCCGGCGGCAGGCCCTTGTGCCGGTAGGTATTGTAGGGCGAGTCCACCTTTTTGTCCACGTTGAGCACGCGCTTGCGGGTACCCAGGCCGTGCAGCGGCCAGAGCAGGGTGGGGTCGGCCTGCAGGGGCTGGCCGTTGCGCAGGCGGTTGAGGTACACGGCGGCGATAAGCGGCTTGTCGGTGGGCTGGGCGGTTTCGCGCTGCACAATACTAGCCAGCACGCTCACCTGCACCTGCGTCATCTTCAGCGAATCGGCGCGGGCGCGGCGCTCCGCGGTCCAGAAGCGGCGGTAGGTGGCCGCCACGGTGTCCAGGAAGGCGGGGGCGCTGGTGTTCCACAGCAGGCGGTACCGGCCGGGGATAAATAGGGTGCGGATGGTGCAGGTGTCGAGCCGGAACCGGGCCAGCAGGTCGGCGTTGTTGCCCAGCAGTAGCTGCAGCTTAAATGGGTCGGTTTCCAACTGCCGGCTCACCTGGGGCGGCAGGTGGTCGAGGTAATGAAAGGGCTTCAACTCAAACTGCACCGTGTCCTGGCGGCCCTGGGCCAGCATTTTCACCAGGTCCAGGTTGCTCAGTTCGGGGTCGAGCCGGTAGCGGCCGGCTTTCACGTGAGCGGGGTAGTCGTGCTGCCGGGCCGTCCACTCGAACGTGGCCGGCTCCAGCAGCAGCTGCTGTTTCTTCAAGGAGTCGAGCACCGCCGAAAAGCCCGTGCCCGTGCGGATGTACAAGTAGGCCGGGCCTTCGGCAAAGACCGTCACGTTGGGCCGGTACAGGACGCGCCACGCCGCGTAGCTGCCTGCGCCGAGCAACAGCAGTACCAGTAGGCCAACGAGTAGGAGGGGGCGCTTCATTATCCTTCTTGTACTAGTTGGGCCACGGCGGCCTCAAAGGCTTCCTGCTCGGCTTGGCGCACTATTTCGGTGGGGGCCGCCGCCCGCGATTCGCAGTCAACAATGGGGCAGCGCTCGCAGGTTTCAGCAGCTACTTAAAACGGCTCGGCAATTTGGCCATAGTCCTCGCCGTGGCGCTCAGCCGACTCGCGTAGCAGCTGTTGCTGCCAGGGGCGCAGGGCCGCATTGGCGCCCTGCTCGATGATTTCCGCAATCAGCCGGTTGCTGAGCACCATGTTGGCCATGGTGGTGCCGTGGTCGGTAGCGAGGTGCGCTTTGAGGGCGTTGAGCAAGGTTTCGCGGGCTTCGGCGCGGGCCGCGGCGGGGCCGTTGAGCCGGCGGCGGAACGGAAACTTGCGCTGCTCGGGCGGCAGCGGCGCTTCCGGGGCCAAATCGGTGGTGCCGATGGCCAGCAGCTGCTCGGCGAAGGGCGAGCGTTTCAGCTCGGGGTGCAGCCCGTTGGCGGTGCGCAACTGATTGGCGTTTTCGATGGGCTGGCGGGCCAGCTCCGCCAGGCGGTCGTTGCTGAGCACGTGGTACGGCGGGCGGTCGAGCTGTCGGGCCACACTGTCGCGCAGCATGTAGAGCTCCCGGAAAATGGGCATTTCTGAGGGCGAAATCTTGTACTTGGCGGCGTTGCGCGACCATGGGCGCGGGTCGTCGCGGCCGTAGCGCACGGCCTCCAGGGCCAGGTTTTCCTGAATTGCCCACTCGCTGCGGCCCAGCTCGTTGAGGCGGGCGGTGAGGCGGTCCGTGAGCTCAAACAAATACAGCACGTCGTTGGCGGCGTACTCCATCTGGGCGTCGGTGAGCGGGCGCTTCAGCCAGTTGGATTTCTGCTCGCCTTTGTCCACCTCAAAGCCCAGTTCGGACTGAATAAGGCGGCCCAGGGAAATGTTGTTGTCCTCGGCGGCAAGCAGGGTAAACTGCACACTGGTATCGACAATGTTCCGGCAGTTGACCCCAAAAACTTCGTCAAGCAAAAGAATGTCCGACTTGCACGAGTGGAACACCTTGGCCACAGCCGGCTCGCGCAACACCGCAAACAGGGGCTCCAGGCCGGCGGCCATGTCGGGCAGCGGCAGCGGGTCAATCAGGTACGCTTCCTGGCCATCGAAAACCTGGATGAGCGCCAGGTGCCGCCCGTAGCGGTGGCGCATGTCATCAAACTCCAAATCGATGCCAATGCGTGGCAGGGTGGCGAAGTGAGCGGCCGCCTCGGCAATAGCGTCGGCAGTGGTGAGGTAATGTATCGTCGGCATTAAGACTGAAGGCAAGGGAGCCAGCTACAGGTCTGGCAAGGGTTAGCAGCGGTAAAGGTAGGCAACTGGCGTATGCTCTAAGGACTAATCGGTAGTTGAGGTTTGGCTTGAGATATTGATATAACGATGGCAAAACATTGATTTAACCGCGGAGTTGTGAAACAAAACGAAAAAAAACTGACGAAAACCAGAAAGCTGGCCTGTGTAATTACCTTCGCTTTGGCATCCTAAAGAGACCGTCAGTCCTATTCATTGATTTTAACGATTTTCAGTATTGTTAAACCCAGATAAAAATTCAAAAAGCCCTCACTTTTAACCTGTTCACTAATCTTTTTCTCCCATGAAGTTCAACTTACTCACTCATCTCAAACTCTTCTCGCTGCTGGCGATTTGCCTGTTTGCGATGCCCGCCTGGGCGCAGCAAGCCATAAGCGGCCGCGTATTAAGCTCTGATGGCGGCGGCCTGCCCGGCGCCACGATACTCGAGCGCGGCACCACCAACGGCACCAGCTCAGGCGCCGACGGCTCCTTTAGCCTCACCGTGCAGCCCAACGCTTCTTTGGTAATTAGCTCAGTGGGTTACACCTCGCAAACGGTTGCCGTTGGCAGTCAGAGCAACATCAGCGTAACGCTAGCCGCTTCGGCTACGGAGCTCAGCGAGGCGGTGGTGGTGGGCTACGGCACGCAGCAGAAGGCAGACCTGACGGGCTCAGTATCGAGCCTAACGACCAAAGACATTGCCAATGCTCCGGTGCAGACTTTTGAGCAAGCCATTCAGGGCAAGGCTGCCGGCGTTGTCATTGAAAGCTCTAGCGGCAAGCTTGGGCAAGCCATTAAAGTGCGGGTACGCGGTACCTCCTCGGTAAGCGGCGACACGCAGCCGCTTTATGTAATTGATAATATTCCGGTTCAGACGGATAACTTTTCCTCTACGAGTGCCCAGACGAACCCCTTGGCAGATATCAACCCTAATGATATAGAAAGCATTTCTATTTTGAAGGACGCAGCGGCTTCGGCCATTTACGGCTCGCGTGCTTCCAATGGTGTGGTGCTTATCACTACCAAGCGCGGCAAGGCGGGAGCCACGCGCTTCAACCTGGGCTACCAGATTGGTACCAGCCAAGCCACGCATCGCCGTGAGTTTTTGAACTCGAAAGAGTATGTAGAGCTCTTTACGGAAGCCCTGAAGAACTCGGGCCGTTCGGACGCCAGCAATGCTGCCCGCTTTAAAGGGTACGCCGCTGGCGTGGACGTAGATGCTAACTATAATGTGGACACGGACTGGCAGGACCAGGTTTTCCGGAAAGGCAATTTCAGCCAGTACGACTTGAACGTTAGCGGCGGTACCGAAAAAACCAAGTTCTTTCTCTCCGGTCAATACAATACCCAGGAAGGCATTTTGCTGGGCAACAAGCTGGAGCGTATCGCTTCCCGCCTGAATGTAGACCACAAAGCCAACGACCGGCTCATTCTCGGAGCCAACGTTTCGCTCTCGCGCACTAAAAACAACCGCCTGCCCAACGACAACCTCTTCAGCACCCCGCTGCAGGCAGTCGCTTTGGCTCCAATTACGCCAGCCATCGACCCGCGCACGGGCCTGACTAGCGGCGCCCTTGACCCAGCTACGGGCAATCCGAACACTAACTTTCCTTTCTACTACAACCCGCTGCTGGGCCTGCGCAATAACGCGGCTACCTATACAGCATTTAGCTACCGCGCCTTGGGCAACGTATTTGGCCAGCTTGAGCTGCTGCCAGGCCTGTCGTTCCGCTCCGAGCTTGGGCTTGACCTGCTCAACCAGGACGAAGACCAATATCTGGCACGGGTGACCTCGCGCAACTCTGGCCCTACCAACGGTTTTGGCTTTAGCGCTCACACCACAAGCGGCCGCTTCATCACCAACAACTTCTTCTCTTATAATAAGACCGTGGCCGAGCAGCACTCATTTGAGGCCACGCTCGGTACATCCTACGAGGAGCGCAAGCAGAACTATACCAGCACAACGGGTACGCAATTCGCCAGCGATGCCTACCGCACCATTTCGAACGCAGCTACATTCACATCGGGCAGTTCGTCGGGTACCGGCAACTCTCTATTGTCGTATTTTGCCCGTCTCAACTACAATTTTGCCAGCAAGTACTTGCTCGGTCTGAGTGCCCGAATCGACGGCTCGTCGCGCTTTGGCCCTAACAAGCAGTATGGCTTCTTCCCAGCTGCCTCGCTGGGCTGGGTAGTAACGGAAGAAAGCTTCCTCAAGAACCAAAAGGTGCTGAGCTTCCTTAAGCCCCGCGTTAGCATCGGACGTACCGGCAACCAGGGCTTCCCCGATTTTGCTTACCTGGGCCTGTATTCGGGTACTTCGGGCTACGTGGGCGTGCCGGGCCAGCGCCCGCTGCAGATTGCAAACCCAAACCTGAAATGGGAATCGACGACCCAGGCCGACGCTGGCTTGGAATATGGCTTCCTGGACAACCGCATCAGTGGCGAGGTAGACGTGTACCTCAAGCGCACCACCGACCTAGCCCTTAATGCTCCTGTACCCGGCACCACGGGCTTTACCACCCAGTTCCAGAACGTGGGTACCCTGCAGAACAAAGGGGTTGAGCTCGCGCTGACCACCCGCAATTTCGTGGGAGACTTCACCTGGACCACTACCGTAAACGCGTCTCGCAACTACAACAAAATCACCTTCTTGCAAGGTCAGCCCATTCTGGGGAGCTTCCTGAGCCGGGCTCAGGAAGGTTATCCTATTGGCACCTTCTTCGGTGCTGAATACGCTGGGGTTGACCCCGCCAATGGCGATGCGTTGTACTATCGCAACAAGGCGAATGAGGATGGAACCGGTACCGGAACCATCGACCACAGCACCAGCACCACCAATGATATCAACGAAGCACAGTTGGTACCAGTGGGTGACCCTAATGCTCGCTGGACTGGTGGCTTGACTAATACCATCACCTACAAAGGCATCGACTTGAGCGCCACCTTTATTGGGGTGTTTGGCAATAAAATTTATGATGCCGGCGCACCTTTCTATTCAGTTGCCTTCAACAATGGCCCGGATAACCAGACCCGCGACCAGCTGAACCGCTGGCGCAAGCCGGGCGACATTACGGATGTGCCTAAAGCAGAATACCTGAGTGGCAACGGCACTGGCAATTCTTCCCGCTTTGTGCGCGATGGCTCCTATGGCCGTCTGCGTACCATTACCCTCGGATACAACCTGCCAGGTACTTTGGTAAAGAAGGGCTATTTACAAACCGTTCGGGTGTATGTACAGGCACTCAACCTCGTTACCATCACCAAGTACAAGGGCTGGGACCCGGAAGTTAACACCGATTACCTCGCTGGCACTACCACCCAGAGCAACATCAACCAAGGCATCGACTTCTACACAGCGCCCCAGCCCCGAACTATTACGTTCGGTGTTAATGTAGGCTTTTAAAAGCTGCGCTATTTAGAGGTAGTCTTTTCCTCATCTGATTTACTACTCACATGAAAAAAACAGTATATGCGGTGGCCACAGCCTTGCTTCTTGCAGGCTCCCTGACCAGCTGTGATAAAAAGCTTGACATAACTCCTGTCAACAACGTAAGCGCCGATGATGCCCTCAAAACCTCGTCGGATGTAGAGGCTGCCCTAGTGGGTTGTTACACGGGCCTTCAAAACGATGAAGCCTACGGCGGCTACTTCCAGCTGATGTCGGACTTGCTCGCCGACAACGGCGAAATATCTTTCGTTGGCACGTACACCCAGCCCATTCAAATTAGTCGCAAGGCCATCCTAAAGGATAACAGCTTTGTGCAGAACATGTGGACGAATGCATACAACGTTATCAACCGCACCAATAACGTGTTGGCTAACATTGATAAACTCGATACCCAAGCCAAGAAGGACCGCGTGGAAGGCGAAGCCCGGTTCATTCGTGGGGCCATGTACTTTGAGCTGGTGAAGCTCTATGCCAAAGATTGGAACGATGGCAGCCCCAGTACCAACCCCGGGGTACCGCTGGTGCTGACTCCTACAAAGGTGCTCGATGCTACCGCTCAGGTAAAGCGTAACACGGTAGCTGAAGTATATGCTCAGGTAATAACCGACCTTACCACTGCCGAGACGAAGATGAAAGCTACCTCGGCGGCAGGAGCTTTCTTTGCCAATACCTACGCTGCAGCGGGTATGCTTTCACGGGTGTACCTGCAGCAAGCGCAGTTTCCTTTGGCTGCCGCCGCTGCCAACCGTGCCATTGCGGGCAACTACACCCTCACGCCCAGCTATGCCGGTGAGTTTCACTCGGGCTCTTCTAATACTGCGGAAGACATCTTCGCAATTCAGATTTCGGCTCAGAGTGGCAGCAACGAGCTGAACACTTTTTACTCGGCAAACCGCCGCGGTGATGTTGACGTTGAAGACAAGCACTTAGCTCAATACTCCCTTACCGATGACCGGCGCAAGCTATTTACGGTAAGCAGTGGCCAGCGGTACAGCAACAAGTTTGATGAGCTTTATGGCAACATCAAGGTCATTCGTTTGGCGGAAATGTTGCTTACCCGGGCCGAGGCAAACTTCCGTGCTGGCACGGTAGTCGGCGCCACGCCCCTTGCCGACGTCAACCGCGTGCGTGCCCGCGCTGGCCTCGCCCCACTAGTCACCTTGACCTTGCCGGCAATACTGCTGGAGCGCAAGCTAGAGCTGGCTTTCGAAGGCTTCCGCCTGGCTGATGTCAAGCGTAACAAAGAGTCAGTAACCGACCCCAAGGGGGAAGTTCTGCCTTGGAATTCGACACGCTTGATATTCCCTATTCCTTTGCGCGAAATCAACGTGAACCCAAACCTGGAGCAAAACGAAGGTTATAAATAGGCTGCCTATTTGTAAAACCAGTTTGTCCCAATAAAAAAGGGCCCTAGTTACCTAGGGCCCTTTTTTATTGGCTGAAGTTGTACTTACTTCTCGCCGAGCATCAACTGCGGCCCACTGCCGCGCCCATTGCCCATGATAATGACCTTGGCATTCGGCGAGGTGGCAATGGCTTGGTTGGCTTTGATGGTTTCGTACTGGAGCAGCTTGTCGCTGAGCTCGGTGTTTACAATGCGCTGGTAGTCAGCGATGCCCTGGGCTTCGACGCGCTTGCGCTCGGCCTCCTGCTTTTCCTTCTGCAGCACGAACTGCATTTTCTGGGCGTCCTGCTCGGCCGAGATTTTGCTCTCGATGCTGGCCTTCACCGATTGCGGCAACTGGATGTTGCGAATGAGCAATTGGTCGAGTTGCAGGCCGCTGGTACGGAAGTCTTTCTCTATGGAGTTAAGAATCCGGGTCTGGAATTCCTCGCGGCGGGTGGAGTAGAGGGCCACAGCATCGTAGTAAACGGCGTTGTCTCGAATGCGGGTGCGCGAAATGGCCCGCACTATTTTATCCTGGTAATCCTCACCGATGGTCGCCAGGATGCGGGGCGCCTGGGTCGGAACCACGTGGTAGAGCACTGTGAGGTCGATAACTACCTCGAGGCCGTCGGCCGAAAGCACCCGGATGGCATCGTCGCCGGCTTGTGCGCCCTCGCCGTGCTGGGCCGACATGGTGTAATTCTGCGTGCGGGTATCGAACCTGGTTATGTCGACCAGCGGGTTAACTACGCTAAGGCCGGGCTGCAGCACGCGCGGCTGCACCTGCCCAAACAGCGTTTGGACGCCCACTTGGCCCACCCCAATCTGCACCACCGTGCTCAGGGCCAACCCGAGCACTAGAAAAGCACCGCCCAGAAAGATGAGGCCGCCGCGCAAAGGCTCCAGGCGCTCAAATCGGGAGGCGTTCAAGCCCAGAATCAGGATAATAAAACCGAGTACAAAAAGTGTCATGGGTGGGGCTATGAGTGAGCAAGGTGATGGGAGTGTGAGCGGTTGCCCGGGTGAAGTAAGCCCGCGGGCCTACCTCACTTTTAGAGAAGCACGTAGTTCGAATTAGGGCCGCAGGGCCTTATTCTTCGTCTTCATCGGTGCTGAAATCGAGGGTGCGTGCCAGGTCTACGCCCTCTTGGGCTACCTCTTCGAGCAGCTCGGGGGCGTCGGCGTCGAGGGTGCGGCCGAAGAGGTTGAGCAGCTCTTCGCCTTCCTCGTTCACGTACAGGTTCTCGTAGAGCCGGTCGAAGAGGCGGGCTTCGCGGCCCACAATGCGGTCAATGTCTTCGGGCGAGCGGGCTTCGCTCAGGGCGCGGTGCAATACATCCAGCACTTGGCGGCTTTCGTCGTGCTCGCCCAGCTCCGATACCAGCTTGAGCAGGCTCATGGCCACGCCCAGCCGCACTTGCTCGAAGCGGAAGGGGAGCTCGGCGGTAGGCGCGGCGCGCAATTTGTCATAGGCCCGCAGGGTGGTGGGGGTGAGGTAGTACTTCACGTCGTTGGGGGCCGTGAAGGCGAGGTGCAGAAGTTGTTCGTAAGGACTCATGGGAGAAGGCTGGCTTTGATGCCGTAACACGGCTGGGTGCGGTGCGTAAGCAGAAAGCCGCAAGGTACGCGCGGGAGCAAAGCCACATCATTAATCGTGCTTGTGCTGCTTGCATTACATCACCCCTCACACTTTATTTTTTAGCGATGACCCACAAAAGCAAATGGCTGCTGTTTGCCCCGCTGGGCCTGCTCACCATTGGGGCCGGCGCCAGCATGGTGCCCTGGGCTGGCCACCTCAAAGACCAAAAGGTTCCCACCGCGAAATGGGTAGCGGCCGGCACTGCTGCCCTGGTCGTCCTCAATGCCGGGGTCAGCTTATTCGGCCGCGGCGTACTGGAGCGCATGCGGCATGAGCTACAGGAGCAGCCTTCTTACAGTACGTTTTGGAAGTAATTGAGCACAAAAAAGCCCCGACATTGCTGCCGGGGCTTTTTTGTAAACAGGTTTCAAGAGAAACCTACTCGGTCTTAGCTTCTACTTTTTTGGTGGTTTTCTTCACGGCACCGCTCGTCTTTTGAGCGCCGCGCTTTACTGCGTGGCCGGTTTTCTGGGCGCCGCGCTTCAGGACGTGGCCGGTTTTGTGGGCCACATTGCCAGCAGCATCCTTGGTATTATCGATGGCTGCACCAACGTTGGTTTTGCCGGTCTTTACTACAACTTTTTCAGTGCCATTGTCCCGCACCTTTACTTCGGTCTTGGGGTTGGCGGGAGTCACGTCTTGGGCGTTGGCAGCAGTGGTAGCAAGGGCCAAGCCGGCGAGCAACATGAGGGTCTTTTTCATAGGAAGGGCTTTTTTTAAGGTAAAGTCGGGGATTGTACGCAGCACCGGAGCATATGTTTTCAGCCCTGGTCCATTGTACTATTTATTTGCCCTCCATTACCGTGCCAGGTAGCAGCAGCGAGCTGTCGCCGTAGCTCAGAAACCGGTAGCCATGGCTCAACGCGTGCTCGTAGACGTCGCGCCAGCCGGGCCCCAGCAAGGCGGCCACCAATAGCAGGAGCGTGCTCTCCGGCTGGTGAAAATTCGTAATAAGCCCATCGACCAGGCGGAACTGATAACCCGGCGCAATAAGCAGCCGGGTAGAGGCCTGCAGGGTATCGGCGCCGGTTGCCTCGAGGTAGCGAAGCAGTGCCTCAAGCGCCATTTCGGGGCTGGTGCCGGCGGCCGCTTGTGCCATATCGTAGGGCTGCCATTGCGTTACGGCAAGCTCCTTTTCGTCTGCCTGGGGTGCCTGCAGCAAGCCCACGCCCAGCCAGTACAGGCTTTCGAGGGTGCGCAGGCTGGTGGTGCCCACGGCCAACACCGGGCGGGGCCGGTGGGCCAGCAGCTGCCGCAGCAACGCAGCCGTGACCAAAATCGGCTCGGTGTGCATGGGGTGGTCGGCCATGTGGTCGGCCTTCACCGGCTGGAATGTGCCGGCCCCTATGTGCAGCGTCACGTGGCCGGTTTCGAAGCCCTTATCGCGCAGTTCGGCTAGCAGCTCGGGGGTGAAGTGCAGCCCGGCGGTGGGAGCCGCCACGGCGCCCTCGGCAGCCGCGTACACCGTTTGGTAGCGAATGGCATCGGCCGGGGTATCGGTGCGGCCGAGGTAGGGGGGCAGGGGCAAGTGGCCGCCCGCCCGCAACACTTCGGCAAAGGGCAGGCTGCCGGGCTCCCAGCGAAAATCTATCAGCGCCGTACCGCCTTCCTGGGCCTGGCGCTCGGCCCAAAGCGTGGCGGTCTGGCCGTCGGCGGTTTCAAATTCCAGGGTCACGGGGCCTTCCTTCCAGCGGCGGCCGTTGCCCACTAGGCAGCGCCAAGTGCAGTGGCCGGTTTGCTGCAGGGCTAGCTCCAAGCTGCGGTGCGGGGCCACGGGCTCGAGGCAAAACAGCTCAACTTGTCCCCCGGTGGGCCGCCGGGCCAGCAGCCGTGCCCGCACTACGCGGGTATCGTTGAATATTAACAACGAACCGGCTGGCAGCTCATGGGGCAGGTCGCGAAAGTGCTTGTCAGAAAGCTGGCCGTGGCGGCTGACCAGCAGCCGGCTGGCGGCGCGGTCGGCCAGGGGCTCGGCGGCAATGCGGTCTGCCGGCAGCGGGTAGGTGAAATCGTGAATGGAAAGGTCGCGTGGGTGGGGGTTGGTCATGGCCACAAAGGTCGCGCAGGCCGGCTAAAGGCGCCTAATTTGCCCGACGGAACAACAGCAAATGCTGCTGCGGCAGGCTCTCTACGGTTTCCACAAACTCGAGGCCCACGGCGGCCATTTCCTTGCGGGCCTGCTCCACGCTCATCTTATGGATGCGCTTGATGGGCACGTTCACGTCCTCGGCCCGGTACTCAACCAACGCCAGCCGGCCCGTAACCGGGCGCAGCGCGCGCCGAATAGCCCGGCCCATCTCGCGCGGGTGGTCAAACTCGTGGTAGGCATCCACGATGAGCACCAGGTCCACGCTGTCGGCCGGCAGGGCCGGGTTGGTGGTGGTGCCCAGCACGGGGCGCACGTTGGGCACGTTGAGCTTGCGCTTGCTGGCCTGCAGGGAGGCTATCATTTCCGGCTGGATGTCGACGGCCAAGACCCGGCCCTTGGGTACCTTTTTGGCTAGCTGAAACGAGAAAAAGCCCGTGCCGGCCCCAATATCGGCCACCACGTCGGTGGGTTTTAGCTTCAGTTCCCGTATCAGGATGTCGGTGCCTTCTTCCTGGCGGCGGCCGCTGCGCTCCAGCCAATCGGCGCCCTCGTGGCCCATTACGTGGGCTATCTGGCGGCCCATGTAGTACGTGCCGATGCCGTTGGGGTCGCGCGGGGAAGCCACCTCGTAGCCGGTGGTATCGGCTAGCACAGCCGCTTGCATGCGCTTTTCAGCAGCGAGCGAGGGCCGCGTTTCGGCGGGAATTTGCGTGCAGCCCCATACCAGCAAGCCAAGGCTGCTGCTTACGCCAACTACACTCAAAGTCCGATGCCAGACTGGGAAATAGAACTTCATACAATCCGCAAGTAAGCACATTCGGGGTAGTCAACAGCTACATGAGCCAGAGCGTTCAGCCCAAGTTTATTCCGTCGGCTGCCGGGGCGGCTCGTTGCTTAAAATCAATACCTGATTTCTGAAATAAGAAAATAGCTGGGGAGTACCACCTGCATGTACTTTTGACCGTAGAACGAGCATTTCCTCTTTCTCTTACCCTCATACCCATGAAAAACACTTTTCCTCCCTTCGCCAAACTTATTGCCGTAGCTGCCTGCGCCCTGACCCTGGGTAGCTGCAGCCGTGCCGAATACGCCATGCTGCCCAAAGGTGGCTCGTACCACGGCGTAAACCGCACCGCTACGCCAGTACCCGCCCAGCCAGAAGCAACCGCCGCCGTAATGCCCGCCGCCACGCCCGAAGCAGTAGCTACGGAAACGGTAGCTGCCGCACCAGCCACCGCCCCAGCGCCTGCTGCCAAGCCCGAAGCAGCCGCCAAGAAAGTAGCCGCTGCCCCAGCTGCTGCAGTAGCTGCCCAAACCAATCAGGCCGTGGCTACCACTGCTCCCAAGCTCAACGCTATGCAGCGTTTCGCTTTGAATAAAGTGACCCGCAAGGTGGATAAGCTCATGCAGAAGTCGACCACAATGCGCCAGCACGACAACACGGCTTCTACTACCAAGACCAGCGCCATCAGCGGTAACCTCCGCACCGGCATTATTCTGGTGCTGATTGGTCTGATTGTCGGCATCTTTAGCCCTCTGATTGGTACCATCATTGCCCTCATAGGTGTGATATTCCTTGTCCTCTGGCTGCTGGACAACTTGTAGGCCCAACATTTTAGCTCAACGCAAAAGGCCCCGACTACTCGTGTAGTCGGGGCTTTTGCGTTGAGCTAAAACGGAGTTTACATAGGGTCGACGTCGGCCACCAAGCGGGCTTGCTTGAACTCTTTCTGGTCCTTCACTACGTCCATGGCCGCGCAAATCTGCTCTTTGGCCCATTTCAGGGCGGTGTGGGCACGGTCGAGCTTGATGGTGATTTCCTGCAGGTAGAAATTGCGAATGCGGAAGATGTACGGCGCCTCGGGCCCCAGCACGGCGGCGCGGCCCAGGCGGTCTACCAGCTCCTGCGTGAGCAAAATGGCCGCCTGCTCCCCCAGGCCCTGCTCAACGTGCTTCACCGTCATCTTAATGACGCGCATGAAGGGCGGGTAGCCGTGCTCGTGGCGCTGCACGATTTCATAGTTGTAAAACTCCACGTAATCGTTGCGAATCACCTTGTCGAAAATCACCTGCGTGGGGTCGGAGGTCTGGATGAGCACCTTGCCTTTCTTGCCCTTGCGCCCGGCCCGGCCGCTCACCTGCACAAACATCTGGTAGGCCCGCTCGTGAGCCCGGAAGTCGGGGTAATGGATGATGCTGTCGGCGTTGATGATGCCCACCAGGCTCACGTTGGCAAAGTCGAGGCCTTTGGTTACCATCTGGGTGCCCACCAGCACGTTGGTGGCCTGCTTCTCGAAGTCAGCGATGATTTGCTGGTAGCTGTTTTTGGCGCGGGTGGTGTCCAGGTCCATGCGCTGAATGCTGGCCTGGGGCAGCATGATTTTCAGGTCGTCCTCAATCTTCTCGGTGCCGAAGCCCTGGGTTTTCACGGCGCGGGAGCCGCAGGCGGGGCACTGCGTCACCATGGAGTCGTGGTAGCCGCAGTAGTGGCAGCGCAGCTCATGGCTGTGCTTGTGGTAGCTCAGGCTCACGGCGCAGTTGGTGCATTTGGGTATCCAGCCGCAGTCCTGGCAGGCCACCACGGGCGCATAGCCGCGCCTGTTCTGGAACAGAATCACCTGCTCTTGCCGGCCCAGGGTGCGCTCTACTTCGCCCAGCAGCTCGGCCGTGAAGTGGTTGTGCATGGTCTTTTTCTCGCGGGCCTTGCGGGTATCTACCAGCTCAATATCGGGCATGCCGGCCTCGCCAAAGCGCTTGGTGAGCGACACCAGCCCGTAGCGGCCTTGCTTGGCCTGGTAGTAAGTCTCCACGGCCGGCGTGGCCGAGCCCAGCAAGGTCTTGGCACCCTGGAAGTGGGCCATCATGAGGGCAACTTCGCGGGCGTTGTAGCGCGGGGCAGGCTCGTACTGCTTGTAAGAGGACTCGTGCTCCTCGTCCACAATGATGAGCGCGAGGTTGTCGAACGGCAGAAACACCGCCGAGCGCACGCCTACCACCACCTGGAAGCGGCCGGAGAGCACACCGTTCCACACTTCCACCCGCTCGTTATCGGAGAACTTGGAGTGGTACACGCCCAATCTTGAGCCAAACACGCGCAGTAGCCGGCCTACAATCTGGGCCGTGAGGGCAATTTCGGGCAGCAGGTACAGCACCTGCCCGCCGCCCTCAAGCGCCTTGCGGATGAGGTCGATGTAAATCTCGGTTTTGCCGGCGCCGGTCACGCCGTGGAGGAGCGTAATTTCCTTCTCGCCGAAGTGGGCCATTATTTCATCCCGCGCCGTGGTTTGGGCCTCGGTCAGGGTGAAGTGGAGCTGGGCCGTGGGCTCATCCTCCAGCGGAAAGCGCGACACAATGACGTCGAACTGCTCCAGCACACCGTTTTTGATGAGCGTGTTCACTGCCGAAGCCGAAAGGTGCGGGCTGCTGGTGAGCGCCGCTTTTTCGATGCCGTTCTGGTTAGAATGCTCGTTCTGGTACACCGGCACCCGCTGCAGGTACTTCATCAGCACATCGAGCTGCTTGGGCTTGCTGGACAGGCTATTGAACAGCTGCTCAATGGAAGCCTCCGAGACAAAATGGTGCGCTAGGCGCACTTTCTTCACCACTTTGGGCGCGTACTTGTCGGCGGTATGCTCAAAGAGGAAGATAACGTCCTTGTGCATCAGGGACTTTATCACCTTATGAAAGGAGGTGATGCCCAGCAGGTCGCCGACTTCGGTAAAGGTCAGGGCCTTGCCTTCTTCGGTGCTGCCCAGCGCGTCCACAATCAGCTCTTCCTGTGGAGTAAGCGGGTACTCGTTTTCCTCCCGCGAAAAGGCCGGGTGGAGCTGAATGCGCGACTCGGAGCTGAGCTTGAGCGCTGAGGGCAGGGCCGCGTTTATCACCTCGCCGATGGTGCACATGTAGTAGTCGGCCATCCAGCGGAAAAGCTTGAGTTGGGGCTGGGTCACCACGGGAGCATCGTCGATGAATTCGAGGATGTACTTGGCCTGGTAGTTGGCCGGCGGGGTTTCGTGCACGGCCGCCACGATGCAGCTGAGCGTCTTTTTGGCCCCAAACTGCACAATCACCCGCCCCCCAATCACCACGTTGTCGTTGAGCTCAAACGGCACCCGGTAGGTGTAGAGCCGGGGCAGCGGCAAGGGCAGAATAACGTCGGCAAATAGCGTAACCCGGTCGGCTGCGGGGGCAGCGGCAGGGGAAATAAAATCGAGAGCGAGACTCAAAACAGCAATAGGGTAGGGGCGGATAGTAAAGATAGCACGACGGTAGCGCCGGCCCATGCCCCAGCCCTACAAAGCAGCCAAGGCCTCGGCCACGCTATATAGCGGCGCCAAACAGGCCTGATTGCGGCAGATGTGCACGGCCGTGCGGCCTTGCGGCGCGGGTTTCAGGAGCTTAAGCAGCGGCAGCTCCGAGCTTTTCTTGGTGCCGGCCAGCACGGTATCAAACAAAAAACGCCGGCTAAGTTCTTGGCGAAAAATTTCGACCTTGGGCCCGATGATAGCCAGCTCGGCGCCGGGCCGCAGCAGCGCCGCGTACAGCGAGGCCCAGTTGGTGAGGTGCTGCGGCTCTTTCACGACCAAGTGCCGCACTTGGGCCAGCATATCGGCCGCCAGGTCGGTGTAGCGGGTGTTTTCCAGGTGGCGGCCCAGGCGGCGCAGGTTGTGCGCCATCACCGAGTTGGACGCGGGAATCACGTTGTCGAACAGCTCTTTCTTGCGAATAATAAGCGGCTCGGCGCTGCTGTCGGTGTAGAAAAACTGCGTTTCGGCCGGGTCAAAGAAGTTCTCGAGCACATACTCCGTAAGGGTCTCGGCCTCGCGCAGCCACGTTTCGGTGAAGGTTACCTCGTACAGGCTGATGTAGGCTTGAATGACCAGGGCATAATCTTCCAGGAACCCACTGATGCTGGCGCGGCCATTTTTGCAGGTCCGGTACAAGCGCGGCCCCTCCCGCAGATTGGCTTGAATGAAGCGGGCGTTGCGCTCGGCCACGACCAGGAACTCCGGCTCGGCAAAGGCTCGGTAGGCATCGGTGAGGCCCTGCAGCATGAGGGCATTCCAGCCGGTGAGGATTTTGTTGTCGAGGCCGGGGCGCACGCGGGTGGCACGCACGGCCATGATTTTCTGCTTCCAGCCAGCTACCAGCTCCGCCACCACGGCCGTGGTCAGCTCATGAGCGGCCGCAAATGCCTCGTCGCTTTGGCGGCGGTGCAGGATGTTGCGCCCGTGTTCCCAGTTGCCCTGCGCCGTGCAGTTGTAGTAATCGGAAAACAGCGGCTCCTCGTCGCCGATAATTTCGCGCAATTCGTCCTTGGTGAACACGTAGAATTTGCCTTCTTCGCCTTCGCTGTCCGCGTCCAGCGACGAATAAAAGCCCCCATCGGCATTGGTCAGCTCCAGCCGCACAAATTCGATGGTATCGTACACTACTTCCCGGAATAGCTCCTCTTGTGTCACCTGGAAGGCTTCGCTGTAGAGGCTCACCAATTGGCCGTTGTCATAAAGCATTTTCTCGAAATGCGGCGCCAGCCATTCCGCATCCACCGAGTAGCGCGCAAACCCACCGTGGGCATGGTCGTAAATGCCGCCCCAAGCCATTTCCCGCAAGGTGAGCACCGTTTGGTCCAGCAACACCTTGCTGCCGCTGATGGCGTGGGCGCGCAACAAAAACCGCCAAATGCTGGGCATCGGAAACTTGGGCGCGCGGTTCATGCCGCCCCGCTCACGGTCAAACTTCACGCCCAGGTTGTAGTCCAGCAGCTTGAATTCCTCATCCGAAACCCCCGCCGGCCCCGTTTGCGGAGCCACACCAATGGCTTGCAGCGCGTCAAGATTATCAGCAGGCTTGCCGGCGCCCTGCTTTTGTGCGCCGTACTTCTGCAGCTCGCTGGTGCCTATCACCTCCATAAACCGCTCGGCCGACTGCTCCAGTTCGCTGCGGTGCTCGCCGGCGTAGGCTTGGCCGATATTCTCCAGCAGCTTCACCCAATTTCCCTTTGGAAAATACGTGCCGCCATAAAATGGCTTGGCATCGGCGGTCAGGAACACGTTGAGCGGCCAGCCGCCCTGCAGGCCCATGGCGTGCAGGGCATCCATGTAAATCTGGTCCACGTCGGGCCTTTCCTCCCGATCCACCTTGATGCACACGAAGTGCTGGTTCATCACCGCCGCCACGGCGTGGTTTTCAAACGATTCGCGCTCCATCACGTGGCACCAGTGGCAAGCGGCATACCCGATACTTACTAGAATCGGCTTTTGCTCAGCCTTGGCCCGGCTCAACGCCTCCGTGCCCCATGGATACCAGTCCACGGGGTTGTGGGCGTGCTGCTGCAGGTAGGGGCTGGTTTCCTCAGCGAGGCGGTTCGTGGGTTGTGAAGCGTGGGCCATGGCAGCAAGATAGGAAAGGTATTAAAACACCAAACCCGGCTTCGAGGGCCGGGTTTGGTTTGAAAAATGGTTAGGCAGGCTTTGCTGGCTTCCTAGGCGCCCGGGGTTTGGGCGCGGCTGGTTTGGGCGCTGTAGGTTTCGGCCCGGCCGCCTTCGGCTTTGCAGCTGGCTTGCGTTTGGGCGCCGGTACCGGAGCTTCTGCTGGTACGGCCGCGGCGGGAGCCGTGGGCACCGGCTCAGGTGTTGGCTTTACGGGTCTGGCCTTAGCCGCAGCGGCCTTTTTGGGTGCTGCCGGTTTCTTCGCAGCAGGAGCTTTTTTCTTCGGCTCAATTTGCTCAATCAAGGAGGCCGAAGAGCCGGTCATGCGGCCGGCGGCTACCTGGGTACGCAGGTCCAGCGCGTCTGGAACTGGCACAACCGGAGTATCAACGGCCGGCTTTTCAGCACGGGCTCCGCTGACCGCTCGCTTAGGGCGGTTGGAGCGCCGCGGAGGCGCTTGAGCCGCGGCTGTTTCGGAAGCAGCCTCGTTTGTATCCGGCGCGACGACTGGAGTTGCGGCTATTTCCGGGGCGGCGTTGGGCTGGCTTATGTGCTTGTTGCGCTCAGCCTCGTTGCCTGCCGTTGGCTCAATTTGCTCAGCAGTACCAGATAGTTGTTCAATACTGCCCAGCCTGGACTCCGGATTTAGCTCAGCTGAAGCGGCAGCAGCGGTAGTTGCATCCTCAGCTGTGCCGCTTTGCATCGGCGCCTTTCGGCCTCTGTTTCGGCTGTTGCGCGACTTAGCTGGCGCGGCATTAGGCGCTTCGCTAATAATCGCTGGTGCTGCAATCGGTAACTCAACCGGCGTCGGGATGGGCGCTTCAGCGTCGATGTTTGCTGGCGTTTCAGTAGTAGCCGGAGCTTCAGCCGGAGCAGCATACAGTTCCGCCCGCGATATGCGGCTCAATTCATTATTGCGCCCCCCACGCTTCACCGGGACCGATTTGGTGATGACCGAGGACTTTTTGCCTTCTGGCCGCAGGTTGCTGCTTTCTGGCTGCGCATCCGGTAATGGTGCGTTCAGCTCAACTTCGGCCGGAGCAGTGGGCTCCTGGCCAGGCAGGATTTCGCCGGCGGCAAGGCGAAGCGCGTTTTTGCGCGCAGTGCGTTTAGCCCCACCTCTTGAGCGGCGTTTTTTCTTCTTCACGCCATCTTCGGCGCCAGTAGCGCCATCCGAACCCGCCATGGGAGTGGCCGTAGCGGCTTGCTCCAAAAGATGTTCGGCCGCACCCAGCTGGGTAGGGGCCAGGGCTGCTTGAGCATCCATCTGGTCGTCAGCAAAGGCCGCAGCGCCCTGGAATTGCTCATTCTCAGCGGGTATCTGCGGTTGTTCTTTGCCTCGCCCATCGCGGCGGCCTCGTTCCGGCCGGCCAGAGCGTGCCGCCCGCTGCGAACGAAACTCTTCGGGCGACAAGCGCGGCATGCGAGTTTCAGAATTAGGTAACGCGACTGATTCCTGAGGCGCTATTTCGACTTCAATAGAAATGGAGCCTTCGCCAATATCAATTCGCTCCTCATCATCCTGAACAAATTCTTCCACTTGCGGCAGCGCAGGCATGGGCAATGCGGCCAGTTTGGCTCTCACCTCGCTCAGTTCATCCGTCACGGCCACCTTTCGCAAGCTCAGTTGCTCCAATTTGGCAAGCGTATTTTCCAAGAACAGGCGGTGCTCGGGCGCGCTGGCATGCAAAGGGCGGTGGCCCAACGACTGCCGTACCGATGCCCATTCCTTGCGGAACCGGCCAAAATCAACGTCGAAATACGTCCGGGCAAACTTGTCCCAAATATACTCCTCAGCTACTTCCGAGGGATGCAGCATGTCGGCCGAATAAAAGCGGTAGTCCCGCAAATCGTCCAGCAAAAGCTCGTAAGCCGGGAAATAGGCCACGCCCGGCAGCAAGTCGCTCAAAATATGCGTAGCCACTCGCAGCACCGACTTGCTCACCGAATTCAGCGGCAGCGTGTCCTTTAGGTGCCGGACCGGGCTCACCGTGAGCACAAAGCGCAGATTGGGGTTGATGCGCCGCAGGTAGGCGTGCGTTTCGGCCAAGCCGTTGATGATTTCATCCGGGGTAAGCAGCTCCCGCACAAACAAGTCGGCAGACTGCTTGTGGCAGTTGTTTACTAGCTCACCAGTTTCGCGCAGGCGGTAGGCCCACGCCGTGCCCAGCGTGAGCAGCACTACATCAGCGCTGCGGAGGAAATCGCCCGTGCGCCGAACCAACTCGTGAATTTGCTGGAGCAAGTCCACGGGCGAATCGGCCCCGATGCTGCCATGCAGGTCGTAGCTCTGCCAGCGCCCGCGCGCTTCCACCACGTGCTGCTGCCAATCGACTTCTTCGCCGGCCGCAGCCCGGAGCAATTTGGCCAGCACGAGCGGCTGAAACACGGTGCCAAAGGGGTTTACCAGGGTTTCCACCTTGTTGGCGGCCAGCCGCAAGCCGATGCTGTCGGCAAAGCAGGAGCCCATGGTTAAGACGCGTGCCGTGCGCGGTAGCTGGTCCGTGGCCGGGGCAATAGAGAGTTCGGTTCTAAACATCAAAGCAAAAATAGCCCTAAAGCCGTGTTTGGCCCGAAGGTGTAATAAAAAAGCCCCACCAAAAGGCAGGGCTTTTCTAATCGTGGTTGAGCGAGAACTACTCGGCTACAACGCGGAAATTAATCGTCTGCTTCACTTCCTTGTGCAGGTTAGCGGTGGCAGTGTAGTCGCCGGCAGCAGAAGGCTCCTGGTCGAACGACAGACGCTTGCGGTCTACGTCCACACCTTTTGCTTTCAGCGCTTCGGCCAATTGCAGGGTGGTAACACGGCCGAAAATCTTGCCGCTTTCACCCACCTTGGCACGAATTTCCAGGAATGCATCACCGATTTGGTCGGCAATGGCTTGGGCATCGCCTTTGATTTTGTCGGCTTTGTGAGCCGCCTGGCGCACGTTCTCTGCCGTGATTTTCTTGTTGGTTTTGTCGGCCAGCATGGCCAAACCCTGCGGCAACAAGAAGTTGCGACCGTAGCCCGATTTCACGGTCACGATGTCGTTCTTGTAGCCGAGGCCCTTAACGTCGTCTTTGAGGATGATTTCCATGGGATTGTTGGGTTGTCAGTTGGTAGTTGCTTGTTGTCAGCCCAGGCCAAAGCCCGTCAAATGACAACGGTAACTAGCAACTAATGACTAACTATTTCAGAGCGTCAGCTACGTAGGGCATCAAAGCCAAGTGGCGGGCTTTTGCAATAGCCTGGGTCACTTTGCGCTGAAACTTCAGGCTGGTGCCGGTGAGGCGCCGGGGCAGCACGCGGCCCTGCTCGTTCACGAACTTCAGCAGGAAGTTCGGGTCTTTGTAGTCCACGTACTTAATGCCGTTTTTCTTGAAGCGGCAGTATTTCTTGCGGGTGTCCTGCGGCTTGTTCATAGCCGACCGGTCGTTGTTCCGGTTGTATGCGGGAGTTGCCATGTTACTACTGGATTATTGGGCTACGCCTTCGGTTTCTTTTGCAGCCTTTTGCAGATTCATTTCGCCGTTGCGGCGACGGTTGTTGTATTCCACGGCGTGCTTATCGAGCACGGTGGACAAAAACCGGATGACACGCTCGTCGCGGCGGAACGCCAGCTCAAGCACGTCAACAATATTACCAGTTCCAGTGTACGACAGGCAGTAGTAGTAGCCTGTGGTCTTTTTCTGAATTGGGTACGCCAGCTTGCGCAGGCCCCAGGCTTCAGTGGACAAAATGGCGGCGCTATTTTCCTTAAGCACCTGGGTGAACTTCTCGACCGTCTCTTGCACCTGGCTCTCGTTCAAAACGGGAGTTACGATGAAGACCGTCTCGTAATTTCTTACTTCCATTACGACGGGGTGAAAATTTGGGGGTGAAAAAATTGATTGGGGCGCAAAGGTACTGACTTTCGGGTAGATTGCCAAGGGCCGCGGTTATATCCTTTAATTATAACCGACGGCATAACCTTATTATAATGGATGAGGTAGAGAAAGGAGCAGTAGTACAAAGACGGGAGCTGCCGCCTTCGTCTACTTCGCCATTTGTTAGGAAGGCAAGGTTGACCCTGCCTCAAGTCCCTAAATCATCGATTCTATGCGGAAGCTTAACAAAAATGCTTATATCAAAATTGTGATTCAGGAGATTACTCCAACTAATCCGGTCGTTTGGTGTAGAAGGTCGAAAGCAAAACTTAGTAATGGGTGAGAAAAAGGGCAACTAATTGGGAATAGGGCAGGAGGGGCTAAAATGGCCCGATATGCCCAGCCAAGGATGCCCAGAAATTGCATTTCACTTTTTGCCGCCTACGATTCCTGACCTACATTTGTGGCCTTGAAATGCCCTAGCGTTTCGTTTTACCGTCTATTTTCTTATGAATAGCATTCGACTTCGTTCGTTACCTCATCTGTTGCTGGCCCTCTTGCTCACGTTTGCCGGCGCCCAACAGGTTGCCGCTCAAGGAGCAAGTGCCACTGCCGATGTGAAAAAAGAAGGCGTGGTGCCCGGTGCCACTGCTGCTGCTACACCCGCAACCGTTGCCGCTCCGGCTGCCGGAGGTGGCGATGCCGCTGCCATTGCCGCCGGCGATGCACTATTTAAAGGCAACTGCGCCCAGTGCCACGCCGTGAATGAGCAGGTTGTGGGCCCCGCCCTGGCTGGTATCAGCAAGCGTCGTCCTATCACCTGGCTTATTCCTTGGGTGAAGAACTCGAGCAAAGTAGTGGCCAGCGGCGATGAGTACGCGGTAGCCCTCTTCAACAAGTTCAATAAGCAGCAAATGCCCTCCTTTGCCCTGTCGGACAAGGAAATCACTTCCATTATTGCTTACGTTACTTCGGAAGAAGGCAAGGCCTCAACTGTTGCCACGGCTGGTGTTACCGCCGGTAATGCTGCTGCTACCGACGGCCAAGAAGCAGGTGGTGCCGAAGCTGGTGCTGGCAAATACGTTGATATTCTTCTCATTGTACTGGTTGTAGTACTGATAGTTTTGGTGGTGACGCTGGTTATCATCGGCAACCTGATGAAGGATGTGCTGCGTGGTCGCAAAGACCTCGACGGCCGCGATGTTGAAATCCTGGAGCAGCGCTTCGATTGGGGTAAGCTGTACCGCTCGCCCGTGCTGCGCGGTATTGTAGGTGTCGTGTTTGCCCTCGTTTTACTTTATGAAGGCGTACAAAGCGTAATGGCTGTGGGCCTGACCCAGGGCTACCAGCCCACCCAGCCCATTGCTTTCTCGCACAAGCTGCACGCTGGCGAGCACCAGATTAACTGCGCTTATTGCCACACTTCGGTGTATAAGAGCAAATCGGCTAACATTCCTTCGGCCAACATCTGCATGAACTGCCACTCGCAGATTAAGACCGAGTCGCCCGAAATCAAGAAAATCTACCGCGCCATCGAGCGGAAGCAGCCCATTCAGTGGGTGCGCATTCACAACCTGCCCGACTTGGCTTACTTCAACCACTCGCAGCACACGCAGGTGGCTGGCTTGCAATGCCAGACCTGCCACGGCCCCATCCAGAACATGGAAGTGGTATACCAGTATTCGGCTCTTACCATGGGCTGGTGCATCAACTGCCACCGCGAGATGCCCCTCAATACCAAGGATAACAAGTACTACGACAACCTCGTGAAACTGCACGACACCAAAAACGCCGGTGCACCTTTCACGGTGTCCTCGAATGGTGGCACCGAGTGCTCGAAGTGTCACTACTAATAAGTAGACTAGGCATTAGGGCCTTGGGGATTTAATTCTGCCAAGACCCTTCAACGCTGCTGTTTTACTATCGCTACAAAAAAAAGATTCCGCTCAAAAATCAAGTACCTCTCGGCTTAGCCGGCCCCAAGCCACTAAGACCCTGAGTCCCTAAGTCCCCGAAAATGAAGTACTGGAAAGGAATTGAGGAACTGGAAAGCGCCCCGGAGTTCATGCAATCGGCATTTGCCGAATTCATGCCGGTCAAGGAAAGCCACGCGAGCAGCGATGCGACCTCGGCTCCCCGCCGCGACTTCCTCAAACTAATGGGTTTTGGTGTGGCTGCGGCCACCTTGGCTTCTTGCGAAACTCCGGTTCGCAAAGCCATTCCGTACCTGAACAAGCCCGAGGAGATTGATCCAAGCATCTCCAACTTCTACGCTTCGACCTATTTTACTGGTGCCGATTACAATGCGGTATTGGTGAAAACCCGCGAAGGCCGGCCAATTAAGCTCGAGGGTAATCCCGAGTCTCCTATCAACCGTGGCGGTTTGTCGGCACGGGCCCAGGCAGCCGTTTTGAGCCTGTACGATGGTGGCCGCTTGCAGCACTTTGCCATTAAGTCGGGCAACGAGCACCAGAAAGCGGAAGTTGCAGCGGTTGACCAAGCCATTCGCACGAAGCTGGCGGCTACGACCGGCCGCATTGCCATCGTTTCGCCAACTATCATCAGCCCAACTACCAAGAAGGCGATTGCTGAGTTTGCTACGCGCTATCCCAACACCACGCACGTCATGTACGACGCGCAATCGGTAACTGGGCTGCTGCAGGCCAACAACGGCATTGTGCCCGGCTACAATTTCAGCCGCGCCAACATCATTGTGAGCCTCGGAGCTGACTTCCTCGGTACTTGGATTTCGCCAGTTGAATACAGCCGTGCTTATGCGATGACCCGCAAGATAAATCGGGACAAGCGCAGCATGTCGCGTCATTACCAGTTCGAGACGGCAATGACGCTCAGCGGTAGCAACGCCGACATTCGCGTGGCTGTGAAGCCATCCGAAATGGGCGCCGTGGCTCTTGCCCTGTACAATGCCGTGACCGGTGCAGGCGGTGCCTCTTCCTATAAGAATGACAAGCTGGCCCAGGCTGCGGCCGACTTGAAGGCCAATCGTGGGGCTAGCCTCGTGGTGTCCGGTTCAAATGACCCAGCCGTTCAGTCTTTGGTTACGGCTATTAACCAAGCCTTGGGGAACCTCGGTACGACCGTAGACCTAACCGCTCCAAGCTACGTGCGCCAAGGCGACGATGCCCGCATGGCGGCTTTGGTGAATGACATGAACAACGGCAGCGTTGGGGCAGTCATTTTCTACAACGCTAACCCAGTATATAACCACCCGCTGGCCGCGAAAGTAAAGTCAGGCATTGCAAAAGTGCCGCTGACCATTTCGCTGAACGACCGGCTAGACGAAACCGGCATTCTCTGCCAGTACGCCGCACCGGACAACCACTGGTTGGAATCTTGGAACGACTTCGAGCCGAAGCGTGGCTTCCTGAGCCTAGCTCAGCCCACCATCACCCCGCTGTTTGAAACTCGTCAAGCCCAGGAGAGCTTGCTGCGTTGGGCTGGTAACAACACCACCTACTACAAATACCTGCGCTCTAACTGGCGCGCCCTGACCCCCACCGACGCTGCCTGGGATAAGGTAGTGCATGATGGAGTGGCTACTGGCTCGGCTCTGCCACCTGCTCCCGCTATGCTCCATGCTGCTCTAGCTCCTGATGCAGCAGCAGCCCAACTTCAGCGCCCTGCTAGCTCGACTGGTATTGAGCTGGCTCTGTATGAAAAGGTAGGCATCGGCGCAGCTGGTTGCGAAGCCAACAACCCTTTCCTACAGGAGTTGCCTGACCCCGTTTCCAAAGCCACTTGGGGCAACTACGTGGCTGTGCCGCGTAAGATGGCCGTTGAGAATAAGTGGAAGCAAAACGACGTCATCAAGGTGTCAGCAAATGGCTACAGTATTGAACTGCCGGTGCTGATTCAGCCTGGTCAGGCCAATGGCACCGTAAGCATTGCCTTGGGCTACGGCCGTACTCTGGCTGGCAAAGCCGGAGATAAGGTAGGTGCTAACGCTGCTCCCCTGGCAATGATTAACGCCAATGGTACCATGTACAACAACGTGGTGACCCTGACCAAGACCGACGCTACCTCTCCCATTGCCCAGACTCAGACCCACCACACCATTATGGACCGCAAGCCGGTGGTGCAGGAGAACACGCTGGCTCAATACATTAAGAACCCCAAAGAAGTAACCGAGTACGAGAAAATTGCCACGCCTGACGGGTTGGAGAAACCTAATAAAGTTTCGCTGTGGCAGGATTACTCTTACAACAACCACCACTGGGGCATGGCAGTTGACCTCAACTCCTGCATCGGCTGCGGCTCGTGCGTGATTGGGTGCCAAACCGAGAATAACACGGCCGTAGTGGGCAAGCAGGAGGTTATCAACCGCCGCGAGATGCACTGGATGCGCATTGACCGCTACTACAGCTCAGACCACCACAAGGATGAGTTTGAGACGGTAGGTAAAGTAGGGACTTATGCTGCCATGGAAGACCCTTCGGACAACCCGCAGGTAATTTTCCAGCCTATGATGTGCCAGCAGTGCAACCATGCTCCCTGCGAAACGGTGTGCCCAGTACTAGCTACCACGCACAGCACGGAAGGCCTCAACCAGATGACGTACAACCGTTGCATCGGTACCCGCTATTGCGCCAACAACTGCCCATACAAAGTGCGTCGCTTTAACTGGTTCTCTTACTACTCCAACGAGAAGTTCGAGACGGTGAACGGCCACATGTTCACCGACCTCGGCCGTATGGTGCTGAACCCCGACGTGACCGTCCGGGCCCGCGGCGTAATGGAAAAATGCTCGTTCTGCATCCAGCGCATTCAGTTGGGCAAGCTCGAAGCTAAGAAGCAGAAGCGCCGCCCGGTAGATGGAGAGATTGTTTCGGCCTGTGCCCAGTCTTGCCCCACCGAAGCTATTGTATTCGGTGATATGCGCGACCCGAACAGCCGCCTCAGCCAGCTGTTGCGCCGCGAAGACGGCGAGCGTGCTTTCCACGCTCTCGACGCCATCAACGTGCAGCCCAACGTGACCTACTTGACGAAGATTCGGAACGCGGAATCGGAGTTCTTCGCTAAAGAAAACGCTTAATAATCACTAACCTATAAGATTATGCAGCACGTATCAGCCGTACGCGAGCCGCTCGTAACCGGGGGTAAGACGCTACACGACGTAACGCAAGACATCTGCTATCAGGTAGAAGCCAAACCTAACATCCGTTGGATGGCCGCCCTGAGTGTAGCCCTGTTCTTTTTGGGCGTATTCTTCTATTCTGTTTACCGCACGGTGTGGTACGGCATCGGGGAGTGGGGCCTGAACAAAACCGTAAACTGGGCCTGGGACATCACCAACTTCGTGTGGTGGGTAGGTATCGGTCACGCCGGTACGCTGATTTCAGCCGTACTGCTGCTGTTCCGTCAGAAGTGGCGGTCTTCCATCAACCGGGCCGCGGAGGCCATGACCATCTTCGCCGTAATCTGTGCCGCCATGTTCCCGGTGTTGCACATGGGCCGTCCTTGGTTGGCTTTCTATGTGTTCCCGCTGCAAAACACGCTGGGTTCGCTGTGGGTGAACTTCAACTCCCCGTTGCTCTGGGACGTGTTCGCCATCTCGACCTACTTCACCGTGTCATTGGTGTTCTGGTACATCGGTCTGATTCCCGACTTCGCTTCTATCCGCGACCGTGCCAAAGGCACTATCGCCAAGTTTAGCTATTCCATGTTGAGCTTCGGATGGAAGGGTTCTGCCAAAGCTTGGTCGCGCTACGAAACCGTTTCGCTGATTCTGGCCGGCGTGTCGACTCCGCTTGTACTCTCGGTACACACCATTGTATCCATGGACTTTGCTACCTCGGTTGTACCGGGCTGGCATACCACCATCTTTCCTCCCTACTTCGTGGCAGGTGCTATCTTCTCGGGCTTTGCCATGGTACTCACGCTGATGCTGATTACCCGGGTGGTATTCCGCTTGGAAGATTACATTACGCTCGAGCACATTGCGCTCATGAACAAAATCATGATGGTAACCGGCTCTATCGTAGGTGTTGCTTACATCACGGAGTTCTTCATTGCCTGGTACTCACAGGTTGAGTTTGAGCAGTATGCTTTCATCAACCGCGCAACTGGTCCTTACTGGTGGGCTTATGCCTCGATGATGACCTGCAACGTTATCACCCCCCAGCTGGTGTGGTTCCGTCGGGTTCGTTACAGCATTCCGCTCACGTTCATCCTCTCCATCATCGTTAACATCGGTATGTGGTTCGAGCGTTTCGTAATCATTGTAACCTCGTTGCACCGTGACTACCTGCCGTCGAGCTGGGCTATGTTCTCGCCTTCTATCATCGACATTGGTCTGTATGTAGGCACCCTGGGCTTGTTTTTCACTTTGTTCTTGCTCTTCGCTAAGTTCTTCCCTGTGATTAACATGGCCGAAGTGAAAACCATCCTGAAGTATACGGTGGATAACGGCCCGACTTACAATCCTCAGAAGGCCGCCCACGCTCACGCTCCTCAACCAGCCATCGGGGCTCCGGCTTCGGCACCCATAACTTACAACAAGCATGACTAAGCGCTTTGCCGTCGGCATCTTCGAAGACGAAGACGTGCTGCTGCACGCCGTAGAGAACATTCGCGCCGCTGGCGTGAAGATTTACGATGTGTTCTCGCCTTATCCCGTTCACGGCATCGACGATGCCTTGGGCATCGAACGCTCGCGTCTGCCTATCGCTGCTTTCTTCTTTGGCATGACAGGCCTGGCCTTCGCGCTGTGGCTGCAGATTTACATGCTCGGCTTTGACTGGCCGATGATTATTGGTGGCAAGCCGCACATCGCGCTGCCCGCCTTTATTCCGGTTGCGTTCGAATTGACGGTGTTCTTCACCTGTCATGGAATGGCCATTACCTTCTTTACGATTCAAGGGCTTTACCCTCGTCCTAAAGTACCGGTAATTGATGTTCGGGCCACCGATGACAAGTTTGTCATGGCTATCGAACTGGATGAAACCAGCTCGCAATTTTCTCGGCTGACCCAGCTGTTGCGCGAAAACGGCGCTTCAGAGGTCAACCAAAAAGAAATGACCAACAACTAATGACGCATTCGCTGAACCTTAGCTTGCGCGTTTCGGCGCTGCTGCTGTCCCTGGGGCTAGCCACGGCTTGCACTTCCCGGCCCGACGACCCCGGTGTGGAATATGCCCCGGAGATGTATGAATCCATTCCCTATGAGCCGTTGAAGCAAACCAACTTTAACCGGGTGAATGCCTTCGGTATCAACGAGCGTATGCCTCCGATTGCTACCGTTCCGCGTGGCAAACTCAGCTACTACGACCATATCCCGAAGGATAGTGTCGGCATTGCTGAGCGCACGTTGCGTAACCCTTTTCCCTACACCAAAGCAAATCTGGAAGAGGGCAAAGTGCTTTATACCCGCATTTGCTCGCATTGTCATGGCGAAGCCGGCGATGGGCAGGGACCGGTTGGCCTAAAATTCAAGGGCGTTCCGAATTACTCTGCGGGTGCCTACAAGACCATGAACGACGGGCATATTTACCACGTCATTCAATGGGGCCGCAACCGCATGATGCCCCACGGCTCAATCGTGAACCCGGAGGAGCGCTGGAAGATTGCCATGTACGTGCGCGTTCTGCAGCGTGGCGAAGGCCCCGATGCTCTGAGCAAATTGGTAGTAAAAGGCCCTGCCTCTACTGCTAACGACTCTACTGAGATGACTGACCGGGCCAATCAGGGCCCGGTAGGGGAGGCGCAAGCCAATAAAGCCTCTGAGACCCCAGGCCAAGGCGGCACTGTTGCCCCCAATGGCTCGGGCGTTACCCACACCCCCGGCAACAAATAACTTATGGCAACTCTGACGCATCAAGAAAGCGCCACGGCTGAACAGCTCGTTGTTACGGATGGCGCCCGTAAAACCTTTATTACCATCATTGTTGCTGGCGTGGTGGTGCTTATCATTGGCATCCTGGCCTCGCTTTTGGGCTGGGGTGAGGAGCATCACGCAGCTGCCGGAGAAGCAGCTGGTCACCTTGGTGCCTCAGCCGGCCACGGTGCCGGCGCATCTGTCCATCATGAAGGTAGCCCGGTTTGGCTGAAGCGTTTGCTGGTGAGCCTGTGGCACAGCAATGTTTTCTTCCTAGGCGTATCGACTATCGGTACCGTGTTCATGGCAATCAACTACGTTGCCTATGCAGGTTGGTCGGTTCTGATTAAGCGAATCTCAGAAGCATTGAGCGCCTGGGTTATTCCCGGTGCTGCTATTATGCTCATCGTGTTCCTCCTGGGGCGTCACGACATCTTCCACTGGACCCACGAGGGTATCATGGATAAGGGTAACCCCAACTATGATGCGATAATTGCTGGTAAAAGTGGATTCCTTAATCTGCCATTCTACCTCATCCGTACCATCATCTACCTCGCCATCTGGGCTTATTTCAGCTACAAGCTGCGTCAGCTTTCGCTGGCCGAAGACCAGTTGGGCGGCACCGTTTGGTTTCACAAGAGCATCAATGCTTCGGCGTTGTTCTTGGTCCTGTACGCTGTAACATCTTCTATGTCGGCTTGGGACTGGGTAATGTCGGTTGACACGCACTGGTTCAGCACAATGTTTGGCTGGTATGTATTTGCATCGTGGTGGGTATCGGGCATCGCTGCCATTGCTCTAACCGCAATTTACTTGAAACAAGCAGGCTACTTGAGGGCTTTAACATCAAACCATTTGCACGACTTGGGCAAACTGATGTTCGGCTTCAGCATTTTCTGGACCTACGTATGGTTTGCACAGTTCATGCTGATATGGTACGCCAACTTGCCCGAGGAAGCAGTGTACTATAACCAGCGTCTTGGAGGCTTTGAAGGTCGCTACACTGGAATGTTCTTCTTCAACCTCGTCATCAACTTTGTGTTCCCTTTCTTGGGCTTGATGACACGGGATGCAAAGCGCCAAATGATTATCATGAAAATCGTTTGCATTGCCATCCTAATTGGGCATTGGTCAGACTTTTATTTGATGTTAATGCCGGGCACTTTGAAGGGTGAAAACGGGTTCCTGATTGAGATTGGCGTTGCTGCTATTTTCCTTGGCGCTTTCCTGATTCTTTTCACGCGTCGTCTGGCATCTGCCTCGCTTGTCCCGGTTAATCATCCTTTCCTGGACGAGAGCATCCACCACACTACCTAAGATTTTAGTATGAAGTATTGAGTATTAAGTCTATCATTAGACTATTTCTCAATACTCAATACTTAGTACTTAATACTAAAAACTCAATGACGGCTCTTACTATTTTGTTGGTGTTGGTGTTGCTGCTGGTCGTATTCGGCCTGTTGTTTCGCTTACAGATTCTGACTTCTATTTTTTCGGGCACTTTTACCCGGGATATTGGCATGAGCAATAGCGTTAACGCTATTTTGATGTTGGTATTCTTAGTGGTGGGTGGTGCTTGGTTTGCCTATTCATTTGTTGAAAATTTCAACAAGATGAACCCGCCCATTGCCTCGGTGCATGGCCACCAGATGGAGCGGATGTTTTGGATTACAATGGCGGTAATCGGAGTAGCCTTTGCTATCACGCAAACACTGCTCTTCGTTTACTCTTATAAGTACCAGCATAAAGAAGGTCGCCGTGCTTACTTCTTTGCGCACAACAACAAAATTGAGGTAATCTGGACGGTGATTCCTGCCATTGTAATGGCAGCGCTGATTTTCGCTGGCTGGAAAGCTTGGACTCGCATTACTGGTCCTGCTCCTAAGAATTCGGTGGTCGTTGAAGTAATGGGCAAGCAGTTTAACTGGTTGGTTCGTTACCCCGGCCGCGATATGAAGCTGGGCGTAGTGAATTACCGCATGATTGACGCCGTGAACGAATTTGGCTTCGACCTGAGCGATAAGTCAGCTTTGGATGACTTCACTACGAATGAAATTCACGTGCCTAAGGGCGTACCCGTTCTAATTAAGATTCGGTCGCGCGATGTACTGCACGCTGTGTATATGCCGCAGTTCCGCGTGCAGATGTATGCGGTACCAGGCATGCCTACTCGTTTCTGGTTTACGCCTACTACTACTACCGACGAGATGCGCGCCCGTTTGGGTAACCCCAAATTCAACTATGAGTTGGCCTGCAATCAGGTATGTGGCGGTAGCCACTTCGCAATGAAAGCTACCATCATTGTGGATGAGCCGGACGATTACCAAAACTGGTACGCTGCGCAACAATCTTTCTCGCAGAAAAACCCCGAAGTGCTGGCGGCTTTGAAACAGAAACCGAAATCACTGGTTTCCCAAACAGTTGACCCTACCGAAGCCAAAGAAGTAGCACCTGCACCCTTGGCTGCTTCTTACTAATCACTCTACACTAACGGTATCCCTATATGTCAGACATGGCAGCCAAACCCAATTTTTCGCCAAGCGTGCAAGCGCAAGGCGGTATTGGTACCGCACCGGTGCCCGCCACGGAGCATGGCGACCACCTGCACCACGATGACCACGAGCACCATGACCAACACTGGCTGTGGAAATACGTGTTCAGCCAAGACCACAAGCAGATTGCTAAGCAGTTCCTGATTACGGGTATGTTCTGGGCCATCTTAGGTGGCACTTTGTCAAGCTTGTTCCGTTTGCAGTTGGGCTGGCCAGAAGGCTCAATGGAGTGGCTGACGCCTTTCCTGGGCAAGTGGATTCAAGCGGGTAAACTAAATCCGGAGTTCTATCTGGCTCTGGTGACGATGCACGGCACCATCATGGTGTTCTTCGTCCTCACCGCTGGCCTAAGCGGCACGTTCTCCAACTTCCTGATTCCGCTGCAGGTTGGTGCCCGTGACATGGCGTCGGGCTTCATGAACATGCTCTCGTACTGGTTTTTCTTCCTGTCGAGTGTTATCATGTTCTCGTCTCTATTTATTGAGACTGGTCCGGCTTCGGCTGGTTGGACAATTTATCCACCACTAAGCGCATTGCCCCAGGCAATTCCCGGCTCAGGAGCTGGTATGACCCTTTGGTTGGTGAGCATGGCCTTCTTCATTGTTTCGCAGCTTTTGGGCGGTGTAAACTACGTGACTACGGTAATCAACATGCGTACGCGTGGCATGAGCATGAGCAAGCTGCCGCTCACCATCTGGGCTTTCTTCCTGACGGCTATTCTAGGTATCCTGTCGTTCCCGGTGCTGTTCTCGGCAGCTTTGCTGTTGATTTTTGACCGCTCGTTTGGTACCTCGTTCTTCCTTTCTGACATCTACATTGCTGGGCAGGCGTTGAGCAACCAAGGCGGTTCGCCGGTATTGTTCCAGCACTTGTTCTGGTTCTTGGGCCACCCCGAGGTATACATTGTAATCATGCCAGCCATGGGCATGGTATCGGAAGTACTGGCTACGAATGCACGTAAGCCCATCTTCGGTTACCGCGCCATGATTGGCTCACTGATTGGCATTTCGTTGCTGTCGTTCGTTGTGTGGGCTCACCACATGTTCGTAACGGGCATGAACCCCTTCCTTGGTTCGGTCTTCATGTTCCTGACGCTGATTATCGCCGTTCCATCAGGCGTGAAAGTGTTTAACTGGCTGGCCACGCTCTGGCGCGGTAACATCCGCTTCACGGCGGCCATGCTGTTCGCTATTGGCTTTGTGTCGCTGTTTATCTCGGGTGGTTTGACGGGTATCATTCTCGGCAACGCAACGCTGGACATTCAGATGCACAACACCTACTTCGTGGTAGCTCACTTCCACTTGGTAATGGGGAGCTCGGCATTCTTTGGCTTGTTTGCCGGCGTGTACCACTGGTTCCCCAAGATGTTTGGTCGCATGATGGACGAGAAGTTAGGCTACATCCACTTCTGGTTGACGTTCGTGGGTGTATACCTCGTGTTTATGCCGATGCACTATGTTGGTATCGCTGGCTTCCCCCGTCGTTACTACGCTTGGACTGGTTTTGATGCTTTCTCGCAATTCGCTGATATGAACAAGTTCATCTCGATTGCAGCTATCATCGCCTTCTTAGGTCAGTTCATCTTCATTTTTAACTTCTTCTACAGCATCTTCCGCGGCCGTCGTGCCACCCAGAACCCCTGGAACTCGACCACGCTGGAATGGACGGCTCCTATCGAGCCCGGCCACGGCAACTGGCCTGGTGAGATTCCAGCTGTATACCGCTGGCCCTACGACTACAGCAAGCCTGGTGCAGAGCTGGATTTCATCCCGCAGAACGTGCCTTACTCGCAAACGCAGTCATCGAACCTGCCCTACGAGCAGGACATGGCCGAGTAGATTGATAGATTCACAACGTCCGAAAACGGGCCGCCTGACCGGCGGCCCGTTTTTGTTTGGTTAAACTCAACTGAACAATAGAGTGACTGACCGGGACAAATAGGCGGAAAAGAGTGTTTAAATGGCAATGAATAGTTTACAAATAAGCCCTGCAGCGCGACGTTTCCGCTTTGTGGGAATTTTGACGGTAATAGCCGTATACCTCCTGATTCTAGTTGGTGGTATTGTGCGCAGCACCGGGAGCGGAATGGGCTGTCCGGATTGGCCCAAGTGCTTTGGTAGTTGGGTTCCGCCTACGGAGGCCAGCCAGTTGCCTGCCAATTACAAAGAGATATACACTGCGCAGCGGGTAGCTAAGAACCAGAAGCTGGCCCGAACTCTTCAACGAATGGGTTTTGCCCAAGTGGCTGGCAGCATCTTCGCCCACCCCACGCAATATATTGAAACGGACTTCAACCCCGTGAAAACGTGGATTGAGTACGTGAACCGATTGCTGGGAGCATTGATTGGTGTATTCGTATTCCTAACGGTAGTATTTGCCTTACCCTACTGGCGGCGTGAGCGGACCATTTTTTGGTTGGCCTTTACTTCGTTTTTGCTGACTGGCGTGCAGGGTTATTTGGGCTCCCTTGTGGTTTCTACCAACTTGCTGCCGGTGATGGTGACCGTTCACATGGCCTTGGCGCTGGTGATTGTGGCTTTGCTGCTATATGCGGTAGACCGGGCCCAATCGCGCATCGAAACCCGAGCTAAATTGTCGTCGAATCATGTAGAAGATAATTCAGCTCAATCTTATCTGAAGAAGCCCAGCGTCGGCCTGCAGCGGAGTATATGGGCTGCGCTTCTGCTTACGTTCTGGCAGATTATGCTAGGTACGCAAGTGCGGGAACAGGTGGACATCGTTTCGGCGGCGGCGGGGTACCTGGGCCGGGAGGGCTGGGTGGAAAAGTTGGGCAGTGTGTTCAGCACTCACCGCACGGTTTCTGCGCTGGTGTTGCTCCTGAATGTTTACGTTGGGTATGAGTTGTGGCAATTGGGACAGCTGCGCCTGCGGCAGTTGGTGATGGCAACCTTGGGAATTATTGGGCTGGAAATTCTGGCCGGTATCGTTTTGGCGTCTTATGCGCTGCCTGCTTCGGTGCAGCCGGTACATCTCACGCTGGCTACGGTTTTGTTTGGCGTTCAGTTTTTGACGCTATTAGCAGTGGCTCGGGGGCGAAAAACCCAGCAAACAGTTGCTCCCTCGGATGCCTCCCGGCACGTTGTTGCGTAACTTTGCGGCCCCGTTTGGGCATGGCTCCATTGCTTGGGCCCAAAACGACGAAATTATCACCCGTATTAATGGTTAAGGCCCGCGCCTATTTTCAGCTGCTCAAGTTCCGGCTTTCGCTCACGGTTGCGTTTTCCAGCGCTATCGGGTACATGCTCGGGGCGCATGAGTTGAGCTGGAGTAGGGCCTTGCTCGTGATGCTGGGAGGGCTGCTGGTAACGGGTTCGGCCAACATCATCAACCAAATCCACGAACGGGAACTTGACAAGCTGATGACGCGAACCGCCAAACGGCCGCTGCCTCTGGGCATCGTTTCGCCGGCCGAGGCATGGGTTTTCTGCGTGCTGCTGGGAATTGCTGGGCTGGGCTTATTGGCGTATTGCTTCAATCCGCTCACCGCAGCCCTATCGCTGCTGTCATTAATCCTGTACGGCTTCATCTACACACCGCTCAAGACGATTTCGCCCATTTGTGTGGCCGTAGGCGCTATTCCCGGTGGTTTACCTCCCTTGATTGGGTGGGTAGCCGCCACTGGGTATATCGGGGTAGAGGCGTGGGTGCTGTTTGGTATTCAGTTTATGTGGCAGTTTCCCCATTTCTGGGCCATTGCCTGGGTCGCCGACGACGACTACAAACGGGCGGGCTTTAAAATGCTGCCGGCTCCCGGCAACCGGGACATGCGGACTGCGTTCCAGATAATGACTTACACGCTGCTGCTGATTCCGCTCAGCCTATTGCCGCTGGAATTCAATATCTCGGGACGGATTTCTGCGCTGGTTGCAGTGGTGTGCGGCGTGTTATTCCTGCTGCTCACGGTGCAGCTCATGCGGACGCAGTCGCGTAAGGCGGCGCTGCGCATCATGTTTGCCTCTATTATGTATTTGCCCATCGTGCAAATCGCCCTAGTGCTGGACAAAATATAGCTGTTCGTTGTTGTAAATGAGTGCTCGCCGCGGCGGGTAATTACCCATTTTTATCAATAATCTGCGTCGGCGCGAGCGGGCGTTTTTCTCAATATGAATCCTTCGGAAACTTTATCAGAAAAAGAAGTTGGGCTGGGTTGGCACCCCAAGCGTGTGCTGCTCGTACTGCTCATTTTTAGCATTGTAATGATGTTTGCAGCTTTTACCAGCGGCTACATTGTGCGGCGCGACGAGGGCAACTGGCGCGAGTTTGACCTGCCGGCCTCACTACTGCTTAACTCCATTATTATTGCCTTGAGCAGCGCCAGCATGCAGTGGGCCTACTTTTCGGCGCGCAAAGATGAAATTGGCCGAGTGAAAACCGGCCTGGGCATCACCCTGGCGTTGGGGCTGGCCTTCTTGGTTGGACAGTACTTCAGCTTCGGCGATTTGGTGGCCGGCAACACCTACTTTGGCGGTGCCGATGCCAATCCTTCGGGTTCTTTCGTATACGTTTTGATGGGCGTACACGCTTTTCACCTAGTGACGGGCCTTATTTTTCTGGCCGTCGTGCTGAAGCGGGTCCTTAATTATCAGGTGCATTCGCGTGCCATGCTCTCCATTGGCAATGCTACCTTATACTGGCACTTCCTGGGCGGGCTTTGGCTGTACCTGTATTTGTTCTTACTTTTGAACCACTAAAACTGACGTTACGCTGTCCGCTATGGCCCAACCGACCACTTTGCAGCCGCCCGCTGCTTCCGCTACCCAAGACGCCCCGCGCACCGGCAACTGGGACGGCGGCAACGAACCTTTCAAGGCGAGCTACGGCAAGCTGATGATGTGGTTCTTCCTGCTTTCTGACGCATTCACCTTTGCTGCTTTCCTCACCACCTATGGCATGATTCGCCATAAGCACGAGGTATTTACCGGCGAGGCCAAGGACTTTGTCTTCAATTCGCGCTGGTGGCCTATTCCGGACCACGTGTTCAATGCCTTCCCCGGCATGGGCCATGCCAACGTGCCCCTGGGCTTTGTGGCCTTGATGACGATGATTCTGATTCTGAGCTCCGTGACGATGGTACTGGCCGTAGAGGCTGGCCACCGCATGGACAAGAGTGATGTGCAGAAGTGGTTGCTGTGGACCATCCTTTTTGGTAGCACCTTCCTGCTTAGCCAGGCGTGGGAGTGGAGCCACTTCATTCACGGCACCGAGGCCGGCACGCGCATGGCCGATGGTACGGTCTTTCACGGCGCAAACTTGTCGGTAAACCAGTATGGTCCGGTGCTTTTTGCTGACCTGTTCTTCTTCATCACCGGTTTCCATGGCACCCACGTTTTCTCAGGCGTATGCCTCCTGATTTGGTGCTTTATCGCTACCACCAACGGCACCTTCCACAAGCGTGGCCACTACGAGATGATTGAGAAAATCGGCTTGTACTGGCACTTTGTAGACCTGGTGTGGGTATTTGTGTTTACGTTCTTCTACCTCGTTTAAAAGTGAATGGGCGAACGGGCAGCTGAGTGAATAGCAATATCCTCAGCCCCCTGTTCTCTGCAATCTCACTCATTCACTCTTTCATTATTCACAGATTATGGCTGCTCACGCAACTACTGAAGAAACCCACACCGGGGAAATTGCCAAGCCAAACACCGCTTGGATTTGGCGAGTTTTTGGCATTCTGGTTGGCATCACGGCCGTTGAGTTCGTGTTTGTGTTCCTGATGCACCCAAGCACGTTGCGCAACAGCATTTTCATTGTGCTTACCATTTTCAAGGCTTTCTTCATTGTTGGAGAATTTATGCACTTGAAGCACGAGACGAAAGGCCTGATTTGGACCATCCTCGTACCGGTGGCCTTGCTGATTTGGCTGCTCGTAGCCCTAATTACAGAAGGCTCGTTCATCGGCGAAGTCCTGCAAAACATGTTCAAATAGCGCATGCGGCCCCGCCAAACTTTGTTGCTGGGGCTGCTGCTGCTGTTGCCTGTACTGGCTTTCCTGTTCCTTTTTCGCTTCGGTACAAACCGTTACGCGCTGCCTACTTACTTGCCCGACCGCGTGGATTCCACGCAGGTTGGCGGTAAGTGGCAGCGCGATACTGTTTTCCACCAAATTGAGCCGTTTCAGTTGCCAGCCTCTTCGGGCCGGGTAGTAAGCAGCCAGGAGTTGGGCAAAGGGCTATACATCGCCCAGTTCTTTGCGGATGACGCGGCCAGTGGGCAAGTGGCCCGCCAGCTGCTGCGCGTGCAGGAGAAGTTCCGGCACGAGCCGCGAGTGAAGCTGGTTACGTTCGTGTTGAACCGCGACGCATCCAATACGGCCAGTCTCTCGAAGCTGGCGGAGCAATATGGCACTATTGCCGGCAAGTGGTTTTTTCTGGCCGGCCCTCCCGACACGCTCAAGCGCCTCACGCTGCAGGAGTTTCGGCTCACGGCTGACCCCAAGCGCATGCCCGGTGCCGTGTATACTGCCAACATCCCCGTGGGCCGGCTGTTATTGATTGACAATCAGCGCCGGGTGCGCGGTATCTACGATGGCACCGACGGCCGCGAAATAGACCGATTACTGACGGAGGTTACCGTGCAGCTTTACGATTATGAACACCCCCACTGAACAATTGCACCCTCCGGTGCTGGCTCCTGGCGACTACACGCGCTACAAAATCATCCTCGGTACGCTGGGAGTAGTGGTACCGCTTTTGGTTGCAGTGCTGTTTTCCTTCCCTGACCTATTCCGCATTCCCGGAGCAGAGGTAAAGTTTCTGCCGGCGGTAAATGCGGTCCTGAACTCGCTGACGGCTATCTGCCTGCTGGCGGGCTATTATTTCATTCGCCAAAAGCAGGTACTGCGCCACCGCGCCATGATGGGCACTGCCTTTGCCTTGGGTGGCTTGTTCCTGCTGTCGTACGTGGCCTACCACTCGCAGGTGGCTAGCACGCACTTTGGCGGCGTGGGCGCTGTGCGCTACGCTTACTTTTTCCTGCTGCTAACGCATATCTGCCTAGCGGTGGTAACGGTAGCTTTGGTGCTGTTCACGCTGTATTTTGCCCTCACCGGGCAATACACCAAGCACAAGGCCATTGCGCGCTGGACTTTCCCCATCTGGCTGTATGTATCCGTGACGGGCGTCATCGTTTATTTCATGATTTCGCCGTATTATACCTAAACCTATTTCATAGCGGCAGCGCCTTCCACTTATCGGAAACTTTGCCTCAATCCTTGTGTTCTCTTATTATGAAAAAGACCTTTTTCGCTTCGACCTTCGCCTTGCTGCTGGGCATGTTGCTGAGCCTGGCTCCATTGGCGGCTGGTGCGCAGTGCGTGATGTGTAAGTCGCAGGTAGAATCGGCGCGGCAAGAGCGTGACGACTACGATGTATCGGGCCTCAACAAAGGCATCGTGTACATGATGTCGGTGCCGTACATCCTCATGGGTGCGGTGGGCTATTTCTGGTACCGGCGCACGCACCCCAAGGCGGCCAAGAAGTAAGTGGCCACGCCTCCTTCCTCACTGCTGGCGCTGCTGGCATTGCGGTGCCCGCGCTGTCATCAAGGCAAGTTGTTTACGCATTCGGCGTTGAATCTTACCAAGTTCGATGAAATGCCGGAGGCATGCCCGGTTTGCGGTCAGGCATTTGAGCCGGAGGTGGGGTTTTATTGGGGAGCCATGTACATCAGCTACGGCTTTTCAACTTTTATAGTGGCCATTGTGGGTGTGCTGCTGTACTTTTTGGGCCATGACCCGGATGTGTGGGTGTATGTGGTGGCCGTGGCTGCTGCCGTGCTGGCGTTTACGCCGTTGATGTTTCGCTACGCTCGGGCGGTCATGCTCTATGCTTTTGGTGGGGCTAGCTTCGACCCTCGTTATGCCAAAGCCTAAAGCCCCCGGGCAGCGGCTTGGCCCAAGAAAGTGATGCCGCCCCGGGGTGGCATTTTTTGTTGGGCTTGGATTTTGTAGGGGCATGCTAAGGCGGAGGTAATGCTTCGCTAGCTCAATTATTGTGGAAGCGAAATAATCCGCCGTTTCTTCGGTTTTATTTTGCTGCCTTTCCGGGGTTTATGACCCCTAGACTTTGGTTGGGCTGAATTTTTTCTGCATTCTTCTCACAACCCTCGCAAATCTGTGGTTCAACTTCCTGAGTGGCGGCGTTTGCCCTGGCTGTTGCTGCTGGCGGCGGCGCTGTGTTTTGTGGGAGGCTACCTGGCCAGCCGCTATGCCCTGGCGCCGGGAGTAGTGCAGCGCACCGACATCGCGCGCTTGCAGCAGGTGGTGCTCCAGGCCGAGCTCACGGCCCGCCGCGAGACCGATTCGGTGGCGGCAGAGCTGCCCCGAGGCAACTACAGCTTCCAAAAGCTGCTGGCACAAACCACCTACCCCACCTGTGTGCTGGAAAACGGCGAGCTGCGCTACTGGTCCGATGCCACCCTGCGGCCCGAAGCCGAAGTCAGCAGCCTGGTCGAACGGCTAATCGAGACGCCGGTGGGGCATTTCCTGCTGCTGCCGCGCATGGCGGGTCGGTTTCTGATACTTACTTATCTGCCGCTGGAGCGGCATTATGGCATCAGCAACCGCTACCTGCGGGAAGGGGGGGAGCAGGCGCTGTTCCGGGGGCTCGACCTGCAAGTAGTGGCCGACAGCACCGCTAATAACGGCGCTCAGTTCCGGGCGGCCGACGGCCACTATGTCTTTTCCATCAAGCGGCTGCAGCCCAATCCGCTCACGGGGCAGTATGTGCCGCTGGCTTTGCTGGGCCTGGGCAGCTTGCTGTACGCCGCGGGGTGGCTGCTGCTGGCCCTGCGCTTGTGGCGGGCCCGGCGGCTGGGGGCTGCTGTCGCGGCTGTGGTGCTGCCGCTCGCGGTGCTGCGTTTCGCCTTGCTGAATTTGGGCCTTCCGTACTCATTTATTGAATTGCCCTTGTTTGACCCGCGGATGTACGCGGCGTCGTGGTGGGCTCCGTCGTTGGGCGACTTGCTGCTGGATGCGCTGCTGGCTCTGCTAGTGGCCGCGGGGGGCATGGTGCTGTGGATTAAGCTACGAGTAATCGAGCGGGTGCGCGCTCCGCGTGCGCTTGAGGGGCAGGCATTAGCCGCGGTTCTCGTAGGCGCAGGATTCGCCTTATGGCTGGTGTTGCTGTTTGAGTATTACACCACGGCGTTTGGCAGCCCCCAGCTTAGTCTGGACGTGACCCGTAACCTGCAGATATCGGGCTTTTGGGTGGTGCTGGCCCTCTCGGTAACGCTGCATACCGCGGCGTGGCTAGTGGGCTTTTTTGGGCTGACGCAACTGGCCGGGGCGTTGTTGCAGCACGTGCCCCGGCGGGTACTGCTACTTGGGCCGGGCCTGGCGGCCGTGCCCGTGCTGGGCGTGGGGCTGGTTTTTGGGCTGCCGTGGGTGTTGCTGGTGGGGGTATTGCTGCTGTTTGCTTGCCTAGTACGCGCGGTGGGGATGCGCGCCAAGCCCACCACCGGCAGCTACCAGGCCTCGGTGCTGATTGTGCTGCTCCTGGCGCTGGCCTCGGCTACCGGGGCGCTGGCGCTGTACGCACACTTCGAGAGCCAGCTATTGGTAGACAAGCAGCGCCTGGCTAATAATTTGCTGATTGATAATGATTTGCAGGGCGAGTACTTGCTGGGCGAGCGAATGCGGGAAATTGCCCGCGACCCGTTTGTTCGGCGGTCGTTGACGGCGGCGTTCGGGCGGCCGGAAACCGTGCGCCAGCGCATTGCGCGCCAGTACCTGAGCGACTATTTCGACAAATACGAGAGCAACATCATTCTCTACGACGAGGCCGGGCAGCCGCTGGGTATGCCCCCGGGCACGCCCAGCTTTGTCGAGGCACGCGCGGCTCTGGAGCGCGTTGCCACGCCCACCGACCAGCGCGGTGTGTACCTGGTGCACTCGGGCAACCCCTTCAGCACACGGCGCTACGTGGCCCAAATCATGGTGCCCGGCACACGGGTTAGCGGGTTTGGCCCGGCCCTGGGCGCGGTGCGGGTGGAACTCACCCTTAAAAAGCTCACCTCCTACAGCGTACTGCCCGAACTGCTGGTGGACCAAAAGTTCTTTCAGCCCAGCTTGGCCACCGACCTGAGCTACGCGGGCTACACCAGGGGGCGGCTGGTGTACAGCGAGGGCGATTTCGATTACGCCAACCACTTGCCCGTGGGCTTGCTGGCCGAACCGCGCCTCTACCAAGGGGGCGTGACCCGCCACGGCTTCCACCACTATGCCGTGCACGGCTCGCTGGACCGCACGGTGGTGGTGACCTCGGCCACGTATTCGCCGGGCGACTGGCTGGCCAATTTCTCCTTCCAGTTTCTGCTCTCCACGTTTTTCTGGCTGCTGGTGGGTAGCCTGGTCCTGCTGCTGCGGGGGCGCGCGGCCATGCGGCTCCGGCTCAATTTCAGTGCCCGCATCCAGCTGCTGCTGAACGTGGGCATTGTGTTGCCGCTGCTGGTGGTAAGCATCGCCACAGCCAGCCAGCTCATTGCGTCTTACCAGCGCGACCTGGCCCGCACCTACGAGCGGCGTGGGCAACTGGCTCTGGAAAGCCTGCGCCGCCAGCGCCACCTGCTCTCGGACAGCACGGCCCGCCCCACGCTGGCCGCGCTGGCCAAAAACGTGGCCGCGCTCACCGAAACCGACCTCAACCTCTATGACGTGCACGGCGAGCTGCTAGCCAGCAGCCAGCCCTTGATTTTTGAGGCTGGCCTACTGGGACCCTTGCTCAACCCGCAGGCCGTGGTGTCCTTGCGCGAGCAGAACCACCCACGGGCCCTGCTCACCGAGAAAGCGGGTTCGCTGTCGTTCAATGCCTTATACCTGCCGGTGCGGGCCGGGGTGGGCGAGGAGGTAGTAGCTGACTTAGGCGGCCACGTCATTGGCCCCCAGCGCCGGAGCCGGGCTCCCAAGCCCGCGGCGCCTGCCAGGGCGGTTTCGCCGCTGCAGAGTGATTTGGATGGAGCTGCGGCCGACGATACGGCCCTGCCCACCGGCCCCATTCTGGGCTACATCGGCATTCCGTTTTTCGATTCCGAGAAAGAGCTGAATACCAAGCTTACGGAGCTGTTCACGACTATTCTCAACATCTTCACACTGATGTTTCTGCTGTTTTTGGGGTTGGCTTTTGTGGCCGCGCGCCACCTCACGGCGCCCCTCAAACTCATCACCGAAAAGCTGACCCAAACCACCCTCACCGGCCAAAACGAGTTTCTGGACTACCGCAGCTCCGACGATGAAATTGGGCTGCTGGTGCGCGAGTACAACACCATGCTCACCAAGCTGGAAGCCAGCAAGCGAGAGCTGGCCGCCCAGGAAAAAGAAGCCGCCTGGCGCGAAATGGCCCGGCAGGTAGCCCACGAAATCAAGAACCCGCTCACGCCCATGAAGCTGAGCCTGCAGTTTCTGCAAAAAGCCATTACCGAGCGCCGGCCCAACGCCGAGGAGCTGATTGGCCGCATTTCCCAAACCCTCATCACGCAGATTGACGTGCTGAGCGACATTGCCACGTCCTTCAGCACCTTTACCAACCTGCCCGCCATGCGCCCCGAGCGACTCGATGTGGCCGCCGTGCTGCGCCGCTGCGCCGCCCTACACCAGCCCGATACCAACGACGGCGCGCTGGACCTGCACCTGCCACCGGACGCCGGAACCGGCCGCTACGTGGTATTTGCCGATGAAAATCTGCTAGTGCGCACCTTCAACAATCTGCTGATAAATGCCCGCCAGGCGGTGCCCGAGGGCCGCGAGCCCCACATTGGGGTGTCGCTCACGGCGGCCGAGGCCGGGACGGTGCGCGTGGCAATTTGCGACAACGGCGCGGGCATTCCCGAGGACGTTCGCGAAAAAGTATTCGTGCCGAACTTCACGACCAAGGAAACGGGGTCGGGCATTGGGCTGGCGGTGGCCAAGCGCGGGATTGAGAGCGCCGGGGGGCGCGTCTGGTTTGAAACGAAAGTGGGGGAGGGCACCGTGTTTTATATTGAATTGCCGCTGGCCGGGTAAGGCCACTAGCCGGGCGGCCCGCGCAACGGCACGAAACCACCCGCCCCCGTCGTTACCTGCCAACCCCGACCTTTACTGCATGAACCGCCGTTTACGCTTGTGCTTCCCCTTTACGGGCCTGCTCGTGGCGGTGCTGTTATTGTTGAGCTACGGGGCCGAGGCGCAGGTGCGGCCAGCTACTGGCGGCGATGCTCCACCGCCCAGCACGCGCCGCTGCCGCTACGTGGCGCTCACGCCGGGCCGCGACACCACCAGTTTTACCCTTCCGGATACGCTCACGGTGGTGCCGTCGTCGGTAGTGGCTGGTGGCCGGGTAGTGGCTTACGATGCCCGCAGCGACCAGTACCGCTGGATTCGGCCGGCGCCCCGCGACAGCAGCGGTGCGCCGCTACCCGACTCGCTGCTAGTCTGCTACCGGGTGCTGCCGCTGCGGCTCTCGGCAGCCCGTTTCCGCCGGCCCCTGAGCTTGATGGACACCCTCAGCTTTCGGCGGGAAGCCATGCGGTTTGAGGATTTCTCGGTGAAAGAGCAGATTCTGAGCACGCCGGGCATCAACAAAACCGGCAACCTGGCGCGCGGCATCAGCTTCGGCAACACCCAGAACGTCTTCGTCAACTCGGCCCTCAACCTGCAGCTGGAAGGCAAGCTGGCCGAAAACATCAACCTCACGGCGGCCATTTCGGACCAGAACGTGCCGTTTCAGCCCGAGGGCAACACCCAGCAGCTGCAGCAGTTCGACAAAATCTACATCACCCTCACCAACCCCAACTGGAACCTAACGGCCGGCGATGTGGTGCTGCGCAACAAGCCCGACTACTTTCTGCGCTACTACAAAAACATTCAGGGCGCGGCGGCCGAGGCCAATTTTGGGCCGCCCATTGTGGGGCTGGCTGGGCTGGGCGCCGCGCCGGGCGTAGCCAATGCGGTGTATCTGAACGGACAGGCCGGGCAGGTGCCCAGTGGCCAGCTCAACGGCCCCTCGCCGGCTACCCTCAACCCGCCGGCCATCAGCCAGCCCCAGCTCACCGACCCCAACCGCCAGGAACCGAGTGGAGCTGGTGCGCCGCTGCCGCTCGGCGACCGGGCGCCTGCCACGGGGGCTGCGGTCAGCAGCTCGGGGGTGCGCAAGGGCTTGGTGTGGCAGTCGTCGACCTCGGCGGCGGGCGGCGTGGCCAAGGGCAAATTCGCTAGCACCGACGTGCCGCCCATCGAAAACGTGCAGGGCCCGTACCGGCTCAACGGGCCCAACGGCGAGCAGTTCATCATCGTGCTGGCCAATTCGGAACGGGTGTACCTCGACGGCCGCCTGCAAACCCGGGGCTTCGACGCCGACTATACCATCGATTACAACCTGGCCGAAGTCACGTTTACGCCGCGCCACCTCATCACCCGCAACTCGCGGATTAAGATTGACTTCGAGTATTCGGACCTCAACTATTCCCGCTCGCTGCTGGCCGCCAGCCATTACCAGCAGGTGGGCCGCCTGAGCGTGCGCGGCAATTTCTACCAGGAAGCCGACAACCCCAACAACGCGCCCAACCTCAACCTGACCGACTCGGCCCGGGCCCAGCTGCAGCGGGCCGGCAACGTGGCCTTTGCCGTGACGCCGGGGGGCGAGCCGGTGGCCTACACCCGCACGCAGGTGCTCTACCGCCGCGACACGGCCACCGGCCGGTACCGGCGCGCCGTGGGCCCCGACACGCTGGGCACAGTGTATTCGGTGCGCTTCACCGACGTGGGCCAGGGCAACGGCGACTACCGCCTTACTACCACCGACGTGAGCGCCAACGGCCGCGTGTACGAATTCGCGGGGGCGGGCCAGGGCCGCTACCAGCCGGTACGCCGCATTCCCACGCCGCTGCTCAAGCAGATGGTATCCGGCGGCATCAGCTACCGGGTCGACAGCAGCACGACGGTGTTTTTTGACGCCGCCCGCTCGCGCCTCGACCGCAACCGCTTTTCCTCAGAAAGCGACCAGGACGGGGCCATGCGCATGGGCTACGTGGTGCAAGACCGCCAGCTGCCCGCCGCCCTGGCCGGGGGCCTGCTCCGCAATTACCGGCTGCGCTCGACCCTCGACTATGAGTACACTGGCAAGCATTTCTCGCCGATAGACCGCTACCGCGACATCGAATTTGACCGCAACTGGAGCGCCACCAACCCGCTGCAAAGCACCGCCAACGGCCAGACCGCCCGCGAAGACAACATCTTCAACTTCAGCGTGGGCGTGGCCAAGGACGTGAACAACAACGTGAATTACCGGCTCAGCCGGCGCTTCCGGCCCGGCGAGGTGAGCGGGCTGCAGCACTGGCTGGACGCAGCCCAGAAAGTGGGCAACCTGGAACTGCGCGGCACCTTGTTTGTGCTGAACTCGGATGCCGGCCGCTTCCATTCCGACTGGGCGCGGGGCGAGGCCACAGGCCGCTTCGTGGGCGGCAAAATCGTGCCCGGCTACGCCTACCGCTTCGATAAAAACCGCGTCAGATCCGCCTTCACCGATACCATTCGCTCGGCCAACTACTTCGACGAGCACAACGTCTTTATCCAGAGCCGCGACTCGGCCCGCACCCAGTTCCGCCTTGACTACAGCTACCGCCGCGACCAAACCCCCAACCGCGAACAAACGGCCCTGCAACGGCGCGGCACCGCCCAAACCTGGCAGGGTACCATGGCTTCGCGCCTAGGCAAAACCCAGGACCTGCGCGTACTGGCCACCTACCGCGACCTTGATTCGCTGGGTCTGGCGCGCAACCGCACGGTGCTGGGGCAGGTGTTTTACAACGCCAGCCTGCTGCAAAACCAGATTCGCTCGGAGTTGAGCTACAGCGTGGCCACCGGCCGCGAACTCAAGCGCGACTTCTCCTACCTGGCCGTGCCCGCCGGCCAGGGCACGCACTACTACGGCGGCGATGCCAATGGCAACGGCCAGCAGGAAAAGGACGAGTTTTTTGAAGCCCAAACGCCGGATGCGCAGTACCGCACCTACATCAAGGTGTATTTGCCCACTTCGGACTACATCACCGCCTTCACCAACCGGCTCAGCTACCGGCTCACTACGGCGGCCCCGCGCGGCTGGCGCGAAGCCGGCGGCTGGCGCGGCGTGCTGGCGCGCTTTGCCACCCTCAGCAGCATCACCGTTGACCGCCGCACCACCGACCCCTCGCTGCTCTCGCGCCTTAGCCCCTTCAGCTACGACAAGGAGGATGCCCAGCTGCTGGCCTTCAACCAGCTGATGCGCAACACGCTCTACTTCAACCGGTCCAATCCCATTTTCGGGGCCGAGCTCACCGTGCAGCAAACCCAGCAGAAAACGCTGCTCGCCCAGGGCTTCGACCGCCGCAACCTGAGCACCCAGAGCTTGCTGGTGCGGCGCACGCTGGCCACCTCGTTCACGGGCCGCCTCACCGGCACCCGCGACATTCGCGAAGCCACCAGCGACTACCTGCTCAGCCGCAACTACCGCCTGCTGATTTTCACCATCCAGCCCGAAATCAGCTACCAGCCCACGCCCGCGCTGCGCCTCACCGGCACCTACCTGCACACCCAAAAGCAGAACACCCTGGCTGGCAAAGACGCGGAGCTGCACCCTGGCATCTTCGACGAACTGGGCCTGGAAACCCGCCTGAGTCAGGTAAACAAGCGCACCATCACGGCCGCCACCCGCTACACCCGCGTCCAGTTCGACGGCACCAATCCCAATTCGGTGGTGGCCGTCGAAATCCTCAACGCCCTGCGGCCCGGTAGCAACTTCACCTGGAACCTGAACGTGGAGCAGCGCCTGAGCAACGGCCTGAACATCACCGTCGCTTATGATGGCCGCAAAGCCAACGGCCTGCGAACCGTGCACACCGGCCGCATGCAGGTAGCCGTGCTGTTTTAGGCCTGGCAGTGCGGCGTAGCCCTAGCGCCGCTCGAGCGTGAAAAGTAGCCGGCCCCGCACCAACTCGGGCAGGGTGTAGTCGTCTTCGGTGCCGGCCACCAGCCGCGGCTCTACCATGAAGGCGGCGTACAGCAGCAACGTGTTGGCCCGGCGGCTATAGCCCATGAGCCGGCGATGCGTGGTTTGGGGGTCGAGCACAAGGTGGTCAATCTCGGTGCCGGGCCCGCCGCTGAAGTCTGTATTGACGATGTAGCTGCGGAACCCTTTGAGTCCTTTTACCCGCCCGTTGGCTTCAAACTGCATGCTCACCGGGCGCCCCAGGGAATCTACGCCGCTGTAGTTGCCGGCCAAAAGCAGCTGGTTAACAGCCAGATTGGCCGCGCCCAGCGTGCCAAGCCGGGCCCCCGCCACGCGGCGATAAGCTGTGCGGGCCAAGACTTTGCCGCCTTTGCTGTAGGTGGTGAGCTCCAGGGTGGTGTCGCGGGCGGCGAGGCGGTAGCTGAGTTCGGCAAAGCTGCCCGGGGCGTCGTAGTCGCGGAAGTTGGTGGGCAGAGCGTTTGCTTGCTGGCCGGGCCGAAAGTAAATCGTTAGGTTGCCGCCTTCGTGGTTGCCCAGGCCCACGTCGGCGACGAGGCTGTCGGCGCTCCGCGCGGCTGGGTTGATGTGGATTTCGGAAACTTCGCCCGCCGCATCCGCGGCCTTGAGCGGCGACTTGGTCTTCTGCACCGCGGCCAGGTAGGCCGTCGAAACCCAGGCGCCCTTCAGTATGGGGCCGAAGCGTTGCGCCAGGATATCCGCTTGGGTGGCTGTGGGCGTTTGCCCGGCCTCCTGCAAGGGCTTTTTGGCGGTGCCGCTGGTAGACTGCTCGTCGGTTTTAGAAGATTGGCAGGCATTCCAGAGGGGCAGCGCAAGTAGCAGGCTGACCCAGTAGGCAAGGCAGGGGCGCTTCATAGGGATAGAAGTTAGAAGGTCAGAAAGCCAACGCAGTTCATGGCAGGAATCTTATTCCCGCTTTGCGCTCGCCGCAGAAATGCAACAGCCATTTTTAGCTCAACAAAAGCTGAGCGAATCAGTGCTGTATACGCTCGCTGCCGGTAGCCGGCGGTGGCGTTCCAGAGCCGGAGCTGCTAGCGAGCCGTCGAAAACGCCGGTTTGGCTGCTCGTTTGGCAAGGCCGGCCGTCAGTTCCCGCTGCTTAAAGCAGAGCGGCAGGTAAGCTCCCGAGCGGAAAGCGTGCACCGTGATTTCGGCGCAGGCGCGGGCGTCGGAAAGAGCATCGTGGTGGTTGAGCGGAATGCCAAAATGGGCGGCCACGTGGTCGAGCTTGTGGCGCTCGAGCTGCGGCCACACCACCTTGCTCAACTTCACCGAGCACAGGCAGTGGAAGGCGGGAATGGGCAGGTCGTAGTCGCGCAAGGTGTGCTCGAGCACGCTCACGTCGAAGGCCGAATTGTGGGCCACTACGGGCTGGCGGTGCAGGTAGGGCAGCAGCTCGTGCCACACATCGGCCAGGGTAGGGGCGTCGTATAAGTCGGTTTCGGCGATGCCGTGTACCTGGTAGTTGCGCCAGTCTACGCGCAGCTCGCGGGGGCGCAGCAGTGTCTGGTAGCTCTCCACAATCTGACCGTCGCGCACCCGCACCACGCCCACGGCGCAAGCGCTGGCGCGGCGCTCGTTGGCGGTTTCAAAGTCGATGGCCGTAAAGTTGAGACCCGCCAGGGCTTGGGTAATTTCTGCTTGCATACTGCCGCAAGTTAATCACCCGGGCAGCTTCTGGCGGGGGCCACCGGCCTTTATTTCTTTGCTATTACCGCCGGCGCCGTGGGGCTGCAGCACACGTCCGGCACCTCGAAATAGCGCTCCATCACGCCGTTAATGTTGCCTTCGCAGCCTTGCGTCAGGTCGATATCAAACTCAATAAAAGTGCTGAACTGCCGCATGGAGGTGAAACGGCCAGTCGAAGTTTGAACATTTGGCATTGCACCCCACATACCGCAGGCCCGAGTCCCCTAGTCATTTCGCATAAGAAGTAGGGGGCACTAAGAAATCTTAGTCAAAGCAGGAGCCTGATGCATGGGGCCGAGACTCAGATGCCGGCCAGCCGGCGCGCCGCTTTCACAATGGCCAACTCGGCCTGGCCCGCGGGCGCTTGCGCCGCATCGAGCGTGGTGCGGGCAGTGGCCAGCCACGCCGCCGAGGGCGTCTGGCCGGCTTGCAGTTGGGTGAGCCGCTCAAGAAGCAATTTGGCCACGGCCGCGAGCCGCGTCGAGAGCGGCCCGTATTCGCGCAGCGCCGGGTTTAGCACCAGCATCATTTGCAGGCGGGTGTCATTGGCTTGCCACAGCATTAGCTGGGCTCGAAGCGCCGCTAGCTGCCGCACCGAAACCGCCGGCCGGGGTGGGGCCGCGTTGGTCATCAGCACGCTATCCACCAGCACGCCAAAGCGCCGGGCCACCTCCGATTCGGCCGGGGCGGCGTCTACTAAGCGGTTTAGGGGCGTTTGGGGGGTGTAAATCATGCCTTGAAAATGGCGCTTGTAATCCTTCACTGGCTCCAGCACCTCGGCCAACGTGCGCAGCGGGGCCACGTTGGAAGAGCCCGCCATGCGGAGGAGCAGTTGCTCGGGGGCGCGGCGGTGGCGCAGGCCCAGGGCATCGAGCTCTAGCGATACCAGGTTGAGCCGGCGGTACATGTCGGCCACGTCCTGGGTGGCGGCCTGGGGCGACCACAGCCGCTCGGCCACGGCCGCGGCGCGCGGCCAAATGCGCGAATCCACAATCACCGAATCGGCAAATTCGTCCCACATTGCTGCTTCGCCCCCCAGCACCAGCTTCTGTTGCGCGGGCGTGAGGGTGCTGTTGGCCGGCAGCGGGTCGGGGAGGTAGTGAGAGGCGGCGCTGTAGTTGAGGTCGAGGTAGTAGCCTTCCGAGAGCAGCGCGGGGTGGCCTTGCTTCACGGCAACTTCGAGCCACTTTTTACCACGCCAGCTCTGGATTACAATTTCTTTGGGCAGGTCGGGGCCCAGGATTTCGTCCCAGCCCACCATGATTTTGTTGTGCTTCTGGAGCATGGCCAGCACGCGGCGGTTGAAGTAAGTTTGGAGTTGGTGCTTGTCCACGGTTTTGCCGTCGGCTTTCACCATGCCGTGCTCGCGCATAAACGCCGAAATGCGCGGGCTGCGCCGCCAGTACCGACCGTCGTTCTCGTCGCCGCCCACATGGAAATACGGGTCCGGAAACAGTGCCGTCATCTCCGTAAATAGCGAATCGAGCAGCGAGTAAGTGGTTTCCCGGGTGGGGTCGATGGCAATGTTGGACGTGCGGAAGCTGCGGTACACGCCGTAGGTGGAGTCGTTGGAAGCCAGCCGCGGGTAAGACGCAATCCAGCTGGTGGCGTGGCTGGGTACGTCGAACTCGGGCAGCACCCGAATGCCCCGGGCAGCAGCGTAGGCCAGCACGTCTTTCACCTCTTCCTGCGTGTAGTAGCCGTCGGCGCCTCCCACCTGGTGCAGGCGCGGCAGCACCTTGCTCTCTACCCGGAAGCCCTGGTCGTCGGTCAGGTGCCAGTGCAGCACATTGAGCTTCACAGCTGCCATGGCGTCGATGTTGCGCTTGATGACCGATACCGGCAGGAAGTGCCGTGCCGGGTCCATCAGCAGGCCGCGCCAGGCAAAGCGCGGCTGGTCCTGAATGTCGACTTCGGGCAGGTAGCGCTGGCGTTTCTCGGTAACGGGCAGCTGCTCCAGCGTGGCCAGGGCCCGCAGCACGCCCAGGCTGGTGGGCGCGTCGATGCTCACGCCCATGGGCGTTACGCGAAGGCTGTAGCGCTCCTCGTCAAACTTTTCGGGCAGTCCGGTGCGGCCGTAGCGTATCTGCAGAACCGGCCCATTGGCCGGCTGGGCGGGGCCCTGCAGGCGGGCGAGCAGGCGGCGGGCGGCGGCGGCCACAGCCGGGTCGGCCGTTGGGCTGAGCTGCAGCTTCAGGGGCGTTTTCAGGTTCAGGCGGCCCTTGCCCCAGTGCATTTCGACGGGCACGGGCATCAAGTGGTGCGGCTCCTGGGCTTGGGCTGGGCCGTCGCACAAGATGCTCAGCAGCAATCCTAAAAAACCGGCATACGCCAGTGTCAGTCTCCTCATATCAATCCCCGGGCTTTGAATTCTAGGTATTTGTTGATGGTGTTTACGGTTAAATCCTGAGGCGCAGTCAAAAGCGAATGAATACCGTAGCGCTGCAGCTCCAGCACAATCTGCCGCTTTTCCTGGGCAAATTTTTCGGCAATGGTCTGGTTGTATACGTCTTCGGTGGTAGCGGCCGGAGCGTCGAGGTAGGCGCGCAGCTCGGTGTTTTCGAAAAAGATTACCAGTAGCAGGTGGTCTTTGGCCAGGCGGCGCAGGTAGGGCAACTGGCGCTGCATGCCGTGCAGCGTCTCAAAGTTGGTGAACAAAATCAGTAAGCTCCGCTGCTTGATGCGGGCCCGAACCGTGGCGTAGAGCAGCTCGAAATCGGTTTCGAGGTACTTGGTTTTTTGGCGGTACAGGATTTCGAGCAGCTTGAGAAGGTGCCCGGGCTTGCGGTCGGCAGCCAGGGTAGCTCCGGGCTGGTTGGAGAAGGTGAGCAGGCCGGCCTTGTCGTGCTTGAGCAAGGCGATGTTGCTGACGACCAGCGTGGCGTTGATGGCATAGTCGAGCAAACTCAGGCCCTCGAAGGGCATGCGCATCACGCGGCCTTTGTCGATGAGGCAGTATACTTGCTGGGCCCGCTCGTCCTGGAAGTGGTTCACCACCAGCTCGTCGGTAGCGCCGGGCGCGGCGCGGCGGGCCGTGGCCTTCCAGTTAATGCTGCGCGGGTCGTCGCCGGGCACGTAGGGCCGAATCTGCTCAAACTCCAGGCTGTGGCCCACCCGGCGGATGCGTTTCACGCCCACTTCGGTGAGGCGGTTGTGGATGGCCAGCAGCTCATACTGCCGCATTTGCAGAAACGAGGGATACACCGGCACCTTCCGGCCCTGGTCGTAGCGAAAGCGCCGGCGCACCAGCCCCAGCGGCGAGGCCGCGTAGACGTTCACCGCCCCAAATTGGTACTCGCCGCGCTTAGTGGGCCGCAGCTGGTAGTTGATAATCTGGGTTTCGCCGGGCGCTACCCGGGCCCGAAACAGCACATCGCGCCGCTGAAATTGATGCGGAATCTCATCGATGGTCTCGGTGGAAATCGGAAACCGGTAGTGGTTTTCGAGGTAAATCTGAATGTCGTTGTCCGAGCCGTTGGCCAGCTTGTCGCCCATCACGCGGCGGGCAAATACGGGCGCGGTCTTGTTGCGGGCCGGCGCGTAGAGTAGCAGCGCATCGAGCAGCGTGAGCAGTACCAGCAGGCCCAGGGCAATGCGCATGGGCCCCAGCAGCCAGGGCAGAAAAAACGCCACCACGAAGCCCACAGCCAGAATGGCTACGAGTAAGAAAAAGCGCCGGGTAAGGAAAAAGCTCATGCGTTGCGTAGTTGGTCCCGGACTTCCATCAAAGCAAAGCCTAGCAGGTTAGGTCCCTGCCAGTTACTTGGGTACTCCGCATCTGGCGAATCGGCCCCCAGGCCAATGCCCCAAATGGTATCCACTGGACTGGCTTCCACCAGCACCCGGTCGTTTGTGGCGAGCAGAAACTGCAGCAACTCCGGGTTCTGGCTGAACTTGTGCAGGTTGCCGATTTTTACAATCTCATACTTGTGGGCTTCCCACACCTCGGGCTCGAAGCCACCGATTTCACGCCCCAGCTTCTTGGCCTCGGCCGGGCTGTTGGCCGCCAGAATGCGGGCCAGCGTGGCTTCATCGTTGAATAGTCGCGCCTTTTCGGCCATCATCCAGTGCTCAGTGGAAGGGTAGCAAGTATTGGCAATTGTAAAATCGGCCATCCACCACTGGCTGAAGCACGATTTGGTAATGACACCATCCTTACTGGGCTGGTGGCCCCAGAAAAACAAGTACTTGACGCGGATACCCTGCGCCAGATGCTCAAGCAGCCAAGCGGTGGAGTAGAGCATGGTTTTTTGATTTAACAGTATTTACACTGAATGTCATGCCGAGCGGAGTCGAAGTATCTCTACCGTTTCGTTGCAACGGTATTGAACGGCATTGATTACTATCGAGGTAGAGATGCTTCAGCTTCGCTCAACATGACGTTTTAATGGCTCCTCGGATTCTACCGCGGCACTTCTATGGCCTGCATAATCTGCTTCACCACGTCATCGGGTGTGCTACCTTCTATCTCGCGCTCGGGCGTGAGCATGATGCGGTGGCGCAGTACGCTGGGGGCCAGAAACTGCACGTCTTCGGGCGTCACAAAGTCGCGGCCGCGCAGGGCGGCCAGGGCTTTGGCGCCGTTGAGCAGGGCCAGCGAGGCGCGGGGTGACGCGCCCAGGTACAGCGATTTGTGGGCGCGCGTCTGGCCCACCAGCTTGGCGATGTACTCCAGAATATTGGGCTCGACGCGCTGTTGGCGCACTTGCTGGCGCAGGGCGTGCAGGTCGGCGGCTGAAAGGATGGGCTGCACAGCCTCCAGGTTAGTGCTGCCCAGGCCGGCGTGGTGGCCGCTGAGAATCTGCACTTCCTCGGCCAGCGTGGGGTAGCCCACGTGTAGCTTAAACAGGAAGCGGTCGAGCTGGGCTTCGGGCAGGCGGTAGGTGCCTTCCTGCTCCACGGGGTTTTGGGTGGCCAGTACCAGGAAGGGCTCGGCCATGGAGTAGGCGGTGCCGTCCTGGGTCACGGTGCGCTCCTCCATCACCTCAAACAGGGCCGATTGCGTCTTGGCGGGGGCACGGTTGATTTCGTCAATCAGCACCACGCTGGCGAAAATGGGGCCGCGCCGAAACTCAAAGTCGGACTTGTTTTGCCGGTAGACGGAGGTGCCCAGCACGTCCGAGGGCATCAAATCGGGGGTGAACTGGATGCGGCTGAAAGGTACTTCCAGAGTGCGGGCCAGCAGCTTGGCCATGAGGGTCTTGGCCACGCCGGGTACGCCTTCCAGCAGCACGTGCCCATCGGCCAGCACGGCGGTGAGCAGCAACTCCAGCAGCTCAGTTTGGCCCACGATGATTTTGCCGATTTCCTGCCGAATGGCGTCGGTTTGGGCCGTGAGGCGGGCAAAGTCGGTGCGCGGAGCGAAGGTTGCTTCGGGGGCGGCGGGTGCTTCTAGCGCGTCGATGACTGGAGTGGGGGAGAAGTATGGGGTTTCGTTTTCCATGGAGCTATAAGGTGCTGGCGTAGCCAATAAAAGTCTGGGCGGTTTCCTCGTCGGCGCAGGCGGTTAGCAGCCGCCGGTGCACGGTGCGGGCGTATTCGGTTGAAACTAAATTTCTAGATACCAGCATCAAATCTTGCAGCAATCCTGCATATTCGGCCCAGCCAATTCCCTTCATCAAAGCTTTTTCCTGGGGCGAGCCCCCACTCAAAAACAGGTCGGCGTCCCAATTAAATTTGAGCAGAATCATCAGCTTTTCGACGGTGAGCATGCAGCAAAATCAGGGAGACAGGTGAGCAAGGAAGACAGTCGGATAGGTGAGTGAAGCCCGAAAAAGCGACTTTAAATCTGTTTAAAGGCGCTTTGTAGGAATAGTACAATTAGATAAAAAGGCGGTTTCTGAGCTCAGTGCAATAAGTGAATTAACGGCGCGCTTCCCGCCTAAAATCACTTAGCGCCCGGCTCAGTTGGAGAAGTTGCTGGTCGTTCATCTGGGGAGCGGTGCGGGCAAAATTCACCAGTCGCAGCAGCTCATCTACGCGCGGGCGGGGCACGCCCGACTTCTGGCTGAGCCGCTCGCGGAAGTCGGCATTGCCGAAATCGGGGCTGGTTTCCTGAAAACGGGTGCGCAGGTAGTCGAGAAACAGCCCAACTTTTTTCTCGGCAATAAGGGCGTGGTTACTGCCCTGGCGGTAGAGGCTGGCCACGGTGCGCGTGAAAAGCAGTGTGGTATTGGGCAGAGCCTTGATGGTGGGAATGATGCGCTGGCGGCGCCGGGCCGCCACGAGCACCAACAGCAGGGCGCCTACCAGGGTGAGGTAATAGGCTTGGCGCAGGGCATCGTGCGCAAATACCACGCGCAGCAAGGACTGCTCGCCGGCCCGCCCTTGCTTCTGGTACTCATCCCACCATGTGCGGCGGGCGGGCAGGTACGCCAGCGCTGCCGCCGCAAAAGCCGCCGAGCGGGGCCGCAGCAGGTAATAGTTGGTAAACGCCAGGGGTGCGCTGCACAGATAGAAATGCCCGCGGCCGTAATTGAGCTGGATGAATACCGCCCGGCCCTGCGCATCGGTGGCCAGGGTGAGCCCCACGCGGCCCGAATCAACCACAAAGCGCTCCGTTGCGCCGGAGCCTGGCAGGCGGATGTGTGCGTGCTGCAAGGCGGGGTTGGTGAAGCGAAGGTCTACCGAATCGACTACCGGAAAGCCGGCGGGGCCTTTATGGGTAGGCGGCTCGGTTTGGATAGTCGAATAGCCCAGCGTATCCCGGAGAAAGGGGAAATGGTCGCTGAAATTTTCAGTGGCAATGAAAACGTCATTGCCCAGGGCGGCGAAAGCCAGCAAGGCTCGCGCATCCGACGTGTTGACCCTAAAATCCGGGCTTATAAATAAGTAATTGGCTTTGCCCTCTCGGATAGGCGCTAAGGACACCCATTCCGCAGTAGGAGGAAGGGCGCTGGTATCAGCTCTTGACGAAGGTTCGGCCGCAACCGTGTCGAAAGCTGATTTGCTGGCCGTGGTCTCACCTTGAGCCACCGTCGCTGAATCAGCAGAAGCATCTATAGCCGCGGGCTCGTCGCTTCCCGTGAGCTGGTTGTATACGGGCAGGCGCACGGTTTCGATGGAATCGGTGCCGAGCAGGTGCGGGAGCTGGTCGTAGAGCACAAAAGTGCCGTGCGGAATCTTGTCCTTGTTGATGTACGTGTGCGCCCAGTTGAGCGGCTTGGGGCGGTTGTATTCCAGCGCCACATAGCCCACAAACAGCAGCGCAATGCCCAGCAGATAAAGCCGAAAGGTGGTGAGATGGAGCATCAGGCAGGCAGCGTATTAGGCGAAACAATGGCCTCATGCCCAGTGGGCTGCTTGCTGGCCAGCAGCGCAGACACGGTGCGCTGGCCGGCCCGGGCTTGCTGGTAGAGGGCAGCATTTAGGCGCAGCTCGCCGTACCATACGTATTCAAACTGCCGGGTGGCCCCGCGAAAAGCCTCGCGCAAGGAACCCGCGGCCAGCTCAGCCAGGTAGGCGTGGTTGGTTTTGTCGGGTTGCCACTGGATGTGGCCGCGGACGGTGAGGTGCTTCAGCACTTCCAGGTAGCCCAGGCGCGTGGCCAAACGGAAGTTACCGGCCGCTTCGGCTTCGGCAATCCGGGCTGTGAAATCTACTTCGTGAATGTCTTCGGTGGTGGTATCGTAAGCCAGTCCGCGCCGCGCCGAACGCCCAAATGCTCCGGTAATGTCTACTTGCAACAGCTTGAGCACGGCGAAGGCGAGCACCCCAAGCACGGCCGCGTAGAAGCCATATTTCCAGGCAAGTCTTGCGCCTGTGTGGCTGTTGGGGGAGGGCTTGCCCAGTAGCCGGCCCAGCCAGCGCCACACCCGGGCCCAGAAGGCGTCCCAGGCATCGGTGCTGGCGTCGGGCTCCACGTAGCGGAATTCGCGCTGGGCCTTCAGCTCGCGCAGGCGGGCCGCATCGAGCTGGCGGGTGGGCAGGGTGATGCTGCGGTCGGGCGGCAGTTGTTGCTGGGTATGCTTAGTGGTGGCAGGGGCGGGCGGCGAGCTGGCCGCGGTGGGCAATGCCGCAGCCAGGCAAAGCGCCAATAGCGCGCGCCGGACCGGATTGCCCCGTTTGCTTAGGTTATATAGAATAGCTGCGATTCTGCGCACGCTGAGAAAGTGTCTGAAAATCTGGTTGGGGTTGGGCGCAAGGGCTGGGCGATTTGCGGCTTTTTTAGCTCAACTAATTCTATTCAGTTGTCATGCTGAGCCTGCGAAGCATCTTATCGCCGATGAACAAATCGTTGAGCCGTGATAAGATGCTTCGCAGGCTCAGCATGACACGCGATTGGAGTATTAGTGACGCGGTAAAGATGCTTCGGCTGCGCTCAGCATGACGTTCTTTTAAGCGCAGGTAGCTTACCAAGAGCTGCGAAAGCTACTTCCTAATACTCGCCTTCCTCATCGGGGCGGAAGGTGTGGTTGCTCACTTGTGGCGCGGGCGTTTGGCCCAGCGAGTCCACCAGCTGGCGCAGGCCGATGCCGTCTTTGCGCTCCACGAGGTTGAAGTATTGAAACAGCATGGCCACCAGGGGCAGCACGGCCGTGAAAATCCAGCCCAACGCGTAGATGCTCATGGCGGCCACGCTCAGAATTTCGGAGTCAAAGCCAGGCAGCTTGAGCATGGTACGCACCACCATCAGGCCGTAGAAGGGAATGAGGAAAAGATAGTTCATCACGCCGGTGATGAAGGACATAATCATATAGAGGCCCAACGACGACCACCACTTGCCCTTTATCAGGTAAAACGAGCGGCGCAGGGCAGCCAAAATGCCGTCGTCTTCCATCCAAAGAATGGGAAAATACAGCGTGAGGCAGATGGCGGCCCAAAATGCAGGGAAGACGATGAGGAACACGAAGCCAGGGCCCAGCAAGGCCAGGCAGCCCATCAGCAGGCCGCCGCTCACGAGCATCAGCAGGCTTAGTACCAGCATGGCGCCCACCACCCGGCCCAGCCGTCGCCACACAAAGGCCCATACCTCGGCGGGCTTCACCGCTTCCTGGGCCGGGGTGTTGATGCGCACGCGCACAAAGGCGTACACTGTGCTCGAAAGCAGCAGAAACGCGGCCATGAAGCCCACCGTTGCCAGCCCAATTCCTAGCATCGACGTGATGGTAAACGGGTTGTTGGGGAAAGTCTGGGTAATGCGCCCGCCGTGGGCGCTGGGCCCCGCCAGCGGTATCATCGACAGCACGTTGCTCACAAACAGCCCCATGCCGATGCCCGCCAGCAGCGCGCCCGGCAGCACGAAATACACTAGGCACTTGAACAGCGGCCGAAATTGAGCCACCACAAATTCAAACGTGGCCCCGACTTTGGCGCCAAAATCCCGCTCTCGCCGAAAATCGGCCTCTTGGGTATAAGTAAGCTTTGCTTGCATATGGGGTAGTAGGTGGTAGAAAAAGCAGGAGTAAGGTTAAGCCGCGGCTGCGGCCCCGAGGCGCCGCGCCAGCCGGATGGGGTACACAATAAAATACCAGCCAATGAAGGCCGCCGAGCCGCCGATGATGGCCAGGCTGGCCGCCACGGGCATTTCGGTGTGGCGCGTCACGAAGCCTTCCAGAAAGCCCGCCACCACAAAAATGGGCACCAGCCCAATGGCCAGCTTCAGGCCATCGCGCGCCGAGTGGCGGAAGGCCTCGGCCCGGCCGTAGGTGCCCGGAAACAGCAGCCCCCGCGCCATGACGAGCCCCGCGGCGCCCGCCACTATCAAGGCCGAGATTTCCAGCGTGCCGTGAATCCAGATGGTGAGCACCGAGGCGCGCAGCACGTGGTAGTGGTAGAAAAAGTACTGGAAAGAGCCCAGCATCAGCCCGGTGCGGAACAGCTGCACGAGCGTGCCTACGCCCAGGGTCACGCCCTGCACGAAGATGTTGAGTGCCACATAGATGTTGTTGGCCGTGATGCCCAGAAACATCAGCGTTTCGCCTTGCTGCTTGTACACGGCCATGGGGTCGCCCTTGCGGATGTTTTCGATGGTCTGGTTCACGTAAGTGTCGCCCATTATCACCCGCACAAAGGTGTCGTCGTAGGCCGCCGAAAGCGCCCCCAGAAACGTGAAGACCGCAAAGAGCAGCGCCGTGACGGCTAGCGTGCGGTGGTGGCGCGCCACCACCAGCGGCAGCTCCACGGCCCAAAACCGGGCAAAGCGCCCGCTACTCTCGCTCTTGTTGGCGTAGAGGCGCTGGTGCAGCTTGCTGGTGAGGTCGTTGAGGTAGGCGGTGGTAGGGGAGGCGGGGTAGAATGTTTGGGCATAGGCCAGGTCGTCGGTGAGGGCCACGAAGCGGGCGGCCAGCTCGTCAGGGCCGGCCGGGGGCTGCCGCTCGTACTGCTGCCAGCGCTCCTGGTTCTGGCGCAAAAAAACGGCTTCTCGCATTGCTTGAATTTGAAGGGCTTAAAGATAGCGAGCCGCTGTCAGCGGGCCGCATCCCGTTGGGCTACTAACCGGGGCCTTTTGCATTATTCTTAAAGCCTGCCCATCGTGGGTTTTCAGCCTGTCAAAATTCTCGCAGCACTTGAGTAACACCGCCGCGCGACGCCACTACGGGGTAGGTCCGGTGGCCGTGCCCAGCATCCATCGGTTAAGCCCTATTTTGCGGGTCTGAAAGCTTTCTACCTCCTTATTGCATGAGCACCATTCGCGTTCACACCGCCCAAAACGTCACGCTTGAGTACGAAGTCGCCGGCCTGGGCGACCGCATCGTAGCTACCATTATCGACTACGTGGTGCTGGGCGCCTGGGTGTTTGCCTGGATGATGGTGCCCGCCGCCTTAGCTATTTCGGGCCGCCATTCTTCTAGCCAATTGTCCGGCGTCGCCATGATTTTGGTGTTTGTAGTTGCCTATGCTCCCCTGCTTTTCTACAATCTGGTGTGCGAGGTTTTCTTCAATGGCCAAAGCATCGGCAAAAAAGCCATGAACATCAAGGTGATGCGGCTCGACGGGACGGCGCCTCGTATCGGCGACTACCTGCTGCGCTGGCTGCTGCGCATTATCGACCTGCAGTTTGCTGGCCTGGTGGCCATTATCACCATTGCAGCCAACGGCCGGGGGCAGCGCCTGGGCGACCTGGCGGCCGGCACCACGGTGCTCAAGCTGCGGCCGCGCACGCAGTACCGCTCGCCCCTGGCCGAAGCCGGCCCCGTGGCAGGCTACCAGGTGGTATTTCCGGAAGCCGCCCTGCTCGCCGACCACGACGTGGCCCTGGTGCGCCAGCTGATGCAGCAGGCCAGCGCCCGCCAAAACTACCAGCTGCTGAACGAGCTGGCCAATAAAGTGAAGTCCATCACCGGCATCCGCACCGACCTGCAGGACGCTCCCTTTCTGCAAACCATCCTGCGCGACCACGCGCACTTAGCCACCAGTTAAAAGAGGTTGAGCTGATTATTAAACCTAAAAAAGCCTTCCTGCACGTGCAGGAAGGCTTTTTTTAGCTCGGGAAATCCCAGATGGTTATTCCACAACCATCTGGCGCGCTGCGGCCGGCTGCCCGTCTACCACCAGGCGCACCACATACAGGCCGGCCTTCAGTGAGCTGGTTTCCAGGCGCAGGGTTTGGGCACCGGTGGGCAGCATCCCGGACGTCTGGGTGGCTACGCGCCGGCCCATGGCATCGAATACGCCCAGCTCCACGCGCCCGGTGCGGGCCAGGGCGAAGGTGAGGCGCGTGGTGCCACTGGCAGGGTTGGGGTAGAGGTTGAAGCCGGTGGCGAGGTCGGTGCGCTCGCGCGCGGCAGTGACTACCCCAGTGGGCCCAGCAATGGCAATGTCGCGCGCGGCAATTCCGTTTCCGATGGGGCCTACCAGCGTGACGGTGCTGGCAATGTTAAACTGATTTACCGTGTACAGGCTGCTATTGAGGTCGGTACCGGTGTTGGCTACCATGTACATCGTCATGGTGCCTTGCGCTGGGGCGTAGATATCAATGTCGACATTGGGAACCGCGGTATTCACCACAATGCCCGAATTGCCAAAAGTGCCCACCGAAATCAGGTTGCCGTCGTTTGGTGGGTTTTGCAGGGCCAGCACGTTCAGGGCCAGGTCGTAGTCGTAGAGGGTGGTGGAAGTGGCGGTGGCGCCTGCCACGCTGTTGGTGTAGGCGGCCGCGCCGATGGTGGGGGTGGCGCCGGCGTTGCGGTCGCCGGCGGCGTAGGCCAGCTGCGTGTCGGTGGCGGCTACGGTGCCATCCGTCGGGTTCAGGCGGAAATTGGCCCGATTGGCTCCCACCACCCGAATGCGGTCCACGGTGGGGTTGAAGTCGAAGCCCACCTTGCCGGTACCGAGCGCCAGGGCAATGGGCGTGGTGTTCACGGCCGCGGCGGCCCCGGTCTGGGAGTTAATGGTGTAGAGCTGATAGGTTTGCGCCGTGGCGTTGTAGCCCAGGCCATACAGCGTGTTGGTGGTGGGGCGAATGTCCATGCCCACCAGCGTCTGGGTTGCGTCTACTCCGGTAATGCCCACGGAAGTGCGAATCAAGCTGGGTTGGGCTGTGTCGAAGGTGAGCAGGTTATTGCCTGCCAGGGCGTAGGTCAATTGGCCAGTCACCGCGGGCAGCGTGGCCGGCCGGTCGATGGCAAAGGCAATGTCCGTTACTAGTGTACCAACTGGCCCGATGGCTCCCACCGCCGTCATGCCGGTTCCCATGATGAAATCCAGCGTGTAGAGCTGCGTGGTGGGCGTGGCCGCCGTGCCGGTGGCAATGGTCAGGTAGGCGTTGTTGGCGCGGGAAGTTGGGCTAAAATAGATGTCCAGGTCGGTGGCCAGGGCCGTCGCCGTGTTCACAGTGAGCTGGGCGCGGCTGTTGAGCGTACCTGCGTTCGGTGGGTCCTGGGTGGTGTAGCGGCTGTTGGCCTCGTCGATGTCGTAGAGCACCGTGGCGGTGGCGCCAATGTAGGAATTGCCGTAAGCAACCGCGCCCACGCCGGGCGTTTGGGCTGCGTTGGCATCGGTAGTGGCGTAGGCCAGGTTGGTATCGGTGGCGGCCAGGGCCCCGTTGTTGGGGTTGAGCCGGAAGTTGCTGTTGTTGCTGCCCGTTACCCGGATGCGGTCCACGGTGGGGTTGAAGTCGAAACCGATGCGGCCCGTTGTGGTGCCCAGGTTTAGCGTAAGCGCGGCGCCTACTGGCGAAAGGGCGCCGGTGCTGGTGCTCAGGGTGTAGAGCTGGACCTGCGTACCGGTGGGGTTGTAGCCCAGGGCAAATAGCTGCCCGGTGTTGGGCCGCGCGTCGAGCCCTACCAGGGTTTGCCCAACTCCCAGCCCCGTAATGGGCACGGTAGCCGTGAAGGTGCCGGGAGCAGTAGCCACAAACGTAACCAAAGAAGTAGCCGCCGTACCCGCCACCGAGGCCAGGCCATAAACCGTTTGGGCCGCAGCGGGCAGCATGGTGGCCCCCGCCAGGAGGGTACCGAAAGCCGCCCCTTTCAAGGCCGCTTTCCAGGTAGTAGAAGTAATGAGCATCAACGTAAGAGTTTGGTAAGCTGAGAAATAGAATTCAGATATTCAGCTACGGAATCCATTTCGCTTTCGGATTTCCCTTTCTCACTATTTAACCTCGTTTTAATCTGGCAGTTGGGCTGGCGGGTAGCAGACCCGCTGCTGCATCTACTCCCAAAATCGGGAATGCGTACCGAAGGAGGCACCCAGCGCCAATCCCCGAAAACAAAAAAGCGGCTTGCCCAATCTGGGCAAGCCGCTTTTGCAGGGACCGTACTAGGAGCAGCGCTCTTAGTTGCGGGTCATGAGCTTGTTGGTAGCCAGCTCCGTCGAAGGAATGGGCCACACATAAGCCGAATTGCTCGGGTCGATGGTCGGAACAGAGCCCTTGCCAGGAATCGGCGCATTCAGGCGCATGATGTCCATGTTGCGGATGCCTTCACCCAAAAATTCGATGCGACGCTCCAGCAGCAAGGCATCAATCATCGCCGTGGGGGTGGCAAAGCTGGCCGCCGTGTACACGCCGGCAGGGTTGGAGCGGCCGCGCACGGCATTGAGCAACGCCAGGGCCTGCGGGTCAACGGTGCTGGTCGAGCGCACGCGCGCTTCGGCTAGGTTCAGCAGCACCTCCGCGTAGCGAATCACCGGGGCCTTGTCGGTGAAGGGAGTACCGGTGGGGTACTTCTTCAGAAAAGACTCGGTGCCCGAGGTGGCCACAAAACTGGTGCGGCGCGCATCGGTAGCCGCCCAGCCGGGGTTGGTCAGAATGCCGCCGGCGGCGCCGTTCAGGGCATACTCACCGTTGCCACCCAGCGAAGAAGGCAGGTAGTAATAGGCCAGCTGGTTTTGGGTGCCCGGGGCATCCTGCGCCGTGAAGGGGAAAGACAGGATGCTTTCCACCGTTTCCTGGGGCGTGGCAAATACGGCAGCCACCGAGGCATTCAGCGCGTGGGGCACGCCGCTGGGCGCGACAAACGGCGCTGCGGCGGGTACCAGTTTGTTGGCTTCGGTAATCACGTCGGTGTAGCGGGCCATGTGCAGGTACACGCGCGTTTTCAGGGCAATGGCCGTGTTGCGGTGGGCCCGCGTTACGTTCAGGCTGCTTGAGCCGTTCGTCAGCGGCAGGTTCTGCTCGGCGTAGTTCAGGTCGGCCAGAATCTGGGTGTACACGTCGGCTACCGAGCTGCGCGCCAAGTCGTTGTTCTTGTCGGTCGTTTCACCCTGCAGGCGCAGGGGCAGGCCGGGCTTGCTGCCGTTACCATCGGCGTAGGGCCGGGCGTACAGCTGCAGCAGCGAGTGGTAGCACAGGGCGCGCAGCAGCCGGGCTTCGGCCTTGTAGTTGGTGGCCTTGGCGGCAAAGTCGGCGGGAAAAACGGGCCCGACAAACTTAGACGCATTGGCATCCATGCCGGCCAGGAACACGTTGATTTGGTTGATGGCCTGATAAGCCGCCCCCCAGGTGTTGATGACGTCGTTCTGCGAGGCCTCGGCCAGCGTATGGTTCCACACGCTCTGGCCGGTTACGCCGTTGGAGGTTTTGTTGATGAAGTCGTTGGCCCGGATGTCGTTGTAAATCTGGAACCGGCCGCCCAGGAAGCTGCCCGATTTCACGTAGCTATACAGGTTGTTCACCTGCAGCGAAATGCGGGCCGGGGTGCTGAACACCACCTGGTCGGAGATGAGGGTAAGGGGAGCGGGGCTCAGCTTGTCGGTCTGGCAGGAGAACGTGCCCACCGCTAGGAATGCTGTGCAAACTACTACAGCAGCCTTTTTATTTAAAGATATCTTCATTAGGTAGTTGCGATTAGAAGCCAATGTTGAAGCCCACGGTGTAGGTCCGGGCTTGTCCTACCGAGTTGCGGTCGACGCCGGCGCCGGTGTTGCTGGAGCCGTTCGTCGAAATCTCGGGGTCGATGCCCGAGTACTTCGTGAGCAGGGCAGCGTTCTGCGCTTGCACGTAAATGCGGGCGCTGGCCACGTTGAGGCGGGTGAGCAGGCTCTGGCTGAACGAGTAGCCCAACGACACCTGGCGCAGGCGGGCGAAGTCGCCCTTCTCCACGTTCGAAGACATAACGATGGTCGAGCCGTTCGATACGTTGTCGCCGAACACCACCCGGGGCCACTTGGCGTTGTGGTTGCTTTCGGTCCAATGGTCAAGAATGTCCTTGTCGTTGTTCCAGAAGCGCTGGTCGTGCAGGCCCGACTTCGTGCCGTTGTAGATGTAGTTGCCGCCCGAGAACTGCACGAACAAGCCCAAATCGAAGGCTTTGTAGCGGAACGTGTTGTCGAAGCCGCCATAGTAGGTGGGCAGGGTAGGACCGTAGTAGATGCCGTCAACCAACTGGTTGGGAGCTGTGGCGGGTTTACCATCCATGGTCGTCCAGCCCGAGCCTAAGTGCTCGTACTGCACCACCGTGCCGTCGGCTTTCTGAATCATGCGGCGGCCGTTGGCGGGGTTCACGCCCAGCGAAGGCACCGCCAGGATTTCACCCACGGAGTGGCCTACTTGGGTGTAGTTGGCAGTTTCGAGGCTGGTAGCCGTGCCAATGCGCTGGCCTTCGGTGGCCAGGCCCAGCACGCGGTTCTTGAGCGTCGTCACGTTGCCGCTCACCGTCCAGGTAAAGTCTTTGGCCTGGATGGCATTGTAGGTCAGGTTCAGCTCAATGCCGGTGTTGCGCATCGAGCCCACGTTGCCCAGGATGGTGTTGCCGGGGATGCCTTTCGACGGCGCCTGGGGAACGTCCAGAATCAGGCCGTCGACCAGGTTTTGGTAGTAAGCGAAATCGCCGCGCAGCCGGTCCTGAAAGAAGCCGAACGAGAGGCCCAGGTCGGTTTTCTTGCTGGTTTCCCAGGTTAGGCTCGGGTTGCCGGCGCCGCTGAAGTACAGCGTGGCGTTGGAACCGTACAGGCCAGACGAATAGGTTTGCAGCGCCGCGTAATCGGCGATGCCTTGGTTGTTACCCACGTTGCCGATGCTGCCCGTGATTTTCAGGAACGAAAAGGCCGGGGCAAACGAGGAGTTCTTCCAGAAATCTTCTTCCGACACCACGTAGCCGAGCGAGGCCCCGTAGAAGTTGCCGTATTTCTTCGCCCAGGCCGAATAGCCATCGCGGCGCACGTTGACCGTCGCGAGGTATTTGTGGTCGTAGTTGTAGTTCATCCGACCAAAAAACGACACCAGATAGTTCGCGCCCTGGAAGTTGCCGGCGGCCGAAATGTTGGTGAAGTTGCCCTGGTACGAGGTGAAGAACGGGTCGGCTACGGCCGTGCGGCTGGCGCCCCAGCGCAGAATATCGGTGTACTGCTGCTCGTTGCCGAGCAGGAACGAAAAGTTGTGCTTCTCGCCAAAGGAGTGGTCGTACTGGGCCGTGTTCTGCCAGTTCCACCGCTTGTTGGTGCGGTAGTAGTTATCGGCTTCGCCGCCGCCCGAGAAGCCGTCGCCGGCAATGGCCGTGTAAAACGCCTTGTCTTCGAACGAGATGTTGTTGATGCCGTAGCTGGTGCGCAGGTTCAGGCCTTTGAGAATTTCCCAGTCAGCGTACACGCTGCCCTGGATTTCGCTGCCTTCGGAGTTGAAGTAGTTGTTTTCCAGGTCAACCAAGGGGTTGTAGTAGCCCGGCAGCAGGGGCGCGCCCGTGGAGCTGGTGGGGTTGATGTTGGGACCCGGGCCGATGCCGGCGCCACTCGTGTTGTAGCTGCCATCGGGGTTGAAGGGGGCAATGTTGGGGGGCAGCACCAGAGGCAGGCGGCCCAGGCCGGCCGTGCCGAAAGCACCGCCGGCGCCGCTGGCCGAGCCGGAGTTGGGCGAGGAGTTTTGCGTGTTGGAGTAGCCCACGCGCATGCCCACCGTGAAGTTGTTAAACACTTTGTGGTCCACATTCAGGCGGGCCGAAACGCGCTTGAAGTCGTTGCGCACCAGCATGCCTTTCTGGTTGGTGTAGCCCACCGAGGAGTAGAAATTGGTTTTGTCGGTGCCGCCCGAAAAGTTCAGGTTGTGCGCCTGCGAGAAGCCCGTGCGGTAGATGTAGTCGTACCAGCGGGTGTCGGCCGAATTGCCATTGGCATCGGTGAGCTTGAAGCCTTCCACGTTGGCACCCGCGCCGCCCACCGATTTCTGGTTGGCGTTGAGGTTGCGCACGGCTTCGTTCTTGACGTTGACGTAGTCCTGCGCGCCCATCACGTCGTACAGCCGCACCGGCTTGGTCCAGCCCACGTAGGTGTCGTAGCTCACATGGCTCTGGCCTTTCTTGCCTTTTTTGGTGGTCACGAGAATAACGCCGCCGGCCGCGCGCGAGCCGTAGATGGCCGTGGCCGAAGCATCCTTCAGCACTTCCATGCTCTCAATGTCGGCGGGGTTCAGGTTGCTCAACGGGTTGTTGGGCACGCTGCCCACCGCCGAAGAGTTGCCGCTGAAGGCCGGAATGCCGTCGATTACGATAAGCGGTGCCGAGCTCAGGTTGATGGAGTTCACCCCGCGAATGCGGATAACGGGCGGGTTGTTCAGCAAGCCGTTGGGCGTGGTGATGTTGACGCCCGACGCCCGGCCCTGCAAGGCCTGGTCGAAGCTCTGCACCGGAGCGGTGGCAATTTGCTTGCCGCTCACGGTGGCCACGTTGCCGGTCAGGTCGCGGCGCGACTGCGTGCCGTAGCCCACCACCACCACCTCGTCGAGGCCGGTGGGGTTCACCTTCAGGGTCACGTTGATGGTCGACTGGTTGCCGATGGCCACCTCTTTGTTGTCGTAGCCCACGAACGAGTAAACCAACGTGGTGGCTCCTTCTGGAACCGACAGGCTGTACTTGCCATCGGAATCGGTGGAGGTGCCCTGGTTACCGCCCTTCACGATTACGGTCACGCCCGGAATCGAGGCGCCATCCGAGCCCACCACCGCACCGGAAACCGTCCGGCTCTGGGCTTGCAGGTCGTGGGCCACAAAGGCCAGGACCATTGAAAAAAATAAGAGTAAGATTCTTCTCATGTGGTTGGTTTTTAAGTAAAAAGTGAGTGTACTTATTTTCGCTAATGTAGCGGCCCTGCTTACACAACCGTGTTATCGTTTCAGAAAAAATAATCAACAAAAAACAGCCTTCTTATATAACCTAATGGTAATGAGCGTAATTGAATGAATTAAAATTTTCCGATATTCAAGAGGTTTTTATAAATAATGGGATGAAAAACCCGGCCGGAAATAAGCCGATGGCTGCTAACCCGGCGGTCCTATTGGCCCAAAGCCGCCTGCTGGCTTTCCCCAATCGTATCCAGCGTGTTACCACCAGGGCTATGCTTGCTTTTGGCTATATACACGCCCTCTGGTGTCTCGCGGCACCCTTCGCGGGCGGCCTAAAAAGAACGGGCCCCTCCGTTGATTGCTCAACCGGAGGGGCCCGTTTACTCAATTACAACGCCGGGCAATGAGCCAGTGAAGGCCCACCCATCAACGCTATCCTGGGATTACCACGGCACGGGCTGGCCCTGCCAGGTCACGAAGCTGCCGTTTTCTTCGGCGTGCAGCTGCTCGGCCAGGCGGATGATGCCGCGGGCCGAGTCGGCCGGCTCCTGGGTGGCGTGGTCGCCGCCCATGTCGGTGCGCATCCAGCCCGGGTCCACGATAACCGAAATCAGGCCCATGTGGCCGATTTCGGCGGCCAAGCTGCGCATGTACATGTTCAGGGCGGCCTTGCTGGCGCTGTAGTGGTAGGGGTCGCCGGTGGCTTTCCAGGTCAGGGAGCCCTGGCCCGACGAAATGCTGATGATGCGGCCCTTGCGGCCGGCGCGCAGCAGCGGCAGCAGCGCCTGCGACACCAGCAGCGGCCCGATGGCATTGACCTGCATGGTTTCGATGGCATCGTCGTGGGTGAGCTGGCCCAGGCGCTGGTGGGCATCGCCGGAGCCCGCGTGCGGGTACACGCCGGCGTTGTTTATCAGCACGTCGAGGGCGTCGGTGTTGTCGCTCACGGTTTTCACGGCGGCGGCAATGGAGGCCGCGTCGGTCACGTCGAGGGGCACGAGCACGAGCCGGTCGGAATACTGCTGGTGCAGCTGCTGGAGCTGGGTAGCGGCCGCGGGGTGCCGGCTGGCGGCAAATACATGGTCGCCGAGCTCGAGGTACTGGCGGGTAAGTTCGAGGCCCAGGCCCCGGTTGGCTCCGGTGATGAGAACGCGCATATAGTTTTAAGGTGGAGGGCTATTAGAAAAGGACGGGAACTTGAGGCCGAAGTTTACGCACAAAACTGCTTACTGGCGCCCCACCTGTACGTGGCACGACCGGTTTCCCACCGAATGGTTTTCTTGCGTCCGCGTATGGCTTTCTCCCTTACTTCCCTTGGCGCCGCCGAAGCCCGGGCCGCGCTGCCGCACCTCGTCGGGCTGCTCCTCGATGCCGTGGCGTCGGGAGCGGCCGTGGGCTTTCTGCCCCCGCTGGCGGCGGATGAAGCGCACAAGTACTGGCAGGGCGTTATCGAAGCGCTGGAAGGCGGGCACCGGGTGCTGCTGGTGGCCTACCCGGCCGGCGAAGCCATCCTGTTGGGCGCAGTGCAGCTTGACTTGGCCACTCGGCCGAATGCGCTGCACCGGGCCGAAGTATCCAAGCTGCTGGTGCACCGCCTAGCCCGCCGCCAAGGCCTGGCCCGGCAACTGCTGCAGGCCCTGGAAGTAGAGGCGCGGCGCCTGGGCCGCACCACCCTGGTACTCGATACCCGCCACGGCGACGTTGCCGAACGGCTTTACCTGGGAATGGGCTATCAACTGGTGGGCTTGATTCCGGCGTATTTTATCAATAACGACGGCCAGCCACACGCCACGACACTGTACTATAAGCTGTTGGGCGCTGTCGAGACGTAAGAAGCGGCTAGAAACCAAATGCGGAGCAACGCAAACATCCCCAATTATCGCCGAAACCCTTCGGTTTTCGCCACAGACCCGCCGCTTGTACGTCTAGGTTGCGGGGGCAGAGCTTCGGCCGAATTCACAGCATAGCAGCTGGCGCGGCTCCGTGGTAGTTCACGGAGCCGTGCTGGCCTCGGCTTTCCGCTGTGCGGGCATGGCCCGGCTACGGTAGATGCCCACGGCCTGGGCCAGCCCGCGCCCCAGCGAGCGGCGCAGTGGCTGCTCCACCCACACGTGCAGCAGGTAGGACGCCACCAACATCGCGGCCAGGGTGCTGCCCACCAACGCGTATTTGTTGGTACTGGGCCCCAGCCGGTGAAAGACTACGAAGCCAATGTTGCCGTGCAGCAGGTACAAGGGGTAAGTGAGCGCGCCGAGGGAAGTCAGCCACGAAAACCGGCTCAGGTTGAGCCAGCGGAAAGCCACCCCGCCCATCAGGAGAAAGCACCCGGTCACGACCACCAGGCAAACCTTGCGCGAGACGTCGTCGTGGAAGGCAGACGTTTGCTCGATGGCGCGGTAAAAAGTCTGGTGCAGCGCCAGCCCATAGGCGGCCAGCAGCAGCGCGTATCGGAACCAGGTCCGCCCCGCAGGTGGTTGGAGCAGGGAAAAAAGCATGCCGGCGGCGAAAAATGGGGCATAGCGTGGAAAAAAGAGCCGCTCGAAGGGCGTGGCCGTCATGGGCCCAAAGCCCACCCAAGCCGTGTAGGCCAGCCACCCGGCCAGCACCCAATCCACGTGCGGCAGCAGGCGGTAGGCCAAGAGCAGCGAGACGAGAAAGTAAAAGGTGAGCTCCACCGTCAGCGACCAATACACCCCGTCCAGGGGCCAAGCGCCCAAAAATTCGTGCAGCATGGTCATGTTGTACACGTACCGCCCGGCATCGGCTCGCAGGCCCGCAGGCATTGACACCGCGCCCGTACCCGCGCCCCAGCCCAGCAGCACGAGGAAAGTGAGCGTGCAGGCCGTCCAAAAGGCCGGGTACAGGCGGGTGACGCGGGCCAGCAGGAACTGCCGCACGGTTTTGCCACGGGCGCTGAGTAGCACAACGTAGCCAGAAATAAGGAAGAACAACTCGACGCCCAGAAAGCCATAGCGCGTGACGCGGTCCAGTTCCGGAAAGGCCAAGGGGCTGAAGTTGCCCGGGGCCTGGGGGCGGTACGTGTAGTGAAAGCACACCACGGACAGCGCCGCCACAAAGCGCAGGGCGTCGAGCTCGTAAAAACGGACGGGGGACTGTCGGGGCTCGGGTTCCATGCCAGCGGGTAGAGAAGCAGCGGAAAAGCCTAAAGCTATTTCACTTGCTTGGCTTGTCCTAATGCCGCGCGGCGCTTGGTTTATTCACCGTTCGGCTTGCTGCCCGGGCGGCCGAAGTTAACTAGCCGAAAATACAAGTTACTAGTCATCAGCTTATTATAACTAAAGTAGCCTGTGCGCTCAAATAAGCCAGCTTGCCCGCCATTCTAGTCGCAATAAATAGCCGGGTGCTATATCCGAATCAGGAGAGTAACCAGTAATAAAAAATTTCCGAATAAAATATTTTATTACACCGCTTATACAACTGCCAAAAGCAAAGGAGCAGCCGGTACGAATCGGCTGCTCCTTTGCTTTTGTATCCCCGTCGTTGCTTTAACCAGCGGCAATGGCCTTGCGGCGGCTGCGGGTGATGCGCTCTTCGGTGCCTTGGCTGAGCAACTCGTCGTCGCGGTCCGATTTTTTTACTGTCCAGCCCAGCGAGTACAGGTCTTTGCGGCGGTCGCGCAGGTTGCGCACGGCGCCGCTGGTGTTCAGGTCTTTGAGCAAGTCCAGGTCGAGGTCGGCAATCAGGGTCATCTCGGTGTTGGGCGTGGCTTCAGCCACGATGGCATCGTGCGGAAAGGCGAAGTCCGAAGGGCTGAACACGGCGCTCTGCGAGTACTGAATGTCCATGTTCTCGACGCGGGGCAGGTTGCCCACCGAGCCGGTGATGGCCACGTAGCATTCGTTTTCAATGGCCCGGGCCTGGGCGCAGATGCGCACGCGCTGGTAGGCGTTTTTGGTGTCGGTCCAGAACGGCACAAACAGGATTTTCACGCCTTCGTCGCTCAGCATGCGGGCCAGCTCCGGGAATTCCACGTCGTAGCACACCAGAATGCCGATTTTGCCGAAGTCGGTGTCGAAGCACTTGAGCTTGTCGCCGCCGCGCATGCCCCAGTAGCTGGCCTCGTCGGGCGTTACGTGCAGCTTGTACTGCTCGTCCACGGTGCCGTCGCGGCGGCAGAGGTAGGCCACGTTGAACAGCTTACCGTCCTCATAAACAGGCATGGAGCCGGCCACGATGTTGATGTTGTAGCTCACGGCCAGCTCCATCATCTTCGCCTTGATGGGCTCGGTGAACGCCGCCATGGCCCGGATGGCCACCGCCGGCGAGTCCTCGTTGGTGAGGGCCATGAGCGGGGCGTTGAAAAACTCCGGGAACATCACGCAGTCGGCCTTGTAGCCCGATACCGTGTCCACGAAGAACTCCATTTGCTGCAGCAGGTCTTCCAGGCTGCGGGTGGCGCGCATCTGCCACTGCACAATGCCGATGCGTACGTTGCTCTTGGTGTTGCCAATGAGCTTTTCCTCTTCCTCGTAGTACACGTTAATCCACTCCAGCAGCGTAGCGAAGGCTTTCGACTCGGAGTCGTAGGGCAGGTAGCCGCGGATGATTTTGCGAACGTGAAACTCGTTGGAAAGCTGGAAGGTGAGGATGGGGTCGACCACTTCCTTGTTGCGCACCATCTCCACGTACTTGGCGGGGGTCATCTCATTGGCGTACTGGGCGTAGCCGGGAATGCGGCCGCCGGCCACCATGGCCCGCAGGTTCAGGTTTTCGCACAGCTCCTTGCGGGCGTCGTAGAGGCGGCGGCCCAAGCGAAGGCTGCGGTACTCGGGGTCCACGAATACGTCGACGCCGTAGAGCGTGTCGCCGTTGTCGTTGTGGGTATCAAACTTGCCGTGGCCCGTGATTTTGGCATAGGTGTGGCGGTCGCCGAAGTCGCTGTACTGCACGATGATGGCCAGCGCCGCGGCCACCAGGCGGCCGTTGTCTTCAATGCCAATCTGGCCTTCGGGAAACTTGCGGAGCAGGGCCGCAAACTCATCGGCCGCCCAGGCGCCTTCCATGTTGGAGTACACCTTGTCCATGATTTCCTTCACGGCCTTGAAGTCGGAGCGGCGCAGCGTGCGGAGCACCAGCTTGTGGGCCGGCACGGCCGTGGGCGTGAGCCGCTCGACAACCGCCGGGGTAAGCGCGGGCTTGCCCACTTTTTTGGCATGGCTGCCGCCAGTGGTGGCTTTGCCATTAGAGGAGGCAGCAGCCGAAGCTTTGCCGTTAGAAGAAGTGGCCATATATAGTTCGAAAACGAAACGACTGGAGAAATTGGGCTGAAAACCGTTGCAACGCGGCTATTTAAGAAGCCGGTCCAACAAATTTACCCGTAAAAAAACCCGTTGGCAGAGGTAGCCAACGGGTTGATAAACGAAAACCTAGACAGAACGGTGCATTAAGGCCGAAATTACACCCGCACCACGCCGCGCGGAGTAAAGAAACAGGCGGCAGCCCCGCAGAATTAATTGAGCTAAACGCCCTGCATCTCGGGCACTTCGCCATCGGGCACCACCAACTTCCCGGCGGTGGCGGCTTTAATCTGCTCCACGCTCACGCCGGGCGCTCGCTCGCGCAGCACAAAGCCGTCGGGCGTCACGTCGAGCACGGCCAGCTCGGTCACGATTTTCTTCACGCAGTGCAGGCCCGTGATGGGCAGCGTGCACTGGGGCAGCAGCTTGCTGGAGCCGTCGCGGGCCACGTGCTGCATGGCCACGATGATGTTCTTGGCGGAGGCCACCAGGTCCATGGCGCCGCCCATACCCTTCACCATCTTGCCCGGGATTTTCCAGTTGGCAATGTCGCCGTTTTCGGATACTTCCATGGCCCCCAGGATGGTCAGGTCCACGTGCTCGCCGCGAATCATGCCGAAGGAATCGGCCGAGGAGAAGAGGCTGGAGCCGGGCAGCGTGGTCACGGTCTGCTTGCCGGCATTGATGAGGTCGGGGTCCACCTGGTCTTCGGTGGGGAAGGGGCCCATGCCAAGCAAGCCGTTTTCGGACTGCAACTCCACGTTGATGCCGGCCGGGATGTAGTTGGCCACCAGCGTGGGAATGCCGATGCCGAGGTTGACGTACGAGCCGTCTTTTACTTCCTGGGCTATTCTTTTGGCGATGCCGTGTTTGTCGAGCATAAAGTTGGGCTGAGCTACGCTTCCGGCCAATTGGCGGGGCTGCGCGGATTTGGTGGGTGGGATTTGGGAGATGGGAAATTACTTGGTGCCCGTACCCGTGGCCCCCGGAGAAGCCGCTGGTACTTTTTGGTTGGGCACAAACGACTGGTAAACGGCCGTTTTGAACTTGCCGGCCAGGTCGCGGCTTGTGCTGCTGGGGTACTTCTGGGTATAAATCAGGGCCACCAGCTTTTCCTGCGGGTCAACCCAATACGTGGTGCCGAAAATGCCGCCCCACTCGTATGAACCCGCCGACAGCCCCGGAGCCTGCGCGTTTTGGGGCATGGTGATGCTGAAGCCCAAACCAAACTTGTGGTCGCCCTGGTTTACCTCCCCGATTTGGTTTTGCGTCATCAGCGCCACCGTGGCGGGCTTGAGCAACTGGCGGCCGTTGTAGGTACCGTTGTTCAGCATCATTTGCAGGAACTGGGCATAGTCGTCGATGGTAGACGACAGGCCCGCACCGCCCGAGAAATAGGTGCCCGCCGACGCCTTGGGATAGTCGGGAAACATGCCGTCGTGCGGCGCCATTGGCACCGTCTGCTTGGCCGTATTCTCGGTGTAGAGCATCACCAGGCGCGCCCGCTTGTCGGCGGGCAGGTAGAAGTAGGTGTCGCGCATGCCCAGGGGTTCAAACAACCGGCGGCGCAGGTACTGGTCCAGCGGCTGGCCCGAGAGCACCTCAATCAGCCGGCCCAGTACGTCCACGCTCAGCCCGTAGGTAAACCGCTCGCCCGGCTGGTGCATGAGGGGGAGCGGCCCCAGCGCATCCATGGACTTTGCCAATGAGCCGGCCGGCGTGCCAATGCCACTCGGAATGTGGGCTTTCGCATAAATGGCAGTGGCTTCCTTGGTGCCAATCACGGGGTAGCTGATGCCGGAAGTGTGGGAAAGCAGCTGCCGGATGGTCACCTCGCTCTTGGCCGGCACAGTGGTGTAGCTGGAATCGACCGCGTTGAAGGTAGCCAGCACTTTGGGGTTGGCAAAGGCGGGCAAATACTTCGAAATGGGGTCGTCTAGCTTGAATTTGCCCTCGTCGTAGAGCATCATCAGCCCCGCGCTAACCAGCGCCTTGGTCTGGGAGGCGATGCGGAAAATACCATTCGTCGGCAGCGGGGTTTGGGTAAACATGTTGTCAACGCCGAAGGACTTGCGGTACACCACCTTGCCGTCGCGCAGCACCAGCGCAAGGGCGCCGGGTACGTGCTTGTCGTAGCGGCGTATGGAGCCATTGACAGTTGGCTTCGATAATGGGCCGTACACGCCGCGCGAGCCCAAATCGGCTGTGTATTGCGTCAGCAACTCATCGATGCGCCGGGCCTCGGCCGGGTCGATGGTTGGTGGCGCTACTGCTGGGGCCAGCACCGTTTTGGGTCGCGCCGCCTTGCGGACGGGTGCCGCAACCTGCGCCGTCGCCACATAGCCGCTCAGCAGCAACAGCAACATGAGAGAAGAGCTCTTTTTCATAGGCTATTTTAAAAATCGGCTGTCATGCTGAGCATAGCGAAGCATCTCACCAGCGCCGTCTGTCATGCAGAGCGGAGCGAAGCATCTTATCAACGCGGAACGACTCAGGCGTGAGAAGATGCTTCGCTGTGCTCTGCATGACAGGCGAATGGAATTACTCTCGTGGTAGAGATGCTTCGCTCCGCTCGGCATGACGTCCTCTTTTTCTACAAATGCTGCCTTATGCCTGCCTGCCGCACGGTGCGTTGCTCAATGCGCTTTTCGTAGTGGGCGCCCTGGTAAATGCGCTGCACGAAAATGCCCGGTGTGTGAATCTGGTTGGGGTCGAGCTCGCCGGCGGGCACCAGTTCCTCTACTTCGGCCACGGTGATTTTGCCGGCGGTGGCCATCATCGGGTTGAAGTTGCGGGCCGTGCCTTTGTAAACGAGGTTGCCGGCGGTATCGCCTTTCCAGGCTTTCACCAAAGCAAAATCGGCGATGAGGCCGGTTTCCATCAGGTACATCTTGCCGTTGAACTCGCGGCTTTCTTTGCCTTCGCCCACCTCCGTGCCGTAGCCGGCCGGGGTGAAAAAGGCCGGAATGCCCGCCCCGCCGGCCCGGCACCGCTCCGCCAGCGTGCCCTGCGGAATCAGCTCCACTTCCAGCTCCCCGCTGAGCAGCTGCCGCTCAAACTCGGCGTTTTCGCCCACGTAGCTGGAAATCATCTTTTTCACCTGCTTGGTTTGCAGCAGCAGGCCGATGCCGAAATCATCCACGCCGGCGTTGTTGGAGATGCAGGTGAGGTTTTTCACGCCGAGGCGCAGCAGCTCCTGAATGGAGTTTTCGGGGATGCCGCACAGGCCGAAGCCACCCAGCATCAAGGTCATGCCATCGGCGAGGCCTTGGAGGGCGGCTTGGGCGTTCGGAACGGTTTTGTCTATCATCGGTGGGTGGGAGTGGTGCTACGGGTGGGAGTGGTGCTGGCAGTAGCGGTGGGCGGTACGTAATCGACCGGCAAAAATTCACCTATTTTCTCAAAGCCCCAATAGTCGCCGTTATAGGCCTCGAGTGGGTTCACCAGCGAGCCGTTGGCTTGAATTTCGGCCTCGCGGCCCTGCAGCTTCAGCCGCGACACCTGCCGCTTGGCGGGGTAGGGCGTGCGCGAGGGGCCCAGCGAGGCCATGCGGCGATTGTAAGCGGGGTCGGGAGCTTCGCCGAAATGGGTCACCTGCAGCTCGCCGGTGAAGCGCAGGTAGGTGTGCCGCCCGTCGGCCGACACCCGGCGCAGGCTGTCGATGGGCCGGGGCTCGGGGTAGAGCGAGGCCAGGGCGGGGGCAATGGCGTCCCACTTGGCCAGCGAGTCCTGCTCGGCGTCTGTGAACGCGCCATCGGGCCGGCGCGCGAGCAGGGCGGTGCGTTGGGCTTCGGCGCGCTCGTAGCGTGGGTTGGGCACCACCAGCACCTGTTGGGCTAGGAAGTTGTCGGCTTTCAGGCGGTTTTGGTACACGCTGCGCAGGAAGTGCATGAAGGAGCCCGTGTAGGCAATGGCGCGGTTGGTGGCCCACTGCTTGCGCTGGCGGTCGTCGCGCGGCGTCATTTCTTCAAACACCGGCTGGCCGTAGTAGGCAATGGACCGGTCTTCGTCGTCGTACACAAACTGCAGCCCGTAGTACTTGAGGCGGTAGCCCAGGGCGTCGTTGTCTATCTGCACGTACTCTTTGGCCTGGGCCGTGAGCTGCTTGGTCGAGTCGTCGTAGAGCACGCGCACCTGCTCGGGGTTGCTGATGTGGCATTGGGCTGAGAACGTGCTCTGGCCAACGAATAGCTTGGAGAATTTCTGGTATTCCTCGGGCTTGTTAGGGGCTGGCTGCACCACTACTTCGCCCAGCTGGTTGCCCGTGGGGCCCAGCTGCAGCGTCACGGTCTGGGCGGCCGGACCAACGGTAATGGTCTGCTTGGCCAGGCGGTAGCCTACGTAGGAGCCCACCACGTCGTAGGTGCCGGCCGGCACCTTGGGAAATTCGAATTTGCCCTGCTCGGTGGTCGTCACGCCCAGGGTGGTGTTGGCCAGAAATACGCTGGCAAAGGCCAGCGGCTCGTGCGTGACCGAGTCCTGTACCACACCGCTGAGTTTGCCCTGGGCCTGCGCCGCGCTCAGGGCACCCAACCAGCAGCAGCACACTAGAAATATCCGTAAGTAATTCATGAACAGCTTAATTATGGGATAAAAAGAAGCCGAGCTACTTCAGGGCGGCCCGGGTATTCTCCGCATCCAACGCCAATTGGGCCGTTAGCGCGTCCAGCCCGTCATATTTTTCTTCTGCTCGGAGCCAGGCCACAAACTCAAGGGTGAGCAGCTGGTCGTATAAATCACCGGTGAAATCCAGCAGATTGACTTCAATCGTCTGAGCTAAATCGTTGCCAATGGTGGGCCGCACGCCAATGCTGAGCATGGCCTCGTGCCGGGTGCCCGCGGCGGTGGTAGCCCACACGGCGTAAATGCCGCGGGCCGGCACCAGCTTCAGCGGCTCGGTGGGCACCAGGTTGGCGGTGGGGTAGCCGATGGTGCGGCCCAACTTCTGGCCGTGCACCACCGTGCCCGTGAGCGGGTACTGGTAGCCGAGGTAGCGGTTGGCGGTGGCGATGTCGCCTTGGCGCAGGGCCTGGCGGATGCGGGTGCTGCTCACGCCCACCGCATCTACGTCGGCGCGCGGAATCTCCTCTACCGTGAAGCCGTAGCGGGCGGCGTGCTGGGTGAGGTAGTCGAACCCACCTTCCCGGTTTTTGCCAAAGCGGTGGTCATAGCCGATAACCAGCTGCTTGGTGCCCACCGTTTTCAGCAACAGGTTCTGGATGTATTCCTCAGAGGTCCACTGCGCGAATTCCTTGGTGAAGGGCACAATGAGCAGGTAATCAACACCGAGTTGAGCCAGCTTCTCAATTCGCTCGTCTAGGGTGTTGAGCAGCTGCAGCTCCAGCAGCTCGGGGTGGGAGGGCGGCGGCCCCAGCACCAGCCGCGGGTGCGGCCAGTAGGTGATGACCACCGCCGGGCCGCCGCTGGCCTGCGCCACTTCGCGCAGCCGCGCCATGATGCGCTGGTGCCCCACGTGGACGCCATCGAACGTGCCGCTCGTGACGACAGCATTGGCAAGAAAAGGAAATTGAGCCGGGTCGCGGATGACGTGCATTGGGGCGCCGGGGAAGCGAATGGACGAAAAGGATGTGCCGCGAAGGTAACGGGCACTTACCCGAACTGCGCGCTGCCGCTGCGGCCGCCCCAAAACCGGCGAGCCCCAGCCAGCGGGTTATTCCGGCGCCGTGTCCGGCGCGGGGGCGGCGGCATCGTGGGCCTCGTGCTCTTTGGCGGCCAGCGCATCGGCCTGAAGAGCCGCATAATACTGCAGACCCACGCGGTTGGGGGCAATGCGGGGCCGCTCGATGCGGGGCCGGCCTTCGCCCTCGGGCCGGGCCGGGCGCAGCGCCTGAATAGCCTCGAGCGAAAACGCGTCTTCTACCCGAAACTCGCCAATGCGGGTGCGCACCAGCCGGGTGAGGTGGGCGCCGCAGCCCAGAGCTACGCCCAGGTCGCGGGCTAGGCTGCGGATATACGTGCCTTTGGAGCAGACTACCCGGAAATCCACTTCGGGCAGCGCAATGCGCGTGAGCTCGAAGGTTTTTATTTCGACGGTCTTGGATTTGATTTCAGCCTCCTGGCCGTTGCGGGCAATTTCGTAGGCGCGCTTGCCGTCGATTTTTACAGCCGAGAACAGCGGCGGTGTTTGCTGAATGGTTCCCACGAAGGGCAGCGTCGCGGAGGTAATCTCCTCGGGGGTGAGGTGGGCGTAGGGGCGGGCCATGTCCACGGCCGTTTCCAGGTCGAAGCTGGGCGTGGTTTCGCCGAGGCGGAAGGTGCCGGCGTACTCCTTTTCCTGGGCCTGAATCAGGTCAATTTCCTTGGTTTTCTTGCCCGTGCAAAGAATGAGCAGACCGGTGGCCAGGGGGTCGAGGGTGCCGGCGTGGCCAATCTTCTTGATGCGCAGCGCGTTTTTCACCTTGCGCACCACGTCAAACGAAGTCCAGGTCAGGGGCTTGTCGAGCAGCAGGACTTCGCCCGTCTCAAAATCAAAATCGGCTAGCTGCTTCGCACTCATACCAGTTGTAAGTTAATGCCCAGGCCCAACATTATCAGGAGCAAGCCGCCCACGATGATGCGGTAGATACCAAAGGCCCGGAAGCCGTATTTGGTTACGAAACCCACGAACAGCCGGATGGCCAGCAGCGCCACCACAAAGGCCACTACATTGCCCAGTACCAGCTGCTTCACCTCCACAGCCGTGAAGGTGTGGGCCAGGTCCAGCCCCTGGGCTTTCGTCACTTTGTAGTAGTCGTACAAGTCTTTCACCGCGGCAGCCGCCATGGTGGGCATGGCCAGGAAGAAGGCAAACTCGGCGGCGGCCCGGCGCGTGAGCTTCTGGGTGAGGCCCCCGATGATGGTGGCCGCCGACCGGCTCACGCCCGGTACCACCGCAATGCACTGAAACAGCCCAATGGTGAAGGCCTCGCGCCAGCTGGGCGTCGTGACGGGGTGGCCACCGTGGTTGGGCTCCTCCTGCGGAAACCACCGGTCGATGAACAGCAGCACGATGCCGCCCACCAGCAGCATCACGGCCACCGTCGTCACCGATTCCAGCAGCGCATCAATGTGCTTCTTGAGCAAGAGGCCCACCACCACAATGGGAAGAAAGGCCACCAGTAACTTCAAATAGAAATCGAAGCTCTGAAAAAAGCGCTTCCAGTACACGGCCAGCACCGAAAGGATGGCGCCGAACTGAATAACCACCAAGTAAAGTTTGGTGAACGCTGTGGTGGGAATGCCTAGCAGGGCCGAGGCAATAATCATGTGCCCGGTGCTGGATACGGGCAAAAACTCGGTGATGCCCTCCACGATGGCGAGGAGCAGCGCGTGCCAATAGGTCATAAAGGAAGCGGAATTACAGGCGCTTGTAGGCCGGGGCCGCCACCGGAGCCGCCGGGGCCGAGGTCAGGCTGTCGGTAGTGGTGCCGGGAGCGACTGTAGGAGCGTTGGTGCTCGAAGTCAGGGTTTTGTCGCGCACCAGAATGGCGGCGAACTCAATGCCAAAGCCGAGCAGGAGCAACAGCGGCCCCAGCGTGATGCCCACGAAGTCCTCGCCGTAGTTCTCTTTGTCGCCGAACATCATGGTGATGAAGCCAGCGGCCAGAGCGGCCAGCCCAATCCACATCAGGCGGTAGTTGCGGGGGCCGAAGGCGAAGCGAGGCGCGGGTTTAGGTGTCATTTAGCAATTAACAGTTTTCATTTAACCATAACCATTTAGCACTTTCAACTAGCACCTACAGCACGGCTGTTAAATGTTAATTGATAATTGTTAAATGACTTAGTACAGGTCGTCGAGCGACATTTTTAAGTATTTGTGCACGGCGCGGGCCGAGCTGAAAAAGCCGATTATCACACCCAGCACCACCACGCCCAGCAGGAGCAGGCCCAGCCGGAGGTCGTCGCGCAGCAGGCGCAGCGGCTCAATTTCGAGGTAAGCATACTGCAGCAGCGCCACCAGCAGCAGGGCCGCCAGCAAGCCGCTCGCCAGGCCTTGCCACGTGGCCCTTCGCAGAAACGGCTGCTGGATAAAGAGCGGCGTAGCGCCCACCAGTTGCATGGACCGGATAAGGAAGCGCTGCGAAAACAGCGCCAGCTTAATCGTATTGTTAATCAGAATGACCACCACCAGCACCAGCACCGCCGCAAAGCCCAGCAGCACCAGGCTCAGGCGGGTAAGGTTGTTGTTGATGCTGGCAAAGAGGTCTTGCGGGTACTGCACCTCAAACACGCCGCGCTGCGTGGAAAGGCTGCGCTCCAGCTGCCGCAGGTGCAGGGTATCGGTGTATTCGGGCTTGATTTTGAGCACGTAGGCGTCGCGCAGCGGGTTGTCGGCCAGGAACTGGCGGAAGTCTTCGCCGGTGCTTTGCAGCAGCTGGCGGGCGCCTTCTTCCCGGCTCACAAACCGGATTTGGGGCTTGCCGTTGCGCTCGGCCACGTAGGGCAGGTGCCCCAGGTCCTGCTGCAGGCGCAGCAATTCGGTTTCCGGCAAATCGCGGTCGAGATACACCTGCACCTCCAGGTTTTCGCGCACCACTTCCGAGAGTTTCTGCGCGTGAATCAGCAGCAAGCCAAACAAGCCAATCACCACCAAGGCCAGCGTAATGCTGAACACCACGAGCAACGTAGGATAAGAGCCGAGCTTTTTCTTGCGGGTGCTGGGGGTGGTGGGGGCGGCCATAGGTTGGCAAAGGTAGCTGCCGGGGGCGATGAAAGCACGTCGTGCTTCGCTGTGCGCAGCAGGGCGTGCTGTTATACTTTCTAAAACTACAGATTCGTTCTCGGGTCTTCGTCAACGGTCAGCACTTCCTTGCCTTCGCGGGCTTTTTGGGTGTTGCGCTCCTTCTTCTTGGGATTTTTGCGGCTGAACAGCTCCCCAAACGAGTTGAACTGCTCGGTGTGCAGTACGGAGAGGCCCGCGCGGGGCTGGTTGATGGTTTCCAGGTCGCGTGGGGTGGTTTCGTAGCGCAGCTTGGTGCGGAACTTGCCGTCGGGCCGCAGGTAATACTCCAGGCTCAGGTCGCCGAGCAGCGAGGCCTGGCCAGCCGTATTGCCCGAGTTGGGCTGCGCGGTGCCGGTGTTTACCAGGTTGGCGTTGCTGGTAAAGCCCCCTTCGCGGGTCACGCGCAGGCGGCCGTTCAGGAACGAATAGCTCAGGCGCACCTGCAGGGCCTGCAGCTGCTCGGCGGTGAGGCCGTTGATGTTAAAGTCAATCTCCAGGTTCTGGTCGATTTGCGACGTGAGCAGGCCCAGCTGTGTGCTCAAAATCTGGCCCAGGCTGTTCTGCACGGTGTTGTCCTGGCCGCGTAGGGAAATGGAGTTAGCAATGGAGCCGGGCGGCGACAGCTGCTTGAACACCAGCAAGCTGAACACCTGCTTGTTCAATTCCTGCTCGTCGTTGCGGAGCGACGACGTGAACGCGGCCAATTCGCCCTGCAGCGTGCCCGGCGCATCGTTGAACTCAAGGTTGAGCTTGATGGCCGGCAGCAGGAGCGGGCCGGTCAGGTTCATCACGGCCGTTACGGGTACCACGGCGGCACTGCCCGAGGCCCCCGTGCCGAGTACCGGCGCCAGCGAGGTGCGCTGGGTGTAGGTAGCCGTCACGTTCATTTCGCCGGCCAGTGGGTCGCCGTTCCAGGAAATAAGACCGCCAGGCCGCACCACAAACTCCTTGTTAATCAGTCCTTGTAGCGTGAAATTGTAGGCCCCGCGCACGATTTCCACCTGCCCGTACATGTTGAAGTCGCCCCGGGTGTCGATTGCCAGGCGCAGCTGCCCGGCCGCCGAGCCGCGAATAACGTCGCCGGTGCTCTCGTCGAGCAGGATTTCCACGTAGGCCTCCGGCGTGATGGTCAGGTTCATGTTGAGCTTGATGCCCGACAAGTCGATTTTATCCTGCACGGCCACCGTCTGCGCCTTTTTTATCAGCACGGTGTCCCCAATCGGGTTGTTGTTCACGAACTTGATGTAGCCGGCTTTTTGGGCCCGGGCGGCATTATCGAGCGGCAGCGAAATGCGCGTGCCGGCCTCGCTGCTGGCCCGCACCACAATGTCGAGGTCGCTGGTGGGGCCCGTTACGCGGGCCGTGCCCGTGGCGTAGGCCGTGCCGAAGTACAGCTCGTTGTCTTTGCGCGTGGTGTTGAGCACCTGCATCCGGCGGAAGTTGGCCGCAATGTCCAGGGTCATGTCCTTGAAGCCGTGGTGCCGCACGATGCCGTCGACAGTGCCGGTATTGCCCAGCACGTCGCGCAGGCGGATGTTGCGGAACTCGATGGTGCGATTGGTGAAGGTGATGCGGTCGGCGAAGGTGTAGGTGGTGCCCAGGTAGCCGAAGGTCAGGCGGCCGTTGCTCACGTCGACCTGCCCAAGCAGGTTGGGCGCGGCAAACAGGCCGGTGAGCCGCAGTTCGCCCTTGCCGGTGCCGCCCAGGTTCCGGAATAACGAGCCCAGAAACGGCTGGGCCAGCACAATGGGCGCGTCGTTGAGCGTGCCCGTCAGGTTAAACTGGTTGGTGGGGTCCTTGGGCGCAATGTCGCCGAGCACCGTCAGCACCGACTGGCCGGCCCGGGCCACGTCCAGGTTCACGTTTAGCTTGCTGGCCGTGTTGTCCCAGTCGCCGCGGCCGGCCACCTGCCCGATAAGCGTGCCATCGTAGGTCAATGAATCCACCCCAATTGTGCTGTTGATGGTGAGCGGGCCGTACACGCCGCTCACGGTGCCCAGGGCATTCACGCGGCCTTCGAGGCGCTGCCCAATCAGGGTGTTCAGCGTGGCCAACTGGAAGTCTCGTACCGACAGCTCCAGGGGCCGCTTTTTAGCATCGGGAGAGATAAAGCCCTGCGCTCCCACAAACTGGTTGCCGCTACTGAAATTCAGGTTGTTAATTTCGAACTCGCGGCCGTAGCCGGAAATGCGCACCGAGTTATTTGGAGCAATGGCCCAATCCTTATCCAGCAGGTGCAGGCCCGATTGACGAAACACCACTTCCACCGCGCGCGGCAAAAAGCCCAGCGAGCCGTTGATAACCGCCTTGTTGGTGGTGCCCGTTTGGGCCAGCGACGTGGAGAAGTTGATGCGCTGCTGGTCCCACACGCCCTCCAGAATAAACTTTTCGGTGTGCCCCAGCGTGGGCAGCACCTGCCGCTCGCTCGTGATGCTGGCCTGGGCCAGAATATCGGCCTTGTACGGCAGCTTAGAGGTAAGGAAGTCGAAGTCGTTGTTCACCGTGCGCACGGGGCCGTAGCGCAGGCTGTCGAGGTGGCCGCCGAGCTGGAAGATGGAAGTCTCGCCGCTGCGGAACGACCCGTCGATGCGGCTGCCGTTGGCTACTTCCAGGTCGGGCACAAACAGCGCCAGCAGCGGGTTGGGCCGCTTCAGATTCAGCAGCAGATCAATCTGATACACCGGCAGCACGCGTTGGCGCTTCTTGCGGTAGTAGTTGGCCGTGGCGGTGGCGTTGCTTTCAAAATTGAGCCGGTATTCGGTGATGAGCGTCATCACGTCGTGCACCACGTCGGAGGTGTTGAACGTGCCGGCCACGCTGGCATCCACCGCCTCCGAGCGCAGCGTTACACGGCGCTGGTTGCGGCTGTTGCGGGTGCTCACCACGTCGAGGGTGTCGAGGTTGAGCTTGCGGCTGCCCATGCTAAAGTGGGACTTGCGCAGGTAGGCATGGCCGATGAGTGAGTCGAGCTCCACACCCTTGAACTTGACGTCGGCCGTGGTGGCCACCGTAAACGGCTGGCTGGTGAGGCCCAGGGTGCGCAGGTTGGCGTAGTCAATCTTGGTCTTGACGGCCACGTCTTGATGCTCGCGGTCGAGGTCGACGTGGCCGTCGCCCACGAGGCGCACGGCCGGGTCGTTCACGGCAAAGTGCCCGCTAAAGGCCTGCTGGTGAAAGTCGCCCTTAAGGGAAATGTTGTGGTAGCGGTAGCCGTTGAGCCAAATGGCAGGCACCGTGAGCGTGGCCTGCCCCCGCGCAAAGGGCGGGATGAATCCCACGCCCGCCACGTGCCCATTCAGCGTCACGTCCCGAATTACTGATTCATCGCCCAAAAACTTGCCCAACTGGAAGTTGTTCGACCGCACCGTGCCTTCGTAAGCCGCGTGGGTCAGGTCGGATTTGGTCTTGAGGTTCACGTCCGTGGCCACAAAGCCTAGGGCCGTGTCGAACGAGGCATTGGCCACGAAGTCGTTGTAGAAGCCCAGCACCTGGCCTTGCAGCTTCACCCGGCCCAGACGCTGCACAATCTTATTGGCCGAGGCGGGCAACCAGCGCTCCAGGTCGCTGGCCAGCACCACCGACGGCATCAGGCGCAGGTCGATGAAGCTTTCCTTGTAATTGGGCAGGTTGTCGGCGTGCGCCCGCTTGGCCACAATATGGGTGCCCTTGCCGTAGCGCACGTCGAGGTTGTTCACCTTGAAATCGCGCACGTAGCCGGAAGCGTCGCCGGAAATCGCCACCGATTCGTGCATCGTCGCCAGCTGGGGGGCAAACTTGGCAATGTCGTCGGTGTACACCCGCGAGCCCCGCAGGTGGGCAATGGTCTTCATCGAGTCATTGTAGTCGGCGAAGTTGCCGAACACGCGGTACTCAAAGCGCACGTAGTCTTTGATTTGGCTCTTGCCCACCCGCAAACTCAGGTTCTTGAACTCCCAGAAATGCGGGTGGTACAGCATGTCGGCCGTGATTTCGCGCAGCTGCGTTTGCGACGGCGTTTCCACCGCGTGCAGGTGGCTAATGCGCATGCCTACTGTGTCGCCGAGGTGTATCCGGGAGATGTCGGCGTAGATGCTGTCGGCCACCAGGTGGTCGTAGTCAATGCTCTTGCCGTAGGTCTTCGCATGCGGCACGTCCTGCTTTTCAATGGCAAAGTGGCCGTTGCGCAGGGCAACGTCGGAAATCCGAAAATCAAACGGCGCCTTTTTGGTCGTGTCAGTTGAAGGGCCCACCAGCCGCTTCACGGCCGCCAAAAATTGGTTGAACGTGGTGGAATCGGGCTGGCCCGCCAGGTTTTTTAGCTCAAACCGTGGCTCGTTCAGGGTGAGCTTGGCAATGTGCAGGTGCCGCGGGTCAAACACCGAGAAGAGGGAAATATTGGCATCGGCCTGCCCAATGCTGAACAGCTCCCCGCCGCGCCGGTCCTGCACGCGCACGCCTTCGAGCAGCACGCGCGAAAACGGCCGCACATCAACCCGCCCAATCGTAACGCGCTGGCCCAGCTTGCGCGTCAGAATATCCGCGGCCTCGTGGGCTATCCGCGTTTGCACGCTGGGAATCCGCAAAGCAATTAGCGCCCCCACCACGGCCAGCACCACCACCAGCCCCAGGCCCAGCAGTACTTTTAGCAGAACGGAGAAGAAACGACGCACCGGGCAGGAGGGGATTAAGCGGAAAACGCGAGGTAATCCGCAAAGTTGCGGTTTTTTAGCCGTTTGCGACAACGGCTGGGCAGCCTAGCGCAAGTATCAAGCCATGGGAACGGTCGGACCGGGGCTCGGGTTCATCTTTCGGTGCCCGGCCGCGGGGCCGCGCTGCTACCTTTGCCGAGCCGAAAAGTAAGGCGGGCGGTTGCATAGCACAGCCATATACCGCTATGCGCTTCCTCACCGGCACCCCTCCTTATCCCTGATTTATACGCCGCGAAGCGCTATTTCGCGCTATTACCATGCTTGCTCGCCCCATTATCCTTGCCATCGAATCATCCTGCGACGACACCGGCGCGGCCGTGCTGGCCGGCGGCCAGCTGCTGAGCAATGTGGTGGCCACCCAAAAAGTGCACGAGCAGTACGGTGGCGTGGTGCCCGAGCTGGCGTCGCGGGCGCACCAGCAGCACATGCTGCCTGTGGTCACGGCCGCCTTGCGGGAAGCTGGGATTACCAAGGACGACCTTGATGCCGTGGCCGTGACCCAGGGCCCCGGCCTGCTCGGCTCTTTATTAGTAGGCGGTATGTTTGCCAAAACCATGGCGTTGGCCCTGGGCAAGCCGCTGCTGGCCGTGAACCACATGCGCGCCCACATTCTGGCCCACTTCCTGCGCGACCCCAAGCCCAGCTTTCCCTTCCTCTGCCTCACGGTGAGCGGCGGCCACACGCAACTGGTGGTGGTGAAATCGGCGCTGGAAATGGAGGTGATGGGCCAAACCATCGACGACGCGGCCGGCGAAGCGTTCGACAAAACCGCTAAGCTGCTCGGCCTGCCGTACCCCGGCGGTCCGCACCTCGACAAGCTGGCCCGCCAGGGCAACCCTCAGCGCTTTGCCTTTCCGGTGGGGGCCATGCCGGGCTACGACTTTTCGTTTAGTGGGCTAAAAACCTCGGTGCTGTATTTCCTGAAGAAAGAAACGGCTGCTAACCCCGAGTTCGTGGCCGAAAACCTGCCCGACCTCTGCGCCAGCATTCAGCACACCATTGTGGCCACGCTGCTGCGCCAGCTCCGCCGCGCCGCCGCCGACACTGGCCTGACGCAAGTGGCCCTGGCCGGCGGCGTAGCGGCTAACTCCGGCCTGCGCACCGCCCTGGAGGCCGAAGCCGTGGCCCAAGGCTGGGAGGTATTCATCCCAGACTTTGCCTTTTGCACCGACAACGCGGCCATGGTGGCCATGACGGCACACTTCCAGTACGAAGCCGGCGACTTCGCCACCCAGCTCACCAGCCCCGACCCGCGCCTGAAGCTGTAACTCCAACTTTCAGTTGAAACGGTCGTCCGCGCCGCCTGCTTTCGCGTTCTACCATTACCGTACAATGTCCCTCCCACTAAAAGTGGGAGTTATCCTCCCTACATGGCCAAAGACGATAAACCCGCCATCATCAACATCAAAAACCGCCGCGCCAGCCACGAATACACTTTTCTGGCCAAGTACGATGCGGGCGTGATGCTGCAAGGCACTGAAATAAAGAGCATTCGCGACGGCAACGTCAACCTGCAGGACGGCTATTGCTTGTTCCACACCGACGGCAGCCTCTGGATTCACGGCGTGCGCATCGCGCCCTATTCTCTGGGTACCTACAACAACCACGACGCCATGCGCGAGCGCAAGCTCCTGCTCAACAAGCGCGAGCTCAAGCAGCTGGCCGGCAAAAGCGTCGACCAGGGCCTGACCATAGTGCCCCTGCGCCTCTTCGTAACCGACCGCGGCTTTGCTAAAATTGAAATTGCCCTGGCCCAAGGCAAGAAGCTGTTCGACAAACGCAACGACCTCAAGGAAAAAGCCCAGAAGCGCGACATGGAACGCCTCTAAGGAGTGACTGAGCGGCAGAATGACAGAGTGAAGCACCGCTCAGCTGCCGAGCCTCATTCCGCTTTCGCCTTTCTTTGCAGGAAATTACTCAGTTGCTCTGGCACTCAGTCCCTCGATATTTAGTCACTTTCTCACTTCGTCACTCTTTTGAATCCCGGTATCTGCGCCCTGAGCGCTGTCCCCGTCCGCGCCGAGCCCAACGACCGGGCTGAGCTGGTTACCCAACTACTTTTTGGCGAGTGCTACCAGGTGCTGGTCAAGCAGGAAAACTGGTTCCAGGTACAGCTCGCCGCCGACGGCTACGTGGGCTGGATGGATTACAAGCAACATACGCCCGTATTGGCGGACTACTACGACGCCTGGTGCGCCCAGGACCACCCCCGCGTGCTGGACGTGGTGCAGGCCGTGAGCGACGCCACCACCAAAATTCCGCTCACCCTGGGCAGCCGCCTGCCGTTTTTCGATGGCATGAACCTGCGCCTCGGCGACCGGCAGTACTTTTTCAATGGCACCGCCACCAACCCCACCGCCGCCCCCGACCCGGTTCGCCAGGCCGCGCTGCTGCGCAAAATGGCCCTGCTCTATTTGAAGGCCCCTTATGTGTGGGGCGGCAAAAGTGTGTTCGGCCTCGACTGCTCGGGCCTGTGCCAGCAGCTGTATGGCCTAGTGGGCATTCAGCTCCCGCGCGATGCCCGCCAGCAGATTGACCACGGCCGCCCCGTGCACTTCGTGGCCCAGACTAAGCCCGGCGACCTGGCTTTTTTCGATAACTCGGAAGGCCGGATTGTGCACGTGGGCATGGTGATGGACGAAGGCCAAATCCTGCATGCCCACGGCGAAGTCCGCCTCGACCCGCTCGACCACAACGGCATCTACAACCGCGACAGGCAGCGCTACTCCCACAAACTGCGCCTGCTCAAGCGCCTGCTGCCGGAGTAGGGGAGGCGGCCAGATTGACTCATAGGCGGTTATCCAGCACGTCATGCTGAGCTTGTCGAAGCATCTCTACCACGAGCGTAATTAAATTGCTTACCGGGAGAGATGCTTTAGCAAGCTCAGCATGACGTTCTTTTTTCTGTCCTTCGCTTCACTGAACTTAACCCAATACCGCTTGTTTATTTGCTTGGAAACCGCTAGCTTTCGGCGGGTTATCCGAGCCCAAAAGCGTGTATGGACCAAAAAGTGTTAGTGCTGAATGGCGACTATACCGCCATCACCCTGTGCAGCGTGCAAAAGGCGTTCGTGCTCTTGTTTCTCGACAAAGCTGAAATGGTGGCCAAGTCGGAGCACGGCACGCTGCGCACCATTTCGCATGCCTACCCCAAGCCCAGCATCATTCGCTTGCAGCGGTACGTGCGCGTGCCCTACAAAGGCATTGCCCTGAGCCGCCACAATATTTTCAAGCGCGACCATTTTGAGTGCCAGTACTGCGGCTCCACCAAAAACCTGACGCTCGACCACGTGGTGCCCCGCTCGCGCGGCGGCGAGTCGTCGTGGACCAACCTGCTCACGGCCTGCGCCCGCTGCAACCACGCAAAGGGCCACCACACGCCCAACGAAGCCGGCCTCACCATCCGGCAGCAGCCCAAGAAACCCACCCTAGCGGGTTTTCTCAAGCTATCGGCCGGCACCATCGACCAGAATTGGCACGCGTATTTAAATTGAGCTGAACCGTAAGTTTTAAACTAAGTTGGACCATGCGCCGTTGGAGAGGGGTACCTTTGTGCCTCGTTTCCCCAAATCCCGCCCATGTCCTTACCCAAATTCGCCGCTACTCGCTCCTTTCACACCGAGCTTAAAACTCGCATCAATCAATACTTTGAGGAGTCGGGCCGGCGGACAACGGGCGGTGCTGGCCTTCTGTCTAAAGCGGTACTGCTGGTGGGCCTTTTGATTGGCCTTTACGTGCACGTGGTGTTCTTCACGCCCGCCACGGGCTGGGCCCTGCTCGAATGCGCGCTGGCGGGCTGCGTTATCGCCGCCATCGGCTTCAACGTGATGCACGACGGCGCCCACGGCAGCTTCTCCCGCTTTTCCTGGGTTAATAAACTGGCGGCGTACACGCTAGGCGTGCTGGGCGGCAGCCCCTACATGTGGAACTCCAAGCACAACCTCATCCACCACACCTACACCAACATCGACGGCCACGACGACGACATCGACATCCGCCCCTGGATGCGCATGACGCCCGACCAGCCCAAGCACGCGCTGCACCGCTACCAGCACTTCTATTTCTGGGTGCTGTACTGCCTCCTCTACCTGTCCTGGGTTTTTGCCATGGACTACCAGAAGTACTTTACCCGCCAAATCGGCGCCATCGGCCTGAAGCCCATGAACACCGGCGAGCACGTCAGCTTCTGGGGTTTTAAGGCGCTGAACCTGGTGCTTTACATTGCGTTGCCCGTTTACATGGTGGGGTTCCTGCCCTGGTTGGCCGGCTTTCTGCTCAGCACGTCGATAGCGGGCTTGGTGCTTAGCATGGTATTCCAGTTGGCCCACACCGTAGAGGACGCTGCCTTCCCGGTTCCTCACCCCGTTACGGCCAAGCTCGAAGATGAGTGGGCCATCCACCAGGTGCGCACCACCGCCAACTTCGCTACCGATAACAAATTGGTAAGCTGGCTCGTGGGCGGCCTCAACTTCCAGATTGAGCACCACTTGTTCCCCAAGATTTCGCACGTGCATTACCCCGCCATCAGCAAGATTGTGCAGCAGGTGTGCAGCGAGTTTGATGTGACTTATAACAACTACCGGCACACCCGCTCGGCCATTGCCTCGCACGTAGGCTTCCTCCGCCAGATGGGCCGCGCCGCCTAAATTGAGCTAAACCCAATAAACAAAAAGCCCCAACGCACCTGCGTCGGGGCTTTTTTTGTGCGAGAACATCATGCTGAGCGCAGTTGAAGCATCTCGCTCGCATCGTTCAACGATTGAGTTACTACCACAGGCGAGATGCTTCGGCTGCGCTCAGCATGACCTTCTTAATTGATTACCGGCCAACAAACGACAATAAATCAGTCGTCAGTTGGTCTTTGTCGGTGAAGAACAGGCCGTGCGGCGCGCCCTTATACACCTTGTATTCAGCCTGCGGAATCATTTTGGCCGTGCGAGCGCCGCTGGCCTCGATGGGCACCGTGGCATCTTCATCGCCGTGAATCACCAGGGTGGGTACTTTTATCATCTGCAAATCAGCTCGAAAATCGGTGCTGGAGAAGGCCGTGGCGCAGTCACGCGTGGCATTGGGCGCGGCCAGCGAAGCCACCGTGAAGTTCCAGTCCAGCACGCCCTGGCTCACGGGGTGGCTTATCATGCCCACGCCGTAAAAACTCTTGGCGAAGGTTTGCAGAAAGTCGAACCGGTCTTTCTTCATGCCATCCTGCATGCCGTCGAACACCGATTGGGGCACGCCTTCGGGGTTGTTGTTGGTCTTGAGCATGAACGGCGTGACGGCGCTGACGAAGGCCACGCGGGCAATGCGGGCGTCGCCGTAGGTGCCGAGGTAGCGGGCTATTTCGCCGCCGCCCATCGAGAAGCCCACCAGCGTCACGTTGTTCAGGTCCAGTTCTTCGAGCAGGGCGTTGAGGTCGGCGGCCAGCGTGTCGTAGTCGTAGCCCGTCCAGGGCCGCGACGACTTGCCGAAGCCGCGCCGGTCGTAGGCCACCACGCGCAGGCCGTGCTTGGGCAGCTCCACCATCTGGTGCTCCCACATGGTGTGGTCGAGCGGCCAGCCGTGAATCAGCACCACGGGGTTGCCCTGGCCCCAGTCTTCGTAAAAAATGTTCACCGGGTGCCCGGCGGTATCGGTTCCTGCTTTTAGAATGGCCATGCGTGAAAGTGTTTTGGAGTAAGGGAAAGATGTCTTTTCTCTTACCGTCCGCGGCCGGGTGTGGTTGCAAAGCTCACTAGGTCAATGCCGCAATTGAGACGATAGTGGAAGAGGATGATATTATATCCAGCCGTTGAGCTTCATCAGAAGTAGATTAGGATTGCCGCCAATGTGCTAGCATTCATGCCCCAAATCCCGTACCTTTGCGGCCCCGCCAGGGTGGCGGGCCTTGCTGCACAACGGCAAGGTGTTCAACAAGAACCGCGTAATGGCCCGGGCACCGGCCGATACGTTTACCTAAGAGGTGCCCAACAGCTATTTATGGCAGATTTGATTGACGATTTCGACTGGGATAATGTCGGAGCCACCGGTTTTGGTGGAAACTACTCGGCTGACCAGCGTGCCGAGATGGAGAGAATGTACGGCGACACGCTCACGACCGTACAGGAAGAAGAAGTAGTGAAGGGCACCGTGGTTGGCATCACCGACCGCGACGTAATCCTGAACATCGGCTTCAAATCCGATGGCTTGGTGTCGATTACCGAATTCCGCGACCTGCCCGATTTGAAAATCGGCGACGAGGTGGAGGTATTCATCGAAGACCAGGAAGATGCCAACGGCCAGCTCATCCTGAGCCGCAAGAAAGCTAAAATCAAGCAGGCCTGGAAGGCCATTTACGATGCCCTCGAGCTGGATACCATCCTCGAAGGCGTAGTGAAGCGTCGCACCAAAGGCGGCCTCATCATGGAGCTCGACGGCGTCGAAGCCTTCCTGCCCGGCTCGCAAATCGACGTGAAGCCTATCCGCGACTTCGACATTTATGTTGGCCGTCGCATGGAAGTGAAAGTTGTGAAAATCAACTCCGCTTTCGACAACGTAGTGGTTTCGCACAAAGTACTCATCGAGAAAGACCTCGAGAAGCAGCGTGAGGCCATCCTGAACAACCTGGAGAAAGGCCAGATTCTGGAAGGCAACATCAAGAACATGACCAACTTCGGCGTGTTCATCGACCTCGGCGGTGTCGACGGTCTGCTGCACATCACGGACATTTCGTGGGGCCGCATCGCTCACCCGAGCGAAGTACTCCAGTTGGACCAGAAACTGAACATCGTGGTTCTGGACTTCGACGAAGCCAAGAAGCGTATCAGCCTCGGCTTGAAGCAGCTGACTCCCCACCCATGGGATTCGCTGCCTGCCGACCTGCAGCCGGGCTCCAAAGTATCGGGCCGCATCGTGAACGTGGCCGACTACGGCGCTTTCATGGAAGTGGTACCGGGCGTAGAAGGCCTCATCCACGTTTCGGAAATGAGCTGGAGCCAGCACCTGCGCAACCCGCAGGACTTCATCAAGCAGGGCGATACGGTAGAAGCGCAGATTCTGACGCTCGACCGCGAAGACCGCAAGATGAGCCTCGGCATCAAGCAACTGACCGAAGACCCCTGGACGCGTGGCGACTTCGGCGACAAGTACGCCGTGGGCACCAAGCACAGCGGCCTCGTGCGCAACCTGACCAACTTCGGCCTGTTCGTTGAACTGGAAGAAGGTGTAGACGGCCTCGTGCACGTTTCGGACCTGTCGTGGACCAAGAAAATCAAGCACCCATCGGAAATGGTGAAGGTGGGCGACAAGCTGGACGTAGTTGTGTTGGAGCTGGACCTGGGCGCCCGTCGCCTGGCCCTGGGCCACAAGCAGCTGGAGGAAAACCCCTGGGATACGTTCCAGTCGGTGTTCACCCCCGGCTCGGTACACCGTGCTACCATCACCGAGAAGTCGGAGCGTGGTGCAGTTCTCGAGTTGCCTTACGGCATCGAGGGCTTCGCGTACCCCAAGTCGTTGGTGAAGGAAGACGGCAGCACCGCCGAAAACGGCGAAGCTCTGGACTTCCGCGTAACCGAGTTCTCGAAGGATGACCGCCGCATCGTGCTTTCGCACACTGCCGTGTACAACCAGGCTGCTGCAGCCGAGGACGACAGCCGCAACGCCAAGTTCAAGAAGAAGACCAACGCCAAAGGTGGTGAGCCTCAGGGCGAAGGCAAAATCAGCGACCTGAAGAAGACCGAAGAGAAGTCCACGCTGGGCGACCTCGACGCTCTGAGCGCCCTGCGCGACCAGATGATGGGCAACGAGCGCAAGGCTGGTGAGCAGAAGCTTGCTGCTGCCGCTGCCAAGCCTGCTGCTGAGGAAGCTCCTGCTGCCAAGGCTCCGAAGGCCGCTAAAGCTGCTCCGGCTGCTGAGGCTCCTGCCGAAGAAGGTGGCTTGCTGGCCGGCATCGCCGGTGCTGCTGCTGCTGCCCTCGACAAAGTGAAGGAAGTAGCCGCCGACGCTGCCGAAGCCGTTTCGAACAACGAAACCTTCGACAAAGTGAAGCACGCTGCCACTGACGCCGTAGACGCCGTAACCCACTCCGCTGCTTTCGAGAAAGCTTCGGAAGTAGCCGGCGACTTGGTTGACAAAGCCAAAGACCTGATTGCTGGCGAAGACGCCGACAAAAAGGACGACGAAGCCAAAGCCTAACGCTTAGCTTCCGCTAATGAAAAAGCCCCGGCCGTAATGCCGGGGCTTTTTTTGTGCCTTAACCTTGCCCACCCCAAACGGGCTGCTTACCTTTGCGCTCCCAAAGACCACTACTGGTGACGTGACCGAGTGGCTAGGTAGAGGTCTGCAAAACCTCCTACGGCGGTTCGAATCCGCCCGTCACCTCTGATTATTAAGGAAGAAGCCCCATTTGCCAACCGGCAGGTGGGGCTTTTTTCTTGCTACAAAAGGCGGTTCGCCGGTTTTGGGCTGCATTATGCCTAAATTTAGCAGCCAAGCCCAGGGTACTTACGTACGGGGCTCCAAACGCCTTTCCTTTCCACACATGAAAATCATTGACCTGCGCACCATGCGCGGCCCAAGCTACTGGTCTGTTAAACACACCAAGCTTATCGTTGCCAAAGTTGATTTGGAAGAATTTGCCGGGAAATGGTCGAATGCCGTGCCCGGGCTGGGCGGGCGGTTAATCAAGCTCTTCCCGAACATTGGGCAGGCACAGCCGAGCGGCATGAGCGGCGGCAAGCAGTCGGCTAAGCGCCCCCCGCTCACTTTGGACCAGTTGAACGACGGCGAGCCCTTGGGCCACGTCATCTACCACGTTGCGCTGGAGCTCCAGCGGCTGGCCGGCATGCCCGTGTTCTGGGGCAAGTCGTACCCAGCCCTAGAGGAAGGGGTGGAGTACGTGGTGTTTGACTACCAGGAAGAGCGCGCTGGCCGCCGGGCCATCGAAACCGCCGTGGAAATTGTGGAAGCGGCGTGCAAAAAAGAGAAGGTGGACCTGAAACCCATCATCGACGAGCTGCACGAAATTCGGGAAGAGGAGTTTATCGGGCCCAGTACCTACAGCATTGTGGCGGAAGCGGCGTCCCGCAACATTCCCTACATCTCGCTCAAGAATAGCAACATCATCCAGTTGGGCTACGGCGTAAACCAGAAGCGCATCTGGGCCACTACCACCAGCTACACGTCGCACGCCGGGGTGGAGGTAGCCGGCAATAAGAACCGCACCAAAGCCATGCTGAAAGACGCGGGCGTGCCCGTGCCCCGCGGCACCACCGTGTACTCGGAGGACGGGCTGCGCGACGCAATTGAAGAGTTGGGCTTCCCCATCGTGACCAAGCCCCTGGACGGCAACCACGGCAAGGGCGCCACCATCCGCATCATGAACTGGAAAGATGCCGCGGAGGGGCTGAAGGCCGCCCAGGCGTATTCGCGGGCCGTGATTGTGGAGCAGTTCATCGAAGGCTTTGACTTCCGCCTACTGGTAGTTAACGGTAAGCTCATTGCCGCGGCCAAGCGCACGCCCGCCGCCGTAACCGGCGATGGCACCAGCACCATTCAGCAGCTGATTGACGAAGTGAACAAAGACCCCCGCCGCGGCGTGGGCCACGAGAAAGTGCTGACGGCCATTAAAGCCGACAAGCACACGCTCGACATTCTCAAAAGCAAAGACCTAACGCTAAAATCGGTGTTGCCAGCCGGCGAGACGCTGTACCTGAAAAGCACGGCCAACATTAGCACCGGCGGCACCGCCGCTGACGTGACCGACCAGATGCACCCCTACAACGTGCTGCTGGCCGAGCGGGTGGCGGGTATCGTGGGGCTCGACATCTGCGGCATCGACCTCATGGCCACCGACATTGCCGTGCCGCTGAACGAAAGCCGCGGCGCTGTGATAGAAGTAAATGCCGCGCCCGGGTTCCGCATGCACATTTCGCCAGCCCAAGGGCTGCCGCGCAACGTGGCCGCGCCCGTGGTCGACATGCTGTTTCCGCCCGGTACCCCCGCCCGCATCCCCATCATTGCCGTGACGGGCACCAACGGCAAAACCACGACCACGCGCCTCATTGCGCACCTAGTGGCCAGTAAGGGCTATAAAGTGGGCTTTACGACTACGGACGGCATCTACATTCAGGGCGTGCAGCTAGAGAAAGGCGACTGCACCGGTAGCCAAAGCGCCGAATTCGTGTTGAAGGACCCCACCGTAAACTATGCCGTGCTCGAAACGGCTCGCGGCGGCATGCTGCGCTCGGGCCTGGGCTTCAACACCTGCGACATTGCCGTGGTGACCAACGTGGCTGCCGACCACCTGGGCATGCGCGACATCCACACGGTGGAGGAAATGGCGGCCGTGAAGGGCGTACTGCCCCGCACGGTGCGCAAAAGCGGCTGGGCTGTGCTCAACGCCGACGATGACCTGGTGTACGCCATGGCCCGCACCGTCGACTGCCGCGTGGCCTTGTTCAGCATGGACGAGAATAATCCCCGCATCCTCGAGCACGTGGAGGCCGGCGGTGTGGCGGCCGTTTATGAGGAAGGGTACATCACCATTTACAAAAACAGTTACAAGCTGCGCATCGACCGCGCCGCCGAATTCCCCATCACGTTTGGCGGCCGGGCTGGCTTCAACATCGAGAATAGCCTGGCGGCAGCGCTGGCCGGCTACCTGGCCGGCTTCGACCGGGACGACATCAAAACTGCCTTCCGTACATTCATTCCCTCGGGCTCGAAAACGCCGGGCCGGATGAACGTGTACAAGTTTCCGAGGTACGAAGTCATCGTGGACTATGCCCACAATACGGCCGGCATTACCAAGTTTGCCGAGTTTATGGAAGCCACACCGGCTACTCGAAAAATAGGAGTGGTGTCGGGCCTGGGCGACCGTCGCGATGAAGACACGATGGGTTTTGCGCGCATTGCCGGCCGCATTTTCGACGAAGTGGTACTGCGACAGGACCGCGACCTGCGCGGCAAAACTGCCGAAGAAATCAAAGCCCTCATGGAGCGCGGCCTGCGCCTCGACAAGGAAGACTTGCCCATCACCTACATCGAGAAGGAGATGGATGCCATCGACCATGTACTGGAAACGGCTCCGGAGGGCTCAGTTATTACCCTCTTTACCGAAAACATCTCGGCGGTGCTCTCGAAGCTGGATAAATACGAAGCTCTGGTAGCCACGGCCTAAAGCTTACTTACCAAGTTGAGCTAAAGCAAAAGAGCCCGCTTCGTTGTGAAGCGGGCTCTTTTGCTTTAGCTCAACCCCTGGCTCAACTCGGTGAGCGCCGGGATATGTGGGTTATTTCAGCGTGAAGGTGGTTTTGCCCATCAGCTGGCCGCTTTCATACAGCTCCACGGTGTGCTGGCCTTTCTTATATTCGGCGCCTTTGGCGTACACAAACTCGAGTTTCTGCTTGGTGTTGTCGTACACCACGTCTTGCTTTTGAGTATAAAAAGCTTCCTGGCCATCCACGGTGAAGGTGCCGCCGCCGGTGCTCAGGTTATACAGGGCGGCGCCGTCGGGCTCAAGAATGCGCATGTAAATGGCTTTGGTTTCCTTCGGCGACACGTCGTTGCGGGCCAGGTTGAAGGTAACCTTCACCTTTTCCACCTTCTTGGCCTTGAACTCTTCCTTGTCGTCCTCCTTCTCCTTGTTCTTGGAGGTTATGATGGCCACTTTGATATTGTCGGCCTGCAGGCGCGAGGCCACGCCTACTTTTTCCGACAGCTCCTGGTTGGACCGCACGATGGTGCTGATGGTGTCGGTCAGCTTGTTCTGCTTTTCCTTCAGCGTGCTCGTTTCGGTGTAAAGCGTTTCGTTGTCTTTTTTGAGCTGGGCAATGTCATCGTCCTTCTTGCGCAACTGGCCTTCCAGGTTCAGGGCGCGCTGCTTGAAGAGGTTTTGTTGGGCAATGGAGAAGCTGCCTGCCTTGAAGGAGCGCAGCTTCAGCAGGTCGGCATTGACGCTGGCAATCTTGGACTCCAGCGAATCGTTGCTCAGGCCCAGGGCCTGCAATTCCTGGCTCTGCCGCTCAAAATCAGCCTTCAGTGCTTCGTATTGCTTGATTTGGTCCTGCAGTTTGGTGTCCTTAGCTTTTACCTCGGTGGTCAGCTCCTCGTTCTTTTGGCCTTTCTGCTGGTTGAGGTAAAACAAAACCCCATTGATGCCAAGCAGCACCAGCACAAGGGCTACCCAAAGTAGGACGCGGCTGTTATTGGAACGGGGTTCGGGGGTTTCGTTAGGGTCCATGCGGGAATTATTAAGCGAGAAATGCGATAAGTATTTGAGGCGCCCGCCGCAGTGCGGCGCTTACCTTTGGGCGTAAAAATAGGGGACTTCCGTGCCCTGGCAAGTTTTACCTAAACTTTGACGGAATGGAAACGCTTTTTCCGGCCTTCGATGCTGCCTACTGGCAAGGCCGTTACGCCGCCGGGCGCGACGGCTGGGATGCCCACCGCATCACGCCCCCGCTGCGTGCGTACTTCGACCAGCTCGACGTAGCGCAGCAGCCGCGCATCCTCATCCCTGGGGCCGGCCGGGCCTACGAGGCCGAGTACCTGCACCAGCTAGGCTTCCGGCACGTGTTTGTAGCCGACCTGGCACCCGAGCCCCTGCAAGCGCTGGCAGCCCGCGTGCCCGATTTTCCGGCCGACCACTTGCTGCTGGCCGACTTCTTTGCGCTGCCCAACGCCCCGCTTTACGATATAATTGTGGAGCAAACCTTCTTTTGTGCCTTAAACCCGGCCTTGCGCCCAGCCTATGCCCAGAACTGTGCCGCGCTGCTGCGGCCCGGCGGCACGCTAATGGGGCTGCTGTTCGACACCGATTTTGGCCCGGTGCAGGAGCCCCCGTTTGGCGGCACCAAAGAAGAGTACCGCCAGTACTTTGCGCCGTATTTCGACTTCCGCCATTTCGAAACGGCCACCAACTCGCTTGCGCCCCGGCAGGGGCGGGAGCTGTTTATTTGTTTGAAAAATAAATAATTACTTATGCTCACTGCCCTCGCCAACACGCTCCCGCATTTTCGCCACACCAATTCCGGCCAGTTTTTCCTCATGGCGGGCCCCTGCGTCATCGAAGGCGAAGACATGGCGCTGCGCATTGCCGAGCGCATCAAGCACATCACCGACAAGCTCCAAATCCCCTTTATTTTCAAAGGCTCCTACCGCAAGGCCAACCGCTCGCGGCTCGACTCCTTCACCGGCATCGGCGACGAAACGGCGCTGCGCATCCTGCAGAAAGTAGGCCGCGAAATCGGCGTACCCACCGTTACCGACATCCACGAATCGGGTGAGGCGGCGCTCGCGGCGGAGTACGTTGACGTACTGCAAATCCCGGCCTTCCTGTGCCGGCAAACCGATTTGCTCATTGCCGCGGCCCAAACCGGCAAAGTGGTGAACGTAAAGAAAGGTCAGTTTCTGAGTGGCGAGGCCATGAAGTGGGCCGTGGACAAAATCCGGCAGTCCGGCAATGAGCACGTCATCCTCACCGAGCGGGGCAACTCCTTCGGCTATTCCGACCTCGTGGTGGATTTCCGCAACCTGCCCGCCATGCGCGAATTCCGGGTGCCCGTGGTGATGGACGTGACGCACTCCCTGCAACGCCCCAACCAGAGCAGCGGCGTGACCGGCGGCCAGCCCGCCCTCATCGAAACCATTGCCAAAGCGGCCATCGCCGTGGGGGCCGACGGCCTGTTCATCGAAACCCATCCCACGCCGGCTACCGCGCTATCAGATGGCGCCAACATGCTGCCGCTCGACCAACTCGAAGCCCTGCTGGTGAAGCTGACGCGGGTGCGCGAGGCCATTCGGGATTCTGGTGAGGTTGAGCTAAATCAACTGCCCTAAGGAAAGAAGGGTAGCATACATATGGTTGAGCTGAATCTTTATAAATCCCGGTGGGTATCAATCAAACTGATGCTGGGGTGTCTGCTTTTTGTGGGGATTGGATACTTTATGCTTGGGCAGCCCGATGCGCCGCAATGGGTTGCCTGGCTGAGCATAGCGTTTTTTGGGCTGGGTTTTCCCGTTGGCGTTTATCAATTGCTCGACCGCCGTCCGCAGATAATCATCAACGAACTTGGGATTTTCGACCGAACCACTCACCACGAGTTTATCAACTGGGAGATTATCCAGGACGTTTACCTCGCCCAAGTGCATAAGCAGCGCATCATCTGCTTAATCGTGGACGAAGAATTTGAGCCTTCCCGTAAGAAAGGAAAAATCAAGCAGGGCATCGCCACTTTCAGCAAGCAGTTGGGATTTCAAGAGTTGAACCTCACCCTAACCTACCTAGATGTTGATGCCGAGCGGCTGGCGGAGTTTGTACTGGCCATGCGCAGCGCCGAGCGACCCAACCGAGAGGCAATGGTGCAGAAGGCTATTGCCAACCTATAATATTGCGGGTATCAGGTCCGCAGACAAAAATGCTGCTTGGGCTGATTCTTTCGAAAGAAAACCAGCCCAATATAAAATAGGTCAACCGTCATGGTCACCTCTGGATGGGCTTTGATGGCCTCCCAGGCCCGTTCCATTTCCTTTGACCAGTGGATGTCGTCGAAGACAAACACGGATTCGTTGGTGCGATGCGCCAAGCATTGCTCGAAATAGCGCAGCGTTGGCTCGAAGCGGTGGTTGCCGTCGAAAAAGGCAAAGTCGACGGGTTTGCCCAGGGCCGCCAGGGCGGGAGCGAGGGTATCGTCGATGTTGCCCTCAACGATGCTGATGTTGCGCAGGCCCAGCGTGGCAAACGTTTCGCGGGCCACGGCCGCCACATTGGGGCAGCCCTCGAAGGTGACGACCTGCTGGCGCGAGTCGGCCGCAGCCAGGTAGGAAGTGGTGAGGCCAAGCGAGGTGCCCAACTCTAAAATGGTGGCCGGCCGGAAATAATTGACCAGCCGAAACAGCAGCTTCGCCAGATGCGGCGGTTTGGCCGCCGTACGGGCAATGTCGGCTACGCGGCGCTGCTGGCCCGAGCCGGTATGGGAGCCGGCCCCAAAGTCGGTGACGCCGATGCTGGCCGGGCTGCGGAGCAACTCTTGGCGCCGCGCCTCAATGGGGGCATAGGCCCCGAAAAAGCCGGTGTGGCGCACCACTGAGGTGTAGAGCCCAAACACGAACGGGGAGTGGAGCCCGTGGGCATTGCCCGAACGAAGCCAGAAGCGGAGGTAAGCGAGGAGTTGAAACAAGAAGCGGGCGGGCAATGCGAACCGCAAAGGTCGCACGCCCGCCCGCTATTCTCCGAAACGTTATTAATTGAGCCGGTAAGGCACCATCAGCGTGAACTCGGGGATTTCCACCGAGAATTCCTGGCCGTTGGCCAGGCGCTCCATCAGGTAGGTGCCGCGCATCTTGCCCACCCCCGACTTCAGGTTGCAGCCGCTCACGTACTGGTGCGCCTCGCCGGGCTCGAGCACGGGCTGGCGGCCCACCACGCCCTCGCCCTCCACTTCGCGCACCACGCCGTTGGCATCGTGGATGTGCCAGTGTCGTCGCAATAGCTTCACGGTAAACTCGCTATTATTGCGAATATCTATTTTATAGGCGAACACGAAATGCTCTTGGCCGGGGCTGGAGTAATCGGGCAGGTAGTTGGTCGTAACCGAAACGGTGACGCCTTGCGTAGTGGTGGTGGGCATAGGTCTCGTAGCTTATAGGTAGCTGCGGGCGTAACATGCGCCCGCCAGAATTGGTTTTACGCAAAAGTTACGCTTGAACGCCGCAAAAGCCCATTTATTTCCCCAAAAATTTCGATGGTAAAGATAGCCGAAAGCTGGCAGCACGTGTTAGCCGATGAGTTTGAGAAGCCGTATTTCCAACGCCTAATTGCCTTTGTGAAAGGGGAGTATGCCACGGCTACCGTTTACCCGGCCGGGCCCCAGATTTTTCATGCGTTCGACGCCACGCCCTTCGACAAAGTAAAGGTGGTGATACTGGGCCAGGACCCTTATCACGGGCGAAACCAAGCCCACGGGCTTTCTTTCTCGGTGCAGGACGGGCAGCGCACACCGCCCTCGCTTCAAAATATTTTCAAGGAGCTCCAGGACGACATCCCCGGTACCACGCCCGCCACCAACGGCAACCTCGACCGCTGGGCCAAGCAAGGGGTGCTGCTCCTCAACGCCACCCTTACCGTGCGGGCCGGCGAGCCCGCCTCGCACCAAAAAAAAGGCTGGGAAGAATTCACCGACGCCGTTATCCGCAAGGTTTCGGAAGAGAAAGAGCACGTCGTATTCATTCTCTGGGGCGCGTACGCGGGCAAGAAATCTGAGCTGATTGACGAGAAAAAACACCTGATAATCAAATCGGTGCATCCTTCTCCATTTGCGGCTGATAAAGGATTTTTTGGCAGCAAGCCCTTTAGCAAGACCAATGCGTGGCTCAAGAGCAAAGGGCTGACGCCGATAGAGTGGTAGCTCAACTTCAGCCCCAGTGGCACCTCACCCCCGGCCCCTCTCCCCAGGAAAGGGGAGCCACGGCACAAGAAATAGCTCAATTCTTGAGAACAGAAAGCCCCGGCTCAATATTGAGCCGGGGCTTTCTGTTGCTTAGCGTCAGGCTCCGCTCTCTAATGGAGAGGGGCCGGGGGTGAGGTCAACTTCTAGTGAATCAGGTTGAACAGCCGGTTCCACCGGATTTTATGCCAGAAATCAGCATTGGGGTCAACTGACAGCCAGATGAGTACGGCCTTACCCACTACGTGGTCTTCGGGCACGAAGCCCCAGAAGCGCGAGTCTTCGGAGTTGTGGCGGTTGTCGCCCATCATCATGTAGTAGTTCTGCTTAACGGTGTAGCTGGTGAGCATTTTGCCATTTTGATAAATCATGCCGTCTTTCCAGGTGATGCCGGTGTTGTGTTCGTAGCGGGCCACGATTTTGTAGTAAATGGCGGCATTGCCGGGCGTGAGAGCGATGGTCTGGCCTTTCTTGGGAATGGGCAGCGGGCCGTAATTATCGAGTGTCCAGCCGCGGGGAGTGGCGCTCATGGCGTCGGAGTTGCGGAAATCGGCTACGTCCGGGAACAGCTGCACCTGGGGCTGAATGACGGTCATGCTCTTCACGTAGGGCTGCTTACGGAAGTAATTGGCCGCCGCTACGGTGCAGCTGATGGCGTAGCCCGATTTGCCGTCGGGCGTGGTGACGGCCTGCGGGCTCCCGTTGGGCTGGTCGTAGTCGACGATGCCCTGGGCGCGCAAGGCGGCCAGCACCTCGTCGTTGGGGTTGTCGACCTGCATGAAGTAGGTGGTTTCGAGGCCGGGAGGCGTCACGCCGGGCTTGCCGTTGAGGTACACCTGGGCATCTTTGATTTCGAGGGTGTCGCCGGCAATGGCCACACAGCGCTTGATGTAGTTGGTGCGCAAGTCGGCGGGGTACTGCGACTCGTGAGGCACGTGAAACACCACCACGTCGTTGCGCTTGATGCTGCTAAAGCCCGGCAGCCGGTAGGTGGGCAGCTGAATCAGTTCCGAGTAGCTTTTCAGGCCCGTTCCCCAAATGGTTTGGTGGGTGAGGGGCACCTGCAGCGGTGTTTGGGGTGTGATGGGGCCGTAGTGCAGCTTGCTCACAAACAGGTAGTCGCCCACCAGCAGCGAATTCTCCATGCTGGGCGAGGGAATGGTGTACGCCTCAAACGTGGCCCAACGGATGAGCGTAGCCGCCACAATGGCAAAAATCAACGAATCGGCCCATTCACGGCCCTTCGTTTTAGGCGGTTTGGGAGTGGTGGAACGGTCGGTTTTGAGCAGTGACATGGGGAGCAAGCTTGGGCCTGGCAATGAAAATCAGGTAAAGAAACGCAGCAGAATGCTGGCAGGCGCCACCACCCCGAGCAGGTGGGGCAATTACAAATCCAGCAGTTCTTTCATTCCAAAGACGCCCTTGCGGCCGGGGAGCCACTCGGCGGCCAGTAGCGCGCCCATGGCAAAGCCTTCGCGGCTGTGGGCTTCGTGCTTGAGCTCCAGGGTGTCTACTGCCGAAGTGTAGGTGACGATGTGCGTGCCCACGGCGTCGCCGGTGCGCTCGCTGAGGATGGCCAGCTCGGCTTCGGTCTGGGCCGGCTCGTTGCGCCAGCTGGTTTTGCTGGGGAAGTGGCGGATGATGCCTTCGGCCGTGGTGAGGGCCGTGCCGCTGGGCTGGTCGATTTTCTGGGTGTGGTGGATTTCGCGTACCGACACGTCGTACCCGCCAAACTGGTGCATTTTGGCGGCCATGTATTCGTTGAAGTGGAAGAACAGGTTCACGCCCACGCTGTAATTGGAGGCGTAGAACAGGCTGCCATTCAGTTCTTTGGTCAGGGTTTTGGCTTCTTCGAAATGATGCAGCCAGCCCGTGGAGCCGCACACCACGGGGATGCCCTGGTGCAGGCAGGCCGTGATGTTGGCCAACGCCGAATCGGGATGCGTGAATTCGATGGCCACATCGGCCGTGGCGGGCGTGAAGTCGGTGATGTTGAGCTGGCTGGCGTGCAGGTCCACAATGCCCGCAATCTCGTGGCCGCGCTCAGTAGCCAGCGCCGCAATGGTTTGGCCCATTTTCCCGTAGCCGATGAGTAGAATTTTCATGCGTGGTAGTTAGTAATCGGTGGTCGGGTAGTCCGGCAAAAGGTAATCGGCAAAAATTGGGCTGCCAAGTACGGTGGCGGGCTACTGCAAACGGACCATTAAAGGAAATTTATTTGACCCGTAGCGCAAATAGGACGCCCGGTGCTGTGGGCAGAGCCAGGGCCCGCCCGGGCACCGGCAATAGCGCCGGCTGCCAATGCAGGCTTAGGTCTTCGCTCACGTCAAAGCTCTTCAGGTGGGCATCCACCAGGGCATCCACAATTTGCAGGCTGTAGGCCAGGCCGATGTAGAGGTAGAAAAGGTCCCGGTTGCCGCGGTAGAAGCGAATGCCGGTATTAATGGCGTCGATGCTGGGTTCGCGCCGAACGGGCATCGGCAGGCTAATGTCCTGCGGACGAGCCCCACCCGCGACACCCGCCTGGGAAGTGAGGAAATCACTAGCGTCGACGTACTGTCGAAAGCGAGTCTGATAGAAATACTCCCCATAAATTACCCCACCCAGGGAGCCATACACCAAGGGCAGCTTCCACCACCGGTGGTTATAAATCTGGCCCGCGCCGGGTAAAATAGCCGCCAGCAGCGCCGCCTTGCCGGGCCGGGTGAGGCGAATGCCCGGAAAGCCAAAGGCCCGAAACATATGCTCGGTGCGCTTGGCCGAGTCGGCGGCGGCTTTCCTTCGCTTGTCGGCGGGCGTAACCACTACTTCTCGTGCCTCAGTCGTATCAGGGCGAATCACTGGCGGTGTAGGCGGGGCAAATACCTGCGCCTGGCCACTGTTGCCGGCCAGGAGCAGGCCCACGAAAACCAGCAGGGGCGCGATGTGGTGATACGATTTTGTCATAGCAAACCTGCTAACGGAAAACGCCCGGTTTTAGCGTATTAGCCGACTTTGGCCTCCGAAGAATGGCTCTTCGGCGGTTGAAAAGTCCGCACCAACCACCTGAGGGTGGTATCAGGAAGGATGCAGAATGTGCAGGATGCGCTGCATGTCCTCCACCGAATCGAAGGCAATTTTGATTTCGCCGCTGCCTTTGGGGCCGGGCCGCACCTGCACCCGCGAACCAAACCGGTCGGTGAGGTGGCGCTCGGTGCGGCGCAGCTCGGCGGCGGGCACTACCGATTGAACTGGCGCTGTGGCGGTATTGCCGGCAGTTTCGGCGCCATTAGTAGCCGAAGGACGGCCAAAACCGCCCCGTACCAATTCCTCAACCCGGCGCACGGACAGTTCCTCGGCCACAATCTTGCGGAACAGCTCCACCTGGGCCTTGGGGTCTTCGATGCCGATGAGGGCGCGGGCGTGGCCCATGCTGATTTCGGCATCGCGCAGGCCAATCTGCACGTCGGGCGGCAGCTTGAGCAGGCGCAGGTAGTTGGTGACGGTAGAGCGGTTTTTGCCCACTCGGTCGCCCAGCTCTTCCTGGCGCAGGTTGCACTCGCTCAGCAGGCGCTGGTAGCTGAGGGCAATTTCGATGGCATTCAGGTTTTCGCGCTGAATGTTCTCAATCAGGGCCATTTCCAGCATTTGCTGGTCGTCGGCCTTGCGGATGTAGGCCGGAATGGTCTCCAGGCCGGCAAGCTTGGAGGCCTGTAAACGCCGTTCGCCCGAAATGAGCTGGTAGGCGTTGGTGCCGAGCTGGCGCAGCGTCACGGGCTGAATAATGCCCTGAATTTTAATGCTTTCGGCCAGTTCCTGAAGGGCTTGCTGGTCGAAGTGGGTGCGGGGCTGGTAGGGGTTGGCCTCGATGTGCTCCACCGAAATAAAGCCCACCGAATTGACGGGGTGCGACACCAGCCGGTCGCTGGGGCCGGGCCGGTCGCCTTTTTTCTCGTAGCTGCCCTCAATCAGGGCGTTCAGGCCCCGGCCCAGGCCGCCAATCTTGCGCTTAGGTATAGGAGCCGCGGCCGTGGCCGGAGTGGTTTTCTCGTCGTTCTTCTCTGGAGTCATCTCGGCAAGGTCCTGTTGGCCGAAAGGTCGGCGCATACGGAACTTCAAAATTACGGATTGTTGGGCGAAGGACAAGCCGGGAAGTTTGACGGGTCTGGTTCAGCTTAAAATCAGTTCTAATTAAGCCTGGATTTCAGCCCCGGCGAGGCAACATATCGGTAGAGAACTGGCGCATTAAGAACGATAAAGCCCCGGCGGGGCGCCACTCGTTCAACGAATGCCGCTCCGCCGGGGCTTTTATTTAGCTCAACTTACCAAATTAAATTCGCTCGTCCTCAGCGGTTTCCTCTGGGCGGGCTTCTACGCTGTTCTTTTCCACAATCTCGCGGGCCAGGTTCAGGTAGCTAATGGAGCCTTTGCTTTCCGCGTCGTGCAAAATAACGGGGATGCCGAAGCTGGGCGACTCGCTCAGCTTCACGTTGCGGGGGATGATGGTGTCGAAGGCCAGCTGCTGGAAGTGCATCCGAACCTCTTCCACCACTTGGTTGGAAAGGCGCAGGCGCACGTCGTACATCGTGAGCAGGATGCCTTCGATTTCCAGTTCCGTATTCAGGCGGCTCTGGATGATTTTGATGGTATTGAGCAGCTTGCCCAAACCTTCCAGGGCAAAATACTCGCACTGCACCGGGATGATAACCGAGTGCGCGGCCGTGAGGGCGTTCACGGTGATAAGGCCGAGCGAAGGCGAGCAGTCAATGATGATGAAATCGTACTGCTCGGCGAGGGGGCGCAGGGCCTCCTTCATTTTTTCTTCCCGGTTGGGCAGGTTTATCATCTCTACCTCGGCGCCCACCAGGTCGATGTGGGAGGGCATAAGGTCGAGGTGGGGCAGAATATTGGTGGGCAGGATGATATCCTGGGCGTTGATGCCGTCCACCATGCATTCGTAAATGCTGTTCTGGATGTCCTTGGGGTCGTAGCCGACGCCGGAAGTGGCGTTGGCCTGGGGGTCGGCGTCGACGAGCAGGGTCCGGTAGTCCAGGGCGGCCAGGGACGCCGCGAGGTTAATGGAAGTAGTGGTTTTGCCCACCCCGCCTTTCTGATTGGCTACCGCGATGATTTTTCCCATGAGTCTCTAATTGTCAGTTGTTCGTTGTCAGTTGTAGGCTAAAGCGGGCAGAAACAGGAGAAAAGAACAACCTGACAACTGACAACGAATAACTGACAACTAATAACTTTTGCCGTAGCATTGCACAAAGATACATTCTTTCCCTGTTCGCATGCCCCCTTTTTTGGCTCGCTGGACTAGCCGCATAGCTAAACCGCTGGGGCCCTTGGTGGCCCTGCTGGCACTAGGCGGCTGCCACGATGCGGCCCGCCCGGCCGCCGATGAGCGCCGCGTGTTCCGCTACAACCAGCCCGAGGCCCTCACCTCGCTCGACCCCGCCTTTGCCCGCAACCAGGCCAACTGGTGGGCCGTGGGGCAACTCTACAGCGGGCTGGTGGAGCTGGACTCGACCCTGCTGCCCACCCCGGCCCTTGCTCGCACGTTCAGTATTTCGCCCGATGGTCGGCTCTACACCTTCGTGCTGCGGCCGGGCGTGCGCTTTCACGACAGCGAAGTTTTTCCCGGGGGTAAAGGGCGCGAAGTAAAGGCGGCAGACTTCGTTTATTCCTTCAAACGCATTCTGGACCCGGCTACGGCCAGCACGGGCGGATGGATTTTCCGGGGCAAGGTGCTGGAGAAGCCCGATGGTACGCCCAGCGATACCTGTTTTGTGGCGGTCAATGACTCGACGCTGCGCATCCATCTCAAGGAGCCGTTTATTCCGTTCCTGGGCATTCTCACCATGCCCTATGCCTACGTGGTGCCCCACGAAGCGGTAGAAAAGTACGGCAAGGACTTCCGCGAGCACCCGGTAGGCACCGGGCCGTTCCGGTTCAAGCTTTGGGATGAAGGCAACGTGCTGCTGTATGCACGCAACCCCACCTACTGGCGGCGCGACCGCCAGGGCCGCCCGCTGCCCTACCTTGATGCCGTGGCCATCAGCTTCCTGGCCGACCGCAAAACGGAGTTCCTGACCTTCATGCAGGGCAAGTTGGATTTCCTTTCGGGCATTCGCGCCGGCTCCCGCGACTTGATTATGAATCCCGATGGCACCATTCGGGACGATTTCAAGGGCAAGTTCACGGTGCAGAAAGTGCCGTATCTGAACAACGAGTACCTGGGCTTTCAACTCGATTCGGCGAATCTGACCGGGGAGCAGGCCATCCAGGGACGGGCCCTGCGTGACAAGCGCGTGCGGCAGGCGTTGAATTATGCACTGAACAAGCCCGAGATGCTGACCTACATCCTGAACCGGGTGGGGCAGGCGGGCACGTCGGGCTTCGTGCCGGCCGCCCTGCCGTCATTCTCCGAGAAGCTGGTGCCCGGCTACACCTACCAGCCCCAGAAGGCCCGGCAACTGCTGCGCGCGGCGGGCTACGGGCCCCAGCGGCCGCTGCGCCTACGCCTGAGTACCGTGCTGGAACGCAAGGAGATAGGCGAATACCTGCAGAAGCAGTGGGCCGATGTAGGCGTACAGGTGCAGATTGACATCAACCAATCGGCAGCCCAACAAGACCTCGTAGATAACGGCCGCGTGGCCTTCTTCGCCAAAAGCTGGCTGGGCGACTACCCCGATGCCGAAAACTACCTGGCGCTGTTCTACAGCCCCAATTTCAGCCCCGCCGGCCCCGACAAAACGCACTTCAAAAACGCGGCCTACGACAAGCTCTACGACGAAGCCCGCCGCACCCAGGACGTGGCCAAACGCACGGCTATGTACCAGGCCATGGACCGAATAATCGTGGAGGAATGCCCGGTTATCAGCCTGTATTACGACGAGGTGGTGCGGCTCACGCAAAACAACGTACACGGCCTCACGCCCAACCCCATGAACCAACTGCTGCTCGAGCGGGTGCACAAAGACTAGGCTGGTTGAGCTGATAAAAAGGAAATTACACTTTACTGAAAAAGAATTATGGCCCGTCTCAACAAGATTGTTTTCATGTTTTTGCCGGGCCTGTTTTTGCTCTTCGCAGCCCATGGCCAGTCTGTTGGGCAAGCATCGGAGGCTGCGCCCCTGGTGATGGGCCAAACGTTTACGCTGCAATCCAAAGCGCTGAGCGAGACCCGCCGAATCAATGTGTATCTGCCGGCCGGCTATGCCGAATCGACCACCTTGCAGCTGCCCGTGCTGTACATGCCGGACGGCGGCATGGCCGAAGACTTTTTGCACGTGGCCGGGCTGGTGCAAGTGCTGGTGGGCAACGGCACGATGCGCCCCTTTATCTTGGTGGGCATTGAAAACACCCAGCGCCGGCGCGACCTGACCGGCCCCACCACCAACGCTGAGGACAAGAAGATAGCGCCGCACGTGGGTGGCTCAGCCGCGTTTCGCCAGTTCATCCGCACCGAACTGATGCCGGCGGTGAAGCAGCGCTACCGCACCACGGCCGAAACGGCCATCGTGGGGGAGTCACTGGCCGGGTTATTCGTGGTCGAAACCCTGCTGCTGGAGCCCGATTTGTTCGATTCTTACCTGGCTTTCGACCCCAGCCTGTGGTGGAACAACGAGCAGCTGGCCAACCAGGCCAGCACCTTGCTCAATGCCAAGCCCAAGGCCGGCCAGCCCAAGTTCCTGTACCTGGCTACCGGCAGCGACGCGGGACTTGCGCCGCCTGTCGGGCGCCTCACCAAGGCGCTGGGCAGCACCCCTGAGCGCAGCATTGCCTGGCACTACGAGCCCATGCCGCAGGAAACCCACGCGACCATCTATCATCCCGCCGCGCTCAAGGCCTTCCGGCTGGTCTTCAAGCCCAAAGCCACTAATTCGCCGGGGACGCACTAAAGTGTTAGTAGAAGCTAGCGGAGGCTGAATAATTGAGCTGGCCCTATCTATCGGCCCGCAGCTCGGCCAAGGCGTCGAACTGATTGGCGAAGCGGTTGAACAGGTTTTGCACGTTTTCGGGGGCGCCTTCTTCCACCACCACGGTCTTGAGCTGGCCGTTGGGCTGGCGTATGCCAATTACCGTGCTGGGCAGGTCGCTGGTATTCTTGGAGTATCGTTCCTGAAACTGCTCAAAGTGGGCTTCCTTGGCCATACGCAGCAGGTCGGCTAGCGCGGCCGGGGCCATTTTAAGCTCTTTGGTGCCCATCACGGGTACGGCCCGCCGGCCCTCGTAGGCCACGCGGCCATCGGCGTAGACTTGCATTTTGTAGGCCGGGCAGGTGCCGAAGCACGGCGTGCGCTCGAAGGTGAGCACGGGTTCAGCATCCTGCTTCCCCTGAACAGTTGAGGCTTGGGTAGCAGTAAAAGCCCCTTTTTTACTGACTTTTTTGGCCTTTACCTTCTGCTTGGTCTGCGAAGTAGGCGTGGCTTTTTGGGCGCAGGCGGGTAAGGTGAAGCTGAATGCGAAAAGCAATACAAGAGCAAAGAGGTAGCGCATGGCCGAATATTTAAGCAATGACAGACTGGAGTGCCTGCGTGAATATAGGCAAACAAAAAACCGGCAGAACGAAAACCGTGCCTGGGCTTTCGTTCTGCCGGTTTGAAGGGCAATAAGTTAGGTCGTCATGCTATGTTGAATCGGCGCATGACAACCTGCTTGTTTACTAGGACTTCTTCTTGGCCTGGGCTTCGCGCTCCTGCGCGGCTTTCATGGCTTCGGCAATGCGCCCTTGGATGCCACCGGGCTTCTTGTCCTTGTTTTTGATTTTGTTGGCGTCGAGCTGCGCGCGGATTTTGGTGTCGTCCACGAATGCTTTGGTGAGGGCTTGCTGGCCGAAGGTGATAACGTTCGACACAAAGTAGTACCAGGTGAGGCCGGCCGCAAAGCTGTTCAATACGAACAGGAAGATGATGGGCATCAGGTAACTGTAGGTCTTCATCGGGCCCTGCATGGCCGTGTTGGTCTGGTTGCTCTGCCAGGTCATGAGCAGGGTGGAGGCCGTCATCAGCAGCGTGAACATCGAAACGTGGTCGCCGTACCATTTCACGTAGAAAGGCAGCTTGATAAAGACGTCGTAGCTGCTCAAGTCCTTGGCCCACAGGAAGCTCTGCTGGCGCAGCTCAATGGCGTTGGGGAAGAACTGAAACATGGCGAACAGAATCGGCAGCGTGAGCAGCGTGGGCACGCAGCCGCTCAGGGGCGATACGCCGAAGGTCTGGTAGAGCTTCATCGTCTCCTGCTGCACCTTGGTCTGGTCGTCGCCGTACTTGGCTTTCAGCTCATCGATTTCCGGCTTCAGCACTTTCATGCGGGCTTGGCTCTCGTACGTTTTGTAGGTGAGCGGCCACGTCACGAGCTTAATCAGCAGCACCAGCAGCGCGATAATCAGGCCGTAGGAGCCAATGAACTGCTCCAGGAAGTGGAACACCGGCAGCACCACAAAGCGGTTTACCCAGCGGAACAAGCCCCAGCCCAGGTACACGTTGCGGTCGAACTCCGGCGCTACTTGCTTCAGCAGGTTGAAAGAGTTGGGGCCGAAGAAGAAGCGGTACTGGCCACGGCCCTGCTCCACCTCGGCCACCGGGATGGTGAGGGTGGTGCTCAGCGTTTTGATGCTCGTGGAGTCGGCGAGGTTCACGTCCGAATTGAACGCGCCGCCCGTGAAGGGCTGCTGGTCGGCGATGAGGCCGGCCACGAAGAAGTCGTGCTTGTGGGCCGCCCACTTTACCGGGCCGGCGGCCTTAATTTCCTCGGGCTTTTCGCTGGCTTCGGCCAGGGCGCCCTGGTCGCCGGCGGCCAGGTAATGGTTGATGGTGGTGTGGTTGCGGTTCTGCTTCAGGTCCTGCTCGGTCTGGCGCACCTGGTCCACAAAGGTGAAGGTGAGCGGCTCCTGGGCCACCGCCTGCTCCAGGCCATTCAGGCGCAGGTTGTAGGCCAGCTCAAAGCTGTTGGCGGGCAGGGTATAGGTCTGCACGATGCTGCCCCCGGCCACGGGTGCCGTGAAGGTGAGCACCGATGCACCCGCAGCCTGCGAAGGCACCGACTGGAACACCAGGTCCGAAAACTTCACAGTTTTACCGTCCACGGTGCGGAAGCGCGTGTCCATGCGGGCGCTTTTGGCATCGAACAAGTCGAGCGGCTGGCCGAAGAACGTCTTGTACTTGTTCAGGCGCACGGCCGTCACGCGGCCGCCGCGGGTCGAAAAGGTGACGGTGAGGTTGGCATTGGTCAGGGTTACATCCTGGGCTGTGCCAGCCGTGGTGTCGAGGGCCGCTTCCGGTGCGATGGCCGGTACTGCCGCAGGAGCAGCGGCGGGGGCGGCGGCAGTAGTAGCCGGCGGCGTCTTACCTGTAGCTTTTTTGTCATCCTTCTTCGGGCTGAAAAAGAAGAGGTACACGAGGAGCAAGGCCGAAATAAGGAAAAGGCCGGTTGCTTGATTTTTGTCCATTACTATTTTAAGTTGCGAAGGGGCAAAGGTACGGAGTGAAGGGCCTCGTCTGTTATACTGGATGGGCCACCTGTCATTGCGAGGCCGCAGGCCGTGGCAATCCGTCCTTAGAAAGCGACCAGCCCTGAAAAGTGATAACGCCTTTTATCCCGCTAGTTCTTTCCAAGCCGGATTTTCCGTGTTAATCAGCGCCAGCTTTTTAGCGCGAGAACCTGCTTTAAGCTGTTTCTCGCGAGCAATTGCCGCATTGATATCTGGATACGTTTCGAAATACACCAGCTTTTGCACGTTGTATTGCTTGGTAAATCCCTCGTGTACGCCAGCTTTATGCTCGGCTACGCGCCGGGCTAAGTCGTTGGTAACGCCGATGTATAAGACTGAGTGATTCGCATTGGTGAGCAGGTAGACGTAATAAGTGCGCACCATATTTTAAGCTTTGTCACGTCTTTAGGCTGGTCGCAGTGAGAGGACGGATTGCCGCGTTTCGCTGCGCTCCACTCGCAATGACAGGTGGGCGCAACGCATTGACAGACGAGGCAGCGTCTACCCCTTGCGGTGCTGGATGGCGGCCCGCACAAAGCGCGTAAACAGCGGGTGCGGATTCTCCACGGTGCTTTTCAGCTCGGGATGGAACTGGCCGGCCACAAACCAAGGGTGGTTCGGTAGCTCAATTACCTCCACCAGGCCGGTTTCGGGGTTGGTACCGGTCATCTGCATGCCGGCTTCTTCAAATTGAGCCAAAAACTGGTTGTTGAACTCGTAGCGGTGGCGGTGCCGCTCGCTGATGTGGTTGCGGCCGTAGGCTTTGGCGGCGCGGGAGCCGCGGCGCAGGTCGCAGGCGTAGGCGCCCAGGCGCATGGTGCCGCCTTTCAGGGTCACGTTTTTCTGCTCTTCCATCATGGCCACCACGGGGTTGGGCGTGAGGGCGTCCATCTCGGTGGAGTTCGCATCCTGCAGGCCCAGCACGTGGCGGGCGTATTCTACCACGGCCACCTGCATGCCCAGGCAGATGCCGAAGAACGGAATGTTGTTTTCCCGGACGTAGCGCACGGCGGCTATCTTGCCCTCAAAGCCGCGCTCGCCGAAGCCAGGCGCTACCAGCACACCGTCGCAGCCGTGCAGCAGGCTGGCCACGTTTTCGGGCGTGATGTGCTCCGACTGGATGCTGCGCACCGTGACTTTGCACTCGTTTTGCGCGCCGGCGTGCACAAACGATTCGTTGATGGATTTGTAGGCGTCGGGCAGCTCCACGTATTTGCCCACCAGCGCGATGGTCACTTCCTCGGTGGGGTTTTTCAGCTTGCCCAGAAAGTCTTTCCAGGCTTCCAAGTCGGGCACTGTGGCGCCACCGGTCAGCTTCAGGCGCTTAATCACCCGCTCGTCGAGGCCTTCCTTGCGCATGAGCAGCGGCACCGAGTAGATGCTGTCGGCGTCGAGCGACTCGATAACGGAGTTGATTTTGACGTTGCAGAACAGCGCGATTTTGCGGCGCATTTCGGCCGGAATCGGGTGCTCGGAGCGGCACACCAGGATGTCGGGCTGCAGACCTGCCTCGCGTAGGTCGCGCACCGAGTGCTGCGTGGGCTTGGTTTTCAGCTCACCGGCCGCCTTCAAATACGGCAGCAGCGTGAGGTGAATCACCAGCGAGTCGCTGTCGGCCAGCTCCCAGCGGAGCTGGCGCACGGCTTCCACAAAAGGCAGGCTCTCGATGTCGCCGATGCAGCCGCCGATTTCGGTAATGACCACGTCGAACTGCCCGTTTTGGCCCAGCAGCAGCATGCGCCGCTTGATTTCGTCGGTGATGTGGGGCACTACCTGCACGGTTTTGCCCAGGAAGGCGCCTTCGCGCTCGCGCCGAATCACGGTGTCGTAGATGCGGCCGGTGGTCACGTTGTTGGCCTGCGAGGTGGGCGCGTTCAGGAACCGCTCGTAGTGGCCCAGGTCGAGGTCGGTTTCAGCGCCGTCGTCGGTCACATAGCACTCGCCGTGCTCGTAGGGATTGAGCGTGCCGGGGTCGATGTTGATGTAGGGGTCGAACTTCTGGATGGTGACGCGGAAGCCGCGGGCCTGCAGAAGCTTGGCGAGGGAGGCCGAAATGATGCCCTTGCCAAGGGAAGAAGTGACGCCGCCGGTTACAAAAATGTACTTGGCGGGGCCGGGCGCGGGGGTGGGGGAGCGGTCTGGCATTTCGGGAGACAAAGGTAGGGCTAGTTTCAAGGCCAGAGGCGCGTTAGCTTTGTAGAGCCGCGGCTTTACGTGCCGCTACCGTTGCTAAAGTTGCTTGCTGTGCTGTTCCGTCGTCTTTCTTTTCTGTTGTTTCTGCTGCTGGGCGCTACCCAGCTGCCGGCCTGTGCCCAATCTTCGGAAACGCCTGTGGCCGTGGTGCTGCCGGCTGCCAACCTGCCCTGGCTGCAGCTGCTGGTAGACAGCTCGGCCGTGCTGCGCCAACACCAGGTGGGCATCAGCGTGGCCGATGCGGGCACCGGCGAAACCTTATTTAGCTACAATGCCGCCAAGTATTTCACGCCGGCGAGCATGATGAAGCTGTTCAGCTTTTATACCGGGCTGCACCTGCTGCCCGACTCGCTGCCCAGCCTGCGCTACTTCTCGCGCGGCGACACCCTGTTTTTCCAGGGCACCGGCGACCCCACTTTTCTGCACGGCGACGTGCCCAGCCGCCGGGCTTACACCTTCCTGCAGAGCCGGCCCGAAAAGCTGCTGGCCTACTCCGACATTGCCTGCGTGCCGGCCTACGGCCCGAGCTGGAGCTGGGATGATTTCACGTATTATTTCCAGCCCGAGCGCGGCCCGTTCCCCATCTACGGCAACACCGTCCGCTTCTACGCGGCGGCTCCACTGGTCCGTCCGCGCACCGGCGGCACGGCCTCGCTGGCCCACGCCGTGGCCCTGCCGCAGCGGGTGCGCGTGCTACCCCGCTCGTTTGCGCCGCTTACCGAGCCCGCGCCGGCCAACTTCCTGTCGCCCGACATCGACCCCGATACGCACGTGCGGCGTTCGCCCCTCGAAAACCGCTTTTACACCCTGGCATCGCCCAAGAAATGGATAGACGAGGTGCCTTTCAGCACCAGCCGCACGCTCTTGCTGCGCCTGCTGGGCGATACCCTGCGCCGTCCCATTGTGGGCGTGGTATGGCACCCCCGGCCTACCGATAAGGTGCAGACGCTGCGCGGACTGCCCGTCGATTCGCTGTACCGACGCATGCTGCGCGTGAGCGACAACTTCCTGGCCGAGCAGCTGCTGCTCATGTGCAGCACCACGCTCGGGCACGACTCGCTGAGCACCAGCCGCGTGATTCACTACGCCCTCAAGAAGGAGCTCAATACCCTGCCCGACCGGCCCGTGTGGGTCGACGGCTCGGGCCTGTCGCGGCTCAACCTCGTCACGCCCCGCACATTCACGGCACTACTGCTCAAGCTGCACCAGGAGGTGCCCGAGCCGCGCCTATTGAGCCTACTGGCCGCGGGCGGGCACCAGGGCACGTTGCGCAAGCGCTACCACGATGCCAACGGCACCTGGTTTTGGGGCAAAACTGGCACCTTGACCAACAACGTGAACATCTGCGGCTACGTGCGCACCAAGAGCGGCCGCCTGCTGGCCGTGAGCTTCTTCAACAACGGCTTCCCCGGCGATGACGCGCCCGTGCGCAACGAAATGGAGCGCCTGCTGCGCGAAATGCGCGACCGGCTGTAGGCGGGTATGGATAGGGCACTTTCAGCGAGCGAAAAACGTACCTTCGAGCATGAGCCCCGTTTTTAAGTCCCGCGACAAAGCCCAGATTGACGAGCAGCAGCGCCGCTACTACTGGAGCCTGACGCCGCACGAGCGTCTAGCACTGGCCGTGCGCCTCAACCAGCAGGCACGCCTGATTTATGCCGCCAACCTGGCCAACCCGCCCCTGATGACCGATGGAGGAAGAATACTTAAATCTGCTGCGCCACTTCCACGCCGAGGGCGTTGAGTACGTGGTGGTAGGCGGCTACGCAGTTATTGCGCACGGCTTCCCGCGCACCACCGGTGACCTGGACCTGCTGGTGCGGCCCAGTGCGGCAAATGCCCGGCGCGTGGTGAAGGCCCTCAGCCAATTCGGCTATACCCAGGGAGAGTTCGAAGAAGCTGATTTCGTCACCGTTCCCAACTTCATATCCTTCAGCACCAAAGGTGTGTGGATTGATTTGCTGACCGAATTGCAGGGCGTAGGGTTTGATGAAGCGTTTTCTACTGGTTTGGAGCTGGTGTTCGACGACGTGCCCGTACGGTACATTGGCCTCGCGGCGTTGCGCGCCGCCAAACAAGCCTCTGGTCGCCCGCAAGACCTGCGCGACCTGGAAAACCTGCCTTCCTGAAACTAGCGCCAAAAACCGCAACTCATGGCCCATATGCTTGATAACCCCGTCTGGAGTGCCCTGATTTCGTGCAATAAAGAACTGTGCGAAGGCGTAGACGGGGTAAAGTATTTTGCCAGCGACGTTTCGCCCTTTGTTGGGTTTGAGACACCTTTGTCGCAGGCCCTTGAGCTGCTGCACGACCTCGTGCCCGCGAAGCGCATTTTAGGGGTGGTGAGCCCGGCGGCGCTGGTAGTTCCGGGCGAGTGGCAGGTGGTGCAGCAGATGCACGCGTTGCAAATGGTTCAGGAGGCTGCAACTGGAGATGCCGTGGGGGAACAACAGCTAGTCCCGCTGGGGCCGGAGCACGTGCCCGCCATGCTGGCGCTCACCAAGAGTACCAACCCCGGCCCGTTTGCCAGCAACACCATTGCATTTGGGCACTACGCGGGTATTTTCGACGGGAATGAGCTGGTGTCCATGGCTGGGCAGCGGCTGCACCCGGAGCCGTACGCCGAAATCAGTGCCGTGTGCACGCATCCCGACTATCTGGGCCGTGGCTACGCCCGGCAGCTGCTCCAGCACCAGGCCCAGCGCATCAGAGCAGCGGCGGGTATTCCCTTTCTGCACGTGAGAGCCGACAACACGGGCGCGATAAAGCTCTACCATTCCCTGGGCTTTGCGACCCGAAAGGAGATGAACATTTACATCATTCAGAAAGCACCGGCCTCCACGCAGCCGGAAGCGGAGGGCTAGTGACTGGTTGAGCTAGTGAGGCAGGCGGTGCTTTAGTACAGTACCCGGAACTTGATGGTGTGCTCCACCTCGCGCAGGGCCTTGATGACCTCCTGGTCGTACTCGCGGTTGATGTCGGTGATGACGTAGCCGATTAGCTCGTTGGTTTTCAGGTACTGGCCCAGGATGTTGACGTGGTGCGCGGCCAGCACGTTGTTGATTTTGGCCAGCACGCCGGGCACGTTGGCGTGGATGTGGATGAGGCGGTGGGCCTGCTGCACCGGCAATTGGATGTTGGGGAAGTTCACCGACTGTTGGGTGTTGCCGGTGTTGATGTAGGCCATGATGCGCTCGGGCACAAACTCGGCGATGTTGCGCTGAGCCTCGGCCGTGCTGCCGCCGATGTGCGGCGTGAGCAGCACGTTGGGCAAGCCGCGCAGCTCGCTTTCGAAGATTTCGTGGTTGGTTTTGGGCTCGTAGGGAAACACATCCACGGCCGCACCGCCGAGGTGGCCCGAGCGCAGGGCGGCAGCCAGGGCCGGCACGTCTACCACGTGGCCGCGGGCGTTGTTGAGAAACAGCGCGCCGGGCTTCATCAAAGCAAATTCGGCGGCGCCGATGAAGTTCTCGTTGGCTGCGCGGCCATCGATGTGCAGGGTCACCACATCGGCCTGCGCGAGCAGCTCTTCCAGGGTGCGGCACTTCACGGCGTTGCCGAGCTGCAGCTTTTCGGCGATGTCGAAGTACACCACCTTCATGCCCACGGCCTCGGCCACCACCGACAGCTGCGAGCCGATGTTGCCGTAGCCCACGATGCCCAAGGTCTTGCCCCGAATCTCGAACGAGCCTTTGGCTGACTTGTCCCACTCGCCGGCGTGCATTTTGGGGTTTTTCTCCGGAATGCGACGGGCCAGCACAATGATTTCGCCCAGGGCCAGCTCAACGACTGAGCGGGTATTGGAAAAAGGCGCGTTGAACACGGCCACGCCGCGCTTCATGGCTTCAGCCAGCTCAATTTGGTTGGTGCCAATGCAGAAGGCCCCGATGGCAATCAGCCGGTTGGCCGCTTCCAGCACGCGCTCCGTCACCTGGGTTTTGCTCCGGATGCCGAGGATGCTCACGCCCTCGATGCGCTCAATCAGCTCGTCCTCGTCGAGGCCGCCGGGCACGCTTTCCACCTGGTAGCCTTCGGCAGTGAACAGCTCTTTGGCGCGGGCGTCGGGGTTTTCGAGGAGCAGGACCTTGATGCGGTTTTTGGGGTACGAAAGGGTCATCGGGAGCTTGAGCTGATATAGAAATTCGTCGAAGGTGGGCAGCACCTCGTCGGCGCGGGCCACCACGGTGGGGCGGGCCACGTTTTCGGTGTATGCATAGAAGCGGTGGGCCAGGCCGGCTTCGCGGATTTGGTAGTCAGTATAGCCGTCTCCGAGCACGTACACTGGCCCGTCGAGGTCGAGCAGCACGAGCTGGCGTATTTTGCCGCCGTCGCGGCTGAGCACGTTGGCCGGGTCGCAGCCGGTGATGTTGCCGGCCTCGTCGAAGGTGAAGGTGTTGGCCAGCACGTGGTCGGGCGCGATGCCGAACTCGGCCACCACTGGCTCAATAAATTCCCGAAAGCCACTGCTCACCACGTAGATGCGGTCGGCGAACTGCCGGAAGAAGGCGCCGTTGCGCCGGATGCTCTCGCTCACTTTGGTGTGCAGGCGTGCCACCAGCGGCGCCAGGTGCTCGCGGCTGGCTCCCAGCAGCTCCAGCCGCCGGGCCAGCGACTCCTGAAAGCCGATTTCGCCGGCCATGCCTTGGTCGGTTAGGGCCCGAATTTGAGCGACTACCGCGGCCTGGTCGGGGTGGCCCTGCAGGGCGATGTCGGCCAGTTCATCGAGGCCTTCGACCTGCGTGAAAGTGGAATCGAAATCAAAAACGAGGTAAGGCAGGGGAGCGGCGGGGGCGGACATAATAGCAGCAATATCGGCCCGAAAGTGGCTTAGGTGGCTGCGCCTCGCCATAATAACTTCCTCATTAGCCAGCCCAAAGTCCTTATAGCCCTGCTTCCCTGCCCGCTAAACCAGCGCCACGGCTTCTCTAAAAACCGCTCGTCAGCAGCTCAATATCGGCAACCTCAGCTAGAAGGCGGCGAAATTACAATTGCATACCATGGGACATAACTGGCTAAGGCACTATCTGTTAATTAATGGTTGATTCAAAGCTCCGGTCATTTGCCTAAGGCCTTGTTGCGTTGGGCCAAACGGCTTGCAAAGGCAGAGATTGGGGGCGGCACCGGGGCAACCTCTTCGATAACCAAATTGCCACGACGCAGTACTGCCAGAGTACCCTTACTTCGGGAGGAGCGGCCATGGCACGTGAGCAAGAACAAGAAGTTGAGCTAACCCTCGAATCCGTAACCTCGCACCGCACCCTCGATGGGGTGGAGGAATTGAGTTTGAATACGACGGATGGTCACATCGAGGCGCGCCTGCACGCGGCCCCCAACGGAGCGCCCGCCGTGGTGTGGGTGGGCGGAGCGGGCGGTGGGCTCGATGGGCCGGCCTGGGGCATGTACCCGCGCCTGGCGGCCCGGTTGGCGGCCCAAGAAATTGCCTCGCTGCGGCTGGACTACCGCCGGCCCAACCAGCTGGAAGACTGTGTAATGGACACGCTGATTGGAACGGAATACCTGGCGCTGAAATGCGGCTATCAGTCCATTGCCCTGGTGGGGCATTCCTTTGGCGGGGCCGTGGTAATTGCAGCCGGCGCCCTTACGCAGACCGTGACGGCGGTGGTGGCCATGAGCAGCCAGACCTACGGCACCGACCTGGTGCCGCGGCTGAGCCCGCGCCCCTTGCTGCTGGTGCACGGCTCGGCCGATGAAATCCTGCCCGATGTCTGCTCCCGCAATATCTACGAGCGTGCCAAAGAGCCCAAAGAGCTGCACCTGTACCCCGGCTGCCGCCACGGCCTCGACGAGTGCCGCGAACAGGTGGACGATGTGGTGGTGGGCTGGCTGGTGCGGCAACTGGCCCCGAATAAAGTACCCCAGTAGCCTCGTAGGAAACGGTAGGCCGGGCTACCTTGCCCGCCCATTTGCTACTGCCCCATGCCCCAGCGCCTGCTTTTTGTGTACAACGCCGACGGCGGCCTGCTGCCCAGCCTCAAGGACGCGTTTCATAAGGTGCTCTCGCCGGCCACGTACCCGTGCTCGCTGTGCGGCATCACGTACGGCGCCACGCAGATGCGGCCGGAGTGGAAGCAGTTTGTGCGCGAGTTGCCGGTGGCGGTAGATTTTCTGCACCGCGATGAGTTTATGCGCACTTATCCGCAGTGGCGCGCGCAGCCGCTGCCCGCCGCATTTGCCGTGGGAGTGGCCGGGGAATTGTCGGTTTTTATTCGGGCCGAAGAAATGGATGCCACCGACCTGAACGGCCTGATGGCGCTGGTGCGGGCGCGGCTGGAAGAGCCGGCCGCCGGGGCCTGAGCAGAGGGTGCAGGAAGCCCTGCTTTGGAGTGATTTGGGCCCGGGTGAGCGGCTGTGAAAAAGGGTTTTAACATGCGCCGGCCCGGGGGCTACCTTTGGCTCAGAAATATCTATTTTCTGATTTGTCACTCTTCATTCCCCGTAGTTTTTCCACATGCGAAATTCGATTTTTTCAACCCTGGTGCTGGGTGCTGCGCTGCTCACGGCGGGCGTAGCCTCGGGGCAGCAGGCAGCCACCGGCCCGGCCTACGATGCCAAGGCGCTGTTCAGCCCCATGTTTATTGAGCAGCTGGCCACGCCCACGCGCACGGCCGGCGGCCAGCCCGGCGCGGCCTACTGGCAAAATGGCGCCGACTATAAAATCAGCGCCCGCCTCGACGACAAAACCGCCCGCGTGACGGCGTCCGTCGACATCACCTACACCAACAACAGCCCTGACCGCCTGGCGTTCGTGTGGCTGCAGCTCGACCAAAACCTCTACCGCGCCGACTCGCGCGGCGCGGCGGCCACGCCGGTAGCGGGCGGGCGCTTTGGCAACTCGGCCCGCGGTTTCCAGGGCGGCGACAGCCTGCAAACCGTGACCATTGACTTCCACGGCAAGAAGCGCAAGGCCAATTACCGCGTGCAGGATACCCGCATGCAAATCATTCTGCCGGAGGAGATGAAGCCTAAAGGCGACAAGCTCGGCATTCACATCGACTACGGGTTCAACGTGCCCGAATACGGCTCCGACCGCCTGGGCCGCCTCAAAACCAAGAACGGCGAAATCTTCGAGGTGGCGCAGTGGTACCCGCGCATGGCCGTGTACGACGACGTGGAAGGCTGGAACACGCTGCCCTACATGTCGGCTGAGTTTTACCTCGAGTACGGCAACTTCGACTACACTATTAACGTGCCCGCCAACTTCATCGTGGGCGGCTCGGGCGAGCTCGTGAACCCCACCGAGGTGCTCACCGGCGCCCAGCAGAAACGCCTGGCCCAGGCCGCCGGCTCCGACAAAACCGTCATCGTGCGCTCGGCAGATGAGGTGACCCAGGCCAACTCGCGCCCCGCCGGCAAAAACGGCCGCCTCACTTGGCACTTCCGCTGCCAGCGGGCCCGCGACGTGGCCTGGGCAGCGTCGGCCGCCTTTGTGTGGGATGCTGCCAAGATGAACCTGCCGAGCGGCCGCAAGTCGCTGGCCATGTCACTCTACCCCACGGAGTCGGCCCAGGATACGGCCTGGAACCGCTCGACCGAGTACGTGAAGAAAAGCATCGAATACAACTCCAAGCAGTGGTATGAGTTCAGCTACCCGGCGGCCACCAACGTGGCCGGCGTGGTGGGCGGCATGGAGTACCCGGGCATCGTGTTTTGCGGCGCCAAGGCCCGCAAAGGTGGCCTCTGGGGCGTGACGGACCACGAATTTGGTCACAACTGGTTTCCGATGATTGTGGGCTCGAACGAGCGCAAGTACCCGTGGATGGACGAGGGCTTCAACACGTTCATCAACATCCTTTCGACCCAGAATTTCAACAACGGCGAGTATAAGTCGCTCAACGACACTACTCGTCTGGTGGCCGGCCTGGTGCGGGGCATTTCTATTCCCACCACCGACCCGCCTTTTACCGTGCCCGACGTGACGCAGTCGTACAACCTGGGCTTTACTGCCTACAGCAAAATGGGCTACGGCCTGTTTCTGCTGCGCGAAGAAATTCTGGGCCCCGAGCGGTTCGACTACGCTTTCCGGAGCTACATCAAGCGCTGGGCCTTCAAACACCCCCAGCCCAAGGACTTTTTCCGTACCATGAACGAGACCAGCGGCGAAGACCTGACCTGGTTCTGGCGCGAGTGGGTGTACAACAACTGGCAGCTCGACCAGGCCGTGACCACCGTCACGTATGTTAACCAGGACCCCGCCCAGGGCGCCCTCATCACCATCGAAAACAAGGGCCAGGCCGCCATGCCCGTCACGGCCGAAGTGACGGAAACCAACGGCAAAAAGTCCCGCGTGAAGCTGCCCGTTGAAATCTGGCAGCGCGGTGGCACCTGGACGTTTCGCTACAACTCCACCACGCCGCTCACGCTCGTGCGCCTCAACGCCACCAAGCTGCTGCCCGACGCCAACCCGTTTAACAACGTGTGGCGGCCTATGGTGCTGAAGTAGGAGGGCCCTCACCTGGGGAACCTCACCCCCGGCCCCTCTCCAAAAGAGAGGGGAGCCACGGCACAAGATTTTAGCTCAATTCCTCAAAACAGAAAGCCCCAGCTCAATATTGAGCCGGGGCTTTTTCATTGGATTAGCGTTAGGCTCCCCTCTCTTATGGAGAGGGGTTGGGGGTGAGGTTCACGATGGCATCACACGCCCCTGATTTTGCCATTTCGGGTCGTAGTGTACTCCACCAAACCAGTAGAGCATCATGGCCCGCGAGTAGCGCAGCACCAGTGGGGCCAGCACCAAGGCAGCTACTGTCACTACGGAGACATAGACCCAGGTGTCGGGGTTGCCAAAAACGTAATAAATCAGCACGCCCAGGCCCAGCACCATCGCCACGTTGAAGCCGTAGGTGATAAACATGGAGCCAAAATAGAAGCCCGGCTCAGGCTCAAACGACTGCCCACAAACGGGGCATTGAGCGGGCATCTCGGCAAACTTGGTCAGGTTGAGGGCGGAATGGGTGAAGAGTTTTCCTTGGTGGCAGCGGGGGCAGCGCAACGCCAACAAGGCCATGGCATTGGAATCGATGCGAGTAGCCATAACCTGTGAAATAAGTGGAGCTGAATGGAAGGTATACGGGCAAAGGCGGTGCTCGTCTACGCTGGCAAGGCGCGCCGGCGGCGCATTCCGTTTTGCAATACAAAATTACCGCGGTGCTCACCGGCACCCGCAGCCCCATTTCAGGTACTTACAGGACAAATCAACGCTGCCGAAACGCCTCGGGCGTGGTGCCGGTGTACTTGCGGAAGTAGCGCACGAAATACGAGGCGTCCTCAAACCCCAGCTCGTAGGCTACCTGCGCCACGCTCAGGGCCGAGTGGCTGAGCAGGCGCTGGGCTTCCACCACCACCCGCTCGTGGATGAGGGCGCTGGCCGTCTTGTTGAGCACCCGGCGGCACAGCGCATTGAGGTGATTGGCCGTAAGATGCAGCAGGTCGGCGTATTCGCTCACGCTGTGCTTGGTGCGGAAGTGCTGGTTGAGCAAGGCGCCAAACGCGCGGATTTGCTGCGGGGCCGCGCTGACTTCGGCCGTAGGTTGAGCTGGATAATGCCGGGCTGCCAGCTCGAGGCCCAGGTGCAGGTACGTGCGAAATACCTCAGCCTGGTTTGGGTGCGGCTCCTGGTACTCCTGGAACAAATGCTCAAACAGGGGCCGTATTTCGGTTTTCTGAGGCGGCAGGTGGAGTAGCGGCGGGTGGGCGCTGTCGAAAAACGGGTAGCGGTAGAGGCCGTTGCCGGGATAGCGAAACAGGTAAAAATCGGTGTCGAAAAACACCACAAAGCCGCGCACGTCGGTGGCCAGCTGCCAGTGGTGCACCTGCCCGGGCGCCAGAAAGAAAAGGCTGCCCGGCCGCAGCTTGTACGTTACCAAATCGACGGTATGCGTGCCCGTGCCGGCCGTGATGTAGAGCAGCAAGTAAAAATCGTGGGCGTGCGGCACATTCACGTGCGGAAATTTCACCACGTGGGTTTCCAGCCGTTCGCAGTAGTAGGGCGTGCGGGCCAGGGGCGGCGGAAACGAGGCCAGGGCCAGCACCGGAGGGCCAACAGCTTTCATGGGCAGGAGTGGGGGAAGGGGGCGAAAGTAGGCACGCCGGACGGCTCAACTTCGCCAAAGCAGGCACAGCCAATGCCCTCCTCGCTCCCTAGCCGCGCCACAGGAGGTAACTTTGTGTACTGCTGGGGTCTGGTTGGCCCTGACTGGCGCGTGCTTTCGGGCGCGTGGGCAATGGGCGCATTCCTCGGAAGCGGCCATTGGCGGGCGCCGCTTCGGGCGCGCCTCCCAGCTCGACCGACGCCCGCCAGCAGCGTTTTAGTGCCCTGTTGTTGTGAATATTTCGTTGTTGAACCGCTCGGCCGTTTGGGCTGGGCTGCTGGGCGCGTGCGTGTTGCTGCCCGGTTTTAGCGCCTCCGAGCACCATCCGGCCGCGCCGGCCAAGCGCAGCCGCACGTTTGTGCTCACCACCACGGCCACCGTGCCCGTAGCCCCCGCCGGCACCAAAACCGTCGAGTTCTGGCTGCCTGTGCCCCATTCGGATACCAATCAGGATGTGCGCAACCTCAAAATAGACTTGCCTTCTCCTTACAAAATCGAAAAAGGAGCCTACGGCAACACCATGCTGCACCTGCGGCTGGCCAAACCGCCCACCGCACCCGTGCTGGTCAAGCTCACGGCCACCATCACCCGCCGCGAGCACCTGAACCTGCTGGCCAACAGCCCAACGGCCCCGAAGCCCGCCAAGAAAGAAAAGGCGGACCCCGACATGGCCCGCTGGCTGGCTCCCGACCGCCTCGTGCCCCTCGACCCCCTCATCCACCAGCAGGCGGAAGAAGTGGTGGCCAAAGCCGGCGCCAAAACCGACCTCGAGAAAGCCCGCGCCATCTACGAGCACGTGGTGAGCACCGTGACCTACGACAAAACCGGCCAGGGCTGGGGCCGCGGCGACATTTACTACGCCTGCGACGCCCGCCGCGGCAACTGCACTGATTTTCATGCCATCATCATCGGCTACTGCCGGGCCGTGGGCATTCCGGCGCGCTTCAGCATTGGGCTCCCGCTGCCGGCCGGGCGCGGCAAGGGCGAAATCAAAGGCTACCACTGCTGGGCTGAATTCTACACGCCGGAAACCGGCTGGGTGCCCGTCGATGCCTCCGAAGCCGCCAAGGACCCCAGCAAGCGCAACTACTTCTTCGGCGCCCACGACGAAAACCGCGTGGAGTTTACCCGCGGCCGCGACGTGGTGCTCGCGCCCCGGCAAGCCGCCGCACCGCTCAACTACTTCGTGTACCCCTACGCCGAAGCCGACGGCAAGCCGCTGGAAGTGGTGAAGACATATGAGTTTGCTGACGTGACGGAATAGGAAGTACGGGCTGCGAAAAGCCCGTTATGCCGAGCGCAGCGAAGCATCTCGCCTAAGTAACTAATCCAATCGCCTGTCATGCTGACGCAGGAAGCATCTTATCACATCCGGACGACTCGTTCGAACTTGATAAGATACTTCCTGCGTCAGCATGACAAACGATTAATTGACTTACTCCTGAGGTAATGATGGTACGCTGCGCTCTGCATGACTTTCTGCTTTATTCAGCACTTGTCAGCGTCATTGCCAAAGCCCTTAAACCGTCGCTGGCTGCGCCTGCTCCAGTGTCTTCAAGTCCTCATCCGTGAGCCGTAGCTCCGTGGCTTCGAGCAGCTCCGTGACCTGGCCCACGCTGGTGGCGCTGGCAATGGGCGCGGCTACGCTCGGGGCCTGCATCAGCCAGGCCAGGGCCACCTGGGCGGGCGTGGCCTGCTGGCGGTCGGCCACGGCATCGAGCGCAGTGAGAATTCCCAGACCTTTTTCGTTGAGATATTTCTGGCCCACGCCACCGCCGCGGGGGCTTTTCTGCAAGTCAGCTTCGGTGCGGTACTTGCCGGTGAGGAAGCCCGAGGCCAGCCCGTAGTAGGGGATGGCGCTGATGTTTTCTTCCAGCAGCAGGGGCGCCAGGTTTTTCTCGAAATCGGCCCGGTCGTAGAGGTTGTAGAGATTTTGCAGGGTTTCGTAGCGCGGGAAGCCGTGCTGCTGGCTGGCCGCCAGGGACTCGCGCAGGCGTTCGGCGGTGAAGTTGGAGGCACCGATGGCGCGCACCTTGCCCTCTTTTACGAGTTGGGCGTAGGCTTCCAGGGTTTCCTCTACGGGCACGGTGGGGTCGTCTTTGTGCGACTGGTACAGGTCGATATAATCGGTGCCGAGGCGCTTGAGCGAGCCTTCTACGGCGCGCAGGATGTAGTTTTTGCCCAGGCCTTTGTTTTCAGCGTTGACTTCCCAGCCCACTTTCGTGGCGATGACGACGTCGTCTCGGCGGCCGCGCTGCTTGAGCCACTTGCCGATGATGGTTTCGGATTCGCCGCCCACGTGGCCGGGCACCCACACCGAGTAGCCGTCGGCGGTATCAATGGCGTTGCCGCCGGCCGCCACAAAAGCGTCGAGCACGGCAAAGGACGTGGCCTCGTCGATGGTCCAGCCGAAGACGTTGCCACCCAGCATCAGGGGCGAAATTTGGAGGCCGGAGCGGCCGAGTTGACGGGTTTGCATAGCAAAAAATCAGTGGAAGAATGAGCTGCACTAACCGGAAAACCGGTCGTAAGGTTAGGCGGAAGGCGCAGTGCGGACCGGGCGAGCCCGAGCGTATACTGGCCTAGGTGCGAACGCGCGACGTTCGCGCCACTGCTTAAAACCGGATAACGTCGGTGTCAACTGGCGCGTAACCCAGCTGGCGGCCCATGCTGAGTACCTGGCCTTTGTGGTGAAACTCGTGGGTGATGACGTGCGTGAACAGCTCCATGGGCGAAAGCTGCAGTGGCGCCGGGCGCCCCGGAAATGAAAACTCTGCGGTCTCGAGCCAGCGGCCGGCAAAGTGCTGCACAAAATCGGCCACCAGCGCGTCTACTTCCCCATACAGCCGGCGCAGGGCGGCCACATCGGGCACTTCGGAGGGGAGCAGGCGCCGGGCCGGGCGCTGCATGCTCACCTGGCCCAGCCACACATGGTATGCCCCGGCCACGTGTACCAGCAAGTCGCGCACTGAACTCTGATTGAAGGCCGCCACCGGCGCCACCAAATGCTCCGGCCTGAGCTTGGCGCAGTAGTCCAGCAGGGCTGCGCGGGCCCCCTGCACCAGGTGGTATTGTTGGTAAAATGCGTTGTGCATGCAAAGCTTCTGTTGAGGGCTTCGGCGAGAGCGGACTTACGCTTTCTGCGCCGCGCCATTAAAAACGCAGCAACGCCGCAAACCGACGCCCTTCCCCAAGGAAGCGGCTCCGATTTGCGGCGCTGAAAAGCACGGCGCGGTGCTAGTTGGCCTTGTTTAGCAGGCGGCCCAGGGTGGCGTGCAGCTCCTCGCCCCGGAGGTTGGTGGCCACAATTTTGCCGTTGGGGTCGAGCAGAAAGTTCTGCGGAATGGACTGCACGCTGTATTCCTGAGCAACGGCGTTGTTCCAATACTTCAGGTCCGACACGTGCGTCCACGTCAGGCCGTCCTTTTGGATGGCCTTCACCCAAGCGTCGTGGGCGCCTTCGCGGTCCAGCGACACGCCCAGCACCGTAAAGCCCTTGTCCTTGTAGGTGTTGTAGGCTTTCACCACGTTGGGGTTTTCCTGGCGGCAGGGGCCGCACCAGCTCGCCCAGAAATCGATGAGCACGTACTTGCCGCGCAGGCTCGAGAGCTTCACCGGCACGTTGTCGGGGGTATTTTGGGTGAAATCGGGGGCCACGGCGCCCACCGCCACCTTCTGCAGGTGCTGAATCTGCTCGTCGACGCGCTGGCCCCGCGGCGTGTTCCGCACGGTGGCGCTCAGGCCCTGGTAGAGCGCGGCATAGGGGCCCACTTCGGGCACGGAGCCCCCGAAATCCTGCAAGACAAATAAGCTGAAACGCGCGTCGGGATGTGCCTTCACGTAGTCGGCCCGCGCCTTTTTCTGCTCCGCTTCGATGGGCTCCATCTTGGCTTCGAGCTGGGCCACGTAGGCCGCGTCTTTGCGGGTGGCTTCGGGCTGGGCGCGGTACTCCTTTATCAACGCTTCGTACCGGTCGTTTATGGGCTTCAGCGCGGCTTCCAGCTTGGCGTTTTCGTCGTTGAGCGGGGTGCCGCGCACAATGATTTTTGTGGCTGAATCCGGCGTGGTCACGGCTATGGTTCCCTTTTCCAGGTAGAAGAATTTCCGGTTCGTGTCCTTCGACTTCCGCATCGAGGTGCCGTTGTGACTGAAGGTGAGGCTGGCCCGCACCGGCTCGGGCACGGAGCCCTTGAACTCGAAGCGGCCGTTTTTCACCACCGCCGAGTCCACCGACCAGACTTTGTTTACGGGGTAGCCCAGGTAGGCTTTGCCCACCGCGGCCTTGTTGGCCACGGTGCCTTTTACCACAAAGTTTTCGGTTTGGGCCTGCGCCAAAAAGGGGAGCAGGGCCAGAGCGCTGCAGAAGAGCTTTTTCATGAGTGGTTAGATAGTCGAATTAAATATAGTGGTTGGCGCGGACTTGCCAATGCCCGGCAAGTGGCCGAAGTCGGGGCCGGCGCCGCTACCGTTTCGCTTAGGTTTTCAGGCCGCCGCTGCTATTCTCACTCCTAGTGCATTGTGTTTTGCACGAGGCCACATCGGCATCGGCACTGCAAAACGGGTGATGGCACAATAACTCGCTTATTTCCCGCCTTATTATTCCTTAAACCGCGTAAAATTCCAGTGGCAGGCCGTCGGGGTCGGCGAAGAATGTGAACTGTCGGCCCGTCAGCTCATCGGTACGGATGGGCTCACACGGCACCCCATTTGTTTCGAGCCAGCGGATGGCAGCCGGCAGGTCGGCCACCGCAAAAGCGAGGTGGCGCAGGCCCGCTGCCTCGGGCCAGCTGGCGCGGGGCGGCGGGTTGGAAAAGGAAAACAGCTCCAGCACGTACTGGCCGTTCACGGCCAGGTCCAGCTTGTGCGAGTCCCGCTCGGCCCGGTAGGTTTCGCGCAGCACCTGCAGGCCCAGCACCTGGGTATAAAACTGTTTGGAAACAGCATAATCGGAGCAGATGAGCGCCACGTGGTGCAGGCCTAAAAGCGAGAGCATATGGGAGGTAGGGTTATGGGTAAGAGTCAGGGCTCCACAGGTCAACCGAAAAGCTGAGCCAATGAGAGTGTTGCTGGAAGTGACAAAATTGAGCTGAGTTGAGCTAGCGTCGCGTGGCCCAGAAGCGCCTATTTGCTCACCAGCACCCGGTAGCCGTGGGCTGGTACCGTCAGCGGCGCAGCCGGTACCTGGGCAGCTTTGGCCGGGGCAAAGGCATCGGCGTAAGCCGCGGCGGGTGCAGGTAGTGCCACCTGCTGCGGCTTCGCCCCCAGGTTGATGGCCACCACCACGCGCGCCGTCGAATCGGCGTTGGAGCGCAGGAACGCAATGCATTCGGCCGGTGCGGGCAGCAGCCGGAACCGGCCCGTGGCATCGTAGTTGCGCAGGGCCGGGCTCTGCATCTTGAGCTGCAGCAGCGTGGTGTAGAAGCCTTGCAGCGGGAAGCCGTTCCACGGAATGGTGTCTTTGTCGAAGAAGCGGAGGCGCTTTTTCAGGGCCGCTTCCTGGCCGCTGTACACCATCGGGATGCCGGGCATGAGGGCGGTGAGCACGGCTTCGGGCAGGGCGTTGGCGCCCAGTCGCTCGTACTCGCTGCCGTCCCAGGCGTTGATGTCGTGGGTGCTGGTAAAGGTCATCAGGTTCACGCCGGCGGGGTAGCGTTTGCGCTCAGCGGCGAGGTAATGGGCCAGCTCCGAAGTGGGTTTCTGCCCGCGGCCAAGGCTATCGAGCAAGCCGTGCAGGCGCAGGGCGTAGGTGGCATCAAACGCTTTTTCCAGCAGGCGGGTGTTGGGCTCAAACTCGCTGCGCTTGAGGAAGGTGGGCGGAAACAGCTCGTCCCATTCGGCCAGCATAAACACCGGTTTGGTTTTCTCCAGCTCCTGCCGGGTGTCGTTCCAGAAATCGGTGGGCACCAACCCGGCCACGTCGGCCCGGAAGCCATCAATGCCGGCGGTTTTGACCCAATAGGCCATGCTCTCAGTCATGTACCGGCGTAGAGCGGGCTTGCTGTAGTCGAGGTCGATGACGTCCTGCCAGTCGGCCACGGGCGGGCGGAAATGGCCCAGGCTGTCGCGCGTGTACCAGTCGGGGTGCTCGGTGGTGAGGGCGTTGTCCCAGCTGGTGTGGTTGGCCACCCAGTCGAGGATGACGTGCAGGCCCCGTTTGTGCGCTTCGTTCACGAGGTGCTGCAGGTCGGCCAGCGTGCCTAGGTCGGGGTTCACGGCGCGGTAGTCGCGCACGGAGTAGGCACTGCCCAGCGTGCCCTTGCGGTGGCTCACCCCGATGGGGTGGATGGGCATCAGCCAGAGAATGCCCACGCCCATTTTCTGGAGGCGCGGCAGGTGCGCCTCAAATGCCCGAAAGGTGCCTTCCGGCGTGTATTGACGCACATTGACCTGGTAAATGCTGGCCGATTTAGCCCAATCGGGATGCTTTATGGTGTAGGCCGAGGCATCGGGTGTGCCGGCCGCGGGCACCTGTTTTTCAGTAGCTGAGTTCGTGCCCGAATGGCAGGAGCCGAGCCCCAGCAGCGGGAGCAGCGCCCAAAGCAAGCGCGAAAAGGAGGCGTGAGTCATGCCGCAAAGTAAGGGGCAGTCGGAAAAGGGTAGAGTGGTTGGGTTTGGAGGTAGGGGCGGGGCTCGTCCCCGCCCGGTCGTTGTCCGGAATCGCTGTTGCGGCGCGGGCGACCGGGCGGGGACGAGCCCCGCCCCTACACGAGTACAGAGGCAAGGCGCCGCGTCAGATGCAGCCTTGTATTCGGCAGTACGTATTGCTTCGAACTGACTCCTGCCTGAAAATTTTGCCCGTCAATTGGCCCATGCCCCGCTTCAGCTAAGCTTCAGAATTAAGACCGTACTTGGCTCTATATATATGTCCCCCTCAGCTGTCCCCATGAAAAACCTTCTGCTCGCCGCGCCCTTGGCCCTGAGCTGCTTCGGCAATGTTGTCCTGGCTCAATCAGCGACCGCGCCCGCCCCGTATCGGCTACTCAATACCATCGCCATCGGCGGCGCAGGGGGATGGGACTATCTCAAGGTTGACCCGGCCGGCGAGCGGCTGTATGTATCGCACGGCACGCAGGTGGAAGTGGTGGATTTGAAAACGCGCAAGGTGATGGGCACCATTCCGAACACGCCCGGCGTGCACGGCATTGAGGTGGTGCCGGCGGCTAATCGCGGCTACATCACCTGCGGCCGCAACAACACCTGCGTAGTGTTCGACCTCAAAACCCTGAAGCCCATTGGGGCGCCCATTCCCACCGGCCCCCGGCCCGATGCGTTGTTGTACGACACCTTCTCCAATCGGGTGTTTCTATTTAGTAACGACGGCGGCAAAAGCACCGTGCTCGATGCCAAAACCGGCGCCGTGGTGGGCACCGCTGAGCTGGGCGGCGACGTGGAAGAAGGCGCCACCGACGGCAAAGGGACCATTTTTGCCAACATCGAAGACAAGAGTGAAGTCATCGAATTAAACGCCAAAACCCTGGCTGTGCGCAAGCGCCACTCCCTGGCGCCCGGCCAGGAACCCACCGGCCTGGCCTACGACCCCAAAACCAACCGCCTGTTCAGTGCTTGCGCCAATGAAAAGCTGGTGGTAACCGACAGCAAAACCGGCCGGCAGGTGGCCGTGCTGCCCATTGGCAAAGGCACCGACGGCGCCGTTTTCGACCCCACCACCCACAACATCATAACCTCCAACGGCTCGGGCACCTTTACGGTCATTCACGAAGACACGCCCGACAAGTACACCGTGGTGGCCAGCGTGCCCACCGCCCGCGGGGCCCGCACCATGGCCATGGACCCCAAAACCCACCACCTCTTCACCTGCACCGCCGACTACGGCCCCGCGCCGGCGCCCACCACCGAGAATCCGCGCCCCCGGCCAAGCATTGTGCCCGGCACGTTTCGGGTGCTGGAGTATGGCAAGTAGCCGCACACACCGCAGAAACCAAAACGCCCCGCGGCCCTGCGCGTAGGAAAGAACGGGGCGGCTAGCCGTTTGCCTACGCCCTGGTTTTGCTATGCCTGATGCTGCCTATTGGATGCGGGTGCGCGCTGTGCTGCGGGTGCATAGCGTGCTGCTACTGGCCCTGGTGCTGCCGTGGGCAGTGTTTGCCATCGTGGCTAAGAGCATCTGGCAAACCGGCGGCTTTGTGGGCGACCGCACCATTCTGAAACTCCTGCACCGGCATTCCTCCCCGGTGCTGGACAACTTGGCCACCACCCTCACCGACATCGGCGATACCGGGCCCATGGTGGCGGTGGGCTGCTTGATTGCGATTGGGCTGCTGTGGCGGCGCCACTACCGCGAAGCCTTGGTTTTTGCCCTGTCGGTGGGCGGGGCCATGGGGCTCACGCAGGTGCTGAAAGCCTTGTTTGCACGCCCCCGGCCCGAGCTGTGGCTGAGCATCAAGCCGGCGCAGCACTACAGCTTTCCCAGCGGGCACGCCATGGACACGGCCGCCCTGGCCGCGGCCATCAGCTTCTTGCTGTGGCAGTACCGGGCCCACTGGCTGGGCTGGACGGTGGGGCCACTGTTTGCGCTCAGCGTGGGCTGGGCGCGCATGTACCTGGGCGTGCATTACCCCTCCGATGTGGTAGCCGGCCTGGCCAGCTCCGTGGGCTGGGTTACGGGCATCCACGTGCTGTTCTCGCCGATTTTCGCCCCGCAGCGGCGCCGGTGGCACCAGGCCTTGCACCAGCAGCTGCCTTCCGTGGTATCACCGCCCAAGCAGCCGCCCGCCGCGACCACCGAAACGTTGAGCCAAACCGGAGCCCGAACAGAAAGGCCTAAAGCCTGGCAGCGCAAAAGTTAGCGCTGCTGCGGGTTCAGGGCTTCGTACCACACGCAGTGGGTGCCATTCTCATCAAAGGCATTGCCTTGCTGCAGTCCAATCTTCTCCAGAATGCGGCGCGAACCGGCATTTTCGGCATCGGCGTACGCACAGATTCGGCCCAGGGCCAGGGCGCCGAACCCGTAGTTGAGCCAGGCCTGGGCGGCTTCGTAGCCGTAACCCTGGCCCCAGTAGCGCGGCAGAAAGCGGTAGCCCAGGTCGTAGAAATCGCGCTGTTGGTTGATAGGGCCAGCCACCAGCTTCAGCCCGGCCCAACCCATAAACTCGTTGGTGGCGCGCAGCAGCACGGCCCAGCGGCCAATGCCGTTGGTGCAGTACTGCTCCTGAATAAAGGCAATGGTTTGAATGCTCTGCGCCGGTTCGGTCAAGAGCTGCCCGCCAATCCCGCCCAAGTAGCGGTGCACGGTCGGGTCCGAGTCGAGCGCAAACATGCCGGGGGCATCGGCGTCGAGCATGGGGCGAAAGTGGAGCCGCTCGCTTTCAAAGGGCTGCATCAGATTCATTAGGTCGGGAGTTTAAAAAGAAGTGGCTGCTTTCTGCCGACTTCAGCTCAGCATAGGAGGTGCGCGCCGGTGGAAAGCCAGCTCAATACCACCGAAAAAAGCGCGAACGAAACAGAAGCAATGCTTCAGTAACGACAGGAGCTACCGTTCCGGAGGCGGCAAGTTACCGCTCGGGGTACGTAGACACCGGATAGCCCTGAGTATGCCGAACTTCGTTGGGAACACTTCGGACAGCAATCAACTTCTTACTCTATACTGAATTCACCTTATGCCACCCAAGTCGCTTTCCTCGCCGTACGCTGCCGTTTTTATTGACTTTGAAAACGTTTATTACTTCCTCAAAAATCACTTTCACGACCCGCCCGACCTCAACGACTACGTGCTGGATATCATCCGTTCGCTGCGCGAGGAATTGAGCAAAAAGGGGCTGGATTCGTTGATTAGCTACGCGTACGCCGATTTTGAGCGGCTGGCCACCGCGCCGCAGGGCGCCCTGTACCTCATGGGCGTGAGCACGCGCAACGTGCTGGGCACCGACCACAAAAACGCCGCCGACATGCAACTCTGCATCGATGCGATGGAGGTGATGTACACCCGCCCCGACATTGGCACGTTTGTGCTCGTGGCCGGCGACCGGGACTACATTCCCGTGCTGCAGCACCTGCGTCGCCAGGCCCGGCAGGTGCTGGTGGCCGGCTTCCGCGAGGCCGTATCCGGCGATTTGTTGCAGAACATTGGGGCCGACCATTTCCTCGACGCCCGGGACCTGCTTTCCCACGAGCGGGTGCAGCAGCTGGAAAAGCGCCGGGCCGAGCGCCAGCGCATCATCGAAGAAGGCCGCCGCCTGCGTGAGCAAGGCCTGCCGAGCCCGCAAGCCCCGGGCGCAGCCCCCAGAGCCCCAATGCCAACAACGGCGCGGCCCCCAGGCCTCCGGGTTACTGAGGAAGTAGCCGACTTTGCAACCTACCGCCGCCTCGACACGGAGGATGAGCGCCGCACGCTGGGCTGCATCATCAGCGAATTTCAGAAGCTCGAGGCCAAGCAGCAGCGCCGGGTGCGCGACCTGTGGTTGGGCCCGTTCATGCGCGTGCTCACCGACGAGCTGACGGAGTTGACCGATTTTGAGCGCCGGGACTTGCTCAACAAATTGCGCGATGCCGGCGCCATCCGCATCGAAAAGCGCGAAGGCGAACCGCACCCGTTTTCAGTTATCATCCTCAATTACAACCACCCCGATGTGCTGGAATTGCAGCCCAGCGAGGAGAAGGAAGGGCAGGCTTAGTATTTAGCTCAACGTGAGGGAAGGGTAAGCTAGTTGAGCAACAGGGCAGTAAGGGCAGTCGAAAAGGAACGGTCCTGCAGAGCGCAGCGAAGCATCTTTACCTCAAGACTAAACCAATCGACTGTCATGCTGACGAAGGAAGCATCTTATCACGCCTGAGCAAGTCGTTGAGCCGTGAGAAGATGCTTCGCTGCGCTCTGCATGACAAGAGGCGTGAACGAGCAAGATGCTATGCTCGGCATGACGTTGCATCTATCACAGACGCACCAACGAAATCACCCTCTACCAGCAACAGGAACTTTATCTGGTTCTTTGCCTGATATCTTGTATCAACTCCCATCCCAACGCTCAGCCCGTGCGCATGACCCCACCGAGTACGTCCCTTTGTAAAGTTCTTTTGGCCAATGCATTTCTCACCCTCAGCCTAGCTGCCTGCCTGATGCCAACTTCCAGCCATGCCCAAACCACGTCGGGCGCCGCGGCCACTGCGGCTTCGGCGGCCACCAACCCGCTGCTGGCGCCCTGGAGCGGGCCCTACGGCGGCGTGCCGGCTTTTGATAAGGTGAAAGTGGAGCAGTTTAAGCCGGCGCTGGAAGCGGCGATGGCCGAAAACCTCCGCGAAATCGACGTCATCGCCGGCAACAAAGGGGCGCCGACGTTCGACAACACCATTGCTGCCCTCGAGCGGGCCGGCGAGCGCCTCGACGAGGTGCGCACCGTGTACGGCATCTGGTCGGGCACACTGAGCAGCCCCGACGTGCAGGCCATTGAGCGCGAAATGTCGCCCCGCATGGCCGCTTTCGCCGACAAGATTAATCAGAACGAGCCGCTGTTCCGGCGCGTGGAGGCCGTGTACAACTCGCCGGCCAAAAAGAAGCTCACGCCCGAGCAGCAGCGCCTTACCTGGGTGTACTACAACAACTTCGTGCGGGCCGGGGCCAAGCTCGACGCCACGGCCAAAACCCGCCTCTCGGCCATCAACCAGCAGCTGGCCGGCCTCTTCACCCGCTTCAGCCAGAACGTGCTGGCCGACGAAACCGACTCGGTGCTGGTGCTGAAAAGCCCGGCCGAGATGAGCGGCCTGCCCACCTCCCTGCGCGACGACGCGGCCAACGCCGCCACGGCCCGCAAGCTCACAGCCGCCGGCGCCATCACCAACACCCGCTCGTCGATTGAGCCGTTTCTGACTTATTCGGACCAGCGCAAGTTGCGCGAGAAGGCTTGGCGCATGTTCTACAACCGCGGCGACAACGGCGGCGTGCACGACAACAACGCCATTATCACCCAGATTCTGCAGCTGCGCGCCGAGCGGGCCAAGCTGCTGGGCTACAAAACCCACGCCCACTGGCGCCTCGACAACACCATGGCCAAAACGCCCGAAGCGGCCATGGCCCTGATGGAAGAAGTGTGGACGCCCGCCGTGGCCCGCGTAAAGCAGGAAGTGGCCGACATGGAGGCCCTGGCCAAGAAAGAAGGCGCCCCGGCCGATTTCAAAATTGAGCCGTGGGACTACCGCTACTACGCCGAAAAGGTGCGCAAGGCCCGCTACGACCTCGACCAGAACGAGGTGAAGCAGTACCTGCAACTCGACAAGATGCGCGAAGGCATGTTCTGGGTGGCCGGCGAGCTGTTCAATTTCAACTTCACGCCCGTGACCGACGTGCCCGTGTACCACCCCGACGTGAAGGTGTGGGAAGTGAAGGACAAGACCACTGGCAAGCACGTGGGCCTGTGGTACTTCGACCCCTATGCCCGGCCCGGCAAGCGCTCCGGCGCCTGGATGAACGCCTACCGCAAGCAGCAGCGCATGGACGGCAAGGAAATAGCCACCATCGTGTCCAACAACTCCAACTTTGTGAAGGGCAAGGAAGGCCAGCCCGTACTCATTTCCTGGACCGACGCCACCACGCTGTTCCACGAGTTTGGCCACGCGCTGCACGGCCTGTCTTCTAAGGTGACGTACCCGACGCTATCGGGCACGAGCGTGGTGCGCGACTACGTTGAATTCCCGTCGCAGCTGCTCGAAAACTGGCTGCCCACGCCGCAGGTGCTCAACCGCTTCGCTCTGCACTACCAGACCGGCAAGCCCATTCCCCAGGCCCTGGTCGACCGCATTGAGAAGGCTTCGACCTTCAACCAGGGCTTCGAAACCACCGAGTTTCTGGCCAGCGCCCTCATCGACATGAAGATGCACCTAGCCGGCGAACAGAAGATTGACCCCGATAAGTTTGAGCGCGAAACTCTGGCGCAGATGGGCATGCCCCGCGAGATTGTGATGCGCCACCGCACGCCGCAGTTCTCCCACGTCTTCTCTTCGGATTCGTACTCGGCCGGCTACTATAGCTACCTGTGGTCGGTGGTGCTGGCAGCCGATGCCTTCAGCGCCTTCACCGAAGCCGGCGGCCCTTACGACAAAGCCGTGGGCCAGCGCCTGACCAAGTACGTCTTCTCCGTGGGCAACACCGTGGACCCCGCTGAAGCCTACCGCAAATTCCGCGGCCGCGACCCAAAAATCGACGCGCTGATGAAGGAACGTGGCTTCCCGATGACAGCCAAGAAAGCAACCAAAGCCCCCGTGAAAAAGGCGGCCGCCAGCAAGAAAACCAGCCAGAAAAGCTAGGCGCCCAAATTGAGCTGAAAGCACCTCTATTTCGCACAAGATGAAACGGCCCCGGCACCTGCCGGGGCCGTTTTTGTAGCTGCCCCGCGGCCCAACCTTTCCGGCCCGAGGCCAGTACAGCCTAAGGTTCTTCCACACAACTCTTTTGCTATGTCCAGATTTAATCCTGCCTCCTCGGGTCCGGCGCTCGATGCGGCCATTCAAGCTGTGAAAGGTGATTTGACGGCACCACCAGCCGCCAGCGAGCTGGATAGCTGGATGCACATACTCGATGGCCACGGCAGCGGCGCGCAGGGCGCCATGCTGGTTGAAATGACCAACCTCAAAGCCTACATCCGGCACGGTGACGTGGCCAACATCAGCCACTCGCTCCACACGCTGGGCCACCTCACTACCAAAGCCGCCGACGATACCAACGTGGACGAGGAAACACGCAGCAAGCTGCGCCGCCTGGGCGAGGCCCTGCTGGCCGCCAGCACCACTCTGGCAGGGTAGCGGCTTACGTGCTGCAATAAGCGCCGGCAGCTGGCTCCAGTGCCAAAGCATTGGTTTTTTGCTTGCCCGGCTGCGTACCTTCGTGGGCGCAAGCCCTGGTTGGGCGGCCGCCGCGTGCCGACCAGCCCAATTTCCCTTTTCCCTTCATTCCTCCTCATGAGCTTTATTTCCGAAGTAGAATCCAGCATCCAAACCCTGTTCGCGGCCACCGGCCAAGGTTTTCAGACCGACCCCACCGCGGGCTATGCCCAGATTGACAACTGGATTCAGCACCTGCGCTCCATCGACCAGCCCGTGCTGCGCCCCATTGTAAAAGAGCTGGAAATCCTGCGCGGCCACATCGACAACAACAACGCGGCCGGCATGTCCATCGCCTTCCAGAACCTGGGCGAGATGACGGCCCAGTCGGCGCTGTCGGTGCACAACTTCAGCGGCAATGGCGACAAGGCCCGCGAAATCAGCCAGAAGCTGATTGCCGCCGCCGGCAACCTGCGCCACCTGGCCAACAGCGTACCCGCCGCTCACTAAGCACCGTTGAGCTGCCGGCTGGTAAAGCCAAAAAAGCTCAAAATCAGAACGTCATGCTGAGCGAAGGCGAAGCATCTCGTCCGCGCCATCTGTCATGCAGAGCGCAGCGAAGCATCTTATCACGGCTCAACGATTCGTTCGCACCTGATAAGATGCTTCCTTCGTC
>NZ_JAJFAW010000070.1 GCF_020711255.1 Hymenobacter plasmatis
GACGCCCCGCTCTTTTTGGCTGTCATAACAGAAGAAATATACGTCCTTCTTCTGTCCGCCTTGCCTAGACCACCTCAGTCGCACATTATCGAGCTTGGTATAACGGCGAATCATTGCACTAGTGTTGTGTTTCGTCTGGTTTATCACCTTCGAGTCGTCGGCCCCGTTGAGCTTAGAGACGGTCACATATGAGGCCCGCAAGGAGTGCGCGGCATACCCGCTCCCTAGATACTGCTGGGCGATCAGGTTAATGTACTTGGTGGTCATCCTGCGGGTGGTCAGCCGGTGTTTTTTGCGCAAGGACACGAACACGCACCCCCCGTCGCGGTCCAACACCCGTAACCAAGCCTGCAGCGAGCGGATGGGGCACAGTGCCGAATCGGAGGGATTGAATATGGCCTTCTCTTCGGCCTAGCCTAACTAGTTGGTTTTGCTCTTGCTCAGCGAAACCACCAGCCTTTCTTCGTCGAAGGTCAGGTCTTCGATCTTCAGCGCTTCTAGGTTCGACCGGCTAAGAGCCTGTTAAGAAACACAAGTAGTTGGTAGACAAAAAGAAATCAGCCAGGTTATTTCCTTTTCCTCATCCGA
>NZ_JAJFAW010000071.1 GCF_020711255.1 Hymenobacter plasmatis
TGACCATCACGGTCACCGCCGCCAAGGACGCCTGCTCGGCCACGGCCACCTACACGCTCTCCGTCAACGCGGCCGCCGCCCCGCCAAAAACGGCGCAGAGCATCGCCTTCGACCAAGCTTTGCCGAACGTGTCAACCAGCGCCTCGCCCATCACGCTCTCGGCCACCGCCTCCTCGGGCCTGGCCGTGAGCTACTCGGCCACGGGCCCGGCCACGGTCAGCGGCAGCACGCTCACGCTTTCCGGCACGCCCGGCACGGTGACCGTGACGGCCAACCAGGCCGGCAACGCCACGTACGATGCCGCCGCGCCCGTGTCGCGCTCGTTTACCGTGACGGCCGAGGCCTCGGCCACAGCCTGCTTTCAGGACCAGACCGCGGCCAACTTTGCCGCCGGCACCACCGGCGCCGGCGCTTACCTGCCGGCCACGGGCGGCGTGAGCCTCAAGCCGCAGGTGGCCGAAGAGTTTACCACCACACCGCCCACTAGCGAGTGGCAGAGCTTCTCCTGGACTCCTGGCAGCGGCGGCACCACCTTCGCCGGTGGGCAAGCCATCGTGGACGGCG
>NZ_JAJFAW010000072.1 GCF_020711255.1 Hymenobacter plasmatis
GATGGTCACCGTCGTGGCCGAGGTGCAGCCGTTGGCGTCGCTCACCGACACGGGGATGTTAACCCCGGCCACCAGGCCGGTGAAGCTCACCGTGCGGCTGTTGCTGACGATGGGCGCGAGCCCGTCCAGGCGGAAGGTGAAGGGGGCCGTGCCCCCGGCCACCGTCACGTTGGCCGTGCCGTTGTTGCCGCCGAAGCAGCTCACGTTCGTGCCCACCGCGGCCAGCAGGCCGGTGATGGTGTTCACGCCGCGGATTTCAATCGCGGCGCACGTGGCCTGGCAGCGGTTGGCGTCGACAACCAGCACCTGGTAGATACCAGCGGCCAGGTTGGGGAAGGTCACCGCCCCGGCGCCCGAGAGCACGATGGGCGCGTTGGTGCCCAGCTGCAGCGAGTACGTGTAGGGACCCGTGCCGCCCGTGGCGGCCAGCGTGGCCGAGCCCGTGGCCGAGGTGCAGGTCGCCTGCACCAGGGTCGAGAGCGTCACGCCCAGCGGAGCCACCGGCTG
>NZ_JAJFAW010000007.1 GCF_020711255.1 Hymenobacter plasmatis
TGCGAGACCAGCAGCGCCGAAGCAACGCTCTATTTATCCAGCATTCGACACCTTATCCGTAAATTTTAACAGGCTCTAATTGTCCCGTAAAACGAAGCAGCAACACCCCGCTGGTCAGCCCGCTTGGCATGAAGAAGTCGATGTTGCGAATGAACCGCTTGAACGATTCCAAGCAAACCCTTTCTAAGCCACCTAAAACCCTCGGGTCCCCTCACGGGTCCCCCGGAAAACCAAAAGGCCCTTCACGCTAGCATGAAGGGCCTTTTTGGTGGTCGTGTAAGGACTACCGAAGGTTGTATGTCGTCTGCCTTAACTATGGTTGAAATGTGCCTTTAATGGCAATTATCGCATTTTATTGTTAGGTAGTGATAGGCTATGACCAGTTATGTTCAGAAGTTTTGTCCCGTGAAGTGTCCCGTGATGGTACAACTTGCTAACTTCGTCCCCTCAACTTCACAAGCAAAAAATGCTGCGCACGAAATACTATCTCACCGACGCCAAGGCTTCCGGCCCGACAGCTCTGTATGCCGCCTGCTACCTGGAGGGGGAGCGCAAAAAAATCTACCTGCCTGTGCTCACGGTGCAGCCTGCGCAATGGGATAAGGACGCGCAGAAGTATCGCCGCAATTTCACGGGGTTCTCGGACGCCAACCACCTGCTGAAACGGCTCACGGAGGCACTGGAGGAGGCTCACCTGCAAATCATCGCCAAGGGCAAAGTAACCACCCTTGCCGACCTGAAGGCCGTGGCGGCTCGCGTCACAGCTGGTAAGCAAGAGGCCCCCGCTGCTGGCCTGTGGGAGGCGATGGACAATTGGATTGAGTCCAGTAAACGGGACCGGGCCACTTCCACTATCAAAGCCTATAACACATTGAGGCAGCACCTCCTCACTTTCTCAAAACTGCGCCGGCTGCGACTAGAGTTTGCCAGCCTGGACGTGGCTTTCTGCGAGGCGTTTAAAACCTACTTGCTGAAAAACGTGGGCCTAGGCAACTCGTCTATCAATAACCAAGTGAAAAATCTGAAGGTGTTTCTGGGGCAAACCTTCGAGCAGGGCGTGCACGAATACGTGCATTTCAAACGGTTCCGCAAGCTAGAAGATGAAGCCCCTGATGTGGTCTACCTCACCGCTGCTGAGAAAGGCCGTTTGTTCGCCCTTCAGCTCGACCACATTCCGTACCTGGAGCAAACGCGCGACGTGTTCCTGTTCGAGTGCGAAACCGGGCTGCGGTTCTCGGACGTGTTGGCGCTCAAGGCCGAGCAGGTAACCAAGGATTATGTTCTAGTGACGACCCAAAAAACCGCCGACCTGCTGAAGGTGCCTCTGTCGCCACTGGCTCAAATGATTCTTGCCCGATACGCGGGCCGAGCCGATGGCCGCGCATTGCCCGTCAAAAGCAACCAGAAAACCAACGCCCACCTCAAAACCTTGGCTAAGCTGGCACGCATCGACGCGCCTACCACGACCCGGCAGCGAAAAGGCAGCGAGCGGGTTGCTACTACCTGCCCCAAATACGACTTAGTCGCAACTCACACAGCCCGGCGCACCTTCATTACCTTGGCGTTGGAGGGCGGGATGCGCCCCGAAACAGTGATGCGAATCACGGGCCACAAGGACTTCAAGATGCTGCACCGATACGTCAAAATCACCGACGCCGTGGTGCAAGATGAGTTTGCGCAGTACCTGGAGCGACAAGCTAAGCCCATTATGCGGGTGGCAGGGTAGGGGCGCCCTGCGCCTCAACCTGAATCCTATTCAAGGAGGTGAAAGGCAATGAGGGTAAAGATTAGGGAGGGCTGAAATTTCTTTTTTTATCAAGAAAACCGCTGCTTACTGGCTGATAATTTTGATTAATCAAAGCCGCGAAAAGCTCGTGGTAGTTTTCACCCTAACCCCTTTAATGCCCTTTACCCCCAACCTTGCCATCGTAGCAGACTCGCCGGAATCGTTCCGGGACCTGCTGCGCTCCATTGTAGCGGAGTTGTTTCCCGCTAACACAACTGCCTCACCGGCTGCCCCCGACGGGCTAATGTCGAAGGAGGAAGTTTGCCGAGAGTTCGGTATTTCCTCCACCACCCTTACCGAATGGATGAAAAAGGGACTCATTCCCTTCCTGCGCTACGACCGGCGCGTCTACTTCGAGCGGGCCGCCATCTTGGAGGCAGGTCGCACCCATACTAAGTACAAGCACTCCAAAGGCAAGTAACATGGGGACCCCAAACCACCTCCGCACCGCCCGTAAACCCGCACGCCTCGGGCCCGCCCCAGTCCTTCGCTCAGCGCGCTCCGCCTCTTCTAAGGCCCGTCCCCTAGCCGTATTGTTATACGAGAATTGGAGCAGCTCATACTCCCGCAGCTTCAAGCACCTAGGTATCAAATTCAACCTCACGGTGGCGTGTCTACCGACCGCAACCAGCATACGAGCCCATCAAACCCTGCATTTGTGCACGCCGCAGCGGCGGTATGATGGCCAGTGTGAGCACATGTTGCAGAGCCCGGACGTGGCGGGCATGAAAGATTTTCTTACGGGTCTCCGCGATGTACCAGCACCGGCAGAGCTTCCCGCCGGAGTCCGGCTCTTCGTAGGCGACTATAATGCCAGCCGCCATGCCAAAGGAGCGGCTCCAACCGCTGTGGTGCTGGAGGGCCAGCCTAAAGGCAACCGCCCTGGCTGGATGCTCGTCGTGGTGGTGGACAAGCCCTACCGCCGCCGAGGTGCTGGCGTCAACGCAGAAACAGCTAAGGTCACCGCCCTAGCCGTGGTGCCTCACTTACCGAAATGGCTTGAAAAGCTTCCCCTGGAGGAGCTACAGCCTGCCTAACCATCCTAACCCGCGCCGTCTTACTCGCCAGTTTCGCGCCACAACCATCAAACGCCAGCCCCCTGTGGGTTGGCGTTTCGGTAGTGTGCGGGGCCGGTCGGGCTCGTGCGGCCTTTCCCACCACCATAACGACGGGATGAACCCGCTGACGTGTACGACGACCTGCACCTACGATTTGAATTACCAGCGCCCTATGCCGTGACAGAACAGGCCCTGGCCGATTCCCTTGCCTTTGCTCATCGCACCCAGGAGGAAGGTGACGATGGCCGCCTACTGATTCGGGCAAAATACAAGAATCTCCGCATCACATACTGGCCCGACCAGCACCGGGGGCTCATTCGAGGCTCGCTGCACAGGTTCGCCCACGGCTCCAATGGCTCCCACTTCCCGGCTGCTGACGTGGCCCGTGCCTGCGCCGAGCTGGCCGCTGCCCTGGCCTTGCCGCCCGCAGCCTTAGTTGTGAGCCGGCTGGAGGTGGGCGTGAACCTGGAGGTGCCCACGCCACCGCGCAAATTCATGGAATTGCTCGACCACCACAAACGCAGCCCTTTTGCCGCAATGGCGCCACCCGCAGGCGTTAGCCGCCCGCTGGGGTACGTTGCGGGGCACGCGGATTACAAGGTAAAGGTGTACGACAAAGCCGCCCACCTCGCCCAGCAGAAAAAACCATTGCCCAAAGGTCATCACCTGCTGCGCTACGAGGTGGCGTTCACCCGGGCCCGCGAGGCGCTCAAAATCACGGGGCGCACGCAGCTCACCTTGGCAGATTTGCCCGACTCGGGCGTAATGGGAGCCTTTGCAGTTCATTTACAAAAGCAGTGGGGCCTCATCGCCCGTCGCATGGATTTTGACTATGCTGGCCTCAGCATGGCCGATGCCGAGCTGCTACGGGCCGGAGCAGATACGAAATTTTGGGAAGGCACCCGCGACACAACACCGCCCTCCACTTACAAGAAGCACAAAGCCCGCTACCGCAAGCTCCAGCAGCAGGCGGCCCACCGCGCCGGGCCTCACCCTTACGACCTGCTGCTGCCGAAGCAACTGGAGACGCTGCTGCAACTGAGCAACCCGGGCTGCGCTAGGCCCGAATCTGGTCCCTTCCTCCACGCATGTAATCAATTGGAAAATAGAGCTCAGAACAACGAGCAACCCGGGGTAATGTCTATGCCCACCGTGCCGATGCTCATGGCCGCCTAGGGCAACGTGAGCGGAGAGAGGCACGGGTATTCCTGGGCGATGAAGGCAAAAACTAGTTGTAAAGCAGTCGCCTGGGCGGTGCAAATCCTACGCAATGACGAACGCCCTGACATTTCCTGAGCGTGTTATTTGTCGCCGTTAGGGGCTGGGTATCAGTAGCTGTCAGCAGCAGGGTGGGTTTCTATTTCGTTGGGTTTTACCACACACGCAGCGGGGCTAAGGGCCTGTGCCGCGGGTGAAGAAGACTCATCCATAGCGACCCCACCCGGTTGAGCATTTGCGTTTCAATTAAAACCCAATACCCCCGGCCGTTGAATAACTAGCCCGGGCCCCTAAGCATCTCAACCCTGTGAAAAAACGGCGGGATGCGCGCCGTACAGGAAAAGCCCAACATTCGGCCTATCTTTTGGCCCGTTTTCTCTCCAGCGCGAGGGAGAACGGGCCATTAGCTTCTACCCCGATTTCGTGACCTACCCTGAATTTGAAGCCCGCTGGAAAAAATCCGGCGGGGCCGAGCGTGCCAACTACGGCCTTTTCCTCGTTAACCTCTGCTCCTTGCTTGGCGTGCCCCCACCCAACGGGACCACTGACAACCCCGCTCAAGATACCTACGTGCTGGAGCGGGCGGTGACTTTCAACGATGGGGGAGTGAAAAAGAGCACGGGCCGTATCGACCTCTATAAACGCGGGTGCTTCGTGCTTGAAACTAAGCAGGGAACCGACTCACCCGACACCGCCAAACAAGCCGAACTCGCCCAACTCGACTTACCCGCTGAGAAACGTCGCAAGGGCCATGCCGTGCGCGGCACCGCGAAGTGGGGCTTGATGATGGAGGCCGCCCGCCAGCAGGCCATTGGCTACGTGAAAGCACTGCCGCCCGAGGAGCCGCGCCCGCTGTTCGTGGTGGTGGTCGATGTAGGCTACAGCATCGACCTCTACAGCAACTTTGCCGGGGTGGGAGACTCCTTCCAGCCGTTCCCCGACCAGCAGCGGTTCCGGTTGCCGCTGACCGCGTTGGCGAACGAGGACACCCGGGCCATGCTCCAGTTGCTCTTTACCGACCCCCGCGAACTGGACCCCAGCCGACGCGCGGCCCAGGTAACGCGCAAGCTCGCCGCCCAGCTCGCCGCCCTTTCGGCTCAACTGGAGCAGGCCGGCCATGCCTCCGAGGTGGTGGCCGCCTTCCTAATGCGCTGCTTGTTCACCATGTTCGCCGAGGACGTGGCGCTGATACCGAAAGAGTCTTTCTCGGGCTTGCTGAAGCAGTACGACACTGACGCCCTGCGCCCGCGCCTGGCCGACGCCTTGACCAACCTGTGGGCCACGATGGACACCGGCGGGTTCACACTCAGCCTAGCCGCCGACATTCCCAAGTTTAACGGCCAGCTCTTCCACGGGGCCACGGCCCTACCGTTGTCGGTGCCGCAACTCACGTTGCTGCGCGAGGCTGCTGCTGCCAATTGGGCCAACGTAGAGCCCGCCATCTTCGGCACCCTGCTGGAGCGCGCCCTAAATCCTAAGGAGCGCCACCGTCTGGGCGCCCACTACACCCCGCGCCGCTATGTGGAGCGCCTGGTACTGCCCACGGTGATGGACCCGCTGCGCCGCGAGTGGGCTGCCGCTCAGGCTGCCAGCGCACAGCGCCAGAACGCGGGCAACGACAAAGACGCACGCGCCGAGCTGGTGAAGTTTCAGCGCCGCCTCACGTCCCTGCGCATCCTGGACCCGGCGTGTGGCTCCGGTAATTTCTTATACGTTACCCTGGAGCACCTGAAACGCCTTGAAGGGGAGGTATTGGCCGCCATCAATGCCTTCGGGCACACCGGCTTGCTGGACTTGGCTGGCACCACCACTGTGGGCCCGCGCCAACTGCTGGGGTTGGAACTGAACCCCCGCGCCGCTGCCATTGCCGACGTAGTGCTGCGCATCGGCTACTTGCAATGGCACATCCGCACCCACGGCCTCACCCACATGCCATCGCCTTTGCTCACTGATGACCACAACATCCGGCAGCAGGACGCCGCCCTGCACCACGGCCCCCCCGTCCCACGCCTTGATGCCCTCGGCCAGCCCGTGACCCGCTGGGACGGCACTTACCGCCCGAATCCCGCGACAGGACAGCCTATGCCCGACGAAACCGCCCGAGTCGCGGTGCTGGACTATCCTAACCCAGAACCTGCCGAGTGGCCAGCCGCTGACTTTATTGTGGGCAATCCTCCATTTATTGGCGCAAGCCGACTTCTGGACGTGCTGGGTGAAGGCTACGCTGAGGCTCTTCGTAAAGCCTACAAAGGACAGGTGCCAGATTCGGCTGACTTCGTGATGTATTGGTGGCACAACGCCGCCCAGGCCGTGCAAGCTGGCGCGACGGAGCGGTTCGGTTTTATCACCACCAACAGCCTCAAGCAGACTTTTAACCGGCGGGTGCTACAGCCATTCTTGGAGGGTGACAAGCCCCCGCTGGCACTCACCTTCGCCATTCCTGACCACCCTTGGATAGACAGCGGCGAGGGCGCTGCCGTGCGCATTGCCATCACCGTGGCCGAGCCCGCTGGGCCGGCTCCCGGCCGCCTCCTCACCGTACAAACCGAAACAGTACCCGAAGGCGACGACGCGGCCGATGTGGTGTTTTTAGAGCAGCAGGGCCGCATCTTGCCGGACTTGAGCATTGGGGCGGACTTGGATACCTCCCGGCCGCTAAAGGCCAATGCAGGGCTTTCTAATCGCGGTTTTGAATTAGGTGGTGCTGGCTTTATTGTTTCCCCTGAAACGGCTCGCTCTTTAGGTCTTGGTGAAGTAATAGGTTTAGACATGCACATTCGTCCTTATCGAAACGGTCGGGATTTGACTGACAAGCCCCGTAAAGTATTAGTTATCGACTTGTTTGGGCTGTCTGACAACGAGGCACTAGAGCGGTTTCCTTCTGTTTACCAGCATGTTTTACAAACTGTAAAACCAGAACGTGACCAAAACCGAGATAGAATTTTACGTGAGAATTGGTGGCTTCATAGGCGGCTTCGTGAGGACTTGCGCCAATCACTCAATGGATTGTCCCGGTACATTGCCACGGTAGAAACCGCCAAACACCGCCTTTTCCAATTTCTCGATGCTAACATTATTCCCGACAATAAACTGATAGTTTTTGCCTTGGATGATGCCTACCACTTGGGGGTACTATCGAGCCACATTCATCACATTTGGGCAGTCGGCACGGGCAGCACTTTAGAAAGCCGCCCGGTTTACGTCAAGACCAAGGGGTTTGAGCCATTTCCGTTCCCCAATGCTACGCCCGTTCAACAAGCCCGCATCCGCAAGCTGGCTGAAACCATCGACACGTGCCGCAAACGCCAACAAGCAGAGTACCCCAGCCTCACCCTCACCAAACTGTACAACGTAGTGGAGCAACTCCGCGCTGGCCAACTCCTGACCCCAGAGGAGCAGACCATTAATCAGCAAGGCTTCGCCTCAGTACTATTAGACCTACACAAATCTCTCGACGCGGCCGTGGCTGAAGCCTATGGCTGGCCCGTTTCATTATCCGAGCCTGAGGTGCTTACGTTGCTGGTGCAATTGAATCAAATACGGGGCACTGAGGAGGCGAACGGCCTCGTACGCCACTTGCGCCCAGCCTACCAAGACCAAGGCCAACAGCAGGCCGCTATGAAGCTCGCCACAGCGGCCATAGCTGAAGCAGCAACCCCAGCCTCTGCCCAGGCGTGGCCCGCCGAACTCGTGCGCCAAATGCAAGCCGTACGCGAAGTAGTGGCCCAGGCTACCGTACCGCTCACCTCCAAGCAAGTGGCCGCTCAGTTCATCAAAACCCGCCCCGCCCAGGTGCAGCCAATGCTGGATACCCTCGCTGGCCTCTCGCTGCTGCGCTGGGTAGAAACGGAAAATGCCTATGCAGCTTAGGAAATAGGGAGGAGCAATTCCTGAGAGTATAAAATCGCCTCACGCTAACAAAAAGAAACCCTGGTGCCTATTGCGCCAGGGCTTCTTTTTATGTTTTAACGGTAGTACAACCTATTGCAAAGTGCCTTCTATTAAATAGTGTGCAGCTTGCTCAGAGTATTCAACTAATTCCTGCCCTTCTGTAATGATGCGTTTTGGCGCAGACGTATCATTTAAGATGTTCAATGCTTTCTCATACTCGCCATAAAGCTCACGGCGACTAGGCGGAGCAACCAACAAATCAAATCGGTAATTATCTATCTCGGGAACTTTGCCTACCAAGTCAAGCCAACCATGACAATACACCGATTTTCGATTGATTTCCGTTGGGTTAACCAAATCAAAGCTAATAGCTTTTACATAGTTAAATGTGCCATTTTGCCAAGCAGCATCAAATTTCACGCTAGTCTTAGAATTTGGAACTTCTACATCTCGGAGCACAAGTTTCGCGGCAGCAGGGGCAGCCTGAGCCAAAAGCTGATTGAATTGACGACGTAAAAAGTCGTCGTCCTTATGTCGAGGACGTTCCTGTACAGCTCTGAAGAACGTGTCGTAATACTGCTGAGCAACCTCCACTGTATCCGAGGTATGAGCCAAAGCCTTTTTAGGAGGCCCAAACTGTAGTACGGTGGCGTCAACGGCGAGTAATTCGCGAGTGATGAATGTAGTGAACTGCTCTAAAGAAGGTACGGGTTTCAGTACAGAATTTTCCTGCGTTACTCTCTTCCTGAACGCTGTGAGGTATACTTTTAATTGACGCTCAGAAAAGTCTGGGTACAACTGGCGTATCCGACGAAAAGAATCAGGGAAACGAAATTCCATCCGCTCCTGCTCTGGGAAATAGAGCAGAATAGCTACGTTCACTTCTTCCCCCAGAAAGGGCGAGTGTACATACTTAAGCAAGCTGAAATAAATCGTTTTCACTGTAATGTTTTCCTCAATAATGCCTCAAATTTGCCGTACTGAGCTTTCTGCTGGCAAAGGTATTCTAATAACTCCTCAAACCGGCGGTGACCTAAGCCAAGCTCTTCAAGTTGGCGCTGATAAGGTTCAAGCAGATTAGGATTTAGCCGTCGTAGCAGTTGCCCAAAAGTTAGAAAGGATTGCTGAACCTTATCCGGACTTCTGTTACGTAGTTGCCGATAGAACAGATGACCTGCGCAATAGTGTTCCCAACGTTCTTCCCTAAGTTGAATGAGTGCGCCGGGTACGCCTTCAAGGGTCATTTCGTGGTCAATCAAATAAGCCTCCGCACCAAGCAGAAGAATGTTTGGTTTATCGGGACGCCGGTCAACATTAAGAATTAGGCTGTCGAAAGCGTAAATCGTTTCTTGGTCGTAATCGGCTAAAGCCTTTGCGCCTAAAGCTGGTGAGAAAGGAAAGCCACCTTCTATAAAGGTACTGCCTATCTTAAGGCCAGGCGGTACGGTGCGCAGTTGTTCTTGTTGTGGTTCTTGAAGTGTCTCAAGAAACTCGGGGGAGAAGTCAATCAATACAGCACTGGGGCACTGTAAATCGAACTCTTCAGCTAAAACAGCGCCGAATACTTCATTGGCAATAGCTGCATACTGCCGGAAGTGATACTCCCGAAATAACTTAACGGCAACCTTTTCTGATTTGCCAGCAGGGCTAACTGCGAGTATTGCCCAGGGGCGGGTGCTACCACCTGATAACTCCTCAATGAATGACAGTGCTTGATAAATGGGTAGCAACCGGAGTAGAGCTAAGTGCTAGGGTAGGGCTAAAAGTAGCTGTAATAACCGGGGTAGGTAAATAATGCTCAACTATTGGAGCCAGGATTGAAAGATGCATGATGGTTCGAAGAACCGTTTCATAGTAGCAAACACTAAGCATTAGCGTAGTAATGTCCCGTGAGCCGTCCTGTAAAAATAAATAGGCCCTACAACTTGCTAGTTATTAGCTTGTTGCAGGGCCTACTGGTGGTCGTGTAAGGACTAAAGCACCCCGACTCATCCCGACCCTACAAGTCCTAAAACCCTCTCAGATTCGCTGAATAGGCCTTTCCCAAATTTCCAACGTCGGTTGGTGTCCGATTGAATCGGTTAATAAAGCCCAAACTGTCCGATTTTCTGTCCGATATCGGACGGCCTTTTGTACATTTAGAGTAGTAACAAAAACCCCTCTAAGGCATGGCTAAGGTAACTTTTTTGCTCTATAACCCGGCCGCCGACAAGCCCACGCCCATCATTGCATCCATCACTTTTGATGGCCAGCGCCACAAAGTGTACGTTGGTATTTCCATCATTCCGCAGCACTGGAATAAGGAAGACCAGAAGGCGCTGACCCGGGGCTACTCGCACACCAACAACAGCAGCGTTAATGACACTTTAGAGGATACTAAAACGCGGCTGCTCAAGTGCTACGACGACCACCGCGCCGTGGGCACCCTGCCCACACTGGCTACCTTGAAGACCGTGGCCGCACCCGTGAAAAGTGCGTCGGAGCCGGAGCATGCTCCCGACAGCAACAACACTGAGACAACCACTGCCCGGCCCGACCTGCTTACCACCTTCTCCAACTGGATAGAGAACCGCGGCCTCACCCAAAGCCCCAATACCGTTCGCACGTACCGCACCTGTCTCCGGCACCTGCGCGACATGCAACGCGTCGAGCGCTACGCTATCGACTTCGACACCGTGGGCCACGGCTTCGGCGAGAAGTTTGCCCGCTACCTGCTCACAAAGCGCAACCTGATTGACAGCGTTATCAACAAAAACCTGTTTCGCGTCAAGCACTTTTTGGTGTGGGCCCAGGAAAACGGCTACCCCGTTGTCGTCGAGCCCAAGCAGTTCCGCTGGCAGCACCAGGAGCCGGAAATTCTAACCCTGACCCGCGCCGAGGTGCAGCGTCTTGCCGACCTCGACCTAGCCAGTCACCCGGCCCTCGACAACGCCCGCGCCCTGTTTCTGATTGGGGTGTACACCGGCCTGCGCTTCTCCGACGTGGCCGCGTTGAAACCCGAGCACATCCAGGCCGACCGCATCCGGCTTACCACCCAGAAAACCCGCACCACGCTCACCGTTCCGGTGCGGGCCGAAGCCCAGCCGCTGCTGGCCCGCGTCATTGCCGGCTCCCTGCGCCCCATCGCCAACCAGAAGCTAAACGGCCACCTTAAAGAACTGGCGCAGCTGGCCCGCATTGAGGCCCCCACCGAGCGCGTCCGCTACGCCGGTGGCCAACGCCGCGCCACTACCTCCCCCAAGTACGAGTTTGTAACCACGCACACTGCCCGCCGCACTTTCGTCACCCTGGCCCTGGAGGCAGGCGTGCGCCCCGAGGTAGTCATGCGCATCACCGGTCACAAAAGCCTCGCCGCGTTCCGCCGCTACGTCAACGTCACCGAGGACACCATGCTTGATGAGTTTTCCCGCGCCTTCGCCTAGCGCTACTTCCTCCCTTCTACCATCCTGAGCCGGCCCCTGCGCCCGACATGCGCCAATACTCCCTTCCCTCCGACGCCCTGCCCGCCGAAGCCGGTGAAGCCTACGAAAGCCTCCTGCACGCGCTGAGCGACTGGCTCAGCGCGCCCGCCCCGTTCGCTTCCACCAACCTGGCCGACTACTTCGAAGAGCACCTGGCCAGCTTCGACGCCCCCGAAGGACGCATCCGCTACCTGTGCCGGCTCACCCTGCAGGGCGGCATCAATGGCGAGGCCTACCCCGAAGCCGCCATGGAGCTGGTCGAGCTGCAATCCGAATTCCGCGCCTTTCCGGACTACACCGATACCGACCTGGACCTGTATTTCGACGAGTACTACTTCTCCTGGCTGGCCGTCCGGCTCACCGAAGCGCTGTGCGAATACACCGGCCGGGCCCGCCTCCGCGGCGCCCGCGCCAGCCTGCGGGCCGAGTGGGAAGCCCTGCCCCTCGCCCGCCTGCAGTACCGTCCCCACGACGCCAACACCGTCCAGTTGCTGCGCTTCCTGTTTGTCGTGCTGGTGCCCTTTGCTCAAAACAGCCGCACCCGCAGCGTTAGGAGCGTAGCCGAAGAAGTCGTGCAGGAAGCCCGAGCCGCCGCAACCAAGCCACAGCGCCCCGCTCCGGTGCCCCTCTCTTCCAACGTGGCTACGCTCTGCTCGGGCAGCTTCAAACCCGCCGACCTACGCGACCTGCTCACGTCATTAGGCGTGCTCGATACCAATACGGGCCACTGGCACCTCGGCGAGCTCAAAGGCAAAGCCGCCGCACCCCTTAGCGCCTTTCCCGCTGCCTACCGGGCTCTTTTCGAAGCCAAGCTCATGCTCTTTGCCGACGCTCCCGTGTACCGCAAGGCCTTCGAGGAAGAGTTCCGCGTCAAATTCAGCGACCGCCTCGCCACCTTCAAAGACGGCAGCGGCAGCGCCCGCTTCCAAGATTACCTGGTCGAAGCCCGCCGCTGGATTACGCTCTGGAAAGCCCAGCGCCAATCCGAGAAATAATTCTCGTCGTGCTAGTCCATATTCTTGCCGGTAATCTGCGCTAGCTTCGCCTTTCCTTGCCAAGGGCTACCCTTCCTCAAACTACCCAATAATGAAATTCTCGACCGGAGTTGTAGACGTTCACGCCCACAACGCAGCCATTACCGGTTTGCTTGCCGACGATGAATGCATCATTTTCCTGGATACCAACATCATATTCCTATGCTTCGCGCTTAATGATGCGGCCCGCAATGAGTTCTTCTCATGGTTGAGGCCACTAGCCGAAAAGAACCGGATAAAGCTGCCCTCATGGTGCTTACACGAGTACACTTCAAAATTCAATAACAAGCAAATCACAGGTTCTCAAGAAGAGAACAAGCTTATCAGCACGATTACCAAGAACTTTGAAGAGTTACGAAAGCTGCTGAGCTTATCGGTAGATGAAGCCAAGGCGCAGAGGCAGGGCTTTGCGACAATAGGAGACTTTACAAGCGCCGTTGATTCCGTAAAGCTCAACATCAGCAAACTAAATAATATCTTAAAAATTGACGAGCGGCTCTTGCTTGAAGTGCACGGGGTTCTGACGGAGATTCTTGGGCCATGCGTTCTGGAATCCAACATTCAGCAACTGGCGGATGAATGCTCACAAGTCCAAGCTTCAAGATTCGGCAATAGAATTCCACCAGGCTACAAAGACGGCTACAAGCCTGAAAACGCAATTGGTGACTTGATTATCTGGAACGAAATACTTGCGTTTTCCAAAGCCACCTCGCTAAGCAAGATTCTGGTAATATCAAATGATGAGAAGAAGGATTGGGTTTACCAGCCTTACAAGAAGCTGGAATCATCAAAGCAAAAGCCTAACATAAACCCGTCAATCAATTTGGTGGACACTAGGCTTGTCGATGAGTTTGAGAAATACACTGCAATACATGACCCCGCTTTATATGTAGTGCCTTTTAACTACTTGTTCGAGCTAATAATCAAGGCAGCTGGAAACGACAGCTTTGATAACTTGAGATTGGCAATCCAGGTAGCACAGGTAAGCCATAACAGCGCAGTAGAGCAACAGAGTGAGATTGACACCGCTGCTGAGGGGGCAGTAGCAGTAGAGGTACTGGTAGATGCTCCCGTCGATGTACCTGCTCTAATCGAGCAACCGGCTGACGCAGTTGTTGAACAACACGGAGGCTTATCAAGCGAAGCAAAAGCCGACGCGCACTATGTGTTTAAAAGCAAGGAAATAGAGGATATAGTATCCCTACTGAAAACCAGCAACTGGTATGCTCAGAACGACGCAGTTGCTGAGCTATACAGCACCTTGTCCACTACCGATGTAACCGAGGACCTGTTCGTTCTAGGCCGAAACATCTACCAAGCAGCCGAAGGAGGCTCTTTCGGAGCTTCAGATTACATCAGAAGTCTAGGTCAGAGGGTTAAATACTTAACAACTGACCAAATCACCACTTTGATTGAGGGAATAGTGTTCGAAGCCTACTTCAATTCCCAAGGAGCTTTTCGGCAATGCAAAGGCAAGCCCGATGCGTTGCCGCTTGTAGTAGAAATGCTGAGCAGCCACCGGTCAACACTACTACCTGTCGTCTCCAAGTTTATCAAGGACGAGCTTGGGGCCAATGAAAGCCAAGTGTTATACAAGTGGTTTAACAATGAGGTAACTGACTTCAACTTTTATGTTGTCCGGAATGAAAGTGAAGACGGAGATTATTTCAGCTTCTATAAAGTTCAACGCTTAGAGCTTAATGGTGTCGACATAACTGCAAGTTTCGTGTCCTGCAGGGAAGACGAAGACCCTTCCTTTTCTGTTCTTAACGACATTTCAAGGTTCTTCCACATTCCCCGCAGGTTAGTGCTTGTACACATTGAAGGAGAGGAAAATGACGTTCCACTGTTCTAGTAACCAAGCGCGAAAGCTCCGCTAATCGGGCACCTTTTCATGCGGGCCACCCGCCCTTTCATGCGGACTTCGTGCGCGTTTCATGCTGCCGATTGAACCCGCATGAAAGCCGAACTCCCTTTGTGTCGTCGCTGGCCAACACCCCCAGCGCCGTCCCAAATGGAGCCCTTCATCCTAAGCCCCGTCCCCTATGCCCAGTTGCTGGAGGACATGCGGGCCATCATCCGGCACGAAACCGCCCAGCAGCCCGCCTCTGCATCCCCGGCCGAGCCCAACGCCGGCTCTGACCTGCTCACCGTGCAGGAAGCCGCCGACATGCTCGACGTCTGTCCCCAAACCATTCACGAATGGAAGCGCCGCGGCGTGCTCACCTACCACAAGATGGGCCGCCGCACCTACCTCAAGCAGGCCGAGGTACTGGCCGCCCTGCAAAGCGAAAAGCGCACGGTCAAATCCGGCAAGAAAAGCCGGTGACCGTGCGCCTCGCTCTGTTCCTGCGCGCTGCTAGCCCCGCAGCTGCGCCGCGTTGCTCGTGCTTTCTTCCAGAAAGCGCCGCACCTCGTGGTAGTCGTGGCCCAGCAGCTCAATCACCTCCTGCAGGCGCTCCAGGGTTTGCACCGTCTTGTCCATCGGCCGGGCCGGAATGCTCGTCGAGAGGTAGCCCCGCACCATCCACAGCTGCTGAATGTCGGCCACCGGCAATCGGTACGGCTCATAGCCCGGGTTATCGGAGTGCAGCTCAAACGTCTCGTCGGCATCAGTAATCACCGCGCTGATACGCTTGAGCAGCAGGTTCTCCGATGTCACAATCACGTAGCACTCCCACGGCTTCAGCAGGTCCTTCCGGTCCACCACGCTGCACACCACAATGTCTTTGTGGCCAAACGTCGGGCTCATGCTCGTGCCCGATACCTCAAAGGCCCGGTACGTGCCCCACTCAAACCCCGGCAAGTGGTAAGGTTGCATGTCCTGCAAATACACCGCTTCGTTGCACAGCGACGGATAGCCGGCCTGCGCCGTCAGCGGCACCAGCAGCGTGTTTTCCTTGCCATCCCGGTCCACCGTCACGGTCAGCACCTTGAAGTTGCCCAGGTTCTTCCAGGTATCGGAGCTCGGCTTGCTTTCCGCCGCGGCTCGGCCGCTGGCCACCGGTGGCACCTTCTCTGCGCTGCGCACCATCGGCCCGCGGCCCATCACCAGCCAATCCGCTGACAGCTCAGGCCATACCTCCAGCATCTGCGTCAACGTGTCGAAACCAGGTTTGGCATCACCGCTCAGCAGTTTGTAAATCTTTCCACTTTTTTCATCGCCCATTTTCACCGCTGCCTGCCTGGCAGTCAACTGATAATGGTCAAGAACCTGCTGCAGGCGCTGGCTGACGTGTGTTGCGGTTTCCATTGTCTTAGTCTTTTAATACACCATAAGCGCAGCCGTTAGCGTATGTTTGTACACACTTCGCTGCCTTCTACCCCACAAATGTACTAAATTACAAACAAAATGGAACAGATTACTAATGACCGGCAAACAAAAGATACTAACGAGCAAACACCAACGCTCTTCCAGGTGTACAAAAGGCTCGGCGAACGCAACCGTGCCGCTAAGAAAGTAGTCGAGCGCCTGGCCGAAAAAGGCACCGTCGTGGCCCTCAGCACGGTCTACAACGTCATCTACGGCCGCTCCAGCCGCACCGACATCACCGAGCAGTTCCTCATTGTGGCCGCCGAGATGCTCGCCCACTCCAAAGACCTGCAGGCCCGCACCGCCGCCCTGGCCTCGGCCGAATAGCTCGTTTCCGCCCAAAGCTAACGCGCCCGCTCTCGTCAGGCTCCCCTCTCCCTTCGGAGAGGGGCCGGGGGTGAGGCCCAACGCCAGAACGACCATGAACTTCATCCGCCACATCCGCACGGCCTTCGAGCTGCTGGCGACCCATGCCGATGCCACGCCGTACCACGTAAGCCTGTACGTGGCCCTGTTCAGCCAGTGGAATGACGAGCGGTTCCCCGAATCGCTGATGCTCGTGCGGGGCGAAGTCATGCGGGCCGCCCACATCGGCAGCCCCAGCACCTACCTCAAGTGCCTCCGCGAGCTCACTGCCTACGGCCTCATCACCTATCAGCCCTCCAAGTCCGAACACCGCCCCAGCCGCTGCCTCATGCACGAGCTACAGCCCGACCAGCTTGCACCAGAAGTGGCCCAAGCACTGAACTCAAATGAGTTCACAGCTCGCACCAAAAGTGTAGCAAGCACTAGCACCAGAAGTGGTGCAAGCACTGGTGCAAGCCGTGGTCAAGCCGTAGTCTCGTTTGATAAACAGGTTGAAACAGTAGTAAACAAGAATAAACCCGTTCTATCAATCAAACTAGATGAGGCGGTAGCTGAAAAAAAAATAGGGGAGGAGTTGACTTCCGCCGAGCAGCTTTTAGAGCCAGACGATTCCGAGCTGACGGCCCCAGAGTCACCCCCCAAAGCAAAAGTTGCGCGAAAAGGAAAGGCCCCCACCACCCGCCGGCCCCCGCACCCGGAAATCCCTTTCGCTGAATCCAACCTCGCCGACCTCTCGGCCTTCATCGCCGCCTTCGCCGGCACCGACTACGCGCTGGCCGACCTGCGCTTCTACCACGAGAAAATCCTGAACTGGCGACAAAAGGGCGAAGTGCCCCGCCGGCGCGATTGGCTCGCCACCTCCAAGCAATTCTTCCTCAACGATGCCGCCGCTAACCGCCTTAAGCTCGCCCCCGGCGTCCAGTCCCACCAGCCTGGCGCCACCTACGCCGACACCGGAATCCCAACTACTGGCTACCGTTCTACCCGTTGGGATTAGTGCCCTGGCCCGCAGCAGCACCCCCGAGCTGCGCGAGATGCTCGCCGATATCAGCATCGGCCTCACCAAAGCCCAGGCCTTCAGCGCCCCCAAAATCTTCCAGCTCAATCGGAGCCTGGGCGAGCGCGAGGTCGTCAAACTGCTGGTGGTCGTGCTCCGCGCCTTCGTCGACTCGCTCCGCGTCAAGGAGAAGCCCGACGCTGCCGACCTCATCGCCCTGGCCGACGACCTGGCCCGCACCTACACCCACGACAGCCTCAAAGACATCATCCTGGCCCTGAAAGAAGCCCGCACCAACGGCACCAACTTCTTCCAAGCCCTCGACGTGAGCACCCTCTACCGCCTCATCGCCGAGTACTTCGACCGCAAAGCCCAATACCTCGAACACCGCCACCTCGACCAAAAAGCCACCGGCGCCAGCCTGCAGGCGCAGGACGTAAGGCTGCTCGGAGATTCCGCCCCCCGCCTGCTCGAGCACGTGGCTCAGCAAATCCCCGCCGACCACCCCAACGCCGACGCCCTCCGCTACAAGCTCACCATCACCAAGGCCCGCGAAACCCGCGGCCTCATCACCCCCGAGCAAGCCGCCGAGCAGCGCGCCGAAACGCGCCAGGCTACCCTGCGCAAGACCCGCCCTGACTGGCAGCCCACCCCCGAAGCCCAAGCACAAATAGCCCACCGCCACCTCCAGGAGGAACAAACCCTACTTCACCGCTACCGCACTCCTAACCCCTAGCCCCACCATGCCCCTCGCTAAAAAGCACGACCAGCTGCCCCTCGACCTCGGCCAGCTCTACGCCCCCGACATCACCGGCGCCATCCTGGCCTTTCTCACCCACTACGGCTACACCGTCTGGCGCCAAAACACCACCGGCATCTACGACGCCGCCAAGGCCCGCTGGCGCGTCAACCCCCAGGGCAGGAGAGGGGTACCCGACATCATCGGCTTCCGCAACCGCGACGGCGTCTTCATCGGCGTCGAAGTCAAAGCCGGCCGCGACCAGCTCCGCGACGACCAGCGCACCTTCCTCACCGAGCTCAAGCAGGCCGGCGGCCTGGCCTTTGTCGCCCACGACTTTGCCCAGTTTCAGCTTTCCTTCGAAAGCCGTGGCCTGCATCATTCCCGAAATTGATGTGCTAAGCAGGCCCGCCTTGTACTTTTGTGCCGCCATTTCGCTGCCATGTCCGCCCATCGCCTGCTTCGTCTGCTCTTCCTGTTGCTTGGTAGTTTCTACCTCAACACAGTTTGCCAGACCGACGCCGAAGATGCCCGCGCCTACCACGCCCGCGGCATTGCCGAGTACGTCGCCGCCCCCGTTGAAGTCACGGTAACGGCCCCGGTAGCCCGGCGCACCAGCCCCCGGCTCCGGCCGGTAGTTGCCCGCCGGGGCGCCCAGTATCAGCAGCGGCTAGCGGCCCGGCCCTGGCCTGGTCCCGCCCCAACCCCTCCCCGCGCCAGGCGCTGGCTGTGGTGCTCGGTGCTGCAGGTCTGAGCACAACACCTTGCCTTCCTCCCGGCAACGGGTTGCCCCGTAACCGGCCCCGCAGTTGTTGTTTGTTTTCCGGACGCTGGCCGTCCCTCTCTTTCATGAAATTTCAGTTTCTCCTGGCGCTGCTGCTGAGCAGCGCCAGCGCAGCCGTGGCTCAAAGCCCGCTGCGCGTACTCGTGCGCGACGAGCGCACGCACACCCCCTTGCCCGGCGTCACCGTCGCCGTTCCTTCCCTCCATACCGGCGCGGCCACCGACGCTGCCGGCCAGGTCACCCTGCCCAATCTACCCGCCGGCGTGGTCACCGTCCAGTTTTCCAGTCTCGGCTACGACTCGGCCACCCGCACCTTTACCCTGCCCCAACCCACCGACGCGCCCGCCCTCGTTGAGCTCGAACCCAACAGCCTCGAGCTGCAGGGCGTGGTGGTGGAAGCCACCCGCACCAACTCCCGCATCGAGGACGTGCCCGTGCGCATCGACGTCATCGACGAGGAGGAGGTCCACGAAGAAGCCAGCATGCGCCCGGCCAACATCGCCATGCTGCTCACCGAGGCCACCGGCGTACAGCCCCAGTTCACCTCCGCCAACGCCGGCAGCATGGCCTTCCGCATCCAGGGGCTCGACGGCCGCTACACCCAGATTCTTAAAGACGGCTTTCCGCTCTTTGGTGGCTTCTCCCAAGGGCTGAGCTTGGTCCAGATTCCGCCCCTGGACTTGCGCCAGGTTGAAATCATCAAGGGCGCCTCCTCGGCCCTCTACGGCGGCGATGCTATCGCCGGCCTCGTCAACCTGGTCAGCAAAACGCCCACCGAGAAGCCCGAGCTTAACGTGCTGCTCAACCAAACCAGCAAGGGCGGGCGCGACCTCACCGCCTTCTACACCGGCCGCTCATCCAGGCTCGGCCTCACGCTGCTCGCCACCCACAACACGCAGGAGGCCCGCGACGTGAGTGGCGACAGTTTTTCCGACCTGCCCCAGGTGCAGGCCACCACCGTCACCCCGCGCCTCTACTACTACGCCACCGACTCCACCACGCTCTCGGCCGGCCTCACCGGCACCGTCGAAACCCGGGCCGGCGGCTACCTGCCGGCCCTCGACAATCCCGCCACGCCCGGCTACACCGAGCGCAACCGCTCGGAGCGCTACAATACCCAGTTGCGGCTCGACTCCCACATGGGCCGCCGCCGCCTGCTCACCCTCAAAAACAGCGTCAGCTCTTTCACCCGCCGCCTCCAGGCGGGCGACACCTACTTCGCCGGCCACCAGCTTTCCACCTACACCGAAGCCTCGTTTCTGCTGCCCGCCGGCCGGCACCGGGCCGTGGCCGGTGCCAACCTGCTAACCGATGACTTCCGCGAAACCAGTGCCCCGGCCCCCGGCGCCCGCGACTACACCTACCAGACCGTGGGCCTGTTCCTACAGGACGATTGGAAGCTGCGCGACGACCTCACCTTGCAGGCAGGCCTGCGCGCCGACTCCCAGCGCCCTTACGGGCTGTTCGTGCTGCCCCGCGTTTCCGCGCTTTACAAGCCGGCCCCCTGGCTGAGCGTGCGCGCCGGCGGCGGCTTCGGCTACAAAGCTCCTACCGTGTTCAGTAGCAGCACCGAGCAGCGCGCATACGTCAACGTGCGCCCCCTCGACCCGGCCCGACTGCAGGCCGAAACCTCCCGCGGCCTCAACGCCGACTTCACCCTGCGCGGCCGCCTCGACGAGCTCAACGTCTCCTTCAACCAGGCATTTTTCCTCACCGAGCTTTCTCACTCCCTCATTGCCGACCCGGCGCAATTCGCCCAGGGCATCACCGATTTCGTCAACGCGCCCACCCCCGTCCGGGCCCGCGGCCTCGAAACCAACCTGCGGCTGAGCGTCGACGAGTTCCAGTTCCTGGCCGCCTACACCCTCACCGACACCCGCCAGACCTACGACCCCGCCCAGCCCGCCGAGCTGCCCTTTGTGTCGCGCCACCGCCTCGTGCTCACCACCACCTACGAAGAAGAGCAGAATTTCCGCGTGGCCCTCGAAGCCTTCTACAACGGCCCGCAGTACCTCGGCGAAGGCCCCCGCCAGGGCCGCGGCTTTTGGATATGCGGCGCCCTGGCCGAAAAGATATTCGCCCCCCATTTCTCCGTGGTACTCAACGTCGAAAACCTGCTCGATGTGCGCCAGACCCGTTTCGAGCACGTCGTCACCGGCCCCATCACCCAGCCCACCTTCCGCCCGCTCTACGCGCCGCTCGACGGCTTCGTGGGCAACGCCGCCCTGAAATTCACGCTCTAGCGTTTTCCGAAATCAACTAAAAAGCCCTGGCTGCGAATGCAACCGGGGCTTTTTTATCCCTGTTTAACTACCCGCTCAGCAGGGCGACCTATCAAATAGATTACATGGCATACGCATCCAGCTCCGGCACGTGCCGCAGCAGCGCCAGGCTCACCAGCGTATCCAGCAGCGGCTGCACCCTGGCGGCTTTGGTGGCCCGGAAGCGCGCCGCCGCCTGCTTGGCCGTCAGCGGCACCGCCGCGCCCTGCACCACGGCCCGCAACGCCTGCATCTGCTGCGCCAGCTCGGCCGGCCACGGTTGGGCCTCGGCCGTCGCCACGTCGCTCACTGCAGCCACCGTAGTTGCCAACGCCATGGTGCCCTGCTGCAGGCCTGGGGCCTGGTATTCGGGGCGCAGGTAGCGCACGGTGCCCGCCGCCTCTTCCGCCGCCCGTTGCTGGTTGAGCTGCACCAGCCGCGTCAGCACCTCGGCATCGGGCAGCGTCGCGGGCCAGCCGTAGGCCTCGGCCACGGCGGCATCAAGCTGCTGGTGCAGGCTGAGCACCACGGCCGCCAAACCCTGCTCGTGGGTGGTCTGCTCTTTGGCGGTGAGGGGCTGGCCGGCGCGCAGCTTTTCTACTACGTTATAGAGGTCGGTGAGCGCGAGGCCAGGGTGTTGGGCCTGCTGACGCTTGCGGTGGGTGTCGAGTGCTTCAGCCAGCTCGCGGATGTGAGCTTGTTGAGCGACTGTAGCGGCGGGAAACGGGAACTTAGAGAAACAGTCGCTGTGATTGTAAGTAGAATCATTACCAACTCCCAACCATCCACCTGTTGACGCTGCCCATAGTGTGTGGATTCCGCTTGAAAGAACACCGAGGAAATATGCATCATCATGGCCGATAGCAACCAGCTTCGCATCGGCCACATATTCTGCACCAACAAAAGAGAAAATTCTATGCCGAGCAGTACGCGGCGTAGCAATGTATCGCGTCAGCCCCAAGAGTGACTTGCGCATTTGAGAGCGCGCCTCGGCAAACACCCACCATTTTGTTCGATAAGTTGCTCGGTTGTTTAACTCTCTTTCCGGCTTAACCTTCTCAAAAACGTGCTGATATACTTCTGGATACTTACTAATTATTTCATTAGTCTCCAACCCGAATAAATCAATTACCCATGCCCCGCGAGGCCTTTGGGCTAAGTCACGGCCATTAATATAGGGTCGTAGATGATTCTCGAGACCAGCAATGCGGCCTAAGCCTAAAAGCTCAGCTTCCGGCTTTGTGATGATAAAGCCGCCGCCTACAAGTGTCATTCCTTGTGAGCTAAGCCGACTATTTGCCTCCATTAACTTAGCACTGTTCACATCAGACCCAATTGTGAGGTCAGAATTAATGGCTCCGGTCATTTCGCGAAGTACCACTTCGTGTGCATCGTCATCGGTTGTCGATTCCTCAACGACTGCAAACAAGGAACCAGCCAGTACACCTTTTTGCGCCACCGTGAAAGCCACACGCACAGCAGCTCCGTCCGCAGCATCAACCCATGGGTGGTCGGGTATGGTGAAGTTGAGTGACAGAGGGTTGGTTGTATCGCCCAAAAATTCCTGAACCACGCGCCGATTAAAGGTCTGTGTGATAGAATTGGTCGTAATGAAGCCAAACCGTTCCACTTCGCCACTGGCAGCAAGTTGAGCTGCCCTGTGCCACCAATACATCACCAAATCAGCCGACTCGGGCACTTTGCCTTTATATGTTTTGCGCAACGCATCCACGTACCCATCGCCCAAGGCCCGCCGCATGGCCTTGTCTCCCACAAACGGCGGGTTGCCCACAATAAAATCCGCCGCCGGCCACTCGGCCGGCCACGTCTGGCTGTAGTCCTCTTTGTGCCCCAGCACCGCGTCCTGCTGCTGGATGTTCTGGTAGTCATCGAGCAGCGGCTCGCGCAGCTCCGTTAGGCCGTGCGTGCGCAGGTGCCACTGCAGGTAACCAATGCGCAGCACCACGTCGGCAATGGCCGCCGCCCGCGGGTTCAGCTCCAGGCCCAGCAGCTGCCGCGGGCTCACCGTCGTGCCGTCGCCCAGCTCCAGCCGCCCCGAGCCGCCCAGCTTGGCCAGGCTGGTCAGCACTTCGCCCTCCAGGCGCTTGAGGTGCTCCAGCGTCACGTACAGGAAGTTGCCCGAGCCGCAGGCCGGGTCTAGCACCTTCACCGCCGTCAGCCGCCGCAGGAACTTCAGCAGTTCCTCGCGGGCATCGGTCACGGCCTTTTTGCCCTTGCCCTCGTCCAGGCGGGTGGCGCTGGCCGCCTGCGCGGCCGCCCACTCGCGCCGCAGCGGCTCAATCACCGTGGGTAGCACCAGCCGCTCCACGTAGCGCCGGGGCGTGTAGTGCGCCCCCAGGCTGTGCCGCTCGGTAGGGTCCAGCGCCCGCTCCAGCAAGGTGCCGAAGATAGCTGGCTCCACTTCCGTCCAGTTGGCCGCGGCGGCCCGCTGCAGCAGCGTTATCTGGTCGGCGTTCAGCGGCAGCGCCGTCGCCCCGTGAAACAGCTGCCCGTTAAAACGCCGCAGCCGCGTGCGCAGCTCCGGCGAAAACCCGCCCTTGTCCATCACCGCCCACAGGCTTTGCAGCGCCTCCGGCAAATACCCCCGCGATTCTTCCGTGCCCGCATACGCCGTCAGCAGCCCCGAAAACGACTCCTTCGGTATCAGCTCCACATCCTCGGCAAACATCGTGAACAGGCAGCGCATCAGGAACTGCGCCACCACGTCCGACGCATGCCCCGCCTTTTCCAGCTGGCTGCTCAGCCCCGCCAGGTGCCCCGCCAGTTGGCGCGTCACCTGCGCCGCCCGGCGCCCGGGGTCGAGGCTCTGCGGGTCGGTAAAGAGCTGCTGCAGCTGCGCCCGCAACTCGGGCTTGGCCAGCGCCGGCAGGTAAAAGCGGTAGGTGCCCGAGTCCGGAAACGGCACGTAGCTGTCGCCCACCCCGGCAAAGTTCGAGTACACGTCAAAGCAGTGCCCCACGTCCACTACCACCACAAACGGGGGCCGCGGCTCGCTGGCCGGCAGGGCCCGAACGTAGCGCAAGGCCTGTTCCTGCGCGGCGCGCATCATCTGCTCCCACTTGGCCGTGCCCCGCACCGCGTGGCCCTTGCGTCGCTTCTCAGCCGGCAGGCCCAGCTGCGCCTTCTCGGCCGCCGCCTGCTCATCGGGCGAGGTGGTGCCCTGCTTGGTTTCCAGCACAAAGCACCCCCGCTTATACAGGTCAATGCGGCCCGTGGTCTGCTTGCCGCCGCCGTCGTCAAACGTCACGGCCCGCTCCAGCACGTAGGCGTCCTGCGCGGGGTTGTCGGTGGTCGGGTCCGGGCGCGGCACGCCCAGTAAGTCGCAGAAGTCTTGCAGAAACAGGCCATAGTTGGCCCGCTCCGCGCCGCCGGATTTCAGCCAGCGGGTTTCAAAGTCAGTGTACAGCACGGTGCGCGTTAAATCCTTGCGGAGTAGCCCGGCCTCCTATAAAAGGCCAGGCAGTAGGTAGAGCCGCGAAGGTAGCTTTCGTTGCAACGGATTGGTAAACCGCTGCCACAATTTGCAGCAGTTTCAGAACGCGTCGTGCAAAGCGCAAAAAAGAACGTCATGCAGTGTGCAGCCGAACCGAAGGGCGCCGCAGGCAAGCATCTCGCGTGGGGTAGTAATTACAATCGTCTGTCATGCTGACCAAGGAAGCCCCTTCTCAGGCCAGAACGAGTCGTTCAGCGGCGATAAGTTGCTTCCTTGGTCAGCATGACAATCACAGTAGGAGAGACGCTTCTTGTAACTCCCCAAAGCCCTCCTCATATCTCCCGCGCCACCCGCGCCAGTGCAACCAGCGCCGCCCGGGCCCGCGTTTTCACCGTGGCCAGCGGAACGCCCAGCTGCTCGGCCGCTTCCACCTGCGTGCACCCCCCGAAGTAAACAGTTCCACCACCTCGCGCTGCTTGGGCTTCAGCTCCAGCGTCAATTCCCGCACCCCAATGTGTTCCGGGTGGAAGCTGGCCGGGGAGCGGGCCTGTTGCGCGGCACTCACCTCCAGCGACTTATTGCCCTGATGGAACCGCTGCCGCGGACTCCGCAGCACGTCAATGGCGTGGTTGCAGCACACCCGCACCATCCAGGTAAAGAAACGTCCGCGCTCGGGGTCGTAGCTGGCAATGCTCAGCCAGATTTTCAGCAGCCCCTCCTGCAGCACGTCCTGCGCCAGCACCTCATCGCGCACCAGTCGCTGAATCGCCAGCTGCAAGCTCCGCGCGTACCGTTCCTGTACCAGCCGCAGGGCCTGCTCGTCGCGGGCCAGCAGGCGCTGCACCAGCGCCGCTTCGTCGGCTGCCGTGGGCAGTACCGGAGTAGCATTCATGGGAGGGAAGGGGCGTAGCGAATCGGTGTCTTGGGACTGTCCGGGCGGAAAGGGTCTGACCGAAAGATACGGACCGGCCTAACTCCAGGCGGAAGATAGCGGAACTACGGTAGCGCTTTATTAGCCCGCCGGCAGGACCTGTTCATCACCGAGAAGGACAAGCTCAACCGCGGCCTCATTGACTTCGTCACTGGCACGGGCGTGCGCGCCGGTCAGACCAGTCTTGCCTTACGAGGCATAAAAAAAGCCGGACCGCCTACTAGGCAGTCCGGCTTCGTTACTGGTGGGTAACTCGCGGTTGAGCTACCGACGCATGGCCACGCCTTTGTCAGGCCCCGTGTCCAAACTTTTCAGGTATGCGACCAGCGCCGTCCGCTCCTGGGCGCTGACCGCGTAAAACGGGTGGGGAGCGCCTTTGCCGCGGTTGGGATTGAGGAGCGCCTCCAGGCTGGGCACGGAATTGTCGTGCAGGAACACGGGCTTGCGGGCCAGGTCGAGTAGCAGCGGCAGGGCGTTGCCGCGAATGCCGCCGCCGGGGCTGGCATCCACCACAATCATCTTGTCGTCGAACGTGCCGGGCGCATTCTGAATGGGGCTCAGCGGCGCTTGGCGCTGGGCCAAGACCTTGGGCTTGTAGTCCGGGTAAATCTGATTCATCGGAATCAGTTTGGCCATCACCGGCTTGCTTTGGTCCGTGTTATGGCAATTGGTGCAGTTATTCGAGACAAACAACGCCCGGCCCTGGCTCACGAGGGCGGCATCCGTGACCACGCCTTTGGGGGCCGCCAAGTGGGAAACGTAGGCGTTCAAATCGCGCAGCTTCTGCTCGTCGACGCGCTTGCCGGTGGGCGTGGGGGCCTCGCCGGGCTTGCCTTCCGTGGAGGCGGTCACGTAGGGAAAGCCCGTGACGCCCGTGGCGGCCAGGACCTTGGCGTAGCCGGCCAGCAGGGCGTCCCCGCCGGCCCCGCCCAGCACGTGGATGAACTGCTTGCCGCCGGGCGAGAGCAGGTTGCTTTGGTCGAACAGGGCGGTGTAAACCGTGTTGTTGAAGTCGTCCAGCTTGTCGTTCTGGCCGGAGCTGCCGAAGGGCGCGGCCAGGTCCTGGCGGAAGAAGGGCAGGATGTGCACGGGGTTGCCGTTGCCGTCGGGCGAGTCGTCAAACGTGCCGATGGGGTAGAATTTGGGGTTGCTCAGGTAAGCGTCCACCTCGGCTTCGGTGGAGGTGGCGGTGAGGCCCTTGGGCGCGCGGCCAATGGTGCTGCCGTCCGGCTGTTGCAGCTGCAGCGTGGGGAACAGGGCCCGCGAGTTGGCGGCGGTGGCCAGCAGCTTGCCCACGTTGAGCTGGTGGGGCGTGGGCCCGTCAATCCGCTTGCCGATGCTGCCCTTGCCGCCCAGGTCAAACATCGACTTGTCGGTCACGGCGTGGCACAGGGCGCAGCTCACGCCTACCAGGGCCCCCTTCGGTACCATGCCGATGACGGCGTTGGCTTTCACCAGCGCCTCCATCGTGGCCGGGTCGTTGAGCTTCGGGGCTTTGGCCGGCGAATGGTCGGTTTTCAGCTCGCTGGCGAAGGCCGCTTTCAGGTCGGCGGGCATGGCGTCCACGTCGAAGCTGACGCCGGCCTTCAGCGCGTCCATCACCGTGAGCTTGGCCGCTTTCATGCCTTGGGGCATGCGCACGGCGTTCGTCCAGAAGCCCTCGGTGCCGAAGGTTTCGTTGCGAAACACGTCCCGGCCTGCTTCGGCATTGCCGGTGGAACCCGCTACCGCAGGCGCCGTCCCCGTCGAATCGGCGGGCGTCTGCGCGGTGCCCTCCGTGGTCTTGGTGGAATTGCTCTGGCACATAGCCAGCGTCAATACGGTAAGTGCGGACAGGCCCAGGGTGGGCAGCCGCCATTTCGTAAAAGAAACCATAGGGGGTTGGAGTGAGGCGTGAAAACAAAAGGTATTCGGCTAACGAATCCCTAATCGGCTAGGTTGCTGTGAGGGGGTCCAGGGTAACCGGTCAGAAGCCCTCGTCCGGCAGGTGGTAACGGCTGATGGCCCGCGCTTGCTCCCAGCCCGTTGCCCTGGAAGCAAGTGCGGGCTGGGACCAGGCAAGGGCCCAAGTGGCGGAGGCGTTCTTCCAGCGGGTGAAAGCGGTGGAAAGCTTATTATAGGCCGGGAGCGGCGAAGCACCTCCTTCCTAAGGCTGTGCCTGATTGGTCCATTAGCTCAAGCATACTGGGACCCAGTGCAACCCCGTCCCAACCGGCGTCCCTGCTCCGCCGCGCCTTCGTAAAGGTTACGGGCCTTGGCGTGGCGGGGGCAGCCCTGGCCTCGGCCGGGTGCCGCACCAACAAGGATGAAGTGACCGACCGCGTGAACGTGGGCAAGCACACTCTGGCCGTGCTCAACTACGCCTATGCCCTGGAGCAGCTGGAGGCGGCCTGTTACACCAAAGTGACAGCCCGCTTTTACGCCGGGGCGATCGAATCTCGTGCGCCCCCTGCTATCGCCCCCGTTTCTGCCGCGACGAGAGCAGCCAGATGCCGCCGACTAGCAGCGCCAGCGCGGCGGCTACGACGGCCGCCTTAGGCAAAGTCGGGGCCGCCGCTTCTGCTTTTGACAGGGCAATGGATTCATCGGTGAAGGGCTGGCGGCTGGTAACGGCCAGAATCAGGCGCGTGGCTTCGGCGGGCTGGTCCCACTGCGGGAAGTGGCCGCAGTGCTCAAACCAATACAGGCGCGCATCGGGGAATTTCTCCAAGGCCAGTTTCGACTGGCTCGGCAAACACACCCGGTCCTGCCGGCCCCAGCCAATGACCAGGGGCCCGGGGAGGCTGCCCTGGGGCGCGGGTTGCTGCACTTGGCCGTGCGCCAACTGGTCGAGCAATTCGTCGAAAGCGGGCGAGTGGGCGAAAGTGTACATCTCGTCGATGGCCTGCTGCGAATCCACGGCCCAGGGGCGGGCTGAAAACTGCGGCAGCAGCACGGTGCGGCCCACCGCCGAGCCGGCCAGGGCGGGCATCATCGGCTGCAGGGCCTTTACCAGCTTGACCGACACGTCCACCGAATGGTAGAAGAACGGAATCTGCCAGCCCTGCCAGAACCCGCCCGGGTCCAGCGACACCACCGCGCCGAGCACCCCCCCGCGCCGGGCCAGCTCCAGTACCAGGCGGGCGCCCATGGAGCTGCCCACGGCATCAAGGCCGAGCAGGCCGTAGTGGGTGAGAAAGCCCGTCACCGCGTCGGCCAAGGTGGCGATAGAGTTTTCGCCTTCCAGCTGGGGGGTTTCGCCGTGGCCGGGCAAATCGACGGCAATGACGTCGCGCTCAGTGGCCAGCGCGTCGATGATGGTATTCCAGGACCGCCAGCTGCCGCCGATGCCGTGAACCAGTAACAGGGGGCGGCCGGTGCCGCGGCGGACAAAATGCAAATCCATAAACGGAAGAATGAAAATGGGTGAAAAAGTAAGTACAGCCCTATAACAGCTGGCCCCCCGAAACGGCTGAACGAAGCACCCCAAAAATCGAAATACTGCCCCTAAGGTCCGCAAGCCGCGGGTTGGCGCTCGTGCCTTCCAATGGCCCGCGGCGGGCCCATCGCTTTTGCGCCCCTTTTCGTGCCCCTTACCTTACGGCGGGTTACTGTCGGCCTTAAGTTGCATCTTCCCCGGCGGGCCATCCCCTCCCGCTGGTTTCCTCCCGTCCCGCATGGCTTCCGCGTACCCCTTTCCCGACGCCCTGCCCTGCTGCCCACGCTGCTAGCCGTCTCGCTCACCGCCGTCATGCTGCTGCGCCCGGTCTACGGTCCCGACGGCGAGGAAATGACCGACTTCACCCTCGACTACCTCAACCACGCCGCCCAGCGCATACTCGGCCTGCCCGAGCAGCCGGGCACCACGGCCCGCACCCGGTTTCCCGAAATTGTCCCCACCGGCATCTTCGACTTTTACCGCCGCGCGTTCGGCGGCGGCGCGGCCGAAACCTTCGACGTCAACTACCAGGCCGACGGCCTCGACAACTATTACCACCTGGCGGCCCAGCGCTGCGGCGAGGTGCTGGTCGTCAGCTTCACCGACACCGCCAACCAGCCCCGCACCCCCGTCGAAATCGCCCTGCGCGAAAGCCAGGCGGCCGAGCAAGCGGCCCGCGCCGAGGCCCAGCGCCAGCGCTTCTACGACGTGCTGATGACCCTGCCGGCCCAGGTGGCCACCTACCACGGCCCCGACCTCATTTATAATTTCGTTAGCCCCCGCTACCAGCGCTATTTCGGCACCCATGTGCTGTTGGGCCGCTCCCTGCGTGAGGTGCTGCCCGAGTTGGAAGACCAGGGCGTGGCGGCCCTGCTGGACCGCGTGTACCAGACCGGCGAGCCCTACCACGGCCAGGAAGTAGAGCTGTGGCTGGACTCCGGCGGGGGCGGCCCGCGCCAGCAGGTGTTCCTCAACCCGTTCTTCTACCCGCTGCGCGACGCCGGCAACCTGGCCCGCGTGGAGGAACTGCCCGTGGCGGGCCTGGTCAGCAAGCCCCACACCAAGGAAAAGCTCGACACCATTCTCAAGCTGCATTTCCAGCGTCAGTTTCTTACCTAGCACCATACCCGGCTACTTTCCACCCAACTAAAGCAAAACGAGCGGACCATCTGGCCCGCTCGTTTCGTTTCCGCTCTACAACTCGAAATGCGGCCGGTCCTTGAAAGTGGGCCAGTCCCCGCCCCAATGCACCCGCGCATCGGCCGCCTTCATCAGGCGCGCAAACTTGCTCAGCAGCAACCCCGACCACGACACTTCCCCGTCAGGCAACAGAAACGCCACGTCCAGAGCAGGGCAGGGCAACCAGTTGTGCTTCGATTCGCCCCCGCGCTTGTACGTCACAATGGCCCCCGGCTTCGTCCGCCCCTGCGCGTACAGCTCATCCTGGCGCGCCACCGACCGGTAGCATTCCGTAATCACGGGCAAGCCCAGCAGCCGCAGCACCGGGTCAGCTTCCCACCGGGCCAACGCATGGGAATACGCCGCGCCCAGGCTCGGCTTTGCCTGCACCAGCCGCGCCGCCTGAATCTTCCGTTCAATTGGTCCCAGCGCCGGCGCCACCCGTTGCCGCTTAGGGGCACCTCCAGCGGCTGGCTTAGTCGGCGCCATGAGCAGCGGTAATCGAGGCCTCGGCGGAAACAGCAGCCGGTGACACAGGCGGAGCCACCACCGTCCCCACGGCCGGTAGCTGAACCACCGTTTCCGGCTTCTGGAACATCTTGCGCACGGTCGCATAAATCGTCACGACCCCCACCACCACCTGAATCACGACGTGTACAAACGTCTCAATCTCATTCGCCGTGGGTGGCGTAAAGGCCGACGTTCCAATCTCCCAGGCCGCACCGGTGCTGAGTATCTGGCCAATGTGACCAAGTTTAGAGCTGCTGAATAACATAGCGGAGGGGCTTAATAAAATCAGAATACTATTTGTACTAATATACGCACTAGCAATACCTTTAGATACAGCCCATCCACCAGTGATTATTATTGTACTATTTAGGGCGTGACCCCTGCATTCCCGCTGGTCGTTCCGGGGACGGGCGCCCAAATGCTTTATGCGCATTTCCGCCACTCCGCTTCGCTGCGGCCCTGCGGTCAGCTCCCTTCGCTCGCTTGGCTCCCATCCCTCACGCAACCCTCCCGCGACTCCAGAGCCTCCCGAAACACCGGCCCACGCGCCGCCTCGCCGCCCTCCGTTCCTTCCGCCCACGCGGCGCTCCGTTCTCTCGTCCCTTAGTGCCTGCGCTCCTCGTTCACTATGCTTTGCAGGGCTTCACTCACTCCGGCCGGCCAGCCGCCGCTACCGCAATCCCACCCACCGGCCCGCCCGTCGCCGCTCCTCCCTCCAGACCGGCTCCCTTACGCTCCGGCTCCACGTTGCTGCGCCTGCGCTCCATTTCGCCGGCTTCCGGTCGTCGCCACGCCGTGCCGGCCTCTTCCAGCCCACCTCCCGCAGCTACTCCCGAGCCTGACGACACTTCGCCCCACGCGGCGCCCAGCCTCCCTACAGTCGGCCAGTGTCTCGTCCGGCTAGAGCTTTACACTAAGCTTCTAAGCCATGGACGAAAATTCAGTGCCCCGTCGCCGGGGCCGTAATGAGCATTATCCAATTACCGTGCGGCTGCAGGCCGTGCGCCTGGTCGAGGGCGGGATGCCGCGCCGGGACGTGCTGCAGCAATTCGGCATCAGCGGCACCAGCCTGCGCGACTGGCGGCGTGATTACGCCAGCGGGCAGCTAACTTCCCCCATGCCGTTTCCCCGCTTCACCCAGGCCCAACGCGACGCCGTGGCCCAGCAGCTGCTCGACGGGCGCCTCACGCCCGACGAAGCGCTGCGCAAGCACGGCCTGCGCCTGAAAAGGACCCTGCGCGAGTGGGTGGCCGCCTACCAGACCGCGCAAGCCGCCGCGGCGCCGCCGGCCCCGGTCCGGGTGGCGGCCCCGCCGCCGCTGCCGACTGGCGACGCGGCCACGCTGGCCGCCCAGCTGCACCGGGCCCAGTGGCAGTTGCAGGCCTTGGAGGTGCTCGTTGACCAGGCCGAGGCCCGCTACAACATCGACATCCGAAAAAAGGGTGGTGCCAAGCCGTCGAAGTAATGCGCCAGCGCTACCCCCAGGCCGGCCTGGGGGCGCTCTGCGGACTGTTTGGCAAGACGAGAAACGCATACTACGACCACCAGCGCCGGGCCACGGGCCAGGCCGTGCTCGAGGGCCTGGTGCTGGAACTGGTGGCCGATGTCCGGGAAGAGTTGCCCCGGCTGGGCACCCGCAAGCTGCACTTTTTGCTCGCCGACCGCCTGGGCGAACACGCCGGCCGGGTGGGCCGCGACTACCTGTTTGCCCTGCTGGCGGCGCACGGGCTGCTGATTCGCCGCCGCCAGCGGCGCGTCATTACCACCCAGACCTGCCTGCCGCTGTTTCGCCGCCCCAACCTGGTGGAAGGCTTGACGGTGCACCGCCCCGAGCAGGTCTGGGTCAGCGACATCACGTACGTGCGCCTGGTCGAGGGCTGGAGCTACCTGAGCCTGATTACCGACCGCTACTCCCACAAAATCGTGGGCGTGTGCCTGCACCCCGACCTGTCGGTGCGCGGCACGCTCGCGGCCCTGCGCCAGGCCCTGGCCGGCCGCGTGTACCCGGCCCGGGCCCTGATTCACCACTCGGACCGGGGCCTGCAATACGCGGCCCGCGAGTACGTGGGCCTGCTCGAAGGCCAGGGCGTGGCCCTGAGCATGACCCAGCGCGGCAACCCGACCGACAACGCCGTGGCCGAGCGCGTCAACGGCATCCTCAAGGGCGAATTCGGCCTGGGCCTGACGCTGCCTTCGTTTGCCCACGCCGCGGACCAGGTGGCCCGGGCGGTGCGGGCCTACAACGAGCTGCGCCCGCACGGCAGCTGCGACTTTCTCACCCCGGCCCAGGCCCACGAACGCGAGGGCCCGCTGGTGCAGCGCTGGAAAAACTACTATCACCCCGCCCCAGCGGCCAAAACGCCCACCAACCCCTACCTTACGCCTCTGTAAAGTCCTAACCGGATTACCGCCTCCCCCTGCAAAGCTGCAGCCGGATTACCTCTTTCACCTGTATAGCCACAGCCGGACGAGACACAGCCGCCGCTACCGCTAACCCACGCTCCGGCTCGCTTCCCTACAGTCAGCCAGCCTCTCCCCACCCGCTCAAAAACGGCAGCCCGCGGCTAAAAGCGGCATCAGCGGCCATAGGCTCAAAAGCTACAGCTGCCTCAATGCGGTGCCCTCCGGGCGCGTTTCATTGGGGCGGCCCCCAAACCCCTGCGATATGCTCCGCTTTGCTCTGCATGGCCTCGGGTTCCACCCTCATAAGGCCCGCTGCGCGCCCATTAGCGGGCTCCGCGCCGCCAAGAAAAGCGTCTAGCTGTTCGGCAGGGTTGGGGCTGGCAGGGCCACTGCACCGCGTAGGCTACAGGCCCAGGCCGCCGGGCACTGGCCCCGCCCCGGGTGCAGGCGCCAGCAGCCACTCGCAGGCCTTCCCCAGCCGGGCCGCCGCCCGGGCCGCGCTCAGCGTGCCCCGGCTGGCCCCGTCCCACACCACCAGCACCCAGTCGGCCGCGGCCACCACCTCGGCATTGCGCACGTGCGGCGCGCCTGCCCCGTGAGTGGCGTAGTCGGGCCGCAGCTCGCGCACCGGCACCCCGTTGGCCCGGGCCCAGTCGGCCGCCAGGCTATCCACCCCAGTAGCGCCGCCGCTCACCACTTGTGCCGGGGCCAGTTCCGCCAGCCGGGCCAGCAGCGCCGGGTAGCTGGTCACGCCCCGGCTTCCCACCACCGCTACCGTCTTTTTGTCTTTTTCCATGTTGTAAAGGTACGGACTATCTGTGTATTTTTATACATATTTATCGCATATTTCTTTTCATTGTGTGTACTATTTTACTCTGTTATGCGTATATTTGTACAAGCACAAGGGAAAGGCCCTGCCTGCTGTATCACGCCTCACATCTACAGGCCATGTTCACCCACTTTCAGTTTGCAGAGTTAGCCGCTGCCGCCTGGTGCGGCCCCGCCCTTCATTCCACCGGCGTCCACGTCAGCATCACGGGCAGCATTACCCATACGCAGTACGGGGTTCACTATTTCGTTGCCCAGGCCGGTACCGAGCACGGGTGGGCCACCTACTTTTCCTGTGGTCACCCGTGCCCCTTCGCCGCCATCGCCTCCGCGGTAGCGCACTATGCGCAGGCCGCCCAGGAGCAGGCCGCCGGGCTGGCCATGCTGGCAGAAGCCGCCCAGGGCCACGCCGCCCGCGTGTTGTCGGCCGCAGAGCAGGCCCTTAGCGGCGCACCGGCCGCACTGCAGGTGCAGGCGCCCGAGATAATGTGTGCGGTATGCAGTGAAGGGCGCGATGCCTTCGGCCAGTGCCGCTGCTGCTATGTGCCGGCCCCTCAGCTGGTCGCCCGTGCAGCCTAGCGCCGCCTCCGTGCAAGCCGTCCCCGCAGTGGGGGCGGCCCTGCCCCCGGCCCACGTGCTGGCCCGCGCCCAGTCGGCCTATGCCGCCGCCAAAGAAGCCCGGTGGGCGCTGCGCGAGGACTACTGCGATGCCGGCCACCCTGGCCGCTTCTCCCGCCTCCGCTCCGCAGTGGTAGCCGTCCGGGTTGCCCGCGCCGCTCTAGCCGCAGCCGCTACCCTGTATCACGCCAGTCCCCACGCCGCCGCGCTCCGGGCCGCTGGCTCCCTCATGCTCACCAGCTCGCCATGCCCGCCACCATCGCCCCCAGCCTTGCCCAGGTTGCCGCTGCCTGCTTTCCCGTGCCCGGTGCCCACTTCACCGGCTACGCCTTCGCCCAGGGCCGCCGCTTCAATTGCCAGTTCGACGTGCCCGACCCCAGCACCGGGGCCGTGGTGGCCCACTTCCGGGGCACCGGCGTCACACCATTCGAGGCCATAGCCGCCGCAGTCCAGCTCTTTCACGACAGCGCCCATGCCTTCCCAATCTTCTAAATCACCGGGGCCGCCAAGCCGGGCGGCCCCACTAAACCAACCCACACCATGCCCCAAACCGCTACTCCTACCTATCAACCCCATTTGCTCGACCCGCACAGCGCCTCGCCGCAGCCGGTTAGCCCTGCCAACGGCAAGAGCTTCAAGCTGGCCGAGTTGTACCAGCTGCTCGACTGCCAGACCGTCGACGTGGTACGCCTCAGCCCCGAGCTCATTCTCATCATCGACGACGAGGGCAAGTTCCGCCACCCCGCCTACCTCAATCTGCTGGCCACCTACCTCTGGTACCAGCACCAGCCCGAAGCGCGAGGCGTCGACAGCATCGTGGGCCGCGCCATCGTCTCGTATGATTGCCAAGCCCCCGGTTGGGGGTTTGCCGGCCAAGGAGCCGGAGACACCCGCCATCTTCAAGTGCGCGCCACCCGGCCGTGACACTGTGTGGCAGAGCTTGTGCTCCGGCTCCCGTTTTCGCCCGAAGGCTGAACAGTATTCAGGGAGCAGCCCGCCCACCCGGCGGGTAACGCATCCCGCATCGCACGAGAGTAGCTGCGGTGAAAACCTTGCCCGGCAAGCAGGTTTCACTTTCTTTTTCTTCTTTCATGGTCCGTACCCCCAGTACCGCCCCGCTGCTGAAATACGTGGTGGGCGTCGACATTGCCAAAGACACCTTCGTGGCCTGCCTGGGCAGCCTCGACGCGGCCCAAGGGCACCGTTTTTATGGCAAACCCACCACCTTCCCCAACGACGCGGCCGGTTTCGCCGCGCTGCGGGCGTGGGTCGTCGCCCGCCAGGAACCGGCGCCGGCCCCCTGCTGGTACGTGGTGGAAGCCACGGGCGTCTATTACGAAGAGCTGGCCTATTTTTTAGCTGACCAGCAGCAGTCCCTGAGCGTGCTCTTGCCCCACAAGGTCAAGCACTTCGCCCGCAGCACCCAGGTGAAAAGCAAAACCGATGCGCTGGACGCCCGCCTGCTCTGCCAGTTGGGCCTGGAGCGGCAGTTGCCACCCTGGCAGCCCCTGACGCCGGCCATGCGCCAGTTGCGCTTTCTGACCCGCGAGCGGGCGGGCTTGCGCCGGCAGGCCTCACCGCTGAAAAGCCGCCTGCACGCCCACCGGCACACCTACCAGCCCGACCCGCAGGCCTTGGCCCGGCTGCGGCGACAGCTCGCCTGGCTCGACGAGTTGGTAGCCGAAATCGATGCCCAACTGGCCCAGGTGGTGGCGGCCGAGCCGGAACTGGCCCGCAGGCTGGCTTACCTGACGAGCGTACCGGGCATTGGCCTGGTCTCGGCCTGCATCATCGTGGCCGAAACCAGCGGCTTTGCCTTGGTCGAAAACGAGCGCCAACTCGCCTCATACGCGGGACTGGACGTGGTGCAGCGCCAAAGCGGGGCCACGGCGCGTGCCACCAGCGTCTCCAAGCGCGGCAATGCCCGCCTACGGATGGCCCTGTACTTGCCGGCGGTTAGCAGTTTGACCCACAATGTGCAGCAAAAGGCCTTTTACGCCCGAATACGGGCCCGTCAGCCGGCGGGCAAGGTCGGCGTCGTGGCCGTCATGCGCAAGCTGTTGCTGCTCACCTACGCGCTCTGGAAAAACGAACGCGAGTACGACCCCGCCCACCAGCCCACCGGGCGCCTAAAAGTAACCCCGGCGCTGCTCGCGCAGGCCGGGGTTACACAGGATGACCCCCAAAGCGGGGGGCTCCTTCAGGAAAACCAAAGATAAAATAAACCGCCAAAAAATAACCCGCAATCACAGTATCTGCCACGACCAACAATTCAGATAACTGAAAGTCGGCGGAGCCAACCACAAACGGCGCAGGGGCCGGCCATCAACAGGCCCCACTTTTTTCACTTCCCAACCCATTCCCATTATGGCAACCGCCACCACAACGAAACCCCTCCGGGGTAAGACCGCCGCCGCGATGGCCGCCCCCGCAGCTCAGGTTTCTGACCTGGCTCTTATCCCGAGCACCCGCCCGGCCTACCTCGTCGCCGGCGTCGACGAAAGCACCGGCGAAGAAACCCGGAGCAACCCGTTCCGCTACCTGCCTGGCCACCCCCGCCAAATCCGCTTCGACGCCAAGGCCGGCCAGTTCAACATCAACGGCACCACGCCCCTCGGCCAGTCGCTGCGCTTCATCCCGCTGGCCTGGCGCATTTTCCAGGACGACATTCTGAACATGGGCCGCAAGACGTGGGCCGAGCTCTACTTCACCGACGACAAAGGCGCCGTCTGCGCGGTGCTCTTCCACGGCTACTCGGTCGAAAACCTCTACCGGTTAATTGAGCCGCTGTTCTACGACGACCTCACCCTGGCCGACGTGGTAGTGAAGGTGCAGGCCGAGAAGAAGGAAACAACCAAAGACGGCAAGAAGGCCACCTACTACATCGCCCAATTCAGCTACGAAGCCGCTGACCCCGCCGAGGTAGCCGCCCGCCGCGACTTCGCCCGCGACTTCCCCATCTGGCGCGCCGAAACCTACACCGGCCTGGCCGACATCCGCCAGCAGCACGGCTACACCGTGCCCCAGGCCGAAGAGCAGGCGCCCCGCTTGGGCCAAGAGTCCGAAGCCAACGAAGGCGTCAGCCAAGCCGCCTAATCATTCACCGGCAGCCTGCACGTCACGCATTGTGGCGGGCAGGCATTGCCATTCTTTCCTGCCTAATGCTGCAACTCCCTGAACTCCGCCAAGAGCTGCCCGCCAGCACGCCCGACGAAGCCACCCGCCTGACGGAGCTGGCCCAGCTCCTCGCCACCACCGCCCCGCTGGCCGACTTGCGCGACCTAGCCCCCAAAGTGCGCCAGCTCTTCCCCGAACCGGCCTATCAGGTCGGCTGCGGCGGCTCCCACATCTGGCTGCACCGCGCCCACGAGGCCGGCCGCCTGGCCTGCATCCTCGACCGCTACCAGTAGCCCCGGCCGCCAATTGTAAACTGTTAATTGATAACTGTTAAATGAAAATGTTTGCCAACCACCGCCACCACGCCGGCCTAACCCAGGAAGCCCACCGCGCCCTGCCCTTCATTTCTAACACCGACCTCTCCAACCTCAAAGCCGAGCTATTGGGTAAGCCCAACACGCCCAACCCTGTGGCCCTTACGTTTGGCAGCCACTTCCACACCGCCACCCTCGAGCCCCATCGCTACGCCCGCACCGAAGAGCTTTGCGACTGGTCCTTAGTCGAAACCCTGGCCGCCGAGGTTCGCCGCCAGCGTTACTGCCGCGACCTGCTTTTTCGCGGCCAGGCCGAGCAGACGCACACCGCCACGCACGCGGCCACCGGCGTGCCCGTCAAAATCCGCCCCGACCTGCTCCACGTCAGCCCCCGCATCGGCAAGGTGGGCCTCGTCGACTTCAAAACCACCAGCGCCCGCGACTACGCCGGCTTCTGCGCCACCATCGAGCAATACGACTACGACCGCCAGGCCGCTCTCTACGCCGACGTGCTCGGGGCCACGCGCTTCACCATCATCGGCGTGCAGAAAAAAGCCCCCTTCGCCGTCTGGCAGGTCGAGCTGTTCAATATTCCCGGGCTTTTCGAGCAGGGCCGCAAAAAGTACACCCGACTGTTGCGCGCCTACGCCGAGCAGAGTGCCGGAAGACTCTTAGCACCTAAGTCCGCTGCTTAAGCGCTTGCCTCTTTATTCCCAACTCATATCAAGGCCTACATGCACAGTTTAGGATGGATTTAGTGGCTGGCTTCTATATCTTCACCAGCACTATGCAGCATTTGCCATGGCCCGTTTAGTCGGCCTAAGTTATGCGCTGATACTAAATAAAACGTAAGATGAAAAGCCCTTTAACAATTGGTGACAAAGTTTATAAGTACAAGAAGGACGCACTAGCCCACTACAAGCAAATCCTTAATTCGTATACATTCGGACAGTCACTGAATGACGATGACTTTAATGATTTATTAGATTTACTGGACTACGATTATTCGTTTTATGCAGAGGACGAAGAAGAAGTTACCCAAGACGTAATTCCAGAGGATGTCCAAGCCCCACTAGTTGTTAAAGATATTGTAATTGCTAAGGTCCAATTCAATACAAAGTGTTTTGAAATTATATGGGACGATTCATCGAGTGACTATATCTCGTATCTCATGATAATCAACCGGCACAATACAAATTCGGGCTCTTCTTTCAACGCCGCCTGTAGAAATGCAATTCATGATGATCTAAGAGCGGTTAAGCAGAAATACTTCGATGCCTATTCTGAGAAGGGCTTGGTAAAATGCCAGGAGACAAGTCGGCTATCAAAGTGGGAAGAATTACACGTTGACCACAGACAGCCACATACATTCTCTATTATCGTCGATAGGTTTAAGGAAGTCCATAAGATTGAATTAAGCACTGTTGAATATGAGGTAAATGAAAGGAATATGCTTCTTTTTAGGAGTGAAGCGTTAACGAATGATTTTCGCGATTACCATAAGGGTAAAGCAAACTTGAGGATTGTCAGGAAGGAATGCAATACTGGTAGGACAGGCATGGCGAGAATAAAGCGGACACCAAAAGATTTGACCATAGAGTAGAATAAATAGGGCACTGCATTAACACTCAATACATAAAAGGCCGGACACCATTGACAGGGTCCGGCCTTTTTATGCCTCATCCAAAGATGAACCTTCTATACGTACTTTAGCATTTGCTTAAATACACCTAGCAGCGCTGTTACTGTAGCCCCTTCCATGAATCCTACCCCTTGCGTTCGGGTATTTGCCGACACCGACCACATCCAACAGTGCCAGGAGCGTCTGACCCAGGCTGACCCTGCGCTCAGCTCGCTGGCCAGTGTGCTGGCGCTAGCTGGCAACGAAGTGCGCCTGCAAATGCTTTTCTTATTGGCCGAAGAGCAGCTGTGCGTATGCGACCTGGCCGACGTGCTGCAGATGACCATTTCCGCCGTTTCGCAGCACCTGCGCAAACTCAAAGACGGCGGCATCGTCACAGCCCGCAAAGTGGGCCAAACCGTGTTCTACACCCTCAGCGCCGACCACTTACCGGTGCTCCAGCCCCTGTTGGCCCGCCTCACCACCCAAGCCGAGCCAGTCTAATGAGCAACGCCCCCGCCCAACCTTCCAAGTCGTTGTTTGGCGCCGGTCTGCTGGCCGCACTAGCCGCTTCGCTCTGCTGCATCACCCCGCTGCTGGCCATAGTTGGCGGGCTCGGCGGTGCCGCCAGCTCCTTCTCCTGGCTAGAACCCTACCGCCTCTATCTGGTGGCCCTCACCGTAGGAGTGCTCGGTTTCGCCTGGTACCGCCAGCTGCGCCCCGCGCCAGCCGCGGCCCACTGCTGCGCCGTGCCCGCCCAACGCTCCGTCATGCAGTCCTCCGGCTTCCTGGCGTCCATCACCATCCTCGCAGCCCTGCTGCTGGCCTTTCCCTACTACGGCGCCGCGCTGTACCCCACGGCCAAGCCCAGTGCTCCCGTGGCCGCCCCCGGCGCCGCCCCCGGCGCCGCCCCCGTCTGGGAAACCCGCACCTACCGCATCCAGGGCATGACCTGCGAGGCCTGCGCCCGCCACGTCGAGCAGGCGGTCCAGCAAGTGCCCGGCGTGCAAACCGTGGCCGTTTCCTACGACCAAGCCACCGCCCAGGTCCGCTACAACAGCACCCAAGCCCAGGCCGCCCAGGTCGAAAGCGCCATCAACAGCACCGGCTACCGCGTCCAAAACCCCACCCGTTAACTACCGCCCATGACGCCGACTCAACCCATCACCCTCACCTCCGTGCTCACCTGCCCCGTGTGCCAGCACGCGCAGGCCGAACAGATGCCCACCGACGCCTGCCAGTGGTTCTACGAGTGCACCAGCTGCCACACCCTGCTCAAGCCCCTGGCCGGCGACTGCTGCGTGTATTGTTCTTACGGCTCGGTACCCTGCCCGCCCATCCAGGAGCAAGGCAAAAGCGCCTGCGGCTGCTGCTAGTCACCTCTACCGCTGCCTGAATTGCAGTACCCATCCTGAAAATAGCGCTGGCATAACTGCAGAAGTCATCACCGACAACCGTGCCGGCTGCAAAAGTCTCGGATTCCCATCCAGAACCCATTGGCCATGCCGCCCCACAAACAGAACGATAATTGTTTCCAACTGCTCGTAAGGCCATTTCCAATCGATAACCCTACTGCTTGAGCACAAGCCGATGAGTTCTGCAACTGCTACGGTCCGGACAAAACAATTAGGGGTTGCTCTAGAGCTAAGGCTAATCTGCTTTATCTAAGCAAGCAGGATGTTCCAATACCAATTGCAACTCCTTGATGGCCTCCTGCAAAGACTTTAGTTGGGTCGTGGAAGCTATTTCATTCTCCGTGGGTAAGGAACCGACCGCACTTACCATGCGATGCAGGATAGGTTGTGCCTGCTTCACTTGGTCCTGCGTGGCGGTGAGTAGCATGTTGGTACGGCGAAGCTGAAAATGGGTGTTCACCAGCTCAGCCAAGGCCTGAAGGGACTCCATTTTGTGTTCGGGAATTTCCCGGGCCCGGATGTCGGCCACGCAAAGTGAGCCTAAAGCTCTTCCCTGGGCGTCCTGCACTGGCACCCCGGCATAAAAGACAATGCCGTTGGGGGTGGCGATATTGGGATTGTCAAAAAACCGCTCATCGTAGCGTGCATCGGACACGACCATGGTTTCGTCCGGATTCAAAATGGCATGGGCACAAAACGACTCCTCTCTTGGAGAGCTCACCCGCTCAAAGCCCACGGCCGATTTGGGCCATAACCGGTCGCCAGCGATGAGGTTGATGGCAGCAATGGGGGTGCCGCAGATTTCGGCGGCCAGGCGGGTAATGTCGTCGTAGACCTCCTCGGGCAGCGTGTCGAGCAGGTTGTGCTCGGCCAGCGAGCGCAGGCGGTCGGGTTCGTTGGCAGGCAGGCCGGGAGCAATCATGTAAACGGAATTTAAGCGTAAGGACTGAGAAGTAGTTAATGCCGTAGAACATTCTCCCAACAGTCAAGCGCATGCCTACCAGGCTAGGTAATATATTTCAAATCCTGCTCAGCATTTTAGCTCAATTCCTCGGGAGAGGCAGCTTGCTCTGCAAGAGCAGGAAGTGTTTTTATCACTTATCTATCTGGTTGTTATTGGTGACAAGCAAGTGCTTATTTTGTTCCAGAACGCTGGTGCGCTGCCACTAAAAATTTAGCGCGAGGACCTAAACAAAATCACACGCCGGCTCAACTGCTACAGCGAAGCAGCCAGCCTTACCATGCCAATTGAAATCAATTACCAGCCTTAGTGTAACTCCAAGGCGTTTTTCAAGGAAAGCACCCCTGCTTGCAAGGACTGTAAATGAACGATTTGCTCTTCTTCAGACTCTTTGGTAAAAGAGTTGATGGCTTGGGTCAGGGCCTGCAGAATGGGCTGCGCCGCATCTACCCGGGCCTTGGTTTTATCCAGCTCAATTTGGGTGCGGCGCAATTGGAAGTGGGTGTTTACCAATTTAGCCAGCGCCCGCAAGGATTCCAGTTTATACTCTGGCAACTCGCGGGGGCGACTGTCGATAACGCACAGCGAGCCCAGCGCCCGGTCTTGAGCATCCTTCACGGGCACCCCCGCATAAAATACAATATGGGGGTCGCCTGTTGTCAAGGGGTTGTCCATGAACCGCTCGTCGTAGCGCGCATCGGGCACGACCATGGTTTCGTCGGGATTCATGATAGTGTGCGCACAAAAGGAAAGCTCCCGGGGTCCGCGCATGTATTGGTGGAGGCCCTGGCTGTCGCCTTGCGTATTATGCGTCGACTTCGACCACTGCCGGTCGCCGGCAATAAGGTTGATGGCGGCGATGGGGGTGCCGCAGATTTCGGCAGCCAGGCGGGTGATGTCGTCGTAGACCTCTTCGGGCAGCGTGTCGAGCAGGTTGTGCTCGGCCAGCGAGCGCAGGCGGTCGGGTTCGTTGGCAGGCAGGCCGGGAGCAATCATAAACGTAGAAGTAAGTGAGTGGTAGAATTAGGGATTTAAAAAGCGTTTTCTTCTCCTTTGAACACGTTGTACACGGTCAAAAACATGATTTTCAGGTCCAGCGACAGGCTCCAGTTTTCCAGGTACCACAAGTCAAACTCCACCCGTTTCTGAATGTGGCGCAGCTCCGTGATTTCGCCGCGGAAACCGTTGACCTGCGCCCAGCCCGTGATACCGGGCTTAAGAAACTGCCGAATCATGTACTGGTCTTCCAGGCCCGAATACTCCACGGTGTGCTTGAGCATGTGCGGCCGCGGGCCCACAATGCTCATCTGCCCCAGTAGGACGTTGAGGAACTGGGGGAATTCGTCGAGGCTGGTTTTGCGCATGAAGCGCCCAATCCTGGTGACCCGGGCGTCGTTGCGGGTGGCCTGTTTGGTGTTGGATTCCTGGTTGACCGTCATGCTCCGGAATTTGAAGCAGTCAAACGGTGCGTTGTTGAGGCCGCTGCGCTTTTGCACAAAAAAGATGGGCCCCGGCGATTGCAGGTAAATAATGATGCCCAACAACGGCACCAGCCAGCTCAGAATGAAGATGCAGACGCCCAAGCTCACTACAATGTCGAACGCCCGCTTCTTGAAGCGGTTCATCACTTCCTGCAGCGGCTCTTTGCGCACGGAGAGAATGGGCAACTCGTACAAGTAGTCGACGTGCACTGGCCGGTTGATGAAGTAGGCAAAGTCGGGCACAATGCGGAAGCGTATCAGGTCTTGGTCGGCCTGAAGCATCATGCCATATACCGAGCTGTTGTTCTCGGGCATGATGGTGGAGTAAATCTCGGTTACGCCGTGCTGCCGGGCAATGCTGAGCGTGTCGCTGATGCCCGGAAAAATGGAGTATTTGGCATGAGTGGCCGGCTTGCGCAGGTCGTCAACAAAACCGGCTATGCGCACGCTCAGCTCCTCGCTCTCGAGGTAGGTGGCGAGGCGCTCGGCCACTTTGTTATAACCAAGAATCAGCACACGCCGGTGCAGGCCGCCTTTTTTGCGCACCCAGGCCCGGATAAGCAAGTAGAACATGCGCGCGACCAGCAGCGCGCCCGAAAAGCTCAGAATGGTGGTGTAAGCAAACTCGCGGGCCAGCGGCAGCACGGCCCGCAGCAAAAAGGAGCTCACCAGCACCAGAAAAGCCCATACAAAGTAGATGGTGTATGTAGACTTCAGAAAGCGACGAAACACAATGAGCTGCCGGTACGCATAAATCTGGCCCACACCAGAAGCCAAAATCCAGGCGATGTTGATAATCAGCCAGTAAAAGGTGTGGGGAGAAATGAATCCGTGTTGGAGCTTATCGGGAATGTACTGCTGCGTGAATAAGTATATCACGTTCAGCATGAACAAGTCGAGAATCAAAAAAGGAATTTGCAGTGAGCGTAGAAATGTTCTATCCATAATTACCTGTCACTGTTGGGAATGCCTACTTCAGTCCAACTTGGAGCGGTGCGAACCATGCGGTTTCAGAGGTGTGCGTTGCTTGGATATAGCTTAATTGCTGAGTCCAATCTGTTCTGTCAAAGTTACAGTAGTGTCGGCCCAATTACCTAGTAAGCGTTACAGTAGTTTTTGCTAAATAAACCAGCCTTTACCCGTACTATGTAGTTCCAAATGGGCTGATTGCTTGGTCCTTTAGCTCCAGCACCATTATGTTTCCTTGGCCTGCTGGTAGCGGGCGCTAGGGAATAGCTCGGGTTTGGCCAAGTTGGGAAGGCACTGGCGTGAAACAGCAAAGCCTATTTGCTGGATTTATGAGCCTAAAGTTGAGCGGCTGGTTAGTTAGCGCGCTACACTTTTCCGCTGAGAAAGCTGGTCTACTGCGCAGGTAAACACTAGCGCCAGCAATAAAGCCGCGAGAATTGCCACAATCCGGTCCTCCACATACAGGTCCGTGCCCAGTGCGAACCGGAGGCCGGCAATCGCTGCGGTGAGCAGAACAATAGAAAACCAAAACAGCCCAATTTGCCGGCTGCTAGCTAAAGCCGCTGAGGACTTTGGCAGGAAGTAGATAGCCAAGCCTACCGCCAAAAGGCCCGCTACCGAATGGGCCAAATGCACCCGATTATAGAGGTGGCTATGGGATTCCCATCCATGGAAAGCAGATATGATACGTTGGTGCACGTACCAATAATCGCCGCTTCGGTGCACAAACCAATCCCATCCGAAGTGTGTCAGTACGCCAATTAAAACCGAAAGCAACACAACGGGCCAGCGGTTTCTCAATACCTGCGGCCAATTCAAAGAGCTAAAGGGGACAAAACGAGCAGACAGTGGAGCAGGAAGGTGCGCAAGCAGAGGCATGCGCACCACCTGATGAAACAGGACCGTCAGCAGGACCGCAAAGGGAAGGTCGAACCACAAAAGCCCGGTCCAGGTGTGGCTATAATAGCTCAACCCCTTGCGCATGCGCAGGAAATACTCAAAATCGGGGACGACACTGCCCGCCAGCAGCCCGGTCGCGGAAAGCCATTTTGTGGGCTTCCGCAGTAGCAGCAGCACCAGAGCGGGGTGAGAAAATGTGAAGGGCATCGAAAGGCTACAACTTTTAATCAAAGTGGCAACCGGGAGCCAACAGGACTAGCAGTGCTCGGCAAAGTTAAGTCCTGCCTAAGGCCGGGAAGCCTGCTTTTGACAATTCATCCCTAGCCGGGAAAACCTTTTCAGTAGTATCTACGCATTGGTGAATGCCGATTTGCGAATACCCCACACTCTTACCATTCGAGCTATGTTTCAACGATTTACTAGGACAAGTACGCTCTGTATTAGCGTGTTTGTTGCTGCTACTGCGGGGTGCCAGTCCACTATGCAGCCGGTAGCGCCTATTCAACAGCCTAAGGTGGCCAATCTAGCTCCCCAAGCAACTGCTACTGCGGCGGGCGTTTGTAACTACGACCAGACGGCTGCAAAGGAGGCTGAACTCCTGAATGCCGGTTGGAAAAAGACCTTCGAGGATAATTTCGATGCGAGCCCCGCCAGCAGCTTGAATCCTAACTGGAATGTGTGGGTAGGCGGCGCGTTTAACAACGAGCTGGAAATGTTTACGGCCAACGAACGCAACCTGTACGTTGCGCCCGACCCCGATAACACGGCCAACAACGTGCTGGTTATTAAAGCCATCAAGGAGAGCGTGACGGGCCCCAAGTACCGCCAGGATGTAGATGCTACTCCAACTAACTTCGAGTTTACCTCGGCTCGGATTGAGTCGAAGGCCATGTACGCGCCTAATAAAACAAACAGTCAGGTCCGGTTCGTGTCCCGCATTAAGCTTCCGAGCGGGTACGGCATGTGGCCCGCGTTTTGGCTGTACGGCGATAACTGGCCCACCAACGGAGAAATTGATATTCTGGAAGCCCGGGGCAACGAGCCGTTCCTATTCCAATCCAACTACTTCTTCGGCCGGCAAGCCAACAACAACCTGGTGCAGAATGCGGCCACGTACATCACCACAAATACCAGCCTCACGGATTGCTGGCACGTGTACGAGCTGGTATGGACCAAGCAGTCGCTCACCTTTCTCCTCGATGGCCAAGTGGTGGACGTAAAAACCGGCGGCTACGTGCCCGACCTCTACGCCAAGCTCGAACGCATCACACTCAATCAGGCAGTTGGCGGCGACTTCTTTTACAAGGACTCCGCCATTCCGACGCCCAGCCAAATTCCACTCAACGAGGGCGAAGGCGTAATGCTGGTGGACTGGGTCAAGGTCTACGTCAAGAAATAGTCCGTTCCACAGTCACCCGGCTCCGGCTCTGGTCAATGGGAGAATGGTGGCCATGGGCGAGCTCGAGAGCCGTGCCCAATTTTACCGGTTTAGCTCAATTTCGCCCTTGTTACCCGTTTGTGTTGGCGGGCCTTAAAGATTTCTTGGAAGTGCGTAGCGTACTGGTCAATGATTCGGTCCCAGTTATAAACCAACTCAATTTTTTTGGAGTTGTCCTCCAGCATCTTCGCGTAGGCTGGGTCTTCCTTGCGAACGGTGCCGAGGGCGGCGGCTACATCGGCAGCCGTGGAGAAATACAGCGCATCTTCCTCGAGCACGTATTTATTGAAGGCGTTGTCGTTGGCGCAAATCAATGCCCCGGAAGCCATGGCTTCTAGAAGCGACGGATTGGTGCCGCCCACGGTGTGGCCGTGGAAGTAGAGGTTGGAATAGTAGCGAATGTTGTTGAGGGTGTTGATGTTGTAGATGCCGCCTACAAACTGAATGTTCGCGGCCCCCTGAAATTTGTTCTTTAAGTACTCGCCATATTGGCTCTCGTGCTTGCCCACCACCAGGAAGGGGCGGTCTACGCCGGCCTGCACCACGCCGTCGAGAATGACTTCGATGCTGTTTTCGGGTTCGAGCCGGGCGATGAGCATGTCGTAGCCGTAGAGCGTGAGCTTGTAGGCAGCGAGGTCGCCGGGGTCGGGGGTGGTGAATGAGTGGGCCCCGTAAGCAATAAAGGTGGAGTCAACGTTGAACTTATCCTTCAGATACTGCTGAATGCCAATGGAGTCCGATATTAGATGGTCGCTGTGGGTGACGGCCATTTTTTCGGCGAACTGCAGGAAACGCTGCACCGGCTTGGAAAACTTAGACCGCTTCCACTCCAAGCCATCCATGTTGGTGGTGACGATGGTTTTTTTGCGCGGCAGCAGCTTGCCCCACACCGAGCTGCTGGTGTACCCAAGCTGCAAGATGATGTCGAAGTCGCGCTGCCGGCAGTCACGGATACAGTTGTAATCGTAAATAAACTGCCCCACGGTGCCGTATTTAAACTCCGGGTCGTAGGCATGAATGAGGTTCACGCCGTTCCAGGTCGTTTCCTGAAAGGGGTGGTTGTGCGAGTTGTAGACCGTGACCGCAAAGCCGCGCTTCACCAGCCCAACCGCCAGGTATTCGGCGCACTGCTCAAACCCGCCGTAGTTGTTGGGGATGCCCCGGGTACCAATGATTGCAATTTTCATAAGCTAGGGATTCAATACTTGTTGGTAAGCGGCCAGGGTTTGGGCGGCAGTGTCCTGCCAAGTGTAATGCGAAAAAATATGGTCTTTCAGGCGCGCATTTACTGGTTCGGTATGCGCCTGCAACAGCGCCCCCCGGATAGATTCCACGTCGTCCGGCTCGCAGTAGTAAGCCATGTCGCCAAAGTATTCTTCGGTGTCGCCTTTGCGCGTCACCACGAGGTTGCAGCCCAGGGCGCCGGCTTCCAGGGAGCTCAGGCCCGTGGTTTCAAACCAGCTGGGCAGCACGTGCACCTTGGCTGCCTTATAGAGGCCGGCCAACGTGCGGTGGTCCATGTGTGGGATAAACTGCACGTTGGGGGCATTCTGGGCCAGGCGCTGGCACTGCTCGTAGTAGGCCATATGGTTGGGGGCAGGCTTGCCCACGATGGTCAGCTGCAGGGAAGTGCCCAGCACGGCCTGAATCAAGTTGAGCTGATTTTTTAATCCTTCGATGCGCCCCACGCAAAGCACGTGGCCCTCGAAGGCCGGGTTTGCCACCACGCCCTCGCCAAATAGGCTGGGGTCAATGGCATTGACTACCTTTTGGTACCGCTTGTCGACTTGGTAAGCGGCCGTCAAGCGCTGGTATTCGTGGTGGGAATTGGGCAGCAGCATAGCCGCCCGAGAGGCCAGATGTTGCACCGACTTGCGCTGGCCGTGCAGCAGGAAATAGCGCGACTTGATGGCGTCGCCGTTTTTCACAGCCCGGGCCAGGGCTTTGGCGTACTCGAGTTGGTCGCGGTTCAAAACCATGTTGAGAACCCGCAAGGGACCGGTGCGGCACTTGCGCTCGTACTCCGAGTAGTCAACAAAAATGGTGGAGATGACGAATGGAACCGCCGTGGCCTGCGCGTGCGGCAGAATATCATCGGGGCGAATGATATTGAAGAAATGCAGAAGGTCGTAGTCCTCGTAGGCAATGGCTTGGTTGCTGAGCTTTAAGTCCACTTCCACGCCCAATTCCCGCAGGTACTTGGCCGTCATCTCAATCTGGGTGGAATCGCCCCCCGGGGCCGAGAAGTGTGTGCTACGGGCAATCATTAAAACCTTCATGGCGGGCTGGGGAAGGGGCAAAGCGGATGTCAACAGAAGCTGGGATTGTTTAGGCGGCAGCCCGGCTTTGGCCAAAGTACTTTTCCCGTACCACGCTTAGGTACCCCAGCGCGGCCAGTTGGTTGATTTTAAAATAGGTGCGCTTCTGCGGGGCCCTGGTGTGGGCTCCGTAGAGGTTGAAGGCCGCCAGCATGATCAGCGATTTCACGGCTTTGGCCCCAAAGCGCGCCGGGGCGGCCTTACCATCAATCAGCCCTTCTGACCGGCCACTCAGCTGGGCATAGGTGTAGATATATTCCAGGTTGAGCTTGTTGGCAATTTTGTGGTACACCACCAGTTTCGGCTCGTACCAGATGGAATAGCCCAAGGCGCGGGCCCGGTTGAAGTAGTCGTTTTCCTCGCCGGCCATCAGGTTGTTGCCTTTGCGGCCCAGTTCGGGATTGTACCACCCGATGCGTTCAGCCACGGTTTTGCGCAGAGCGTAGTTGGCGCCCATGAGCTTTTCGGTGGGCTGGGCTTCGTCGCCCAGGTCAAACATGCTGGCCAAGTAGTAGTACTTCTTCGGCAGCCAATCCGGAACGGCCGCGTTGTACGCCAGTACTTTGCCGCCCACAATGTTCAGGTCGGGGTTGGCAAAGAGGTTTTCGCACACGTCGAGGTAGCGGGCGTCGAGGTCAATGTCGTCGTCAACAAAAATGAGAACGTCGTTTTTGGCCTCCTTAATGCCCCTGTTTCGGGCATGCGACAAGCCCTGCTCCGTTTCGAGAACGTAGCGCACCACCGGATTCTGCAAAAACGGTTTCACGGCTTCCGCGGTGCCATCGGTCGAGTTGTTGTCGATGACCAGCAATTCGTAATTGCTATGCGCCGCGCAATGAAGTAGAATCGATTCTATCGTTTCCTGAATGAACGGAACACGGTTGTAGGTGCAAACAATAAACGTAAAAGTGAGCATCTAGGCAGGAGGGAAACGGCCATTATCCCAGTTGGAAGGGATAAGTGGGCAGCGGTGAAACGAAATAGGTTAACTGCGAGAGCGGCGCTTTTGCGGAGTCGGAAGAAGAACCTAATTGGTGATTGTGGGTCGGGTACGGGTTCGGTTCAGGGTTTTGCGGGCGTGATGAAATTTTGCACGTCAAACACTTTGTAATTGCCGCCCAGAATAAGCTGCGGTTGGGGCTTGAGCTGGGCCGCCGCCGCGCTCTTGGTAGAGTCCTGGCCCGTGAACCGGATGTTTCCTAAATCGGCCAGGGTGTAAAACACATTTTGCGAGCCTAGGGCTACATTTTTATTCTGTTCCATGTCGGCCAGCCGGCGCGGAAAGGTGCGGCGGTAATCGGGCGAGAGCCACACAAACCACGGGATGTGCGCCACGAAAATGGAAGGAACCGGAAAGCCGTGTTGCGATTGCTGGCGGCTGTCGTCGAACAGCTCCTCGCCGTGGTCTGAAAGGTAGTTAACCCAGGATAAAGCGGGCTGGCGCTCCACCATCCGTATCGTGCTGTCGACAAGCGCATCGGTGTAGCGAATACTGTTGTCGTAGCTGTTGATAAGGGCCTGCTTTTTTGTCACGTCAGTCGGCCGGGCATTTACTGAGCGGGCCGTGGGCTGGAAGTGAGCATACGCGGGCGGGTAGCGGGCATCGTAATCGTAATGGCTACCCAGCGTGTGCAGCACAATGAATGCTTTGGATTCGCCCTTGTCAAGAATCTTTTTTAATGCCCCGAGCAGCTCCAGGTCGTAATGGACGCTCTTGGTCGATTCGTAGGCCGAGGAAAAATACAGGCGCGTTTCGGCCTCGTTGGCGTGAATGCCGATGTTGCCGTAGTCAAACTGGTTGCTCAACCAGTACGTTTTAAAGCCGCTTTCGCGAAACAAGCTGACCACGCTTTTCTCCTGGTAATGCAGGTCGTAGTTGGTGGCCGTGGCCCGGGTCACGAGCATAGGCACGCTGTACTCGGTCAGGTAAGCGCCCGTCGACATGTTGGAGAATGATACGAGCTGCTGCTGCCGGGTAGCAAGCCGCGGCGAGGTGGGCCGGGCGTACCCGTTGATGCCCCAATGGTCGTAGCGGCTCGTTTCGCCCAGGATAAGCACATATATCTGTCGCTCCTCGGGCTTTGACTTGGGTTGCGCGTGAAAGGTGAAATTCTTGGTGTTGTCGGCGAAGGCCTTCACGGTGGCATGCTGCTGCACCAAGAGCTTGCCGGCATAGTACATGGAGCCCGGAAAAAAGGAGGAGATGTTGATTTTCACCTGCTCCACGTACGTGCCAGGCTTCGCCCGCAGCAAAGGCGTGAGCAGCAGAAAAGCTAGTCCACCCAACGACGCCAAAAGGGCCGGCCGACTTGGGATATAATTGGGAGACCAGCGGATAAGCTGCGCGTAGAAAAACAGGTAAAAAAGCAGCGCCGCTAGTATGTAGAGGTAGTACCCTTTCAGCAGCTCCGTGGCCTCGGCAAACGTGGTGTTGCGGATAACGAGTAGGACATCAAAGTTTAGGTTGACATTGTAAACGATAACGCATGCCACCGAAACAACTGCCAGTAGCCCCAGCGGCATGAGCAGCCACACGTAAAGCTTCACCCACCGATGGAACAGGTACAGCGGCAGCGCTACTACTGCCGTGCAAATCGCATAGGCCAACCCTGCTTCCAGCCAGTTCCGGTTCAGGGCATAATACAGAACGTCGGGGAATGCTAATAGGAAAGTTACAAGTAACAAAATTGCTCCTCGTCGATTTCCATTGGTTTCGGTTTGCATTCAAAAAAGCGAAAGTTATCGGGGAAAGATACTACGAAAGAATGCATTCAGTCAAAACAAGCGCTGAGCTTTTTCCGAGTCCAATGAGGTGCCCGGCAATTTTGCGTGCGCTAGAGCAGCAGTTGAGCTGGCTTATAGGACTAGCTGGCCCTTAGCGACTTGCTATAACAAGGGCCAAGCTTATGCTACTAGGGCCTTACTCTTCGATATTCTGGCTGCGCTCCTGAGTGGTGGTTTCCAAGAGCAAAAACCGGAACGGAGAGGTTTCTGCCGCGGAGTTGTAAATGGCCCGGTAGAAAAATGCCACCATCATCAGGGCAATGGCATAGCCCAATATTTCTTTTACCATACGCTGGGTGCGGCTATGGAAAAAGAAGAAGCACAGAAAGCTCAGGATGAGCACCCGGAAGTTGAGCAGGTAGTCGTTGGTCCGCGCCAGGATAAAGTTGTCGTACACCAGACGCTCGAGCAAAGCGCCCAAAAAGTAGAGGTTGTAGTACTTGTAGAAGTCGTATTGCTTGAAGTTCTCTTTTAGGTCCTGACTAAACCAGATGATGATGAAATCGAGAATGAAGAATAGGGCACGGGCTGTGCCGGCACCCACTTTGCCTTCGTCGCTAATCTCCTGCATGTAGTCGAGGTTGTCGACGTAGTACTCGTAGCCGGCCAGGGAAGCGAGCGGCCCGGCCACCTTGAGCACAAAAGCCAAAACGGCGGGCGCAAACGCCGTGACAAACAGCAGCAGGCCTATTTGCACGTAGCGGTTCTTAAACCAGTCCCAACGCAGTAGCGGAAAAAAGAGGGCCCCCACCAGAATGCTCTTATGGAAGCTGTAGCCAAACAACAGCCACAGCAGGGCCCAGCCATACTTTTTATCAAAAGCCAGATTCAGTGAATAGAAGAATACAAACCAGGCCAGGGTTTGCCGCATGATGTTCATGCTGCTGAACATCAAGAGGTACGTGAAAAAGAAGTATATGAACCAGGGAGAGAGGAAAGGAAACTTCGCTAATGATTTGAATAAGAATAGGATTTGAATAAACGCGATGATGATAAAGAGAAAGGCATAGTGGGCGTGCAGGTAGTTTAGAAATTCGTTTAGCAGCCGGTAGCCAAATTCAATGTCCCGAGGGTACACCCCGGTTTCGCGGAGCTTCAGGTACCATTCTAGGTAGGCCTTGTAATCGATGCCCACGTAGTAGCGGCACCCGATAATGAGGGAGTAGGCCGCAATGAGAAAAAGCAGGTTAGGGCCCCAGTAAGAGGGGAATGCTATGGGTTCTTCGTTCTCATTCAGAACCGCCTGCACCGAGGGAAGGGCCAGCAGTATCATGAACCCCATCAGCAAAGTGTAGAAGATGTAGGTCCCGGGTTCGGTCATGGATGGCGTCGGCAGTAGTCAAGTGGAAGATGTGGCGCCAGCACGCAATAGGAATAGCGGGCCGGTCCGGCCCAGGCTACGCCAGTGGGTTAGATGTTGACCGGGGTGCTGGCTGGAGCGGCCTTGGTGAGCAGCTTCCGGACCATCTGTACATCGTCCTGCGAATACACCCGTAGCAAATAGCCCACGGGGAGCAGCAGGAGTAGCATGGCGGCCCGTATGCCATAAGTGGAGTAGTAATTGTCGGCCGGTACGATGCCCGAAATCACGTACCAGGCCACCATCAGGCCCATGAAATAGAGCAGGGTGGTCGGGTAAAAGAAGAAGCGGATTTGCGGGTCTACCTTTTTGGCGGCCCAGGTGAAGAGTACGCGCTCGAACACGCAGGCCAGCAGCAGCCCAAAGGCAACGGAAACCGGCAGGTTGTGGAACCAGTTTGCATAAGCCAGCAGCAGCGTACACCCCACAATGGCACCGGCAAACAGGAGGGAAGTCCGGCGAAACTCTTTCAGGCGGTTGTTGGCAAAGAGGTAGTTCTGGTAAGGAATTGTGAGGGTTTTCGTATAGGCAAACAGCAACGAGAAAACCAGCACCGGATACGCCTGCATGTAACGAGCGCCAAACACTAGGGTAATGAGCTCCTGACCGAACAGCACCGCCACCAGCACCGCCGGCAGGAAAATAATGGAGATAAAATGCTCATAGTTGGCGAGCTGCTCCATGGTTTTCTCGTGGTTGTTCTCCGAAATGTTTTTGGAAAACACCGACAGGAAAATGCCACCAACGCTCACCCCCAGCGTGAGCACTAGCAGCCCCAGCCGGTTGCCCACGTTGTAGTAGCCCAACTGCTCGGCCGGCACCCCGAAAATGCCGAGCAGCACCTTGTCGAAGCTGATGAGCAGGCCGTAGGCCACGGTGGAAGTAGAAATGCTAAGCGAATAGCGGATGTAGCTCTTAACCACGGCAAAGGAGAACGTGCCAAACCGGGCACGTAGCAGCTGCACCAGTGGATAAATCGAGCTCAGGCCGCAGGCGGCCATCATGTACCAGGCAATGCCAATTTCAGACTGCCCGAGCACCACGGCCACTATTTTTGCAATGTTGATGACTATCTGGGCGTAGAAGTCCACCATATTGGCCTTTACGATGTTGAGCTTCGAGGTCTGGTCCGTTGTATACAGGTACAACGGCGTCATGAGGTAGTCCTGCAGAATGAAAATGATAATAAGCGTTATCTGCAGCTCGGTGAACGTGCCCTGGTGGCTCATCTGGTTCCAAGCCACAAAGGCCAGCACCAGCAGGGAGGTGAGCACATTATAAAAGACAAAAACCGCCAGGTAATTCTTCATCCCCACGCTCGGGTCGTCGTTGTACATCTTGAGGTGGGCACTGTTCACCGTGTGGGTAAACACCGACTTGATAAGCACCTGGAAAGACATGGCTAGGCTGATGTTGCCCAGAATAGCAGGCCCGCCAATACGCGCAATGAAAACCGAGCTGAGAATGCCAAAGGCCATCGACACCAGACTGATGGCAAAGTTCTGGCTTAGCTTTTTTCCTAACATTTGCCTCTGGTCTGTAAGATGATGACGCTAACTGATGCTACGAAAGGAAGCTGCTGTTTTCTCGCCGTGCGTCGTTGAGCACAACCACGGCCGGGCCCAGTTTTTGCTGGTTGGCCACGTCATGCAGCAGGTCCAGCCGGGCGCGGGGGGTTTGGTTGCAGCGCACCACCAGCAGGGTCGCATCAAGGTAGGGCGCTAGCGCAAACACGTCGGCCACCTGCCCAACCGGGGCTGAGTCCAGCAGCACGTAATCAAACTGCTTGCGCAGCTCCCCAATCAGGCTGGCTACCCGCGGATGTAGCATTAGCTCGGCCGGGTCAGGCGGTAATTTCCCTGTCCCAATAAGCAACAGGTTGGGCGCAAACTCTGGCTTCTGCAATAGGTCACACACGGTCCGGCCTTCGCTGGCCAGGTAGTCGGTCACCCCTTCGGATTCGGGAAGGCCGGCTCCGGCAAGCACGCCTGGGTGGCGCATGTTGAAATCAACTACTACCACCCGCTTACCCGCTTGGCTCAGGCTGACGGCCAGGTTCAGGCAGACGAAGGTTTTACCGTCCTTTGCTGTGCTCGAGGTAACCAGAATTACCTGCAGGGGCTGGGTGCCCAGTACGAAGGGCAGGTTGCTCCGCAGAAAGCGAAACTGCTCGGCCACGGCCGGCCGCTGGACCGACGCCAGCGCCAGCAGCCCTTTGGCAGGGGCGTGGCCGATTTCACCCAATATTGGAGCCGACAGGGCTTGGGTCACGTCTTTGGGCTGTTGCACCGTATCGGAGAGAAAGTCCCGCAGGAACAGAAAGCCGAACGGCAGAACCAAACCCAGGACCAGCGCCAGCCCGTAGGCAACGGGCTTGTTGGGGTCCACTGGCGTTTTGCTGGCCAGAGCGGGGTCGATAACCCGGGTGTTAGACACGGTAGCCGCCAGCGACAGGGCCGACTCTTCCCGCTTTTGCAGCAGGTAGATGTACAGGTCACGCTTCACGCCGGCCTGGCGGTTAATGGCGTTCAACTCCCGCTCAATGTTGGGGATGCGGGTGGTGCGGGATTGAAAATCATTGGCTTTGGCCGCCAGTATGCCGCGGGTCACTTGCAGGCCGCCGCCAATAGAGCGCAGGTTTTCGAGCATGTTGAGCCGGAGGTTAGCCAATTGCTCGTTGATGTTCAAAATCAACGGGTTGGCAGGCTCGGCTACGCGCAACATGCGCTTGCGCTGCAGCTGCAGCTCGTTGAACTTACCCACCAGCTCCTGCAGGGCCGGGTCGTTCAGGCGCAGCGTACTGGGCACTAATTCAAACTGCGACTTTTGCTGCGACAGGTAGCGCTGCAGGGACTTGACGACATCCAGCTGAATGTTCAGCTCGGAAAGCTGCTTGTTGTAGCCCGTGCTTTCCTCCAGGTACGCGGAAGCCTCCGAGCGAACATCGGTAACCTGGTTCTGGCGTTTGAATTGCTCCACCTCCTTCTCCGTTTCGGAAAGCTCCGAAATGAGGGTGCGCAGTCGTTCGTCAATAAAGGATATAGTATTGGTGGCGAGGAGATTACGGTCTTCCTTGCTTTCCTTGTTGTACACCTCGATGAGGGTGTTCAAAATGTCGATTCCTTTTTCCGGTACCGGATGCGTCAGGCTGACGGTTAGCACGTTGGCCTTCTTGTTATTCTGGGCTACCGTCAGGTCTTTGTTGTAGCCGGTGGTTAGGTCCTGGATGTTTTGCAGTACCACATGTACGGGTTGGGCAAAGGGCTGCGTAGCCGCGGGATTTAGCTCAACGGTGAAGGTGCCGTAGGGCCGCACCACGAGCTGCCCAAAGGCGTAGGTGGTGCGCGGGGCGTTGGCTTCTTCCAGCGAAAACCGCTTGTTGTCAACCGGGTACAGGGTCAGGTCTTTTTTGCCGGGCAGGGCCTGGAGTTGCTTGACGCGCAGGCGCAACGGCACCTGGCTGCCGTAAACTTCTTGCTTCTTGAGAAACCCGTCGACGTAGTAGCTGGCCTGCAGCGAGAGCTCCGTGAGCACCCGTTGCATCAAGGTGACCGACTTCAACGATTCTATCTCGTTTTCCAGCGTCGTCGACCGGTTGAACACGTCCAGGTCCTGGAAGGCGGCGTTGCCGGACTGGTAATTTGGCCCTTTGTCGACGTCCCGTATCAGCAGCACGCTGCTGACCAGGTATCGGGGCGTGGCATATTTTAAGTAAGCAAAAGCCAGGCCCAGGCACAAAGTAAGGCTGGCCCCAAACACGTACCAGTACCGCCAGTATTTGCGGAAGTAGCGCTTGAAATCGTTTTTATCGGACTGGGAGTAAATGATTTCTCGCTCCGCCATACGGGTTGGGTCTTAAAGTAACCGTAAGGAAATGAGGGTGTAGCCCAACGTGGATATCACGGCGCCCCAAATGGCGATATACCGGTTGTTGGGATTGGTTTGAGCCACTTTGGTCCGGTTATCCGGCTCAACATACACAATGTCGTTTTGCTGCAGGTAGAAGAACGGCGAGTCAAAAAAGCTCTTGGAGTGCAGGTTGAGCCGGGTGGTGACCCGTTCGCCGCCTTGCTCCCGGATAATGAGCACATTTTCTCGCTTGCCAAACTCGGTCATGTCGCCGGCCAGGGCCAGGGCTTCCAGCACGTTCACGCTCTCGTTGGGGACGATGAAAGAAGCAGGCTTGTGCACTTCGCCCATCACCGTCACCCGGAAATTGACCACGCGGATGTCCACAATGGGAGCTTTGATATACTTCTTTATTGCGGTGGTCATGGTTTGCATGGCCTCCTCCCGGGTGAGGCCCGCGAGCTTTACCCGGCCGATAACCGAATAGATGATGTTGCCATTTTGGTCAACCACGTAGCCTTCGTCTTGGCGTTTGTTGGTCACGGCGTTGTTCACCGTGTTCGCATCCGTGGTGTTGGCACTGCTGGTGGCGGAGAGCACGCCGTTATTGAACAGGACACTGGCTTCTGGACTTAGGCTACTGACCCGGATGGTCAGCAAGTCGCCGGGCTGAATGCGAAAAGCGGGTTTGTTCAGAATTTGGTCTTTGGTCGCTGCCGTTCCCTTCAGGTCATCAAGATAAACCAGGTTCCGGCTTGAACTACAGGCGCCAAGGATAAATATTGAGACCGCAATAAAGAGGGCAATTCCCATTCGCCGCGAAATAGAAATAATTACCAAGGCTTTTCCATTTTGGAGGCGTGTCACTACTTAAGGTGAAAGAGTGTTCTAGGGAAAGTACGCAGACTTCAGTTAAAAAAAGTTGCAGGGTGTATATTCTTAGCTGCCTCAATATTAGCCCTTGGACTTCTCAGACAAACCCTAATGCCTTTCGAGATGACTGCACCCGGTTTCCGATTACCAAGGAAGCTAGCAGCAAATGCCGACCTTTCTTGGGCTTGCTTTCCTCCTTAATGATGCCCGTTTTGGTACAACTAACTGACAATTGGCTAAACAGGTAGCTTAGATAAAAGGAAAGACCAAGTAACTCAAACGTAGGACCCTCTAATAGGACGAAGGTAAGGGCAATTAGTGTTCTAAACCCTTTGCCAGGGCTACCATCTCTACTCACCGCTCATAGATTTGCCTGAACTACGACCTTTTGTGTAAAAACACGTTTTATCGAGCTAGATAATGAGCAGGGGCTAACTGGGAGCGGACTCCTGATAGGAGAGCAGTTGCCTGCAAGTGGCAATGGTGGAAAAATTCTTTCCGTCCTGGCAAGTCCTATTTCCCCTCACGGAATTCCCGGAGCTGCCGCTGTATTTTTCTCAATTCCAACCGCGTGCTTACCAGCCTTGCTAGGGTTTCTAAAATCAATAACTTATGGTCGGAAAGTTGGCGTGGCCGTTTATCAGCCAGGGCCAACGCTCCGAGGGCGTACCCATCAGCATCGACAATGGGCATGCCCGCGTAATACACAATGCGCGTTGCGCCAGTTGTTAAGGGATTGTCGTGAAAGCGTTCGTCGTAGCGAGCGTCTTGCACTTCCATAAGCTGGTCGGGATGCAGGATGGCAAAGGCACAAAAGGAATATTCCCGAGGTGCTTCCTTCAATGCCAGCCCGTGGCTAGCTTTAAACCATTCACGCTTTTCGTCCACAAGTGCCAAAAAGGCCACTGGGGCACCGCTCATCTCCACGGCCTGCTGGATTATTCCTTCGAACCACTCCTCTCGTGGTGTTTCCATGATGTCGCATGCTGCCAGTGCATGCAGCCGAGTAGTCTCGTTGGTCGGCAGTGGAGCAGGTATCATGCTTCGCAGAAGATATGGATTCATGCCAAACAAGAGGGCGAAGGCACTGAGCATGCCTGCTAGAAGCCAGAGTCTACTTGTAGAGCTATGCTGCCTCGTCGCTGGTGTAGGCTTTAATGCCTTCATGAGGATTACCCGATTTCAGAGTGCAGAGATGCTTGCACGCTGACTTTTTAGTAGTTATTCGGTTAAATTCAGTAGTTCATGCAGCCCGGAAAGCAAGTTTTCCTATCTGAGTTCGACCGGTGCTGCACTGGTTAATCTGTCGTATTGTTTGGCAGTACCCAGGGTTCAAATTATTATGTTTACGGGTGTTCTGTAGCCACAACTTGCGGAAGAAATTGCTTTCGGTGGGCGACGAAGCAGCGGATTCTCTGACAATGATTCGCCAATCAAGAAACACCAAAAAGCCCACCAGCAAAAAGCGAGTGGGCTTGTTTAGGAGAAGAACGAATCCAGTTTAGGCAGGTGCTGCCCGGCTACACGTCGATGCCATACGAGCCTTCGGTGAAGAGGCCCGTGGCCGTGCGGCCATCGGCCAGGTGCACAGTAAAGGGCTGGCCGGCGTACCGGTCGGCAAACGTCACCTTGGCAGTCATCGGGTCCTCCACGTACACGAACAGGTACATCTCCACCGGCGTCGAGCTGCCGCTATAGAGCGGGGCAAAGTCCAGGCTCACGCCCGGCGCCGATTCAATAGTGATGCCCGCCACCGTTCCGTTCGGGCCGGCCAGCGTCACCTGCTCCGCTACCGTCCCGTCCACCACGGGCGCCGGCTCCGGGGCCGGGGCCGGCTCAATGACCACCGGCGGGCCCACTACGACCGGGGGCACGTCCACCACTTCCCCAAACAGGGTCTCCGCGGCCAGCACCGCGCCGCCGTTGCCGTCCACCATGGCGTTAAAGAGCTGCACTTCCTCGCCCGGCGTGCTGGCAGCCATGCTCGTGCTGAGCAAGCCGGGCAGGCCGGCCGTGCGCAGGTCGTGCACCAGCAGCGTTTCGGTCGAGACGTCCACGCCGTAGAGTAGGTTAATCCGGTCCACGCGCGCTTTGGCGTCGGCCGCGCCGATTAGGGCCGCGCCGAGGGCCGTCGCGTATTTGCGCACCCGGCCGTCGTAGCGGGCGCGCAGCTTGAGCGCCGTTTTCAGGCGCTTGTCCGCTTGTTTTTGATAGGCAGTTTTGGAAGCCATCCGAAAGAGTGAATTAGAAGTAAAACCAAGAGAAACCGGGGCTCGGCCCCACCCAAACGGCCGGCGCCAGTCGGCGCCGGCCGCATACCCTAGCCGCCTGCCTTACGCCACGTAGGCGATGGCCAGCGGGTTGGTGGCGTTGTTGTTGAGCGGGTAGAGCTTGCCGTTCAGCTGCTGGTAGAAATTCACGCCCAGCACGGCCATCACCACGTCGTCGGCCGTCGGGGCCGTGGGCAGCGTGGCCACCAGCGCCTGGTCGGCCATCGGGGCCGCCGTAACCGCCTGCGTGCCGAACGGGGCGGCCACCGTTCCGGCCTCGTAGGTGCCGGTTTCAAAGTTCATCGTGGCCACCCCGTAGAGCAGCTCGAAGTGCGTGGCGCCCTGCGGCGCCACCAGGTCGGTGGCCGGGTTCAGGCGGGGCACCGTCAGCGTCACGTCCGCACCGGCAGTGGCCACCGCAAACGGAAAGAACAGGCTCTGGCCCAGGCCGGCGCCGCTGTTGAAGTCGAAGCCGAGCAGCCCGCCGACGTTGTCCTTGTCCACCACCCGCTCGCCGCGGTCGTTGGTTTCGTCCAGGCCCACGATTTGGCGCACGCGCTGCGTGAGCCGGCTCACCATCCGAGCGTCCGAGGCCGTGGCGATGAGCGAGCGGAAGGCCGAGCGGATGAGCTTGCCGCCGGTGGCCGCGCGGCCGAATTCCGACGCGTTTTCCCGGGTACGGGCCAGCGAGGCGGCCGAGGCGAACGCGGCTTTGTTGGAGGCCGGTTTCTGACGAACCGTGCCGTTTTTGGCGAAGACAAGGCCGCCCACCGTGCCTTGCAACCCCAGGATGCCATTTTGAGAGGCCATGAGAAGAGGGAATAAAAGTGAGAGAAAGAACCCGGCTGCTTGCACGTATGCGGCCTCGTTACCAGGTGCAGCCAACCCGGTAGCGCCGCTTGATTTCTGCTTTAAAAGACCGCCACAGCTTCGGCGGCACGGCCTGGCTAGCGCCACATTTCCACAGGCCGCGCCCGGCTCGCTGCGCGGCTGCCTGCTGCTGCGCGCGCCCGGCCACCTGGTGGTCCGGGTCAAAGGCCCAGGCCCAGCCCCTCACTACCATCAGGGAATCCAGCGGCGCGGCGCGGCCCGCGGCGGCCACGGTCGCTGTCGGCAGCAGCACCGTGCCCAGCGTCCGGCCGTAGAGGTCCATGCCCGCCCGCGCCACCAGCACCACCCGCCCCGGCGTCAGCAGCCGGGCCACCGAGTCGGCCGCCTGCGGCCCAAACGGTTGGTCGTGCTCCGGCGCGTCCACGCCCAGCAGCCGGAACCGGTACGTCGAGGAGCCCGCCAGCAGGATGTAGGTATCGGCGTCGACCACGCGCACCACGCGGGCCGCCTCGGCAGCCGCCGCGGCGCGGGCCGTGAACGAGAGCGGCTCGCCCGTCTCGGGCTGAGTCGACAGACAGCCCGCGACCAGCACCGCCAGCAGCGCCAGTTCACCTACCCGTAAAATAGTCCGCTTGGTGTTCATGCTCCGAACCTACGGACGGGTTTTACCCGTTGTATATTCGTCTGCCACTTTCACCCAACTGTACCCGATTATGCCCCAGGTTTGCATCCATCCCAAGGAAGTAGCCCAGCTTACCGGCACCAAATACGGCACGGCCAAAGTCCTGCTGCAGCGCATCCGCGCTGAGCTCAACAAGCCCGCCCGGGCCTACGTCTCGGTGGCCGAATTCTGCCATTACACCCACCTTCCTGAGGAAGAAGTTTCCCGTGCCTTAAATACCCGGTAGGGATGGAGCATAGCTCGAGTATGGGTAAAGCCACCTTCACCCCACCTTGTAGAGCTCTGTCCGACGCCTTTTGAAGTGTCCGACGCAGCCAGGGCCAACGCAGCAAAAAAGAACCGCTACCCACCCCGGTCTTTTAATACTGTCCGATATTCTGTCCGACAGAAAAGCAAAAACCCCATTTCCTGGCTGGAAATGGGGTTTTTCGTGGTCGTGTAAGGAGTCGAACCTTAAACCTTCTGATTCGTAGTCAGATGCTCTATCCAATTGAGCTACACAACCCGTTCCCGTGATGGGACCGCAAAGGTAAGAGGGAAAAATGCGGCAGTGCAAACCACGACAGCTTTTTTCATGAAGAAAAGTTGGTCTTTGCGGCCAAATAGCTAATAATCAATCGAAGATTTTAACTGTTTTCGGTTGCGCCACGGCGGAGAGCCTTTTGCAAAGCCCGGTTGAAGATGAAGAGCAGGCCGAATAGTGAGGCTGCAACCAAGCCAATGAGCACCGTTTTGCTCAGGGCGCCCTGGTCTGGGTCGCGCAATAGCGTTAAGACGTCGGACGCTTCGGTGCCGAGCCAGTAGAAAAACAAGCTGCGTGGCAGCATGCCCACCACCGAGGCCACCAGAAACCGCCGCCGCGGCACGCCCACAATGGCCAGCACAAAGGTCATGAGCGCAAACGGGAGCACGGGGGAGAGGCGCGTGAGCAGAATGAGCTGCCAGCTTTGGTGCTGCAGTTCGTTGAGCACGGCTTCGGCTTTGGGGAAGAGGTGCAGGAAGTGGCGCAGCTTGCCGTGGTCGAGGCGTTGGGCCAGCTCGTAGCCAATGGCCGAGGCCAGCGCGTAGGCCAGCACCATGCCCGCCAGCCCAGCCCAACCGAAATAATACCCCGTGACGATGGCTACAAACGTGGTAGGGGTGATGGCGAAAGCCATGGTGATGGCAATCACCACGAAGTACAGCAGCTGCTGGGCTACGCTAAGGTGCTGCAGCAACTGCTGCCGCTCGTACAGCAAGAGCAGCAGCGACGAAGAGCCCAGCAGCGGCACTGCCACCAGCAGGAACATGGTGAGCAGCGTGGAAAAGTTTTTTCGGAAAAGCTCGCGCAGAAATTTCATGGGCAGCGAAGGTAGGAGGGGGGCCAGCCTTGGCGGGCGTACCCAACCAAAACCGGCCCCACCTCGGTATCCGCCGCTTTACGCCAAAGCCGAGTGGTGGGTCGGTTATTCTTTGGCGCCGAACCCAAAAAACCGCTTTACGCTGGCCCAGGCGCCGGCCAACGCCAGCAGGCCCAGTTTCCAAAACTTGAGGACGACGGCAAACAAGCCCACTTTTGCCAGCACCTTGCCCGCCACCAGGCCGCCAATGGAGTAGGCAGCCACCTGGTCGATGCTGGAGTCGAAATCGAGGTATTGCTGGCCTTTGGTAAAGGTGGTGCCGGCCAGCAGGCCGGGAATGCTTGCCTTGATTTCGCCAATCTGGCTGGGCTCGCCGATGGCGTTGAGCACCAGCACGCCTTTGCGGCCGAGCAGGCGCACGTTGTAGTTGAGCACAGTATCGGGGCTGCTGCCGAAGCGCAGGGACTTGGCCCAGTGCAGGGCGTGGGTGTCTTTGTCGTAGTAGGGGTTGGAGGCCCAGCCCAAGAGGTAAATGGGAGCGTAGCCGGCTTTCTCGCGGTCGGCGTTGCCCTCCCGGGTGTCGTTCTGCATTTCTTCCAGCAGCTCGTCGTACTTGATGTCGTCAGCATCGTCGTCCACGTGGCCCATGTTGTCGTAGTCGATGCTGTAGGCCCAGGCCATTTCGTCCATGGGGCCTTTGCCAGTAGGAAACAGCATGCCCAAGGACTCCTGATTGGGGTTATCCCAGAGCTGCACGAGCACCCGGCGGCTCTGGGCCGAGTCGAGGTAGCGGAAGCCTTGGGGCACGGTGAGCTCGCCGATGCCGCCGGGCAGCACCACGTGGCCCTGCTGGTAGCGGAAAGTAGCGTTAACTGAGTCGGCGAAAACTTTGTAGGCGGCTTTGCGCATGGCCACCGAGTCGGCCGCGGTGAGCGAGGGCTTGGGCCGGGCCATGGCTGCGGTGTGCAACAGCAGCGGAATAACGAGCAGTAGAATTTTTTTCATGCGAAGCTGAAAAGAGCAAGAAATGAAGGGGTAGAAGTAAAGCAAACCGCGAATATAACCTGAGTCTCACGTTTCAGCTTTGCCTTGGCCAGCATCCGTAACTTGCCGGCCCAAAGCGCCGGGCTTAGGCCGCGCGCTTGGGCTCGTACCCGTCAAATTCCCGCTCTTGTTTCTATGAAATTCGCCACCAAAGCCATCCACGCCGGCGTACACCCGGACCCCACCACCGGCGCCATCATGACGCCCATCTACCAGACCTCGACCTACGTGCAGCGCTCGCCCGGCGACCACAAGGGCTACGAGTATTCGCGCACCCACAACCCCACCCGCAGCCAGCTGCAGGACGCCCTGGCGGCCCTCGACAACGGCAAGCACGGCCTGGCATTTGCCTCCGGCATGGCCGCCATCGACTGCGTGGTGAAGCTGCTGCAGCCTGGCGATGAGGTGATTTCGACCAACGACCTCTATGGCGGCAGCTACCGCTTGTTTACGAAAGTGTATGAGCCGCTGGGCATCAAATTCCACTTTGTACCCATGCACGACATGGAGGCCGTGCGCGCCGTGGCCGGCCCCAAAACCAAGCTGATTTGGGTGGAAACCCCCACCAACCCGCTGCTCAACGTCATCGACATAGCCGCCGCGGCGGCCGTAGCCAAGGAGTGCGGCGCCCTGCTGGCCGTCGACAACACTTTCAGCACGCCTTATCTGCAAACCCCGATGGATTTGGGGGCCGACATCGTGATGTATTCGCTCACCAAGTACATGGCCGGCCACTCTGATACCGTGATGGGCGCCCTGGTGGTGAAGGACGACGAGCTGCACGAGCGGCTGCGCTTCCTGCAGAACGCCTGCGGTGGCACGCCCGGCCCGCAAGACTGCTTTCTGGTGCTGCGCGGCCTTAAAACCCTGCACATCCGCATGCAGCGGCACTGCGAAAACGGCCGCGCCGTGGCCGAATTCCTGCGCCAGCACCCCAAGGTGGAAAAGGTGTACTGGCCCGGCTTTGAGAACCACCCCAACCACGCTATTGCGGCCAAGCAAATGCGCGATTTCGGCGGCATGATGTCCTTCGTGCTCAAGGGCGACCGCCAGGAAGATGCCATTGCTGTGCTTGAGAAGTTCAAATACTTCACCCTGGCCGAAAGCCTGGGCGGCGTGGAAAGCCTCAGCGGCCACCCCGCCTCTATGACGCACGCCAGTATCCCAGCCGAGCAGCGCCGCAAATCGGGCCTGAGCGATTCGCTCATTCGCCTGAGCGTAGGAATTGAAGACGCTGAGGACTTGATTGAGGATTTGGCTCAAGCCATTGGCTAGGCAGAGCTTCTGGTCTTCCGGAAGCTTCGGAAAACAAACAAGAACGTCATGCTGAGCTTGTCGAAGCATCTCGCTTGTGGTAGTAATCCTTTCTTGCCATTGGATTTACTATTGCACGCGAGATGCTTCGACTGCGCTCAGCATGACGTTCTTTCTTTACAAGCTCCCCATTGCAATGCTACCCATCCCCATCATCACCCTGCCGCTCTTTCCAGTGCTGGACCAGAAGCTGTTGGAACTGCTGCGCTCCTTGGCGCCTGCCGACTGGCTGCTCCCAACCTTGGCCCGGGAGTGGACGGTGAAGGACTTGGCGGCACACTTACTCGATGGCAACCTGCGCACGCTCTCGATGCTGCGCGACGGCTATTATGGAGAAACGCCGCCGGAAGACCCGGATTCCTACCCTGGCATGGTGTGCTACCTCAACCGCCTGAATGCCGACTGGGTACGGGCCACCCGGCGCCTCAGCCCCACGGTGCTGATTGAGCTGCTGGCTCAATCCGGCCCGGAATACACGGCTTACCTGGCCACGCTCGACCCGTGGGCGCCGGCGGCCTGGCCCGTGGGCTGGGCCGGCGAAACCGAGTCGCTCAACTGGTTTCACATTGCCCGGGACTATACCGAAAAGTGGCACCACCAGCAGCAGATTCACGCGGCGGTGGGCGGCCCGGGCTTGTTGACCAAAGAGCTGTTTTACCCATTTCTGGAAACCTGCCTGCGCGGCTTGCCGCACGCTTACCGGCAGGTGGCCGCGCCGCTGGGTACGGTGGTTCAGGTACGCATCGACTCGCCCATTGGGGGCGTGTGGCAACTGGTGAAAGCCGCCGATGCCTGGTGCCTCCAGACTCCCGCAGCCGCCAGTACCGCGCCGGCCGCCGAGGTGACACTCAGCCCGGGGGTGGCCTGGCAGCTCTTCACCAAGGGGCTTAGCCCAACTCAGGCCCGTGAGCGCACGCAGCTCAGCGGCGACCCGCAACTGGCGGAAGCGGCGCTCCACCTGCTGGCCGTGATGGCCTGACGGTGGGCTAAAGCCAGGGCCAGTGAAATAACCGGAACCGGAAATCGTCTGGGTAGCTAAGTGGCGGTGGCTCACCCGCCATGAGCTTTTGATTGAGGCAAAGCACGAGCGTACCCACATTAAAACTTCGTTAAAAACAGCGCTATAGCCAACTAGATTAATCTAAGCCCTGTTTAAGGACTATTTACAGTTCCCGGCTCGCTGCTGGCCTTCTCCCATGCCCTCCCTTCCTTTTCTGCGCCGCTGTTCACGCGTCGCGCCCCTGGCCGCCCTGTTGGGCCTGGCGGGCTGCGATATGCTCGAATTCAGCCCCAACGACCACCGCGTCCCCGAGGAGTTTACCAACCTTACCCAGAAGAACCTGGCCAAGCTGCAGGCCAAGCCATTGCCCGCCGGCGATACCCTCCGCTTTGTTTTTACCGGCGATTCGCAGCAGTTCTACGACGAAGCTGAGGCCCTGGTGGCCAGCGTGAACCAGCAGCCGGGCATCTCCTTCCTGGTGGTAGCGGGTGATATTTCCGACTTTGGCCTCGGCCGCGAAATGCGCTGGGTAGATGAGAAGCTGCGGCGCTTGTACATGCCCTACGTGACCGTGGTGGGCAACCACGACCTGGTGGGCAACGGCCGCGAGGCCTACCAGCACATCTTCGGCGCCCTGGATTATTCCTTCGTGTACGGCGAAACCAAGTTTACCATGGTGGATACCAACGGACGCGAATACAATTTCAACGGCCAGGTGCCCAACCTGGGCTGGCTGCGGCCCCAGCTGGCCAGCCTCGACGGGGCCCGGCGGCAGGTGGTTATCTCGCACGTACCGCCCACCAACGAAGATTTTGACCCGGCCCTGCGCGCGCCCTACGTGCAATCCCTGCGTGAGGCCCGTGGCCTGGTATTCAAAATGAACGGCCACAACCACTCCTCCAGCATCAGCCAGCCCTTCAACGACGGCGTGACCTACGTGAACTCCGACGCGTTTTCGGAGCGCCACTACATGGTGGTGACGGTGTGGGGCGACAAGCAGTTTCGCATTAAACGGGTAGCATTCTAATGAAAACGTACTTGCTATCTGCCTTCCTGTTGGCGGCGCTGGGCGCCCAGGCCGCCGGCCCACCCGATACGGCCGCGGCGCGGCGGCCCCCCGTGGAGCACCCATGGTACCGGCCCAGCCACCTGGTGCTCCAAACCGGCGGTGGGCTGGGCATGGTGGCCGGCGGTGCGGGCTACGAATTTGCCAAAGACCGCCTGGAAACCGACGTTCTAATCGGTTACGTGCCCAAGCGCTACGCCGGTTCCACACTCAGCCTGGCCTCGCTGAAGTTCATGTACTCGCCTTTCCGACTGCGGGTGACCGAGCAGGTGCAGGTATTGCCCATAACTGTGGGCGCGTATTTTAGCTATACTCACGGCACCGTGAATGACGAGATAAAGGGCCAGTATTCGAGCGACTACTACTGGTTTTCGACCGATACCCGCTACGGCCCGCTGGTGGGTGGCCGCGTTACCTATCTTACGGCGCCGGTGCCAGCTACCGGGCTGCCCCGCAAAGTGTCGTTTTACTACGAGCTGGGCAGCAACGACCTCTACCTGGCCAGCTACCTCAACAACCGCAACGGTGGGCTGGGCATCGGCCAGCTTCTGACCCTGGCGCTGGGCGTTAAAGCTGATTTTTAAGTAGTACAGTAATAGCCGATTGGTTGACAAAAAGCCGTCATGTTTCAGCTCCGCTCTGCATGACGGCTTTTTATTGCCCGCGCTCAACAGTTTCGGTAGGCCATCAAGAGCAGTTTCGGAGTCGCTGGGCAGTAGCGCGGACTTTTAGTCCGCTATGCAGTAGGCGGCACGGACTCGCGGACTAAAAGTCCGCGTTACCACCCAGCCGTATGCTCGCTTTGAAACCGCTCTAATCAGCCCAATTTTCTTCTGTAGCTTCAGCAATGTTCGGTAGGGGAGATACCTAAGGCATGTTATAAAATCCCGGCAGTAGTTGAGCTAAACCCAACACTGGGCTTGCACGCGGGAGGACAATCGAGAAATTATTTAAACCATTTGATAACTCCTCGACTTATACAGGCTCGATTTCGGGCGCTGATGCAGCCCGGGTGTTAGATTATACTGTTGCTACGTGATACAATTACTCTCAGCCGCGCCTCACTTGCAGGCAATTGGGCTGAATACAACCTGCTTTCCCTTAAATACTTCCAGCCAGTTCGTGCCCGTGGGCGCCACTGTAGCTGGCTGCTGTTACTGTTGTAGCAAGTAGTTGGTTGCCGGCGGCCCTGCGGCTGGCGACTTCGTTCTAATTCGGGCTGGGCAAATGGGGCGCGGTAACGTGCCAACTGCTGCCGGCCGCCGTCTTAGAATGCCGTGACCTGATTGGTCCATCTCTCTTTCTCGGGTTTTTTCAGTTCCTCTGGTAGCTCCGGCGCGCTTTGGCGTGGCCGGAGCGGTCCACTTTTCTTTTTCTGGCTTTCCCGTTGCGCAAAATCGGCCCATGGTGGCTACCCGCAACGAATAGCCCTTTTCCCCCTTCTTACTTATGAGTAATCCATTTATTACCCGCACCGGGCTGGTGGCGCTGCTGTTGTGGCTGACTACCGTGGCCGTCTGGGCGCAAAATATTAGCGTGACGGGCCGTGTACTGAACACCGCCGGCCAAAGCCAGCCCGGCGTAACGGTGCTGGAGCAAGGCACCACCAACGGCACCTCGACCGATGGCGAAGGCCGCTTCAGCCTGAGCAACGTGCCCAGCACAGCCACCCTGGTTTTCTCTGCTGTAGGCTCCGTTACCCAGCAAGTGCCGCTCAATGGCCGCACCACCCTGGAAATCCGCCTGGCCGACAACCAAACCGAGCTCAACGAAGTGGTGGTGACGGGCTCGCGCGCCACCGAGGGCCGCTCCAACATCCTCACCACGTCGCCAGTGGATGTGATTTCGGCCCGCGAAATTCGCGCCTTTGCCCAAACCGACGTTACCCAAATCCTGACGTACATCGCGCCCTCTTTCCAGAGCACGCGCCAGACCGTGACCGACGGCACCGACTTTGTGGACCCCGCCACCCTGCGCGGCCTCGGCCCCGACCAGGTGCTGGTGCTGGTGAACGGCAAGCGGCGCCACACCTCGGCGCTGGTGAACATCAACGGCACACCCGGCCGCGGCTCGGTGGGCACCGATATGAACGTGATTCCGCCCGCGGCCATCAAGCGCATTGAGGTGCTGCGCGAGGGCGCGGCGGCCCAGTATGGCTCCGATGCCATTGCGGGCGTCATCAACATTCAGCTCAAGGACGACACCACGGGCGTGAACGTGAGCAGCACCGCGGGCCAAACCAGCAAGTCGGATGGCCAGCTATTTCAGGCCGATGCCAACGCCGGGTTTGGCCTGGGCCACCGCGGCTTTGTGAACGTGAGCGGGCAGTTCAGCAACCGCAGCTTTGTGGACCGCAGCGGCCTCGATACGGCCCCGCTCATTTACCTGGGCACCAGCGGTGGCGCGTACCCCGCGGGCCTCAGCTCCCAGCAGAAGCTTGATTTGAAAGCCCGCGACAATGCCCTGGTAAACCAGAACGGCTTCAACCGGCGCGACATTCGGGTGGGCAGCGCCGATACGCGCACCTACGGCAGCTTCGTGAACGCGGCCTACACCCTGGCGCCCAGCATTGGGCTGGAAGCCTATTTCTCGGGCGGCCTCACGCGCCGCACCGGCCGTTCGGGGGCACTCTACCGGCTGCCTACCGCCGTTACGCAATCGGACCCCGCCGTGTACCCCAACGGCTTCCTGCCGTTCATCAACAGCACCGTGAACGATGGCTCGGCTATTGTGGGCCTGCGGGGCCAGGTATTCGGCTTTGCGGCCGACCTGAGCAACACCTACGGCCGCAACGCCCTGCGTTACGACATCAGCAACACCATCAACGCCTCGCTGCCGCAGGGCACCAGCCCCACCGAGTTTTACGCCGGCGAGCTGGCCTTTCAGCAGAACACCACCAACCTGGGCTTCACCCGGAAATTTACCGACGTGGGGCTGCTGCCCACCGTGAACGTGGCCTTCGGCGGGGAGTTTCGGGTCGATAACTTCCAGATTAACCCCGGCGAAAGCGGCTCCTATATATTGGGCTCGCGCCAAGTAAACGGCGCGCCGGCCGCCGCCGGCTCGCAGGGGTTTGCCGGCTACCGGCCTTCCGACGCCCTGAACCAGTCGCGCACCAACGTGGCCGGCTACGTGGACCTGGAAAGCGACGTAACCGAGAAGCTGCTGGTGGACGTGGCCGGCCGCGCCGAACGCTACAGCGACTTTGGCTCGAACGTGAGCGGCAAAGTGGCTGCCCGCTACAGCATCCTCGACGCGCTGGCCCTGCGCGGCGCCATCAGCAACGGCTTCCGGGCGCCTTCGCTGCAGCAGCGCTTCTTCACCAACTCGAGCACGCAGTTTACCAGCGGCGAGCTGCGCGAGGTGCTGACCACCAACAACAACGACCCCATCACCCGCGCCTTTGGCATTGGGCCGCTGAAGCAGGAGAAATCGAATAACTACAGCCTGGGCCTCACCGCCCGCGTGGGCCGGGCCTTCACCCTCACGGCCGACGCTTACCAGATTGACATCCGCGACCGGATTGTGCTCTCCTCGCAGTTTAGCCGGGGTAATGCCGCCGTGGCGGCCATTCTCACCGCCAACCCGCGCCCGGGCCAAAACCCGGTGCAGGGCGTGCAGTTCTTCGCCAATGCCGTGAACACCCGCACCCGCGGCATCGACATCGTGGCCAACGAGCGCCTGACCCTGGGCGCCGACAGCCGCCTGACGCTAACGGCCGCCGCCAACTTCAACGAGACGCAGGTGCGCAGCTTCAACAGCTCCGCGTTCATCGACAACAACGCCAGCCTGCAAAACACCTTGTTTGACCGCGCCCAGCGGGCCCGCCTCGAAAACGGCCAGCCGCGCAGCAAAATCAACCTGAGCGCCGACTACGGCTACAAAATCTTCGGCCTGAACCTGCGCACCGTGCGCTTTGGCGAGGTGCAAACCAAGGACGCTGACCCCACCCGTTCCTTCATCGACCAGACCTTTGCTGCCAAGTGGGTGACGGACCTCACGCTGAGCGCCCAGCTCCTCAAGCAAGTTGGGCTGAGCGTGGGCGTGAACAACCTGTTCAACGTGTACCCCGACCGGCTCTACCTCGACCCCAACAACAACGAGCAAAGCCTGAACTACTCGACCCTCGACGCCACCAACCGCGGCCGCTTCGTGTACGGCTCCAACCAGTTCGGCATGAACGGCGCGTTTTACTTCGCCCGCCTGAACGTGACGCTGTAGCGTTATCGGTTTCAGCGACCTAAGCTAAGGCCAGCTCAATTATTGAGCTGGCCTTTTTGGTGTTGGCACCTCGGGTAACCAGCCGTGCCCTGGGAGCCTGCCCACGCCGGAAACCAGCTCAACCCCGAGCGGCCCAAGGAGGAGCTTAGTCAAGGTGCCTCATTGCCAAGGGCTTGACTTTGTGGGCCTCGGTCATTAGCTTGGGCTATCACAGCCCCCTGAGTTTATGCCTCTGCTTACTGCTCGCCTTCGGTGTTGTTGTCCGCCAGGATTCGGTTACGCCTGTCCATGAGGGTGCTAGCCGGCTGTAAGGTTGGCTTTTGTACAATTCCAAAAACTTTTTGCAGAAGATGTCCTGTGCTGGTTGGCCGGTGGGAAGGCCCTGACGACCAGCCAGAGGCTGCGGTTTTAAGCTCTTCTTTTTCAAATCTCTATATCTTTTTACCAACCTTTTTCCGCATGAAAAATCTTTTACTTATTCTGCTGTTGGTCCTGGGTGGGCTGACAGCGCAGGCCCAGAAAATAACCGTGACCGGCCGGGTGGTGGGGGCGTCGGGCGAGGGGCTGCCTGGCTCCACAGTGCTGGAGCGTGGTACCTCCAACGGCACCTCTACGAGCGGCAACGGCGAGTTTTCGCTTTCCGTCGCGCCCGAGGCTACGCTCACCATTCAAGCCATTGGTTTTGCCACCCAGCAGATTCCGGTGAACGGCCGCACCACCCTGCCCGACGTGCGCCTTGTGGCCGCGGCCCAGGACCTGAATGAGGTGGTGGTGACGGGCTCCCGCGCCAGCGAAGGCCGCTCCAACATCCTGACCACGGCCCCGGTCGACGTGATTTCGGCCCGCGAAATCCGCGCATTTGCCCAAACCGACGTGACGCAGGTGATGTCGTACGTGGCGCCTTCGTTTCAATCGTCGCGCCAGTCCATCTCCGATGGCACCGACTTTGTGGACCCCGCCTCGTTGCGCGGCCTCGGCCCCGACCAGGTACTGGTGCTCGTGAACGGCAAGCGCCGCCACAACCAGTCGCTGGTCAATATCAACGGCACCGTGGGCCGCGGCTCGGTGGGTACCGACCTGAACGTGATTCCCACGGCCAGCATCAAGCGCATCGAAGTGCTGCGCGATGCCGCCTCGGCCCTCTACGGCTCCGACGCCATCGCCGGCGTGATTAACATTCAGCTCAAGGATGACTCCACGGGTGTAAGTGCCAGCGGCCTCTATGGCCAAACCGTGGAGAGCGACGGCAAAACCGAACAGGCCGATTTTAACGTGGGAATTGGGCTGAACAAGCGCGGCTTTCTGGACCTGAGCGGCCAGTTCCTGAACCGCGGGTTTGTGAACCGGGCCCTGCGCGACACCTCGCCGCTCATTTACCTGGGCAACAACGGCGGCAACTACCCCAGTACGGCCACCACCGAGCAGGCCCGCCGCGACCTCAAGGCCCAGGACGACGCCCTGGTGGCCCAGAATGGCTTCAACCGCGTGGACATCCGGGTGGGCCAGTCGGCCACGCGCAACTTCGGCGGCTTCCTGAACAGCGCCTACCGCCTGGGCCAGGGCTACGAGGTGTACGTGTCGGGCGGGGCCAGCTACCGCACCGGCCGGGGCCCCGGCTTCAACCGCCTGCCCAGCCAGCCCACGCAGAGCGACCTGACCATCTTCCCGAATGGCTTTTTGCCCTTCATCAACACCACCATCTACGACCAGTCGGCCATCGTGGGCCTGCGCAAGACCATCGGCGGCTTTGCGGCCGACCTGAGCAACACCTTCGGCCGCAACGAGCTGCGCTACGACGTGGACGGCTCCATCAACGCCTCGCTGCCACTGAACCCGGCCCTGAACCCCACCAGTTTCTACGCCGGGCGCCTGGCTTTCCGCCAAAACACCACCAACCTGGCCTTGTCGCGCAAGTTTACCGACGTGGGCATGCTGCCTTCGGTGAACGTGGCCTTGGGCGGCGAGTTCCGGGTTGATAATTTCAAGATTGGCCGCGGCGAATACGCCTCCTACATCAGCGGCGGCCGCCAGGTGGTGACCAGCGCCCCGGGCGTGACGCCGGTGGTACTGGGCCCCGCCGCGGCGGGCGCGCAGGTGTTCCCCGGCTACCAGCCCCAGGATGAGGTAAACAAGTCGCGCACCAACGTGGCCGGCTACCTCGATTTGGAAAGCGACGTGTCCGAGAGGCTGCTGGTGCACCTGGCCGGCCGGGCCGAGCACTACTCCGACTTCGGCGGCAACCTGAGCGGCCAGGCCGCCGCGCGCTTCACCGTGGTAGAGGGCCTGGCCCTGCGCGGCTCCATCGGCAACGGCTTCCGGGCGCCCTCGCTGCAGCAGCGCTACTTCACCAACACCAGCACCCAGTTTGTGAGCGGCGTGCCCAACCAGGTACTCACCGTGAACAACGAAAACCCCATTGTCCGCAACGGCCTGGGCGGCAGCGGCCAGCAGGGCTTCGGCGTGGCGCCCCTCAAGCAAGAGAAGTCGACCAACTACAGCCTGGGCCTCACCGCCCGCGTGGCCCAAACCGTGACGCTAACGGTGGATGCTTACCAGATTGATATTTCCGACCGCATTGTGCTGTCCTCGCAGTTTACACGCACCAACCCCACGGTGAACACCATTCTGGGCACGCTGCCCGTGAGCCGGGTGCAGTTCTTCGCCAATGCCGTGAACACCCGCACCCGCGGCGTCGACATCGTGGCCACCGAGCGCCTGGTGCTGGGCGACAACAACCGCCTGACCCTGACGGCCGCTGCCAACCTGAACGAAACGGTGGTGCGCAGCTTCAACAGTACGTCGTCGACCGTAAACAACGACCCCACGCCCGGCACCGCTGGCCTGCAAAACACGCTGTTTGACCGCCAGCAGCGCGCCCGCCTCGAAAACGGCAACCCCCGCAGCAAAGTCAACCTGAGCGCCAACATCGGCCACGGCATCTTCAGCTTCGAAGCCCGCACCGTGCGCTTCGGCGAAATTCAGTACAAAGACGCCGACCCAGCCCGCTCGTTTCTGGACCAGACCTTCCGCGCCAAGTGGATTACCGACCTGACGCTGAGCGCCCAGGTTATCAAGCAAGTTGGGCTGACGGTGGGCGTAAACAACGTGTTCAACGTGTACCCCGACAAGTTTATCCAGAGCCCGCGCAACAACGAGTTCAACTTCTCGGCCGACCCCAACCTGAGCTATAACTCCTCACTCGACAACACCAACCGGGGCCGCTTCGTGTACCCGGCCAACCAGTTCGGCTTCATCGGGGCCTACTACTTCGCCCGCGTGAACGTGACGCTGCCGTAGGGTTACCTGCCTTTGCAAACAACAAAAAAGCCAGCCCAATTGGGCTGGCTTTTTTTGTGAGGAATGACGACTTCTGTGCCCAGCCCCACTCGGGGCGGGACGCTAGCGGCCAGCGTAGGAAAGCCGCGCCACCTGGCTGCCGCTCTGGTTACGGGCCAGGTACAAGCCGGCGGCAACGGCCGGGCCCGGGTGCCACACCAGGCTGCCATCGGCGGCGGTTAGCAGCTGCGCCACGGTGCGGCCCAACTCATCGCTAATGAGCACGGGCTGGCGGCCGGGTTGGGCAAGCTGAAAGCGCACTTCGTCTTGAAACGGCGAAGGGTAGGGCGGTTGGGCCAGCGGCTGGCGGGCAGGACGGATGGCTAGTAACTGCTGGATGACCACCACGGGTACCGTCAAGACTTCGGCGCCGGGCACCGGGCACGCGTTGTCGGTGGCGGTGGCCGTCAGGGCGTAGCGGCCTAGTGGCTGGGTAGCCGGCACCTGCCAGGTCAGCAACCCCTGGCCATTGCCGAGGTCCTGAAAGGTGGCGCCAGGAAAGACGGCCGGCACATGGCTGCTCAGGGCCAACACCTGCCCCGCATCGGCATCCGTGGCCGTTACCGTGAGCGAAAGCGTCTGGCCGGCGTTCACGCGAATGGTTTGGCCCAGGAGTTGGCTACCTGGGCTGCCGGTGCGGGCCACGCGCGTAAAGGCGGGCAGCTGGTTGTTGCTGAGCACCACCCAGTAGTCCATGTCCCGCGTGATGCTGCCAATCTGCTGCCAGCTGCCGCTTATGCGCCGGTACTCGTCGATGCGCACGGCCAGGGCATAAATCCCTTGCGTTGCCTGCCCGCTGCCGGTGAGTAGCTGGCCGGTAGCCGCATTAATTTGAAAATGCGGCGCGATGGGCCCGGCCGTAGCCGCGCCGCAGCCCGGCGATGTAGTGGGAGCCGCCAACGGCTGCACGAGCTGGTACACCAGCGAATCGCCTTCGTTGTCGTAGGCATTCAGGCTGAAAGACCGCGCCTGCAGGCCGGAAAGCTGAATGAGCTCAGCGGTAGTAAACCGGGGCGAGGAATTTATCAGGCCGGTTGCATTGTGCAGCTCGGCCTTCACATAAATGCTTTGCATTTCCGATTTGGCCATGTTAACCAACCCAGAGCGTCGGTTCTCTCCGTTAATGCTCAGCGTCCAATCAGCAGGCGGAAGCTGCACCAGCCCCTCCAACGTGGTTACCCGGTAGTAGATGCCGCCACTAGCGCCACTGGTGGCGCAGCCTTGGCTTAGGGTTACCTCGGCCGTGCGTATCAGGTGAGTGGTGAAGCTGCCGGCCTGGGCCGTGCCGCACCCGTTTTTTCCGCAGGTCAACAAGATGTCCGTATCCTGAACCACTGCATTGGCATCCAGAAACAACCGCACCGTAATGCGGTACTGATTGGGCAGCGCCGCCGTGCCGGCATACGCATAGGTAAGGTCGGCCCCCAGCCAGTGAGAGGCACGGGCCGCCAGGCAACTGCCCCACCATAAAACCAGAAGCAATGTGCTGCGGAAGAGGAAAGATGGACGCATCGCCGTATTGAAGAGGTAGAAACGAAACACCAGCCCGACAGCGGGTGCCGGGCTGGTGAAAGTAACGTGAATCAGAGGGTTACTGGTATTGGTTGCCCGTATTATTTATTTGCCAGTAGGAGCAGCGGCCGCTGGGGTGGCCGAGTTGCTGTCCAGAATCTGAAACAGGTCGTCGAGCTTGGGGGTGAGGATGATTTCGGTGCGGCGGTTCATGGCCTTGTTCTGGGGCGTGTCGTTGGCCGCGACGGGCACGTACTGGCCGCGGCCCGACGCCGTGACGCGCGCCGGCGGCACGCCGCTGGCGGTGAGCAGGCGCGCAATTTCGGTGGCGCGCAGGGCGCTCAGGTCCCAGTTGTCGGTGAGGCCGGCGGTGCCGCGCATGATGGGCACGTTGTCGGTGTGGCCTTCCACTACCACGTTCACGTCTTTCTGCTCCTGCAGCACCGTGGCGAGCTTCTTAAGGGCCTCCTGGCCTTTGGGGTCCACCTTCGTGGAGCCGGATTTGAACAGCAGCTGCTCGGAAAGCGACACGTACACCTTGCCATCTTTCAGCTTCACCTGCAAGTCGCTGGAGTTGAAGCTGAGCAGGGCCTTGCTCACGCGGGCCTTCAGGTCGTTTACAGCCTTGTCCTTTTCGGCGAGGGCTTTGGTGAGCTCGGTGAGCCGGGCTTCGCGCACCTTGAGGTCGGCGGCGAGGCGGTCGTTTTCGGCTTTGCTCTTCTGCAGGTTGGTGTCGAGTTCGCCCAGCTCGGCTTCGCGGCGGGCCAGGTCCTTGGCTACTTTGTTGTAGTCGGAGGATTTGTTGGCCAACTCCCGGTCGCTGTTCTTGAGCAGCTTGTCGTAGCTGTTGTTGAGCTCGTTGTAGAGGGTGCGGGTTTTGCGGTAGGCGGCGCCGGTTTCGGCAGAGTCCGTCACGAGGCGCTTTTGCGTGAGGCGCAGCTGGGCCAGTTCGTCGCTGGCTTTCTTGAGCTCGGCCGTGGCACCAAGGTACTGGCGCTCGGCGGTGGCTTTGCCGTCGGCGTCGGCCTTCTGGCGGGCGCTCAGGTCGTCGTATTTCTTGGCGGTTACGCAGCTGTTGAGGGCGGGCGCCGCCAGCAGCGACAGGGCCAGCAGGGCAGGGGAGAAGTTTTTCACGTAATAAATAGAAGGCTGAATTTCGGGCGGTGGAAGGCCGGGCAGTCCGGCCGTAATGGAAGAGCAAGGTAGCGCTTAACCCGCAGCCAGCGCCTCCCAAGCCCGATTTGCCTCGTGTTTTTCGACCTATATTTGCTCAGCAGCCCACTGGGCCGGCACTCACCCCGATTTTCCCCTTCCCATGGCCTCCTCCCTCGTCCTGAGCCGAGAAAACGAAGCCTTGCTGACGCACGAGGCGCTGGTGAGCAAAGACATGATTCACGCCCCCGGCCCCGACTTCCTGGACCGGTGCTTTGTGCCCGGCAGCCGCACGCCGCAGGTGCTGCGCAGTCTCGGGGCCATCTACAACCACGGCCGCCTGGCTGGCACCGGCTACGTCAGCATCCTGCCCGTCGACCAGGGCATTGAGCACACCGCGGGCTCGTCCTTCGGGCCCAACCCGATGTATTTCGACCCCGAAAACATCCTGCGGCTGGCCGTGGAAGGCGGCTGCAACGCCGTGGCCACCACCTTCGGCACCTTTGGCACGGTGGCCCGCAAGTATGCCCACAAAATCCCGTTCTTGGTCAAAATCAACCACAACGAGCTGCTGACTTATCCCAATAAGTTCGACCAAATTATGTTCGGTTCGGTGCGGCAGGCCTGGGACATGGGCGCCACCGCCGTGGGGGCCACCGTGTATTTCGGCTCGCCCGAAAGCAACCGCCAGATTATCGAAGTCACCGCCGCCTTCGAGGAGGCCCACCGGCTGGGCATGGCCACCGTGCTGTGGTGCTACACCCGCAACAACGCCTTCAAAACCAACGATAAAGACTACCACGTGGCGGCCGACCTCACCGGCCAGGCCAACCACTTGGGCGTGACCATGGGCGCCGACATCATCAAGCAGAAGCTGCCCGAAAACAACGGCGGCTTCACCACACTGAAGTTCGGCAAGACCTTTCCGGCCATGTACGACAAGCTCAGCAGCGACCACCCCATCGACCTGACCCGCTACCAGGTGCTCAACTGCTACGCCGGCCGCATTGGGCTGATTAACTCGGGCGGCGAAAGCCTGGGCGACGGCGACCGCGAGGCCGCCGTGAAAACGGCCATCATCAACAAGCGCGCCGGTGGGCAGGGGCTCATTTCGGGCCGCAAAGCTTTCCAGCGCCCGTTTGCCGAGGGAGTGGACCTGCTGAACGCGATTCAGGATGTTTACCTCGACCAATCCATCACCATTGCGTAGAGAGAAGGGCAGGCCGCCAGTGTTCAGCATGGGGCTAAAACAGGCCAGTACTTATGGCTTATCTTTGATGCCCTGTTTTATTAGTCACGGCAAGCCTGAAGCTTGCGGCTCTTCCTCAAAAATAAAAGCTAATAGCCATCCGCTAACAGCTAAAAGCTAACATCAAATGGCCTGGTTTAAGCGCGTAGAAAAGGGCATCGTCACCCCTACTGACCAAAAAAAGGAGACGCCCGACGGCCTCTGGCACAAATGCCCCGAGTGCAAAACGGTGGTGACCATGGCCGAGCACAAGCGGCTGCGGTACGTGTGCGGCTCCTGCAACCACCACGACCGGATTGACGCCGCCGACTACTTCGAGTTCCTGTTCGACAACGGCCACTTTACTGAGCTCGACGCCGATTTGACGTCCGGCGACCCGCTGCGTTTTGTCGACACCAAGGAGTACCCCAAGCGCATTGCCGCCACCGAGCACAACACTGGCCTGAAAGACGCCGTGCGCACGGCCCACGGCCTGTCGACGGGCCAGCCGTTGGTGGTGGCGGCCATGGATTTCAAGTTCATCGGCGGCTCTATGGGCTCGGTGGTGGGCGAGAAAATTGCGCGCGCCATTGACTTTGCCCGCAAAAACCGAACGCCCTTCCTCATGATTTCGCGCTCCGGCGGCGCCCGTATGATGGAAGCCGGCTACTCGCTGATGCAGATGGCCAAGACGTCGGCCAAGCTGGCCCTGCTCTCGGAAGCGGGCGTGCCCTACGTGAGCCTGCTCACCGACCCCACCACGGGCGGCGTCACGGCATCGTTTGCCATGCTCGGCGACTTTAATATTGCCGAGCCGGGCGCACTAATCGGCTTTGCCGGGCCGCGGGTTATCAAAGAAACCATCGGCAAAGATTTGCCCAAGGGCTTTCAAAGCGCCGAGTTCGTGCTCGAGCACGGCTTCCTCGATTTCATTGTGGACCGGCGCGAGCTGAAGCAGCGCCTGGCCGATTTGTTGGGCATGCTGCAGCCGGCGGCGGTGGCGGCGCCTGAGGCGCGCGATGCCCGTCGGGCTTCATCCAAAGCGCATTAGGGCCAGCCCAGGGCTTTTTTTACTTTCGGCACACTTATTGAAAAGCCCGTTTCCGTTACCGGAACGGGTTTTTCCCGTATAAGCCCGAGAATATCTCCACCAACTTTTCATTTTCCTATGAACACCTCCAAATCCCTTCTTTCCGTGCTGATGGCTTTCGTGCTGTTATTCAGCTCCTGCGCGAGCACGAAGCAGACCACGACCCAGCCCGACCTCTCGACCAACAACGGTACCGGTGCCCGCAAAACCGGCATGAGCAAAACCACCAAAGGCGGCCTGATTGGCGCCGGTAGCGGCGCGGCCGCTGGTGCTATCCTGGGCCGCGTTATTGGCGGTGGTGCCCGCGGTACGGCCATTGGCGCTATTGTAGGTGCGGCGGCCGGTGGTACGGCCGGTGCCTTGATTGGCCGCAAAATGGACAAGCAGGCCGAAGACCTGCAGCGCGACATGAAAGACGCCAAAGTAGAGCGTGTGGGCGAAGGCATCAAAATCACCTTCGACTCGGGCATTCTGTTTGACTCGAATTCGGCCACGTTGCGTCCGGCTTCCGAAACGGACATCACCAAGATGGCCGCTATCCTGCAGAAATACCCCGACACCAACGTGCTGATTGAAGGCCACACCGACAACACCGGTTCGGATGCCATCAACCAGCCCCTGAGCGAGCGCCGGGCCCAGGCCGTGGCCAACTCTACCATTGCCAAAGGCGTGTCTTCGAGCCGCATCACCACGCAGGGCTACGGCTCGACCCAGCCCGTGGCCGACAACAGCACCCCCGAAGGCAAGCAGGCCAACCGTCGCGTTGAGGTTGCCATCTACGCCAACGAGAAGATGAAAAAAGCTGCCGAAGAAGGCCGCTTGTAAGTTGAGCTAGCTCTGTAGCAGGCAAACAACCCTAGGAAAAAGGCCGCCCGATTGGGCGGCCTTTTTTTAGTGGTATTATTCTTGCCCGACCGTACCAGATTACGCGGCTCCGGTACAACCTCTACCAAATTGCCCGCGTTTAAATCAGCGTTGTCTTTCAACCTTAACTTTTATCTGACATGAAAACGCTCAAGGTATTTTTTCTGCTGGTGTTCTCCTTCCTGCTGCTGGCCGGCTCGGCTGCGCAGGCCCAGACGCCCAAAAAGACGTGGAGCAATAAGGCCAAGGGTGCTGCCATTGGCGGTGGCGCGGGTGCCGTAACGGGCGCAGTGCTCGGCGGGGGCAAGGGTGCCATCATCGGCGGCGCTGCGGGTGCCGTGGGCGGTGGCCTGCTGGGGCGCAGAAAAGACAAGAAGCAGGACCCGGCCCGCTACAACGCTTACCACAATAAGAAGAAATAGCAGGAACCGCCGACGGCAACTCTGGTGTTGTTGAGCTAAGAACGGCCTTCACTTTTTAGTGGGGCCGTTTTTTTATCACTGAGGCACGCCATGTTACGCAACAGTAAGCGCTGCTACCGTCGAGCCTGGAAAGTTTGGCAAGGTGGTTGCAAATGGCGTACTTGCCGGCCCGTTGCCCCCGCAGCGAATTGTTTCAGGCCGTTTACTTATTACCCAACCCTTTTTTTTGATTATGAAATTTCTCCGCTCATCACTGACCTTCTTACTGGCACTGTTGCTGTTGGTAAACAACTTTGCCCAAGCCCAAAGCACCACCGTATCGACTGACAAGCCGAAAGGCATGAGCAAAACCCTCAAAGGCGGCCTCATCGGCGGCTTGGGTGGTGCGGTAGCCGGCGGCGTGGCCGGCCGTCTGATTGGCGGCAAATCCGGTACCGCTAAGGGTGCCATCATTGGTGCTGCCGTGGGTGGTACTGCCGGTGCCCTCATCGGCCGCAAAATGGACAAAGCCGCTGCCGAACTGCGCCGCGACCTGGAAGGCGCCAAAGTTGAGCGCGTAGGCGAAGGCATCAAAATCACCTTTGCTTCGGGCATCCTGTTCGCCACCAACTCGTCTAACCTGACGGCCGATGCTGCTGGTAACATCGACCAGCTGGCCGCTACGCTGAAAAAGTACTCCGATACCAACGTGGTGGTAGAAGGCCACACCGACAGCTCGGGTTCCGACGCCATCAACCAGCCCCTGAGCGAGCGCCGGGCCCAGGCTGTGTCGAATGAAATTCAGGCCCAGGGCGTGGATGCTGCCCGCATCACGGCCACCGGCTACGGCTCCACTCAGCCCGTAGGCGACAACAGCACCGCCGCTGGCAAAGCTGCTAACCGCCGCGTGGAAGTAGCCATTTTCGCCAACGAGAAAATGCAGAAAGCTGCCAAGAAAGGCCAGCTCTAAGCCAAGCTACCCGGCTGCAAACCCGGTTTGCGGCACTCAATTGAAAAACCGGCGGCCGCCCTGGCCGCCGGTTTTTTTATGGCTTTTTAGCTCAACCGGCGGCGTGGCACAACCTTGCCCAGCGCGGGCCGGTACAAGCAGCCATGCCCGCACCCGACGCTACTTACGCCTCGCCCGCCGCCGAAAAAGCCTGGGCCGACCACGTCATTCTCGACCATTTCTACGGCCACCTGCCGCCCGAGCCGCGCCGCACGCCTATGCGCGAGCTGGTCTCGACCATTCTCTCGCACCGTACCACCCACGCCGACGAGGAACTGGCCTACGACCGCATGCTGGAGACGTTTGGCGACTGGCCCGGGGTGCTGGCGGCGCCCACGGCCGAGCTGGCCCACGCCATTCGCACCACGCGCTGGCCCGATACGCAGGCGCCGCGCATCCAGGAAATCCTGCGCCGCATCCAGGCCGAAACCGGTGGGCCGTTTGACCTGGACTTTCTGGCCGACTGGCCACTGGAGCGCGCCATGGCCTGGCTCACCGAAATGCCCGGCATTGGGCTGAAAACGGCGTCGCTGCTGCTGCTTTTTAACTACCACAAGCCCGTGCTCCCTGTGGATACGCACGTGCACCGGGTAGCCCAGCGCGTGGGGTTTCTGGGGCCCAAGGTCTCGGTGGAAAAGGCCCATGCGGTGCTGCTGGCACTGCTGCCCGCCGACGCCGAAACGCTGTTCAACTTCCACAAGCACAACTACTGGCACGGGCAGCAGATTTGCTTTTTCCTAAGGCCAAATTGCCCGCGCTGCCCTCTGAAGGGCTTTTGCAACTACTACCTGGAGCACTACGGCGCGGCCACGCCCGAGGCACTGGCCGCCACGCCCGCGCAATGGGACCCGGCCGCCTGGGGCAAGCTGCCGCATTAGCTTTGTAGCGCGGACTTTTGGTCCGCGAGTTGAAAAAGTGTTCAGGTGCGAAATTTGAAATTCGTGGTTGAAGAATAGCTCACGCGCGGACTAAAAGCCCGCGCTACCACCATGCGCCTCGTTAAGCACCCCGTTCTCTGCAATTACTACGTCACGTACCGCTGCAATGCGAAGTGCGCGTTTTGCGACATCTGGGAAAAGCCCTCGCCCTACATCACGCTGGAGGATGTGGCCCAAAACCTGCGCGACCTCAAGCGGCTGGGCGTTTCGGTGATTGACTTCACCGGTGGCGAGCCCCTGTTGCACCGCCAGCTGCCCCAGTTTCTGGCCCTGGCGCGCGAGATGGGCTTTATCACCACCGTGACCACCAATGGCCTGCTGTATCCCAAGAACGCGGAAAAGCTGCGCGGGCTGGTGGACATGCTGCACTTTTCGCTGGACTCAGCCGACCGCGACACCCACGACCTGGGCCGTGGGGTGGCCTGCTACGATTTTGTGCTCGAAAGCCTTCGCGTGGCCAAGGCGCTGGGTGAGCGGCCCGACATCCTCTTTACCGTGTTCCGCAAAAACCTGGCGGACCTGGAAGCGGTGTACCGCGACATTACCCAGCCCAACGGCCTGGTGCTCATCCTCAACCCCGCCTTCGAATACGGCGACGTGGAAACCGGCGAGCAGCTGACGCCCGAAGAGCTGGATTACCTCTCCGCCTTCGGCAAGCGCAAGGGCGTGTACCTGAACGAAGCGTTTATTGAATTGCGGCGCGACGGCGGCAACCACGTGGCCGCGCCCGTGTGCCGGGCCGCCAGCACCACGCTGGTTATCTCGCCCAGCAACGAGTTGGTGCTGCCCTGCTACCACTTAGGGGAGCAAAAATTCCCTATTGAAGGCAAGCTGTTTGAGCTCTACAATGCTCCCGAAACGCAGCGCCTGGCGGCTCTCGAAGGCCGGCTGCCGGCGTGTGAGGGCTGCACCATCAATTGCTATATGCAGCCCAGCTTCGCGGTTGAGACCAGCAAATATTTCTGGCAGGCGCTGCCCAGCACGCTGAAGTATAATTGGGAAAAAGGCACGTGGAAGCGGTTGATTGGGGTATAGCTGAGTTAGTTGAGCTAATGTCATAAACCCATGCGTCTGTCATACTGAGCGCAGCGAAGCATCTTATCACGTGCGGACGAGTCGTTCCGCGGTGATAAGATGCTTCGCTGCGCTCAGTATGACAGACGATTAGGTTTGCTTACCCAGTAAAGATGCTTCGCTGCGCTATGCATGACGTTCTTTTACTCACTGTTCACTGCTCACTGCTAAAACCTATGCCCGCTCTTATCCTCCCTGTAAATGGCCTCCATCCACAAATCTCGCCCGACTGCTTTGTGGCTGATAATGCCACCATCGTAGGCGATGTGGTGCTGGGCCGGGGCTGTACCGTCTGGTTCACGGCTGTGATTCGCGGTGATGTGCACCGCATCCGCATCGGCGAAGAAACCAATATTCAGGATGGCGCGGTGCTGCACTGTACGTACCAGAAAGCACCGCTCACCATCGGCAGCCGTGTGAGCATCGGGCACCGCGCCCTCGTGCACGGCTGCACCGTGGAAGATGATGTGCTCATCGGCATGGGCGCTATTGTGATGGACCACGCTGTGGTAGGCACCGGCTGCATCATCGCAGCCGGAGCAGTGGTGCTCGAGAATTTCGTGTGTGAGCCGGGGTACCTGTATGCGGGCGTGCCAGCCAAGAAAATCAAGCCCGTGACCGAGGAGCAGCGAAAAGGGCTGGAGCGAACCGCTGCCAATTACCAGACCTACGCAAGCTGGTTTCGGTAGGAGCAGGCCAGGGTACGTGCCGGCAATTGGTCCAAGTCAGCTCAATTTGACTTCTCAGAAACTCCCCGACGCGCCATGTGTCGGGGAGTTTCTTTTGCTCGACAGTAGTCGGTTCGTAAAGTCCGCAAAATGGCTTTGTTTATTGTCGTTGAGAGTAGCTGAAGCCGCTTTTTTGCCTTCGATACGATGAATGCGAAGTCTACTGTATTCGCATTTTTACTTGGAAGGAGTTGCCATCATGGTGTTGCTTCGTTGCGCTTCTACTTCACGCTTCGTAAACAATGTCAATCTGCTGTCGCGCTGTTTGTGCGCTACTTGGCTTCACACTATCAGGGCTGATTGGTAGTTGCCAGCGCGTCAGTTACACGTTTCAGCCGGTTGTCCGCGCTTCAGGAACTGGAGTTGCACCGCCGTTGGTGGTGGCCCCCGTACTCCGCATTACAGCGATGGAGCCGAGGCGCCAGCGAAGTGCCCGGCGGACTTATTTTCGGAGAATGCCCATTCGCCGGAGCATGGGCACAGCGGGACTTGCGCCGGCACGAACTCCGGCATTGCGGCAGAAAGCCCAACAGCATGTTGTTCAGGGATTCCTGATTACTAGCCGACTGCAGGAGCCAGCTCCACCTGTTCGCAATCGCAGCAAGGGGGTTGCCTTGGTGATGGCGCTTTTTGGAGGGTTGAGTGGCCTCCATCGGTTCTATCTGGGCTATACCGGCCAAGGATATGCCTCGATAGTCTTAGCACTATTAGTAGTGCCTTTCGTGGCCTTTGTGGGCGGTATTGCGGGCTCTGCTACCGCTGGCATTTTAATGCTTTCAGGGATAGGGGCTTGGTTGCTGGTCGACATCATCCGAATTCTGATGGGAAAACTGAAACCCCGCAATGGGAACTACTACCCGCGTTTATTTCAAATCAGGCCCAAGCCAGAAAATACCCCGCCGAATCCCGCCCAGAAATAAATTTTCTGTCTCGTCGGCCCGGTTCACTACGCGGCTCGGCACGCTCGGCTACGCACAACGACACCTTGCTTCAACGCCATGACCAACCGCCTTCTTGTGAATCTATCCCTTGGCATTGCCCTATTGTTGGGGACTGCCCTGAGCGGGTGCCATCGTTCCAGCTACACGTTTCAGCCCATTAGTGCCCAACAACAGCCCGAGCATAAGAATCAGGTAGCTACTGCAGCTACGCTTACTGAGCCAGCCGAAGCAGCCGAGCCAAAACACCAAAAGGCCAGGGGCATGCACCTGCCAACAGTGCGCCGGGTATTTCGCCGGCGAATTGAGCCAGTTGCTCGCCAAGTGATGTATCCAACCCTATCGAAAGCAGTTGCCTTGGTGCCATCGGCGCGGGTTGAGCAGCATAAGGTCTCCCATTCTGCTCAATTGGCTCAACTTCCAGCGCCGGAGCCTGCGCTACACTACAGCAAGGGCCTGGCAGTGCTCTTGGCGGTGTTATTTGGGTATTTGGGGGCGCACCTGTTTTACCTGGGCGACCGCAAGCCGGCCCTTGCCTATTTGCTGACCACGCTGGCGTGCATCGGGCTGATGCTAATCGCCGTTCCGGTTGCCAACTCGGCGGCTCTTGGTGTCGGCATGGGCGGGGCGGTTGTAGGCATTTTCCTCCTCCTACTGGGCGCAGGCGGCATCGCTTACGTGTACCTGCGTGCGCTGTTTGACGGCGTGCGCATCCTGGCCGGTGGGCTTGAGCCGCCGAATGGGAAGTTCTAAAGTGCTGTTTGGCAAGCCCCTGTTACGGCACCAGGCATGAGCCAGGCCTATACCTCGTCGCCGAGGTCGTTGCGCGGCTCGGCGCGCTCGGCTACAGTGGTCACGCGCAGCTGCACCAGCTCCACGGCGCGGCGGGAGCGCTGCAGCACCCGGAACTCGTAGGGGTCGAGCACGGCCACATCGCCCACTTCCGGGATGCTGCCGTAGATGACGTTGAGAAGGCCGCCCACGGTTTCGTAGTCTTCGCCTTCGGGCAGGGGGAAGGGGAGGTATTCGTTGGCGTCGGAGATGGGCGTGGCGGGGTTCACGCGGTATTCATCCTCGGCTACCTTCTCCACCACCGGCACTTCGTTGTCGTACTCGTCCTGGATTTCGCCCACCAGTTCCTCCATGATGTCCTCGATGGTGACGATGCCCGACACGCCGCCGAACTCGTCGCTCACAATGGCCATCACAATGTGCTTGCGCTGGAACTGGCGCAGCAGGCGGTTGATTTTCTTGGTTTCGGGTACGAAGTAGGGCGGGCGCATGATGCGGGCCAGCTCCACGGGCTCGCCGCGCCGGATGATGGGCAGCAGGTCCTTCACGTTGAGCACGCCCACGATGTTGTCGATGTTGCCCTCGTACACCGGCATGCGCGAATAGCCTTCGTTGAAGACGATGTCCAGAATCTGGTCCTCGGGCGCGTTCACGTCTAGGGCCGAGAGCTTGGTGCGGGGCACCATAATCTGCTTCACCATCCGGTCGTTGAACTGGAACACGTTCTCAATCAGCTCGTGCTCGGAGTCCTGAATCTCGCCGCTTTCCTTGCTTTGGTCCAGCAGCAGGCGCAGCTCGTCGGAGGTGTGCGCCTCGGTGCCGTGCGAATTCTGAATGCCAACGGCGCCCAGCATCAGGTTGGACGCTTTCGACAAGAACCATGTGAGCGGGCGGGTGATGAAGTAGAAGCCGCGCAGCGGCAGCACCAGCGCCAAACTCACCGATTCGGGGCGCTGAATGGCCAGCGCCTTCGGAAACAGCTCGCCAAACAGCACGTGCAGAAACGTCAGGATGATAAGCCCCAGGCCCACCGCGATGCTGTGCGCCGTGAGCGGCGCCACGTGCAGGCCCAGGCGCGGCATCAGCCCCAGAAATATCTCGGTGAAGAGTTCTTCGCCCACGGCACCGAGTAGCAGCGAGGCAATAGTAACGCCGAGCTGGGTAGCCGAGAGGTAGTCATAGAGTTTGTGCAACACGCCCAGTGCTTGGCTGGCCATGCGGCTGCCCTCTTTGGCTTTTATCTCCAGTTGCGAAAGGCGCACGCGAATCAGCGAGAATTCGGCAGCCACGAAAAATCCGTTTACTAGAACGAGTAAAACGGTAAATAATATCTGTAAGCCCATGTGAATGGCCCCCTCGACGCGGTCGGTCTGGGGGCCTTAGTTGCTCAAAAGTACGGAGTTTAGCGCGGGCGGTTGGCCCGCTGAACTTTCCGGCTAGCAGTTTGTGGTACGGACACCCTTATTTTGTGGAAGAAAGCCCGTGTAAGCAACTGCGGAGGTAACCGTCTGCGCCACTAATGGGCGGGAACGGATTCCGCAGCCAGCGCCTTCTTCCAGGTTGAAGAGGTAACACTATACACGATGCTTCTGGTTTGCGATTATGAAGAATTATTTGATGGTTAAGTTCTTGTTGCTCTGGCTGGGTGTGGTGGTTCCGGCCACCGCCCAGATACTCACGCCTACGCACCTGAGCACGGCCCTGAGCCGCCCCACGGCCAAAGTGGGAGACGAAATTGAGCTGGTGGTGAATGCCCGCATCGACGACAAATGGCATCTCTACGCCTCTGATTTTAGCGACGAAGTAGGGCCGGTGGTGTTCACCCTGGCCTTTAAGCCCAGCCCGGCTTATGCCTTGGTGGGCAAGTTGCAGTCCGTTAAATCGCACCACGAGCAAGACGAAGTTTTTAAAGGCGAAGTAGCTTTTTGGGAAAAAACCGGCCAGATGCGCCAGCGCATTAAAGTGCTGAAGCCCGGCCCGCTCACCATCACAGCCGCTGCCGACTACCAGAGCTGCACCACCGTGGACGGCCGCTGCGTGCCCGGCAATGAAACCCTGAGTTTCGGCCCCATCGCCGTGACGGGCGCCGCAGCTCCGGCCAAGAGTGTTGGTGCCGCCGCACCCACCGCGAATCCCGCTAAAACTGAAGTAGCTGCAACTCCTGCGGCTGCCCCCGCGGCTCTTGCGCCGGCTGCTACGACGCCGGCCCCGTCTGATTCGGCCACACAACTGGCAGCGGCCACCGCGCCGGCCCTTCCGGGCGATGCCGTGCCCAGCGCCGCCCAGGATGCCAAGGTGACGGCCGCCGCGCCGGCCGCACCCGCCACGGCCCCCGAAAATGCCGTACGCAAGGCCGGTGGGCTGTGGGGCTTTGCCTTCCTGGCGTTCACCTTTGGGCTGGCCGCGCTGGTTACGCCCTGTGTGTTTCCCATGGTGCCCATGACGGTTTCGCTCTTCACCAGCGGCAATGACAGCCGCCAGCGTGGCATCCTCAAGGCCCTGGTGTATGGGGCCAGCATCATTGGCATTTATGTGCTGATGGGCGTGCTCGTATCGGTGCTGCTGGGCGAAGATGGCCCCAACCTCATCAGCACGCACTGGCTGCCCAACCTGATATTCTTTGCGGTCTTCGTGGTGTTTGGCCTGTCGTTTCTGGGCTTGTTTGAAATCACGCTGCCCCACCAAATCGTGAACACCGTGGATACCCAGGCCGACAAAGGCGGTTGGGCGGGCATCTTTTTCATGGCCCTCACGCTGGTGGTGGTGTCGTTTTCGTGCACGGCGCCCATCGTGGGCAGCATTCTGAGTCTGGCCGCCCGGGGTGAGCGGATTCAGCCCATTGTGGGCATGCTGGGCTTCTCGCTGGCGTTTGCGCTGCCCTTCACGTTGTTCGCCATTTTCCCGTCGTGGCTGAAAAGCTTGCCCCGCTCCGGCGGCTGGCTCAACACGGTGAAGGTGGTATTGGGCTTTGTGGAGCTGATGCTGGCCCTGAAATTCCTGAGCACCGCCGACCTGGCCTACCACTGGCAGCTGCTCAACCGCGACGTGTACATCGTGCTGTGGATTGTGCTGTCGGCGCTGCTGGGCTTCTACCTGCTGGGCAAATTCCGCCTCTCGCACGATTCCCCGCTCGACCATCTCAGCGTGGGCCGCTTGATGATGGCCGTGCTGGCGTTTGCCTTCACCGTGTACCTGGTGCCCGGGTTGTTTGGGGCGCCGCTGCCCTTGCTGGCCGGCTACCTGCCGCCCCAGAGCAAGCACGATTTTTCGCTGGCTACGGCCGAAAACGGCAGCAGCCCGGCCATAGCGGCCAGCGGCAAGACCCAGCAGTGCGAGGCGCCCCGCTTTGGCGAGTTTCTGGAGCTTCCCCACAACCTCAACGGCTACTTTGACCTGGAGCAGGCCAAGCGCTGCGCCCGCCAGCTGCACAAACCCATTTTTATCGACTTCACGGGTCATGCCTGCGTGAACTGCCGGAAGATGGAAGCAACCGTGTGGAGCGACCCGCAGGTGCTCGAGCGTCTGCGCAACGACTTTGTGGTGGTGGCGCTGTACGTGGACGATAAGACCGAGCTACCCGAGAAAGAGTGGTACACCTCGGCCCGCGACAAGCAGCTCAAAACCACCCTGGGCAAGCAAAACGCCGACCTGCAGGTGACCCGCTACGGCTTCAATGCCCAGCCCTACTATGTAATCATCGACCCGGACGATGCCGCCAGCAAGCCCCTGATTGCTCCCATAGCCTACGAGCCCGATGTGGCTCAATTCAGTGCGTTTTTGCAAGCAGGCCTCAAGCAGTTCAGCAACCAGCGGGCCCCGGTGGCCACGCGCTAAGCATGCGGCCGGTCAGCCCAACTGAGGCAGCAAACTATTTCCTTAAATGAGTTTAAACATGAAGAGGCGGCCCCCACCCAGAGGCCGCCTCTTCCTTGTGTGAGGCGCGCACCCACCCAGATGCGCTGCCCCGTTTTCCCCTCTTCTCCTCTGTATCCAACCACGGCCGTAGTGAAAGGAATAAACCTTCCGTGAGTAAGTTAGCCCGCAATAACGCTGACGTATCAGCGTTTGCCAGCACCTGCTTCTCTGCTACTTAATAGCCCTGGCTTTCAGCCTTGGATTGTGACAAATGTAATAGTATAAGAGAGTTAATGCAAACGACAAGGTTAAACAACTAAGAATTTGCAAAAAACTTAATTATGACCACCTAGTTTTGTATTTCCTTTAACTTCCACCTGCAGAAAATGGCCAGAAATTACGAACTTGATGATACAGACCGGAATATCTTGAATCTACTGATTCAGGATGCCAAAATGCCATACACCGAAATTGCCCGCAAAGTCAACGTATCGGGCGGTACTGTGCACGTGCGCATGGCCCGGCTTGAGGAAATCGGCATAGTGCAGGGAGCAACGCTTCGCATTGATTACCAGAAGCTCGGGTACGGGGTGAATGCCTTTTTGGGCATCTACCTACTGAAAAGCTCGGTGTATACCAGCGTGGTGAACCAGCTGCGCGAGATTCCGGAAGTGGTGAGCATTCACTTTACCACGGGGGCGTATGGGGTGTTTGCCCGGCTGGTATGCCGCGACACCCAACACCTGCGCGACGTGCTCCACGACCGGATTCAGCCCATCGACGGCATCGAGCGCACCGAAACGCTGATTTCCCTGGAAGAAGTCATCAACCGCCCAGCCCAACTGACTTAATTCGTCGGCTTCCAACTGGCAACAGGGCCGTCGTAGCGTACCAAGGTGCGTTGCGGCGGCCCTGTTGTTTTAAGGATTTGGTGAAGGGCCGGGGCTGCTCAATAAAGTCCGTCATGCAGAGCACACCGAAGTATCTCGCTCACCTTTTGTCATGCTGACGAAGGAAGCATCTTATCACTGCAGAACGAATTGAGCTAACCTGATAAAATGCTTCGTGGGCTCAGCATGACAGGCGTTTTAATTACTTCACCATGCAAGAAGCTTCGATTCGAGCTGCATGACGTTCTTTCTCTGTTTTCCTCATTTACTCCGCTTCATCACAAACCAGCCGCTGCAGAATAGAGCCAGACCTGCCGGCGCAGCGTAATTTTGTGCTTCGCCCATGCCTACTGCCCCGTCCGCCACGCTGCTCATTCAAACCGCTTTCATTGGCGACGTTATTTTGATGACGGCGCTGCTCGAGCACCTGCACCACACCGAGCCGGCCACGCCGGTAGATGTGCTGGTACGCCGCGGCAACGAGGGCCTGTTGGCCGGCCACCCGCACGTGCGCCAGGTGCTGATTTGGGATAAAAAGCACCGCAAGTATGCCGCACTTTGGCAGCTGTTGCGCCAGATTCGGGCCAACGGCTACGGCCGGGTAGTCACCCTGCAGCGGTTCGCGAGCACGGGGTTTCTCACCGCCTTTTCGAGGGCGCCGGAGCGGGTGGGCTTCGCCAAAAACCCGTTGAGCCGGTTTTTTACGCGCCGTGTGCCGCACACCATTGGAGACGGCACCCACGAAGTAGCGCGCAACCTGGCGCTGCTGCGCAGCAATGAAGAATTGAGGGCGAATAATTCGTCATTCCCAATTCCTCATTCCTCATTGCCCAAGCTGTATCCCTCGGCCGCTGATGAAGCTACGGCCGCGGCTTTTGCTGCTGGCGAGCCTTATGTGTGCCTGGCGCCCACTTCGGTGTGGTTTACCAAACAGTTTCCGGAGGAAAAGTGGCTGGAGCTGCTTGCGGCGCTGCCCGCGGGCCTGCGGGTATTCCTGCTGGGCGGGCCGCCCGATGTGGCACCCTGCGAGCGGCTGGCCGCCGCCAGCGGCCGCGCCAACGTGACCAACCTGGCCGGCAAAATGGGCCTGCTGGCCTCGGCCGCACTCATGCGTGGGGCCCAGATGAACTACGTGAACGACTCGGCCCCGATGCACCTGTGCTCGGCCGTGGGGGCGCCCGTCACGGCGGTGTTTTGCAGTACCGTGCCCGAATTTGGGTTTGGGCCGCTCTCGCCGGTGTCGTTTATTGTGCAAACCAACGAGCCGCTGGCGTGCAAGCCCTGCGGGCTGCACGGACACGGCGCCTGCCCGCTGGGGCACTTTCGGTGCGCTTATACCATTGAAGTAGACCAGCTGCTTCACTCCTTGAATTCGGTGGGCTAAACAAGCATGCGCCGCCGAAGCAATTCTGCGGGCCTACTTGTTTATGCCTCAGTACGCGCAGCGTCCGGTACCTTTGTTATTCCTATGCCCGACTACGAAATCCACGAATACCCGAACGGTATCCGCCTGCTGCACAAGCAGGTACTTCATACTAAGATTGCGCATTGCGGCTTCCTGCTCGACATTGGCTCGCGCGATGAGGCCCCGCACCAGCAGGGCCTGGCCCACTTTTGGGAGCACATGGCCTTCAAGGGCACCGAAAAGCGCAAGTCGTTCCACATCCTCAACCGCCTCGAAACCGTGGGCGGTGAGCTAAACGCCTACACTACCAAGGAAAAAATTTGTTTCTACGCCGCGCTGCTCAGCACGCATTTTGAGCGCGCGTTTGAGCTCCTGACTGATTTGACGTTTAATTCGGTGTTTCCCGGCCGCGAAGTGGAGAAGGAGCGGGGCGTGATTCTGGAAGAAATGAGCATGTACCAGGATGCCCCGGAAGACGCCATTATCGATGATTTCGACACGGTGGTATTCGGCGACCATCCGCTGGGTGTGAACATCTTGGGTACCCGCGAGAGCGTGAGCCGCTTCCAAACGGCCGACTTTCACGCCTTCCTGCAGGAGCAGATGCGCACCGACCGGCTGGTTTTCAGCTCGGTGAGCAACCTGCCCTTCAAAGAAGTGAAGCGGCTGGCCGATAAATTCCTGGCGCCGCTGCCGGCCAAAATTGGGCCGCGGGTGCGCCGCCCGGTAGGCGGCTACGAGCGCAAAACGCAGGTGGAGTCCCGGCCCATCTCGCAGGCCCACTGCCTGCTGGGCGGCCCGGCCTATTCCATTGCCCACAAGCGCCGTATCCCGTTTTTCATGCTCAACAATATCCTCGGAGGGCCTGGCATGAACTCGCGGCTCAACTTGGCCGTGCGCGAGAAATACGGCTTGGTGTACACAATTGACAGCACCTACTCGCCCTACACCGACACGGGCCTGTTCGGCATCTACTTCGGCACCGAGGGCAAGCAAGTGAAGCGCACCCTGGGCCTGGTACAAAAGGAGCTGAAGCTGCTGCGCGAAAAAACGTTGAGCACCAATCAGCTGCACACGGCCAAGCACCAGCTCATGGGCCAACTCGCCATGAGCGAGGAAAGCAACAGCGGCCTAATGCAGCTCCTGGGCAAAAGCACGCTCGACCTGGGCCGCGTGGAACCGCTGAGCGAGATTTTCGAGAAAATTGAGCTGATTTCGGCCGCCGAGCTGCGCGACATGGCCAATGAAGTGCTGACGGATGAGCACCTAAGCGTCCTGCAGTACGTGCCGGAGGGGAAATGAGTGTTCCCGTATTCGGCCACGTGGGCAGCTACCGACCCGGGGACACCTTTCGCAACCGAATAGAATTATCCCTCAGCGGCGTGCACCGGCCGCGCCGGGCGGGCGTCTGCGGAACCCAGCAACTCGGGGCCGAAAGCATCGTGCTGGCTGGCCAATATGAGGACGACCAAGTTGAGGAAGAGGAAATCCGCTATGCGGGTAATGGTGGCCGCGACCCCAAGACCGGGCATCAGATAACCGACCAGGTAGCCACCGGCACCAATCTGGCCCTGCTGACCAGCCACGAAAACGGCCTGCCGGTGCGGGTGCTGCGCAAGGTGTCAGCCTTGGATGGGGGTGGCCCCGATGTGTACCGCTACGAAGGCCTTTACCAGATTGTGGCCTCCAGCTACGGCCCTGGCAAGTCGGGCTTCAACGTATTTGTGTTTCGGCTGCGGCCCATCATTTGAAAACCCGTCAGCCTCAATCGACTGTCATGCAGAGCACAGCGAAGCATCTTATCGCCGCGGAACGACTCGCGCTAACCTGATAAGATGCTTCGCATGCTCAGCATGACAGCCGATTGATTGCGCAACTAGCTACTTATAGCTTCTTAATGACCAACCAAGACCCCATCCAGGCCTACGCCGAGCAGCACACAGCGCCCGAGCCGCCGCTGCTGGCCCAGCTCACCCGCGAAACCCACTTGCAAACCATGCTGCCGCGCATGAGCAGCGGCCACCTGCAGGGACGGTTTTTGAGCATGTTGAGCCACCTCATGCGGCCCCGGCGGGTGCTGGAGATTGGCACCTTTTGCGGGTACGCCACGCTGTGCCTGGCCGAAGGACTGGCGGATAACGGGCTGTTGCACACCATCGAAATCGACCCCGAGCGGGAGGCACGCATTCGGCGGTACGTGGCGGCGGCCGGTATTACAGAGCAGGTGCGCCTGCACATTGGCGCAGCGCTCGACGTTTTGCCGGGCTTGGTCGATGAAGTATGGGACTTAGTCTTTATTGACGCCGATAAGCGGAGCAACGACGCTTATTTTGAGGCAGTCATCGGGCAGGTGCGCCCGGGCGGGTTGCTCATCGTCGACAATGTGCTGTGGAGCGGCAAGGTGCTGCCCACGCACGAAGTGAAAAGCGGGGACAAGGACACGCCTTTTGTTCGGGCTTTCAACGACAAGATGGCTCAGGACGCACGGGTAGAACCGGTTTTTCTACCCTTGCGCGATGGGCTGCTACTGTTGCGTAAAAAGTAGCCCAATTTGCCCGCTTGACTGGTTTGCAAACCCTGACTGGCAGAATGCCGTCAGATGTGTTTCCGTTGCTTTTTCCAGTTCTATGCGGCTCTTCTCTTTACTTATCTTTCTGTTGATTGGGCTGGCGGCCCGTGCCCAGGCGCCCACCACGGTTAGCGGCCGCGTGACCGATGGCAAAGACCAGTCGCCGCTCATCGGAGCCAACGTGCTGCTGATACACCTGCCCGACTCGGTGAAGGCCGGTGCCGCCGCCGATGCCGAGGGCCGCTTTCAGTTCGACAACGTGGCCGCGGGCCGCTATGTGCTCGATGCCTCCTTTGTGGGCTACCAGAAGCAGCGCCAGGTGGTGGCCGTGAATGGGGCGCCGGTGCAGCTTGGGGCGCTGGCCCTACAGTCGGGCGGTGTGCAGCTCAAGGGCGTGGTGGTGACGGGCCAGGCCGCGCAATCGGTGCAGAAGGGCGACACCACGCAGTTCAACGCCAAGGCGTTTAAAACCAATCCCGACGCCAACGCTCAAGACCTCATCACGAAGATGCCCGGCGTGAGTGTGGGCACCGACGGCAAGGTGCAGGCCCAGGGCGAAAACGTGCAGCGCGTGCTGGTCGACGGCAAGGAGTTCTTCGGCAATGACCCCGACGCCGTGCTCAAAAACCTGCCGGCCGAAATGGTGGACAAGGTGGAGGTATTTGACCAGCGCAGCGAGCAGAGCCGCTTTTCGGGCTTCGACGATGGCAACACGACCAAGACCATCAACATCGTGACCAAGGTGGAATTCCGCAACGGCACCTTTGGGCGGGTGGTGGCCGGTGCGGGCCCCGACCGCTACAAGGCCAGCGGCAACGTGAACAACTTCAAGGGCGACCGCCGGGTCTCGGTGCTGGCGCAGTCCAACAACGTGAACGAGCAGAACTTTGGCACCGAGGACTTGCTGGGCGTGGTGGGCAACTCCAACCAGGGCGGAGGCGGGCGTGGTGGCCGGGGTGGAGGAGGTGGCCAGGGCGGCGGGGGCAATGGCGGCAATGCCGGCGACTTCCTGGTAAACCAGAGCGGCGGCATCACCAAAACCAACGCGGTGGGCCTGAACTACTCGAACTCCTGGAACAAGAAGACCGACATGTCGGCCAGCTACTTCTTCAACCGGGCCAACAACACGCTGCTCAGCAGCACCCAGCGCCAGTACGTGCTGCCCCAGCAAGCCAGCACCACCTACACCCAAAGCGCCAACACCAACGGCCTCAATACAAACCAGCGCTTCAACATGCGCCTGGAGCATAAGATTGACTCGGCCAATTCCATCCTGTTTCGGCCGCGCTTCAGCTACCAGCAAAACGATGCGGGCAGCAACGTGGTGGGCCTCACCCGCCGCAGCGGCACCGAGCAGAGCCGCATCACGAGCAACTACGCTTCGGATAATGAGGGCCTGAACACCGGCGGCGATCTGCTGCTGCGCCACCGCTTTCCCAAGGCCGGCCGCACCGCCAGCCTGAGCATCGGCGGTACCTACAGCCAGCGCGACGGCAATACTACCCTGCGCACCCTGGACACGGGCTCGGCACTGAACAGCCTCAACCAGACCAGTACGCTGCGGCAGCACGGCGGCAGCATGAATGCGAACCTGTCCTTGACCGAGGCGCTGAGCAAGCAGGACGTGCTGCAGGGCAACTACGCCATCAACTACGCGCCGAATAGCTCCAGCAAGTACACCTACGACCTGCTGACCGGCGACACCAAGCAGCAGAACGACGCGCTGAGCAACGTGTTTGATAACTACTACCTCACGCAGTCGGGCGGGCTGACTTACCGGCACATCACGCCCAAGTACCAAGCCAGCGTGGGCCTATCGGGGCAATACTCGGAGCTGTACAGCGACGCACAGTTTCCGCGGGCAAGCATCGGGCGCTATTACTTCGTGAACGTGCTGCCCAATGCCAACGTCAACTACCGCTTCACGCGGCAGAAAAACCTGCGCTTCAACTACCGCACCAACACCAACCCGCCCAGCGTGAGCCAGCTGCAGGCCGTGGTGAACAACTCCAACCCCCTGCAGCTGACCATCGGCAACCCCACGCTACGCCAGGAATTCCAGCATTCCGTCAACTTCCGCTACACGGCGTCGAGCCCGGAGGTGGCCAGCAATTTCTTCGCGCTGCTCTCGGGTTCCTACACCCAGAACCCGATTTCTAATCGCACGCTGGTGGCGTCCCGCGACACCACTGTGGTGCCCGAGGGCGCGCCTGGCGTGCGGCTGCCGGCCGGTGGCCAGCTCACCCAGCCCACCAACCTGAGCCAGCAGTACACCGTGCGCTCGCTCATCAGCTACGGCCGGCCCATCAAGCCCATCAAAACCAACGTGAACCTGAGCGCCAACGCCAACTTCACGCAGACGCCCGGCATCGTGAACGGCGGCCTGAACTACGCCCGCGTGCCTTCGTTTGGGGCGGGCCTCACGCTCAGCTCCAACATCAGCCCCAACCTGGACTTTACGGCCTCTACCACATCGAGCCAGAACTTCGTGCGCAACACCCTGCAGGCCAAGCTCAATACTAACTACTTCGCGCAGGTCACGCGCTTTCGGTTGGGCTGGATTGTGGGGCCGGGCATCAACTTCCAAACCGACCTGGTGCACCAGGCTTACTCAGGCCTTTCGGCCGGCTACAACCAGCAGTACCTGCTCTGGAATGCCAGCTTGGGCAAAAAAATCTTTCCCGGCCAGCGCGGCGAAATCAAGGTATATGCCTTCGATTTGTTGGGCCAGAACCGCGCCATCCAGCGCAACGTGACGGAAGCTTATTACGAAGACGTGCAAACCACCATTCTGCAGCGCTACTTCATGCTGATGTTCACTTACAACATCCGCAGCGGCAATGTGGTGGCTCCCTCCAGCGGCGGCGAGGGCCGGCGTGAGCGGGGCTTTGGGCAGCCCGGCGGCTACGGCCGGCCCGATGGCGGCGGCGCAGCTCCCGCGGGCGGCCCGCCGGCTGGTGGCCCTCCCGGTGGCGGCCCGCAGTAGGGCAGTGTCCGGCTTTCTGGCCAAAATTCAGGTTCTTTGTAGCTTCCGGGCAGGAGGTGGCCGCGGTGGCCGCCTCCTGCCCGCGTTGTTTATGCGAAATCCTGTTGTCTTGTTATTGCTGCTGGTCCTGGCCGGGCCTGTGGCGGCCCAACCCGCCACGCCTCTTGCTCACCCAACGGTGCCCGCCGCCATGGACGTGGCCGGGATACATCTCGTGTTGAATGAAGAAGCCCAGCGCTTGGTGCAGCAAAAGGCCGATGGCCTGAGCCGCCACCAGCCCTCGTTTCAGGCCCGTGTGGACCTGGCCGATGCATCCTTTCCCATCATCGACCGGGTACTGAAAGAAGAGGGCGTGCCCCTGGATTTCCGCTACCTGGCCTTGCAGGAAAGCGCCCTGCTCGGCGATGCCCAGAGCGTGCACGAAGCTGTGGGCTACTGGCAGCTCAAGCGCGAAACAGCCACCGGCCTGGGCCTGCTGGTGAATGACGATGTGGACGAGCGCAAGCACCTCACGGCCAGCACCCGCGCGGCCGCCCGCTACCTCGCCCGCAACAATGCCACCTTGCACAACTGGGTGAATGCCTTGCTCAGCTACAACACCGGCCTGAGCGGCGTGAAGCCCTACATCCTGCCCACCGACGCCGACGCCACCGAAATGGCCATCACCGAGGCGACGTCGGTTTACGTGCTGACCCTTCTAGCTCAGAAAGTGGCCTTCGAACCCGCCTGTGGCCTGAACCCCAAGCCCCCCTTGCGCCTGCAGGAATTTCCCGCCACCGCCGGCCAAACCCTCGAAGCCCAGGCCCAACTACTGCACGTGGGGCCCGGCGCCCTGGCCGTGCACAACCGCTGGCTGCTGGCCAGCGCCGTACCCGCCGACCGGCCCTACACGCTCATCGTGCCCATCGGCGACGTGACCCAGGCCGCCGGAATCGTGGCTAACCAGCGCCTCCAGAGCCGCGGTGAGCTGCTCACCGCGCCGGCCGTAGCCGCCAATACGGCCGAAGTGCGCCTGAACGACCTGCGAGCGCTGATTGCGCTGCCCGGCGAAACCACCGCCGACCTGGCCAAGCGTGGGGGCAGGAAGCTGCGGGAGTTCCTGCGCGACAACGAGCTGACGGCTTTTGACGTGGCCGTGACCGGCCGGCCGTACTACCTGCAGCGCAAGCGCGACGTGGGCGCCGTGGAGTACTACGTGGTGCAGCCCGGCGAAACCGTGTTCGACGTGGCGCAGAAATACGGCATTCGCAAAAAGGCGATTCTGGCCAAAAACCGGATGTCGCGCATCGAACAACCCAGCCCGGGCCGGGTGCTGTGGCTACGGCACGTGCGGCCTCGCGAGGTGGCCGTGGAGTACCGCCGCTTGCCCGAAGGCAAAGGCATCGAGGGCTCCGCTACGGCCAGCCGTGCCATGGCCGACGACCAAATGATGGCCCCCGAGCCCATAAAGACTGCTCCCGCCCACCGCGAAACAGCCCGGGCCGCAGTCAAAAGAAAAGCCGCCCCCGGCAAAGACGAAGAAGCCGAGGCCAGCGACGGTTGGGGAGAATCCATATCCGGAACGAATATTCCTCCGGCAGCAGTAACGAAGGCTCAGCCGGTCGCCGCGCCTGTGCCTGTCCCGCCTGTGTACACTCCCCCGGTTCGCCCTGCAGCGCCGGAGCCCGTGGCAGCTCAACTGCCGCCTCCGGCATCGGCCCCAGCCCCCGCGCCGCTAGCCGATGAACCCCGCGCTGCCGAGCCGGAGGTTGAGCCAGAAATTGAGCCAACTGTGAGCAATTCTCCCGTAGTTGAGCCGGCGCCGGCCGTAACGCCAGCGCCCGTGGAACCACCAGTTAAGCCCGCAGTAGCGCCAGCCAAGTCAGTGATAGTGCCCGCTGCCCCGCGCCCAATTACGCCTAAGCCTGCCGCGCCCCCCGTAATCACGCCCGCAGCTACTCCCGCGGCTGTTGCTAACGAAGCTTCCCACCGGGTTGAGCCGGGCGAAACGGTGTACTCTATCAGCCGGCGCTACCAGATACCTCCTGCTACCCTCATGGCCCTAAACCACCTCACGCTGCCGGCGAACCTGGCAGTAGGGCAGGTGCTGGTCCTGAAGTCGCAGGAATTGCCAGTGCCTGCAGTTGCTGCCGCTCCGGTAGTAACTCCAACTGCTCCCACGCGGCCAGCCACCCGCGCCACCAACCGCCCTAACCCTGCGATTTATGTTCCGAAGGCCGCGGCTCCCCAAGCGGCACCCGCGCCGACGGCTGCGGCCGGAACCACCATTGAGCACACTGTGGCTAAAGGGGAGACCTTGTACAGCATTGCCCGCCGGTATGAGGTGAAAGTGGCTGACATCCAGGCCCTGAATGGTAAGCTGGATGGCAACGTGAAAGTGGGGGAAGTGCTACGAGTTGTAACCAATGCCAAGCCATAACATGGCACGCATGAGGCTTTTACATCTATAGAAACGAGCCTTTGGTTTGCTTTAAAACGGGGAAAATTCAGTCCAGTTGCGAATGCTGCAATTTGCCTTAGCAGTAAGGTAGGATTGTTATATTGAAGTTTGGGTGTGGGGTTATTTAAAGCTATTTTTAGCTTTCCCTTTCTCCTATGAAACTTTCTACCCTTTTTGCTGGACTGTTATGTGCCGCCCCCGCGCTGGCCCAGACGCCAATCAGCTTCGCGCCCGCTCAAAATGCGTCGGCTGCGCCACGCAATACAGCAGTGGCGGTTACGCTTTCAGCACCAGCTGGGCCAGGTGCGGCCACCGGCCTAAAAGTATTCAGTGCCCAATCCGGAGGTAAAAAAAGCGGCACCACCACCGTGAATGGCAACACCATAAGCTTTGCTCCATCCAATCCCTTCCTACCTGGCGAAACCGTGACGGCTACGTTGGCTAATGGGGCGAGTGTGCCGCAGGTGTGGCAGTTTACGGCGGCGGCTACGGGAGGCAGCGGGGCGTTTAGTAGCAGCAGCACCCTCTCCATACCCAGCAGTGCTTCCACTGTAGCTTCCCCCATGCGCATGGCCGATGTAGATGGTGACGGTGACCTTGACCTGCTGACCTTCAACCTTAGTGTACAATACTCATCTCCTCCTCCTCCACTTACCGGAAACCTTGCAATAACTACCGGGATGGTAAAGGTCCATCTCAATAACGGCGTGGGGGCCTTTACCACAATATCCTCAGTTTCCTTAGCTCCTGAAGACCCGTACTCGGGGGGACTCAATTATCGTCCAGCGCTCGATGTAGCCGATATCGACGCTGATGGAGATTTGGATATTCTGGTCAGTTCTGTTTTAGCCCAGGTATTTGTATTGGTTAATAATGGTACCGGGGCTTTCACCCTGGCTTCAACAATTAAGGCGGGTGCGGCTAATAGTAATTCCCTTGTCACCGGAGACATTGATGGCGATGGTGACCTTGATTATATTTCCACAACGCAGGGTTTGTCGTCGCATACATACACTTTTGATACTTCAATAGGCATAAATGATGGTGGTGGCAACTTCACCATTGGAGCCAGTGGCAATTTTTCGGGGGCGTATTACAGCATTATTAAAGCATTAAAGGACATAGATGGCGATGGCGCTTTGGACGCTGTAGGGACGGACGCAACCGGGGTTTGGCTTTACGCTTGGCTTAATAACGGCAGCGGCAGTTTTAGTAGTGCGCATCGGTTAAACGATGCCGGGGACAACATCAGCAGCTGGGCGCTAGGCGATTATGATGCCGACGGCGATTTAGATTTAGCAGTGGTAGCTTATACCAACTGTTCTTCCTGTGGAAGAACGGTCAAAATCATGGCTAATGATGGAACCGGAAACTTCAGTAACAACGGATTACCTGTTTATCCCTATTCAGGGCAGCTAAGCTCAGCCGACATCAACGGCGATGGCCGCATCGACCTGCTATTAACAGGGTATGGCTTTGCAGGAAGACCAGCTGATACGCTAAAAGTGATGCGTAACTTGGGGAATGGCAACTTTGGTCGGCCGCAAGGCTATGCCATTCCCAACAACGATGGCACTATTGTCACCGGGGACGTTGATGGCGATGGCGACATTGACGTGGTAGCGTCAACGTACGCCACTTCAACCCTTGCCGGTGGTACCAATACGATGCTCAATGGCCTAGGTGCCGTGTTGGGTACGGCTGCGCTAACTGCTTCTAGCTTCGCGGTCTGGCCTAATCCTGCCTCAGCAGCAAGTGTTTTGCATGTGACCCTCCCTGTTCCGGCCTCGCATGCTACGCTGCGTTTGGCTACGGTGCTAGGCCAAACAGTGCATACCCAGTCCTTTACCGGAAATGCTGCCAATATTGTTTCCGCCGGCTTGGCTTCCGGGGTGTATTTGCTCACGGTCCAGGTGGAGGACCAAGCCCCGCTTACCCGCCGTGTGGCTGTGGAATAAACCAGAAAAACGCAGCACTCAGGGAATCAGGCAGCAGGCGAATGGGGTTTGGGAATGCCCGCCGGACGGGGGTATCTTTACTAAAATGAGGAATGACGGATGCGGAATTAATAATTCTCCAACGGCCATTCTTCATTCCTCATCCGTCATTCCTCATTAAGCGCCGCGCCTAATGCCCGTTTTCTCGCACCTTCACTCGCACACCCAATACTCGCTGCTCGACGGCCAGGCCAGCATTTCGGCCCTGATGAAGAAGGCGCAGAAGGACGAGATGCCGGCCGTGGCCCTCACCGACCACGGCAACATGTTCGGGGCGTTCAACTTTGTGGCCGAGGCCAACAAGTACAACGTAAAGCCCATCGTGGGCTGCGAGTTCTACATGGTGCAGGACCGCCACAAGAAGGCCTTCAGCCGGGAAAAGGGGGAGAGGGACGTGCGCCACCACCAGCTGCTGCTGGCCAAGGACCAAGCCGGCTACCACAACCTGAGCAAGCTCTGCTCGATGAGCTTTATCGAGGGACTGTACTCCAAATTTCCGCGCATTGACAAGGAACTGCTGCTGCAGTACCACGAGGGCCTGATTGCCACCAGCTGCTGCATCGGCGCAGAGATTCCACAGACGATTTTGTTCGGGACCGAAGCCGAGGCCGAGGAAAAACTGAAGTGGTGGCTCGACGTGTTCGGCGAGGACTTCTACATCGAAATCCAGCGCCACGGCCTGATGAACTTCGACGGCACCGGCAAGAGCCAGGAAGACGTGAACCAGGTGCTGCTCGGCTTTGCCAAGAAGTACAACGTCAAGGTCATTTGCACCAACGACTCGCACTACGTCGACCAAACGGACTACGCCGCCCACGACCTGCTGCTGTGCGTGAACACCGGCGAGGAGCACAGCATCCCGGTCGGCGACATTCGTACCAACTACTACACCCTGCTCACCACCAAGGGCGAGGTGAAGTACGACCTGCTCGACAACCTGCGCAGCAACTACGGGCGCGACGAAAACGCGCAGAAGCAACTCCGCCGCATCGACGAGGAGCTGCAGAAGCCCAAGCCGCACACCCGCTTCGGCTTCGCCAACGACCAGTTCTTCTTCAAGAACCAGGCGCAGATGAACGAGCTGTTCATCGACCGGCCCGACAGCGTGGACAACACCAATGAGATTGTCGACAAAATCACGCCGCCGAAGCTGGCCCGCGACATTCTGTTGCCCAACTTCCCCATCCCGGCGCCCTTTGCTAACGCCGACGAATTCCTGCGTGAACTCACCTACGTGGGCGCTTTCGGCCCCAGCGCCGGCAATGGCACGGTGAAAATGAGCAAGCCGCCGCGCTACTCCGAGCGCACGCCCGAAATTGAGGAGCGGCTTGATTATGAGCTGCGCATCATCCAAACGATGGGTTTTGCCGGCTACTTCCTCATCACCCAGGACTTCATCAACCACGGCCGCAACATCGGCGTAGCCGTGGGCCCGGGCCGGGGTTCGGCTGCCGGTTCGGCAGTGGCCTATTGTGTGGGTATCACCAATATCGACCCGATTAAGTACTCGCTGCTGTTCGAGCGTTTCCTGAACCCGGAGCGCGTGTCCATGCCCGATATTGATATCGACTTTGACGACGTGAACCGTCAGAAAGTCATCGACTACGTGGTGGATAAATACGGCAAGACGCAGGTGGCCCAGATTATCACCTTCGGCACCATGGCCGCTAAGTCCAGCATCAAGGACGTGGCTCGCGCCATGGAACTGCCGCTGCCGCAGACCAACGACCTGACCAAGATGGTGCCCGACAAGCCCGGCACCACCCTGGCCGGCGCCTTCGCCGAAAACCAGGAGCTGGACATGATTCGGCGCGACGAATCGGCCGACAACCTCAAGGGCCAGATTCTGCGCCTGGCCACGCAGCTCGAAGGCTCGGTGCGCAACACCGGCATTCACGCGGCCGGCGTCATCATCGCCCCGGACGACATCACGAAGTACATTCCGGTTTCCACGTCCAAGGACTCGGACCTGCTCATCACGCAGTTCGACGGCAAGGTGATTGAGAGCGCCGGCATGCTGAAGATGGACTTCCTGGGCCTGAAAACCCTGACCATCATCGTGGATGCCCTGCGCCTGATTGAGCGCAACCACGGCGTGAAAATCGACATCGATGACATTCCGCTCGACGACGAGAAGACCTACGCCCTCTACCAGCGCGGAGATACCATCGGCACCTTCCAGTTTGAATCGGAAGGCATGCGCCAGTACCTCAAGGACCTCAAGCCCACCAACATCGAGGACTTGATTGCCATGAACGCCCTCTACCGCCCGGGCCCGATGCAGTTCATCCCGAACTTCATCAACCGCAAGCACGGGCGCGAGGAAGTGGTGTACCCGCACGACCTGCTCAAGCCCATCCTGGAGTACAGCCAGGGCATCATGGTGTACCAGGAGCAGATTATGCAGACGGCCCAGATTCTGGCCGGCTACTCCCTGGGTGGCGCCGACTTGCTGCGCCGCGCCATGGGTAAAAAGGACATGAAAAAGATGGCTCTCGAGCGCGAGAAGTTCATCAAGGGCGCGGCAGAGCTGCACAACATCCCCGCGAAGAAGGCCAACGAGGTGTTCGACGTGATGGAGAAGTTTGCCGAGTACGGCTTCAACCGCTCGCACTCCGCCGCCTACTCCGTGGTGGCCTATCAGACTGGTTATCTGAAGGCCAACTACCCGGCCGAGTACATGGCCGCCGTGCTCACCAACAACATGGGCGATATTAAGAAGGTGACCTTCTTCATCGAAGAAGCCCGCAAACAGGGCGTGCCCGTGCTCGGGCCCGACGTGAACGAATCCCTGCTTAAGTTCAACGTAAACCAGGAAGGCGCCATCCGTTTCGGCATGGGCGCCGTGAAAGGCGCCGGCGAACTCGCCGTAGAAAGCATGGTGGAAGAGCGCGAAAAAAACGGCGAATTTTCCGACATTTTCGACTTCGCCAAGCGCGTGAGTTTGCGCACTGTGAACAAGAAAACCTTCGAAAGCCTGGCCCAGGCCGGCGCCTTCGATGGGTTCGGCAAGCACCGCCGCCTGTACCTGGACGCCCCCGCCGGTGACCAGAACCTCATCGAGAAGGCCATGAAAATGGGCCAGCAGCACCAGGCCGCCAAGGAATCAGCTCAACACAGCCTCTTTGGAGCGGGTGCATTCGGGGCGGTGGCCGCGCCGCTGCCCAAGATGCACGAGATGGAGCCCTGGAGCAAAACCGAGCAGCTGCGCCGCGAAAAGGAAGTGGTGGGTTTCTACCTATCGGGCCACCCGCTCGACAGCTACAAGCTGGAGCTGGACGCCTACTGCACCTGCGGGCTGGAGAAGGTGGATGAGATTAAGAACAAGGAGCTGGCAGTAGCCGGCCTCATCAACAACGTTTTATTCAAGACGACCAAGACCGGCCAGCCCTTCTGCACCTTCACCCTCGAGGACTACGAGACCAGCATCAACCCCGCGCTGTTCCGCGACGACTACACCAAGTTTGCCCCGCTCATCAACCCGCGCAACTACCCCAACGAGCAGGTGCCGCCCATGTATGTTCGCCTCAAGCAGGAGCTGCGCCGCCACACCCAGGACCAGTGGGACCTGCGCATCCTCACGATGGAGCCCCTGGCCGACGTGGCCGAGAAGCGCAGCAAGGGCGTGCGCGTGAAGCTGGACCTGCGCACCGTGACCGGTCCCATGCTCGACCGCCTGCAGGATGCCATCGACCACGCGCCGGGCAGCAAGCGCCTCGAAATTCAGTTTGTGGAGCCCCACGAGCACCTGGCCGTCGACATGTTCTCGCGCAAATTCCAGATTGAGCCAAAGACGTTCATCCAGAAAATGCACGAAATGGAAATGGAGGTCTGCACCCTCATTTAGGGCATTCATCCTTCTACTCGTCTGTCATGCTGAGCCTGCGAAGCATCTTATCACCGCTGAACGAATCGTTGAGCCGTGAGAAGATGCTTCGCGCTGCTCAGCATGACAGTTGTAGTGGCGGAAATCCTGAATATGTTCAGCATGATATTCCCAGCTTTCGGATAGCTAATTGAGCCGTTCGCCGGGCCTCTTGGCGGTGGCAATGGCCCTTCTGAACTTTCCCCCGTACACTCTGTTTAACCTTCCAATCTGCTACCTTGCGACCCCGTTGGCCGTACACGCCAGACCATCCTTAACCCCAACCCAAACTAAAATGGGACACAAAGCAATTGAAATAACCGACGCCAACTTTGACGAAATCATCAGCGGCGACAAACCCGTATTGGTCGATTTCTGGGCCGAATGGTGCGGCCCTTGCCGCATGGTAGGCCCTGTGGTGGAAGAACTTGCCGGCGAATACGAAGGCAAAGTTGTCGTGGGCAAAGTTGACGTCGATGCCAACCCCCAAACCTCAATGAAATTCGGCATCCGCAGCATCCCGACGCTGCTGGTGTTTAAAAACGGCCAAATCGTTGACAAACAAGTAGGCGCTGTGCCCAAGCACGTGCTGGCCCAAAAGCTCGAAGCACAGGTAACGGCTTAATCCCGTTATTGCCGATAAATAAAAAGCCCCTTGCCAGTCTGGCAAGGGGCTTTTTGTATGGGTGGGGCTGGTCGCAAACTGCCAGCTATCCTGTTAGTTCAAGGCTTTTGGGCAGCGGCGGCGATGCGCCCGCGATTCTCTGCGGGCCTTGGCCTTGAGCTGCTCCTGGCGCAAATGCTGCTCCCGGTTGAGCTTGGCGGGAGACATTACTTTTTTACTTTCTGCCAGTCCCAAGATGGCCAGCACCGAGTTGCGGCGCGCTTTACCGGCTGGGCCCTTGGAATTGGGCGATTTGCTCATCTCCAAGGGGCTGGATGCTTCGACAATGGAAACCGGAGCAGCTGCGTGGTTAACCTCGGTAACATTGCCAGCCAGAGGCGTGGCTTGGGCCGGGCTTTGTACCAGGGCAGCAGCTACCCCAAAGGCGAACAGAAAGTAAAAATTTTTCTTCATCTGAAATTAATTAGTGTGGTTTTACCTTGGAGAACAAGTATTTGCGATACCCCAAAGTAATAAATTCTAAAGCCATATTGCAACGGTTTATTGATAATTAATCGGTATATATAAAAAGATTAATGAAACGAGAAGCAGGGCTCCTTACCACTCCAAGCTTCAGATGTAGCGCATAGGGCCCAGAAACGTGGTTTTGGCAAGAAGTAGCCCAATGGCTACCGTCTTAATGCTTCATGGCAAAATAACATACCTGAAAATAGCTGTTCTACTATCCTCTTCATCGGGCATACATTCATTTTCTGATACATTGCATTGAGCGCTAAAGGGCTTACAGTCAATGTAAAATAAATGGCTAAATTTCCTGCCAACTGCGAAGCCAGAAGCTGCGTAGGAGGCCCATCTTTTCACCCACCTTTTTCACCTTTGTTATGAAGCGCATCCTCGGTTTCCTCGTTTCCTTGAGCCTGCTTGGCAGTTCTGCTGCCCTGGCCCAGACCCCCACCACTGCGCCGGCTACGTCCGCCACCAAGATGAGCACCAGTTCGTCGAAAATGACCACCCGCACGGCCCAAACTCCGGCCACGACGACGACCACGAAGTCGAGCACGATGAGTAACCCGGCCGGCATGACCAAGTCGTCGACCACCACCAAGCAGCAGGGGACGATGACCAAGTCGAGCACCCAAACCACGCCTTCGGGCGTGACCAAGACCACGAGCAGCACCAAAATGAAAGCCGACGGCACGCCCGACATGCGCTACTCGGCCAACAAAACCGCCAAAACCAAGACCGTAACCGGCCCCATGAAAGCCGATGGCACGCCCGATATGCGTTACAAAACGAATAAGACGGCCACCAAGACGGTAAAATCGAAATTGTAAGCCGGTAGGCTTCCAAAATAAAAAAGCCCCTGCCAATCGGCAGGGGCTTTTTTGTGGCCTATTGAGCGGGCGTATTGGCCGAAGCTGGTCAGGTTGAGCTGGCCTGCACCCGGGCTGGATTCCCCAGGCGGGCGTATTCTGGCAACGGCCCGGGACCTAACTTGCGCTCGCTATTCCCAACCAACCTTTCGCATGCGCTACACTCCCCTGGCCCCCGAGCTTTTTGTTGAAAACCGCCGCCGCTTCCGCGAGCAGCTGCCGCCGGCTTCGCTGGCCATTTTTCAGTCCAACGACGTGATGCCGACGAATGCCGACGGCACCCTGGCGTTCCGGCAAAACAACGACTTGTTTTACCTCAGCGGGGTAGACCAGGAGGAGAGCATTCTGGTCATTTTTCCGGACGCGCGCCTGCCGCAGCACCGCGAAATTCTGTTCCTGAAAGAAACCTCCGAGCATATCCTAATTTGGGAAGGCTACAAGCTGACCAAGGACGAAGCTCGCACTAACTCCGGCATCCGCAGCATCATGTGGCTCGACAGCTTCAAGTCGGTGCTGCCGGCTCTGATGAACGAGGCCGAAAACGTATACCTGAACTCCAACGAGCACATCCGGGCCGTGGTGGAGGTGGAAACGCGCGATGCCCGCTTCATCAAATCGCTGCAAAGCCAGTACCCGCTGCACACCTACCGCCGCGCCGCGCCGCTGCTGCACCGTCAGCGCGCCATCAAGAGCCCCGAGGAAATCCGGGTGATGCGCGAAGCCTGCAACATCACCGAGAAGGCGTTTCGGCGGCTGCTGGGCTTTGTGAAGCCGGGCGTGTGGGAGTTTGAGATTGAGGCCGAAATCGTGCACGAGTTCATGCGCAATCGCAGCCGCGGGCCGGCCTACGGCAGCATCGTGGCCAGCGGCAAAAATGCCTGCGTGCTGCACTACACCACCAACGACAACCAGTGCCAGGATGGCGACGTGATTCTGCTGGACTTTGGGGCTGAATATGCCAACTACGCCGCCGACCTTTCGCGCAGCATTCCCGTCAACGGCAAGTTCACCGGCCGCCAGCGCCAGGTGTACGATTCCGTGCTGGCCGTGATGGCCTTCGCCAAAACGCGCCTAGTGCCCGGCGGCGAAATCGAAGCCTATCACCAGGCCGTGGGCGAGTGCATGGAGCAGGAACTCATCAAGCTCGACTTGCTGAACGCCTCCGACGTGCGCAACCAGGACCCCGCCGCACCGCTCTACAAGAAGTATTTCATGCATGGCACCAGCCACTACCTGGGGCTCGACGTGCACGACGTGGGCTCTAAGTACCGCACCTTCGAAGCTGGCATGGTGTACACAGTAGAGCCCGGTATCTACATTCCGGAAGAAGGCCTTGGCATCCGCTTAGAGAACGACATCCTGCTCACGCCCAACGGCAATGAGGACCTGATGGCCAATATTCCCCTGCAGGCCGACGCCATTGAGGACTTGATGGGCAAGGCGTAAGGGCAGCGCGCCGCAGCACCTCACCCCCGGCCCCTCTCCCTAGGAGAGGGGTGCCTGATGGTAATCAAGCGAAAACCAAAAGCCCCGGCTCAATTGAGCTGGGGCTTTTGGTTTTTAAGAAATTGAGCTAAAGCTTGTGCCGTGGCTCCCCTCTCCTAGGGAGAGGGGCCGGGGGCGAGGTTCCAAGCGAGCGGCTTTGCGGCAAGCTGCAGGAGAACCTTACTTACTAGTAGCCTGCACAATCTGGGGCAGGTACTTGCTCAGCGCTGCTACCTGGCTGCTGGTGAAATTGCCTTGCACCGATACCAGCACAAACGAATCAGCCACATCGGGCAGGGAGCCTAGGGCCGCAAACTCCGAGACTTTGTCGCCCGAGCCGCGGGTTGACACGGCATAGTCGCTGCCGCCAAAACCGGCGGTAGAAAGCGGCGTGTATTTCTCGCCCTGCAAAATGCCGGTGGCTTCCTGGCGCAGGCCCTGCTGGGCCAGTTCGCGGGCCGAGCCGGAGGTGGGCGCAAAGCTGATGACCTTGGCCGAGCGGATGCCCGTGATGGCATCGGTAAGGTCGGAGCCGCCGAGTAGCTTGGCGGCTTTCACCAGGGCCAGGCGCTGGAGCAAGTCGGCCGACCATTCGGTGGTTTTGAATCCTTCGCGGCCTTCGTACTTAGAGAAAAACGAGGCCACGGTGCGAGCCGGCGTGCCGGGCCCACCGGCGCGGCAGCCCACCATTAGCAAAAACAGGAAGAGGGCGGGGAGTCGGAGTTTTGTAATCATGAGGCAAAGGTGGCGAGAAGATAGGTGCGTTCTACGGTCCCTGGCCTTGCTACGGTTGCCTTTATGCGGGAATTGAGCTAAAAGAAAGGCCGGCTTCCCTGCCCGAATGCAGGGAGAAGCCGGCCATTTAGAAAGAATATCAGCTCAATTTTTGGCTGCAGCCGGTGCCCCCACGGCCTCACCTAGAAAGCCACCGAATTCAGGAAAAATACTTCCCGGTCGGGGCCGTGGTCTACGTGGATGCGCTGGTAGCCGGAGGCGACAAACCGGGTACCGAACCACGGCAGTAAATCGGCCTGGGACGTGTCGCTCACGCGTTCGGCAGCGGCCGTGGCGCCTGAGCCGGTTTGGAGGGGGACCTCATGGTCGTTGGAAGAGGTTTCGGCGCGGTTTATCACCTTGTAGCGCAGCTTTTCCTCGTCGATGTAGGCCAGCACGAGGCGGCCGTCGGGCAGAGGCTGCAGGCGAACGGCTTCTTCGAGGTCGGTGCGGCGCAGGTTTTCCACCACGAAGGTGTTGTCCCAGAGCAGGGTGCCGGAGCGGTCGAACCCGCACACCAGGGCGTGGGTGGTTTGGTAGCCGTCGAAGACGCGCGCGTTGCCATTGCCGTACCCGTACTGGGGGCCGTTGTAAAAAGAGGGCGGCAGGTTGCCGTAGCTATTGTAGCGGTAATGGGGGTAGTACACTTCGGCCACCAGCACGTAGCCGCCGTCGGGCTGGGGCAGCAGCTCGTGCAGCAGCAGGCGGTAGTGCCAGCGTTTGGGCGGTTCCGAGCGGGCCACCCGGCGCTGCGTCTGCTCCCGCAGGCGGGCCTGGCGGGAAGGCTTGAGGTAGTCGAAAAAGTGCTTCAGGTGCAGGAAATCGTAGAAGCGCAGCGGCGGCTTGGTGCCGTTGCCCGCGGTGGGCCGCAGGTCGGTGGCAAACAGCCCCTGGGCAAAGCTGGGGTCGCGCAGCGAATAGGTGCCCATGAGCAGGCGGGCGGTGGTGTCCTGCGGGGGCGTGAGCTGGGCGGTGATGAGGCTCCGCTCGCTTTCGGCCTGCACAAATTCGGAGCTCACGAGCTGGCCGCGGTCGGTGAGCTGCTTGAGCAGCAGGCGTGACTTGCGGCCATTAGTTTGGCTCAACACGTACTCGGCGCGGCGGCTGGCGGCATCGGCCACAAAGGTGAGCTGGGTGGGCAGCGGCTCGTAGATGGACGAGAGGTACTGCATCTGGCCCGAAGCCACATCGAGCAGCAGGGCCGTGACGTGGAGCTGGTCGTTGAGCAGCACCGTGGCAAACAGGCGGCCATCCAGCGCCTTCAGGTCCACGATTTCGCGGCTCAGGCGGGTTTCGTACTGCTGGGTGCGCACCTGGCCCAAGCGGCCGTTGTAGGCCGCCGCAAACAGCCGCCCCGGCGTGCTGGTGGAGGTAAACAGGGCGTACACCGTGTTGCCCTCGGCGCACATGCGCGTGAAGCCAAACTCCTGGGGCATGTCCAGCGCCAGCTCGTGGCGCAGGTGCAGGTCTTTGTCGAACTGCTGAAACCCGAAGGTGGACTTGTTGGAAAGGCCCTTGTTGCGGCCCACCAGCAGTACCACGGTGCTGTCGGCGGGCAGGGCCTGCACGTGCACTTCGCTTTCAAAAGCAGTTAAAGGCAGTTCGGTGCGGGCCGTTTGCGTGGGGGCATCGGGCGGCGTGGGGGCATCGGGGCGCTTCTGCGCGCGCGCGGCCGGCAGGCTGGCCAGCACCGAGTAGGAGAGCAGTAGGAAAAAGTAGCGAAGTTTCATGTCCGTACGCCGTAAAATCCAACTGAAAAAACTACTCCAACGAGTATTATCTTCTCTAAAGCTACAACCGAATGGGGCGTTTCTGTCCTGCGAAAGCCTGGTTTATTTTGCGCTCAGGGCCAGCACCGCATCAAACTCTTCGGGCCGCACCGGCAGCACCGAAAGCCGCGACTGGCGCAGCAGGGCCAGCTCGCCCAGCCGGGCATCGGCCTTGAGTTGCGCCAGGCTCACGGGCTGCGGCAGCGGCTCTACCGGGCGCAGGGCCACGGCCACCCAGGGCGAGCCGGCTTCGGCGGTGGCGTCGGGCGCGGCCAGGGCGGCAACCTCGGCAATGCCCACCACGGCCTTCTCGCTCACGCTGTGGTAGAACAATACTAGGTCGCCGGGCTGCATCAGGTTCAGGTTGTTGCGGGCCTGGTAGTTGCGCACGCCGGTCCAGGCGGTGCCGTCTTCGGCTACAAACGTGGCCCAGGAATAGGCTTCGGGTTCAGATTTAATAAGCCAATGCTTCATAAAAGGGACTGGGGCGATGAAATGGCCCAACCGGGCCAAATGCCAACGGCCGACACAGGCATAGATGCCGGCCGGCCGCTGTATTGCACACCACAAAGAAAATAAATCCGACGACTATCGCCTCATGTCCCCTTCGTATTAGAGCGCAAAGCCCAGGTCGAAGCTCACGATGTTGGCCACCAAGTCGGTGCTGCGCTGGTAGTGGGCGTAGCGCAAGTCCAGGGATTTGAGGCGCATGATGCGCGGCTGGCCCGCAGCATTTTGGCCCGGCACATGGAAGCGGCCAATGCCGTACACCGGCGAGTAGCGCAGGCCCAGGCCCACTTTGTTGGCGCTGAAATCGGACAAATCGTAATCCGAGGTATAAAATTCGTCGCTGATGGAATGCTGCAAAAAGGGCGCGAAGTACTTGGCGGCCGTTTGGGTGTGGTAGCGGTAGAAGGGGTAGAGCACGAAAAACGGCGTCACCTTCACTGGCAATTCCAGCTCGGCGGTGTGGGCCGTGATGCCAAAATTGTCGTTGTACAGGCGGTAGAAGGCCCGAATCTGCACCACGTCGGTGGCGAAGTAGTTCAGGCGCAGGCTGATGGGGTATTTGAAGCGGGAGCGGGGCAGCAGCTCGGTTTTGGGCGCAGTGGGCACCCGCGACGAGAAATTAGCGGCGTCGACGGACGTCACCGGGTTGGGCGTGGTGCTGTCGTAGAAATACACCCGGTGAAAGGGCGTGCTCAGCAAGCCGTTTTGCGACACCAGTTCGGTGCTGATGGCCGCCTGCAGCCGCTTGGTGAGCACCTGCGAGTAGGTAGCCGTGAAGTTGTAGGTCTGGCGGGTATCGGTGCCGTATTCGCTTTTGCCGCGGGTGGGGCTGCCGATGCGCAGCTCAATGGGCGTAATCAGCGTCACCTGGTCGAGGAAAATCTGGCCGGCCAGGCTGAGCTGCCGGTTGCCGTCGCGCGAGGTTTTGGCAAACGAGCCCGTGCCGTTGACCGAGAAGTAGTCGTATTCTTTCGAGACACCGGCGCCCACGCCCCAAATGGTGCCCTTGTACTTGTGCTCGCGGCTGTAGCCGAAATCGCCGTGAAAGCGGGTGTCGTGCGCCGAAGGAGTGGAGAGCGCAAAGTCAATCCGGTCCGTCGAAGCCGACGCGTAAAAATCGGCGCCGACGTTGGCCGTCAGCCGGCTCACCGTATCGAGCGGCACGTTGACGATGATGGCGGGCGGCACATCGGTGAGGTGCTCGGTGCCGCGGCCGCCTTCCACGGCGCCGTGGGTGCCATCCTGCTGGTAGTAGCCCCCGATGATGTCGATAGTGGTTTCATCGGCCGCGCGGTTCACGGGCACCGCGGGGCTCACGGGCGCGCCGTAGCCGTCGATGCGGTTGGGGTTTTGGGTGGTGCCGGGCGTAGTTTGGGCCAGAGCCGGCGCCGCCAAGGCACCCAGGATACTAAGCGTAGCGAGTAATCTTTTCACAGTCATAAGCGACATCCGGATGATTAATTGCAGCCGCAGCCGCCGCCTACTTTGCCACCGTTGGCCCCTCCGGCGCCTTCGCGGTAGCTCTCAAAATTGGTTTCGGGCGTTTCCACCATCTTGCTGCTCAGTTTCATGTCCTCGTCGTTGAGGTACACTTTCTGGTACGCGGCCACCGATACACAGCTGGGCAGCGCGGCGCCCAGCGGCAGCAACACCAGCGCCAGCCCAAGGCGCGGGCAGGAGAGCAGCAAAGACTTTTTCACAGCTAGCAATACGAAGAATCAGGGATGGGAGGTAGCGCCGCCGCGGTAGTAATTCAGTTTCATGCCCTTGGACACCAGCGTGCGGTTGTCGTCGGTAATCAAGGTGCAATCCACATGCTTCAATCCGTTGATGAAAGCCAAACCGGCAGTTGGGCCCTTTACGAAGACGACTTCGTCTAAGCCGTCGGCCAATTCCACATCGGGGCAGATGATGGTGACCGAGCGCAGCCCAATGGACGGGTAGCCGGTGTGCGGGTTGATGATGTGCCCGTAGACCTGGCTGCCCACCGTGAAGTACTGCTCGTAGTTGCCGGCCGTCACCACAGCCACGTCGGTCACGTCGACCCAGGCGGCCACGCTGCGCGGGTGGTCGGGGTCGCCGATGGCCACGCGCCACAGCGAGCCATCGGCCTGCCGGCCCCAGCAGTAGATGTCGCCGGAGCCGTTCAACAGCCCGCCCTTAATGCCCATCCCATCCAGCACCTGCTTGGCCCGCCGGATGCCGTAGCCCTGCAGAATGCCCGCCAGGTTGATGCGCATGCCTTTTTCGGGCAGGTACACCGTGTGTTGGGCTGGGTCCAGCTTGATTTTTTGCCAGCCAATGCGCCGCACCGACGCCCGTACCAGCGCCGAATCGGGCAGGCCAGCGTGCGGCTGCCGGTCAAACTTGTAGAGTTTGTCGGCGCTGGCGAAGGTGATGTCGAATGCGCCGTCGCTGAGCTGGGAGAGCCGCAGCGTGCGGTTGATGAGGTCGAAGGTTTCGGGCGACACCGCCACCGGCCGCATCCCTGCCATGCGGTTGATGCGCACCACCTCGGAAGTAGAATCCCAGAACGACATGAGATGGTCGATGCGGTGCACTTCGTTCAGGCCGGCCCTTAGGGCCCGCTGGCCAGTGGAGTCATCGGGGGCCACCACCGTGAAGGTGAAGCGCGAGCCCATGAGGTGGGCGCTACGCGTGAAAGTGTGCCGCTGGGGCGCGGTTTGAGCACGGCCGGGGCCGCCGCTGAGCAATAAGAGGCTTAGCAGCAGGATAAAGACGGGGACGGGCTTCCAACTCGGCATGGAGCAACAAAAGGTGGCGTTAAAAGACAGAGATGGAAAAGCCGGCCAACCCCCACGCAGGTTCGCGAAATCTTTAAAAAAGCAGATTTTGACCTACAGCGTGGGCACTACCTTCTTCAGATAAGCCTCAAATGCCGTAGGGCCGCCCGCGATGTAGCCGGTCTTGGCCAGCACCTTGCCTTCGGGCGAGATGACGACGGCCAGCGGGAAGTCGCCCTCGCGGTTGAGCTGAGCGGCGGCTGCCTCGTTGAGCTTTATTTGGGCAGCGGCGGGCTGGTTACGCTTTTGGCGCGGGAAGTCGAAGTGGGCCAGCACCAGCCGGTCTTTGGCGTAAGCGGCAAATTCGGGCTTCGCAAACACCTCCTGCTCATACATGATGCAGGGCTTGCACCAATCGGAACCGGAGAAAACGGCCAGAATGGGCCGGTTGGTGGCTTTGGCTTGCGCCTGGGCGGCGCTCAGGTCGGTCAGCCAGGGGGTGTTGCCGTCGGCCTGTGCGGGCAAAATCACCTGGGGCGACGAAACTAGGGGTGACACCGGCTTGGGAGCACTGGCCATGGGAGCGGGCGTTACCACTTTGCTTTTGCTAACGGTGTTGCCGGCGGCGTCCGCGGTTTTGGTTTTGACCTTCACGGCCGCCTGCTGCGCCTGCACCGAATGGGCGGCCACCAAGGCCAAGGCCAGAACAAATGCCCGAACGGGACTTACGGAAGGAATAAAGGACATGCGGAAAGGCATAAAATGTGAAAAGGGATAGCAAAATCCCAGGCCGGCTAGTTCTTACGGCCGCACGAGGCGGAGGTCAAAGACCAGCCTCGCGGCAGGTTAGCTCAATTTCCTGCCTTAGAACCACCCGCTTGGGTTAAAAGTCTTACAGCATCATGAAAATGCCATGAGTACTCATATGTTCCGGTTTTGCAAGAAACCGGCCACAACGCACCCCGCGGCGGAGAGATAGTGGTGGCGCTAGGGCAGCCGGCGTACCTTCAGGATGCGCTTGGCGGTATCCAGCGACACAATTTCCAGGGTATAGCTGGGGTCGGGGCCTTCGGTAAGGTTGACGCGCAGGTGCGTGCCGCGGTCGATGGTCCAGGCGCCGGGGCGGCCCGCCAGGCCATCGGTGGGCGCGATGTCGAACTGCTCAAACCGCCCGTAGGGCTTGATGGCAAAGCCCGTGCGGCCCCGCGAAGGCGGAAAGGCATAGGTATTGGGCCGGTACACGAGGATGTCTTCGCTGTTTTCCTCCCTGGAAAGGAGCCAGGTGCCTTCGAGTTTCTTCATGGCTGGGATGGGAACGGCGCGGCGGCGCTGGCAGCTGGCAGCTAAAACGAGCAGGAACAGCGGCAGCAGCCGGAAGAGAGAACGCAACCTAAGCATTGATTTCTGCGAAGTGTAGGGCCTGAAAGGTAAGGCGAATCAAGCAGGTACGTTAGTTGGGCTGATTTGGCCATAAGCCCGCAAGCCGCGTAAGCAGCAGTGTACGCTACATTCGTTCCCACAAAACCCCTTCCCCGTGGATAACCGCGCCCTGACCCGCGCCTTCAAGCTGGCCGCCCAGCTGATGGAGCTGCACGACGAAAACCCTTTTAAAATCCGCGCCATCGAAGGCACGGCCAACGCCCTCGACGCCCTGAGCTTTCCGGTGTCGGAAATCGAGCGCTCCGGCCTGCCCGACCGCACCGGCCTGAGCAAAACCGCTGCCGCCAAAGTGGCCGAGCTGCTCGACACCGGCACGTTTCCGGAGCTGCGCCACCTGCTCGAAATCACCCCGCCCGGCGTGGTCGAGATGCTGAACATCAAAGGTATCGGGCCCAAGAAAATCCGGGCCCTGTGGCGCGACCTGGGCATCGAAAGCGCCGAGCAGCTGCGCGAAGCCGCCGAAAAAGACCTGGTGAGCAAGCTCAAAGGCTTCGGCAAAAAGACCCAGGATTCTATACTCGAAGCCCTGGAGTTTGCTGGCCAAAGCAAGGGCAAGCTGCTGTATCCCCAGGCCGAAAGCCTGGCCGAACAGCTGTGCCAGCAGCTGCGCGACGGCTTGAAAATCGAAAAAGTGGCCGTGGCTGGCGAAATCCGCCGCCGCCTCGAAACCGTGGAAACCGTGCGCCTAGTGGCCGCCACCGACCGGCCCGCCCAGGCCCACCTGCTGCTCAACTCCCTGGAGGGCCTCACAGCTAACCCGCACCGCTCCGGCCCGTTTGCCTGGCGCGGCTCAGCCACCGAGTCGGGCGTGCAGGTCGAAGTGCTGCTCACCACGACCGAAGCCTTCACCACCGAACTGTTCCTGAACTCGGCCGCCGAAGAGCATTTGAACGAGCCGCTGCCCGGCGTGCAGGGCCACGGCGGCGGGGCCCCGGCCACGCTGCGCCAGTGGGCCCGCCGCGAAAAATTCCAGCAGGAAGAAGCCCTCTACGAGAAAGCCGGCCTGCAATTCATCGTGCCCGAGCTGCGCGAAGGCCTGGGCGAAATTGAGCTGGCCGCCGAGAAAAAACTGCCACGCCTGCTCGAAGACAGCGACCTGCGCGGCTCCCTGCACAACCACAGCACCTACTCCGACGGCAACCACAGCCTGCGCGAGATGGCCACCTTCCTGCGCGACCATAACTACGAGTACCTCGGCATCTGCGACCACAGCCAGGCCGCGCACTACGCCAACGGCCTCGGCGTGGAGCGCGTGCGCCAGCAGCACCAGGAAATCGACAAGCTCAACGCCGAGCTCGCGCCCTTCCGCATCTTCAAAGGCATCGAAAGCGACATCCTCAGCGACGGCTCCCTGGATTACCCGTCCGACGTGCTGGCCAGCTTCGATTTCATCGTGGCCTCCGTGCACTCCAACCTGAAAATGGACGAGCGCAAAGCCACCGAACGCCTGCTGCGCGCCATCGAAAACCCCTACACCACCATGCTGGGACACCCCACCGGCCGCCTGCTGCTGCGCCGCCAGGGCTACCCCATCGACTACAAAGCCGTCATCGACGCCTGCGCCAAGCACCAGGTCATCATCGAAATCAACTCCAACCCCTGGCGCCTCGACCTCGACTGGCGCTGGGTGCGTTACGCCCACGACCAGGGCGTGATGCTCAGCATCAACCCCGACGCCCACCACACCGAAGGCTACGCCGACATGCGCTACGGCGTGCTCATGGGCCGCAAGGGATTTTTGACCAAGGAAATGACGTTTAACGCGAAATCGGTGGACGAAGCCGCGGCTTATTTCGAAAAACGAAAAGCCGGCATCACGCCCCCGCTGGAATACAAAAAGTCGTTGTTTGAGTAAACGTCAAGCTCCCCTCCTTACCAAGGAGGGGACGCTGGCGCGAAGCGCCAGCTGGGGTGGTTGCGGGCGTTGAACGTCTAGCGCTGGAATCGTTTAAACGTTTCGTTCAGGCATCGTTCATCGGCTCAACCACCCCCGTTTGAGCTGAAGCTCAAACATCCCCTCCTTAGCAAGGAGGGGAGTTGGTGTTCTGTTATCCCATGAAAATCCTCGTTCTCCGCTTTTCTTCCATCGGCGACATCGTGCTCACCACGCCCGTGGTGCGGGCGCTGGCCCAGCAGGTGCCTAACGCGGAAGTCCATTTTGCCACCAAGCCCGGCTACCGCGGCCTGCTTGAGCCCAATCCCTACATCACCAAAGTGCACTGCCTAACCGGCAGCCTCGGCCAGCTGGTGCGCGAACTGCACGCCGAGCGGTTCGACTTTGTGGTGGACCTGCACAATAACCTGCGTACCACCCTGCTCAAGGTACGGCTAGGCGTGCCCGGCAGCAGTTTCGACAAGCTCAATTGGCAGAAATGGCTACTGGTCAATTTTAAGATTGACCGGCTGCCGCGCGTGCACATCGTGCAGCGCTACCTGGAGGCCGCTGCTATGCTCGGCGTGAAAGACGACGGCCATGGACTCGACTACTTCATTCCGGAAGGGCAGGAAATTGAGCTAAATACCCTGCCCGCGGCTTTCCAGCGCGGCTACGTGGCGGTGGCCATCGGGGCCCAGCACGCCACCAAGCGCCTCCCGGTCGAAAAGCTAATTGAGCTATGTGCCAAGCTGGCCCGCCCCATCGTGCTGCTCGGCGGCCCCGAAGACGAGAGCATCGGCCACATCATTGAGCAGGCGTTTGCGACAAAAGCAGCCACAGTATCAGCTCCCGCGGCTACCATCCCCGACAGCCCGTACCGGTTTCCTGAAAAATCACTCAGTCACTCAGCCGCTCAGCCGCTCATTGTGAATGGCTGCGGGCGCTATACCCTGCACCAATCCGCCTCGCTGCTTCGGCAGGCGCAGTTTGTGGTGAGCCACGACACCGGCCTGATGCACATTGCGGCCGCTTTCGGCAAGGAGATTTTCAGCGTGTGGGGCAACACCGTGCCCGAGTTTGGTATGTATCCCTATCGCACCGAATTCAAAGTGCTGGAAGTAAAAGGCCTTTCGTGCCGGCCCTGCTCCAAAATCGGCTTTGACAAGTGCCCGCAAGGCCATTTCAAGTGCATGCGCGACCAAAACCTGGACCTCGACCTGCCGCCAATGCGCGACGGACGGTAAAACGCCTAAATGTTTTCGAACTCCTCTTCAACGTTGGCTAATGCCTCACAGTCGCAGTATCCACCGTATTCCGACAACCAAAGCTTGATGGGTTCAAATGCCAGCCCCTCTGCTTCGGCGAATTGCTTGGTTAAGCGCAATGTATCGTCGCATCCATGCTCAGTCAGTTCTAGGTCTAAATAATCAAAGTATGCGACCAGCTTTTCCTTTGGCATAGGAAGCGACGCGAGCTTGCCGGCCTTGGCTTCAGCATTCAACTGATTTTGCAAGGCTTTCCGGCGTTGTTTTTCTTCTTGGGATGGCATGACCTATTCGACCTTAAAATGGTGACGCTGCTTAGTGGTAACGCTCTGCGATGAAAAGCAAGAAGGCCCGGCCTATGTACTGACCGGGCCTACTTTTAATAAAATTCAGTTCAATTACAGCTCAATTCGCTCGAAGCCGCAGTAGCTCTGCAGCACCAGCGGCAGGTCGATGCCGGTGCTGGTCTGGTTGTTTTCCAGCAGCGCGGCCACGATGCGGGGCAGGGCCAGGGCCGAGCCGTTGAGCGTGTGCAGCAGCTGGGTTTTGCCGCCGTCGGCGCGGTAGCGGCACTTGAGGCGATTGGCCTGGTAGGTTTCGAAGTTCGACACCGAGCTTACTTCCAGCCAGCGGCCCTGGGCGGCGCTCCACACTTCGAGGTCGTAGGTGAGGGCCGAGGTGAAGCCCATGTCGCCGCCGCAGAGCCGCAACACGCGGTAGGGGAGGTTGAGCTGTTGCAGCAGGCCTTCGACGTGGGCCAGCATGGCTTCCAGGGCGTCGTAGCTCTGGTCGGGCTCCGTGATTTGCACGATTTCTACCTTGTCGAACTGGTGCAGGCGGTTGAGGCCGCGCACGTCGGCGCCCCAGGAGCCGGCCTCGCGGCGGAAGCAGGGCGTGTGGCCGGCCATGCGCACGGGCAGCTTGTCGACGGGAATGATTTCGTCGCGGTAAATATTGGTCAGCGGTACCTCGGCCGTGGGGATGAGGTAGAGGTCGTCCTTGGCGTCGTGGTACATCTGGCCTTCCTTGTCGGGGAGCTGGCCGGTGCCATAGCCGCTGGCCTCGTTCACCAGAATCGGGGGCTGCATTTCGGTGTAGCCGGCCGCGCGGGCTTCGTCCAGGAAGAAGTTGATAAGGGCGCGCTGGAGCCGGGCGCCCTGGTTTTTGTACACCGGGAAGCCTGCGCCCGTGATTTTGTTGCCCAGCTCAAAATCGATGATGTCGTACTTTTTAATCAACTCCCAGTGCGGCTGAGCGTCGGGGCCAAGGTTGGGCTTGCTGCCGTGCTCGCGCACCACCTCGTTGTCGGCGGCGGAGCGGCCTTGGGGCACGCTGGCGTGGGGCAGGTTGGGGAGCTTATAAAGGAGCTGCTGCTGCTCTTTTTCTACTTGGGCCAGCTCGGTGGCGGCGGCTTGGGTGTGCTGCTTGAGCTCGGCGGTGCGGGCTTTGAGGGTTTCGGCACCAGCTTTATCGCCCGATTTCATGAGGCCCCCGATTTGGCGGGCCAGCTCGTTGGCTTCGGCCTGGGAAGCGTCGTGCGTGGTTTGAAGCGAGCGGCGGCGCTGGTCCAGGTCGAGGATGGCAGCGACGTCGGCGGGGCCGTTGGCGTAATGTTTTTTGGCAAGGCCAGCCAGCACAAGCTCGGTCTGGTCGCGGAGAACGGAAATCTGCAGCATAGGGGGCGTAGTGGAATGCGGGCAAATGTCGGAAGTAAAACCGGGCGGAACCACAGGCTTGTTGCCGTGGGGCTTGCGAAGCTTGCCGCAACTTATTTTGCGCCAGCCGGTGTTAAACCTTTGCCATCAAGTATCCGATTTGGCGGTTTGCCCGTAATGCGCTAACATTGCGCTAGCAACCGGCCGCCGTGGCAGGAACCGCGGACCTCAGTGTTCGCCTCCGGCCCGTCTTTTGCTGATTACCCAGCGGTCCCCTTTCGCACCTCATTTCTTGCTTATTCCATTGCGCGCCGCGCGCTGCTATACTTTATAGCCCGCGTTTCCTGCCAATGCTTTATCGCGGCCTGGCCGCTTTCGTGCCGTAGCTGGCTTTTGGGCCCCCAAGCGGGCCCCCTGGGCAGCCAGCCCCTCGCTTTAAGCCGATGTTTCTCCCTTATTCCCTTTATGCACACCATTAACGAGTTGAAGGACCGGCTGCTGTCCGACCTCAAAGAGATTGCCGAACAAATGAATGTGGGCAACTTCAAGCGGCTCAGCAAACAGGATTTGATTTATAAAATCCTTGACCAGCAGGCCCTGACCCCCGGCGCCGCCGAGCAAGAAGCCCCCGCACCGGCCCTCGCCGCTGCGGTAGCCCCCGCCGAAGCGCCCGTGGCTGCCCCGCCCCGTGCCAATGGCAACAAGCCCGGTGGCCGCCGCCCGGCCCCGAGTACGGCCGAGCAACCCTTTTCGGACGTAGCACCCCCGGCAGCCAAAGCCCCGGCCCGCCAGCCGCGCGAGCCGCGCCGCGAAGCTGCTGTGGCTCAAGCTGCCCCCGCCGCCACCGTGGAAATATTGGACCCTATCGAAGGCTTGGCCTTGGTGCCGGCCCAGGATGCCACCGGCGCCTCCCTGGCCAACGAGCCCGTGCCCGCCGCACCTGCCACCGAACCCAGTGCCGACGCTGCCCCCAGCGCCGACCAGCAGATTAACGGCGTTGAGCAGCTTAACGGTGCTGAGCAGTCTGAAACCAACAACGCCGGTCGCCCCGAGCGCCCGCGCCGGGAGCGGGTAGACCGCGCTGGTCGCCCCATCACGGAGCAGCGCGCCGCCGAAATGGCTGCTGAAAAAGCGGCTGCCGAAGCTGCCGCCGCTGCCCAAGCCGCTGCTGCTCCCTCCGAAAACGGTGCTGATGGCCGCGATAATGGCCGCGAAAGCCGCCGCGAATTCGGTGGCAACGGCTTTGCCGACCGCCGCGAGAACCGCGCCGACCGGTTCGAGCGCGACAACCGCGAAGTGCGGGATGGCCGCGACCAGCAGCGCCCCCGCAACGACCAGCCGCGCGAAAACCGCGAGCCCCGTGAACCGCGGGAGCCTCGCAACGACCAGCCCCGCGACAACCGGGAGCCGCGCGAACTGCGCAACGACCAGCCCCGGGAGCCGCGCAACGACCAACCCCGCGAGAATCGCGAAGGCCAGCCGCGCGAGCCGCGTACCGACCAGCCCCGCAACGACCGCGACAACCGCAACCTGACCCGCGAGGAGCGCTACGCCCAGCGCGACCTGCAGCGCCAGCAGCGCGCCCTCAACCCCGACGGCACGCCCCGCACCGACCAGCCCCAGCGTGAACCACGCGAACCCCAACAGCCGCGCGAGCCCCAGCGCCCCGCCCGCCAAGACCTCGACCTGGTGGTGCCCGGCGGCGGCACGTTTGAGCTGATGCCCGACGGCGGCTACGGCTTCCTGCGCTCGCCTTACTATAACTACCTATCCTCGCCCGACGACATCTACGTGTCGCCGCAGCAGGTGAAGCAGTTCGCCATGAAGCCCGGCGACACGGTGATTTGCACCATCCGGCCGCCGCGCGAAGGCGAGAAATACTTTGCCCTGGTGGGCGTAGACAGCATGAACGGCCGCACCGTGGAGGAAGTCCGCGACCGGGTGCCGTTCAGCCACCTCACCCCGCTCTTCGCCGACCAGCGCATGAAGCTGAGCACGAAGTCCAGCCAAATCAGCACCCGCGTGCTCGACTTGTTTGCGCCCATCGGCAAGGGCCAGCGGGGCCTGATTGTGGCCCAGCCCAAGACCGGTAAAACCGTGCTGTTGCAGGAAGTGGCCAACGCCATTTCGGAAAACCACCCCGAGGTGTACCTGATGATTCTGCTCATCGACGAACGTCCCGAGGAAGTAACCGACATGGCCCGCACCGTGAAGGCCGAGGTGCTTAGCTCAACCTTCGACGAAACGGCCGACCGCCACGTGAAAATCGCCGAAATGGCCCTCGACAAGGCCCGGCGCCTCGTGGAGTGCGGCCACGACGTGGTAATTCTGCTTGACTCCATCACTCGCCTGGCGCGCGCCTACAACACGGTGCAGCCCAGCTCGTCGCGCATCCTCTCGGGTGGTATCGACGCCGGCGCCCTGCAAAAGCCCAAGCGCTTCTTCGGTGCGGCCCGTAACGTGGAAGGCGGCGGCTCGCTCACCATCATCGCTACGGCCCTCATCGAGACCGGCTCCAAGATGGACGAGGTTATCTTCGAGGAATTCAAAGGCACCGGCAACATGGAACTGCAGCTGGACCGCAAGTTGGCCAACAAGCGCGTGTTCCCGGCCATCGACATCCCGGCTTCCGGCACCCGCCGCGAAGACCTGCTCATGAGCAAGGACGAGTTGAGCCGCGTGTGGGTGCTCCGCAAGTTCATGTCGGACATGACCGCCACCGAGGCCATGGAATTCCTGAAGGACCGCATCAAAGGCACAAAGGACAACGAGGAATTCCTCATTTCCATGAACGGCTAAAACCCAAGCCTGCTTCCAATAAAAAAGCCCGTTGCATCACTGCAGCGGGCTTTTTTGATAGCTAATAATCGGCACTTAGTCATTTAATAACATAACGACTAGCAAACCAGCGGCCGGCATTTTAAATTCAACAATCGGAATATAAATTACTGAGGAGTTGAAACCGTCGCCGCACAATGGCCCTGCCGGCGCCGTGAAGGCGTAATTTTGGCTCAAATAATTTTGACGCCATGGCCACTGCTGCTCCCGCCAACCTCCCCGAACTGCTCTACATCCAGGACCCGCTCTGCGGCTGGTGCTACGGCATGAGCCCGGTCATCAACCGTGTGCAAGCCGAGTTTGCGGGCCGGCTGGATGTGTCGGTGCTCTGTGGCGGCATGGCCACCGGCGAGCATGTCGGGCCCATTGCCGAGACCTGGAGCTATATCCAAAACGCCCTGGCCGATGTAGAAAAAGCGACGGGCGTGGAGTTCGGCACTGCTTTTAAGGTCTTGGCCGAGGAGGGAAGCTACGAGTACAACTCGGAGCCGCCGAGCCGGGCCATTGTCGCTTTCCGCCAAATTACCCAGGACCCGGCCCGCACCGTGGCCTTCGCCCACGCCGTGCAAGCCGCCCTGTTCCGCAACGGCAAAGACCTAAACGACCCCAGCGCCTACCACGCCCTGCTGGCACCCTTCGGCGTCGACATCACCGAGTTTCAGCGCCGCTTTGACGCGCCCGAAACGGCCCGGGCCACCCAGCAGGAATTCGCGGCCGTAGCCCGCATCGGCGTTCAGGGATTTCCGACCAGCGTGGTGCGCATCGGGGAGCAGGGCTATGTGCTGGCCCGCGGCTACCAGTCCTATGAGCAGGTGCGGCAGGGGCTCGAGCAGCTTCTCGGTGACGCCGCGCTTAATGAGGAATGAACGAACAACTCCCCTCCTTACCAAGGAGGGGATGTTTGAGTTTAGCTCAAACGGGGGTGGTTGCCCTCGTTGAACGACACCCGAACGAGTTGGGCTGGAATCGTTCGCCCATCGTGAAACGATTCAACCACCCCAGTTGCCGCAGGCGCGGCAACATCCCCTCCTTTCTAAAGAGGGGAGTTGTTCGTTCATTCCTCATTAAGCCCAGCGTTAAAGTCGCACTACCTGTTTTTTTAGGGGCGACCACGCAATGCTGCGCCGGTCTTCCTTGCCCACCAGGTACGTGAAGCGAATGCTTTCGGGCCGTTTGCGCAGGTCGTTCCAGGTGGCGTGGTCGGGCGCTTCGGGGCCGGTGGGGTAGGGGGCGGCAGCTGGCACGGCCGGGCTGGAAAATTGGGCTGGCCGGAAGAACTCCCGGATGCGCCGCCGCACAAAGGCTTCGCGTTCGGCCGGAGTGACGGTCGAAGTTTTCATCTCGTAGACCATGGGCGCTTCCAGGTCGACGGCGCTGAGGCTTTCCCGAAAAATCACTTGCCCGTCGGCCGTGGTGATGGTGAACGTGGCGGTTCCCTCCAGTACTGATGGGCCCCGCAGCACCAGGCGGAATGCGTCGGGCTTGCCGCCCGGCTGGCTGAACATGTGCGCCTGCTGCGCCGTGACCAGGGTATCGGCTTGGGCGCTTACGGCGGCCGCGCGGCTGGTATCGGGCGGCGGAAGGGCCGAGGTATCGGGTTTGTTCCGGTCGGCAATGCGGGAAATACTGCCCTCGTGCACGGCAGAGGGCGTCGAATTACAGGCCGCTAGCAGCGGCAGCACGGCAAACCAGGCGAAACGCATAGTATATGGAGCTAAGGCTACAATGAATGGCTCAAGGTACGTGGCAAGCCGGTAGAAGGTGGCCTACGAGCTAGCCGCTCAAGCAACTCAACGCCAGAGCAGCATGGCCACAAACGCGGCACTCAGGCACAACGACGACACTTGGTTCATGCGCATGGTGTGCTCGAAATTGGCCGCCCGCTCGTCGTGCCACACCTGCCAGGCCCAGCGGCTGAACATCCACACGACCGGCCCGGTGGCCACCAGAAATATCAGGAGCGGCCGTATTTCCTGACGCAGCCAGTAGGCCAGGCCCAGCGTAGCTGCCCCCACCAGCAGCCCCACCGCTGCAAACACAAACGTGCCCCGAACTCCCAGCCGCAAGCTCAGGGTGCGGTCACCGCGCCGGGCATCTTCGTCGTGCTGGTACACTTGAGTGAGCGGATAAGAGCCGCACAAAAACAGCGTGCTCACCAGTGCCAGCAGCAGGTTGGTTTTGTCGCTGAGCTGGACCCAGGAAGCCCCGGCGCCCACTTGCGTCATCAAAAAAGTGAAGGCCCCCTGGAACAGCACCACTACCAGTGTGCTCAGCAGGGGGTATTTTTTGAGCCGGATGCCGTCGTAGCTATAGGCTTTGGAAATCAGCAGATACAGCACCACCAGCGCCGCGAAAGGCAGCGAAAGCAGCGCGGCTCCGGCCACGGCCAGTGCATCGAACAGCCACACGAGGTGCAGCAGCTCGGGCGTCACTTTCGGGGGCGCCTTGAGTCCGCCAATGCTGCCCTCGTCCTTGTCGTAGTAGGAGTTGTAGCCGTTGGAGGCCGGGTAGGCCAGCAAATGCAGCACCACAAACACCCCGGCGGCTTTCCACCCGCTCCAGGGCCCGCGCAGGGCGCTCAGCCCAAACCAGAACACGGGCATGAGGTAAATGGAAAACGGGATGCGGAGCAGCGGCAGCGCCTTTTTGTAAGCAGTTAGCAATTAACAGTAGGCAGTAAGCAGTGTGGAGATGGACAAAGGTTGTTGAAAACAGCGGACTAAACGTGACGACAAGCATTGCACACTGCTAACTGTTCACTGCTAACTGGTTTTTGACCGGCCAGCCTACCAGGAAAGTGACCTTCGGGCCCCACCAGTGCCGTTTTTTGCCGGCTTGCCAAGTGAATTGCTGGGTAGGGTCGGCCTGTTGGGCCAGGGCAAGCAACTCCTGGGTCGAGTACATGCGCAGCAGCGAGACGGAGCCATCCCAAATGGTGCAGAGCGGAATGAGCGGGATGAGGTAGGTAAACACCAGGCGGCTGAGGCGAAACGGCCGGAAAAACGGAGTGACCAGGAGTTGAGCTACCGGCAGCACCGTCCAGGCCAGCAGCAATTCAGCCCAATGCTTGCCGGCGCCTTCGAATACGCCGATGCCTGTATTGGCCTGCACGGCATCGTGCAGCAGGGCCTGGGCCGCGGCGGGAGGGAAATGGTGAAAAGCGGAAAATACGACCCGAAAGCCCGTGAGGTGCGCGGGCACACCCAGGGCATTCACGGAGGCCGGCTCGTGGCCGATGCGGCCCTGAGTGCGGCTGGCAATGTGAGCCCAGGCGGCGGGCTGGGGGTAGAGGTCGGTAAGCGTCACGGTGACGTCGGCCAGCCCTTCGGCTTGCAGGGCGCGCCATACGGTTTCGGTGCCGCCACCCGCGCCGGCGCCGAGTTCAAGCAGCGCGGTTTGGCCGGTGCGGCGCAGGCCTTCGGCCAGCAGCGGCGCGATGGGCCGGTAGGTGCCCAGCGCGGAAATCATGAACCGCAGGTAGTCCATCATCCCGGCCCGGATGACGGTGGGGAACCACGGCAAGTCTTCAAATTCAAACAGACGAAGGCGGAGGCGCATGGCCCAAGGATACGCAGAAATGGCCGGTGCCGACGATTCTTGCCAATCGAAGCGGATACACTTTCTAAGCCACCGATTATCTAACTCTAAAGATTACTTACTGAAAATCTAGCTCATCACGGTTAAAAAGATGTTTGTGATATACCAGATAAACAGAGAATAATGCGCCGGGCAGGTAAACCCATCCCCCAAATCGGATTAGCGCGTCAGCAGGAAGGTCTGTAAGTGAGCGTATGAGAAAATATGCAAATGCATAAAAAATGATAACTATGGTTGCAGACCCAGCCAAGCGCCGATTGTAAGCCGTTATACTGAATACCCTACGGAAAGCAGGCACAGTCATCGGAATCAGCGGGACAGAAGCTATTGCCGCGCAGATACTTTCCATTAATGTGATGTAGGAAGCGTCTGGAAGCTCTCTCAAATTTAGTAAGAGAAGGCAACTAAATGCCCCTAGTACATTCGTGGATAGCCATAATAAGCAAGCTTTTTTCCAAGTGCTGGGTGATGTGGAGAGGTCGCGATTTCCCATATCGGAAATAAATTTTAGACTGGCTGGCAAATGTACCAGCACTTTTCTCCAACTTTGCAGTCCAAAGCACTTCGAACACTATGAAGCCCGCCGCCAATCCTGACCCGCTTGCTCAGCTCACCGAAATCCGCGCCATCATGGACCGCAGCTCGCGCTATTTGTCGCTGTCGGGGTTGAGCGGGGTAGGGGCCGGGGTAGTAGCGCTGGTGGGCGCCGCGGTGGGGCACTTCTACCTGAAAAGCCATTATGCCGACGGCTACCTGCACCTAATGCAAGGCTCGGTGCAGGAGCGGCGGGCGGCGCTGCCGTTTCTGCTGTTGCTGTCGTTTGTGATGATAGGGGTGGCGCTGCTGGTGGCGTATTTCTTTACCCAGCGGCGCACCAAGCACGACGGGCAACCGATGTGGAACGGCCCGGCCCGGCGCCTGGTGGCGTCGTTGGCGGTGCCGCTGGTGGTGGGCGGGCTGTTTTCCCTACGGCTGTACCTCGGCGGCGATGCGGCCATGGTAGTGCCGGGCCTGCTGATTTTTTATGGCCTGGCGCTGCTCAATGCCAGCAAGTTCACCCTGGATGAAATCCGCTGGCTGGGGCTTACCCAGATTGGGCTGGGACTGGTGTGCATGCTGCTGCCCGGCTGGGGGCTGCTTTTCTTTGCGCTTGGCTTTGGCCTGGGCCACATTGGCTACGGCCTGGTTATGTACAACCGCTACGAGCGGCCGGGCACGGCCGGCGCGGCGGCTAACTCCGCAGTTGTCCGGTGAAGCACCTCATCCATACGCTCAATAAGGCTTTCGACCACCGCGTGCGGCTGGGCGTGATGGCCGTCCTGATGGCCAACGAATCGGTGAGTTTCAACGACCTCAAAGAGGTGCTCGACCTCACCGATGGCAACCTGGCCAGCCACGTGGCCGCCCTCGAAAAGGCCGAATACGTCCACGTGAACAAGCAATTCATCGGCAAGAAACCGAACACCACCTACACGGCCACTGCCGCGGGCAAGGCCGCTTTTCAGCAGCACCTCACCACGCTGGAGAAGCTGCTGCGCCCCTGAAAAACGAACAAAGGATTCAATACGCTCTTTTTTTTGCCGGTTCACTTTGAAACGCAAAGTTCTTTAAAATAACTCAACCATGACAGATTTAGCCCAACCTTCTGCGCCGTGGCCGGCTGGCCAATCGGCCCGTCCGGTATCGCCGGCTGCTATTGCGGCCGCGGCTCCCACTTATGCTCCGCTCAGCATGGCTCAAAAGCTGCTGCTGCCGCTGGGTGCCCTGCTGTTCGACTGGCTGTTTTGGCTGGAAAAAGGTGGGCCGAATATGCTGGTGTTCACTGTTTTTGTGGTGGCGGCGCAGCTCGTGCTATTGCCAAGGGTGGCGGCGGTGCGGCACTCGGGCTACTTCTGGCTCATGGTGGGCGGCAGCCTGTTCAGCGGGGCAATGATGGCGGTGTACGGCTCGGCCGTGGCGGCGCTGGCCTGCCTGGCCTCGGTGCTCCTGCTGTTGGGCTACGTCAACCAGCCGCACCTGAAGCTGCTGCCCTACGCCTTGCTCACGGCGCTGGGCAGCGTGGCGCAGGCGGGGCCGCGGGTGCTGCTGGGGCTGCGCGCGCCGCGCAATGCCAGTGGCAGTGTGCGCCGCGGGTGGTTTTATGCTCGCATGTTGGTGGTGCCGCTGGTGGTGCTCGGGGCGTTCCACATCCTGTTTGTACTGGCCAACCCGCGGTACGAGGCGCTCAGCAGCCGGACCTTGGCGGCGGTGGCCGACTTTCTGCTGTGGCTGCTGCCGGAGGTGTCGGTGGCCCATCTGGTGTTTTTCACGCTGGGCGTGCTGGTCACGGCTGGGGTGGTGGTCATGGTGCCGGTGTACCTGTTTGCCGACCACGAATCGCGCTTTGGCGAATTCATCCGGCGGCAACGCGACCGGGTGGCTTCGTTTGCCGTGCGCCGGCCCAATTTCCAGCATCGCACCACCCGCGCCCTGGATTTGCGCAAGGAGTTTGTGGCGGCTGCGGCCGTGTTCGGGCTGGTAAATGCGCTGCTGCTGGTCGTCAATGCCATCGACGTGAACTGGCTGTGGTTTGGCTTCGTGCCCAAGCCCGGTTTCGACCTCACGCAGTTTGTGCACGAGGGCACCTACGTGCTCATCTTCAGCATTCTGCTGGCCATGGGCATCGTGCTCTGGTTCTTCCGCCGCAACCTGAACTTCTACCAGCCCGGGCTGCCGTGGCTGCGCTGGGGCGCCACGGTGTGGGTGCTGCAAAACGCGGTGCTCGCCATATCAGTTGGGCTGCGCAACTACTACTACATCCTGCATTGTGGCCTGGCCTACAAGCGCATCGGGGTGTGCTTCTTTCTGCTGCTGGTATTCTTTGGGCTGGGCACGGTGCTGCTCAAAATCTGGCAGCGCCGCTCGGCCTACAGCCTGATTCGGCTCAATTCGCTGGCTGCCTACGCCGCCCTGCTGCTTTTGGCCGCGGGCAACTGGGAAGTCTGGATTGCCAGCTACAACCTGCAGCCCCGGTTTCGCAGCATCGACATCGGCTTCCTGCTGGACATGCCCGGCCGCGTGCTGCCCACGTTGGTGGCCCACCGCGAGTTGCTAAACCACACGCCCCAGCTCACTGCCGACACCGGTAATGGCAGCGCGGTAATAATTCCGGCCGCCGACGCCCAGCGCCGCCTCGATGCGGCCGTGGCCAGCTGGAAGCACCGCTACGAAGCCCACCCCGACTGGCAGGGCCGCACTTACTCCGACTGGCACACCTACAAGCAGCTAACCGGGAACCAGTAGCCCTGACTGTCAGTGTTCTATGGCTTACAACTTGAGCCGTCGCCATTAATCCTCTCCAAACCCACCTCAATCCAATGACTTCCCTTCCTCAAATTGCCCTCACCTTGCTGGGCCTGCTGTTTTGCGTCGGCGATGTAGCCGCGCTGGGCTTGGTGCTCACCTGGCAAGAACGAGCGCCCACCCCAGCGGCCAGGCGCCAGCGCTTGGTGCGCGGGGTCTTGCCCGCCACAGTGGTGCTGCTGGGGCTGTTGCTCCTGGCCTTTACCCAACTCATGCTGCTATGGTCCAGGCAATAGCCAGCATTCTTCGTGCTTTGGCTCAGAATTGCTCGCGGGCATTGCCGTGTGCCTGTTTCGGTTATTCCTGATTAGTTGTCTCGAAACTGGAGAGCTGGTATTGGACTAATCGGGTGAAGAAGCGCTGCGCAGAAATAGGCTCTAAAAGAGATACTGCCCATGAGAAGCTGAGCCAATGAGCTGCCTAAGGCATAAACAGTCAATGGCTCTGGCTCAAGAGCAAAACTGCGGCTTAAGGCCCCGAACAATGATTAATCCAAGTTAATTGTTTAGTTTGGTGCCCCGTTGGGCTTCCCAAAATGAGAAAGGCCCGTGACGGCTTCATGCTTGCCTTTGCCGTATGCCCCGTACGTTGCTTTTGGTTGTGCTCTGCGTTGGCCTGCTCATTGAGCTAGCACTGACGGGAGGTGCTTTTTTTGCTCCCGCTTTCACCCTGGCCCAATTTGGGGTGAAATACGGCCCCGAAACTGCTTTTCTAACCTATATCGTGGCCTGGCTGCTGCTGTTTGTGTCGTTGGCCGCCTTGGTGGCAGCGGGCCAAGTGTGGCAGCGGCGGCCTAGCTACGCTACATGGTGTTACCTGCTGGGCTTGTGGTGGATAGCCATCGGAATTGGCATTTATTATACTTTCGGAAAACCTGACAATTTATTGCTCGATTCCGTAAAAGGACTGCTCATTGTGATACTCACATGGCGCTGCCAGTCCACGCGCATGATGACTCGCCGTTACTAGCGGCATATCAGTATATTGGCGGCTCAACGGTTACTTTGTTCCTGTTAGCCCTATGCCCACTTCTCACTTGCACCCGCTTCCATACGCTCCAAAACTTTCGCGCTTGGGCCGGTTCTTGGCTGGTGCGCAAGTGCTGAAGGAGACGTTGAGCATCATTTTTTTGGGGCTGCCGCTGGTGAAAGAAGCGCCCTTGGTGCTGCTGTCGGCGTTGCCCGGCGTGGCACTCTATCTGTTGCACTGGCAGCTCACGTTGGGCCGGGTAGGGCGGGTTTTTGCCACGGCCGTGTGGGCCCTGACGCTGCTCGATGAGCTCTGGGGCCTGATATTGTTTCAGGAGCTGGATTCGCCCACCCGGGGCCAAATCCGCATGCTGTACTGGAGCTATTTTCTGGGGCTAGGCATCATTTTGCTGGCTTTGGGTGAGTTGGGCTGGCGCTGGCAGCGCCGCCGGGCCAAGGCCCGGCGCAATGTGCACCACCAGGCCCTGCTGGCGGGCCGGCAGCGGCAGTAGGGGCGGGGCCGCGCGCAAAACGCAATTTTGCGGGGTCGCCATTCCCTACTCCTGACCTTTTGAGGTGGGGGGCTGGTATATTTGTCCTTCCTCGCAGCGGGGTCGTACCCGGAAGGGATTCGTTCCTGTTTACCACACGTTGCCTCGCATGGCCGACCTCAAACCGCCACTTACCTCTCCTGCTACCGGCACGAAACCGAAAAAGCGCCGGCGCTGGCCGCTGCGGCTCACCAGCTGGGCCTGGGTGCTCTTTGGCTTTGTCGTGATTCTGTTTCTGGTGTACCCGTTTTTAGTGAGCACCAATTTTATGTTCCTCTTCGGCAAGTCGCCCAGCCTGGGCGATTTGGAAAACCCCAAAGTGGAGCAAGCCTCCGAGCTATACACCTCCGACGGCGTGCTGATAGGCAAGTACTTCCGCGAAAACCGCTCGCCGGTGCCGCTGAGCAAGATGTCGCCCTTGCTGGTTAAGGCGCTGATTGCGACCGAAGATGTGCGCTTCTACGAGCATTCCGGCATCGACCTGCAGGCGGTGGTGGGCGGGGCATTTTCGTCGCTGCGCGGCGACAAGCGTGGCGGCTCCACCATCACGCAGCAGCTGGCCAAAAACCTCTACAAAATCCGTCGCCAGCAGAGCCGCGGGGCGTTGGGCTACATCCCGGTGGTGAGCACCATCGTGGCCAAAACCAAGGAATGGCTCACCGCCGTTGACTTGGAGCAACGCTACACCAAGGAAGAAATTCTGCGGATGTACCTCAACACCGTGGAGTACGGCTCCAGCGCGTTCGGCATCAAAGTAGCGGCCAAAACCTTCTTCAACACCTCGCCCGACAGCCTCAAACCCGAGCAGGCCGCCATGCTGGTGGGCGTGCTCAACAACCCCACGGCTTATAACCCGCGCTTTCATCCGGCGGCTGCGCTGCGCCGCCGCAACGTGGTGCTCGACCGCATGGGCCACGCCGGGGTGCTGCCCAAAAGCGAGATTGCGGCCCTCAAAGCCACGCCGATTGTGCTCGATTACCACGTCGAGAAGCACATCGACGGGCCCGATACGTACTTCCGCAGCGCCATCAGCCAGTTTGTGGATGCCTGGTGCGACAGCACCGGCCACGATATGTACCGGGATGGCCTGAAAATCTACCTCACCATCGATTCGCGCATGCAGGCCCACGCCGAGGAAGCCCTGCACGAGCGCATGAAGGCCCTGCAGCGGCAGTTCGACAACTTCTGGCGCAACAAGGGCAAGAACCCGTGGGTGGACGATGAGGGCAACGAAATACCCGACTTCATCGAAACCCAGATGAAGCGCACCGAGGGCTACAAGACCCTCGCCAACCGCTACAAAAACCAGCCCCAGCGCCTGGATTCGGCCTTGCACGCCAAGCGGCCCATGAAGGTGTTTACCTGGAAGCACGACGATAACGATACCACGTTGGTAATGTCGCCGCTCGATTCGCTGGCTTACTACAAGCACTTCCTGCAATCCGGGATGATGAGCATGGACCCCTTCACCGGCCAGATTAAGGCCTGGGTGGGTGGGCTCGACTACCGCTTTTTCCAGTACGACCACGTGAAGCAGGGCAAGCGGCAGGCCGGCTCCACCTTCAAGCCCTTTGTGTACCTCACGGCCATCGACAACGGCTACTCGCCCTGCGACCGCATTCAGGACAAGCGCGTGACCATCAACTACGTGGAAAACGGCCAGCCCATGGAATGGAAGCCCGACAACGTGACCCGCGAGTACACCGGCATCAACATGACCCTGCGCCACGCCATGGCCCGCTCCGTAAACTCCGTAACGGCCCAACTTACCGAGAAAGTGGGCTGGGAGAACGTGGCCAAGTACGCGCACAAAGTCGGCATCACGAGCCCGCTGCTGGCGGTGCCCAGTATTGGCCTCGGCTCGGGCGGCGACGTGAGCGTGTTTGAAATGGTGAATGCTTACAGCACCTTCATGAACACGGGCTTCCGCAGCGAGCCGCGCCTGGTTACCCGCATCGAAGACCGCAACGGCAACGTCATCAAGCAGTTTGACCCCGTGCAGAAGCGCGCCATCTCGGCCGAAACCGCCTGGCTGATGACCTACATGCTGCGCGGCGGCATGGAGGAGCCCGGCGGCACCTCGCAGGCGCTGTGGGACTACGAACTCTGGCGCAACAACAACCAGATTGGCGGCAAGACCGGCACCACCTCGAACTACTCCGACGGCTGGTACATGGGCATGACCAAGGACCTGATGACCGGCGTGTGGGTGGGCGGCGAAGACCGCAGCATTCACTTCACGGGCTCGCAGCAGGGCGAAGGCGGCCGCACGGCTCTACCCATCTTCGGCAAGTTCATGGAGAAGGTGTACCGCGACAAGGAATTGGGCTATACCCCGGGCCCATTTCCTAAGCCCACCGTCAAGATTGTCAAGAAATACAACTGCGTCTCGCCCAGCGAGCCGCGCCGTCGCGCCGAAGCCGTTGACACCATCGCTGCCGACAACCTGCTCGAGCGCATGAACAGCGCCGGCGGCGGGGTGCCCGACAGCCTGCCCCGGCGGTAGTAGCCTCCTACCGTGGGAAGCCCGCATAAGCAGCATGAGCTTCGGCCTAGTGCTGCATATGCGGGCTTCCCTCTTTTTTGCCAAGTTCGTTTAGCGCCGCCCGGAAGCCTTGGGCCAGCTGCGCGGCCGGGCCACGCCCGTAGTAGTGCAGAAACATCATGCGGGGCTGGTCGAAGAGCATGTGGTTGTGCACGGCCACCACTTCCAGGTTGTTTGCCCGTAAGGCTTTGATAACGGGGTTAACCTCACGCTCCAGCATGGCAATATCGCCGGCAATGTGCGCATCGGCCTGCTTGCCCGCAAATGCCGCCCAGGAATTCAGCCCAATGGCGGCCGTCATTTCCGTGCCCATCATCACGGACTGCAAATCGGCGCGGCCCACAGTGTACTTGTAAGTTGAGCCATTTACAGTGCCCTGGTACTTCACTATCTGGTCGAGCACAGCTAGGTCAAACAGCTCTTTGCCGGTTTGCGCAGCGGCTGGAGTGGTGTTGTTGCCCGGTTGGGCCGCCGTAGTTGAGCTGGATTGCGGCTGGTTGGCCGGCAGCAGTTTGGAGTTTTTCAGCGTAGCGGCATACTTCCGGGCCAGCTCGGCGGGGCTGCCCATGCCATGGATATGCATGTAGAAGATGCGCGGCTCCTCGTAGAAAAAGTGGTTGTGAAGGGCGCCTACTTCCAGGCCATTGGCGTGGGCGGCTGAGATGAGCGGGTTGACTTCTTCCTGCAACAGCACGGTGTCGCTCATAAGCATCGCCGACTTGCCATCCAACGTGTGCTTAATGGCCACCCAGCCGCCAAATCCCAGGGCCGTGGGTACCGGCTCGCCCTTGATGGTTATTTTCAAGTCGTTGCGGGGCAGCGGCGTGGTGTGGGTAGCCTGCGCCTCCACATAGGTGCCTTTCTTGCCCATGGCGGCTTCAATGGCCGCAATGTCGGCCGCACTCAGCGGAGGCGTCTTGCCTGGGGTAGCTGGTTTTGCAAACGCAGTTACGGGGCCTAGCAGTAGCGGGGTAGTTGCCAGTGCCGTGGTCTTGAGCCAATCGCGACGGGAAAATTGAGCATTCATGGTCAGGGTCAGTTTAAAGCCCTCTTGGCTTGGTCTGCTCCCTTGATTTCAACCAGCAGCCGTAAGGAATGGGACTGCTTCCTTGTACGGTTCGACAAGATTTTAGTCAGCGGCTGCCTGAAAATCTAACCGATAGCTACCCTGCTAATTCCCTGAATTGAGCTGAAATCCCTGCTGGCACCCCGCGCTTTTTAATCACTCTGTCAGTAGCGAACTAAGTGATAACCCTGTGAGGAAGCTAGGTGCATCTACACCGTCTCCCCATACAGCGCATCCAGCGCGCCGCGCAGCTCCGGGTACTCGTAGGTGAAGCCCTGCGCCAGCACCTTGTCTGCGCTAACGCGCTGCGAGGCCAGTACTATCTCACTCATCTCGCCCAGAGCCAGCTTCAGGCCAAAGGCGGGCACCTTGGGCAGCACTAGGCGGCGGTGCAGCACTTGGGCCAGCGTTTCGGTAAACTGCTGGTTTGTGACGGGGGCGGGGGCCACGGCGTTGTAGGTGCCGCGCCAGCTGTCGTCGTCTATCATGGCCATGATGAGGCGGCAGAGGTCGTCGAGGTGAATCCAGGACATGAATTGCTTGCCGCTGCCCAGGGCCGCGCCGGCGCCCAGCTTCATGGGGCGCGCCATTTGGGGCAGGGCCCCGCCCTCCGTGCTCAACACAATGCCGATGCGCGGAATGACCGTGCGGATGCCCAGGGCCGCAATGGGCTCGGTGGCCAGTTCCCACTGGTGGGCCACATCGGCCAGGAAATCGTGGGTGGGCAGGCCGGGCGGCGTTTCCTCGGTGAGGATGGTATCGGCTGTGTCGCCGTACACGCCGATGGCCGAGGCCGAGATAAAGGCCTTCACGTGGTGCGTTTGCTTGGCCAGCTCGCGGTGCAGCAGCGCCAGGCCCCCCAGCCGGCTGGTCATGATGTCGCGCTTGCGCTCATCGGTCCATTTGCCATCCGAAACGCTGGCCCCGGCCAGATTCACGATGTAATCGGCATAGGGAATTGCGGCCTCGTCGATGGTGCCGGCCTGCGGGTCCCAACGGAAGCTGCGAAAGTGGTTGCTCTTGGTGGGCTCCCGGCTGAGCAGTGCCACTTCGTAGCCGCTGTCAATCAGCATTTCGGCAAGGCGCGTCCCAATGAGACCGGTGCCGCCGGTAATGAGGACTTTGCGAGGAGAATTTTCGGTCATGGGGGATTATTGCAAGCTAGTGCAAACAAAGGTAGAATGGCCGCCGTACGCCGCCGCTTTCCCTGCCGGTGGGGCGGTGCGGCCGTTCCAGAACATGAACCTACAAAGGCGCTGGCTTACTTGCCAATCTGACGCAAAAACTCGCTCCGTAGCGCTTCATCAGAGGCAAAGCGGCCCCCGTATTCGCTGGTTAAAGTGGAGCTGCTCGTGTCGTTGACGCCGCGGCTCATCACGCAGAGGTGGTCGGCTTCAATGAGTACGGCCACGTCGTCAGTGCCCAGGCTCTGCTTGAGCTCCTCGGAAATCTGGCGGGTTAGGCGCTCCTGCACCTGCGGGCGGCGGGCATAGTACTGCACCACACGGTTGAGCTTGCTCAGGCCCACGACGTGGCTGCCGGGCAGGTAGGCCACGTGGGCCTTGCCGATGATGGGCACGAAGTGGTGCTCGCAGCAGGAAAATAGGGTAATGTCGCGCTCGACCAGCAGCTGGTGGTAGCCGTAGCGGTTCTCGAACAGGCGCACGTCGGGGCGGTGCTTGGGGTCAAGGCCCTTGAACCACTCCTGCACGTACATCTTGGCCACCCGCCGGGGCGTGCCAGCCAGGCTGTCGTCGGCCAGGTCCAGCCCCAGCTCCCGCATGATGGCCTCGAAATGGCCTGCGATGGCCTCAATCTTCGCCTCGTCGGCTTTGTCAAAGGCGTCGTCGCGAAGAGGGGTGCGCAGACTACTCGGGAGGTGCGCGTCGGTTGCCGGAGCCAAGCCGGAGAGGTTATCCATGGTATTCTACAAAGTTACGGTCCGTCTCATAGAGCGTGACCGAAAGGGCAAGGCCGCCGTCCAGGTGCGGGCGCAGGCGCTGCCAAATTACCACGGCGATGTTTTCGGCCGTGGGGTTTAAGTTACGAAACTCTTCTGTGTCCAGGTTCAGGTTGCGGTGGTCGTAGCGGTCCAGCACCTCGTGCTTAATAAGGTCGCTGAGCCGTTTCAGGTCATAAACGTAGCCCGTTTCCGAGTCCACCGGCCCGGTCAGGCGCACGGTCAGGTTATAATTATGGCCGTGGTAGTTGGGGTTGTTGCACTTGCCAAACACCCGGGTGTTCTGCTCGGCACTCCAATTGGAGTTGTGCAGGCGATGGGCGGCATTAAAGTGCTCGGTGCGGCAAACGGTAACTTGCATAGAGGCCTACAACCGGTACCAGGCGAGCTTTGTTGCAGCTGGCCATGGCGAATTGCCCGCCAGATATTTAGCGCTGCAAAAATATTGGAATTTATAAAAGCAATAATATGATTTAAGGAATAAAAATGGGGTTATTCCCAAAAAAGTAGCACCCGGAAGAATTTGGATAGAAGAAAGACCCTAAATTTGAAATGCCAGACAACGGCATCGTTTCAATTCGACTTTTTTCTCGCCCATTTTTAAAGCTTTCATAAAATTATTATTTCCATGAAACAAAGCCTACTCATCCTGCTCGTTGTATTCTTGGCTACACTGGGCGGTTACGCACAGCGGTCACCTGTGGACGAATATGATATGTCGATTAACAACGTGCCCCGCACGGGCCAGCGCGTGAGCGTGCAGCTCGACAACAAGCGCGTAGAAGCCGCTTGGCTCAAGCAGCTCAGCGAGAAGTTTGGCAACAAGCTAAAGAACACCAAAGGTGTACTAACGCTGGACGGTATCATCATCGAAGAAATTGCACCCACCCCGATTCGGGTTATCAGCAAGGTGGACGCTACGCCCACCGGCACCACCGTATGGTGGAGCATTGACTTGGGCAACGCTTACCTCGCCAAAGAGAAAACGCCGGTGCAGTGGAAGTCGGCCGAGAAGTACCTGAAGGACTTCGCCCGCATGATGTACCGCGAAGACATCGTGTCGCAGATTGCCGAAGCCGAGCGCGCCCTGGTAGCCTCGCAGAACAACCACATGGCCGTGATTGAGAAGTCCAACACCATCAAGAAGGACATCGAAAAGAACAAGGCGCGCAAAATTGAAATCCAGCAGATGCTGGCCGCCAACGCTGCCGAACTCCAGCAGTTCAATAACCTCATCGATGCGAACCTGAAAGAGCAGGAAGCCGCCCGTGGTGATATTGTCAACATGCGCGTGGCCCTGGAGGCGGTGAAAGACCGCATGACCAAGATTGAGTAGTCTTCGATAGGTCTCGAATATCTTATATAACAAAGCCCTGCCGGTAACGGTGGGGCTTTTTGTTTGGGCCATCTGCCAACCCCGGCGGCCTGAACTACGTTGGCTATAAAGACCGCAACCGTAGCGGCCGATTACCAACAACACCCACCATGGAAAAGAAAGAAGTTCAGCACCAAGTACACCTCGATGGGGCCATTGGCCTGCTCACCGGCGACCTTACGGAATCCGCCACCCGCGCCGGCCTCGACAACCAGTTTCAACGCTGGATTGAAGACCTAAAGGATGCCAACAACCCCGCTTTCCACCAGCTGGTGGTCGACATGCAAGCCCTCAAGGCTCACTTTGGCGGCGGTACCCTCGACGTAAATGTTATTGCACCGCTCCTGGCCCGCCTAGGCACCAATACCACCCAAGCCGCCAATTTCGCGGAGAACGTAAACACCGCCACGCGCATCACCAAGCTCGGTGAAGTACTCTCCGCAGTTGCGCAGCAGCTGCAGGGCGGTGGTTCGGTAGAAGTAGACGGCAGCTTGCCCCAGGACTTCTCCTCGCATAGCTAGCCTCGGCTCACTTCACACGTAGTTGGGCTAAGTATTAGCCACGTAAACCTAAAAAAGCCGGCCCCATGTGTGGGGCCGGCTTTTTTGATAACAGAGCAACCCGAAGGCTGCGGATTGCTTAAGCCGTAGCCTTGGCAACCTGGTTGAGGCGACGCTCCTTGATACGGGAAGCTTTGCCGGACAGGCCACGCAGGTAGAACAGACGGGCACGACGTACTTTGCCGCGACGGATAACCTCGATTTTATCGATGTTAGGCGAAAGCAGGGGGAAGATACGCTCGGTGCCGATTTGGTTAGAAATCTTGCGAACAGTGAAGGTTTCGCCGTTGGAGCTCGGGTTGCGGCGCTGCAGCACCACGCCCTGGAACTGCTGGATGCGCTCCTTGTTGCCCTCGCGGATTTTCACGTGCACGTTAATCGTGTCGCCGGCGGCGAACTGGGGGAAGCTGGCGCGGCGCTCCTGCGATTCGGCCTGGATAAAGTCAAGTAGTACGCTCATGGCTGAGAAAATTGCGAAAGACGGCGCCGCCGTCGGGAATTAGTATTTTATCGAAACGGAGCGCAAAGATAGCGCTTTCGGTTGAGGATAGCAAGTGTTTATTACGCAAAGCGGTAACGACTTCTACTGACCCAGCAAATCGGGCCGCCGGGCCTGCGTGCGGGCCAACGCTTGTTCGTGTCGCCACTCTTCGATTTTGGGCGTATTGCCCGATAAAAGAATGTCGGGCACGGCTAGCCCACGCCACTCCGCCGGGCGGGTGTAAACGGGTGGGGCCAGCAAATCGTCCTGAAAAGAATCAGACAACGCCGACTCTTCATTGCCCAACACCCCCGGCAGCAGCCGCACCACGGCATCGACCAAGATGGCCGCACCCAACTCGCCACCGCTCAGCACATAGTCGCCCACACTGATTTCGTGGGTGATGTAGGTCTGGCGAATCCGCTCGTCGATGCCCTTGTAGTGGCCGCAGAGCATGATGATGTTCTGGAACAGCGAGAGCCGATTGGCCAGCGGCTGGCGCAGCGTCTCGCCGTCTGGCGTGAGGTAGATGATGGCGTCGTAGGGCCGCTGGGCCTGCAGCTCGTCTATCCAGGCCGCGATGGGCTCTACGCGCAGCACCATGCCCGCGCCGCCGCCAAACACGGCATCATCAATCTGGCCGTGCTTGTTGATGGCCTTGTCGCGCAGCTGGTGCAGGTGTATCTCGGCCAGGCCCTTGTTTTGCGCCCGCTTCACGATGGAATGGGAGAAAGGGCTGACCAGCAATTCGGGCAGGCAGGTGAGGATGTCGATTCTCATTTCGCAATGGTAGCGTGGACTCTGCGAGTCCGCGCGTTGTGGAACGTTCGCCGAGGCGCGGACTCGCAGAGTCCACGCTACTTTATGCTTCGTCGAATTCGTCGGGCTCGTCCTTGTCGCGGGACGAGGGCTTCAGGTACACGTCGAGCAGGCCGTCGGGCAGGTTCACGTAAATCTGCTTCTTCGTGTGGTCGGCGTGGCTCACCAGCTCGTCTACCACCGGAATCAGCACTTCCTGGCCCTGGTAGCGCATGGCCAGCATGTCTTGCTGGGGCAGCTCGTAGAAGTTCTCCACCGTGCCCAGTTCGCCCAGGTTTTCGTCGACCACGGTGAAGCCGATGACGTCGTGAAAGTAGAACTGGTCTTCTTCCAGCGCCGGCAGGTCGGTAAGGGGCAGGTGGAGCTGGGAGCCGCGCAGGGGCTCGGCTTCCTCAATGCGGTCGATGCCGCTGAGCTTGAGCAGCACTTTGGAGCCGGTTTGCGGCTGCACCTTTTCTACTTTGTGCTCCACCAGCTTGGTGGGGGCCCCGGCCAGGGCCAGGTACACCGTTTTGAGCTTTTGGTAAGCCTTGGCGTCGTCTACATCGAAGTGGGCCACCACGTGGCCGCGCAGTCCGTGGGTTTTGATGATGTAGCCGAGCTGATATGTTTCGTCGAGAAGCATGGGCGGGGAGGGGGTATAACGAAAAAAGTTTGGGGGTTGCCAGCCGGTCCGGCTCACAACCCCCAAACCCTTTCGGTTTAGAAACCTAAAAACTACTCGGCAGCTTCGGGAGCAGCTTCTTCGGCCGGAGCCTCGGTAGCTTCCTCGGCAGCGGGAGCGGGCGTGTTGGCAGCCAGCAGAGCGGCAGCTTTCTGACGCTGAGCCTCCGAACGAGCTTCCTTTACCTTGGTCTCAGCAGCGAAAGCAGCCTGCTTGGCAGTTGCTTTGGCGTCAACCAGGCCGGTGCGCTTGCCTTCGATTTTGGCGTCTTTCTCTTCTTTCCAAGCGTTGAAACGCTCGTCGGCTACCTCTTGCGTGATAGCGCCTTTGTCAACACCCAGCTGCAGGTGACGACGGTACAGTACGCCGCGGTAGCTGAGCATGGCCCGAACGGTGTCGGTGGGCTGAGCACCGGTCATCATCCAGTAGAACGCGCGGTCGGCGTCGTAGTTGATGGTGGCGGGGTTGGTTTGGGGGTTGTAGGTGCCGAGCTTCTCGATGAAACGGCCGTCGCGAGGAGCGCGGGCGTCAGCTACTACGATGTCGTAAGTCGCGGCCTTCTTGCGGCCACGGCGGGCGAGGCGGATTTTAACTGCCATAAACCGTTGGGGTTTTGTGCGACGGAACTCGTCCGTCTAGTGAGATATCCAAAAATTTGGAGTGCAAAGGTAGCGTTTGTTCAGGGCATTAGCTAGTACGTGCACGAAAAAAGCCCTGGCGTTGAAACCAGGGCTTTTGATATTATTGAGTTGCTTGCGTTAGGCCGGTACGGCGACGCGCTTAGCTACTTTCCGCTTTAGCTTGATGACGCCGACTTTGTCCAGGGTCCAGATAACCGAGTAGGTGGGGTCGAGTTCCCACCACTTCACGCCGAAGTTTACGCGCATGGGCAGCTTGTGGTGGTTGTTCTGGAACAGCTCACCGAAGGCCAGGAAGTCCAGGGCCAGCGTGTTCTTGGATTTGTCGTTGTTGTCGAAGTTCTGGTAGCCGTACTTGTGGCCGCCCCAGTTAACGATGGCGCCGTGGATGGGGCCCATCAGGAAGTGAATGGGGAGCAGCAGGTACTGCCACCAGGCGGTAGCGAAGTTGATGTAGAACAACACGTAAGCCGTGCCCCAGCCCACGCGGGAGTACACCGTGCCGCCGAACTTGTCGAGCCATTTCCACTCTGGAATGTCGCCTTCAAAACGCTTGGCACCTTCGTGCACATCCTTCACTACGTCGTTGTAAATCACCTTGGTCTTCCACATCATGTCGAACGCGTTGTTCGAGAAGTGGGGCGAGTGCGGGTCCAGGGCCGTGTCGGAGTAGGCATGGTGCATGCGGTGCAGCAGCGCATAGGCCCGGGGCGAGAGGAAGCTGCTACCCTGGCAGATGTACGTGAAGGCGAAGAAGAACTTCTCCCAGAACTTATTCATCGTAAACATCTTATGCGCCGCGTAGCGATGCAGGTAAAACGTTTGGGTGAACAACGATAAGTAGTAGTGCGCGACGAAGAAAATGAGGATAGCCATAGGAAGTAGCAAGCTGAACTGCCCGCACAAGCAAAAAGGCGGCGGTAAGGTTCAGCATTGGTAACGCAAAATTACGGCCACCGTGTGCGCGGACGGATAGGCTCGAGCAGAGAAGGCCAAAATTTTGCACCAAACGGGCCGTTACGTGCAAGTAAGCCGCAGCCCAACTGCCTTCTTAGGCCGGCGCGGGGCCAGCCTCACGAAACGGCGGCTTAGCGGTGCGCAGTTACTTGTAAAATTCCCGGGCGGCGTCCCAGTGCGGGGCATCGGGCAGGGGCGCCACGAAGGTCATCATCTCCTTGGTGACGGGGTGCTGCAACTTGAGCTGGCGGGCGTGCAGGGCAATGCTCACGTCGGGCAGCGGCGCAATGAAACCGTACTTGACATCGCCCACGATGGGCGTACCGAGGCCGGTGGCCAGCTGGGTCCGAATCTGGTGCGGGCGGCCCGTCACGGGGTTTACCTGGAGCAGGTAGCGGTTGCCGGCCTGGCCCAATAGCTCGTATTCCAGCTCCGAGCGCAGGCCCTGCGAATGCTTTTCTGAGTAGGCTTTGGTCACGTTCCGCACGGTGTCTTTCACCAACCAGTGCACCAGCTTGCCGTTTTCGGGCACGGGCGGCTTGCCGGTGAGTGCCCAGTACGTTTTCGTCATGTGGCCATCGCGGAACATTTCGTTGAGCCGGCTCAGGGCCTTGCTGGTTTTGGCCAGCACCACAATGCCGCTCACGGGCCGGTCGATGCGGTGGGCCACGCCAATGAAGGCTTCGCCGGGCTTCTTGTACTTGAAGCGCAGGTACTCGGCGGCTTTCTTGGAAAGGGGCTCGTCGCCGGTGGCGTCGCCCTGCACGAGCAGGCCGGCGGGCTTGTTGATGACGAGGAGGTGGTTGTCTTCAAACAGAATTTCTCTGCCTTCGGACCAGATGTTGGGACGATTCACGCGGCGGGTGCGGGCGGGATATTGGGTTCAGCAGGAGGGGGCCTGGGCCCACTCGGGGGCTTCCGCACGTCATCAGACCACACTCACCGGGCGCTCCGCTCTTGCTCTTATGGAGGCGAAGATACGAAGCTGAGCGGGAGCAGAACCCCCGGCCGCCTTAGACCGGGACCGGGCCCTCGGCGGGCTCGCCGGCCGGGTGGTACCAGTCCACGTTGCGCGAAAGAAACATCACGGCCGCCAGCACCACCACCAGCCCCAGGCTGCCCACCAGCAGCGCATAGTCCTGCAGCTGCAGCACCACAAACAGGAAGCCATACACCACCGCCAGCACCCCGGCGGTAGCGGCCGTGAGGCGGCGCTGCCGGAAGCTAGCCGCCGCGTAGGCCGTTACCAGCCCCACAATCACCAGGGCCGAAAGCCCATAGGCGGCATCAAACGGCATTTGCTCGGACAAGGCCAGCAGCAGCACGTAGAAAATGACCAGTGCCAGGCCCACCAAGATGTATTGGAAAGGGTGAATGCGCCGACGGTTCAGCACTTCTACAAAGAAGAAAATGAGGAAGGTGAGCGTAAGGGGCAGCAGGGCGTATTTGGCCGCGCGCATGGTTTTCTGGTACTCGTTCACGGGCACCAGCAGGCGCACGCCGAAGGTGGAGGCGTCCACGTTGGGCCGGTCGCCGTCGGTGCGCCAGTGCTGCGCGTAGTTGCGATTCAGGTGCAGCACCCGCCAGTCGGCCGTAAATTTCTTGGGCTCCACGGTGCGGTGGGCCGGCAAAAAGGCGCCGATAAAACTGGGGTCGCCCCACGGCGCGCTCAGGCGGAGGCTGGTTTGGCGGCCCAGTGGCGCTACCAGCAGGCCGGTGCTGCCGTTCAGGTCCAGGTCGAAAGAAAAGGTGTGGCGGCGCGTCAGGGTCGCTTCGTCGGGCACGGGCACCAGGGCGTTCAGCCCATTAGCCGCTTGGGCCCGGCCCCGGGCTCCGGCTTCATCGCCAAGGTATTTGGCAGCCCGCAGCCGCTCATCGGTTTCGGTGGTGACTTCGGTAGTGTGGGTGGGGGCGGTGCCGAACGGCAGCACGTCGGCCTCGGGCACACCCGGCTCGAAGCTGTGGGCTTGGCCGTCCCAGCGCAGGGCCAGGGCGTTGCGGATGCCTTTCATATCGGAAATGCCTACGGCCACGAAGGCTTCGGACCAGCGCACGTTGGCGGCCGGCACGCCCAGGTCGGCTAGGGGCGGCGCCTGGAAAGCGCCCTGCACGTGCAAGCCCGCCCGGTACACCACGGCTTCGTAGATGCCGCGGTGTCGCCGCTCGGGCGCCAGGGTACCCGTGGTAGCCAGCGTGTCGGGCAGCAGGCTCAGGTAGCGGGTGGTTTCGCTCACGTTGCCTTTTTCATCGGTGACACGGGCCGTGTACGGCAGCACCAGCACGGGGCCCAGCACCAACTGCGCGCCGCCCCACTGGCTGCTGATTTCGGCCGTGGCCGCGTCGCGGTTTTCGGCCCGTTCCGTGATGAGGTCCTTCACCATGCTCGACGGAATCAGCAGCAAGAGCAACAGCAGGCCGATGCTGAGCAGCTTGAGGGTGACCGAGCCGCTCATCCAGCTGTTGAGGCGGTCGAAGATGGTGGGGGAGGCGTCCATGGCTGCTTGTTTTAAGAAGTACTTTGAATTGCAAAGCTAATGGAATAAATCATACATTGGAATTGAGTTGAGCTAAAATAAAAAGCCTGGGCAGTAGCACCATGAGTGGCTACCAACCAGGCTTTTTATTTTAGCTCAACTTTTCTCCGGAGGCTTAGACCTTATTCGAAAAGACAAAAGTGAACGGTCATGCTGAGCGCAGCCGAAGCATCTCGCTCGCTTCGTTGAGCTAGCTTGGTTACTGCTGCACGCGAGATGCTTCGGCTGCGCTCAGCATGACGTTCTGGTTTTATTACGTTCTGTTCTTCCGCGAGTGGCTTAGTAGCCTTCTTCCTCGCTGGGGAATTCGCGGCTTTTCACGTCGGCTACGTAGTGCTGCACAGCCTCGGTCATGATGTCGTGCAGTTCGGCGTAGCGGCGCAGGAAGCGGGGCTTGAACTCCTTGGTGAGGCCCAGCATGTCGTGCACCACCAGCACTTGGCCGTCGACGTGGCGGCCGGCGCCGATACCAATGACCGGAATGGTCAGCTCCTCGGCTACTTGCTTGGCTAGGGCCGCGGGGATTTTCTCGAGCACCAAGCCAAAGCAGCCGATTTCCTGGAGCAGGCGAGCGTCTTCGAGCAGCTTCTGAGCCTCGGCTTCTTCCTTGGCGCGCACGGTATAGGTACCGAACTTGTAGATGCTCTGGGGCGTGAGGCCCAGGTGGCCCATAACCGGGATGCCGGCCGTGAGAATGCGGATAATGGAATCCTTCACTTCGGCGCCGCCTTCGAGCTTCACGCCGTGGCCGCCGCTTTCCTTCATGATGCGGATGGCCGAGCGTAAGGCCTCCGAGGAGTTACCCTGGTAGGAGCCAAACGGCATGTCCACCACCACAAAGGCGCGCTTCACGGCCCGCACTACGCCCTGGGCGTGGTAGATAATCTGGTCGAGGGTGATGGGCAGCGTGGTTTCGTGGCCGGCCATGACGTTGGAGGCCGAGTCGCCGACGAGCAGTACGTCGATGCCGGCGCCGTCGAGGATTTGGGCCATCGAGTAGTCGTAGGCCGTGAGCATGGAGATTTTTTCCCCCCGCTGCTTCATGGCCAGCATTTGGTGGGTGGTAACGAGTTTGACTTCCTTGTGCTGGGACATGGTGAACGAGGGAGGGCGGGTACTGAGGTAAAGGTCCGTTGGCGGGGCAAAGCTGGCAACAATTTCGTTAGCCTCCGCCGTGCCCGAACCAAAAAGCCCCTGGCCGAGGCGCAGGGGCTGAAAACCGGGAGTGGGCTGGCGCCCATGAACGGTTGCTTTTCTTACAGTTCCGCTTCTTCCAGCGAAGAGTCCAGGGATTTGTCCGGAGTTTCCGATTCTTCGGAGTTGGGCTGGGAAGTTTGGGGGTAGTCATGCAGCGCCAACAGGTCGGGCAGCTCGGCGGGGTCGGTTACCAGCAGTACCCGCACGGGCGTGGAGCTGCCGGCTTCCAGGGCCGCCGTCAGGCTCACTACGTCGAGGTCGCCCCGCAGCGGGCCACACAGAATAAGAATATCGGGGTGGAGGAGCCGCGCGGCTTTCAGGGCGGCTTCCCCACGGGCTTCGACCACAATGATTTCATCGCGGCCAGCCAGCCGAAAAGGGGCCGCCAGCTCTTTGGCTAATTTAACGTCATCGACAGCCAATAAGACACGCAAGGGATAGGCAGGCATAGGATACGGATAGAATTGCACTCCAAAGGTCAGAACCACACGGCCGGCAGAATGGAGATTCAAGACCAACAGATGCAATGACTTTGCCAATGACTCCGCCGCGCCCCCGAACGGCGCGAACCGGCACTCGCTATCCGGCTCAACTTACTGGTACTGCTGGTAGCGGTTGCGGTTGAGCTTCAAATCCTGCAGCAGGCTGCTCTTGGCCGATATGGTGAAGCCGTAGCCTTTGGTGACGCCAAACGGAATCCACTGGCCGGTGATTTGCCAGCAGTGCAAATCCCGGAAGAATGTCACGTTGGGGTACGTAATGGTCTGGTGCGTAATGTCGTAGCCCAGGTTGTAGCTCAGGCGCAGGTTGGGCGTGAGCTTTACCGAGCCGGTGACGCCCACGGTGTTCAGGGCCAGAATGGGCGGGCGCGCGTCGCCGGATTTCAGCGGAATGGGGTTGGTGGTGTAGCCAGCCGCGTAGGTCAGGGCCAGCTCCCAGGGAATCTCGAAGTCGACGTAATCGGCGTAGTAGTTGGGCTGGCCCACCGTGCCCAGGGTGGGGTCGTTGGTGGGGGCTACGGCCCGGGGCACCACGCTCTTGCGGTTGCCCGAGGCCGGGTTGAAGGAATAGGTAGCCCCAAAGGTGGCCGAAGCCAGGCGCAGGAGCTTGCGCGGGTCGGCCTCAAACAAGTACTTGTTGATGGTGCGGCCCTGGGCGTCGCGCTGGTAGGGCTCGAAAAGGGCGGTGCTGTTGAGGTTGAGCTTGCGGGCCACCTGGGTGCGAAAGTTGACCGCCACCGGCTGGAGCCTGAGTGAATCGGCCGCGAAGTTGTAGCTGGTGCTGAAGTCGAGGCCTTCAATCAGGCTGGCCTTGCGGAAGGGGTTGGTGCCGGTGGTGTCGTTGGCCTCGCGCACCTTCATCTCCACCGAGTTCTGCAGGTTGAACGTGACCTGGTTTTGCTTGCTGCCGCCTGGCGTGCCGTACAGGAAATTATTGAAGCTGCTGAACGGGTAGGGGTTGCGGCCGTTCACGGACGTTAATTGGTCGCGGGGCACCAACTGGTTAAACTGGTTGCGCAGTCCGTACAGGTCGGGCTGGGGGAATACGCTGCTGCGCTGGGTAAAGTCCGGCGCGTAGCTGTAGTTCAGGCTGGGCGTGACCTTGTGGCGCAGGGCCTGAATTTTGTGGGTGCCCTTGCGGTTGATGGTGCCGTAGAAGGTGGTGTTCAAACTCGCCGACGCCGAGTAGTTGTTGATGCGGTACAGGCCGTAGGTGGTATCGATGCGCACGGCCTGGGCCACGGGGCTGAAGCGGTAGTTGAGCCGCTGCCCGTACCAGACCTCGCCGTAGTTGAGCGATGGCGTGAACTGCAAGTGCTGGGCAATGGGGTAGGAGCCCAACCCGATGCCGAAGCTGTGCTGCACGCCGTTGCGGGAGTTGCGCAGCACCTTCCCCACATTAGCAAAGTTGAGCGGAATGTTGGTGGGCACGGTGGTGCCGCCCAGCAGGGGCAGCCCGTTGGCGAGGCTGCGGGCCGGCACAATGTTGCTCACTTCGTTGCGGGCCGTCAGGTTGTAGCTCAGGGTGAACTGCTCGTAGACTTTGCCCAGCTTATGCGCGCCCGGCTCAATGCCGAACCACTGGTACGGGTACTGCCGGGCCAGGCCCAGGCTCACGTCGGGCAGGGTAAAGGTCATCGACCCATCGGTGCCCTGGCTCTGGCTGAGCCGCACGTCGTAGTTGATGGGCAGGTTGCGCAGCTGCTTGGAGTAGCTGATGCTGGAGCTGAACTGCGTGGACAGGTAGCGGCGCGCGTCGAGGCTGTTGATTTTGTTGAAGCTGCTGGTGCCGGCGTTCACGCTGGCCGAGAACCGCCCGCCGCCGGGCTTGGGCACGGGCGTGTGGCTCCAGGTAATCCAGAACGAGTTGGCCGCTGGGGGCTTGATGTACACTTGGCCGGTGCCCAGGGCGTCGGAGGTCAGAATCTGGTTGCTGGGCCGGGTCGAGAAGCGGAGGTTGAAATTGCCCTGAAAGGTGTAGCGCTTCAGGTACGACACGTCGGACGTGGCGCCCCAGCCGCCGAAGCTCTGGGCGTTGCCGGCGTACACGTCGCCGGTGAGGCGCACGCCGATGTAGTCGTTCGGCGCGAAGTAGTAACCGCCGTTGCTCAGGTAGTACCCACGGTCAGCGGCCTGCCCAAACGTGGGGATGATGACGCCCGAGCCCCGGTTGGTGGTGGGCATGGGGAAGAAGCCGAACAGGAAGCCCAGCGGCGTGGGCACGTCGCCAATCACGAGGTTGAAGGGGCCGGTCACCACCTTATCGCCCGGAATTACCTTCATGCGCTTGGCCTGAATGTAGAAGTGCGGGTGCTCGAGGTTGCAGGTGGTGTAGCGGCCTATCAAGCCATCAATGTCGCCGTTGGGCTGGCGCTTAATCACGGAAGCACTCACGTAGCCTTCGCCCTGGGTGGTCACGGCCTCGCTTACCCGGGCCTTCTTGGTTTTGAAGTTGTAGGCAATGCTTTTGGCCGTGTACAAGCCGCCTTTGTCTTTGAGCACGGGCCGGCCTTCGAGCTTGTTGTTCAGCGAGTCGCGCTTGCCGTCGGCCGTCATGGTGTTCTTGCCGTAGTCCACCGTGATGACGGCCGCTTTCAGGTCAGTGTCGCCGTAGTCTACGCTGGCCTTGTTGTATAAGCGGGCCACCTTGCCGGTCACGTCGAACTGGATGGAGTCCTTGGCCGCGTACTTTATCGTGGTTTCAATCTGGCCTTTGGGCTTGCCCGAGACCTGCAGCGAGTCGCCGGTGCGGCTCACGGCGCCCGGCAAGCCGGTGTTGCGCACGCCGCCGGGAGCCAGGGTGTCGGGCACGGGTTTGTGCGAGGTTCCGGGCACGCGGGGCTGGCCGGTATTGCGGGCGCCGGCCGGGGGCGGGCCTTGCGGGTCGCGCGGGTCGGGCGAGATGAAGCGCACCGGTGGGGTGGGGGCGCTGCCCGGCCGCTGCGTGGGCTTGGCCAGGGGCACCTTGGGCTTAGCAGGCGCCGGGGCTTGGGGGGCCGTGCGCTTTTTGGCCGCCTTGGCTTGGGGCGTGGGCTTGGGCGGCGTCACGGCCTGGCCCCAGGCGGAGCCGGCCGCACCAGCCACCATTAAAATTAAGAGGCCCAGCAGCCTGGCGCGGGCCCCAATGGGGGCTGCGTGGCGTGGCCATGGCCGAAACCCGGCTCCAGAATGAAGGCCAAACCAAACAGGCAAAGTATAGTAGCGGTTAATTCGTTTACTTTTGGGGCTTATACAAAGGTAGCAGGTCGCTACCGCCCCTTCAACGAACAACGTGCGGATTATTGTCATCCTGGCCAGTGCCGCCCTGCTGGTGCTCGGCGCCGGCAGCGGGGAGTGGAAAGCGGAGGCCCAGACGCCGGCCGATTCGACCCGCGTAGCGCCCGATTCTGCGCTCGCGGCCCCCGATTCTCCCAATGCTCCCTACCGCTACCGGCTGCGCACCGTGGTGCTCGACGCGGGCCACGGCGGCAAAGACCGCGGCTGCGCGGGCGCTTCGGCCCGGGAGGCCGACGTGGCCCTGAACCTGGTGCTGGCCCTGGGCCGCCAGATTCAGGAAAACATGCCCGACGTAAAGGTCATTTACACGCGCAAGACCAACGTGTTTATTGAGCTGGACGAGCGCGCCGCCATTGCCAACCGCAATCACGCCGACCTGTTCATCTCCATTCATTGCAACGCCGGCCCCAGCCAAAGCCACGGCACCGAGGTGTGGACCATGGGCCTGCACAAAACCACCGCCAACCTGGGCGTAGCCCAACGCGAAAACTCAGTTATTCTCCAGGAAAAGGACTACAAAACCCGCTACGACGGTTTCGACCCCAGCTCACCCCAGAGTCATATTCTGTTTTCGCTGTTCCAGTCGGCCTACATCACCAACAGCCTGCGCTTTGCCCAGCGGGTAGACCGGCAGCTGCGCACCAGCGTGAGCCGGCCCAGCCGCGGCGTAAAACAGGCCGGCTTTCTGGTGCTCTGGAAGTCGACCATGCCCTCGGTGCTCATCGAATCCGGCTTCCTTACCAACCCTTCCGAAGAGCGGTACCTCAACGACAAAGCTAATCAGTCGTATATGGCGGCGGGAATCTATCGGGCCTTCCGTGAATACAAGCGCGAACTCGAAGGCGGCTCCTGAACTAAAGCGTAACGGCGCGCATTGAATGCAGTAAAAATCCAGTTCCTGCTTTCTGTCGTACCATCCTTCAGGTCAATACCGCTGCTTCCCCATTCACCCATCCAATTATTACCCCCCTCGTGTCTAAAGAAATAAAAGTAGCGTTGCTGACCATTGTGGCCATTGCGGCGCTCGTTATCGGCTATAATTTTCTGCGCGGCAGCAACGTTTTGTCTTCCGACCAGACTTACTACGCCACCTATCCCAAGGTGGAGGGCCTGAACGTAGGCGCGATGGTTGCGCTAAACGGCATCAAGGTGGGCCAGGTGAAAAGCATGCAGCTGCAGCCCGACAAAGGGAATAGCGTGCGCGTGGCCTTGGAGCTGCAAAAAGATATTGTGGTGGGCGACTCCACCACGGCTAGCCTGGGCGGCACGCTGCTTGGCTCCAAAGGAATTACCCTGACGCTGGGGAAAAACTCGAAGGTGTATACCGGCGGCGAAGAAATCCGAACCGTGACCCCTTCCAGCATTACCGACGCGTTTCAGGCCAAGGCCCTGCCCGTGCTGGATACGGTGGGCGCCACGCTTTCGCACATCAACGGCTTCCTGAACCGCGATGCCCAGACCAACATTCAGCAAACCCTGCTTGGCGCCCGCGGCACCACCGAGGCGCTGCAAAAGCTCATTGTGGACAACCAGCGCAACATCAATCTGATTACGCGCAACCTGGCCCAGATGAGCACGGCGCTGAACAAGACCACGAGCAAGCTCGACCGCATTGCCGTAAACTTCTCGCAGCTGTCCGATTCGTTGAAGGCCGCGCCCGTGGGCCCCGCCTTGCGCCGGCTCAACTCCACCATGGCCGAAGCCCAAACTACCGTGGCCAGCCTGAACCGCGCCCTGAACGACAAAAAAGGCTCGATGGGCAAGCTGCTCAACGACACCTTGCTCTACAACAACCTCAACGCCACGGCCGCCAGCTCCAACGACCTGCTCGTGGACCTCAAGGCCAACCCGAAGCGCTACGTGCATTTCTCGGTATTCGGCGGTGGCAAAGAGAAGAACAAAGTGGAAACCACCAAGAAGCCCAACGGAACCACCACCACGGAAGTGAAGAAGGTGGAAACCACGCCCGCCCTTGCACCACTGAAGTAGTGGCCCCGCGCCGCTGCTGAAGCGACGCTTCCCGCTCCTGCCCGTACCTTTGAAATCCGCCTTCGGGCGGATTTTTTGTGCCCATTCTTCCAAAATCCCACCCCCGCTTTTTTATGAACGTCGAGTTCAACCGCAACGAAGACCAACTCAAGCAACTCAGCTTCCAGCTCCACCAGAAGTTTCAAAAAGTAGCCCTGGGCGGGGGCGAGAAGCGCATTGCCGCCCACAAAGCCAAAGGCAAGCTCACCGCCCGCGAACGCATCAACTACTTGCTGGATAAAGGCGCGGCCCAGGTCGAAATCGGCGCTTTTGCGGGCGAGGGCATGTACAAAGAAGAAGGCGGCTGCCCCGGCGGCGGCGTGGTGGTGGTGATTGGCTACGTGGCCGGCCGCCAGTGCGTGGTAGTAGCGAACGACGCCACCGTGAAGGCCGGCGCGTGGTTCCCCATCACGGCCAAAAAGAACCTGCGGGCCCAGGAAATCAGCATCGAAAACAAGCTGCCGATTATTTACCTGGTCGATTCCGCCGGCGTGTACCTGCCCATGCAGGATGAGATTTTTCCCGATAAAGAGCATTTTGGCCGCATTTTCCGCAACAACGCGGTGATGAGCAGCATGGGCATCGTGCAGATTTCGGCCATCATGGGCCCCTGCGTGGCCGGTGGCGCCTACCTGCCCATCATGAGCGACGAGGCCATGATTGTGAACGGGACCGGCTCGGTATTCCTGGCCGGCTCCTACCTGGTGAAATCCGCCATTGGCGAAACCATCGACAACGAGGCGCTGGGCGGCGCCAGCATGCACTCCGAAATCTCGGGCGTGACCGACTACAAGTTCGACACCGACGAAGAGTGCCTGGAGCACATCCGCAACATCTTCGACAAGATGGGCGGCCAGGCGTCGGCCGGCTTCAGCCGCGTGGCCCCGGCCAAACCTGCGCAGGACGAGCAGGAAATCTACGGCCTGCTGCCCTCCGACCGCGTGAAGCCCTACGACATGATGGAAATCATCAACCGCCTGGTCGATAACTCGGAGTTTGAGCCCTACAAGGACCTGTATGGCCAGACGCTCATCTGCGGGCTGGCGCGCATCGACGGTTGGGCGGTGGGCATCGTGGCCAACCAGCGCAAAATCGTGAAGAGCAAGAAAACCGGCATGCAGATGGGCGGCGTCATCTACTCCGACTCGGCCGACAAAGCCGCACGCTTCATCATGAACTGCAACCAGAAGCGCATCCCTCTGGTGTTTCTGCACGACGTGTCGGGCTTCATGGTGGGCTCGGCCTCCGAGCAGGGCGGCATCATCAAGGACGGCGCCAAGATGGTGAATGCCATGGCCAATTCGGTGGTGCCCAAGTTCACGGTCATCGTGGGCAACAGCTACGGCGCCGGCAACTATGCCATGTGCGGCAAAGCCTACGACCCGCGCCTCATCGTGGCCTGGCCCACCGCCCAACTCGCCGTAATGAGCGGCGCCGCGGCCGCCAATACGCTGCTGCAAATCCAGGTGGCTTCCCTCAAAGCCAAAGGCGAAGTCATCACCCCGGAAGCCGAAAAGGAACTTTTGGACCGCATCAAAGCCCGCTACGAGGAGCAATTATCGCCTTACTACGCCGCGGCCCGCCTCTGGGTCGATGCCGTTATTGACCCGCTGGAAACGCGTAAGGTGATTTCGGAAGGCATTGCAGCTGCAAACCATGCGCCGATTGAGAAGGCGTATAACGTGGGTGTTATTCAGGTGTGATTGAACTGCGTTGAGCTAAGCAGAAATTATGAGAATTGTACTTAGCACTTGCGCCCTCGTGCTATTATGCTCAGCTGGGATAACAGGATGTAGCAAAGAGAAAAAGCAGTTACAACAAGAAGTGAGCTTTGATAAACTAACGCCTGATGGCAGTCTCATTATCCACTTTGAATGGGCTACAATTACTGCAAGAGCACGTGGGAATGCCATAACTTTTGAGCATTGGAGATTTAGAGACTCTCTGACTAGCAGAGGCAAATGGCATATACCAACAAATAGACAGATTGAAAAAGCCGAGCTGAGCGCATCAGAGAAAGACAGCATGTATATCTGGGTTAAAAAGCTGATACAAAAGCCCGTAAATCCCAAAATGTTCTGCACAGATTATGTGGGATATGTAAGTCTTGCTGTTGTGCATTCAGCACAGGTTCGACAATCATGCACGTACAGTTCGGTATGTGAATGGGAAACTCTGAGCCCAGAATCTAAAAAACTGAATGCGATTATTAGATCGAAGTTTTCGGGGTTCTAGTTCTTATGCGAGTTCTAGTAATGAGAGAAATTCCATTCTGGTGCTCTTTCGGAGTGCAATGGCGAAAGCCGCCTGCTTGGGGCTTATAGTCCTCAAATGGTGCGAGTTATGCTGCACTAAACTTGCGCCAGTAGGCCGGAATAGCGGGCCCCTCAAGCCTACTGCCAACCCGCTACAATCCGTTGAGCTACCCGCTCGAAGAACGGCATGCGGTGCAGCTCGGCAAATTCCTTCACCTCTTTTAGCAGCTGAGGCACTTCGGGCGCGGCAGGGCCGGCGGCCAGGTGCAGCTCCACGAGCCAGGTATGCACCTGGTAATAGTCGAGGAGCCAGATGTGGCTTTCCAGGTGGAAGAGCGACTGGATGCTGGTAGCGCCGGCCGGGGCGCGGCCCGTGCGAAACTCCGCCACCGCCCGGAAGGCCCGCAGCAACTCGTTGTACACGTTAGCCTCCAGGTGCGCTAACTCGGGAAGTTCGGCCTGGGTAAAGTCCAGCCACTCCAGCAGCGGGGCAAACTGGCCGGTGAGGAAAAGCGCTTCGGCTACGTGGAAGTAGTATCCGCCCGGGAAATGATTGTAGAACGCCGGAAGCCGGGGCGAGGGCGTTGGGATGCGGGGCATGGCCGCGGCCTCCTGCTGCAGCCGGGCCAGTAGGGCGGGAGCTACGGGGCGGTTGGGGGCATCGAACCAGGCGCTGATGAGTTCGGCAAATGCCCGTCGGCCCCGCGGAAACGCGTGCACGTCGGCCGGCACGGGCAGGGCCAGCAGGTGCGGCAGGCGGCGGCGCCACGCCGCTTCGTCTTCAGCCAGAAACTCACCCAAAAACAAGACGCAATGCCCAAAAAGCTGGGCTTCGGGCGTGTGCTTGTGCTGCAGGTATTCCTCCAGTACTTCGCCGTAAGCCCCGTTTAGGTGAGCCAGGTCCACAAATGATTCCACGAAAAACTCCTGCCCGGCGGGGTGAGCCGCCAGCCGCAGGGCCAGCGGGCCAGCCGGCCCCCGGGGATGGGTGGGCCGCGTGACACGGCCCAGGAAATAGCCCAACAACAGCTGCTCGGGGCGGGCCAGATTTTCCATGGCCAGCAGCTCCGGGATATCGGCAAGGCCGGCTGGCGGGGTGTTGTCGGCGGCCTTCACCAGGCTCGCTATCGCTTGGCCAAACGAGGCAAAATCGGCATGGCCGGCGTAGCGGGCCAGGGTGTCGAGGGTGTGCAGGTGGTAGCCGCCTTCTTTTTCCACCAGGCCAAAGAAGCGGCGCAAGGTGCTGGGGCTTAGCCGGCGGCCGGCGGTGTGGGCGGCTTTTTGCAGCTCGGCTTCGAGGGCATCGCAGTGGCTGGGGTAGCGGAGCGGCTGCCCAAAGCGGGCGGCCACGGCGTCGCGCAGGGCGGCGTGTAGACGGGGAGAGATGTGGGGCACTAGAGCGTAGGGTAGAATCTGCAGGTCAAATAAAAAGAAATAATTGGCCTTTGCCTTGAACGAGGCACAATTTCACCTTTGTGCCCCTCCTTATGCAACGAGGCCCGCTTCCTTTTTATGCAACGCTGCGGGGGCGTTATTTCTAAAAGTACACCGAGTGCCGGCTTCCATCGGCGGGCCAGCCTAGGTTTTCAGCAATTGGGCTGGTAAGGGGCTGGCTGAGGCTTTTTTGCGTGGGACAAGAATATTATTCCCCCTATATTATTTCCTCCATTTTATGAGTGCGTTCTCGAAGCTGCTGAACGAAAACCATGACCCCAGAATCGTGGAAAAGCTGATGCGCAAAGTGGGCGGCTTTCTCACTATCGGGGAAGATGTGCAGTGTGTGGCGGCCCAGCATCGGCTGCTGTTTAATGGGGCTCCCGATTACGTTGTGCTCACCTACAAGCGCATTATTTTTTGCCGGGTTCGGGATTTTGGGCTGAGCCTGGAGCTGGAGGATTACCAGTGGAAAGACGTGCTGGAAACCCGGTTTGAACAAGGCTGGTTGGGGGCAAAGCTGAGGGTGAAAACAGCCCGGCGGACGCGGAAGATAACATATCTGCCCAAAAAGGCGCACCGAGAGCTCCGCCAGTTTGTGCAGGACCGGGAAGCGCAGGCCCGCGAATACGCCCAGTTTCCCCTTTGGGGAAGCGAGTTGCCGGAACCCGGCGCAGCTCAACTGACCCCGACCCCACCACGCGCCCCTGAGGACCTATCGGTGAAGATGAATCAGCTCGAAAAGATGCTGAAGTATCGGATTATCAATAAAGACGAATTTGAGGAGCGGCGCGACGCTATGCTGGTGTTGTGCTGAGTGCCTTTTGCAAGGAGTATTCCACCGCCTGAACACTGGGGTGCATCCGTCGTAAGCAAGCACTGGCTTTCTACGTCGATGCACCCCTTGTTATGTCCAAAAAATCCGTAGCCGAAATCATTGTCGATACCCTACAGGCCGCCGGCGTCCGGCGCGTGTTTGGCGTGGTGGGCGACTCGCTCAACGGCATCACCGATGCCATCCGCACCCGCGAGGGCATTGAGTTTGTGGCCGTGCGGCACGAGGAAGGCGGGGCCTTCGCAGCCGGCGCCGAAGCCGCCCTCACCGGCGACCTGGCCGTGTGCGCCGGCTCCTGCGGGCCGGGCAACACCCACCTCATCAACGGCTTGTTTGACTGCCACCGCAGCCGCGTGCCGGTGCTGGCCTTGGCCGCTCAGATTCCCAACGTGGAAATCGGGACCGGCTACTTTCAGGAAACGCACCCTGAGCGGCTGTTCCGGGAATGCAGCCATTACTGCGAGCTGATATCAGTGCCCGAGCAGGCCGTGCGCACCATCGAAAGCGCCGTGGCGGCCGCGCTGGGGCTGCGCGGCGTGGCCGTGGTGGTGCTGCCCGGCGACGTGGCCTACCTCGAAACCGACGCGCCCGAAGTGCGGCTGCCCACCTGGGGCCGAAACAGTGCCGTGGTGCCGGCCGAGGCGGATATCCGGCAGGCGGCGGCCCTGCTCAACGCCGGCGATAAGGTCACCATTCTGGCCGGCATTGGGTGTGCCGGCGCGCATGCCGAGCTGCTGCAAACGGCGGCGGCCCTGCACGCGCCCGTGGTGCACGCCCTGCGGGGCAAAGAATGGGTGGAGCCCAACAATCCCTACGACGTGGGCCTGACCGGCCTGCTGGGCATGCCCGCCGGCTACCACGCCCTGCTGGACGCCGACACCGTGCTGATGCTGGGCACCGACTTTCCGTACCGGCAGTTTTACCCCGACGATGCCCGGGTGGTGCAGGTAGACAGCCGGCCCGAGCACATTGGCCGGCGCACCCGCGTTGAAATTGGGCTGGTGGGTACTGTGGCCGACACCCTGCGCCTGCTGCTGCCCCACCTGGCGCCCCGCACCGACGCCGCCCACCTCGAAGATGCCCAGCAGCGCCACGCCGACGATGAAGCCCACCTCGCCGAGCTGGCCACCGGTGAACCCGGCGACACCAGCCTGCACCCCCAGCACGTGGCCCGGCTGCTCGACGAGCTGGCCAGCGAAGACGCCATTTTTACCTGCGACGTGGGCACGCCCACCATTTGGGCCGCCCGCTACCTGCACATGAACGGCCAGCGGCGCCTCATTGGCTCATTCGTACACGGCAGCATGGCCAACGCGGTATCGCAGGCCTACGGGGCGGCGCTGGCCCAGCCCGGCCGGCAAGTGGTGGCAATGTGCGGCGACGGCGGCGTGGCCATGCTGCTGAGCGAGCTGCTCACCATCCGCCAGCACAACATCCCGGTCAAGCTCATTGTGTTCAACAACGCGGCCCTGAGCTTTGTGGAGCTGGAAATGAAGGCGGCCGGCATTCTGGAATACGGCACCGAGCTCGATAACCCCGACTTTGGCGCCGTGGCCGAAGCCGCCGGCCTGCGCGGCTTCCGCGTGAGCGACCCCGGGCAGCTGGAGGGCGTGCTGCGCGAGGCCCTGGCCCACGACGGCCCCGTGCTGGTAGATGCCGTGGTGAAGCGGCAGGAGCTGAGCATGCCGCCCAGCATCGACCGCAAGCAGGTGGCCGGCTTTAGCCTGTACGCCGTGAAGGCCCTGATGGACGGGCGCGGCGGTGAGCTGCTGGAGCTGGCCAAAACGAACTTGTTTCGCTGAAGCGGGTGTTGAAAAAATGCCCGAATAGGCATTGAACGATGTCCGGACGTAAATTTGCCGTGCCGTTCTACCCCCGTGATGACGAACAAAGAAATCAAAGCCCTTATCTCGCTGCTCGACGACCCGGAAGTGGCGCCGCAAATCCAGGACAAAATCCAGAACCTGGGGGAAAGCATCATTCCCTTCCTGGAGGAGTCGTGGGAGGAAACCCTGGACGGCCAGCAGCAGCAGCGGCTGGAGGATTTGATTCACCACCTGCAGTTTGAGGGCTTGCAGCAGCGCCTGCGCGTATGGCGCGAAGCCGGCGCCACCGACCTACTGGAGGGCATGTGGCTGCTGAACACCTATCAGTATCCCGATGCCGACCTGCAGGCCCTGAACCGGGCCATCGAGCAGCTCCGCTTCGAGGTGTGGACAGCTCTGCGCCCCGAAATGCACCCCGCCGACCAGGTGCAGACCCTGAACTACGTCATGTTTCGGGTGCACAAGTTCGCAGCCAACACCCAGCATTTCCACTCGCCGGCCAACTCCATGCTGCAGCGCGTGATTGAAACCAAGCGCGGCAACCCGCTCACGCTCTGCGTGATTTATCTACTGGTAGCCCAACGGCTGCACCTGCCGGTGTTCGGCGTGAACCTGCCCAACCTGTTCGTGCTCACCTTCCGCCCCGAGCTGCCGGGCGCCGAGCCGTTTTACATCAACTGTTACAACCGCGGCCTCGTGCTCTCGCGCACCGATATCGAGCACTACGTAAGCCAGCTCAATATTTCCTCCAACCCCATGTTCTTTGAGCCCTGCTCAAATCTGGACATTGTGCGCCGCGCCCTGCGCAACCTGCAAATGAGCTTCGAGAAGCTGCAGGAGCCCATGAAAGCCGCGGAGGTGGCCGTGCTGCTGAGTATTCTGGAGTAGCGGGCAGGCCACGGGACCACTACAGGGCGGTTCTGTCATTGCGAGCGCAGCGCGGCAATCCGTCCTTTCGCTGCGGCCAACCTTAAGAAGTGACAAAGCCTTTTACAGAAAAAGCCCCGTTACTGCGCAGTACCGGAGCTTTTCACATTATTAGGTTTGTCGCTGAGACCAGGACGGATTGACGCCGCTTGATGCGCGGAATGTCGTGCCTCCGCGCAATGACAAACGTTACCGCTTAATCAAGCAGCCGGCGGCGCGCCGTTCAGCCACACCGGCGGGGCGGCCAGCCAGCACGTTGTCGAGTACTTGCTTGAGGTAGTGCTGCTGCACATTGCTGGCTACCTGGGGATTGTCGTCGATAGCGCCGCGGTAGCGGACGATGAAGCCACCCGAGTTGGGCTCCAGCACCACGGCTTCGGCGGTTTTGGTCACGCCGAGCAGGTTGCTCACTTGCTGGCTGGGGTCGGTGAGGGTGGGCAGCTCCACTTCGCCGGGGGCGGCCGTGCCGGGCGCGTCGAGGTTGATGGGCACGTTGATAAACAAAAACTCCACGCCCTTGGCCCGGTAGGCGCTGCTGAGCGAGGCCAGCCGCTCCTGGTAGAGGCGTGAGAAGGCGCAGGCGGGGTTCAGAAATACCACCACCACGGCTTTGTTGCCGGCATAGCTTTTCAGGGCCACGTCGGCGTTGGAGGCAGTTTTGAGGGTGAAGTCGGCGATGGGGCTGCCGGTTTGGGCGCGGGCGGTGCCCACGGCCAAGGTGATGGCAAGCAGGGCCACGGCGGCGAGGATAGTAATTCGGCGAAAGGACATGGCGGCAAGGTAAGGCATACGGGAGGAAGCGCCGGGGGCTACAGAGCCGGTTGGTGGCAATACGTAAGAACGTAGCCGGGCGACGGCTGAGAATAGCAAATGCAGTGCCGCGTATTGGCGTCGGGCAATACCAACGTAGCCGGGATTTCGCCGGATTCCTGCGGCGCAAAAGAACTGAGCAGCAGCTGCGTTTTAAAGATAATGCCGCGCTGGGCTGCCAGCTTGTACAAGGTCTCCTTGGCGCTCCAGAGCAGGGTGTAGTGAGCACTGGCCGTGTCTGGTGCCGCTTGGGTAGTAGCCTGGGCATCGGCCCACTCTTCGGCGTTCAAAAACTTGCTGGCCAGCCGATGGGCTTTGTCGCGCACCATTTCCACATCCACGCCGGCGCGGCCGCCGCGGGCCAGCACCGCCGCCACCCACGTGCCAGAATGCGACAGCGATAGACTTAAATCGCGGGCATCGCCGGCCAGCCAGGGGCGGCCGGTGGCGTCGTTGTGCACCACCAGGTCGGTGGGCGGCTCGGCCACTAGCTCCGCAATGAGGCAGTGGGCCAGTACCCGGCCGGCCAGCCACTGGGCCAGGCGGGTGGCATCGGCGGTGGCGGGCACCAGGGGCTGGTAGGAGTCGGGCTGCGGCAAATTGAGCCAAAGCTCCGCCGGGGTTTCGGTGAGTTGCCAAAGGCCCAGCACCGCGGTAGGGGAGAGGCGCTGAAAGGAGTGAAGCGGCATGCTTAGGGAACTGGTAGAGGGCAGCCAGAGCCGGGCACCGGAGCGAGGGCACCACGGAGCCGAGTGCTGACTGCTTACAAATTAGGCCGAAGCTACCTTTGCGGCGCCCGTATGTCCGAACTATTCCGCCCCACCGTTACGAAGATTGCCACCCTGGCCGGCCACCGCGACGCGGTCTACGCCCTCACCGGGGGCTCGGGCGGCACCGTGTATTCGGGTAGCGCCGACGGCATGGTGGTGGGCTGGGACGCCGCCAACCCGGCCCACGACGGCGAATTGCTGGCCCGCGTCCAAAACTCGGTGTATGCCCTGCGCCACTTGCCGGCGGCCAATCTGCTAGTGCTGGGGCACAATTTCCAAGGCATTCAGGCCATCGATTTAGCTCAACGGCAGCTGGCCCACGCCACGGCCCTGCCGCCGGTTGCCATCTTCGAGATTGTGTTTTCGGAGAGCCGGCAGCGGCTGTACGTGGGCCTGGGCGACGGCACGCTGGCCGTGCTGACGGTGCCCGATTTCCGGCTGGTAAAACTCCTGCGCCTCGCCAACAAAAGCCTGCGCACCCTCGCCCTGCACGAAGAGCGCGGCGAGCTGGCCGTGGGCAGCTCCGATGCCCTCACCCGCATTCTGGACCTGGATTCGCTGGAAACCAAGTTTACCCTGGGCGAAAGCACGAATTCGGTTTTTTCAGTCGCCTATTCTCCGGATGGGTCGCGCCTGCTCACAGCCGGCCGCGATGCCCAAATCCGCACCTGGAACGTGGCCGACGACTACGCCCTGGCCGGCACCGTGCCGGCCCACATGTACACCATCAACCACCTGGCTTTTAGCCCCGATGGCCGGTATATGGCCTCCTGCAGCCTCGATAAGAGCATTAAGCTCTGGGATGCGGCCAGCATGACCCTGCTGCGCGTGCTCGACCGGGCCCGCTCGGCCGGGCACGGCACTTCCGTGAACCGGCTGGTTTGGCTGGGCGCCGAAAACCGGCTAGTTTCGTGTAGCGACGACCGCAGCTTAGCCGTATGGGAGGTGCAAGCCGCTAGCTTTTAGCTGTTGGCGGTAGCTGCTTTCGCCTGAATTACCTTTAGTTTATTAATCCAAACAGCTAATAGCCACCGGCTAAAAGCTAACCGCTTCTATGAAGATAACCGCCCTCGATATCCGCCAGAAAACGTTTGAAAAATCCTTCCGTGGGGTTGATAAAGACGAGGTGCAAGCATTTCTGAACACGATTTCGCAGCAGTGGGAGCGGCTGGGCGATGAAAACCGCGAGCTACGCCTGAAGCTCGAGCACGCGCAGCAGGACGTGCAGAAGATGCGCGAAGTGGAAAGCAGCCTCTACCGCACCCTCAAAACGGCCGAAGACACCGGCAATAGCATCACGGAGCAAGCCCAGCGCGACGCCGATTTGCGCATCCGCGAAGCCCAGCTGCAAGCCGAGCACCTCCTGAACGACGCCCGCCTGCGCGCCCGCAGCATAGTGGACGAAGCCTACCAGCAAGCCGACAAAACCGTGGCCGACATGCAGCGCGAAGTAACCGGCCTGGGCCAGGAATGCCAGCGCCTGGAGCAGCAGCTCGACGGCCTGGTGCGCGACCTGCACAACCTGGCTTCCGATGCCCTGGACAAAGTGGAGAAGGCCCGCAACCGGCCCAAGGGCAGCGCGGCGGCCATCCTTTCGCGCGCGGCCCGCGTACAGGTAGAGCGCCCGAAAGAACCGGGCACCGAACCCACCCCCGAGCCCACCACACCCATGCAGGTTACTTCTTCCTCCGCCATGTCGCCTGCTGCTGCCGTGGCCGCCGCGCCGGCTTCCTTCGATGCCGGGCGTTCTGCTTCGCAGCCAGCCACCTCGGCTGCCCCATCTCAGCCCAAAGCAGAGGCTGCGCAGCCCCAGGCCTACAACCCCAAGCCCGGCCAGCAGCCCGACCCCAACTCGCCGCCCCATCCCGATATTGAGCGGCCCGGCGCGCCGGCCGAAAACCCCGGCATCGCGCCCGCGCCCCACATCGACCCGCCCGGCCCCGCCCGGGTGCCGCACCCAGGCGCTCCCAACGTAGAGCCCACGCAGCCCGAAATTCGTCCGGTGGGCCCCGACCGCCCCGAAATACCCCAGCCCACGCCCCCAATGCACCCGGGCATGGAAAAGGCGGCCGCGGCCGCAACCCCAGCTCCAGTGGAAGCCGCGGTAACGGAGAAGTCATTTTTTGACGAAATCTAGCCTGCGGTTTCAAAGCCGATTCTTGGGAAAGCCTACCGCATTGGTAGGCTTTCTTTTTTATGCGACGACCTTTGCCCTCGCTACCGCGCAAGCATCGGCCAGCATATCACACATCAGTATCGAAGAAAACAGCATGGGCCAAATCGCACTTGAAGGCATGGAGTTTTTCGCGTTCCACGGCTACTACGACGAGGAGCAGAAAATTGGAAACAAGTACGGCGTGGACCTGTACATCAGCACCGACCTGCTGGCCGCCGGCGCCTCCGACAAGCTGCAGCAGACCGTGAACTACGAAGTGCTCTACCGCCTCGTGGCCGAGGAGATGCTCGCGCCGGCCCGGCTGCTGGAGCACGTAGCCCACCGGGTGCTCGACCGCATCATGGCCGAACTGCCCCATGTGCGGAAGGTGAAAATCAACGTCAGCAAGTTTAACCCGCCGCTGGGCGGCATCTGCCACCGGGCCCGCGTGACGCTGGCACGGCGGCGCAAGCGCAGCTTGAGGAGCTAGTAAGCGGAAATTGCCGCTATTTCAGCCTGCAGCAGGTGCTGCGCTTTTCGGTAAGCACCCGGGGCTTTCTTCTGGGTAATTAGCTTGAAAACTTTATCGTGGACGTTGACTGCACGGTCTATGCTTTGCTCTTGCTCAGATGGACGTAATTGGTAGAGCCGCCGCAACGCGTGCAAAGCATGGTAGCGTACCAAGTAATCGGAAGGGTGGGCTACCAGGGCAAAGATGCGGTGCACGACAAGTGGAATCAGCTGGCCTAGGGTATAGTAATGCTGCAAGCCCACCAGCAAGTTTATCAACACATACGCATCAGTTGTAGGCGCGAGCAAAGCGGCCAAGTCTGATTGGTACAATCCGGCTGGGTTGATTTTGGCAATGGCCTCCAGTGCATAGATAGCAAATCCGCTTTGGCGTAGGCAGCGGTGCAGCAGGGGCAGTGCTTCTTCACTGCGCAAGTGGCCCAAGCCGAGAACAGCCCGAGGGTCAGCAGTGCCTTTGCGCAGCCTATCCATTAAGTCAGCCTCGGCCTGCTGGCGCTCAAGGGAGGTAAGCGCATCCAGACAGTCAGAATCGGCCGTGTAGCCATCGTGCCAGCCGAGATAATGGTCAACGCGGCCAAAGTATGCCACCTGGAATTTAGCGAGCGGACTTCTCTCTGCCTCCATGAAAAAAAATTATCCCTTGATAACCAAGTCATTGGGGTGTAGTACGAATAATTTCGTAGATAGCTATTGCAACTACGAAGGCTTTCGTAGCATCTTTGCTGTATCCTACGAAATAATTCGTAGTAACCTCACGTTTCCCCAGCATGAGCAAAGCACCGCCCCCCAAACCTACGGACTCCGAATTGGAAATCCTACACGTGCTCTGGCAGCACGGGCCCGCCACTGTGCGCGCCATTAACGACAACCTGAGCCAGCGTCGGCAAGCGGAGGTGGGCTACACCACCACGCTCAAGATATTGCAGCTCATGCTGGATAAAGGCCTGGTGCGGCGCGACGATGCCGACCGCAGCCACGTGTACCGGGCAGCCGTGCGCGAGCAGGAAACCCAGGGCCTGCTCCTCGACAAGTTCGTAGACGCCACCTTCGGCGGCTCGGCCCTGAAGCTGGTGATGCAGGCCCTGGGAAGCCGCCAGACCTCGGCCGACGAGCTGGCGCAAATCCGCCGCCTGCTCAACGACATTGAAATCCAAAATTCCACCTCAACTGCCGACGACGATGACAACGCTTGATAACTTCGTTTCGCCCGCGCTGACGCGGGCCCTGGGTTGGACGTTGCTGCACTCGCTGTGGCAGGGGGCGCTGGTGGCGGCCGTGCTGGCCGGGGCCTTGCTGCTGCTGCGGCGCCAGCGCGCCGAGGTGCGCTACGTGGCTTCGGCCGGGGCGCTGGGCGTGGTGGTGGCCCTGGCCGGCATCACGTTTGGGCTGTATTTCAACTCGGATGCTAGCACAGACGCGATTCTGCCTGCGGGCTCCTTCAAAACCGTGAAAGCCGCCCCCGTAGAGAAGCAGCTGCCAGTGGCCCTAGCATCGGCCGATGCGCACGTTTCTAAAGCGGCAACGCCCGTGACGGTAGCCGGCGTGGAGCCACAATCGGCGAAACCAACTGCCGCGCTTGCTGCCAGCGTAGCCTCTGAGGCCCGGCCGGCAGCGCCCGGCTGGCTCGCCACGGGGCTGCGGTATTTCGACCACCACCTGCCGCTGCTGGTGCTGATGTGGCTGCTCGGCCTGCTGGCCATGAGCCTGCGCATGCTCGGCGGCCTGCTGTATGTGCAGCGGCTGCGGCGCTACCGCGTGCGGCCCCTGAGCCCAATGTGGCAGGACCGGCTGGCGGCTTTGGCTCAACGAAGCGGCGTGCGTCAGCCCGTGGTCCTGCTGGAATCGGCCTTGGTGCAGGTACCGGTGGTGGTGGGCCATTTGCGGCCTGTGATTTTGCTGCCGTTGGGGGTGGTGGCGGGCCTTTCGCCGGCTAGCCTGGAGGCGATTCTGGCCCACGAGCTGGCCCACGTGCTGCGCCGCGACTACCTCGTGAACCTGCTACAAACGGTGGCCGAAGTGCTGTTCTTTTACCATCCGGCGGTGTGGTTTGTGGCCAGCTGCGTGCGCACCGAGCGCGAAAACTGCTGCGACGACACCGCCACGGCCCTCTGCGGCGGCGACTCCCTGCGCCTGGCCCGCGCCCTCACGGCCCTGGCCGAGTGGAGCCAAAGCGCCATGGTGCCCGCCACGCCGCGGCTGGCGCTGGCTGCTATCGGCAAGCGGGGCGCTTTGTTGAGCCGGGTGCGCCGCTTGGTGCAGCGCCGCCCCGCAGCCCCTACCATGGCCGAAGGCATACTGGCTGGCGCCCTGGTGCTGGGCGGCCTGGGGCTGCTAGGCAGCAGCGTGGCCTTTGCCGGTCCCTTTGCGCAGCCGGCCTTAACACCGGGCAAACTTGCGGCCTTCAACTGGCAGGGCGGGGGCACGGCTCCGGCCCCGGCGGCTACCAGAGCCGATGATAACCTAAAATCGGCCGCGGGAACGGCCAAGACCATAGAGCGAGCAGCTACCGATGGAGCCACAACCGGCGACGAAACGCGCACCTCGACAGCAGCAAGCGCAACGCCTGAGGCCGAAACCCTGGTGCCGGCTCAGGATACGCTCCTCTTAAGGGGCCGCGCCGCCCGGCGCCGGCTGGCGCGCCAGCGCGACGGCCGCCGCGTTATCGTAGACCGCCGCAACATGGCGCCGCGCGCCTTCCCCGGCACTCCCGGCACGGTGGTCATCACCAAAGACAAGAAGGGCCGCGTGACCGACCTGGTGGTAAACGGCCAACACGTGGACACCGACGCTGACAACGGCAAAGGCAAGCGCAAGATTAAAATCAAGGACAAAAAAGGCGACGACCGGCAGTATGAGGTCATCCAGGTAGACCCCAGCTATGCTCCCCGGGCCGAGGCCTTTGTATACCGCGGCGGCAGCGGTGGGGGCGGGACTACATACCTGCGCACATTGCCGCGGGTGTATTCTATGCCCATGCCGATGCCCGCGCCGGAAGCCATGCCCCGGGTTTACCGCGGAATTACCCCGGGCGGGCTCAACGAGCTGCGTCGGCTCTCGCCGGCCGCACCGGGTACGTACCGCCAACTGGAGGAGCTGAACAGAACGTACCGGCTGCAGTCGCCCGGCGCGGCCATGGTGGGCCCCGGCCCCAATGTGGCCGAGACCCGCAGCGCCCTGCGCGCCGCCGAGCGGGCCCTGCGCGAAGCTGCTAGCGTGAAAAACCTGTCTTCGGAACAGCGCAAGCGCATCGATGCCCGCCTGAAAGACGTGCAAAGCCAGCTCAAGCGCCTCGACAGCTCCCCGCGCACCATGCGCTTCAACGGCGCGACGGTGGTGCCGGGCGGGGGCCGCGGCGAGGTATTCGTGCTGAGTGATGAAGACCGGCAGGAACGCAACGCGGAACTGCGCGCCCGGAAAGACGAGGTGCGCGCCCGCCAGGAAGAAGTGCAGGCCCGCCAAGAAGAAGTGCAAGCTCGCAAAGAAGAGATTCGGGAGCGCATCCGGGAAACCCAGGACGAGCGCCGCGAGGAGCGCATCCGCACGGAGGAACGCCGCAATGGCGCCGAAGAGGCCATCGTGAACGAGCTGCTGAAAGACGGCCTCATCAAGGACCGCAACAACTTCCAGTTTGAGTTTAAGAACAACGAGCTGCGCATCGACGACAAAGTGCAGCCCAAGCCAGTGCTGGACAAGTACCGCAAACTGTACGAAAAAGCCAGCGGCCACAAAGTCACGGCCAACAGCTCCATTCTGATGGGCCGGAGCGGCGACGTCAACGACATGCCGCCCCCGCCGCGGCCCCCGAAGCCGCCGCGCCCGCCCCGTCCGGCCAGCGGCATTATGGCCCCGGCCGCCCCGGCGGCACCCAGCATGTCGGAGGTGCCGGCTCCGCCGCGGCCGCCGCGCGCGCCCAGCGTCGACACGCGCACGCTGCGAGACGAGCTCCGCAAAGACGGCCTGATAGGCCAGGACGACAAGAACTTTCAGCTCCAGCTCAACGACTCGGGGCTGACGGTGAACGGCAAGCGCCAGTCGGAAGAGCTGGCCACCAAGTACCGCAAGCTGGTGGGCCACGAAGGCCCGGGCCAGAATTTCAACGTGAATGTTTCGCTTGATTAACTAAAACCAGCTCAGGCTGCAAAAGCCGGTTCTCCTTGGCGGAGGGCCGGCTTTTTTGCTTTACAGTTCTGCTAATTCTCTTTAAAAATTAGGCTCCTAAAAGCAACTATCGGACCTTTGTGCTCATCTATGGGCCTACGCCAAGGCTATTATCTGGAGGCTATACTTTATGGTTCGTTTTTTACTGGTTTGTTGGTTCGGGATTTTTGTAAGCGTGGCCCAGGGGCAGCAAGCCCCCGCCGTGCCGTCGGCCGCGGCCGATGCAGCCAAGCCCGCGGCCAAGCGCCAACTCCAGGCCATCCGCATCACGACCCCGCCCAAACTCGACGGCACGCTCGATGACGCGGTGTGGCAGACAGCTCCCGTGGCCACGCAGTTTTATGAGCTGGAGCCCACGCCGGGGCGCCTGGAAAAGAACCCCACCGAAGTGCGCGTGCTCTACGACGACGCGGCCATCTACGTAGGAGCCATCATGCACGACGTGTCGCCGGACTCGGTGCTGCGCGAGCTCAGCGCCCGCGACAACATCGGCAATTCCGACTGGTTTGGGGTGTTTATCGACACGTACAACGACCACCAGAACGGCTACCAATTCCTGCTGACGTCCGGCGGCGTGCAGGTGGATGCCCGCCAGTCGCCGGCCAACGGCGAAGACGGCAACTGGAACGCGGTGTGGGACTCCCGCACCACGCTGCAAGGCAACGATTGGGTGGCCGAAATTCGGATTCCGTACTCCGCCATTCGCTTCAGCAAGGCCAAAGAGCAGGTGTGGGGCATAAACTTTGGCCGCCAACGCCGCGCCAGCCGCCAGAAATTCTTCTGGAACGAGGTGAAGCCCCAGGTCGACGGCTTCGTGAACCAGTGGGGCCTGCTCACGGGCCTGCGGGACCTGCAGCCGCCGCTGCGCCTCTCGCTCACGCCCTACGTGTCGGCCTACGTCAACCACTACCCCTTCAACGAGCAGGGCAAGAAAAACGCCACCACCAGCTTCAACGGCGGGGCCGACATCAAGTGGGGCATCAACGAAAGCTTCACGCTCGATGCTACGCTGGTGCCGGACTTTGGGCAGGTGCAGAGCGACAACCAGGTGCTCAACCTCTCGCCCTTTGAAGTGCAATACAATGAAAACCGGGGCTTTTTCACCGAGGGCACCGAGCTGTTCAACAAAGGCGGCTTGTTCTACTCGCGCCGGGTGGGCGCCACGCCCATCGGCTTTGGGGAGGTAGCAAGCCAGCTGCACACCGGCGAGCGCCAGGCCGACGGCAGCCGAAGCAAGGGCGAGTTTGTGGTGCAAAACCCCGGCATCACGCGCCTCCTGAACGCCACCAAAGTATCGGGCCGCACCAGCAAGGGCCTGGGCATTGGCGTGTTCAACGCCCTGAGCAACGACGTGTTCGCCACCGTGCAAGACAGCACCACCGGCGCCCGGCGCGACGTGCTCACCCAGCCGTTCACCAACTACAACATCGTGGTGCTCGACCAGAGCCTCAAGAACAACTCCTACGTCAGCCTCATCAACACCAACGTGACGCGGGCCGGCTCCACCTACGACGCCAACGTGACCGGTGGGCTGTTTCGCTTCGCCAACAAGGCCAACCGCTACGCCGTCAACGGTCAGGTGGTGTACTCCAACCGCCGGGGCAAGGCCTTCCTCTCCGACAAGAACATCTCGGACCAAGACGGCTACAAGTACTACGTGAATTTTGGCAAAATCAGTGGCAACTTCACCTGGAGTGTCGACCACGGCATCGAGTCCAATACCTACAACCCCAACGACCTGGGCCTGCTGTTCAGCAACAACACCATCGACCAGTCGGTGAACGCCAACTACAACATCTACAAGCCCTTCTGGAAGGTAAACAAGCTGAGCACCTACGCCAGCATCAGCTATTCGCTGCTACAAACGCCTCGGCGCTACCAAGGGGTGGCCTTTTTCCTGGGCGGCAATACCACGTTCACCAAAAGCTTTCTGACTACGGGCATCAACCTGGATGCCCAGCCGCTCTCGCGCGACTACTTCGACCCGCGCCGCTCGCCCATTGGCACCTACTACTTGCGCAAACCGACCAACTTTAGCTGGAACGGCTTCGTCTCGTCCGACTACCGCAAGAAAGTGGCTTACGACATCAACTACGGCGCCCGCTTCTTCGTGGCCGACGGCGACCGCACCGGCCGCAATACTTTCGGCCTGGTGCTGAGCCCGCGCTACCGGGCCAGCAACCACTTGAGCTTTGTTTATAGTGCCAGCTACGAGCTGCGGCGTAATCAAATCGGCTACGCCGGCGGCCTCAGCAGCAGCCAGCCCCAGGATGTGCCGCTGCTCAATGCCTTCGGCCAGGATGTTTTGATGGGCCGGCGCAATGTGCGTACGGTCACGAATACGGCCACGGCGACCTACACCTTCACCAACCGCATGTCGTTCAACATCCGCCTGCGCCACTACGTGAGCAACGTGCACTACCGCGACTTCTCGCGCCTGCACCCCGACGGCCTGGAAACCCCCGTGGAGTACCAGCGCAACCGCGACAACACCTTCAATGCCTTCAACGTGGACGCGGGCTACTCCTGGTGGTTTGCTCCCGGCTCGCAGGTGAGCATCGTGTGGAAAAACGCCAGCGCCTCTTTTCTGGAAGCCAACGAGGCCACGCCCTTGTACTTCGATAACCTGAACAACACCATCAACACGCCGCACAACAACAACGTGTCGGTGAAGGTGCTGTACTACCTCGACTACCTCGCCCTGCGGCCCCGGCGCGGCTAACGCAGTGGAGCCGGTGGGCGCAGCGCGAAGAGCTGGAAATGCCCTTCGCGCTGCGCTCACCGGCCCGGTTGCTTACTTCACCGCCATTTGCTGGTCGGCCAGCTTCACGGCTTCGTAGAGGTTCACGATGCCGCCGGTTTTCGACAGCGACGCGAAATCCACCAGCTTCTTGGTGCCCGGCTTGTTCACCTTTGTGTGGTAGGGCACCGCCGATTGCAGGATAATCTGCTTGAGCTGCTGCGGCGTGAGCTGCGGGTAGAGCGACTTGAGCACCGCCGCCACGCCCGCCACCACCGGGGCCGCCATGCTCGTGCCGCTAAACGTGGAGTAGGTATTACCCGGCGTAGAGGAATAAATGTCGACCCCGGGCGCAAACACGTCCACCGTTTGCTTGCCATAGTTGGAAAACTCGGCGGCCAGCGCCGGAGTATTGAGCCGGCTGCTGGCGCCCACCGATATCTGGTTCGGGATGTCCTGCCCGCTGAGGTAGCGCGCCGAGGGGAAGTTTAGCCCCGTGTCGGTGTCGCGGCTGCTGTTGCCGGCGGCGTGCACCAGCAGCACACCTTTCTGGTCGGCGTACTGCATGGCCGCGTCCACGGCCGCCTTGTCGGGCGAAAAGTCTTTCCCAAAGCTCATGCTGATGATTTGGGCCCCGTTGTCCACGGCGTAGCGAATGGCGTTGGCCACGTCCTTGTCGCGCTCGTCGCCGCTGGGGGTCGAGCGCACGCTCATGATGCGCACCGCTTCGGCCACGCCGTCGGCGCCGAGCTGGTTGCCGCGCACCCCGGCAATGATGCCCGCGCAGTGCGTGCCGTGGGTGGCATTCGGCCCCTGCGAATCCGGATTGCCGTAGCCGGTTTCGCTCAGGTTGGCCACATCGTCGCCCACCAGGGGGCGCGGGTTGTACTCCGCATTGAGGCTTTTCTCCACCCGGTCGCGCGAGTGGGTCACGGCCTCGTTCAGGCTCTTGAGTGCCTCGTCGGTGCTGCCGTAGCCATTGCGCCGCAGAAACGCCAGCAGCGAACCCGCACTCGGCACATCGGGCCGCGACTGCGCCGCCTGTCGCAGCAGGGCCGTGTCGAGCACGGCCGCGTTCAGCGCCTGCTTCACGCGCCCAAATGAGACCGTGTTGCTGGCAAAAGCCTCTGCCAGCTTTGTCAGCTGCTCTTTTTCATGAGCCAGGTCCTTCTGGTAAGCAGCCTTGGCCAACTCGTACACATCAAACAGCGCCTGGTCGGCGGGTGCCAGCGACTTGCGCTTCTTGCCCTCAAACTGCGCCCGGTACCGGGCATAAATCCGGGTTTGCTCCAGGGTTTCCACCGCAATATTCTGCCCGTCTTTGCCGCCCAGGAAGTTCCAGCCGCGCACGTCGTCCACGTAGCCGTTCTTGTCCTCGTCCACGCCGTTGCCGGGTACTTCGGTGGGCTTGCGCCACAGAATGGGCTTCAGGTCCTGGTGAGTGGAGTCGATGCCCGAGTCCAGAACGGCCACCAGCACCGGCGTGCGCTTGCGGCCCGCGAGCAGCTCCCGGTACGCCCGGTCGGCGCTGATGCCGGGCACGCCATCGGTCTTTAAATCCAGGTGCTGCCAGCGCCGAACCGCGTCGGTTTGGGCCCGGGCCGTGAAGGAGGCAAAAGTGAGCAGGCCAAGTAGGGGGGCCAAGCGGGAGTAGCGCGGCGAAGTAGAAAGGAACATTCAGAAAAATTAAAATATTTCGAAAGATGCCGATAAAGGTAGCCCCGACGGGTAAAGTCTCCACCCCGACGGCGTCACAGCCGGCCACGAAACTGCCGGCGCTGCCGAAGCTCCGGAATCAGGGCGGCCTCTAGATAGCAATTCCATTGGGAAGCTGGCATCATTCCATGTTTTACTGTAGTTCTCTCGCGGGGCATGTTCGCAACCGGACACTTGCCCGTTATCGAACGGATTTGTCAGAATTGGATAAGCTGTTTTTGGCTGTAAGATTAAGATTAATAGGTGGTTATAAAATTGGCACGTGGTTGGAATTTACCCTAATGCCCCTGGGCGGCAGATGCTCAAAACCGGACATGAGCATTTGTCTTGCGCCGGCCTCGCCAGGGGAGTTACAGTCATTCAGCTCAACTCATTTATCACCCACCTTTTTTTCTGCAAATCATGAAAACCTCGTTCAATGCTCCCGCAACTGCTACCTCTCGTTCTTTGGCTCCGGCCCAGGCCCTGCGCCCCGCATTGCTGGGGCTGCTGGCTCTGGCCGGCACTGGCATCGCCGGTCCAGCACTGGCCCAAGGCACCCAGCCGGTAACCGTGACCCAGCCCGATGGCGAAAGCCTGCGGGTGCGCTTCTACAACTCGACCAAAAAGCCGGCCGTTTTGGGAGTGGTGCAACTTGAAAATGGCCGCTGGATACTGCGCGAAACCCACAAGGAGCCCGCTTACGGCACCCTTTTGAAATTCAATAACCTGCCCAGTGGGAAGTATGCCGTGCTGCTGCGCGTGGGCCGCGACCGCTACCGCTACAACGTGCAGGTAGACACCAAAGCGCCGGGCACCACTACCATTGCCGTGCGCGAATCGACCTCGCACCGCGTAGAGAACGGGCTGGCTACGGCGTCTTTGTAACGCCCCCGGCTAGCCCCAGCAGTTCCGTAGCCGCTGCGAACGGTGTCAACCGTCCGGCGGCCACGGCTTGTTTGATGGCCGGGAGGCGGGCGCGCACGGCGCCATCGGCATAAAACCGCATTTCCAGCTCCTGCACAATGCTTTGATGCAGCCACTGGAGCTGCTGCTGCTGCCGCCGCTGCTGGAAGTACCCGCTTTGCCGGGTGGCCGCTGCGTAGTGCTCAATGGCTTCCCACACTTCGGCCAGCCCAGTGCCGCTCACGGCCGATGTGAGCAGCACCGGCTGGGGCTGGCCCGAGGGCGCAGGTGGAAACAGGTGCAGCGCGTTCTGGTAGTCGACGCGGGCGCGGCGGGCGGCCTGCTCGTTGCCGTGGTCGGCCTTGGTGATGCACACGGCGTCGGCCATTTCCATGATGCCGCGCTTGAGGCCCTGAAGCTCGTCGCCGGCGCCGGCCAGCAGCAGCAGCAGAAAGAAATCGACCATGCCGTGCACAGTGGTTTCGGACTGGCCCACGCCCACGGTTTCCACAAAAATGACGTCGTGCCCCGCCGCTTCGCAGAGCAGCAGCGCCTCGCGGGTGGCGCGGGCCACGCCGCCCAAGCTGCCGCCGGCCGGGGAGGGGCGAATGAACGCCGCCGGGTGCGCCGCCAGCCACGGCATCCGGGTTTTATCGCCTAGGATGCTGCCGCCGCCGCGCTGGCTGCTGGGGTCTACGGCCAGCACCGCCAGCTTTTTGCCCAGTGTTTCCACCAAATACCGGCCCAACGCCTCAATAAAGGTGCTTTTGCCTACACCCGGTACCCCCGTGATGCCCACCCGCAGGCAGCGCCCGGTATGGGGCAGCACGGCTTGCAGCACGTCCTGGGTCAGGGCTTGGTCGGTGGGCAAGGTGCTCTCGGCCAGCGTGATGGCGCGGCCCAGCACCGTGCGGTTGCCGGCCAGGATGCCCTCGGCGTACTCGGTGGCGGAAAGGCGTTTGGGGGGCAAAATATTGAGGTGGGGCGTTAGCTTGCGGCCGGATAAACGCTTGCCGTCTTAAAAAGGGCGTTTTTCCGGCCGCAAGCTAAACCCGACACTCCTTTTCTGTATGCGCCTTTCCTTACGTTTCCTGCCGCTGGCTGCCTTGCTGGCCCTGCCCGCGGCCGTGCAGGCCCAAAATGAGCTCAGCAATTTCACGGCCACCGGCCGAGGAGGCGTCATCAACACCTTTGCGCAGGACTACCAGGCCATCGGCATCAACCCCGCCAACCTGGGCCGCAACAGCGAATCGACGGTGGCCTTCACCATCGGGGAAGTAGGGGCGGGGCTGGCTTCCCGCTCGCTCAGCAAAACACTGTTCAAGCACATTCTCTTCGACAGCAACCAGGCCATTGGTCCCGCCGAAAGGGCCGAGCTCGTGAAGGGCTTCGAGGGCGCCAACGCCCTGAACTTTAACGTTGACGCTACCACGCTGGGCTTTGCCATCAGCCTGCCCAACGGCTTGGGTGGCCTGGCCTTCAGCAACCGCCAGCGGGTGAGCTCCCACCTGGCCCTCAACCACAATGCCGCAGACGTCATCATCAACGGCAAGGACGCGGCCAGCGTGCAGCCGTACTACCCCACCACCCCGACGGGCACCCCCACGCTGCCGCCCCCGCCGCTGTCGACCTTTCTGGACGGCACGGCCATTCAGCTGGCCTGGACCAGCGAATACAACATTTCCTACGGCATGCTGGTGCTCGACCAGCCCGGCCTGAAGCTTTCGGCCGGGGCGGGCTACCGCTACATTCAGGGCATTGGCATTGCCGATATTCAGGTGGAAGGCGGCAACTTATCAGCCTACTCGGCGCTGTCGCCCATTTTCAACGTCGACTACGGCACCCTGGCCAGCAGCCCCCAGTTCAATGCCGAAACCGGCTCGGGGCTGCACCCCGTGGGCCACGGCCATGGCTACGACCTGGGCCTGGCCGCCGAAGTAGGCAAAATCATCCGCCTGGGCGCCTCGGTTACTGACCTGGGCACGATGACTTGGACCGGCAACGTGGTCACGGCCACCGACCAGAAGCTGCAGCGCCCCACCTCCACCAGCCTGCAGACCTACGATGTACTGACCGAAATCGTCAACCAATTCGACGCCAACCAAAGCAACTTTTTCACTTACCAGGCCGAGCAGAAGCGCACCGCCTCGCTGCCCGCCAAGGTGCGCCTGGGCGCCGGCATCCGCATCAGCAGCTTGTTTGAAGCGGGTGTGGATTTCACTGCTCCACTGAAAAAGGTGGCCGGCAACCTCACCTCGCCTTTCCTCGGCCTGGGCCTCGATTACAGGCCCACCCACTGGCTGCGCCTGAGCACCGGCGTGAGCGGCGGCGCGGGCTACGGCACCAGCCTGCCGCTGGGCCTCACGCTGGTAACGCTCTCCTGGGAAGCGGGCATCAGCTCGCGCGACGTGCTGGGCTACACCAACGAAAAGTCGCCTTACTACTCCGTGGCGCTGGGTTTCCTGCGGTTTAAGATTGGGAATAAGGAGTAGGAACCGGGGACGTGAGAACAAAAACTCCCCTCCTTGGATAAGGAGGGGACGCTCAACTGCCAAGTTGAGCTGGGGTGGTTGGATTCGTTGAACGATGCCTGAACGGTTCCAGCGCTAGACGTTCAACGCCCGCAACCACCCCAGCTGGCGCTTCGCGCCAGCGTCCCCTCCTTGGTAAGGAGGGGAGTTTTTTTGCTCTTTCTTCCTCCCTAATTACGGCACCACTACAAAGCCTGGCAGCCCAAGCTTGCTGCGGCGGCCGCCCAGTTTCACGCCCTCGTCCACGTATTGGCAGTCCTTGCCCAGGGCGTTGGGCTGCTGAATAACGCCGAGGTTGGGGTTGTCTTCGCGGGCCACGTAGATGCGGCCGTCGGGGCCGCGCTGCAGGGCGCCGATTTTACGGTTGGCCGACTTGCCGACCAGGGTTTTGGCTTTTGTCTTGAGGTCGAACTGCCAGATTTCGGTTTGGCCGCCGCCCACGCCGTTGCAGGTGCCGTAGAGCTTGGTGCCATCGGGCGAAAACTCCACGCCGTAGGCCTCGGCAAAGGGGCCGAAGCTGGTGGGGTTGCTCACCTTGCCGGTGCTGCGGTCGAAGTCGTAGATCTCAAATTTGTTGGTTTCGCGCCACAGGGCGGCGGCCAGGTGGCGGCCATCGGGCGAGAATTTGAGGGCGCCGATGGCGTTGCGGCCGGGGCCGGCGTTCATGCTGCCCACGTTGCTCATAATGGGCTTGGCGGCCACCCCATCGGCCGTGACGAGGTACGACACGAAGGCGTTGGAATTCCAGCGGTGGGCCACCACCCAGGTGTCGCGGCCGTTGGCGTGACGCACGGCGGCCAGCTTTTCGGCCACGGGCTGGATGAGGAGCAGGTTAAGGCGCGGCAGGTCGCCGTAGCCGTTGTCGCGGGTCATGTCCACGATGGAGTAGCGCAGGCCGTTGGGCGTGCCCTGCGGCGCCACCGTGAAAATGTAGAACACGTTGCCCGAGCCGGGGTCAGGCACGATGAGGGCCGATTGGGTGCTGCTGCCGCTGCCCATCAGCTTGTGGCCGTTGGGCATGGGCTGGTGCTTGCGGTTCCACACGGTTTCGCCGTTGGTGTAGAACAGCAGTTCGCCGCGGGCGCTGGTGGCCACGGCACAGCCTTCGTAGGTGCTCATCTTGCCATCGCCGAGGGGCTTGGGCGTGCCATCGGCGAAGGTGAGGCCGGCCTGCTGGCCGAAGTACCAGATGTCGGTGGGCCGCTGGGCGCGGGCCGCCACCGAAACCAGCAACGGCAATAAGACGAGAAAAAGACGTTTCATAAGGTGAAGAATCGGGTTGTGGTGGAGCTAAACGAAAAAATCGTGCCGACTGGTGTATGCCTTAAAAGTGGTAGCTCAACTGCCTACTGCCGGCGCCATTCCGGCCGGGCCAGCAGTAAGACCACCACCCCCAGCAGCGCCAGCGGCATCAGAAAATACACCACGTGCAGCCCCGCGGGGTTGCCCAGCGCCAGGGCCAGCCCGTTGAGCGGCAGCAGCAGCGGGAGCAGCAGTATCAGCAACAGCCACTTCCACCGCGTGGCGAGCCGAAGCCCAAACGCCAGCAGCGGCAACAGCAGCACCGCGTCGTAGTACAAATGGTAGGTGGTCAGGAGCGTCAGCGTGCTCAGTACCAGGAAAACGTACCAGTCGGCCAGCGGCCGGCCCTGCTGCCGGAGCCACACCAGCCGCAGCCCCGTCGCTACCCACAGCGCCCCGTGGAGCAGGAGGTGCCAGGCGCTGCTGCCCGGCCGCAGCCACTCCAGCACGTTGCCCAGTTCCAGGCGCAAGGTCATGCCTTGGGTGAGCGGATAGTCCGGGTCGGAGGGGTCGAAGGATTGGGCCAGCACCTGGGCCAGCAGGTGCTGGTAGGTGGGCAGCAAGTTGGCCGGAAATGCTGCCCAATGCCAGGCCACGGCGCTAAGCAGCGCCACTACGGCCGCTGCCACGGCCAGAGCCAGCCACTGCTTCTTCCATAAAAACCAGGCGGCAAAAGGCAGGAGCAGCGTCACCTTAAAAGCGGCGAGGCCCAGCAGCACGCCCGCCACCACAGGGGCCCAGGCAGGTGCGGGAGAAAGTTCGATTCCAGTTGTGTTCGAACCAGCTGAGGGCGAAAGTTGAGCTGAAAAGCCTGGGCTCGATAAGCACCCTACCGCCAACGCACCCACGCCCAGCGCCAGCGCCACAAAAGTGGGCTGGCCCGTGAGCAGGGCGGGTACAGTGCCTTTCAAGGCTAGCGCCACTATTAGAAACTGCCACCACGCAACCGTTTGCCCAGTTTCAGCCTGCAGCAGGGCCTGCCACAGCCGCGCCACCAGCACCAAGCTCATAAGCGCCATGGTGCCCCACAGCGGCCACGCCAGCGCATACGGCAGCCGGCCCACCGTGAGGCCAAAGAGCGCGGCAGCCCACGGCGGATACAGAAAAGGCAGGTTGGGCAGGCCGGGCTGGGTGCGGCTCTGGATATTCTCTTTCTGGATGATGCGCTGCCAGCCCTGCTTGAGGGTGACATCGTGGTAGGGATTGGCGCCGGTGCGCAGCACGGCCTGGCCCACGTAGCAGGTGCGGAAATCCATGGGCCGGTCGGCGTCGGGGCGGGGCTCGCGGAGCACGCGGCTGAGGTTGAACAAGGCCACCAGAGCCAGAAAAAGCAGAAGAAAGCGCGGCACCGCGGCAAGTTAGCGCCTAGCTCAACTTGGGCGGGGCCGGTGCCTATTAGAGGCCCAACCTGGGCTAGTGCCCGGCTGCGGCTAGTTGGGCTGGTGGAGCTGGCTCGTGGTGCTTTTCAAAATACGCGTAGCCCGGCATCAGCCTCCGCCAAAAGGCCTGGTGCGGGCTGGCCAGGTGCCTGGCCAGCTCAATTTCCGTCATGGCAAACGGGAAAATGTGCACCGGAATTACCGCCTGGCCGGCTGCCCGCGCCATGATGGCCAGCAGGTACACTTCCTCAATGCCGGCGTCGGTGATGGGCAGGCAGCCCACCGTGACTTCGCCGCCGTGGATGAAAATATCGCCGCCGGGCTCGGGCTCGCCCAGGGCGCGGTCGGCGGCGTTGGGGTAGTTCAGGCCCAGCGAAAGGTGGTAGTTGCTCTTGGGATTGAAGCGGTCGATTTCGTAAAAGCCTTCGGGCACCTGGTAATCACCGGCGCGGCGCTTTGGGCCGAGGCTGCCGGAGGTAGCGGCCAGCGGGTAGCAGTGCAGCAGCTCAAACGGGCCGGTGCCCTGGTTGCGGGCCCAAACCTCGAGTTCGCGGTGCGTTTTGATGAGGCGGAAGAAGATTTCCAGCCGCTGGGCATCGAGGGAGTGGGAGCGCAGGCGGTGGGCCACGGCGGGCCCGGCCATGGCCTGCGCAGCCCTCACCCGCGGAAACTGCAGTTGCTGCTGCCAAAAGGCGAGCGAATGAGCGTGGGCCATGCTGTCGGTGGAAGTGGTGCAGGATTGAGCTAACAATTGGTAAATGGGCAGCGCCACCAATACGCAGCACGACAGTCGACGCAACATAAAACCAGCCGGAAGGAAGGGAGATGTGCCTACAACGACATTCAGCTTTCCCTATTTCGTTAGGCTCAATAAAAGGCTGATGCGGCTGGATAAGCTCCGCAATTGAGCTGCTGCCCGGCTTGCTGGCTACCTTCGTGCTGTGCAGCGGGGCCTGTGTTCCCGCCGTCGCCTGCCTATGCTTTCCAGCTCCCGATTCCGGCTATTTATCCCGCTCCTGCCGCTGCTGGCGTTTTGGAGCTGCACGGGGAGTCCCAGCACCAAGCCCGCGCCCGAGGCGCCCGGCGTGCTGCCCGGTCCCATTGCCGGCACCAGCCAAACCCAGCTGCCCAATGGCTGGAAGCTGAGCCCCGCGGGCACGGCCACGGCCCTGGGCGACTTGCCCCTGAACCTGCAACTTAGTCCCGACGGCCGCCTGGCCGCCGTGGTGAACGCCGGCTGGGGCCAGAACTCCGTGCAATTGCTCGACGCGGCCACCGGCCAGCTGCTGGATACGCAGGTAGTGCCCGCGGCCTGGGCGGGCCTCGCCTTCGCTCCCGATGGCCGCACGGTGTACGCCTCGGGCGGGCAGCACAACCGCGTGCACTGCTTTCGGGTAGAGGGCCAGAAGCTGCGCCCGGACAGCGCCCTGGTGCTGGGCACCAAATGGCCCAAGCAGAAAATCGGCGTGGCGGGCGTGGCCGTGGACGGCCCCCGCAACGTGCTTTACGCCGTGACGCGCGAAGACAACTCGCTCTACACCTTCGACCTGAAAACGCGCCAGATTCTGCGCACCCTCAAGCTGCCCGCCGAAGCCTACGGCGCCTTGCTCAGCCCCGATGGCGCGCGGCTTTACATCAGCCTGTGGGGCGGCCACGCGGTGGCGGTGTACGACATTGCCCGGCAACAACTGCTGCCCACTATTCCGGTAGAAAGCCACCCCAACGACATGGCGCTGACCCGCGACGGCCGCCGCCTCTTTGTGGCCAATGCCAACAGCAACTCGGTTTCCATCATCGACACCCGCCTGGGCCGCGTGACCGAAACCCTGAACACGGCCCTGTTTCCGGCTTCGCCCGCCGGCAGCACGCCCGACGGCGTGACCCTGAACGGCGACGACACCCAGCTGTTCATCGCCAACGCCGACAACAACTGCCTGGCCGTGTTCGACGTGCGCGACCCGGCGGCGAGTAAGCCCCTGGGCTTTTTGCCCACCGGCTGGTACCCCACGGCGGTGCGGGTAGCGGGCGCGCAGCTGCTGGTAGTCAACGGCAAAGGCAGCATTTCGAAGGCTAATCCCAACGGCCCCAACCCCGTGCGCGACGAAGGCGAAAAAGGCGCGGGCTACATCGGGGGGCTCCTGGGCAGCTCGCTACTGCGCCTGCCACTGCCCGATGCCACAGCACTGGCCACCTACTCGGCCCAGGTATACGCCAACACACCGTTCACCAAAGCGCGCGAAGCCTCGCCCGCAGTGCCCGCCGGCAGCCCCGTGCCCCAGCACGTGGGCGATGCTTCGCCCATGAAGCACGTCTTCTACATCATCAAGGAAAACCGCACCTACGACCAGGTGCTCGGCGATGTGCCGGCCGGCAACGGCGACGTGAGCCTGTGTTTGTTTCCCGAGAAAGTGACGCCCAACCACCACGCCCTAACCCGGGACTTTGTGCTGCTGGATAATTTTTACGTCGATGCCGAAGTAAGCGCCGACGGCCACAACTGGAGCACCGCCGCCTACGCCACCGACTTCGTGGAAAAAACCTGGCCCGGCAACTACGGCGGCCGGGGCGGCAGCTACGACTTTGAGGGCAACCGCGGCGAAGTAGCCGAGCCCAAAGACGGCTTCCTGTGGGATTACTGCAAGCGCGCCGGCCGCAGCTACCGCTCCTACGGCGAGTTTATATACAAAGGCAAAGCCAGCGTGCCGTCTTTGGTGGGCCACTTTTGCGAGGGCTACGCCGGTTTCGACCTCGATGTGAAGGACGTGGACCGCGAGAAGGTGTGGGAGCAGGACTTCGACCGGCTGGTGGCCGCCAATGAGCTACCCAACCTGAGCATCATTCGCCTGCCCAACGACCACACCTACGGCGCCCGCAAGGGCCAGCTCAACCCCTTATCCTACGCTGCCGACAACGACCTGGCCCTGGGCCGGCTCATCGAGCACCTGTCGAAGAGTAAGGTTTGGAAAGAATCGGTGGTAATGATAGTGGAAGACGATGCCCAAAACGGCCCCGACCACATCGACGCTCACCGCTCGACGGCCTACCTGGTGGGCCCCTACGTGCGCCGCCACGCCGTGGTGCACACCGCCTACACCACCTCCGGCATGCTCCGCACCCTGGAGCTGATTTTGGGGCTGCCGCCCATGAGCCAGTACGATGCCGCCGCCCTGCCACTCTGGGCCTGCTTCACGGCCAAGCCCAATTTTGCGCCCTACAGCCTGAGGCCAGCCACCACCCCGCTCGACGTCCGAAACACCGCTTTCAACGGTCCCGCCCGCCGCTCCCTCAAGTTTGACCTCAGCGGCGAAGACGCCGCTCCCGACCTGGCTTTCAATGAGAACATCTGGCAGGCCGTACGCGGCGAGCACAGCCGCATGCCCGCGCCCCGGCGCAGCGCCGCCGTGCGCGAGGCCAAGCCCAAAGAGGCGGAAGAGGAGGACGAGGATTAAACAAAAAACTCCCCTCCTTGGATAAGGAGGGGACGTTGCCGCGCAGCGCCGGCTGGGGTGGTTGGATTCGTTGAACGATGAGCGAACGATTCTAGCCCAACAGGTTAGCTCAACGCCACAACCACCCCCGTTTCAGCTAGCGCTGAAACATCCCCTCCTTGGTAAGGAGGGGAGTCTTTTCGTTCTGCATTCCCTTTTCTATGCAACTCAAACCCCTCTTTGTCTTCCTCAGCGGCCTGGCCAAGCACAACGACCGGGCCTGGTTTCAGGAGCGCAAGGCCACTTATGACCAGCTGCGCGAGCAGTTTGTAGAAGATGCCGAACTCTGGGCCCGGGAGTTAGCTCAACTCGACCCGGCGCTGGCGGGGCCCGAAGGCCGCAAAAGCATCTTTCGCATCTACCGCGACGTGCGCTTCAGCAAAAACAAGGACCCCTACAAAACGCATTTCTCGGTGTATTTCACCGCCAGCGCGGGCAAGGAAGTGGAGGCGCCCGGCTACTACATACAGCTCGGCCCCAACGGCAGCACCCTGCTCGGCGGCGGCCTCTACCAGCCCGACAAAACCCAGCTGGCCGCTATCCGCCAGGAGATAGACTACAACGCCGATACGCTGAAAGCCCTGCTCGCTGCGCCCGATTTTCAGCGCTATTTCGGCGGCATGAGCGGTGACAAGCTCAAGAAGTCCCCTGCCGCCTACTCAGTCGACCACCCCGAAATTGAGCTACTAAAGCACAAGAGCTTCACCGCAACCCACCAGATGCCTGATGGCGACGTGCTCAACCACGAAGATTTTCGGGCGCACGTGCTGGAGGTGTTTCGGGCTATGGTTCCGTTTTGCCAGTTTTTGCGGGAGGCAATAGCTCAATAAATCGGCGGCTGACTACAGCACCCAGCTCCGCGGAGCGGCATGTTGGTAGTAAAGGCAAAATGCGAATAACAAAGCCCCCGCAGGGCGACACTCGCCAGACGAGTGTCGCCCTGCGGGGGCTTTTGCAATTATGGTTTAGGTAGATGCTACCGATATGCCGCTCCGCTGGAGCTTTACCAAGTGAGCAATTCCTGCTCGTGGCCGGCGCGGAAGAGGGCGCTTTGCTTTTTGTCGCCGGCTTCGATGTTCACGATGTTCATTTGGTCGCCGAATACGTCGAGCAGCATGGCCTGGCGCAACTGCACGCTGGGCACGGGTCCCGGCAGCGGCACTTTGCAATACAGCCAATACCCGTCTTTTTCGGCCTGCATGCCCAGCACTTGCAGCGGGAGCGGGGCCCCGGCGGCGGTGCTGAATTTCAGGGTGCGCTGCACGTAGGCCGAGGCCAGCGCGAGCGGGCGGGGGCCGGGGTCGCTCAGGTTTACGTGGGCGGGCTGCCCTTCGGAAAGCGCCTTTTCAAAGTCGTCGGTAAACACCTTTACTGACAGCTCCAACTGCTTTTTCGCGGCGTTGTACCGCAGCTCGGTGAGGGTGGTATGGTAGGCGTGCAAGGCCCAACCGGCTCCCATGAGGGGGAGCAGCACGAGCAGCACGGCAAAAGGGGAAAGCAGGCGCATAGCAGATGGTTGTAGTCGGAAGCAGGTGGTCGGGTTGAGCTAAAACTGAGCCAAGCTGCCCGCTGCTGACCACCCGTAAACTACGAAATGGCCTTCAGCAGGGGCTTGAGGATGATGACGTAAGCCATCAGCATCAGAATAAGAACCGTGCCGACCCGCTGCGCGCCTTCCAAAAACTTGTCGGACGGCTTGCGGCGCAGAATCATTTCGTAGAGCAGGAACACCACGTGGCCGCCATCTAGTGCCGGAATGGGCAGCAGGTTCATGAAGGCCAGTACCATGCTCAGGCCCGCGGCCAGGCCCCAGAAGTGCTGCCACTCCCAAATGCCGCCGAACTGCTGGGCAATTTCCACGGGGCCGCCCAAGCTCTCCGACGCCGAGGCTTCGCGGCGCAGGATTTTGCCGAACGCGCGGGCTTGCAAGCCAATCACGCCAAACGCCTTGTTCACGCCCTGCGGGATAGACTCGGCCAGCGTGTAGTGGCGCGTGCCCAGGTGCAACGTCGACTTGCGCTCGAACCCGATGCGGCCCGACTCGCTCACGTCAATGGCCAGGGGGATGGTTTGGCCGTTGCGCTGCACAATTACTTCGGTTTTCTTGCCTTTGTTGGCCAGCAGTGCCGCCTGCAGCTCGTCGAAGAACTGCACGGGGCGGCCACCCACAGTGGTAATCTGGTCGCCGGCCTTCAGGCCCGCTTTGGCAGCGGCCCCACCAGGTACCACGCGCTCCACGGCGAAGGTTTCGCGGGGGCGCACCAGCAGGCTGTCGGCGCTTTGCTTGGCGAACTTGTCGAGGAAGTTGTTGGGGATGTTGATGTCCACCAGCTGCCCGCCCCGGTCCACGGTGTAGAAGGAGTTGTTGCCGAGAATGACGTCGGGCTTGTACACGTCGTCGAATTCGGTGAAGGGGCGGCCGTTAATTTTGACGATTTTGTCGCCGGTACGGAAGCCGATTTCGCGGCCCAGCCCGTTGGGCAGCACGCCGAAGCGCGCCTCCGAGGCGGGCAGAAACACGTCGCCGTAGTGAAACGTCATGGCCGCGAAAATCACGATGCCGGTGATGACGTTCATGATGATGCCGCCGAGCATGACCAGCAGGCGCTGCCAGGCCGGCTTGCCCCGAAACTCGTCGGGCTGCGGGGGGCCGGCCAGGGCCGAGGCGTCCTGGGTTTCGTCTATCATGCCGTGAATCTGCACGTAGCCGCCCAGCGGAAACCAGCCAATGCCGTACTCCGTCTCGCCCACTTTCTTTTTCAGCAGGGCAAAATTCATCACCCCAGGCATAGGAAACAGGAAGTCGAAGAAGATGTAGAATTTATCGACCCGAATTTTAAAGAGCTTGGCGAAGGCGAAATGGCCGAATTCGTGCAAGCCAACAAGCAGCGACAGGGCCAGCAGCAGCTGGCCAATCATGGTGAGAATTTCCAAGGGAATTGTTATGTCATTCTGAGCGCAGCGAAGAATCTTATCACGTCTGCGCCGGGGGGGTTACTAACTCTGATGCAGGCAGCCGTGATAAGATGCTTCCTGCGTCAGCATGACAATAGTTTTTTACAGTAGTGCTTCCGCTACCCGGCGCGTTTCCGCGTCGGTGGCCACCAGGTCGGCCAGTAGCGGCTCTGCAAGGTACGAAACCCGCGCCAGGCACCCCGCTACCAGGTCCGACATCTGCCGGAAGCCCACCTGCTCGCGCAAAAAAGCCGCCACGGCCACTTCATTGGCCGCGTTGAGCACACACGGCGCGTTGCCGCCCCGGCGCATGGCTCCGAAGGCCAGTTCCAGGTTGGGGAAGGCCGCGCGGTCGGGCGCCTCGAAGGTGAGGGTGGGGTAGTCGAGAAAGGAAAAGCGCGGGAAGGTGTTGGCCAGCCGCTGCGGGTAGCCCAACGCGTACTGAATGGGCAGTTTCATGTCGGGCAGGCCCAACTGGGCCTTCAGTGAGCCGTCCTGGAACTGCACCAGCGAGTGCACGATACTTTGCGGGTGCACCACCACATCAATTTGCTCGTTGGTGAGGCCAAACAGCCACTTGGCCTCAATCACCTCGAGGCCCTTGTTCATGAGCGAGGCCGAGTCGATGGTGATTTTGGCGCCCATGTCCCAGTTGGGGTGCTTCAGGGCCTGGGCCTTCGTGACGGCCTCCATCTGCTGGGCCGAACGGCCACGGAACGGCCCGCCAGAGGCCGTGAGGATGATTTTCTCGATGGGATTCTGCGCCTCGCCCACCAGGCACTGGAAGATGGCCGAATGCTCAGAATCGACGGGCAGCAGGCGCACGTTGTGCTGCTTCACGAGGCCGGTAATCAGCTCACCAGCAACTACAAGGGTTTCCTTGTTGGCCAGCGCAATGTCTTTGCCGGCCCGGATGGCCGCCACCGTGGGCAGCAGCCCGGCGTAGCCCACCAGGGCCGTGAGCACAATGTCGATTTCGGGCCGGGTTACTACTTCGGCCAGGGCGGCCGCGCCGGCCAGTACCTGGGTTTCGGGCTGCTGGGCCAAGGCGGCTTTAAGCGGCTGGTAGAAGCTGTCGTCGCCAATCACGACCACGGCGGGCCGAAACTCCCGGGCCTGCTGCGCCAGCAGCTCCCACTGCCGCTGGGCGCTGAGCACCGCCACGCGGAACCGGCCCGGCTGCTGGCGCACCACCTCCAGCGCCTGCGTCCCAATCGAGCCCGTAGCGCCGAGCAGGGCCAGCGTTTTCACCTTGTTTTCTTCAACCATAATGCTACAAACACAGAAACCCTGCAAAAGTACAGCGCCTCCGCGCACAGCCTGGCTTAAGTACGCCGCAAGGTAGCGGCCACAAACTGGTCGATGATGCCTACAATGTCGCCGGCTTCCTGGGCCACGGCGGGGGTGAGGTTGGCTGGGCTGCCCGCTGGTGCCACCCGTTCGACCAAAGCCGTGAGTCGGGCCAACTGCTGGCCCAGGGCCCGGTACACTGCTTCCCAGAGCATGGCCGTGGAGTCGGCGTGGGCGCCCAACTCACGGCGAAGCTCGAGCAGGCGCATTACTAGGCCAGCCAGGCTGCCGAGTAAGGTCCGTTCGACGAGGGTGAATTCCCGGGGCGGGCCGTCGTAAAGGCACAGCGAGCCAATATTGTAGCCGTCCGGGGTGCGCAGGTTGTGGCCAGCGTAGAAATGCAAGCCCAGCTGCTGAACCAGCGAAATGTCGATGCCGGGCGCACTGGCCTGGTCCAGGTCCTCAAATACGGCTGTGTCCTCCTGCAGGATGGTGGCCGAGCACAGGCTTTGCTCCCGGGGAATACGCTCCAGGGGAACGGGTAAATTGTAGGGAGCTTTTATCAGCACCTTATCTTCTTCCACGATGGAAAGCATGGCGTTGGATACCCGAAACAACTTCGCGGCGGCTGCCACCAGTTCATCGAGTACTTTTTCGCTGCGGGCGTCCAGCAGTTGGTAGCGTTCGAGGGCTGCCAAGCGGGATACGTCGTTGGCCGGAATAAGGGAAGTAGGAGTTGTGCTCAATGCGAAGAGAAAAACAGCAGGTCAACAAAAATGCACTACTCCGGCCAGCAGCCTGCGCGGCATACTGCCCAGGATTTGTGTACCCTGATTAGTGCGCAAGGGTTTCGCAATGCCGGGGTTTAATATTAAGCAGGTTTTGAAAGACCGGGCGGGTGTTTAGTGAGTTGTTGGCAGTTGAGCTGTGCAGGAATTTACCAATCGGCTGTCATGCTGAGTAACGTCTGTCATGCAGAGCGCAGCGAAGCATCTTATCAGGTCAGAACCAATCGTTCAACTATGAGAAGATGCTTCGCTGCGCTCTGGCATGACAAGAGGCGTGGACAAGGTGCTGCGAGCCAATTACAGTCAAATCCTCATCATCGGCAATAGTTCTTGCAGAAGGTAGCCCGCACTCCCCGCTACCTTTGAAGCCGTGCCCACCCCACCCATTTTCGACTACGACGTTGCTATCATCGGCGCGGGCCCGGCTGGCGCGGCGTGTGCCCTGGGTTTGCGCCACAGCGGCCTGCGCGTGGCCTTGCTCGACAAATCCCAGTTTCCCCGCGACAAGGTGTGCGGCGATGCCATTCCCGGCCATGCCCTCAAAGCCCTGCGGCAGCTCGACCCCTCCTTTGCCAACAGTCTGTGGCAGCTCCAGCCGCTGGATGCCGTGCGCCAGTCCAAGCTCGTGGCCCCCAACGGCGACAGCCTGGTCCTGCAATGGAAGCTTCCCAGCTTCAACTGCCCCCGCGAAACCTTCGATGATGCCCTGATGGCCCTGGTGCGCACGCACGCCCCGGCCACCACCGTACTCGAAAGCACCAGCCTGAAAGGACTGCAAATTGAGCTGGACCACGTGCGCCTGCTGCCCACGCAAGGCCCCGAAATCACCTGCCAGTTGGTGATAGGCTGTGACGGGGCCAACTCCGTGGTGGGCCGCAAGCTGCTGCCGGAACCGCGCCTGGCCCGGGCCCACCACTGCGTGGGGGTGCGCGCCTACTTCGAAAACATTGCCGGCGCCGAGAGCGGCACCACTGAGTTTTTCCTCACCCGCGATTACCTAGCCGGCTACTGCTGGCTGTTTCCCGTGGGCCAGGGGCGCTACAACGTGGGCCTGGGCATGCTGGCCGAAGTAGTGGCCGAACACAAAGTAGACCTGAAAGAAACCCTGCAGCGCCTGCTCACCACGCACCCCGCCCTGGCTGGCCGCTTCGCCGAAGCCCGGCAGCTGGGGCCCACAGTGGGCTTCGGGCTGCCGCTGGGTGGCGGGCGGGTGCGGCCCATCAGCGGCGAGCGGTTTATGCTGTGCGGCGACGCTGCTTCGCTGATTGACCCGCTGCAGGGCCACGGCATCGACACGGCTATACAGAGCGGCATGCTGGCCGCCGTGCAGGCCGCAGCGTGCTTCGCAAAGCAAGATTTCAGTGCCGGGCACCTGGCCAGCTATGACGCCCAGGTAGCCGAGAAAATCGGGAAGAAGCTAGCCAAAAGCTACCGTCTCATGCGCTTCCTCAGCACCAAGCCGTGGCTGGTGAATGCCGCTGTGCGCCTGGCCCGCGTGCCTGGGCTGAAGCCCTGGGTGCAGAAGGCGATAGGGTAGGGGGCTGGAGGCGGGAAATTTCGGTTTGTAGGGCGGAGCGGAACCTCGCGTTCGGAACCTCACCCCCGGCCCCTCTCCATCAGAGAGGGGAGCCTGACGCGGTTCTGTCATTGCGAGCGCAGCGCGGCAATCTTTCCTCTCCCTGCGACCAGCCCCGAGAAGTGATAACGCCCTTTAGTTAAAAAGCCCCGACTCATACCAGAGCCGGGGCTTGTTACATTATTAAGCTAGTCGCTGAGAACAGGACGGATTGCTTCGTCGTGCCTCCTCGCAATGACAGGCGCGCCGCCGTGGCTCCCCTCTCTGATGGAGAGGGGCCGGGGGTGAGGTTCCGGCCGCTACGCTCGTCGTGTATTTTCCCTCACGCAAACATTCCCACTGCATTCTTGCTGGGCAGCGACGTTTTGCCCGTTAGGAACATGTCTACCTGGCGGGCGGCTTCGCGGCCTTCGGAAATGGCCCATACTACCAGGGATTGGCCGCGGCGCATGTCGCCGGCCGCAAATACGTTGGGCAGGTTGGTTTGGTAGGTCTTTTCGGTGGCGCGCACGTTGCCGCGCTCGTCCAGCTCAACGCCAAGCTCGGCCAGCAGGCCGGCGGTGCGCGGGCCCGTGAAGCCCATAGCCAGCAGCACGCGTTGGCAGGGGATTTCGCGTTCAGAGTTGGGTACTTCCTCGAAGCGCATGGGCCGGCCCATCACGTCGGTTTCCCAGGTTACTTCGTTCACGAGCAGGGCCTGGAGCTTCCCATCGTCGTTGCCGAGAAACGCCTTGGTGTTGACGCCCCAATAGCGCTGGCAGCCTTCTTCGTGCGAAGACGTGACTTTGAGCACCATCGGGTAGTTGGGCCAGGGCATGTGCTCGGTGCGCTCCTTGGGCGGCTGGGCCAGCAGCTCAAACTGCGTAACCGAGGCGGCGCCCTGGCGGTTGGCAGTGCCCACGCAGTCGGAGCCGGTGTCGCCCCCGCCGATGACCACCACGTGCTCGCCGTGGGCTACAATGGGCTCGTCGGCCAGCTCCAGCTCGCTCACCCGGCGGTTGTGCTGGGTGAGGTAGTCCATGGCGAAGTGAATGCCGGGCAGGTCGCGGCCCGGCACCTTGAGGTCGCGCGGAATGCTGGCCCCACCGGCCAATACCACGGCGTCGAAGGTGCTGGTCAGCTCCTGGCCCGACAGGTCGCGGCCGATTTCGGTATTGCAGCGAAACACAATACCGTCTTCTTCCAGCAGCTTGATGCGCCGGTCGATGACGCCTTTATCAAGCTTGAAATCGGGGATGCCGTAGCGCAACAGGCCGCCGGGCCGGTCGTGGCGCTCGAATACCGTGACGGAGTGGCCGGCCTTGGCCAGCTGCGCCGCGGCGGCCAGTCCCGAGGGGCCCGAACCCACCACGGCCACCGTTTTGCCCGATTTCAGCAGCGGCGCGCTGGGGCGCACGTAGCCTTTGGCAAAGGCGGTTTCAATGATGTGCTTCTCGATTTCCTCAATGGCCACCGGCGAGCTGTTGATGCCCAGCACACAGGCCGACTCGCACGGCGCCGGGCATATGCGGCCCGTAAACTCCGGGAAATTGTTGGTAGAAGCCAGAATGCGGTACGCTTCCTCCCAGTCCTGCTCATACACCGCGTCGTTGAACTCGGGGATGATGTTGCCCAGCGGGCAGCCCGAGTGGCAGAACGGAATGCCGCAATTCATGCACCGCGCCGCCTGCTGGTTGAGCTGCGGTTCCGAGTAGGTGCCCACAAATTCGCGGCTGTGCCCAACCCTCTCCTGCGGGGCAGTTTTGGAGGGCAGCTCGCGCTTAAATTCCTTAAATCCGGTGATGTGGCCCATTATATTAAGTCTGATTTTCTAGCCGGTCATGCTGATGGTGAAACGCGCATTATGAGCTGGTTAAGACGGTCATGCTGAGCTTGTCGAAGCATCTCTACCGCTTAGTTGAGCCGATTGAGATTACTTCTGAGGTAGAGATGCTTCGACAAGCTCAGCATGACATCCTGTTTTTAACCAGTTGTCTCGCTTGTAATTAGCCAGCGGTGGCGTACTGCGCTTTTTGCAGCACCTTTTTGTATTCACTGGGAAATACCTTCACAAACCGCCCGGCCTCTTCCGCCCAATTGGCCAGCAGGAACGTGGCAACCTGGCTGCCGGTGAGTTGCACGTGCTTGCGCAGCAGCGCCTGAATCTGGATTTCGTCTTCGGATTCAAGCGGGTCGAGCTCCACCATTTCGGGGTTGCAGTTTTGGGGCAGGGCGCCGTCGGGGTCGTACACCCAGGCAATGCCGCCGCTCATGCCCGCGGCGAAGTTGCGGCCCGTGCGGCCCAGGATGAGGGCGCGGCCGGCCGTCATGTATTCGCAGCCGTGGTCGCCCACGCCTTCCACCACGGCGGTGGCGCCGGAGTTGCGCACCGCAAACCGCTCGCCGGCCTGCCCGCGCACAAACAGCTCGCCGGAAGTGGCCCCGTACAGCGCCACGTTGCCAATGATGATGTTTTGCTCCGGCACAAACCGCGCCTCGACCGAGGGGAAAATGGCCAGCTGCGCCCCGCTCAGGCCTTTGCCCACGTAGTCGTTGGCCTCGCCTTCCAGGGAAAACGACAGGCCTTTCACGCTGAACGCGCCAAAGCTCTGGCCGGCCGAGCCTTTGAAGCTGAAGTTGATGGTGTTCTCGGGCAGGCCGGCGGCGTGGTAGCGCTTGGCTATCTCATTGGAAAGCAGCGTGCCAATGGTCCGGTCGGTGTTGTGCACGTCGAAGGAGGCGAAGACGGGAATTCGCTCGTTCAGGGCCGGTTGGGCGTGCTCGAGCAACTGCCAGTCCAGGATATTGGCGAGGCCGTGGTCTTGGTCTTCGCTGTGGTAGAGGGTGCCGCCGGAGATATTGGCGGCCGGGTGCAGAATGCCCGAAAGGTCGAGGTGGCGGGCTTTCCAGTGCGTGAGGTTTTCGCGCACCTTCAGGAACTCGGGGCGGCCCACCATCTCATTGATGGTGCGGAAGCCCAGCTCGGCCATGATTTCGCGCAGCTCCTCGGCCAGGAAGCGGAACAGGTTGACGATGTGCTCGGGCTGGCCTGTGAAGAGCTTGCGCAGCTCCGGGTCTTGGGTGGCCACGCCCACGGGGCAGGTGTTGAGGTGGCACTTGCGCATCATGATGCAGCCACCGGCCACCAGCGCGGCCGTGGCCACGCCCCATTCTTCGGCGCCCAGCAGGGCGGCCACGGCCAGGTCGCGGCCGGTTTTGAGCTGGCCATCGGCTTGCAGCACCACGCGGCTGCGTAGCTGGTTGCGCACCAGGGTCTGGTGGGCTTCGGCCAGCCCAAGCTCCCAGGGCAGGCCCGCGTGCTTGATGGAGCTGATGGGCGAGGCGCCGGTGCCGCCGTCGTAGCCGGCAATGAGGATGACGTCGGCGTGAGCCTTGGCCACGCCGGCCGCAATGGTGCCCACGCCCGCCTTGCTCACCAGCTTCACGTTGATGCGGGCGGCGCGGTTGGCGTTTTTCAGGTCGAAAATCAGCTGGGCGAGGTCCTCGATGGAGTAGATGTCGTGGTGGGGCGGGGGCGAAATCAGCCCCACGCCGGGCGTGGCGTGGCGCACTTTCGCAATCCACTCGTCTACCTTATGGCCGGGGAGCTGGCCGCCTTCGCCGGGCTTGGCGCCCTGAGCCATCTTGATTTGCAGCTCGTCGGCATTGGTGAGGTAGTGGGCCGTGACGCCGAAGCGCGCCGATGCCACCTGCTTGATGGCCGAGCGCATGGAGTCGCCGTTGGCCATGCGCTCGAAGCGCAGGGGGTCTTCGCCGCCCTCGCCGGTGTTGCTCTTGCCGCCGATGCGGTTCATGGCAATGGCCAGGGTGCTGTGCGCCTCGTGCGAAATGGAGCCAAATGACATAGCTCCGGTGGCAAACCGCTTCATGATGCCTTCGGCCGGCTCCACTTCTTCGAGGGCAATGGCCTCGCGGTGGTGGGCAAAATCGAGCAGGCCGCGCAGGGTAAACATGCGCTCGGGCTGCTCGTTTATCAGGCGGGCGTAGCGCTGGTAGGTGGCGTAGTTGTTGGTGCGCGTGGCCAGCTGGAGCAGGTGCACCGTTTCGGGGTTGAAGGTGTGTGCCTCACCGCGGCGGCGCCACTCGTACACGCCGCCTTCGGGCAGCAGGCTTTGCTCTTCGGGCGTGGTGCTTTTGAAGCCCTGGAAGTGCTTGTAGAGCGTTTCGCGGGCTATTTCATCCAGCCCAAGCCCGCCGATGCGGGTTACGGCGCCGCAGAAATACGCGTCCACCACGTCCTGGTTCAGCCCTAGAATCTCGAACACCTGCGCGCCGTGGTACGACTGCAGCGTGGAGATGCCCATTTTGGAGAAAATCTTCAGCAGCCCGTCGCACACCGCCTTGATGTATTTGTAGGCCAGCTTCGGGTAGTCGTGCGCGGAGTCAAACTTGCCGGCCTCCCGCATGGTGCGCAGCGTAGACAGCGCCAGGTACGGGTTGATGGCCGTGGCCCCAAAGGCCAGCAGGCAGGCAAAATGGTGCACTTCCCACACATCGCCGGCCTCCACCACCAGGCCCACCGAGCCGCGGTAGCCCAACTTGATGAGGTGGTGGTGCACGGCCGACACGGCCAGCAGCGACGGAATGGGCGCGTGCTCGGAATCCACGGCGCGGTCGGTCAGTATCAGCACTTCAAAGCCGTCGTTCACGGCGTCTTCGGCGTAGCGGCACAGCCGGGCCAGGCCGTTTTGCAGCGCCCCGGGCTTGCCGTCGGCCTTGAAGTAGGCCTGCAGCGTCTTGGCGTTGAACATGCCGGTGTCGATGCTGCGCAGCTTTTCCAGCTCGTGGTTGCTCAGGATGGGCTGGCGCAGCGCCACGCAGTGGCAGTGGTGCTTGTCTTCGTCGAGAATGTTGCCGTTGTTGCCTAGGAACGTGGCCAGGCTCATCACCAGCCGCTCGCGGATGGGGTCGATGGGCGGGTTGGTTACCTGCGCAAAAAACTGCTTGAAGTAGCTGCTCAGGTGCTGCGGCTGGTCCGAGAGTACGGCCAGCGGCACGTCTACGCCCATGGAGCCGATGGGCTCCTTGCCATCGAGCGCCATGGGCGAAATGATGGTGTCGATGTCTTCGCGGGTGTAACCGAACACCTGGTGGTACTTGAACACCGAATCGGCGGCCAAATCGGTGAAGACCTGGCGCGGCTCGGGCAGCTCTTCCAGCCGAATCTGGTACTCGTTGAGCCAGGCGCCGTAGGGCTGCTGGCCGGCGGCCTGGGCCTTCAGCTCATCGTCGGCAATGATGCGGCCGGCTACGGTGTCTACCAGCAGCATTTTGCCGGGCTGCAGGCGGCCCTTTTGCACCACGGTGCTTTGGGCTATGGGCAGCACGCCCGCCTCGGAAGCCACCAGCACGCGGCCGTCGCTGGTTTCTACGTAGCGCAGGGGGCGCAGGCCGTTGCGGTCCAGCATGGCGCCTATCATCTTGCCATCAGTAAAGAGCAGGGCGGCCGGGCCGTCCCAAGGCTCCATAAACGTGGCGTGGAACTCGTAGAAGGCCTTTTTGAGCGGGTCCATCTGGGTGTTGCCGTCCCAGGCTTCGGGCACCAGCATCATCATCACGTGCGGCAGGGAGCGGCCCGAGTGCAGCAGGATTTCCACGATGTTGTCGAGGCAGGCCGAGTCCGACTGGTTGGCCTCAATCACGGGCAGCAGAATGTCCATTTCCTCCGAGGAGAAATACGGCGACACATAGTTGCGCAGGCCGGCATAAAACCAGTTCAGGTTGCCGCGCAGGGTGTTGATTTCGCCATTATGCGCCAGCAGCCGGAAGGGTTGAGCCAGTTTCCAGCTCGGGAAGGTGTTGGTGGAAAACCGCGAGTGCACCATGCCAAAGGCCGAAGTCACCCGCTCGTCGCTCAGGTCGGGGAAGTAGCCGCGCACCTGGTAGGTGGTCAGCTGGCCTTTGTACACCACCACCTTGCAGGAGAAGGAGGTGAAGTAGAAATCGTCGGCCGCGGCGCCCACCGTTTCGCCCACCGTTTTCTCAATGAGCCGGCGCAGCACGTACAGCTTGCGCTCAAAGTCGTCGGGCTGCGCGATGCCGGCCGGCCGGCCCACAAACACCTGCTCCATTACGGGCTCGGCCGCCAGGGCCGTGTGGCCAATGCCGGCCGGGTTCACGGGCACGGGCCGGAAGCCCAGCAGGGGCATGCCCAGCCGCGTCGCACCGGCCTCAATGACGGCCCGGCAGGCGGCGCGGGCGGTGGCGTCTTTGGGCAAAAACACCATGCCCACGCCGTAGCAGCCCGGCTCGGGCAGGCGGATGTTCAGGGCCGTGCACTCTTCCAGAAAGAACCAGTGGGGCACTTGCAGCAGCAGCCCGGCGCCGTCGCCGGAGTCCGAGTCGCAGCCGCAGGCGCCGCGGTGCTCCATGTTTTCCAACATGGTGAGGGAATCGGCAATGATGCTGTGCGTTTTGCGGCCGTTGAGGTAGGTGATAAATCCAGTACCACAGGCATCATGCTCAAATTCGGGGCGGTACAGGCCGTCGGCATTGTCAGTGGATTGCATCGCTAGAAATAAAATCGAGGAGAATACATCAGCCTGCGAGCTTGGTCCATCAGGCAATGCCTGCCGGTTCTGGCTCAATGCCGCAGTTGATGACGTTCAGCAATATCCGCTGCCCGTTTACCGGCCAAAATTTTATTTTCCCAACGAATACTATTTCCAGTTCTAAATTTAGCTAAATAACTGCCTGTTAATTAATGATATGCGCGCTATCGGGCTACAATCCCAAATAGGAGAGGCCCCACGCCGTTACGTTGGGCGGTGGTTCGGCTTACTTCCTATTTCAGCTGCGGAAACTTGCGCTGCATGATTTCCTGCACCGGCCGGTTCTCTATCTTGCTTTCGAGGTAGGAGATAATATCCAGATACATGAATGGCCGCCGCTCGAAAGGATTGGCGGCAATGGCCATTAGCTCGTTTTTTAGGTTGATAAAGGCGGTTTTCAGCTCCTGCGGGTTCATGTCGCCCAGCGTGCGCAAAAACTTGAAGATGGCCACCTGCATCTGCTGCTGGTCGTTCATCTTGCCCAGGAAGCGGTACACGGATTTTATCTGGTAGTCGAGGCTTTCGTCGCGGCCGGCCTCGTAGTGCGCTATCAGGTTCAGAATGCGGGCAAAGCACTGGATGTCTTCGCGCAGGGCGCTGTCTTTGAACTGAATAATCTTGGTCAGGTACTCGATGGCCTTGTTGAAATCGCCGCTGCCGAAGTACAGGCTGGCAATTTTGTAGTAGAACACCATGAGGCGGTGCGGGTCGAGCTGCTGCTGAAACTCGCCGAGCTTGGCCAGCAGCGGCGGCACAATGGAGAGGCCTTCGCTGAAGCGCCCTTCCATAAACGAGGCGTTGATGCGGTTGGTGTAGATGTACAAAAACAGCAGCATTTCGATGTTGGGGTTCGAGCGCCGGTCGGGGTTGGCGGCAAAGGCCTCGAGCCGGGCCAGTACCTCATTGAACTTGCTGTAGTGCAGTAGGTTGTAGGTGGTGACTAGCAGGTTGTGCAGGCCTTTGAGGTAGAGCGTGGTTTGCTGCTCCCGGATGGTGGGGTTGTCCTCAAAGAGGTCGACCCATTTCTGGGCGTAGCGGTAGCAGGCCACGAAGTTTTGCGTGATGGTGTAGTACCACACGTGGGCCTGGTAGTAGTACAGCCGCTCAAAAAAGTCGGCGTTGCGCATGTCCACGTTGGCCAGCGCATTCTGGAAAAAGGTCTTCAGGCGCTCAAAATCGGCCTTGTTGCGGGCGTGCCCAATCTGCAGGTAGAACCCATACATGCGTAGGGCCAGGTTGGAAAGCACGTGCTGCTGGCTCACGTGCCCCACCAGGGTGAGGGCCTCGTGGGAGAGCTCCTCGGCCCGGCCCCGGAGGCTGCGCGTGATGTACTGGGCCTCAATGAGCTTCTCAAAATCGAGCGCCTGCAGGGCAATGTGGCTCATGCCCACTTGCTGGGCGGCCACCTTCACGCGCTCGAGCATGCGCAAGCTTTGCTGGTAGAGGCCGCGGTTGTAGAGCACGCGGGCGTAGTCGAGCTGCTCGCGCAGCTGAATGTCGAGGTTTTGGCCGGCGTGGTACATGCGCAGGCTGGCCAGCAGCTGCCGGTAGAGGTTGGCCTTGAGGTTGGCCAGCTGCACCTTCTTGATGGCCGGTACCTGGGCCAGCACCCGCTCGTCGTCGTACTGCGTGGCGGTGTCCAGGGCGTCGAAAAGCTGCAGAAACTTCAGCCCCTCGGTAGAGCCCTGCCGGTTGGCAAACAGCCGGAAGTGGCGCTTTTCGGAGCGGGTCAGCGACTTCACTAATTGAAAAACCGGGTCGTGGCTTTCGTTTGGCATTGTAATAGGCAATTATGTTGCGCGCTATTTATCAGTTGGTTGCGCACGTAGAAATCCGCGTTAGAAATAGTAGGCCGTCTTAAAATATATTTTTTGCACCCTCCGGGCCCCGCTAAAATTGTGCTCAGTAGCAAGATACTAAGCGTTGTGGCAGGGCCGGTTTTGCCCGCTGCCAAGCGCCCGGGTTTGCTGCCAGCGCGGCGCAAGCTAAGCAAGAACAATCTCCCTGGTTTTGCCCAGCCCCATACCCGAAGCCTTATGTGCCGCTCTTATTCCAACGTCTTCCAAGTCATTATTAGCCAGCCGCAGGGCTGAAAGCGTCTTCTTGCCGGCCAGCAATTAGCCTTTCTCAGCTCCGTGCTCAGAAAGGCTTTTTACTGCTTTTTCCTTAGCAATCAATCCTCCGTTCATGTATTTCGACAGTAGCACCCTCGTCTTTCTCGACGGGGAATTTATGCCCGCCGAGCAAGCCACCTGCGGGGCCTATGCCCAATCCTTGCACTACGGCTATGCCGTGTTCGAGGGCATTCGGGCCTACAGCACGCCCGGCGGTACGCGCATTTTCAAAGCCCGCGAGCACTACGAGCGGCTGCACTATTCCTGCCAGTCCATCGGCCTGCCGCTGGGCTACTCGGTGGAGGAGCTCACCGAAATCAGCTACGAGCTACTGGCCAAAAACAACCTCTCGGACGCCTATATCCGGCCGCTGGCCTACGCCGCCACCCCGCACATGACGCTCACCGCGCCCCCCACCGGCAACCTGCTGATGGCCGTGTGGCACTGGGGCAAGTACCTCGGCAACCAGAGCCTACGCCTCACGGTGTCGCCCTACGAGCGGCCCAACCCCAAGGCCGTGCCCATCGAGGCCAAAGTATCGGGCCACTACGCCAACTCCATCATTGCCAGCTCCGAAGCCAAGGGTCGCGGCTTCGACGAAGCCCTGCTGCTGGACATGAACGGCTACGTGGCCGAGGGGCCGGGGGCCAACTTCTTCTTCGAGAAAGACGGCGAATTGTTCACCGCGCCGGGCGGCAGTATCCTGCGCGGCATCACCCGCAACACCATCATCGACCTGGCCCGGGAAGAAGGGATTTCGGTCACCGAAAAGTTCTTCAAACCAGCTGAGCTGCAGGGTGCAACCGGTGCCTTTATGACCGGTACTGCTGCCGAGGTAGTGGGTGTAGCCTCCGTCGACGACTTCCTGTTTCCAACGCCCTTTGAGCAAACCCTGGGGGCGCGCCTAGCCGCCCGCTACAGCGCGCTGGTAACGGGGCAGCAGGAGCCTGCGGCAGTAGCCGTCTGATTAAAAATATAAAAGGTCGGCATGCCGAGCGTAGCCAAGCATCTCTACCTCAATACTAATTCAATCAGCTCAACGAAGCGGTAAAGATGCTTCGCTGCGCTCGGCATGACGGTCAGGCGACCTTCTGAAATTCTAACTCATGGTCCTCAACAAATACAGCCGCATCTACACCCAGGACGACAGCCTGCCGGCCTCGCAAGCCATGCTCATCGGAGCAGGCTTGTCGGAGGACGACTTGCGCAAGCCGTTTGTGGGCGTGTGCTCCACGGGTTTTGAGGGCAACACCTGCAACATGCATCTCGACGGCCTGGCCAACGAGGTGAAGCGCGGCCTGGCGGCCCAGGGCCTGGTGGGGCTGCGCTTCAACACCATCGGCGTAAGCGACGGCATCACCAACGGCACGCCCGGTATGCGCTACTCCCTGGTGTCGCGCGAAATCATCGCCGATTCCATTGAGGCCATGGCCGGGGCCCACAATTACGACGCCCTGGCCTGCGTGGTAGGCTGCGACAAGAACATGCCCGGCGCGCTCATTGCCATGGCCCGGCTCAACCGCCCAGCCCTGATGGTGTACGGCGGCACCATCAAGGGCGGCACCTTCAAAGGCCAACAGCTCAATATTGTATCGTGCTTCGAAGCCTACGGGCAGAAGCTGCGCGGCCAGCTTTCGCAGGAAGATTACCGCGGCATTATCAACAATGCCTGCCCCGGGCCCGGCGCCTGCGGCGGCATGTACACGGCCAACACCATGGCCGCCGCCATCGAGACGCTGGGCATGTCGGTACCGTTCTCGGCTTCGTCTACGGCGGTTAGCGCTTCCAAAATGCAGGAGTGTCTCGACACCGGCCACTACCTGCGCCTTTTGCTGGAGCGCGACATCAAGCCCCGCGACATTCTGGTGCGTGAGGCTTTCGAGAATGCCATGGTGGTCACCACCGTGCTCGGCGGCTCAACCAATGCCGTGATTCACCTCATGGCCATTGCCGATGCCGCCGGGGTGAAGCTCACGCTGGCCGACTTCCAGGCCATCAGCAACCGGGTGCCGGTGCTGGCCGATTTGAAGCCCAGCGGCAAGTATTTGATGGAAGACCTCTCGGTCCTGGGCGGCGTGCCGGCCGTGCTGAAAACCTTGCTCAACGAAGGCCTGATTACCGGCGACACCCTCACCGTAACCGGCCAGACCCTGGCCGAAAACCTCACCGATATCCGTCCACTGGGCGCCGAGCAAGACCTGCTGCGCCCCAGCTCAAATCCACTCAAGGGAGACGGCCACATTCAGATTCTCTACGGCAATCTGGCCCCGGATGGCGCGGTTGCCAAGATTTCGGGCAAAGAGGGCGAGCAGTTTGCCGGCCCGGCCATCGTGTTCGACTCCGAGGAAGCGATAAATGAAGGCCTGGCTCAAGGCCTGGTAAAGGCTGGACACGTGGTCGTAATTCGCTACGTAGGCCCAAAAGGCGGCCCGGGCATGCCCGAAATGCTCAAGCCGACCTCGGCCATAATGGGGGCAGGGCTTGGCGATAAAGTGGCCCTGCTGACCGATGGGCGCTTTTCGGGCGGCACGCACGGCTTCGTTATCGGCCACGTCTGCCCCGAAGCCTACGACGGCGGCCCCATTGCCTTGGTCGAAAACGGCGACTGGATAGTGCTCGACGCCAGCAAAAACACAATAGACATGCACGTGGATGCGGCCGTGCTGCAGGCCCGCCGCGATCAGTGGCGCCCGCCCATGCCCAATGCCGCCCGCGGCGTGCTGCGCAAGTACATCCGCACCGTGGGCAGCGCCAGCACCGGCTGTATTACAGACCAGTAGGGTGCGGGGCTTGCCCCCGCCCGTCGTTGAACGGAATCGCTAAAGCAGTACGGATAACGGGCGGGGACAAGCCCCGCACCCTACTGCATCAACCTAAAATTTTTCCCGCTATGAGCACGCAAGCACAACCCGTTCTGGAGGCCACCACGGCCGAAACCCGCGAAATCTCCGGGGCCGAAGTGCTGCTGCGCGGGCTACTGGCCGAAGGCGTGGATACCATTTTTGGGTATCCGGGCGGGGCCATTCTGCCCATTTACGACGCCCTGTACGACTTCAAGGAGGAGCTGAACCACGTGCTGGTGCGGCATGAGCAGGGTGGCATTCACGCCGGGCAGGGCTACGCCCGCGCCTCGGGCAAGGTGGGGGTGGTGTTTGCTACCAGCGGCCCGGGCGCTACCAACCTGATTACAGGCCTGGCCGATGCCCAGATTGACAGCACGCCGCTGGTGTGCATCACGGGGCAGGTGTTTGCGCACTTGCTGGGCTCCGATGCCTTTCAGGAAACCGACGTCATCAACATCACGGCCCCGGTCACGAAGTGGAACTACCAGATAACCGAGGCCAGCGAAATCCCCAGCATCCTGGCCAAGGCCTTCTACATTGCCCGCAGCGGCCGGCCCGGCCCGGTACTCATTGACATCACCAAAAACGCGCAGCTCGACAAGATTCCTTTTGCCGGCTACGAGCCCTGCACGCACATACGCAGCTACCGGCCCGCGCCGGTGGTGCGGCCCCAGGCCGTGACCCAGGCGGCCGACCTCATCAACCAGGCCCAGCGGCCGCTGGTGCTCTGGGGGCAGGGCGTGGTACTGGGCGGCGCCGAACGCGAGTTTCAGGCCTTCATCGAGAAAAGCGGCATTCCCGCGGCCTGGACCATCCTCGGGGCCGGTGTGCTGCCCGCCGACCACCCCCTGAACGTGGGCATGCTGGGCATGCACGGCAACTACGGCCCCAACGTGCTCACCAACGAGTGCGACGTGCTGATTGCCATCGGCATGCGCTTCGACGACCGGGTGACCGGCCGCCTCGACAAGTACGCCCGGCAGGCTCAGGTGATTCACCTCGACATCGACCCCAGCGAAATCGACAAAAACGTGGCTACCACCGTGGCCGTGTGGGGTGACTGCAAGCAAACCCTGCCCATGCTCACGCGGCAAGTGGCCGAGCGCACGCACCCGGCCTGGCGGCAGCGGTTTGCCGAGTTCCAGGCCGAGGAAGTGGACGTGGTAATCCGCGAAGCGCTGTTTCCGACGTCGGCTGAGCTGACCATGGGCGAGGTCGTGCAGCAGCTCAACGAGCTAACCCAGGGCGAGGCCATTTTGGTGACCGACGTGGGCCAGCACCAGATGGTGACCTGCCGCTACGCCCGGCTCAACGAGTCGCGCCGGCACATCACCAGCGGGGGGCTGGGCACCATGGGCTTCGCGCTGCCGGCCGCCATCGGGGCCAAGTTTGGGCAGCCGGCGCGTACGGTGGTGGCCATCATCGGCGACGGCGGCGTGCAGATGACCATTCAGGAATTGGGCACGCTTATGCAAACCGGAATTGCCGTGAAAATCATCGTGCTCAACAACCAGTTTCTGGGCATGGTGCGGCAGTGGCAGGAACTGTTCAGCGCCCGGCGCTACTCCTTTGTTGACATACAAAGCCCTGATTACGTGACCGTGGCGCGGGGCTACCGCATCGAAGGTCAAAGCGTCACGGACCGCGCCGCGCTTGGGCCCGCGCTGCAGGCCATGCTGGCGCATCCCGGCTCCTACATGCTGGAGGTAATGGTGGCCCAGGAGCAAAACATCTTTCCCATGGTGCCGCAGGGCTGCAGCGTGAGTGAAATCCGGCTCAAGTAAGAGCCCGTGTCCAGCGCAGCCCAACGGCCTTAATCAGACCTCACCCATGGAACGCCAGGAGTACAACATCACGGCTTACACCGAAAATCACATTGGCTTGCTCAACCGCATTGCCATCATCTTTTCGCGCCGCAAAATCAACATCGAGAGCCTGAACACCTCGCCGTCGGAGATTGAGGGCATTCACCGCTTCAACATTGTCATTACCGAAACTGAGGAAGTGGTGCGCAAAATCTGCCGGCATATTGAGAAGCAGGTGGAAGTGCTGAAAGTGTACTACAACACCAACGACGAGGTGATTTGGCAGGAAATGGCCCTCTACAAAGTGCCCACCGACATCATCGCCGAGCGGGCCTTGGTGGAGCGCCTGCTGCGCGAAAACGGCGCCCGCGCCGTGGTTATCCGCAAGGACTACACGGTGTTTGAAACCACCGGCCACCGCCAGGAAACCGACAACCTGATTCGGGTGCTCGAGCCGTTTGGCCTCATCGAATTCGTGCGCAGCGCTCGCATCGCCATCATTAAGGCCAGCGACGGTTTCCATCTCAAACTGAACGAGTTTGAAGAAACCCAGCCCAGCGACGAAGTCATCGAAAACGAATACCTCAACGACCGCGACGGCGTGTTCGCAATGTGATGTAGCGTGGACTCTGCGAGTCCGCGCATGAACGAAACCCGAGCCATCCACGCGCGGACTCGCAGAGTCCACGCTACAAACTAATTCCAAACCCAACCCCCACTAACCATGGCACAAATCAATTTTGGCGGCATCGATGAAAACGTAGTCACCCGCGACGAATTCCCCTTGGCAAAAGCTCTGGAAGTGCTGCAGGACGACACCATTGCCGTCATCGGCTATGGCGTGCAGGGCCCCGGCCAAGCGCTGAACATGCGCGACAACGGCTTCAACGTCATCGTAGGGCAGCGCCAGGGCACGGCCTCCTGGACCCGGGCAATAAAAGATGGTTGGGTGGAGGGCGAAACGCTGTTTTCGCTGGAGGAAGCGGCCGAGCGCGGCACCATCGTGTGCAACCTGCTGTCGGATGCCGGCCAGATTGCGCTGTGGCCCATGCTGAAAGAGCGCCTCACACCGGGCAAAACGCTGTACTTCTCGCACGGCTTCGGCATTACGTTCAACGACCAGACGGGCATCATCCCGCCCGCCGACGTGGACGTAATTCTGGTGGCGCCCAAGGGCAGCGGCACCAGCCTGCGGCGCCTGTTTCTGGCCGGGGGCGGGCTCAACTCCTCGTTCGCCGTGTTCCAGGATGCTACCGGGCATGCCTATGAAAAGGCCGTAGCCATGGGCATCGGCGTGGGCTCGGGCTACCTGTTCGAAACCGACTTTAAGAAGGAAGTGTACTCCGACCTCACCGGCGAGCGCGGCGTGCTGATGGGTGCCCTGGCCGGCATCATCGAGGCCCAGTACCAGGTGCTGCGCCAGCGCGGCCACTCGCCCTCCGAAGCTTTCAACGAAACCGTGGAAGAGCTCACCCAGAGCTTGGTGCCGCTGGTGGGCGAAAACGGCATGGACTGGATGTTTGCCAACTGCTCCGTAACAGCCCAACGCGGCGCCCTGGACTGGAAAGGCCGCTTCCGCGAAGCCACCCTGCCGGTGCTCAACGAGCTCTACGACAGCGTGGCCAGCGGCGAGGAAGCCCGCCGCACCATCGAGCGGGGCAGCACGCCCAACTACCGCTCGGAGCTGGAAGCCGAGCTGAAAGAAGTGGGCGACTCCGAGCTGTGGCAGACCGGCGCCACCGTGCGCCAGCTACGCTCAAAAGCCGCTGAAAAGGTGGAGGAATTGGGCTAAACTGCTGCTGCTTGATTGAAGCAGAACAATGTAACAAAACCGTCATGCAGAGCGCAGCGAAGCATCTCTACCTCGGGAGTAATCCCTTCGGCTCAACGAAGCGGTAAAGATGCTTCGCTGCGCTCTGCATGACGGTCTGATTAGGGTGTGTGAACAGTTTTTAACCAGATTAAAGTAGCTCCCAATTGGAACCAGGCGAAAAAGCACTCGGGTCGT
>NZ_JAJFAW010000008.1 GCF_020711255.1 Hymenobacter plasmatis
CGAGACCAGCAGCGCCGAAGCAACGCTCTATTTATCCAGCATTCGACACCTTATCCGTAAATTTTAACAGGCTCTAAGCTACATAGGCCTTTGGAGCAATCTGGGGCAAGCAAAGAGGCGTCTTCATTTCATAAGCTTTGCCTCCCGATTTTCAGACTTACATAAATAATTTCCTGCTGAAAATCAGTACCTGAAAAGTACCTTGCCCTCAATTTATGCTACCCCATAATTGAAGGTGAAAAAACACGTACTTTCCTTCGGGCTTCTTATTGCTTGGTCCTTGGCTGGCCATGCCCAAACTCCAGCTCCTGGCGCTTTGCCCAAACCAGTGGCCAGCTTTTTCACAGAAAATTTCACGCCTACTAATTCCCAGGACTCCACCGCGTACTGCGCCGAAACCACATACCGCGACAGTGTATCGGGCGTCACCCGGGTGTTTTATCCGTCGGGGTATTTGAAGCAATTTGTGCCCTATGCCGACGTCAGGGAGCGCATTTTGTACGGCACGCTCACCACGTGGTATGAGAACGGTGTGATGCGCACCAAGGAGGATTACGTGGCGGGAAAGCGGCACGGCGAGCTGCTAACCTACTATCCGGACGGCACCCTCAAGCGGCGCGACCAGTACGTGAACGGCCGCTGTGGCGTGGGCACCTGCTACGGCCCCAATGGCGTTCAGGTCCCATATTTTACCTATGAGCAGCTGCCGCTTTACCCTGGTGGGGATATTTGGCTTATAGAAGAGCTGGCGCGTGGCGTCCGGCTCAGCTCGCAGGAATTAGATGCGATGCGGAAGGAAAGAGCGCGGATAATGCAGCCGGGGCAAATGAGCTTAAAGCGGGAGGTCTTGGTAGAGCTGCTGGTGGGCGAAGACGGCCGGGTTGCCAGTGCCAAAGTGGAGCGTTCGAACGCGGATTTTCTGAATAATGCCGCGCTCAGGTCAGTGGAGAATTTAAAGCGGCAGTTTGTGCCGGCCCGCCGCGATGGCGAGGTAGTGGTGTGCCACTACCTCGTGCCAGTCTCTTACACGATGGTAATGCCGTACCGGCCTCCATCGAATCCTCCGCCTGCTGCTCGATTGTATCGGCGTTAGAATGCTGCTTGAGCTGGGATTGGGCCGGGAGATGGCATGAGGCGCGCCGTTCTAATTCGGCGCGCACACCGCTACCCGTTACCTTTAGGGGCAAATAGCACTTAGTACCCCGCGTTTTTTGATATGGACGAAGCCATTCTTGCCAAATACCAGCCGGTCATCGGCCTCGAAGTACACGCTCAGCTCCTCACGCACAGCAAAATGTACTCGTCCGACGAAAACGAGTACGGCGTGGCGCCCAACACCAACCTCTCGGTGATTACCCTTGGCCACCCCGGCACCTTGCCCAAGGTGAACCGCACGGCCGTGGAGTTTGCCATGAAAATGGGCCTGGCCACCAACTGCCAGATTCGCCGCGACAACCTGTTTGCGCGCAAAAACTACTTTTATCCCGACCTGCCCAAGGGCTACCAGATTACCCAAGACAAAACGCCCATCTGCCACGACGGCCACGTAGACGTGCGCCTGGCCGACGGCACGGTGAAGAAAATTGGCGTCACCCGCATTCACATGGAGGAAGACGCGGGCAAGAGCATGCACCTGGCCGGCGAAACCGAAACCCTGGTGGACCTGAACCGCGCCGGCGTGCCCCTCATTGAGATTGTGAGCGAGCCGGATATCCGCACCGGCGAAGAAGCCTACAACTACTTGCTGGAAATCAAGAAGCTGGTGGAGTACCTCGGCATCTGCGACGGCAATATGGAAGAAGGCTCGCTGCGCTGCGACGCCAACATTTCGGTGATGCGCGTGGGGGCCGAGAAGTTTGGTACCAAGGTGGAGGTCAAGAACATGAACTCCTTCCGAAACGTGCAGCGCGCCATTGCCTACGAAGTGGAACGCCAGATTGCCATCGTGGAAGCCGGCGAGGAAGTCGACAGCGAAACCCGCGGCTTCGACGCCGCCAGCGGTACCACCACCGGCCAGCGCAGCAAAGAAACCCTCAACGACTACCGCTACTTCCCCGAGCCCGACCTGCCGCCGCTCATCATCTCCGACGAGTGGCTGCACCGCGTGGCCGCCGAGCTGCCGGCCCTGCCGCAGCAGCTCTACTCGCGCTTTACGGGCGAGCTGGGTCTGAACGACTACGACGCCTCGGTGCTGGTCGACCAGAAGGAAGTGGCTTTATTCTTTGATGAGCTTTCGCGCCTCACGCCCAACGCCAAGGCTGCGGCCAACTGGGTGATGGGCCCGGTGAAATCCTACCTCAACGAGCGTGCCCTCACCATGGCCGACTTCCCGCTCGACCCAGCTCAACTCGCGGGCATTATTGAGCTGATTGACGCCGGCAAGCTCAACTACTCAGTGGCATCCAAGCAGCTCTTCCCGCACCTGCTCGAGCACCCCACGGCCAACGCGACCGGCTCAGCCGAATGCCTGGGCTTGCTCACGCAGGCCGACAACGGCGAGCTGGCCACGCTGGTGCAGCAAGTGCTGGCCGCAAACCCGGCCAAGGTGGACGAGTACCGGGCGGGCAAAAAGTCGCTCACGGGCATGTTCATGGGCGAGCTCATGAAACTGACCGGTGGCAAGGCCGACCCCAAACTGGCCAACCAGCTGCTGCGCACGGCGCTCGATGGATAATTTATTTTTCTAATATTCGTTAGGGCTTTACCGTGTGTTTGCTACACGCCGGAGAGTTCAGCTTCGAGGTGGAAATGCCTGGAAACATACCGATTAACGCCTTGCGTTGGCTATTTTTACGCACATACTCACGCGGATGCTACACCCTACCACTATGATGAAATCTGTTTTCGTGGCCGCCACCGTGCTCGGCCTGGCCAACGGCTGTCAAAACGCGGTGGCCTCCGATGGCTATGAGGTAAGCGGCCAGCTCAAGAATGCACCGGCCGGTACCGTTATCCATCTTTCTGAGCTGGTGGCCAACCAGTTTGTGGAGAAAGGCCAAGCCAAAACGGATGCTTCGGGTAAATACACCTTCAAGGGGACCAGCGCCACGCCCAGCGTGTTCCAGCTGAAGGTAGACGACGCCAACCAAGTGCTGCTCATGCTCGATAACAAATCGCATGTGCAGCTCAACGGCGACGCCAAAAGCCTGGCCGCTACCTATACCGTGAAGGGCAGCAAAGACAGCGAAGTGCTGCAGCAGCTCATCCAGGTAATGCAGGGCACCAAGTCGGAGCTTGAAGGCCTTGGCCAGCGCTACAACGCGGCCGGCCAGGCCGGCAAAGCCGATGAGATGAAGGCCATCGAGAAGCAGTACTACGTGATTCAGGGAAGCAACAACGCCAAGATTAAAAGTGTAATTCGGCATAACGCCACGGCCGTGGTGGGCGGTTTTGCGGTGGGCGCATTCCTCAATCCGGATGAAGAGTTCCAGTTTGCCGATTCTATTGCCACCATTCAGCGCAAAGTCAACCCCAATTCGCCTTTCACGAAGGACCTGACGGCCCGGCTCGAGCCCATGCGGGCAACGGCCTCGGGCGCCTTGGCCCCGGAAATCAACCTGCCCAAGCCCGATGGCGGCACGCTGGCCCTGAGCAGCCTGCGCGGCAAATACGTGTTGCTCGATTTCTGGGCGAGCTGGTGCGGCCCTTGCCGCCAGGAAAACCCCAACGTGGTAAAGGCCTATAATCAGTTCAAGGACAAAGGCTTTACCATCTATTCCGTGTCGCTGGACCAAGACAAGGCCAAGTGGCAGAAAGCCATCGAGTCCGACGGCCTGACCTGGAACCACGTATCGGACCTGGCGGGCTGGAACAGCGTGGGCGGCGCGGCCTATGGCGTGAAGTCCATTCCGCAATCGTTCTTGATTGACCCGCAAGGCAAGATTATCGCCAAGAACCTGCGTGGGGAAGCCCTGGCCGCCAAACTGGCCGAAGTGCTCAACAAGCCGGCTGTGAAATAGTCAGTCTTATTTTAAAACACAAAGGCCCCGTCTGCAAAGAGACGGGGCCTTTGTGTTTTAAAGAATTTACGCCTCGGCCGGGTGAGCTTACGCGGATTAGCCTGCGTTGCCAAACATGCGCTGCAGGCCGGGCCAGAGTCGTTTTTTCAAGCTCACATCGTATTCCACCAGGTCGACGGTGGCCGAGGCCAGATAGGAGAGGTTGAGGCTGGGGAACAGCACGGGCTCGTATATCTGGGTGTTGCGGATGGTGCTGTCGAGGAGGTTCTTGCCGAAGGCAATGATGTGGGTGGCCGCCAGCTCGCGCCGCAGGTTCACCAGCGCCACCGGCAGGTCGGACTCCACATTTACGAGGACCACATCGGCCATCACGAAGCCCAGCGCCTGCAGCATCTTGTTCAAGAAAACGTTGCGATGCAGCTTCACAAACTGCTCCTGCGGCAGCCGAAACAGCAGCACCACGCCCTGGGCGTTGTCGCCGAGGGTGGTGAAGCGGGTGAGCATCACGGGCGGCACGGCGGGGGCAGCCGCTGGCACGGGAGCCTGAGCTATGGGCGACACCGGGTTGCGCGCCGCCACGGGAGCAGGAGCCCGTTGGGCTGGCTCAACTGCAGGCTCGGGCGCTAGAATGGGCGGCGTAATCCCGGCCGCTAAGCGCTCCAGGCCGGCGGAGGGCTGACTGTAAGACTTGGATGGCACCACCACTTCACGCACCGGTTTTATAGGCGCGGGCGCGGGCTGCTGCACCGGCTTTTCTTCGGCCGCCGGTGGCGCCTCCGCAGCGGGGGCGGACTCTACGGGCATATAGAGCGTTACGTCCGTGTAGAAGTTTTGCAGAAAGGCCAGCTTTTCAGCAGACATGGCAGCGAAAATAAGTGAGCGATGAAGGTATCAAAAAAGCGTGAAATTGAGCTATTCCAGCGCAAATAAGGCCTTGAGTTCTTCGGCTTCGGCGGGCTTCATGCGGCCTGCCAGCACGAGGCGGAGCTGGCGGCGGCGCAGGGCACCGTCGTAGAGGTGGATTTCCTCCTGGGTGGTGGGCACGGCTTCGGGCACGTCGATGGGCCGGCCGGCCTGGTCCACGGCCACAAAGGTGAAAAAGGCTTCGTTGGTCTTGAGTTTGGTGCCGCTGGGAATGTCTTCGGCCCAGACATCGATGTGGACTTCCATGCTGGAGTTGAAAGCGCGCGTGACCTGGGCTTGCAGCGTGACCACATTGCCGAGCCGAATGCTGTCGCGAAACGACACGTTGTCGACCGACGCCGTGACCACAATGCGGTTGGAATGCTTCTGGGCGGAGATGGCGGCCGCAATGTCCATGAGGTGCATCATGCGGCCTCCCATCAGGTTGTTCAGGGTATTGGTGTCGTTGGGGAGCACCAGCTCGGTCATGATGACGAACGAGTCGGCGACGGGTTTTTGCTTGCGCATCGGCGAATGGGAAGGGTCGAAAACTAGAGTGCTGCTCCGGAATAAGCTCCCGAGTGCAGGGATGCAAAGGTACGGCCCGGCCCTGGGCGAAATCCCCGGGCAACAAGAAAGCCCCGGCTGTTGGCCGGAGCTTTTTTGGTTTTGCAGGGAAATTGAGCTGATTCCTGGCTTAGTTCACCGTCAGTTTGCTGGTGTAGGTTTCGCCGTTGAGCGAAATGCGCACCACATACACGCCGGCCCGGAGCGCTCGCCCGGCCGTTTGCAGGGACAGGGATTGCGGGCCCGCGCCGTACATTTTGGTGGGCAGGTTCAGCACGTTGCGGCCCAACACGTCGGTCAAGCTTAGCTGCACCTGGGTGGTACCGGTCAGGTTGAGATGAACGGCGGTTTCGTTGGTGAGCGGGTTGGGGTATACGCTTATGCCGTGGTTGGCCAGGGCGTCGGCTTTAGTGGCCAGCGGCGCCGACACACGCAGGTTGTCCAAGTAGAAGCTGTTGCCCTGGGTGGTGCTATTCACCATTTGTAGGCGCACTTTAAACAAGCCGCTGCCCTGAAATTGAGCTGGAATGGGCACCACCAACTGCTGCCACTCGCTGCTGTTGGCGGGCACGTAGCCATCAATAGGAGTGAGGCCCTGGGTCGTGAGCTGCGTCACGTCCAGCACGGTGGGGCTCGACCAGTTCACGCCGCAGTCGTTGCTGAACGAGATGCGCAGCTGGTCGTTGGCGCCGGCCGAACGGAGGGCAAATGCGCGGGAGAAGCTCAATACCGCCGAGTTTGACACGCCCGACAAGTTGATATTGGGCGTGATGAGCGTAGTAACTGCCCCGGCGGGATAGCTGCGGTCGTTGACAACAAGATAGGCTGAGCCATCGGCGGCGGGCAAAGCGGCCTGCCACGCCCAGCGGAAATTGGAAGCGGTACCCGAACTGGTGGCACCCGTCACGATGTAGTTGCGCAGCGTTGGGGCATTGAACAGGTTGGGGAAGTTGGAGTTTTCAAACGACTCTGCGAAGGGGGCGGTTTCGCCACCAGAGGGGCCTTCTACCCGGATGTAGTCCGTCACGGTGCTGCTGCTGGTGCCGATGCTGTTGCTCACCGTTTCGGTCACGGGGTAGTAGCCAGCGGTGGGGTAGCTCACCGTCACGTTCTGGCCGGTAGCAGTGGAGGGGTTACCGCCGGGAAACGACCAGGTATAGGTGAGCGTACCGCCGGTTGAGCTAAAATTGGAGGAGTAGTCGCGCAGGCTCACGGTGGTGTTCACACACACGTTGGTGCTGGCCCCGGGTACCGCGGCAAAGGCGGCAATGGGAGCACAGTCGGGAGCGGCGTAGCCGTCGTTGGTGCCGGTAGCCACCAGGTTGGCCGGGGTAGTTAGGCCGGTGCGAATGGTGTTGAGCACGTCCCGCATCCGGGCTTTCTGCCCCTGGGTAAACATGGTGGGGCAAGTGGCGTAGTCCATGAAATTCTGCACGTTGGCCACATCGCCGCAGGGCGCATAGTTGAGGTTGCAGGAGAAGGTACCGTTGGTGGGTGGGGTGTCGGCCACGAAGTCGGTATCGCTGCAATAGCCGGGCACTTCGGGGTTATTGTTGCCACCCCAGGGGTGCAGCAGGCCGAAGTAGTGGCCAATTTCGTGGGTAGCGGTGCGGCTTAGGGCGCGCGTGGGGTTGCTGGTGCCCTGGTTGCCAAACCAATCGCCGCGCACCACAAAGCCATCGCGCGTGGCCGTCGAGTTCTGGGGCAGGTTGGAATAGCCCAACACGATGCCGCCCCCGGCGGTGGGCGTGCCGATGCTGCCTACCACCCAAATGTTGAGGTAGCGGTTGCGGTCCCAAACCGATACGGCCTGCACCGCGCCGCTATAGTCGTCGTTGGTGAGGCTGGGGGCGTAGTGCCGGGTGATGCCCGTGGTGCAGTTGCCGTTGGGGTCTTTCTTGGCCAGCCGAAACTGGAAGCCCAGCGAAGCGGCAATCGGCCGGAACTGCGCCAATGTATTGGCCGTGTCGCCGTTCTGCTTCTGGTAGTCGAGGTTGAGCTGCTCGATGGCGCTGTAAATCTGCCGGTCGCTGATGTTGTCGGTTCCGCCAGAGTGAATAACGTGGACCACCACCGGGATGGTCACGTCGGGCGAGCTAGTGCCGGCGGTGCTGCGCTGAACTATCTGCTCCCTGGCCTCGAGCTTTCGATAGAGGGCCTTTTGGGCCTCGGCGGCATCCGGGTGCTGGGAAAAGTAGCGCTCCTGTTCTGCCACGGCGCCGCACCAGTTGCGGCCACGCTCATCGGCCATGCTTTGGGCAGTGGCACCTAGGCTAACCAGGGCCATGGCCGCCGTGAGCAGCGAGGGTAAAATTCTTTTCAGCATGGAATAATAAAGTGAGGAAGCAGAGAGAAGCCAGGCTAACCTGGGCCAATACCGGAAAATTTGAAACAAGGACGTCAAATTTACTATGAAAAGTGCCGGAATTCAACCCTTAAAGTGGTAAGGTTCAGGCCAAGAAATCTTTTCTTGCACGTCCAACGCACGGCTGGCTTTCGCAGTTCAATCCGGTTGCTTTGCAGGCCCGGTTTACTTGGTTTGCCACCCGCTGGCGCCGCGCAGCGGCACAAACCGGAACTCTTCGAACTCCTCGCGCACGAAGGTTTCGGGGCCTTCGCGGGTTACGCGCACCATGCGCTGGGTGTGGTTGCCGCCCACCGGAATCACCAGCCGGCCGCCCACGCGCAGCTGCCGCAGCAGGGCCGGGGGCAGCCCCGGGGCCCCGGCCGTCACTAAGATGCCATCGAACGGCGCCCGCTCCGGCAGCCCCACCGAGCCATCGCCGCAGTGCAGCCCCGCCCCATTGGCCCCCAGCAAAGCCAGCCGCTGGCGGGTGCGGGCAAACAGGATTTCGTTGAACTCTATGCTGTCGAGGTGGGGCGTGAGGCGCAGCAGCACGGCGCACTGGTAGCCCGAGCCGGTGCCCACTTCCAGCACGCGGTCGGTGGGCTGCACGCCCAGCAGCTGGGTTTGGTAGGCCACGGTGTAGGGCTGCGAAATGGTTTGGCCCTCGCCGATGGGAAACGCTTTGTCCTGGTAGGCGTGCGCTTCGAAAGCGGGCTCGAAAAACAAATGGCGCGGCACCGCGGCCAGCGCCGCCAGCACCCGCTCGTCGTGAATGCCGCGCTGGCGCAGCTCGCGCACCAGCCCGCGCCGCAGTCCCTGGTGTCGGTATGTGTCCTTAAGCGGTGTAATAGCGGATATTTATTTTAGAATAAAAAGATAATCCCATGCCACCGAATTTTACCGGAGGGCAATTGCAAGGTCGGCCCAACAACTTCCGGCAAGCCCTACCTTTGGCCCGGGCCTGACCCTTCGACAGGCCGCGAAAATACTACCTAGAACGCCGTTTTGCAGCTAATCCGCCGCTTCCAATACATCAAGCTCATCGCCGCCGACTTTGGGGCGGCTCTGGTGGCATGGATGTGTTTTTACCTCGTGCGCAAATATTTGCTCAACGAGCTCACCGGCTACCGTTTCACCGAGGGCGTGCTCTTCGACCTCACCGGCTCGGCGATGTTCATCGCAGTGTTCTGGACCGTGCTCTACAGCCTCGTGGGCGAGTACCGCGATATCTACCGCAAGTCGCGCCTGGCCGAAATCCTGCGGTTGGCGCAGGTTTCGGCGCTGGGGGCGGTGGTTATTTTCTTCACCCTGCTGCTCGACGACCAGGGCGTGGTGAACTATCGGGCCTACTATAAAACCTTCACGGCGTACTACCTGCTGCACTTTTTTATCACAGGCTTCCTGCGAACCTGGGCCGTGACCAGCGTGCAGCGCCAGATTCGCAACGGCCGCATCTTCTTCCCCACGCTGCTGGTGGGCTCTAATGTGCTGGCGCTGCATACGTTCCACGAGCTGGCCCGCACGAGCAGGCACCTGGGCTTACGCATCGTGGGTTTCGCGCCCGTGGGCGATACAATCGACCCGCGCCTGGCGGCCGAACTGCCCACGCGCGGCTCCTACCGGCGCCTGCGGGCATTGGTGCGGGCCCTCAAAATTGAGCAGGTCGTCATTGCCATCGAGCCCAGCGAGCACCGCCAAATTGAAGATATTCTGGCACTGCTCGAAGGCACTACGGCCCGGGTGAGCATCCTGCCCGACCTGTACCAGATGCTGCTGGGCTCGGTGAAAGTGCACCACTTGTTTGGCACCCCGCTGATTGAAATCAAGCAGGACCTGCTGCCGGTATGGCAGCAAGTGCTGAAGCGGGCCATTGATATCCTGGGCTCGGCGCTGTTTATGCTGCTGGCATGCTGGGTGTATGCGTTCACGGCCCTAATGGTGAAGCTGTCGTCGCCGGGCCCGGTATTTTACCGGCAGGACCGGATTGGGATAAACGGCCACCCGTTCCGCATTATTAAGTTTCGCTCCATGTTTGTGGACGCCGAGAAGCTGGGCCCCTCGCTGAGCTCTGACAATGACCCCCGCATTACGAAGTGGGGCCGCTTTATGCGCAAGGTGCGCCTCGATGAGCTGCCGCAGTTCTGGAACGTGCTCAAGGGCGACATGAGCATCGTGGGGCCGCGCCCGGAGCGCCAGTTTTTCATCGACCAGATTGTCAAAATCGCGCCGCATTACCGCCACCTGCACCGCGTGCGCCCGGGCCTGACATCGCTGGGGCAGGTGAAATACGGCTACGCCGAAACCGTGGAGCAAATGGTAGAACGGCTCAAATTCGACATTCTCTATATCGAAAATATGAGTTTGGCGATGGATTTTCGGGTGGTACTCTACACCCTGAAAATCATCCTGGAAGGCCGGGGAAAGTAGAACGCTGCGCTTAATGAAGAATTGAGAATGAAGAATTAGGAATTGGTCGTTGGGCTAATTTTTCATTCCTAATTCTCAATTCTTCATTACGCGCAGCGTCAGGTACCTTTGCGGTTGCCAGCCGGAACCATTCAAGTCCCGGGTGAATTGCACCACCTATGAATACCGAAATAAAAGGACGGGTACTAGTCGCGATGAGCGGCGGAATTGACTCAAGTGTGGCCGCTGTGCTGCTGCACGAACAAGGCTACGAAGTGGTCGGCATGACCATGAAAACCTGGGATTACGCCAGTGCGGGCGGGTCCAAAAAAGAAACCGGCTGCTGCTCGCTCGACAGCATCAACGATGCCCGCGACATTGCCGTGCAGCTCGGTTTCCCGCACTACATCATCGACATTCGGGATGAGTTCGGCGACTTTGTCATCGACAACTTCACCGACGAATACCTCGCTGGCCGCACGCCCAATCCCTGCGTGCTCTGCAACACCCACATCAAGTGGGATGCGCTGCTGCGCCGGGCCGACCAATTGGGCTGCCAGTTTATTGCCACCGGCCACTACGCCAACATCCGCAAGGACGCCGAAACCGGTCGTTTTGTGGTGAGCAAAGGCCTGGACGAAAACAAGGACCAAAGCTATGCGCTCTGGGGCGTGAGCCAGGAGAGCCTGAGCCGCACGCTGTTCCCGCTGGGCGGCATGCGCAAAACCGAAATCTATGACGAGGCCCGCCGGCGCGGTTTCAACGAGCTGGTGAACAAGCCCGAAAGCTACGAAATCTGCTTTATTCCGGACAACGACTACCGGGGCTTCCTGCGCCGGCGCGTGCCGGGCCTGGAGGCCCGCGTGGCCGGCGGCAACTTCGTGACCAAAAACGGCCGCGTGATTGGCAAGCACGAAGGCTACCCGTTCTACACCATTGGGCAGCGCAAGGGCCTGGGCGTGGCGTTGGGCTACCCCGCGTTCGTGCTCGAAATTCGCCCCGATACCAACGAAGTGGTGCTGGGCAACTACGAGGAGCTGGCCAGCACGGCCACCGTGGTGGGCAAGCTGAACATGGGCAAGCTGGCCTCGCTCGAGGGCCGTGGCCTGGTGCCGGCCGTGGTAAAAGTGCGCTACAACCACGACGGCGCCTCTGCGTTTCTGGAAGAAGTAGACGGCAAAATCCGGGTGTATTTCGAAGAGCCGGTGCACGCCATCACCCCCGGCCAGGCCGCTGTATTCTATGACGGCAACGACGTACTGGGCGGCGGCTGGATTGAGCGCCACGTAATCGGCGAATTCCCCCTACCTTTTGCTGCCGTTGAGGCTAGTGTTTAAGTCTCTCCATTACTTCCTTTACCCGGATATATGCCTCGGATTTTATCGACTCTGAATTGGAATGTAGCGGCGTGCCGCGTTGGGCTGGCTGGTGTGGCCGTGGCCGTTGCCATGGGCTGCGCCAGCTGTAGCACCACCACCGAGCCCGCCCCCGAAACCGGCGTCGATTATTACCCTGTAGCCGTGGGCAACTTCTGGATTTACTCAGTAGTGGACACCACCTGGAGCGCCGCCTCCGGGCAGGGCTCGCAGCTGGTGGCCAGCGTGCCCACGCGCACCGTGTACCAGTTCCGGGAGAAAGTCACCGAAACCTTCACCGATGCGGCCGGCAAAACGGCTTACCGCCTGGTGCGCTCCAAGCTGGGGCCGGTGGGCACCACGTTTCAGGACGACAGCGTATTTGTGCTGAGCGCCACGCCCCAGTCCGTTGTTCTGAACCGCAACAACGCCCGCACCCTGGAGCTGATTTTCCCGGTGCGGGAAGGCCGGCTGTGGAACCTGAACGGCTACAACAACAACAGCAACGACACCATTACGGCCGAAACGCGGCGGTACAGCCTGGTGGGCAAGCCGTTTACCACGGCCGCTACTGCAGGTGCTCCGGCCAAGGCCTACGCCGAAACGCTCACAACCACCAACACTGGCACGGCTGCCGAGAATAGCCTGGTGAAGCGCACCGGCTACCAGCAGGTTTTTGCCAAAGGAGTGGGGCCAGTGTATCGGCACCGGTTTTCGTTCCTGCCTTATACCTACGTAGCTTCGACTGGAAACCAAGTGTATCCTCCCGGTTCATATTCCGTGGGCTTCTCGCGTACCGAGACCCTTATCGATTACGGCCCGCGCTAGGCGGGCTGCTTTTTTTCTTTTCAGGTAATACGGTCTAGAATGGTGCCCACAACTATTGGTAAATGGCTGTCTTTGGCTCTGGTAGCCGGCGCGCTGCAGGTATTGGCGGCAGCGCCGGTCGCGGCGCAAGGCACCGTGCGCCGCCATTTAATTTATTTCCGCGATAAGGCAGGCACCCCGTTCACCGTTGGCAAACCCGAGCAGTTTCTCTCGGCCCGGTCACTCGCGCGGCGTAGCCGGCAGGGCATTGCCATTCTGCCCCGCGACCTGCCCGTTAGCCCAACTTACGTGAGCCAGGTGCGGGGCGTGGCCGGCAGCCCGCAGGTGCTTTACACCTCGCGCTGGTTCAATGCCGCCGTGGTTTCCTGCGATTCTCTCACGCTGGGCCGTATCAAGGCCTTGCCCGCCGTGCGCAGTGCCGCCACGCTCAACCGCAGCTTCCAGCCCGTGGCTCCTACGCCGGCCCCTGTGCAGGTAACTGCGAATGCAGCCAGCAACCCGCAGACCAAACGCGCCCAATACGGCTCGGCTTATCGCCAGAATGAGCAGATTGGTGCGCTGGCCATGCACGAGGCCGGGTATCGCGGCGAAGGCATGCAGATTGCCGTTTTCGATGCCGGCTTCCCGGGTGTGGACCTTATTGCGGCCTTGCAGCCGCTGTACCAGGAAAAGCGCTTGGTGAGCACCCGCAACTTCGTGGATGGCGGCACCAGCGTGTACCAGCGCAGCAGCCACGGCACCAATTGCCTGTCGGCAATGGCCGGCAACCAGACCGGGTTCTACATAGGCAGCGCTCCCAAAGCCACCTTTCACCTCTGCATTACGGAGGACGTCAATTCCGAGCACCCCATCGAAGAAGCCAACTGGCTGGCCGCCGCCGAGTACGCCGATTCGGCGGGCGTGGACATCATCAGCTCTTCCCTGGGCTACACTACTTTCGACGCGCCCTCGAAATCTTACACCTACGCCGACATGAACGGCCGCACCGCCATTAGCTCGCGGGCCGCTACCATGGCCGCCCGGGTGGGCATTCTGGTGGTGAATGCCGCCGGCAACGAAGGCGACGACCCATGGCACTACGTTTCGGCGCCTGCCGATGCGGATTCCATTATGTCGGTAGGGGCCGTCGATTCGTTGGGCAACCACGCCAACTTCAGCTCCTATGGCCCCACGGCCGATGGGCGCATCAAGCCCACGCTCTCGGCCATGGGGCGCGCTTCGGCCGTGCTGGCTCCCAATGGGGCGGCTTTCCGGGGCAGCGGCACTTCCTATGCCTGCCCCATTCTGGCGGGTATGGTAGCCGGGTTCTGGCAAGCCAACCCCACGCTCACGGCCCAACAAGTAATCACAGCATTGCGCAGCACCGCCTCGCAGGCCTCCGCACCGGATAATGTACTGGGCTACGGCATTCCCAATTTCGTAAAGGCCTACAACGCCCAACACACCAGCGCCCCGCTCGACCCAAACGGCCAGCTGCCCGGCGATGGCGACGCCCTGACGCTGTTTCCAAATCCCACCGGCGACGGACCCGTTATGCTGTTCTTGCCCTCGCCGATGCGCGGCCAGCCTTTGCTGGTGCGCGTGGTAGATGCGCGCGGCGCTCTGGTAGCTGAGCAGCAGCTGGCGGCGGTGGCAGGCAGCCGCACCCCGCTCCAGTTGGGCCGGTTGGCCAAGGGCGTTTACATCTGCGAAGTAAGCGCGGGCACTACCCGACGCTCGGTAAAATTTGTACAGCTCTAAGTGCAGATACATGCATAAAAAAAGGCGCTGAAAAGTGCCTTTTTTTATGCGCCTACCGTAATATATCAGCTTGTTTTAGAGGTCGATATTTCGTAATTTTAAACCGTAAATTAACCCCATTTTCTTGCAGTATATGTTGCAAATGATGATTTCCAAGCGCATCGGGCGCCGCCAGTTTCACTTCACCGTTCAAGGCAATAATTTCCACGAAACCGTAGCTGAATACGACCGGCTTAGCTTCCCCGACGTGCCCAACTGTGGCCTCTGCGGCTCCGATAATCTGGACCTGACCAGCCGCGTGGCCATGGACAAATTCAAGTACACTTCGGTGCGGTGCATGGACTGCCGCGCCGACTTAACCTTCGGCAAAACCCAAAAAGACGACCAGACCGTGTTTTTGCGCCGCCGCGAAGGCGGTGAGCTCGACTGGAAAGCCCTGGAAAAGGCCGACCGCTAATCATTCCACACCCTTTCTGGTTACTCAACACGAACGGCACCCTGGCCCCGGGGTGCCGTTCTTTGTGTAAGAAACCGTGGCAGCTGCCACCCATGTCTAAATCTGCAATACATGTTTACTGGAATTATTGAAGCCCTGGGCACCATTGTCGCCGTAGATACCCAAGGCAGCAACCGCCATTTTACCGTCGCCTCGCCCTTTGCCGCCGAACTGAAAATTGACCAGAGCGTGGCTCACGATGGCGTATGTCTTACCGTGGTGGCGGTGGATGCAGCGGCCGGGACCCACGTGGTAACGGCCATCGACGAAACCATGCGCGTGACCAACCTGAGCCAGTGGCAGCCCGGGCGCCACGTAAACCTGGAACGCTGCCTGGCCGCCACTGGCCGCTTCGACGGCCACATTGTGCAGGGCCACGTCGATGCCACCGCTACCTGCCTTAGCGTGACCGACCAGCAGGGGTCGTGGCTGTTCCGCTTCGGGCACGCGCCCGGCCCGGGACGCCTCACCGTCGAGAAAGGCTCGATTTGTGTGAATGGCACCAGCCTGACCTGCTTCGAAAGCACCGATGACGGCTTCACCGTTGCCATCATTCCCTACACCTACGAGCACACCAGCTTTCAGCAGCTGCAAGCGGGCGAAACCGTGAACCTGGAATTTGATATCGTGGGCAAATACGTGGCGAAGCTGCTGGGCAAATAGCCCGAAAACCTGGGCCGCATCCCTGCGTAGGATATATATCCTTCCACGTAACCAGATTTCAGCATGTCTAAGCGTGAATTAATTGAGCCCAACGAAGGCGATAAGCGGTACATTCGGCGCGATGAAGACGGCCAGATTGAGCAGTCCGTCGACCTGAACCGTTCCTTATCGCAAGACGATAAGCACAACTCCAGAAAGACCAGCAAACCCGGCCAAGGCGATAAAGGCGACGGCCACACGGGAAACCGGAAAGCTCCAAAGTAAAATCAGCTCAACAAACTGTAAAAAAGGCCTCACGGAATTTATCCATGAGGCCTTTTTCTATTTGCGGAAGTGAGGATTGAGGCTCAGCTCAAGTTGAAGATTTCAACGTGTGCGACCATCTTTGGTAGGCCGTTGCGGCTGCCCAGCCCAACAAGGCACCTACGGCGGCGCCGCCCAGTACATCGGTAGGGTAGTGAGCGCCGAGGTACATGCGGCTATAGGAGAGCAGGCCCGCCCACAGAAACACCGCCATCTTAGCTACCCGGAAACGACCCGCCGGCAGCACAATGGCCAGAAAAACAGCCAGGGCAAAGGAGTTGGCCGCGTGCGACGACAGAAATCCAAACTGGCCCCCACAGCCGTCGGGCAGGTGCAGTAGGGGCGCCAGGCCAGCGTCGTGGCAGGGGCGGGGCCGCGCAAAAAAAGGCTTAAACAAGCGGCTGGTGATGCTGTCTGCCAGCGTAATGGCCAGAATCAGCAGCGGCAGGAGCAGGATGGCCGGGCGCCGGAACAGGTAAATCAGCCCAATTATCAGCAGGCCATAAACCGGAAACCAAGTGTACCGGTCCGATGCCGTCACCATCAGCGCGTCCAAGGCTGGGGTGTGGGCCCGGTTGATAGCCAGGAGCAGCTCAACGTCGAGGGAGCGTAGGTACTCAAGCATGGGCCAGCCAGTCTACCCCCTTGCGCAGCCAGGCCAGCGTAGTGGCTTCCGGCGAGCCGGGGGCGGGTGGGGGGGGATTGTAAGCCCAGCCCGTGCGCGGCGGCAAGCTCATCAGGATGGACTCGGTGCGGCCGCCGGTTTCGAGGCCAAAGCGGGTGCCGCGGTCAAAGGCCAGGTTGAACTCGGCATAGCGGGCGCGGCGCAGTGTCTGCCAGTTTTCTTCGCGCTCGGTGAAGGGAAGCGCGTGGTTTTCGGCCATAAGCTCGGTGTAGAAGGGGCCGAACAGCTCGGCCACGTCCTGCACAAAACGGAACAGCTCCTCGGCCGAGCCGTCCTGGCCCACGGTCAGGCGGTCGAAAAAGATGCCGCCGACGCCGCGGGTTTCCTGGCGGTGGGGCAGAAAGAAATAGTCGTCGGCCCAGCGGGTGAATTTGGGGTAGTAAGCGGGGTTGTGGCGGTCGCACACTTCGCGCAGGCGCTGGTGAAAGCGGCGGGCCTGGGCTTCGTCCACGTAAATGGGCGTCAGGTCGATGCCGCCGCCAAACCAGGCTTCGCCATTGCCAGCCTCAAAATATCGCACGTTCATGTGGATGATGGGCACGCGAGGGCTGCGCGGGTGCAGCACCACGCTCACCCCGGTAGCATAAAAGGAAGGGTCGGGCATGTGCAGCTGCCGGGCGGCGGCTTCGCTCATCTGGCCCCACACGGCCGAGAACCCCACGCCGCCTTTTTCGAGGATGCGGCCATTTTCCAGCACTTTGGAGCGGCCTCCGCCACCGCCTTCGCGCTGCCAGGCATCGGTGAGAAAATGGGCGGGGCCGCCATCGGAGGCTTCGAGCTGCTGGCACAGACGCAGCTGAAAATCAGCGAGCCAGGTTTCTATTTCGGGGCGGATGGTAGGGGAGGGAATTGCAGGCACGAGAAGTTAACCGCCGGGGGCGCAGAAGATTTTGCGGAAACAATGCCGCCATTAGGGCCGAAGCTAGCGGGTGGGCATTGGCTCGGCAAAGATACGGGCGCGGGAGGGGCGTACTTTTGTGCTCCAAATTCCCACGCCGCTAATGTCTGAATACGCTGTTTCTGATACTGCCACCCCGGCCTCTACCCGCGTGACGGCCGCTGCTGCCGCGGCCGCCGCCGCTTTTGCAGCCCCTGCAACTGGTGCACCCTCTCCGGTTCTGGATAATGAACTCCTCAAGCGCGCTTATCAGCTGATGCACACGGCCGCCGCCATGGCCACGCTGTATGAAGAGGAAAAAGCAGTGGCCTCGCGCTATGTGCACGCCACCGCCCGCGGCCACGAGGCCGTGCAACTGGCCGCCGCGTTCCTGCTCCTGGAAACCGACTACGCCGCTCCCTATTACCGGGATGACGCTATGCTGCTAGGCCTGGGCCTGCGGCCCTACGAGCTGATGCTGCAGCTGCTAGCCAAAGCCGACGACCCCTTTAGCGGCGGGCGTACTTATTACTCGCATCCCTCGCTGCGGCGGGCGGGCATTCCGGTTATTCCGCACCAAAGCTCGGCCACAGGCATGCAGGCCATTCCGGCTACGGGTATGGCCCACGCCATTCATTATTTCGAGAAGCAGGGCCTCCGCATCGAGGCTCCGCAAGGGTTGAATAATCCGGGGGTGGAAGCCAGCCCACTGGTGCTCTGCTCCATTGGCGACGGGGCCATGACGGAGGGCGAAGTGTCGGAAGCGCTGCAAATGGCGGTGCTGCACCAATTACCCATCGTATACCTGGTACAGGATAACGATTGGGGCATCTCGGCCACGGGCCGCGAAATGCGCGCCATGAATGCTTTTGAATTTGCGGCGGGTTTCCCGGGCTTGCACCGCATGCAGGTAGATGGGGCTGATTTTGGGTCTTCCTACCAAGGGATGGCCGAGGCTTTCACCCACGTGCGGAGCCGCCGGGGGCCGGTGTTGGTGCATGCCAAATGCCCGCTTCTTGGCCACCACACCAGCGGGGTGCGCCGCGAATGGTACCGCAACGACCTGGCCGCCCACCAGGAGCAGGACCCCTTGCCGCGCCTGCACGCGCGCCTGCTCCAGGCTGGCTTTTTAGAAGCCGACCTAACGGCCCTAGCCACCGAGGCCCAGGCCACGGTGCGCGCCGACTGGCAGGCGGCAGTAGCGGCTCCCAATCCGGACCCGGCCACGTTTGCCGACCATGAGTTTGCGCCGGCTGCTGTTACCGCCGAAGCCGGTGAGCGCAGCCCCGCCGGCGCCGAAAAAGCCCTGATGGTGGATGCCGCCCTGCACGCCGTCGACGATATTTTGCGGGAGTTTCCCGAGGCCCTGTTTTATGGCCAGGACGTGGGCGGTGAGCTGGGCGGGGTTTTCCGCGAAGCGGCGCTGCTTGCCAAAAAGTACGGCGATGCCCGGGTGTTCAATACGCCCATACAGGAGGCCTACATTGTGGGCAGCACAGCCGGCATGGCGGCCGTGGGCGCCCGACCCATTGTCGAAATTCAGTTTGCCGATTACATCTGGCCCGCGCTCAACCAGCTGGTAGAGGAGCTGTCCAAATCCTGCTACCTGACCATGGGCAAGTTCCCGGTTTCGGCCCTGATTCGGGTGCCGATTGGGGCGTATGGCGGCGGCGGTCCCTACCATTCGGGCTCCATTGAAAGCACCTTGCTCACCATTCGAGGCATCAAAGTGGTGTACCCCAGCAACGCCGCCGACATGAAAGGGCTGATGCGGGCTGCCTTTCTCGACCCCAACCCGGTGGTGATGCTCGAGCACAAGGGCCTGTACTGGAGCAAAGTGTCAGGCACCGAAGACGCCAAAACCACCGAGCCGGCGACCGGTTACGTCATCCCCCTGGGGAAAGCGGCAGTGGCCCAGGCCGCCGACCCGGAAAAGCTGCGCCAAGGCGACACCGCCTTGGTTGTGACCTATGGCATGGGCGTGCATTGGGCTAAAGCCGCGAGCCGAGACTTCCCCGGGCAGGTCGAAATCCTGGATTTGCGTACCCTGAACCCCATTGATTTTGAGGCCGTGACCGAGGCCACCCGCCGCCATGGCAAGGTGCTGGTGCTCACTGAGGAGCCCCTGCTGAACAGCTTTGCCGAAAGCCTGGCCGGCCGTATTCAGCGGCAGTGCTTCCAGGTACTAGATGCCCCAGTATTCACCCTCGGCGCCGCCAACCTGCCGGCCATCGCCCTGAATGTGGAGCTAGAGCGGCAAATGCTGCCGAGCGCGGCAAAAGTCGCAGTGGCACTCGGCGAGCTGCTGGCATATTGAGCCGACATATAAAGGTGGAAAAGCAAGAAGGGGTAAATGAAGCGCAACGCTTCATTTACCCCTTCTTGCTTTTTTTAGACTCTTATTCGCCCTAGAATGGGTAGCCAATGCCTAAGTTGAAGGCGATTGGGTTGGCACTGGAATCGAAATTGCGCAGGGCCCATCTATCAGCGCCGGGGGCGGTGGGGTCGTAAATCTTGGTGGCAATATCCAGCCGTATGATAAGGAATGTAAAGTCGAAGCGAATTCCCATGCCGGAGCCAACGGCAATCTGCTTGTAAAAGGTATTGAGCTGAAATTGAGCACCCGGGCGGAGGTATTCGCCTTGCTTGCCTTTGCGCTCCTGCAGGCCCCACACGTTGCCAAAGTCAGTGAAGAAGGCCCCTTTGATAAAGCCATAAATCGGAAACCGGTATTCGGCGCTGCCTTCGAGCAGCAATTCGCCGGGTTGTTCGGTCAGGAAGTCGCGTACCACGCTGCCGTCTTTGGTGATGCGAGTCGGGCTATAGCCACCGGGGCCTAGTTTCCGAGGCTGCCAGGCCCGCAGGCTGGTGGAGCCACCTGCAAAGTAGGATTTGTCGTAGGGAATGATGTATTGCGGGTCATAGCCGGGTACTTCAGGGTCGTCGGTGCGGGTGAGGGCGTGCACTACCCCACCGTTGAGGCGCCACACGAAGAACGTGTTGGGGGTGAGGTGATGGTAGCGGCGATAATCAGCACTGAAGCGGGCAAAGTCATATACGTTGAGCCCCGTGCTGCTGAATAGATTATCCTTATACAGACCGCGGGTCAGGCCCCCTACCTCCACGAAAAGACGTAGGTACTTGGCGTCGCGGGTTTGGTTGAAATCGTTGGAGTTATAAAGCGAGGTGAAGCTCATACTTGGCTCAATCTGCTTGCTGAAAGAGCGGTATAGGGAAGAGCCGGTGGAGTCGCGCAACTGAATAAGCCGGGCTTTGAATAAATCGTCCTGTTTTATCGTGTTGACCAGGGTGATGACAACGGGCGAGAACACGTACTGGTGAAACAGAGAGCGTTGCCAGATGTAGTCGAAGGCAAACTCGAAGTTAGAACGTGTGTATTCGGGCCGTTGCACAAACGTTTCGGAAAGTGAAAGCCGCGTTTTGGGGTTGTAGCGGGTTAAAAAGCGGTTGGTGTTGAAAGGCACCAAAAACTGGGGCAGTACCAGCGCGGCGGTAGCCCCCAACTGCCGGGTGTATACCGACTCTGGAGTGTCTTTGCCCTCGGAGTCGGCTACGCGGGTCAGCTGGCCCTCGAGGCCGGCGCGCACGCCAAGCTCCAGCACCTCCGCCCCGCCGAAGGGGTTGCGGGTTTTGAGGCGCAGGTTGAGGAATGGACCCGCTTTGGTAGCAATATAAGTGCCGCCTACTTCGCTAGTTTCGGCGAATTTGGGGGCAGGCGACGCATTGATAACTGCTATGAGTTCGCCGGTAGGCGGGTGCACACCGGCGCTGTCGGCCGAGGGCAAGTCGGGCACCTTGCGGTAGTTCACGGTATTGAAGCGGAACATGTCCAGGTCGGCCAGTAGGTGCTGGGTTTGTATGGTGCGGTCGAGGCTGAACCGCTGGCCTGGGCGCACCATCACCTTGCGGGCCAAAAGCCGGGTGCTGTACTTCTGTTCGTAGGCGGCGAAGTGCACCGAATCCGTTACGACAGTATCGGTGCGCACGCCGAGGCTGGGGCGCCGGCGCTGGCCGGCCAGCGTGCCGGCGCGGCGCAGGGTATCGCCGGTGGCGGCCCGCAGGGTACGGCCCACGCCGGCATCGGTCACAAACCGCACTTGGCGCACCGAATAAACGCGGTGCCCCTGGCCCGGGGCCGGGTTGGCAATGAGAGTGCGCAGCCGCACCGTGAGAGGCTCGTAGCTGGTATCGGCTTCGAGGGTGATGTACTGCTGGCGGAAATCGTAGTAGCCCGCGTTTTTGAGCAAGGTTTCGAGGCGCAGGCGCTCGGCGCTAATCTGCTCCTCGTTGTATCGCTCGTTGTCGTGGAGCAGGGATTTGGCTTGCCCGTCGCGCACCACCTTAGCCACACCCGAGTCAGGAATGCTGGGCGGCTGGAGGCGGTAGCGGAAGGGTTGGTTCTCGATGATGTTGTAGGTGACCGTGACGCGACGATAGCGCTTGGCGGCATCCAGGGTGTCGGGTTTGCCCGGAAATATGGAGCCCACCGCCATCAGTGCTTTCAACACGATGCCCCGGCGGTATTGGGCGGTGTCGGTGGCCGTCACGCGCGCCCGGAAAAAGCCCTGGGTGCGCAGGTAAGTCGTCATTTGCTCTACTGACTTGCGCGTGAGGGCCGAGTCGTACACCGCCGGGGACTCGCCCAGGCGCATAATGGCGTTGCCCTTATCAAGGGCCAGCTGCTTGCGCTTAATCTTACGCTCGCGCTTTGCCAGTAGCTTGCCCAGCTTGGCCGAGTCCGTGCCGGCGGCTTTCAGCTGAGCATCGTAGCTGGTCTGGATTTCGAGCATCTTGCTTTTGATGCGCGCCGAATCGTAAAATCGGTGGCCCAACTGATAAATCCCTAGCTTGGGGAGGGGGAAGCGAGTGTTGGGATTTTGCTGGACAAGGGCCGTCAGCCGTTCTTTGTCGGCCTGTTCCACTCCCTTGAGCTCAACGCGGCTGAGCAGGCGCTGGCCGGGCCGCAGCAAACTGAACGGCGAGCACGCCGCCAACATCCACAGCCCCAGCACGGGCGCCATGCTCCAACTCAGCCAGCGCCCTGGCCGTAGCTTCGACGAATTCTTAGATAACAATGGTTTCAAAAGCACTTGGCAAATACGTGCAATCCCTGCACCAAAAAAAATACCGGCAACGCCACGGCGCCTTTCTGGTAGAAGGCGGCAAAAGCGTGTTGGAGCTGCTAAGTTCCGACCTGGAAACCGAACACGTGCTGGCGACGGCCGAGTTTGCCTCGACCCACCACGCGCACCTTTCCGATGGGCTGCCGCTTGCCATTGCCACCGAGTACGAATTGACGCAGCTGGGTACGCTGGCCACCAATACTACTGCGCTGGCCGTGGCCCGGCTGCCCGCTGAAAAACCTTTGCCTCCAACGCTACCCGAAGCGGGTTTGTTGTTGGCGCTCGACGAAGTGCGCGACCCCGGCAACCTGGGCACCCTGCTGCGACTGGCCGACTGGTACGGGCTGCCCGGCGTGGTGCTCAGCCCCGGCTGCGCCGACCCGTATTCGCCCAAGACTGTAGCCGCCACTATGGGTGCCTTTGCGCGGGTGCAGGTCTGGGAGCGCGACCTGGCAGAGTGGCTGCCCACGCTGCCGGCCGGTGTGGGGATTTTTGGGGCGGATTTGGAAGGCGACAACGTGCACCACATCAAGCTGCGCCCCGCCGGGGTGCTGGTGATGGGCAGCGAGTCGCACGGCCTCACTCCCTCGGTCGAAGCCTGCCTCACGCGCCGGCTGCACATCCCGCGCGGTGCGAAGGGCGGCGCCGAAAGCCTCAACGTTGCCATTTCAGCCGCCATACTGCTGGATAATTTCTTTCGCAATCAATAGCTAAGCCGCAGGGGGAAATTGAGCTGATTTTTATTTAGCTCAATTAATAAACCGGTTGGCTTACATGGTGAAAACCGATTTCATTAAGCCTCCTAATTAAAAGCAAAAGCCCCAGTTCGCGTTGAGCTGGGGCTTTTACTTTTGAATTAGATTGGGCTTAGTTGCCAAACAGGCGGATGCCAAAGCTCAACACCTGGGTGTCGGGGCCGGCGTTGGTTTTGAACAGCTGGTTCATGTTGTACTTGGCGAAGAACTCCATGCTGCCGTAGCCAATGGTGCCTTGCAGGCCATACAGGAAGTTTTCCATGTTGTAGCTGCCGTCTTCCTTGTCTTTGTACACGGTGCCTTCGTTGGTATACTTCAGCTTGGTCCAGGACTTGATGCGGTATCCAATGAAGCCGCCCGCGCCGATGGTGAACGTCTCCTTGTAATGCGAGTCGCGTAGCTGAAGGCGCAGCATCAGGGGCAGGTTGATTGAGGACGTCGCCAGCTTGGTTTTCTGGAGCTGGCGGCTGTCGGCTTCGTGCACCACGTCGGTGCGGCCGTTGGCGCTCACCCACTTGTTGTTGCCGCTGAGCATGAAGTTGTTGAAGGCGAACTGGGGACCCACCGTGATGCTCACGGGGCTGTGCTTGCCGCCGAGGCGCGTGTCCCAGTCCCAGCCGAGGTTTACGTAGCGGGAGCCTTCGGTGCGCAGGTCCACGGCTTCGGGCTGGCCGGTGGGGCTGAGGTACTGCTTCTGGTTGACGAAGGCGTTCAGGCCCAGGTCAAAGATGAGGTTGCTCGAGGTGTGCTTGCGCTCAATATTCCGCAGGCGGGTGGAGTCGCGGTGGGCCTGGCGCTGCTCTTTCGATTTTCCCTCCGATGTATTGTAGGACTTCGAGCCGTCCTGGTCAGTAGTCACGACTACGCCAAAGGCCTTGTTGAGCATCACGTCGACCCGGTTGTTGCTGGGCGTTTTTTTGCGGGTGGTGATGCGGATTTGCTCGGGCAGGTTTTTGCCGGGCTGGTCTTTGTCGGGGTAAAACTGCATGGTGACCTGGTCGGTGCTGGCATTTTTAGCGGCCAGCTCGGCTTGGGCAATGTAGCCGGCCAGGCGCGACGTCAGGGAGTCGAGGTGGTAGTTTTTCATCTGGCGCAGCTGGGCGCCGTCGCGCACCACCAGCGTGAGGGTGGCCTGATTGGGCAGGCGCACCACAATGGTGTCCTTCATCAGGACATTAGGGCCTAAACTGGTGGCGCGGGCCACATTCAGCCCGCCTAGCAGCATGAGCAGCAGCAGAGAAAAGGAGAGAAAAGAGCGTTGCATGGTTTCTGGAAAAAGAGAGGTTAGAGTTGAATGGATTTGGTGAGGCTGTGGCCGGCCACGGTGGCGCGCACGGTCACATTCTCGGGGAGGCCGGTGACTTCGGCCAGGCTGACCCGCTCGCCCCGCACCAGGTTGCCGGCCTGTTGCAGCAGCCGGCCGCCCAGGCGCCGCCGCTCCGACGGAGCTTCGGTAGCCATGGCCACGGCGGTGAGCTTGCTGGGAGTTACCGCGGGCTCGCCGCCATTGCGCACTTCTACCGTGATGAGCTCAGGCGCCGTGGCAACGGCATGATTAGGAATTGAGCTAGCCGGGACGATTTCCGCAGCGGGGGCAGGCTTGGGGTTCAGGGCCAGCACCCGTTCCTGCTCATTAGTGGGCCGCTGCTCGTCAGCAGCGGTGGGCCGGGGCGGGGTAGGATGGGAGGCGGCGCGAGCCGTGGCACGGGCCACGAGGGGAAGCCGAGCGGTGGCCGCGTCCGGCTGCCGGCTGGTTTCCATCAGGTGGCGAGGCGACTGCCCGGGGGCTGACATCCTGGCCTTTGGTGCGGTAGATGCAAGAGCTTCGGGGCGGGTTGCTTGGCTTGTTATATTTTTTTCTGCTGGCGTTAGCAGTGTGGATTCGGGGGTGTGGTTTGGCTCGGCAGCTGCTACCACTTCTTGCTCAGTAGCAGGAACGCCGGGAGTTGCTTTAGTGGCATCGGTGTTATTGGGCTGGTTTAGGGCCGGCTGGTCGGAGCTTGCCTGCTGTTGGGAAGCCACCGAACCCGTTTGGGCGGGGCGCAGGGGGAAGCCCAGCCAGAGGCCGGCGCCGCCGGCTACCAGCAGCAGCGCCAGGGCCGCGGCTACGGCCATGGGCCACCAGGCGGCGGCCCGGCGCTTTTTGGGGCGCAGGTGTTCGTCTTCAAGGCGCTCCCAGAGTTCGCGGCCGGGCGGGGTGCGGTGCGTGTTAAGCCCTTTTTGAAACAGGAGGTCCAGCCGCTCGGCATTGGCGTCGGCAGCGGGTTCGGGGGGCGTTTGGGCTTGGAGCCGGGCCCAGAGTGCATCGCCGGGCGGCGTGGTATGGCCGTCCAGTCGGTCGCGGAATAAGTCGTCGATATCTTCAGGAGGCATAATACTAATTGCTAGCGATGGCAGAAAACTGAATGCGGCGCTGCAGCATGGCGCGGGCCTTGCTCAGCTGCGATTTGCTGGTGCCTTCGGAGATGCCCAGCAGCTCGGCAATTTCCTGGTGGCCATAGCCTTCCAGAGCGTAGAGGTTGAATACGGTGCGGTAGCCGGCGGGCAACGTGGTGAGCAGACTCATCAGGTCTTCGGCTTGCAGCTGGGTGTCAGCGGTGGCCGCGGTGGTGGCCAGGTTTTCGGGCTGCTGAAAATCTTCAAACGAAACCGTCATCATCTCGCGCTGGCGAAGCTGCATCAGCGCTTCGTTGACCATGATACGGCGCACCCAACCCTCAAAGCTGCCCTCGAACCGGTAGTTGGGCAGGGCCCGAAACATCTTGGCAAAGCCCAGGAGCAAAGCTTCTTCGGCGTCTTCGCGGCGCTTGAGGTAGCGGCGGCACACGGTGAGCATGAGCCCGGCCAATTGGTCGTAGAGCTGGCGTTGGGCCCGGTGCTCGCCCCGCACACAGGCAGCGATGAGGTCGGCTTCGGTCGTCACGGTAAGAGTGGGCAAAAGGCAGAAGAGCTGGTGAATCGACGCGGTAGATGCGAAAGTAGGAATAATGGTTGCCTGCCCACTTTGCTTTTTTTACGGAAAGCGCTAAAAGGCTCTTTGAAAAGCGGTTTTGTTGGAAATTGAGCTAATCTAGTAAGCCTTTAAGCGAACAAACCAGCGCCTCCATGCTCCATGGTAACCGCTGGGCTTGCGTAGCTTGCGCCACTTCACACCGCCTGCCCGAAATCCCCAACTACTTGCTGCCCTTTCCGCCCCATCCTTCAATTTGGCCCGCATGGCTTTGCTAGCAGTATCCGGCATTGGCCTGGAAGAACACGGCCACCGCGTACTGGAGCAGATTAGCTTCACGCAACAGCCACACCAGAAAATCGCGCTGGCGGGTGAATCCGGCACCGGCAAAAGCACCTTGCTGCAAATAATAGCCGGCCTTATTCAGCCCAATTCCGGCGAAGTGCGCGTGAATGGCAGCCGGGTGCGCGGCCCGGCCGAGACGCTGGTGCCCGGCCACCCCGGCGTGGCGTACCTCGCGCAGAACTCTGCGCTGCCGCACTCGCTGCGGGTGGAGCAAGTGCTGCGCTACGCCAATAAGCGCCCCGCCGCAGAAGCCCAAGCCTTGTATGAGTTGTGCCGCATCGACCACTTAGCACAACGCCGCACCGACCAGCTCTCCGGCGGCGAGCAGCAACGGGTGGCGCTGGCGCGGCTGCTGCTCGGCTCGCCCCAACTGCTGCTGCTCGATGAGCCGTTTTCCAACCTGGACCGCATGCACAAGCGTGTGCTGCAGGGAATCATCGATGAATTGGGTTCTCGCCTGGGCATCACCTGCCTACTGGTTTCGCACGACGCGGCCGATACGCTGTCGTGGGCCGATGAAATCCTGGTGATGCACCGCGGCCGCATCATTCAGCAAGGCTTGCCTCAGGAAATCTACCAGCAGCCGGTAAACGAGTACACGGCCGCGCTGTTCGGCGGCTACAACCTGCTGCGCGGCGCTGACCGCCAGGCCCTGGCCCCCACACCCAAGCGTAAAGCCTTGACAACCCAGCTCATGGTGCGCCCGGAACAGCTGCGGCTTGGGCCAGCCACCGGAGGTGGGCTGAATGGTACCGTGGCCGCTGTTCGGTTTTTCGGGGGGTATTACGAGGTCCAAGTTGCCCTCTCAGAGACCACCATCAATGTCCGAACCGATACAGCCGCGTTTTCTCCTGGAGATATGGCTCAGGTTTCAGTAATGCCCGGTGCTGGCTGGAACATGGCGTTGCCTAATTAAATAAAAAGGCCCCGGCAATTGTTGCCAGGGCCTTTTTATTATTAATATCGTGACGTGTTAATACTGCCCAATGGAAAGCAGAACCAGCGTACAGGCTTCTTCGGTCTGGATGCCACGGTCCCGGGCCAGGCGCTGCAGCTCCGGGTTCTCCGTGCCGGGGTTGAATAGAATTCGTTTGGGCTGGAGGTCCAGAATGTAGTCGTACCAGGCGGGCTGATTCTGCGGGCCCACGTAGAGCGTCACGGTGTCGATGTCACCATCGGTGGGCCGGTCGGTGTGGATGTCGAGCCCGGCAACCTGGCCTTTGCGAATGCCCACGGGCACTACGTCGTGGCCGTGGTTTTTGAGCATGTGCACGGCGCGAAAGGAGTAGCGCGCGGGATTATCGGAAGCTCCGAGGACGAGGGTTTTCTTATTGGATTCCATGAGCGGGCGAAGCGTTGGGATAAGTGAAATGTAGACGGGCTTATCTGTACGCAACAACCGCCTTAGGGGCCGGGGAGTTACGAATGGCTCTCGGGAGCGGAGCTCAGGCGGGCCAGCGACCACGCGCCCACAGCCATGGCCACGTCGCGCACGGCCACATCATAATAATGACCGCCTATTATCAAGGTGGCGGCAATGCACAGCAGCCAGGCCATCACGACCCACGCCCCAATCCGCGGCCGGGCAAACACCAGAATGCCGGCGATAACTTCAATGACGCCCACAATCATCATAAACGTGTGGGCCGGAACGGGCAACATCTTTACGATGCCCGGGGCGAGGTAGGCTTCCCACTTCGTGAGTAGGTTCGTGAACTTATCAAGCCCCGCTACGATGGGCACGACGCCGTACGTCAAGGTCAGGGCCCGGGCAACGGAGTACGCGGCGCTGGAAGTCGGCTGGGTGCGTTGCTGGCTATAGGGGAAATTTGCAGAAGGTTGCATGGCGCTAGGGGTTAAATGGTTTGTTGCCATTAGATGCACGGCCCGGGGCTGGGGTTACAGGAGCGGTGGGCCAATGGAAGTTGTAACCTTTTGGAAGAATTTGCATCCAACCATTGTCGCCGCGCGATGCCGCGCGTAGCTCAATTTTCGCCCCATGATTCCGCCCCTGGCCGTTATGCCTTTCGTTCCGCTTACCGATTCTGAGGTCATCCACCGGGTGCTGGCGGGTGAAAAGAAGCTCTTTGAGCTGCTCATGCGCCGCTACAACCAGCGCCTGTACCGCACCGGCATTGCCATGCTTGGCCACCCCGCGGCCGCTGAAGAAGCCATGCAGAATGCCTGGGTAAAGGCCTACGAGCAACTGGCTAAGTTTGAAGAGCGCGCCAGTTTCCCGACCTGGCTCACGCGCATCATGCTCAACGAATGCCTCATGGACCGCCGCCGCCAGCAGCGCCTCGTGGACCTGGACGACGACACAGCCGAAGACGCGCCCGACCAACGCACCGCGGCCACCACGCCCTTACAGAATCTTCTGAACGAAGAGCTGCGCGAAGCCCTGGAAGCCGCCGTAGAGTCACTGCCCGAAATGTATCGGAGCGTTTTTGTGCTGCGCGAAGTGGAAGGAATGAGCGTGCACGAAACCGCCGACGCCCTTCATCTCACCGAAGCCAACGTAAAAGTGCGGCTGCTGCGGGCCCGCGAACGGCTCCGAAACCAGCTGGCTCAATTCGCCCCCCAGCAAGCCTTCGCCTATCTCGGACCCCGCTGCGACAATATGGTTCACCACGTACTAGCCCGCCTGGGTGCCCAACCGTGGGCACCCGACCTAAACTAGCTCAAGCAAGCTGCCTGCGCTACCGGCCCACCAGCGCGGCCACCGCTTCGGCGCACCGCTCGCCATCCATGGCGGCCGATACGATGCCGCCGGCATAGCCCGCGCCCTCGCCGCATGGAAACAGCCCCGCCACCACGGGGTGCTGCAAGGTGTCCTTATCGCGCGGAATGCGCACCGGCGCTGAGGTCCGGCTTTCTACACCCACAATCTGGGCGGCGTTGGTGGCATACCCAGGAATTTTGCGCCCGAAGTCCCGGAAGCCCTGGCGCAGGCGCTCGGCTAGTACAGGCCCCAGCACATCGTCCATGCGCACCGACACCAGGCCGGGCTGGTAAGAAGTTTCGAGCAGTGTATTCGACGGCTTATCCTTCAGAAAATCGCCGAGAAGCTGGGCTGGTGCGTGTTGGGTGCCACCCGCGATGCGGCAGGCCCGCTGCTCAATTTCCTGCTGGAATTGCAGGCCGGCCATGGGGCCATACTGCTTCACGTCCAAGTCGGACAGCTCCACGGCGGCCACAATGCCAGAGTTGGCAAAGCGGGAGTCGCGGCGGCTGGGCGACATGCCGTTTACTACCACTTCACCCGGGGCCGTAGCAGCCGGCACGATAAACCCACCGGGACACATGCAAAATGAAAACACGCCCCGCTGCTCGCCGCGCACTTCGGTTTGGTGCACCAGCGAGTAGGAAGCCGCGGGTAGCAGGCCCCGCTCGGCCCGGCGGTACTGGGCCTGGTCGATGAGCGCCTGCGGATGCTCCACCCGCACGCCCAGGGCAAAGGGCTTGGCTTCGATGAGCACTCCCCGGCGGTACAACAGGTCGTAGATGTCGCGGGCGGAGTGGCCGGTGGCCAGAATGGTGGCATCAGCTTCCAGCACTTCGCCGGTGGCCGTGACCACGCCGCGCAGGCGGTCCTTTTCCAGAATGAGGTCGGTTACGCGGGTATCGAAACGAACTTCCCCGCCGGCTTCAATAATGGCTTCGCGCAAGTCCTGCACTACCGCCGGCAATTTGTTGGTGCCGATGTGGGGGTGGGCATCCACGAGAATGTCGGGGGTGGCGCCGTGCTGCACCAGGCGGCGCAACACCCGGCCTACGTCGCCGCGCTTGGTGGCCCGGGTGTAAAGCTTGCCATCGGAATAAGTGCCAGCACCACCTTCACCAAAACAGTAATTAGAATCGGGGTTAACAACCTGGTCTCTGTTGATAGCCGCGAGGTCGCGACGCCGCGCGCGAACGTCGAGGCCGCGCTCCAGCACGATGGGTTTTATACCTAGCTCAATGCAGCGCAAGGCCGCAAACAATCCAGCTGGGCCTGCTCCAACTATGATAGTAGTACGAGTGGATGTTTTAACATTTGGATAAACAAACCAAGGCCCAAATAAGTCGGCAGGTGGTGCAGATTGGTACACGTCGGCCCGGAGCCGCACCATGGCCTGGCGTCCGCGGGCATCTATTGAGCGCCGCTTTAAATGCACAAAATCGGCCTCGCCGGGTTGAAGCCCTGCCTGCTGCAAGATGGCTTCATAGCGCGCCAGCTCATCAAAAGCTACTTCGGGGGCAAGGAGGACCTCTAATTCTTGTTTTAACATTTGTGTAATAAGAAAGGTGGCTATCCTTTAGGAATTCGGCTCAACTTGGGCTGTGAACACACAAAGTTAAGCTGCGGCGCTGCGGGGGATTTGGAAAGCTGAGACGCGCAACCCACCACATGAAGGGACTGCGCCGACGCGAATCCGTTCTGTTTATTTGCCGCATGACAGCTTCAGCTCCCGTTACTTCCCGCACCATCTCGCGCCTGCGCTCCATCGTTAGTGGCTCTATTGGCAACCTGGTGGAATGGTATGACTGGTATGCCTACTCAGCCTTCGCGCTGTATTTCGCGCCGGTGTTTTTCCCGAAGGGCAGCCCCACGGCTCAACTGCTCAACACCGCGGCCATTTTTGCAGTGGGCTTTCTGATGCGGCCGCTTGGGGCGTGGCTGCTCGGCGCCTATGCCGACCGGCACGGACGAAGGGCGGCCTTGTTGTTATCGGTCCGGCTGATGGCTGGCGGCTCTCTGCTCATTGCGGCCACACCTGGCTATGCACGCATTGGGGTGGCGGCCCCGGCGCTATTGCTGCTCGCCCGGCTGGTGCAGGGCATCAGCGTGGGCGGCGAGTACGGCACCTCGGCTACCTACCTCAGCGAGATGGCCGGCGCCAAGCACCGCGGGTTTTGGTCCAGCTTTCAGTACCTGACCCTGATGGGCGGGCAGCTGCTGGCCCTGGTGGTGCAGCTGGGCTTGCAGCGGCTGCTCACGCCCGCCGAGCTCGGCGATTGGGGCTGGCGCGTGCCTTTCGTGATTGGGGCGGTGGCTGCTATGGGCGCGCTGTACCTGCGGACGCACATGGGCGAAACGGCGGCTTTCGAGCAGCACCAGCTGGGCGTGGTGGCCGCCGATGCGGAAGGAGAGGGCCGGGCTCCATCACGGGGCCAGATGCACTTGCTCCGGCAGCATCCGCGGGCAGTGCTCACGGTGGTGGGCCTCACCATGGGCGGCACGCTGGCTTTTTATACGTTCACCACCTATGCCCAGAAATTCCTGGTCAACACCGCGGGGTTCAGCAAGGAGCAGGCCACCCTCATTTCTTTCGGGGTAATGGCCGTCGCGTTATTATTCCAGCCCTTGATGGGCGCCATATCGGATAAGGTGGGCAGGCGGCCCGTCCTTATGATGTTTGGGATTGGAGCCACGCTGGGTACGGTGCCGCTGCTGCGCCTGCTGGCCCACACCCACAATGCCTGGGCCGCCGCCGGCCTGCTCATTGCGGCACTGTTTGTGGTGAGCGGCTACACTTCCATCAGCGCCGTGGTGAAGGCGGAGCTTTTTCCGACGTCCATCCGGGCCTTGGGGGTGGGGCTGCCGTTTGCGCTCACGGTCGCCATTTTTGGTGGTACGGCCGAATACGTGGCTCTGCTGGCCAAGAATCGGGGGGTAGAAGAGTGGTTCTACTGGTACGTGACGGGCTGCGCGTTTCTGTCGCTGCTGGTGTACTGGCGCATGGGCGACACGCGGGATGCCGGGATGATGGAAGACTAATTGCCGACGGATTGCCGTGTGAAGTCAGCCCCACTGCCACTCTAGGCATAGTGGGGCTGGCTTTCTACTGCCACCCGAAAAATGTAAGCACACTTAAGTGCCTGCCCGATGCCCGGTAGCCCAAAGAAACCTAAGCTCCTCCATTGCTTTTGGGGTGGCTGCACAGTATCTTGGGGAGAGCCAAAGGGTCTTTTGTCAATGGGTTATCCCGCTTATTGGGGCGCTAGGACATCGGCGTAATTCCTCGCCGTTAGATTAAGGCCCCGGATTGGCTCAACTCAGGCTTTTTACCTACACTCTTTTCGCCTTTGCCATGAAATTGCTTGATAGTTCGCGGCCCTTATCCTGGGGATGGGTTATGTTTCTCATGACCGTAATGGTGGTTGCAGGAATGGTAGCCTGGTGGAGCTGGACCCAAACCGGCCAGGGTGGCCTCTTGTATATTCCGGCGGGTTTTGTCATCATGATAGTGGCCTATCTGATTTTTAGAAGGAGCGGCCATACCCCCACGCACTCCTAACAAGAACCTGAAAAGCACAGCCTCAGGCGTTGGGCTTCCCTGCTAGCTTTGGGCGGGAGCTAAGCCTGGGGCTGGTCGGGCTGCTGGGTTGGGTTTGAAGCAAAGCCTTTGGTCAGCTGCCCCAATTCCACGTGCGATTTGGCGGTGCTGGTATACACTTCGGTAAGGGTCGCCAACAGCGCTTGCGCTACTTCTGGGCCATTGCGGGCAATGGTGCCCCCGATGACACTGTAGTAAAACGTCGCAAGGGTGTCGCTGTCCCACATGCTGGAGGCGTTGTGGTGCAGGTTGCGCAGGTGCTCGAGCGCATCGTCAATGCTTTTTTGGTCGGTATGGGTCATAAGTAGGATTGTTTGGACGGAAGGCGGCCAGCGGTCGCCCGCTGAGTGTGTACGGCTGGCTGGTGGCAGGTAGCTATAGAGCCGCCGTATTTCCACTGGCTACTACGCTAAAAAAGCCGCCGCACCTGGGTGTAGCGGCTTTTCTGAAGATTGTCAAAGCTGAATGGCGAAAGTTGGGCTAAGCCCGAACGCCTTCTTCTAATACTTTCTCCACCCAGCTTTTGCCCCAGTCGGCCAGTTCTTGCTCGGTCCAGAGCTGGGGGTAGAAAATGCGGCGCTGGAACTTGGGCGGCAGGTAGCTGCGCCAGTTTGTGCCGCCGGTGGCGGGCACGTCGGTGGGGTTGCGCTGCAGGTAGCGCACCGCCGATTTGAAGTGCATAAGCGGCCAGTTCACGTTTACGCTCACGTCGAGCTGGCGCATGGCGCGCAGCAGGCGGGGGTGGTGCCGGTCTTCTTCGGGCAGGCGCTGCACCACGGCCCACACGTTGCGGTCGTGGAAGGCGGCGGCGTGGCGCACGAGGTCGGCCGTGTACTTGCGCTCGAATTCTATTAAGGTGAGGGCTTTGGCCCCGCTGGCTTCAATGGTGGCGCCGGCTTTCCAGTAAATGCAGCCCAGCAGCTGGTCGTAGTCGTGGGCTGAGGCCTCGCCCAGGGCCTGGCGCTTGGCCTTATCGGTGAGGTTTTCGAGGCTGGTGCTGGCAATTTCTATCATGCGGTACTGCACCGACTGAAACCCGGAAGCGGGCATCAGCGCCATGCGGAAATCGAGAAACTGCTGCTTGTCCATGCCGTCAACCATCACATCAAATGAGTCGATGAGGTTGTCGAAGTAGCGGTTGATGCGCCCAAGACGCAAGACCACTTCGCCCAGCGTGGGCTGCGCCAGGTCGCCGATTTGCTCGTATTCGCAGAGGCAGAGCTTGAAGTACAGCTCCGAAATCTGGTGGTACATGATAAAAATCCGCTCGTCGGGCAGGTTGGTCAGCGGGCGCTGCAGCGAGAGGAGCGTGTCGAGCTCGATGTAGTCCCAGTAGTTGATGTACTTGGCGTGGTACAGGCCTTCGAGGTAGGCGGCCAGGTCTTGGCCGTCGGGGGCGTATTTCTCCTGCAGCCGGCGCAGCTGGGCGAGCACAGCCGGAGAAAACTCCTCCTGGGTGGGATGAGGGGACATGGAAAAAGAGGGGTGAGGTGGGAGGGAAATGCCTGGGTGGGGCAAGGGCAAATATCGGCAAATAACCCAGGTTAGGCAGGGCGCATCCCGGCCCTTTTCCAAACAAAACGCAACTAGCCCGGTTGCGGCGCATCTTTGTCCTCAAATAACCGGGTGCCGGTATTTTTAGCCGGTGGGAAGTGTGCTTTTGCTTCGCCCAATGCTAAAACTGCCGCAAGACCCGGTAAAGCGCAAATCCGCTACTTTTAGCCTCACAACCGTTAGGCAGGTGCAAGTACATGGCTGAAAAATCCAGCATTTTTGATATGATTGGGCCCGTGATGATTGGGCCCAGCTCGTCGCACACGGCCGGGGTGGTGCGGATAGCGCGCGCCGCCATTCGCATTCTGGGCGCCGTGCCCACCGAGGCCGTCATCACGTTCTACAACTCGTTTGCGCGGACCTACGAGGGCCACGGCTCCGACCGGGCCATCGTGGCCGGGCTGTTGGGCTACGCGCCCGATGACATTCGGATTCGCACGGCGTTCGACCACGCCCAGGAGGCCGGCCTGAACTATAAGTTTCAGAGCGTGGGCAACGCCTCCACCATGCACCCCAATACTATCAAGCTGAACCTGCTGGATGGCCGCACCGGCCACCGCGTGGAAGTGGTGGGCCAAAGCCGGGGCGGCGGCGTCATCCGCATAGTGGAAGTCGATGGGTTTCCTTCCGACTTTTCGGGCGCGCTGCACACGCTCATCATCGATGCCAACGACGTGCCCGGCTCCATTGCCTTTATCGCGTCGGTCATTGCCCACGACCAGTGCAACATCGCCACCATGTTTGTGAGCCGCAAGGGCCGCAACGATGCTGCGCGGCAGTTTATCGAGATGGACAGCCCCATCAAAGAAATAACGCTGGCCTATCTGCGTCAACTCAGCTGGGTGCAGCGCATCACCTACATTCCCACTTTGGATTAGGGCTGCCTTACTTTGCAGCAAACTGTTTTTTTCTACGCGGTTTTACCCCCTTTATGAACACAACCGGGTTTCCTTTCGCTGCCTCTTTCGTGCTGGGCTGCCTGTTGGCAGTACCGGGCCGGGCCCAAACCCCGGCTTCACCGCCCGCCTCGGCGCTGGCGGGCCAGCCCACGCCCGCCGGCCCCTGGACCCTGCAAGCGGCCGTCGACTACGCCCTGGCCCACAACCTAAGCGTGCGGCAAAGTGAGCTAACGGCCCAGCAGCAGGAGGCCACCCAGCGCCTGCAACGCGCCGCGCTGCTGCCCACGGCCGGCCTCAATGGCAGCCAGACGTTCAGCTTCGGTACCAACAAAGACCCGTTCACCAACCAGTTTCAGGCGGTGAACGTACGCGGCAACAACTTCACGGCCAGTGCGCAGGTAACCCTGTTTTCGGGCTTTCAGCTGCGAAACACGGTGAAGCAAGGCGTGCTCGACGCCGAAGCCGCGCGGGTGGACATCGTGAAGGCTCGAAACGATTTGTCGCTGAACGTGGCTTCGTCGTTTTTGCAGCTGCTGCTGGCGCAGGAATTGATTCGGGCCTCCGAAGCGCGCCTGAGCACGGTGCGCGAGCAGGTGTCGCGCAGCGAAAAGCTGCTGCGGGCCGGTGCCGTAGCCGAAGGCAATGTGCTCGACAGCCGCGCCCAGCTTGCCGGCGAAGAGCGCACCCTCGTAACGGCCCAAAACCAGCGCGACCTGGCCCAACTGGCCTTGGTGCAGCAGCTCAACTTAGACCCCGCCGGCGCCGCCCGCTTCCAGGTGGTGGCCCCCGTGCTGCCCGACCCCACGGCCTTTGCTGCCGCAACGGGCCAGGACATGGACCCCAACGCCACCTTTGAGCTGGCTCGCCAGAACCTGCCCGAAATCAAGGCCGCTGACTTGCGCGTGCAAAGCGCCCGGCGCGGCATCGACATTGCCCGCGGCGCCTACTATCCCCGCCTAACCATGGCGGGTGGCGTGCAAACCGGTTATTCGTCGGTGCGCACCCAGCAGCTGCGGGTTACTGGCGAACCCATTGCTGTGCCGGTCCTTCAGGTGAACCCCACCGCCCCGGGGGGCTATTCGCCCTCGCCGTACGTCTTGCTAAGCCCCCAGACGACCTTTCAGCAGCTTCCCTACAACTTCTTCGACCAGCTGGCCGATAACCGGGGTGAGTTTTTGCAGTTCAGTCTTAACATACCCATCGTTAATGGCTTGCAAAGCCGCGTAGGAGTGCAGCGCGCCCAGGTGAACGTGCAGCAAGTAGAGCTGCGGGCCGAGCAAACCCGGCTGCAGGTGCGTCAGTCCATTCAGCAGGCTTATGCCGATGCCCTGGCGGCTCAGCGCCGCTTTGCTGCCAGCTCCCGGCAGGTGGAGGCCCTCTCGCTGGCCTTCCGCAACGCGGAAATCCGCTTCAACAACGGCTTGCTGAACGGTACCGATTTCAACATTGCCCGCAACAACCTCACGGCCGCCGAATCGGACATGATTCAGGCCAAGTACGAGTTTTTCTTCCGCCGCAAGGTGCTGGACTTCTACCAGGGCAAGCCACTGTCCCTGTAAGTGGGGCCTGAGCGAATGGGTGACCACGCTTACCCGCTACCTCAACATTCCCTCATTCCCCGTTTTGCTAATTCACCCCTTCATTTAAATGAAAAACAACCGTTTACTCTATATCCTGGCCGCCGTCGTACTGGTGGCACTTGTGGGCTACACCGTGGCAAAAAAACGAGGCTGGATTGGCAAGCCAGCCGGGGTGGAGGTGCTGGTGGCCAAAGCCGGCCCGACCAACATCGTGGAGAAAGTAAGTGCCTCGGGGAAGGTGCAGCCCGAAACGGAAGTGAAAATCTCCCCCGACGTATCGGGCGAAATTATTGAGCTGTATGTGCAGGAAGGGGATTCGGTGCGCAAAGGCCAGCTGCTGCTGCGCATCCGGCCCGATAACTACCAAGCCCAAGTGGCCATGCAAAGCGCCCAGGTGGGCACCCAGCGCGCCAACGTGGGCCAAGCCCAGGCCCGCCTGCAGCAGCTGATGGCCAGCGCCAAGCAAACTGAGCTCACCTACCGCCGCAATGCCTCGCTGTATAAGCAGAAGGTGATTTCGCAGGCCGACTACGAAGCCAGCCAGGCCGCGTACAACGCCTCGCAGGAAGAAATTAACAGCGCCCGCCAGCAGATTCGCGCTTCGCAAAGCACCGTGAGCGCGGCGTCGGCCTCGCTGGAGGAAGCCCGCAAAAACCTCAACAAAACCACCATCTATGCGCCCGTGAGCGGCACCGTAAGCAAGCTCAACGTGAAAAAGGGCGAGCGGGTAGTGGGCACCACCCAAATGGCGGGCACCGAAATCATGCGCATTGCCAACCTCAACAACATGGAGGTGCGCGTGAACGTGAACGAGAACGACGTGAACAACGTGAGCATCGGCGACTCGGTGGACGTGGACGTGGACGCCTACAGCAACCGGAATGAGAAATTCAAGGGCCTTGTCACCAACATTGCCAATACGGCCAAAGACGCCCTCACCGCCGAGGCCGTGACCGAGTTTGAAGTGCGCATCCGCCTGCTTCCCGAGAGCTACAAGCACTTGCTGCGCACCGTGGGCAAGAAAACCATCGTGCCTTTCCGGCCCGGTATGACGGCCTCGGTCGATATCATCACCGACCGAAAGTCCGGGGTGCTGAGCGTGCCGCTGGCTTCTGTTACTACCCGCTCCGACTCTGCTTCGGCGAAGGGCGACGATAAGGGTGGCCCGGGTGTGAGCTCGAACCGCGGCCGGGGCACTGCTACCGCCGAAACGCCGGGAGCCGCCCCCAAAGCTGAAATTCAGGAGGTGGTGTTCGTCGTGAAAGACGGCAAGGCCGTACTTACCCCCGTGAAGACCGGCATCAGCGATTTTCAGAATATTGAGATTCTCAGCGGGGTGCCCGCCGGGGCGCAGGTCGTGAGCGGGCCTTTCCGGGCCGTGGCCAAAACCTTGAAAGATGGAGCGGTGGTGGACATCAAGGACGCCAAAAGCCTTAATAAAGAAGCGCTGAAGGAAGACCCGGACGCGAATAAGTAATTTGAACTAGAGCACAAACTCCCTTGCTGCAGCCAGCAGGGGAGTTTGTTGCTTTTTAAGCCTTTGTTCTCTTGGAAAAAATTGCCATGCTTGGCGGCGGCTCCTGGGCCACCGCCCTTACCAAAATCCTGAGTGAAAACGGGGCCCGGGTAGACTGGTGGCTGCGCTCGAAAGACGACGTGCAGCACCTGCTGCGCACCCGCCACAACCCGCGCTACCTCTCGGCCGTGCAGTTCGACCTGAACCGCGTGTACCCGACCACCGATTTAGAGGAAGCCATCGAAGAAGCCGATTGGGTGGTGCTGGCCGTGCCCGCCGCCTTTGTGCAGTCGGTGCTGGACAAGCTGGACCGCGATGCCCTGAAGCACAAGCGCGTGATTTCGGCCATTAAAGGCATGATTCCGGCCAAAAACCAGCTGGTGACCGACTACGTGGCTGAGCGGTTTCGGCTCAACCGCAACCAGCTGGGCGTGATTGCCGGCCCGTGCCACGCCGAAGAAGTGGCGCTGGAAAAGCAGAGCTACCTCACCATCGGCTCGCCCGATGCGGACCTGGCCCTGGAGTTTTGCGAGCTGCTGCGCAACCGCTACGTGCGCGCCCATCCGGCCACCGACCTCGACGGCATTGAGTACTGTGCGGTGATGAAAAACATCATCGCCCTCACCGGGGGCATTGCCCACGGCGTGGGCTACGGCGACAACTTCTTAGCCGTGCTGGTGAGCAACGCGGTGCAGGAAATCCGGCGCTTTTTGCAGGCCATCAATCCGCAGCCGCGCGACCTGTCGGCCTCAGCCTACCTCGGCGACTTGCTCGTGACGGCCTACTCGCAGTTCTCGCGTAACCGCACGTTTGGCGGCATGGTGGGGCGCGGCTATTCCGTAAAATCAGCTCAACTGGAAATGAACATGGTAGCCGAGGGCTACTACGCCGTGAAAAGCATTTACGAGCTCAACAAGAAACTGAAGGTGCACATGCCCATTACCTCGGCGGCGTACCGGGTGCTTTATGAAAAGGTAGCCCCGCCCGTGGAGATGGAGATTTTGAAGGAGCAGCTGCGTTAAGTGTTCATGAAAGTCGTTGGCTTCACCTTCGTTCGCAATGCTGTCACCTACGACTACCCGGTGGTAGAAAGCATCAATTCGCTGCTGCCGCTGTGCGATGAAGTAGTGGTGGCCGTGGGTAACTCCGACGATGATACGTTGGGCTTAATTCAGGGCATTAACTCCTCCAAAATCCGCATCATCCAAACTGTGTGGGACGACACCCTGCGCGAAGGCGGGCGGGTGCTGGCCGTGGAAACAGATAAAGCGTTGGCCGCTGTGCCGGCTGATGCCGATTGGGCCATTTACCTGCAGGCCGACGAAGTGTTGCACGAAGACGACTACCCCGCTATAAGAACCGGCATGGCCCGGTGGGCGGCCGACCCGCAGGTGGACGGCCTGCTGCTGAACTACCGCCATTTCTACGGTTCCTATGATTACGTGGGCGACTCGCGCCGCTGGTACCGCCGCGAAATCCGAATCGTGCGGCCCAACCGGGGCGTGTATTCTTACCGCGATGCCCAAGGCTTCCGGAAGGGCAAAAATGAGAAGCTGCAAGTGAAGCTGCTCGATGCTACCGTGCACCATTACGGCTGGGTGAAGCCGCCGGCCGCCATGCAGCGCAAGCAGGAAACCTTCAACCGGCTGTGGCATTCCGACGAATGGGTGGCCGCCAACGTGGTGCCCGCCGCCGAGTTTGATTACAGCCAGATAGATTCTCTGAAGCCGTTTGAGGGCCGCCATCCGGCCGCCATGCTAGGGCGCATTCACCGGCAAAACTGGCAGTTCGCCCACGATATGTCCCGTAACCGTTACCGTTTCAAGGACCAGCTCAAGCAGGTTATTGAAAAACTTACCGGCTACCGCCTGGGCGAATACCGCAACTACAAGCTGCTATAGAACCGTCAGATTTAGCTAGCCAGTTCACGCTTTAGCTCAACTTCACCTAGGGGCTTAGCCTAATCTATTCAGCAAGCAATACCCGCCTGATAACGCACCGGTAATATGAATTGGCTGCCCCTTGCCTTGCTCACGGCCTTGTGCCTGGCGCTCTACAACTTCTTTATCAAGCTGGCCTCAAATCATTTGCCGGCGGCTATGGGAGCTGTGGTGTTGCAGTTGGTAGCCGCTGCGCTCGGTGCCGCGTGGCTCCTGAAACTAAAGCTGCAGGGCCAGCCGCTGCCCGTGAGCAGCAAAGGCCTTGCCCTTGCGGCACTGGCCGGGGTTGGCGTTGGGCTGGCCGAGATTTTGACTTTTGTGGTGTTTCAGCGCGGGGTCAATTCCTCGGTGGGTACGCCGTTGATTGTGGGCGGCTCAGTGCTGCTTACCGCGCTGCTTGGGCTGGTGGTGTTGCGAGAGGTCCTCACGCCGACCCAAGCCGGGGGCATGCTGTTGATTGTGGTTGGCATCGCGCTGTTGGCGCGGGGGCACTAGGTTTCGTCCCGTTTTGGCGCAAATTTTATCGGGAACGGGGCGCCTCGGGGCGGTTTTACTCGCGGCTGGGGTCGTTTGGCACCGGCTGACCAAAGGCAGGTAGGACGTAGATTTCATCTACTCCGTCTTTAAAAGCGGGCTTTGCAGGTATTGGCGGGCGGTATGGCCCCTTGTAATCGGGTGAAACAATGATGTATCGGTAGCGTGCCCCCAGTTGCGGGCTCGTGTCGAACTGCCAGTGGCGCTGTGGCGTGCGGTAGTGTGCGAAAAACAAGAAGTGCAGCGAAGTTTCATTTACGCCGACCAGCACGCGCCCCGCGGGGCGACCTTTCAACCAATCGAAAGCATTGCTTATTGACTCAATGTACTGCCGGTTGCCTTGCACGAGTTTGTGCATGGTGAAGGCTTGGTATGCGACAAATAGCATAATTGCACTACTGGCCAACGTTCTCCAGAGACGGCCGGGATGAACTTGCAACCAAGCATCGAGCACCAGACCTGCTAGCGCAAAAAGGTAGAACGCTTTGTACAGCAAAACCCGCTCGGGTGGTAACACCCGCTGGATGCTAATCAAAATATATGGCAGCAGGATAAACCAAATGGCTGGCAGACAAAGGTTTCGCACAGCGCGTTGCAGCTCAGGAGAGAGCCTGCCATTTCTTTTGGGATTGAGCAACAAAAGCGTAGCGAATACCACTACAATAAATAAGAATGCTCCGATAGTTCGCTGCCCTGCTAATGTTCCCTCAGTAAACCAGCTGAAGCTGGCTAGCTCACGCAAGAAGAAGTCCCATGGGAGAGAGGCTACATAACCGTTAGCCAGGAGTAGGCGCCAGCCGGAAATCAACAGCAACGGAAAATACAGCAACGAAGCCCCCACCAAAATCCCGCTTCCCACCCAGCCAGTGTGCCAAATGCTTCGCCAATCGCGCTCGAGTAAGAAGACTAAGCCCAGATAACTGGCTGCAGACACAACGACATAGACAAAGGCAGGCACTGTAAAGCAACCGAGAACGCCAGTCAGGAGTAGCACGGCCCATGCTGCTCGTGGAAAGGGAAGCCGCCGAGCCAGCGCCAACATTGCAAAGAAGTGTATTCCGGCCAGGGTCATAAGCAACCAGTACCCGCGCCCGGCCACGGCGTTGTACATGCTTAGCTGCATCCACGAGAACAAGGTGAGCGCAATTAGAGCCGTTCGGAACGTAGCAATTCGAACTAGTCCCGCAAACAGGACCATGGTACCAGCCGTGCTTATTAGCAGCACCGGGAGCCGAAGGGTAAACCACACGTTTGGGCTCACCTGAAAGAATAGCCAATTCAGAGTGTTGGGCAGAACGTGGTTGTTCGGAATGGGATAGAAACTCGTGACGGCCAAAAGCCCTCTGCTGATGAAGAAGTCGTACGAGGCCACTTCTTCGGAGTGGTACGACTTAACGATGCCAAAATAAATGCGCGACACTGTGAGCAAGGCCAGGCAGAGGCCCGCTACCCATTGCTCCCGGGTACTCAGCCTTGCCACGCCTTGCCCGATGTAGTGCGAGGCTACACGCATCTCAGCTACCCCGGCGGCCAGCTCGCGGCGGCCGGCGCCAACTACCAACCTTACGCCCACGGTGAGCACCAAAATGGCCGCCAAGGCTAAGCTCCCCCCTTGGGCTAGGGAAAACTCATCGGCAGACACCCGAACGGGTAGGTATTGATAAGAGCCGTTGTGAAAGGTAATGCGGCTCAGCGCCACTGCTTCCGAAAATGTTGCTTGATTAAGCACTAGGGCCGCAAAAGCCGCGCAAATAGCCGCAATAATCAGCAGCATCAGGATGATGGAAAGCCGGGGCACGCGAAGGCAAGTAGTGGTGTCGGGCATGAATATTCAGCTTGACTTTAGATATTGGCCTACCATTTTAGGGCCGGTTAGTATATTGGCTATTTATGATTGTGTTCAGAGGGTTGCTTTCAACTGATATATAATTGCCATCTCATCCTGATAAATAGCCTGGTAGTTGAGCCCGGCGGCCCAGGCAGGGGGTAAAGGCTGGTCGTTGCGGCAAACCAAGTATGCATAGTGCACTCCGGACACATGCTTGGTGTATAGTGCCATGGTTTGATTATCCAGCATTGCATAGTGCCTGAACATAACGGCATGGTAGGGTGCTTGCACGAAAACACGGCGGGCGGGTTGGCTCCGCAGCCAATGGTATGCTTTTGCCACAATGGCATCCTGTTTTTGGCTTTGAAGCAGGGTGGGCACCTGTGTGCCCAACTCCACAATCCGAAACGCTATGAAGGCTGTTAGGAACGCCATCGGTAGCCGATGTGTCCAAGTTGTGCCGCCTTGGCTCAAGGCTTGGTCAGCCCATAAGGCGGCCAGCAAGAATACGAAATAGGTGGTGTACATTATCACGCGCCCTGGCATGAACACGTGCTGGACCAGCATAATGACTGCCGGGGTTAGAATTAGTATCCAGCTTGCCCAAGCCATCCACTGACCACAGCCTTTCAGTTGAGTTCGGCGGAGCAAGACTGGTGTAAAAATAATTAGCGCCGTGCAGATAAGAAGGGTGGGCTGCACGGGTCCCACCAGACTAGCCGCTTCATAAGCATAGGCCTTGCTGCCCGTCAAAAATGTGACCAGAGAATGGGATGCCAAGTAGCGGTTGGCTAGGAGCCGGGACCAGCCAGAAATAATCCCAACTGGCGTATAGCAGAATATCGTGGTTACAGCGATGATGACACCAGCCAACACCAACTGGCCCAAAAAACGATGCCGGAAATGGGGCTCGAGCTGCATTCCAGCAATTAACAGCACTAGTGCCAGTGATGCCAACGGCGCTGCATAAGTAGGAATGGTGTAGAGCCCGATAATGCTACTGCCAATGAGCATTGCCCACGCGAGGCGCCTGAAAGGATGCCTCGTAACTATTCCAACAACAGCGAAGAAGGAAAGCTGAATGCACACCATCTGCAAAAAGTATCCACGGCCGGAGTCAGCATAAATGATAGTGAGGCGCACTAAGCTAAACAAGGCGGTGACCAGAGTGGCAATCCGAAAATTGCTGAAATGCATCAGCAGCACGTAACTGAGTGCTGTGCCCACCGTTGCCACTAGCAGGGAAGGCAACCGCATGATAACCCTGACATTTTCAGGCATCAGCTCCGACACAACCCAACAAATAAAATTATAGAGTACGTGGTTATTAGGAATCGGGTAGAAGCTAGTCACCGATACTGTCCCTTCCCGTACGAAGTAGTCATAGGAAGCCGTTTCGTCCGGGCTCAAGGGGTCGATAATGAACCACACCAGCCGCGTCAGCAGAATAGCGAGCAACAAGGTGCCAGCTACCGCGCGCTCTGAAGCAGACAGACGTTGCACCCGTCGCTTGAGGGCGGACAACGACTTATTAAACTCCCGGCCCAGGTACTTAAGCTCTAAGCGGTAAGCATTGTCCTTAAGCAGGAAAACGTTGGCTGAAAAGCTACCTATCAGTAAAACCCAAATAAAGGTTTGAAACACTGCAAATCGTCCTGGAGTCAATGGGAGGCTCAGGAAAAGAAGCCCATCGGGGACGTCTTCGAAATAAGGAATTCGTCCTAGGCGCTCAACCTCACTGTATGAGGCCAGGCCATAAATGCTGACGAGGTACAAGCTGGCGGCCAGGATGCAAAACGTAGCAACGAGCGAGAGAAAGCGCATGGATTAAGCCGAAAATTAAGCGCTAACCCCACGTGCGGGCAATGCCCCCAGCTTTTCCAGTTCTTCCCAAACGCGGTGCGTGGGTAGGCCCATTACCGTGAAGTACGACCCCTCGAGCCGGGCAATACCGACCATGCCCAGCCAATCCTGGGCACCGTAGGCCCCGGCTTTGTCGAAGGGTTTGGCGGTGGCTATGTAGTGGCTGATTTCGGCCGGGCTCAGCGGGCGGAAGTGCACGGTGGTCTGGTCCGAAAATACTACTTCGCGGCCGTCGCCGCAGCGCAGGCACACGCCGGTGAATACATCGTGGGCCCGGCCCTGTAGGCGGGTGAGCATGGCGGTAGCTTCCGCTACGTCGGCTGGTTTGTTGAGCACATCGTGGCCCAGGCACACGATGGTATCGGCGGTTAGCACCACTTCATCGGCCGCGAGGCCCTCAGTGTAGGCAGCTGCTTTGCGGGCGGCCAGGTATTCGGCTACCTCCGCCCGCCGCAAGTGGGCGGGGAAATCTTCATCGACTTCGAGAAGGCGGATTTCATAATCCAGCCCCATGTCGGTGAGCAACTGGCGCCGGCGCGGAGAATTGGAGGCTAATACTAGTTTCACAAGGAATCGTTTTGAAAATGGCTGACGAAGTGGTTGTCCGCCTCTTCGTCGGCAATGCTGCTGAACAGAAAGCCGCCGATGGTTTTGGGGTAGAAGAACGTGGACTTGGGCGGCATCACGGCGCCGGAGTGGCACACGGCTTCTACCTCCGCCATGCTCACCTCGTTCACGATGAAGGCGGCGCGGGCCTCGCCGCTGTCTACGCGCTGCAGGCATTCGGCAAAGTTGCGTACGTAGGCCACGCCCGGCCACGTGCGCTGCACATCTGGCCCAACCAGCCCAAGGGCTTTTTCCAGCACGAAATAGTGAAGCACCGTCAAGTCCAGGGCTTTTACTTCGTCGGTCGTGTCCCAATCCAGCAGGGCGTGGGCTTCGGGCAGCAGGCGGATTTTGTAAGCTTGCCCGCCCAGGTACAGCCCAAAGGCCCACGGTTTGCCGGCTATGATTTCGGGCAGGTCGTTGGCGTCGTCCTTGGGGGTGACGGTGAAGTAGGGCTGCAGCCGTTCCAATAGCTCCGCGTCGTTCAGGTTGCCGGGCAGTTCAAGGAGCAGTCGGTGGGTGGGCAGGATGCGTAGGTCGTCGGCTGCCGCATTGGTGAGGTACATGAGGTGGTAGTTCCAGGGCTCGTGTCCGGTGGCGTTGGGGCTGGTGGCCTGGCGGGTATGGCGGTAGGTAAGCGAGCCCTCGTAGCGATGGTGGCCATCGGCGAGAATCACCTGCCGGGCGCTGAGCACTTCCTGAAACCGCCGGATTTTGGCCGCGTCCTGAATCACGGCCAGCACGTCGCGGGCACCCTGGTAGTCTTCCTCCGTTTCATATAGCGGCGAGAGCATCGCCTCGTCCAGGTACGTTTCCAGCTCAAAGTTCTCGTCGCGGTACAGGCCGTGCGTGGCGCTGGTCTGGAACTGGGTCCGGGCCAGGAGCGCGGCCCGGTCGTTCACCGACGCCGGCAGGGTGTTCTCGTGGCGCAATACCACTTTCTCGTCCCATTCATAGGCCTTGATGTGGCACATGAAGCCCTTCCGGCAGTACTCGCGGGTGCTGCCCGGAAGCCGGAAGTATTGGTAATAGGCGTAAATGCCAGGCAACTCATCCTGTAGGAGCACGCCGCTGGCCTGCCACTCGCGCAGCCGGACCAGGGCCGCAGCGGCCGGGTCTTCGGCACGGGGCACCGAGAGGTGAATGGAGTTGAGCGGATTGCGATAAAGCGCTTCGCGCTGCTTCGCCGATACCACATCGAACAGTGGGGATACGTACGCGTCGATGTTGGCGCTGAGGGTGGGATTGTAGCGCCAGCCGCGCAAAGGTTGAATTTCAGCCACGTTCAGTTATCAATTAACAATTATCATTTAACACATCAACAATCAAAAGAAATTCTATAACGGGCTGGCCTTTAATATAAAGTGCCGAAAGCGCTGTTGATTGATAACTGTTAATTGTTAAATGAAAAATGACTTCAGGGAGCCAGGCGGGTGCGGCGCCAGCTGTTGCCTTCGAGCTCGTACACTATCCGGTCGTGCAGGCGGCTGGGGCGGCCCTGCCAGAATTCGAGGCGCTGGGGCCGCAATATGTAGCCGCCCCAGTGCGGCGGGCGCGGCAGCGGGTCTTGGTCCACAAACTCATTGGCCATGGCCACTTCACGGGCTTCCAACTCCTCCCGGCTGCCGATAACCTGGCTTTGTGGCGAGGCCCAGGCGCCAAGCTGGCTGCTGCGCGGCCGGCTCTGGAAATATTCAGTTGACATGGTTTCCGGAGCTTTTTCTACCCGGCCTTCTACCCGTACCTGCCGCTCCAGCCCCGGCCAAAAGAAGTTGATGGCGGCCAGCGGCTGCGCGGCCAGTTCCTGGCCTTTGCGCGATTCGTAATTCGTATAGAATAAGAAGCCCGCGTCATCGGGAAGCCCCTTGAGCAGCACCACGCGGGAGGAAGGCTGCCCATTGGCGGCCACGGTGCTCAGGGTGAGAGCGGTGGGCTCTTCCAGTTGGGCCGAAAGCGCCTCCTCGAGCCACACCCGAAACTGCTGGACGGCATCGGGTAGCACGTCCGTTTCGGAAAGGGTGCGCTGGGAGTAGGTTTTGCGCAGTTCGGCGAGGTGAGGGTCGTTCATTGCTTGTTTGGGCGCGAATTAATAAAAAAAATGTTTATTTGATTAGAAATAATTGTATCGAAATGAGTAGATTACACCTCTTAATAATCTATCGCTGGCTTAGCCCAGGTACTATGGCAAGCGCAAAGTCGATGTAGCTCAACCTCATCAAATAATCAATATTCCATAAACCGGTGGCTCGCTCCCGAGTTATCGTTATCAAAAAGGCGTTTGGCGCGCAAGGTACTAACATCTGTAAGGCCATGCTCTAAACGGCCAGTTCCCAGCCCTTGCCGTCACATCCACCGTATATTTTGTGATGATTGTTCGCCGATAACTGTTAATTTAACACCATGCGACCCGGTACATTGCTTATCTCGCAGCCGTTTCTCGGCGACCCTAACTTCGAACGTAGCGTGGTGCTGGTATGCCGCGACGAGCCCACTGACGGCACGTTTGGCCTGGTGCTCAACCGACTTACTACGCTCACTCTTGGCGACGTGCTCGAATTGCCAGCAAACTTGGTTACTGCCGCCGCTCACCTGCCCATTTATGTGGGCGGGCCCGTCGAGCCCGATACCCTGCACTACCTGCACCGGCGGGCCGACCTGCCCGGCGCCACCGATTTGGGGCAGGATGTTTTTTGGGGCGGCGATTTTGAGCTGCTGCTGGGCCTCATCGGTAGTGGCGCGGTAGGCCCTGACCAGGTGCGCCTCTTTGCTGGGTATTCGGGGTGGTCGGTGGGCCAATTGGCCACTGAAATGCAGGGGCAGAGTTGGATACGGCACCCCGCAAGCGCCGGGAAAGTGTTTACTTTGGCATCTGATGCCTTTTGGCGGGATATTTTGCGGGAGAAAGGCGGGCGATTCAAGGTGCTGTCGAACTATCCCGTAGACCCTCGTTTAAATTAATGCGGCTGCAGGGACATATTTTTGTTTTATTCCAATCTCTTTTTGCTCTCTCTTCTGGCTTCCGTAGTGAAGCTGGCTTTTACGTAGAATTATGGCTACTGAAGAAATACCTACTGCCCCGCTCGCCGGTGGCACCGACCCGGCTGCAGACGACCGAATGACCATTTTGCAACGTCGCTTAGCCGAGATTCAAGGAACCCCCGAGCCCGCCACACCAGCTTCGGCTGATGGGGCTGCTCAAGTAGAAATGCCGCCCCAGGGTACGCCTGAGCTGCCCGCCGACCAGCCCGTAGGCGCAGGAACGGCCGAACCGCTTGCCGAAATCCCCGCAACTGCCTCAGAAGCTGCCCTGGCTCCCGAGGCCGGCACGCCCGAAGCGGCTGCCGCGGCCGAAACGGCCCACCACGTGCCCGATTCCGTGACCGTAAACGGCCACGATGTGTCGGCTCCACTTGCCCGGGCGGTAAACCACTATGGCAGCGAAATGGCCCACCCGGAGGAAGCCCACTTTCCGGCGCCCAATCCGGAGGCCCTGCCCGCCGATGAGCACATTGCCAGCGCAACGCCCGCACCCATTGCCGACCCCGAAACGCTGAGTGCTCCCGCCCCGGAAGCCACCGTAGAAGACCAAGCACCGGAGCTGCCCACGGTGAACCTGCACAGTGCTGCCGAGATTGATGCGGCACCCGAAGCGGTAGCAACGCTGCCTACTTCGGAAGAAACGCCTTTGAATGCAGAGCCTGCCACTGCCGAGCAGGAAGGTGGTGCGCATGGCGAGGACACTTTTGTGCCCGAAACCGCCGCCCCGGATTTCACGGCCTTGGACTTGCCGGCTCAGGCAGCCTATCTGGTGCAGTTGCTGCGCCGGCCCGATGCCGCCCGCAACCGCAAGCAGATTCAGGACCTCACGCGTCAGTACGAAACCAACGTGGGCCTGGCGCGCAGCTCCGCCCGCCAGAAGTTCTCCGAAGGCGGCGAAGGCGCCGAAGCCTTTGCTTTCCAGCAGCCCGAGGGCCAGCAGGAGCTTAACAAAGCCCTACAGGAATTCCGCGAAAGCCGCGCCAAGGATGCCAAAGCAGAAGATGCCAGCCGTACCGATAACCTCGCCAAGAAAAAGCAGCTGCTCGACCAGTTGCGCTTGCTGGTAGAAGCGGCCGAAACCAAGGACAGCTCGGCCAAGCTCAAGGCCCTGCAGGCCGAGTGGAAGGCCACCGGCGCGGTGCCCCAAACCGACAGCCAGGCCATTTGGGATACTTACCACGGCTTGCTCGATATTTACTACAGCAAGCAGGGCCGCTTCCTGGAGATGAAGGACCTCGACCGCCGCCGCAACCTGGAGGCCAAAGAAGCCCTCATCAAGCGGGCGGAGGCCCTGGCCGATGTTCCCGGCATCAACAAGGCGCTGGACGAGCTGACCAAGCTGCACGAAGACTGGAAGCACATCGGCCCGGTGCCCAATGACCAGCGCGAGCCGCTGTGGCAGCGTTTCATCGCGGCATCCGACGTGCTGCACCAGCGCCGCAAGGAGTTTGTAGATATCCGCTCGACGCAGGAAAAGGCCAATCTGGTAGTAAAGCAGGCCCTGCTGGAGCGCGTGTTGCCTTTCGCTACCTTCGACACCGACCGGGTGAACCTGTGGCGCTCCAAAACCGACGAGCTGCAGGAAATCAAAGCCGAGTGGGAAGCCGCAGGGCTTGTGCCCCGCGCGCAGGCCGATGCCCTGAACAAACAATATTGGGCTGCCTACAAAGCCTTCTTCAACCGCAAAAACGAATTCTTTAAGTCCCTCGACAACGAGAAGTCGGCCAACGTGAAAGCGAAGGTGGCCCTCATCGAGCAGGCCGAAGAAGCCGCCAACAACCCGGATTCGGATGCTGCCCGTCAGGTCATCATTCGGGTACAGAAGGAGTGGAAGGACGTGGGCCGCGTGCCGGATAAATTGGCTGACAAGCTCTGGCACCGTTTCCGCGCCGCCTGCGACGCCGTATTTGAGCGGCCCAAGCAAGAGGCCCGGTTCCGCGAGGAAAAGGTGCAGCAGTCATCGGTGGAGCAAACCACGCACCTCGACAAGATTGCCGACCAAGTCAACGCCCTCACGGCTGATAACCCCGGCACGCTGGAAGGCTTCCGCGAAATACTCGCGGGCTGGGTGGCTGAGTTTGACCCCACCGACGACCAGCCCGGCCGTGGCACTTCCGACCGCAGCGAGGAGCAATTGCTCACGTTGCTCGGTAAGTACCTCGACCACGTGCCCGGCCTGAGCTACGCCGACAAGAATGACTTGTTGTTCCAGGTAGAAGTGGGCCGTTTGAAAGCGCGCCCGCAGGCCCAGCAGCAGCTTTCCCGGAAAGAAATGGCCCTGCGCAAGGAAATCAACGAACTGGAGAACGACCACGCCACGCTGCAGACAAACCTGGACTTCTTCGCTCGTTCCAAAAATGCCAACCAATTGCGCGAGGAATACCAAGGCCGCATCGCCGAGGGACAAAAGCGCATTGAGACGCTGAAGAAGCAGTTGAAAATTATTCGCAGCTAACGCGACGGTAAAGGCACTGTTTTACAGTTGAAAGGGCCCCGACAGCATTGTTGTCGGGGCCCTTTTTTATAGAAATTGAGCCACAGAGGCTGGCAGAAGCACGTCGCTTATGTACTTTTGTGGTACCTCAACGCCTCCTTAGCTCAGCTGGTAGAGCAACTGACTTGTAATCAGTAGGTCGCTGGTTCGATCCCGGCAGGAGGCTCACGTTGCTAAACGCCCGCTGTAAATCAAGTATTTGCAGCGGGTTTTTTGTGGGCGTATGCCAAGGAATTGAGCTGTCCTCGTAGGTTGAGCTGATATTGCCGCACGCAATGTGAGCAAGACTCCGTCTGGAAATTTATTGTGATGAAATCTCTCCGTTTTGGTTCGCTGCCGCCGGTGCCATCCGTGCTCATGGCCATATTGAGCGTTCAGGCGGGCGCGGCCATCGCCAAGGGCCTGTTTCCGGTGGTGGGCGCGGCAGGGGCGGCGGGAATGCGGATTGGGCTATCAGCCGTGATGTTGTTGGTAGCCTTCAGGCCGCCGCTCCGGCAATTGACGGCCGTGCAGTGGCGGGCGGTGATTCCCTACGGTGTGGCACTGGGCACCATGAACTTCTTGTTTTACCTGGCCTTGGCTCGCATTCCGCTGGGGCTGTGCGTAACGCTTGAGTTTGTGGGCCCCTTGCTGCTGGCCGTGGCCGGCTCACGTCGGGCATTAGACTTGGTTTGGGTATTGCTAGCGGGCGTGGGCATTGCGCTTATCGCTCCATGGACCGGCCAAGGTGTCGACCTGCTGGGTGCTCTGTTTGCGCTACTGGCTGGCGCGTGCTGGGTGGCCTACATTGTGCTGGGCGGCCGGGTATCGCAGGTTTTGCCCGGCGGAGCAGCGGTTGCCACGGGAATGTTGTTTGCTACCCTCACCATATTGCCCTTCACCGTGGCCAGCGGTAGCCTGGCTTTGCTCACCCCGACCTTGTATGGAGCCGGGGTGGCGCTGGCACTGCTTTCCAGCGCGCTCCCATTTAGCCTGGAGATGAATGCCCTGCGGATACTGCCGGCCCGCTCATTCAGCATACTGATGAGTCTGGAGCCGGCAGCAGCGGCCTTGTGCGGGCTGGTATTTCTGAAAGAGCACCTGATTCCAACGCAGTGGTTGGCCATCACGCTGGTGGTAGCAGCTAGTATTGGAGCTACGGTGTCGGCAAAAAAAGTAATAGCGCCCGTAGAAGTCTGAAAGGTCGATATCTATTTCGGCTGCCAGGTGATGCTAAGGCCCGTGCCGCCGGCCGGGCTCCACATGGGCAGCACGCCCACATCGCGCCCTATGGGCTTGCGGCCCCAGCGGTTGCGGTGCGATAGGTAAGCCAAGTGGGCCGAGAGGATGCCCACGCCGGCGCCGGCCACTACGTCGCTTTCCCAGTGCTTGTCGTTAATCATGCGCAGGGCGGCTACGCTGGTTGCAATGGTGTAGGCGCCCACGCCGTACCACTGGCTTTTGTCCCGAAACTCGGTGTGCACGATACTGGCCGCCAAGAACGCCTGGGCTGTGTGCCCCGAGGGGAACGACAAGTGGTTAGAACCATCGGGGCGCTCAATGGCGGTCAGGGTTTTGATGGCATAAACCGTCGTAAGCATAATGGCCTCGCTTTTCACCAGCACCAGGGCCAGGTTCAGGCGGTCGTCGCGGGAGTCAACCCCAGCCAGCAAGACGGCCCCAATTTCGAAATAGGGCGCAAACTGCAGATAGTTGTCAATATGGGTACGGTAGCTGCCAAATGTGTGGCGAATGTCCTTTTGCGCATCGTAGGAGCTATAGAAACCATGCCCATTGATGGTGCTGGCTCCGTAGCCAATGAGTACGGCCGGCACAATTACCGCCCGAAACCCCTTGCTTTTGAGAAACGGCCGGTGGGTAGTATTTGCCTTGGAAGGGGGAGTCTGATACTTATGAGTCGTATCGGCAGGAGCGGGGGCTGCCTGGGGTACCTGGGCAGTGGCAAGCTGTGGGGCTTCGCTCAAGGCGAATGCGAATACTAGCGGGAGGATATAGCGAGACATCGGGGGAGGAACTGCGTTCGGGGTGCGAAGAAACTGGCTTAAGAGCGAAGTCTGACACGAGACTTCCCAATGGGCATATAAGCGGTAGCGTGGCGGAGCAAGTTAACTTGCTGCCCCGTTCTGAATTCCCTTTATCTTTCTGTCTAAGTATGCGTTTGTTGGAAGTGGTGTCACCGGCTCAGGCCCAGGAATTTCTACGCTTCCCTGTACGCCTATACGCTGGCGACCCCAATTATGTGCGGCCACTAAACCAGGATATCAAAGGGATATTTGACCGGAACAAGAACAAATACTTCACTCACGGCGACCTGGCCCGGTGGCTGGTGGTAAACGAGTCCGGCCAGACCTTGGGCCGGGTGGCGGCTTTTGTGAATGAGCGGACAGCAAACACTTTTGCCCAACCCACCGGAGGCATGGGTTTTTTTGAGTGCATCAATAGCCAGGAAGCCGCCAATATGCTACTCGATGGCTGCCGAGCCTGGTTGACAGATAGGGGAATGGAAGCCATGGATGGGCCCATTAATTTCGGCGACCGGGACCAGTGGTGGGGCCTGCTGCTGGACAACTTCGGCCCGCCGCTATATTGCCAGAACTACAATCCGCCCTACTACCAACGCCTGCTGGAAACGTACGGTTTTGAGCTCTACTTCAATCAGTACACGTATTTCCGCAAAGTAGCCGACCCGATTTCGCCGGAATACCAAGAGAAAGCCGCTGCGCTGTTTACCAACTCCGAATACAGCTTCGAGCACCTGCGGCTCAACAACCTGGCTAAGTATGCCGAGGATTTTCGGCAGGTGTATAACAAAGCGTGGGTAAAGCACGACGGGGTGAAGGAGATGAGCCCCGAGCAGTCGGCTCACATCATGAAAAAGCTGCGCCCGATTATCGACGAGCGGGTATGCTGGTTTGGCTATTACCGGGGTGAGGTCGTGGGTTTCTTCATCTCCTTGCCGGAGCTTAACGAGCTTTTCAAGTATGTCAATGGCAATTTGAACTGGCTCGGGAAGCTCAAATTTGCCTGGTACCGGTGGCGGGGTGCGGTTCGTACCCTTACCGGTATTGCCTTTGGCATAGTGCCCGAGCACCAGCGCAAAGGACTGGAAATGGCTTTTGTATTAGCTGTTTCCAAAATGGTGCAGGACACTACCAAGGTCAACTACGAGGACTTCGTGATGAACTGGATAGGGGACTTCAACCCCAAAATGATGCGCATTGCCGAAACCATAAATGGCCGCATCTGGCGCACTCACGCCACTTACCGCTACTTGTTTGACCGCGATAAGCCCTTTGAGCGCGCGCCGGTAATTGAGTGATTGCAGCTGTTGAGCTAACTCTGGCCCGCGTACAGGCTGTTACTTTTGTTTGCCCGGGGAGTAGTCCGCGAGGCTTAGGTTTTTCAGTTTAGCTCAACTTTTTATCTTTTGGATATAATAGCCGCAACCGCCCAGTTTATCGAACAGAAGTTTGCCGATGAGGGCAGTGGGCATGATTGGGCGCACATCCGCCGGGTGTGGCTGATGGCCCGCCGTCTGGCCACGGCCGCTCCCGAAGCCGACCACGAGGTAACGGAACTGGCCGCGCTGCTGCACGACATTGCCGACTGGAAGTTCCACGATGGCGACTACGAAGCCGGGCCGCGCGCTGCCCGTGAATGGCTGCGCAGCCAGCAATCCCCAGAAGCCTTGATTGCGCGGGTTGAAACCGTTATCCGGGAGGTGTCTTTCAAGGGATTGGGGGTTGCCACGCCGGTTTCTTCCATTGAAGCCGCGCTGGTGCAGGATGCCGACCGGCTCGATGCCATTGGGGCCATTGGTATAGCCCGGGCCTTCGCCTATGGTGGGCACAAAGGCCGCCCCCTCCATGACCCGGCCGTGGCGCCAGTGGCGCACGACAGCTTCGCCAGCTACCAAAAGAACTCGGCGCCTACGCTCAACCACTTTTACGAAAAGCTGCTGCACCTCAAAGACCGGCTTAGCACTGATGCCGCCCGCCAGGTGGCCCAGGAACGGCACGCTTTCATGGAAACCTACGTGGCCCGATTCTTGGCCGAGTGGGACGGAATCGACTAAAAGGGGAGGGCCCGACGTTTATGTGATGCTCGTCGGTACCCGTATCCGCTACCTTTGTCTTATGAAATTGCTCCTCCGTTTGGTGCCTTGCCTGCTGCTGTTGGCAGTGGCCAGCTGCCGTACCTGCCCCATAGAATCCTGCCACGTGCGCAAGGTGCATTTGCACAGTGGCACAAAGTATCACGGCCAGCCCTGGTTCAAAAAACAGAACCCGGCGATTGGCGAAAAAATCAAGACTTATAACCCCAAGTCTGGCACCCACGACAACGATAAGAGCAAGACGCTCAAATAGGGGCTAAAGTATAGTGCTTTGTTAATGTTTATTAAGGCTGTAAACTCGGTTTACACACCGCTTTGAACCTCAGCAAAAGATGCCCTAAAAAGGCCGTGGCGCTTGTCGTTACGGCCTTTTTGTTGTAACTTCGCACGCATATAAAGAACCATTCACCCTGCGGCTTAAATCACTCTAATTCGGGGTTTCTTGAGCCGCCTATCAACCCCCTAAATGGCGGAAGGCGAAAAAATCATTTCGATAAACATCGAAGACGAGATGCGGGGCGCGTACATCGACTATTCGATGTCGGTCATCATCTCCCGGGCCCTGCCCGATGTTCGTGACGGCCTGAAGCCCGTGCACCGGCGCGTGCTTTATGGCATGAGCGAGCTGGGTGTGGGCTACAATAAATCCTACAAAAAATCAGCCCGTATCGTGGGCGAGGTGTTGGGTAAATACCACCCGCACGGCGATACGTCGGTGTACGACACCATGGTGCGCATGGCCCAGGACTGGAGCCTGCGCTACCCGCTGGTGGACGGCCAGGGTAACTTCGGCTCGGTCGACGGCGACTCGCCGGCTGCCATGCGTTACACGGAGGCCCGCCTCAAGCGCCTGGCCGACGAAATGCTCAACGACCTGGACAAGGACACCGTTGACTTTCAGCCCAACTTTGACGACTCGTTGGAGGAGCCCAGCGTGATGCCGGCCAAATTCCCAAACCTGCTGGTGAACGGCACGTCGGGCATTGCCGTGGGCATGGCCACCAACATGGCTCCCCACAACATGACGGAGGTTGTGAACGGCATCATTGCCTACCTCGACAACCCGGACATCACGGTGGATGAACTGATGCAGTACGTGACGGCGCCAGACTTCCCCACCGGCGGCATCATTTATGGCTACGAGGGCGTGAAGCAAGCATTCCACACCGGCCGCGGCCGCGTGGTGATGCGGGCCAAGGCCACTTTCGAAACCAGCAAGACCGGCAAGGAGCAAATCATCGTCACCGAAATTCCCTACATGGTGAACAAGGCGTCGATGATTGAGAAGACCGCCGCGCTCATCAACGACAAGAAGATTGAGGGCATTTCGGACATGCGTGATGAGTCGGACCGCGACGGCATGCGCATTGTGTACGACCTGAAGCGCGACGCCATGCCCAGCGTGGTGCTCAACAACCTCTATAAGTACACCCAACTGCAAAGCTCCTTCGGCGTCAACAACGTGTGCCTGGTAAAAGGCCGCCCGATGACGCTGAACCTGCAGCAGCTCATTCAATACTTTGTAGAGCACCGCGCCGAGGTCATCATCCGCCGCACGAAATACGAGCTGGCCGAAGCCCAGAAGCGTGCCCACATCCTGGAGGGCTTGCTGATTGCGCTCGACCACCTCGATGAGGTAATTGCCTTGATTCGCGGCTCGCGTGACCCGGAAGTGGCCCGTGGACAGCTCATTTCGCGCTTTGCGCTGAGTGAAGTACAGGCCCGCGCCATTCTGGACATGCGCCTGCAGCGCCTCACTGGCCTGGAGCGCGACAAAATCGTGGCTGAATATGAGGACCTGATGCGCCTGATTGACCACCTGAACGCTGTATTGGCGTCGGATGTGTTGCAGCGTGGCATCATCAAAACGGAGCTGGAAGATATCCGCGAGCGGTACGGCGATGCCCGTCGCACGGAAATCAACTACGTAGGCGGCGACTTCTCGACGGAAGACATGATTGCCGACGAGGCTATGGTGATTACCATCAGCCGCGAGGGGTACATTAAGCGCACCAACCTCGACGAGTACCGGGCCCAGGGCCGCGGTGGCGCCGGTTCGCGTGGGGCTGTTTCCAAGAAAGACGACTTCACCGAGCACCTTTTTGTTGCGACGACGCACGAATACCTGCTGTTCTTCACGGAGCTTGGCCGCGTATTCTGGCTCAAGGTGTACGAAGTGCCGGAAGGAGGGAAGGCCACCAAAGGCTTGCCCATTCAGAACCTCATCGAAATTCCCCGCGAAGACAAGGTTCGCTCCGTACTCAACGTGCGCGGCCTGAAGGACCCGGACTACCTGGAGAACACTTACCTGATGTTCTGCACCGAGCAAGGCACCGTGAAGAAAACTCCCCTGGAGGCTTACTCGCGTCCTCGCACCGCGGGCATCAACGCCATCACCATCAACGATGGCGACCGGATTCTGGACGTGCAGCTGCTGGCTCCGAACTCGGAAGTGGTATTGGCTTCGCGTTTCGGCCGTGCTGTTCGCTTCAACGAATCCAAGGTGCGCTCCATGGGCCGTTCGGCGGCGGGTGTGCGCGGTATCAGCTTGTCCGATACTCCCGGCGACCGGGTGGTGGGCATGGTCTGCCTCGCCGACCCCACGCAGGAACTGCTTGTGGTGAGTGAGAATGGCTATGGCAAGCGCAGCCCGCTGGACGAATACCGTGTGACCAACCGTGGTGGTAAAGGCGTACGCGCCATGAAACTGACGGAAAAGACCGGAAATTTGGTAGCCATCAAAGACGTAAATGATACCGACGACTTGATGATTATTAACAAGTCGGGTATCACAATTCGCTTGCGCATGAGCGACCTGCGGACTATCGGTCGGGCCACTCAGGGCGTGCGGCTGATAAAGATTGGCAGCAACGACGAGATTTCATCGGTGGCTAAAGTAGCGGCTGAAGAGAAAGATGAATCCGAGACGGAAGCTACGTTGGTAGTAGTAGATAGCTCGGAAGAGTTGGCCGAATCCAGCAGTGGAGTTATTACCGTTGGCGTGCTTGACATCGAGCTTGATGACAATACCGCCGATGAAGAACCCGATGCCGAAGATTTGGCATAATTGCTGAAGAGGAGCGGGGCGGTCCAATGGGTCGCCCCGTTTATTTTTGGCATACTGAATGCAATACTACCGTTATAATTGCATCAGTAAACACTTTTTTGCTCATCTATTTTTCATCCTTTCCGCTCAAAATGTGTTAGTTATAACCGGAATCAACCTGCTTAATTAACACACCCACGGCACATTCCCGATTTTATGAAGAAGACTTTTTTGACGTTTGCCGCGGCCACCGTGCTAGCAGCTGGTTTGCCTTCGCTTGCGTCGGCCCAAAATTCGGCAGTGACCAATGCCATCCTGAACCAGCGCACCGGCCTGCTCGATAAGGCCCGCGCTGATATTGATAAGGCCATTGTGAATGAAAAAACCAGCACCAAAGGCAAGACATGGTTTACGCGCGGCGAAATCTACCAGGCTATGATGGAAAGCCCCATCTACAGCAAGCAGCTCCAGCCTGGTGAGGGACTGCAGAAAGCCTACGAGTCGTATGCCAAAACCATTGAGCTGGACACCAAAACCGGTGAGTTTGGCAAGCAGGCGGTAACGCGAATGGACAATTTGTATGGCCGTGCGTTCAACGATGCCGTGGCTAATTACAATGCCAAGGAGTATGACAAAGCCATTGCCAATTACAAGCTGGCTTCCCAAATTAAGCCCCAGGATACCACAGCAGTGCTGTATTCGGCTTATGCGTCGGAAGCAAAGCAGGATTTGGCCGGTGCAAAAGCTAGCTACAACCAGCTGCTTGGCATGAATTATAAATCGGTGAACGTGTATGCTCGTTTGCTGCAATTGGCTAAACAGCAAGGCGACAATGCTGAAGCTGCTAAGGTTCTACAACAAGCCTTGGCAGCTTATCCCACCAACAAGGCCTTCATGCTCGAAGACCTGAACATGTCGTTGGCCAGCGGCAAGGGCGAGGATGCTTTGGGTAAAATCAATAAAGCCATTGTCGCCGACCCAAGCAATTCGAATCTGTATGCGGTGCGTGGTTCGATGTACGACCAGCAGAAAAAAACAGACCTGGCCTTGGCCGATTATAAGAAAGCCGTTGAGCTGGACCCTAATAATTTTGATGCTCAGTTCAACCTCGGCGTCTACAATTATAACCGTGCTGCCGACGCTTACACCAGGGCAAGCAAAATGGACCTGAAAACCTATCAGACGTCTGGTAAGAAATACGAAGCCGAAGGTAAGAAGTATTTTGAGGCTTCGGTTCCGTATTTTGAAAAGGCTTTGCAGTTGCAGCCCAATGACCGCAACACACTCTCGTCGCTTCAGAAAGTGTATTTCCGCTTAGGTCGTACTGCTGACTCTGAAAGACTCAACGCGAAGCTCAAGTCCCTTGGAAAATAAGCTTTTAGTTTGATAAGAGGAGGGCCCGTCCACAGTGTGGGCGGGCCTTTTTTTGCGGTTTCACCATGATTTGCGGAAATCAATTTAACATAATATAAATTATAAGACAACTAGTGGTGTTATTTATCAAGCCACTTTATCCAGTCTAGTGAAAAGCTTACTAGTCAGATGATTTAAGACGTCTATGAGGCGTCTATTTGATGTTAACTATACCTGTAGATTAAGTTAACTGTGAACCATCTTTAAGAAATTGTTGAGTAAGTATTTTAGCACGGCTAGTTTTGGTATTGTCATGCAAACGAGTTTTTGTAAGCTATATGTTTGCTACCCTTTTTTTATGGCGGAGTTTCTAACGTTTGAGTTGTAGTTGTTGGGTTCAATATTATAAGTGCTGTGAATAAAAGCTGCTTCTTATAAAGATGTTTGATGTCCAGTCGTTGGTGGCCATCTCAAAAATGCGCTTCATTATTAGTTGCTATTATATGATTAGTATAATTATAAGCAATTATGCTGACGCGGTGTCATATCTCAGTTTTTGAGAGCGTATTTGGTAGTAAATGATTTATGTATAAGAGAACATAGATTTCAATTTATTACATCACTGGGCAATAATCTTGGGCTATGCTAAAACTTTCTGTGTCTTGTCAAGATTTCTTTTTAGATGATACAAAAAAGTACAAACCAGTAGAATTTTTTATACTTTTGTATACTTTTATCGGAAGCAATGGTGTTAGCGGTTTATGCTCCTACCCTATTATTGGACATCGAGTAATGCATTTTTTAGAACTCAAACTTTATTACTGAAGAAACCTAAAAACTATAGTTGCTTAAGTTTACAAATGAAACTTAAACATATCAGTACAAAACCAAGTATTTAACTGGCGTCGTCTAATTCCCTCCTATTGCTGACAGAGCACATACATAAATACCAAACATAGAGTATAATTAAGTACAAAAATCCCACATTTTTAAAACTTTTTTATACTTTTGAAATTTAACCTTATCCTAATCTCAACCTTAACGTTATACTTGCAAACCCTAACAAGACCCAAGGACGAATACTAATGCCAAAACTTATAGACTACCCAAGAACTACCTATGCTGGAGCCTGGGAACTAGCGGAGGTAACCGACGATACTGGCGGAAAATGTGCTATTGAAACTGCAGCACGTAAGCTTAACCGTAAAGTAAGTGGCTCATTCAAAGCCATAATCGGCTCAGCAGTGAAGTTTGGGCTGTTAACAAGCAAACGAGACTTGCTTACAACAACAACGCTATTTAAGCGAATTAAGCATGCTTACGATAAGCAGGAAGAGCTGCTTTTTCACCGAGAGGCATTCCTAACACCACCACTCTTCACTCAGTTGTGTAGAAAATTTCGCTCAAGGGAGCTTCCTATTCAAATGCTTGACGTCATGCTCATCCGCGAGTTTGGGGTGGAAGAAATCAATGCTCAGGGCGTTGCAAAGGCCTTCGTTGAAGGCTGCAGAATGGTGGGCCTACTGGATGAGCGGAATATGATTGCTGATATAGACGCGCTTGCAGCCCAACAGGCTCCACGACGTGAGTTAGCGAGCCCACAACCTATCGTCAATTCCTTCAGAGGCGAGCATTCTAACCAAAACGACAGCTATCCATCCCAGCAACCTGAAACGGCAGAATCAAACCATGCACATAGCGAGCCTTTTTTTGATGACGAATTCGAGTCTGTAAAGCCCTTAGTAGATATAATGCCCACTGCTAGACCTGTAGTTACCCCCACCCAAAAATCAGGAGGCCAGGATGCAATTGCCAGTTTATTTGGTTTTACGGGAACTTCTCAACCGGCAAGACCCGCCGAACCATCACCAGCAGCAACTACCCGAGCAACCTCTGAAGATACGAGTATACCCATGACGGAGCCGCAAGCTCAACAAGTAACGAATCAAGTAGCTGCAATTCCTATGCAAAGTCTTCAAGGAACCAATAGTGGTTACCAAATTCAGGTCAGTGGCCCTGGCATTAACACCTCGCTATCAATCACTGAGGAAGAAGATATTACCATTGCTATTGCACTTCTGGAGAAAATCAGAAGACAATTGAAGGCATAGTAACGCAGGTATTGAGTTCAAACAAAACGGCGGCTACAACTCGATAAAATGAGTTTTTAGCCGCCGTTTTGTTTTAGCCTTTAATACTTAACCTTCTGTAAGGTGGCGGGTGTTCGGCAAACGATGTCTCTCCTGTAACACACTAATAACTTCTGCCATCGGCACACCCGAGGCAACTAACAATACCAATAAGTGATACAGCAAATCTGCCACTTCGCTGGGAAGGGTTTCACGGTTGCCGCCTACAGCATCAATAACCGTTTCAACAGCCTCCTCTCCTACTTTTTGAGCGATTTTAGCAATTCCCTTATTAAACAGGGACACCGTATAAGAAGTAGGTGCACGCTCGGGGAACTTATGCCTTTCCACAATTAGCCGTTCCAGGCCTGCCAGAAAGCCAATGGGTGCTGCTGGCGCCAACGTTTGCTCCGGCTGCTCAAAGCAGCTCACGGTGCCTCTGTGGCAGGTCGGGCCGGCGGGAATAGCCCGGATAAGCACCGTATCTGCGTCACAATCGACGTGCAGGCTGACAACGGTAAGGAAGTTGCCGCTGCTTTCCCCTTTAACCCACAAACGGTTTTTTGAACGGGAAAAGAAGGTCACCCGCCCGTCCTGCTGAGTTTTGGCCCAGGCTTCCTCGTTCATATAACCGAGCATGAGCACCTGGCCGGTATCAGCATCCTGCACAATGGCGGGCAACAAACCAGTAGCGGGGTCAAACCGCACGGTTGCGGGGTGAGAAAATGCAGCACTCATTGGATAAAGGAAAAAGGGAAGCGTCGGAAGTTAGCTCAATTGCTACACCCGAAAATGCACAAATGTGAAATCTAAAGCCTAACGGGAATACCTGCGTTATGCAAGTAGTGCTTCAGAGCAGGCAGGGCAGTTTCGTTAAAATGGAAAATGCTAGCGGCTAAAGCCGCGTCGGCTCCACCAGCATTAAAAACGTCGGTAAAGTCGGAAGGCTGACCAGCTCCACCTGATGCAATAACCGGGACGGGCACGGCATCACTAACCGCCCGGGTCAGGTCGAGTGCAAACCCGGATTTGGTACCATCGTGGCTCATGGAAGTGAGCAACAGTTCACCGGCACCCAAATCTGCGGCTTCGCGGCACCACGCCACGGCTTCGCGCCCAGTGGCCACCGTACCGGCGCGTGTCATTACCTGCCACTCTCCGTTCACCAACCGGGCATCCACCGCCACTACCACACACTGGGAGCCAAACCGACGGGCCAGGTCCGCAATAAATTCCGGCCGGGCCAAGGCGGCCGAATTGATGGAAACCTTATCGGCTCCGCTTAGCAGCAAGGCTTCTACATCGCCAACGCTGCCAATTCCACCTCCTACGGTGAACGGTATATCAAGCACCCGTGCCACGTCGCGAACCAGCTCCGTAAGCGGTTTCCGGCGTTGGTTCGTGGCCGTGATATCAAGGAACACCAGTTCATCGGCCCCCTCGCGGGCGTACCGGGCAGCCAAAGCCACCGGGTCGCCAGCATCGCGCAGTCCTTCAAACTGGATGCCCTTCACGGTACGGCCATCACGTACATCGAGGCAAGGGATAAGTCTTTTCTTGACCACGGATTTAAAGTTTAATGGAAAATGAATTGCGAGGCCGATAAATTGAGCTATCGGCCACTTTGGGTGATTCTATAAGAACGGCTGCAAATCCGGCAAGGAAATGGTCCCTTCATACAGGGCCTTGCCGATAATGGCTCCGTGCATGCCTGCATCACTGAGGGCTTCTAAATCGGCAACGGTAGTGACCCCACCACTGGCAATGAAGCGGGCATCCGGATACTGCACCACCAATGCCTTATAAGTAGCCAGCGAGGGCCCTTGCAGCAGGCCGTCTTTGCTTACATCGGTACAAATGAATGTGCTGCCCCCCGCCGCCAAGTACGATTCAATGAAGGCCGCCAAGGTCCAGGGGCTTTGCTCAGCCCAAGCATTTATCATAATATGCTCGCCCTTGAAATCGGCACCCAAAAAGATTTTATCCGCTCCATAAAGTTCCAGCCAACCTTCTACTGCGGCCTGCTCGCGCACGGCAAGGCTACCGGCAGTGATATGAGAAGCGCCAGCGTTAAACACTTGGGTGAGGGATGTGTGGGTCTGAATTCCACCGCCAGCGTCGATATCCAAAGTCGTATGCCGGGCAATGGCCTCCAGCACGGCCAGGTTGACCGGATGGCCGGAACGGGCGCCGTCCAGGTCTACCAGATGCAGCCGGCGCACACCGGCATCAGCGAAACGCTGGGCCACGGCCACAGGGTCAGCGTCGTAGGTAGTTTGGCGGGCAAAGTCTCCGGCGCTGAGGCGGACACACTGGCCATTCATCAGGTCGATGGCGGGAATAATTTCCACGGGATTCTATTGTGAATTGAGCTGAAGGGAGGAAACTATAGGTCCAGGAAGTTGGCCAGGATGCGGGTACCGACGGCGCCGCTCTTTTCGGTGTGAAACTGCACTCCGTGAAAGTTGCCGTGTTGTACCGCCGCGCTAAAAGGTGCGGGATGCGTCGATTGAGCCGTGGTATACACCCCCACCGGGGCGTAGTAGCTGTGCACAAAGTAAACGTGGTCGGCATCGGTTAGACCCGCAAAAAGCGGCCCTTGCAACGCCTGGAGATTATTCCAGCCCATGTGAGGGACTTTATGTGTCGCATCCGACACGAAGCGTTGCACCGTGAAAGGCAACAGGCCCAGCATGGGCGTGTCGTTTTCTTCGCTGTGCTGGCCCAGCAGCTGCATGCCCAGGCATATTCCTAAAAAGGGCTGAGTAAGGGTGGGCAAAACTTTATCCAGTCCGGCAGCACGCAGGGCTTCCATTGCGGAAGAGGCCTCGCCTTCGCCAGGGAAAAGCACTTTATCGGCCTTTCGCAACACTTCCGGGTCGGAAGTGAGCGTGGGCTGGGCCCCCAGGCGCTCCAATGCAAACAGCACGGACTGCACGTTTCCTCCCTTATAATCCACAACTGCAATTTCCATCAATCTGATTTGTTAATCCATTTGTGCAATAGCGCAACGCAAATCAATTGTTACACATTTGTACATATCATACAATATCCTACAGTATGCCCTTGGTGCTGGGTATTGAGGCCGATTCATCCCGCTGTAGGGCCATTTTGATGGCCTTAGCTACTGCTTTGAAAATCGCTTCAATCTTATGATGCTCATTGTCGCCAGTGCAGGAGATGTTCAGCGTAGCCCGGGAATTGTCGGTAAAGGACTTGAAGAAGTGGAAGAACAGCTCGGTGGGCAGGTCGCCTACTCGCTCGCGGCGAAATTCAGCGTTCCAAACAAGCCACGGGCGGCCCGAGAAGTCAATCGCGGCCTGGGCCAAGGCCTCATCCATAGGCAGCAGAAAGCCGTAGCGGGCCAAACCGCGCTTGTCGCCAAGCGCTTGAGAGAAGGCTGTGCCTAAGGCAAGAGCGGTATCCTCTACGGTGTGATGCTCATCAATGTGCAAGTCACCCTTTACATATATGGACAAGTCGACGCCGCTGTGGCGGCCCAACTGCTCCAGCATGTGGTCGAAAAAGCCCAGGCCGGTGTGAATGTCTGTTTGCCCGGTGCCATCCAAGTTCAGCCGAACGGAGATTTGGGTTTCGTTGGTGTTTCGGTCAATAACTGCGGTGCGGGACGGATAACGCAGGTGACGGTAGATAGCATCCCAGCTGGTAGTGGTGAGGGCGGCGCGCTCGTCGGGCTCCTCTCCTATTAGTATGGCTTGGCTGCCGAGGTTGGCGGCAAGCTCCACGTCGGTAAGGCGGTCGCCGATGACGTAGGAATTGGCCAAGTCGTATTCGTTGGCTGGGTCAAGGTAGCGGCCCATCAGCCCGGTTCCGGGCTTGCGGGTGGGCAGGCCTTCTTGCGGGAAACTGCGGTCAATGAGTTCGGCAGCGAAGTGAATGCCTTCTCCAGCCAGGATTTCCTGCATGAGCCGATGGGCGGGCCAAAATGTGTCTTCCGGAAAACTATCTGTGCCCAAGCCATCTTGATTCGTAACGAGTACGAGTTCATACTCGGGCAGGTCGCGGGCAATGCGCGCCAATGCACTAATACAGCCCGGAAGGAAAGCAAACTTTTCCAGGCTGTCGACTTGCTGGCTCGGCTGGGGCTCGACGAGGATGGTGCCGTCGCGGTCAATAAAAAGGGCCTTTTTCAAATCTTTAGTTCGTAAACAGTTATCAAATACTCTTTGCTACCGCACTTGGCTTCCGGCTCAACAGTTGGTGGCCACTTCTGCGGGAAGCTCCGCACCTATTTCGGTGAGTGCCTGCAGCAGCTGCGCATTTTCATCAGTGGTGCCAACGGTGAGGCGTAAGCTGCCAGCACAGCCGGGCTGAGTCGTGCGGTTGCGAACCACGATGCCGCGGGCTCGGAGTTGGTCGTATACGGCGGTGGCATCTACGTTGAAGCGCACGAGCAGGAAGTTGGCATCCGAAGGAAATACGTGCTCCACGATGGGAAGCAGCGGTAACTGCTCGGCCAGCCAGCTGCGGCTGTTCAGCAGTTCGGCTTGCATTTCGGGCAGCTGGGGAGCAGCGGCCAATGCGGCCAAGGCATGCTGCTGGGTAGCGGCGGAAATATTGTAGGGCGGCTTGATTTTGTTGAGGTAGGCAATTAGGGCCGGCGAGCCATAGGCCACACCCAGGCGCAAGCCCGCCAGGCCCCACGCTTTGGAGAAGGTTTGCAGCACCACCAAACGCGGAAAATCGGCTAGCCGCGTGGTCCAACTGGGCGACGTGGCGAAGTCGGCATATGCTTCATCGACCACAACGAACCCTTTGAACGAGCGCAAAATGGCTTCAATGGCATCTTGGGCCAACAAATTTCCGGTGGGGTTATTGGGCGAACACAAAAAGACCAGCTTAGCGCTGGAGGCAGCTAACACCTGAGCTGCATTGGCGGGAAGCTGAAAATCGGCTGTGAGCGGCAGCCGCTCTACCCGCACATCATTGAGGTTGGCGGCCACCTCGTACATGCCGTAGGTGGGCGGGCATACCACGATACTATCCTGGCCGGGGGTACAGGTGAGCCGCACCAGCAAATCGATGGCTTCGTCGGAACCGTTGCCGAGGAAAATATTTTCGGGCGAAACACCTTTCAATTGAGCCAAATCTGCCTTGATAGCACGCTGGTGCGGGTCGGGGTACCGGCTGAAATCATCGGGGCCCACAGAGCCCAGGCTGTTTTCGTTGGCATCCAGCATCACCGGGGCCATGCCCTCAAACTCATCACGGGCCGAAGAATACGGCTGCATGCGCTCGACGCTGGGCCGGATAAGCCCGGCGTAGGGATTGGCCGCATCCGTCTGAGGGCCAGCAGCAACTGGGGAAGAACTGGCCATTGCTGCCAGGCGCAGCGTTACGGCCCGGGCGTGCGCGGCGAGCCCTTCCGCTTCAGCCATGGTTTCAACCACCGGGCCCAGAGACTGCAGCCCAACCGGCGACAGCCGCTGGAAGGTGATTTTTTTAACAAAAGAATCGAGTGACACCCCGCTGTATTGGCGGGCATAGCCGCCGGTAGGCAAAGTGTGGTTGGTGCCGGACGCGTAATCGCCCACTGCTTCGGGCGTCAAGTGGCCCAGAAAAACGGAGCCAGCATTGGTTACCTGCGCGGCCAAAGCATCGGCGTTGTCGGTGGCCAGGATGAGATGCTCGGGCGCGTATTGGTTGGAGAATGCCAACATCGTGGCAGAATCCGGCAGCAACACGGCCCGGCTATTGGCCAGGGCCTGGGCCGCAACGTCGCGGCGGGGCAGCATGCCCAGCTGCTGTTCCAACTCGGCTTGAACCTGCGCAATTACGGCTTCTGAATCGCTAAGCAGCACCACTTGGGAATCGGGCCCGTGCTCAGCTTGCGACATCAAATCAGCAGCTACAAACGCAGGGTTGGCGCTAGCATCGGCAATAACGAGTACCTCGGAAGGGCCAGCAGGCATGTCGATGGCCACGCCGAATTCGGCGGCAGCCAGCTGCTTGGCCGCGGTAACGTAGCGGTTGCCGGGACCAAAGATTTTATCCACGGCCGGCACACTGGCGGTGCCCAGCGCGAGGGCTGCAATGGCTTGGGCACCGCCCACTTTCACCACCTTATCAATTCCCAGCAATTGGGCCACAAAAAGGATAACCGGGCTCACCGAGCCATCGGCCTGGGGCGGCGTGCACACCACCACTTCGGGGCAGCCGGCCAGTCGGGCCGGCACGCCCAGCATGAGCAGCGTGCTAAACAGCGGCGCCGAACCGCCCGGCACGTACAGACCCACACGCTGCACGGGCACAGCCCGCCGCGAGCAGTCCACACCCGGCATCGTTTCCACCCGAAGCTCGGGTTCGCGCTGGGCGGTGTGGAAGGTTTCAATGTTGGTTTTGGCCTGGCGAATAGCGGCCTGCAAAGCCGCGGGCACTTGAGCTACGGCTGCCGTAAACTCAGCTTCGGATACAATCAGGTGCTGAAGCGTCGCCTTATCAAGCTCGGCCGCTAGGGCCAGCAGGGCGGCATCGCCCCGCTCGCGCACTTGGCCGAAAATTTCGCGCACGCGGGCCGCCACCTGGGGGGCTTCGGCCGCAGCGGGGCGCTGTTGCAATGCGGCCCAGCGGCTGGAATCGGGATAAGAGTAGACTTGCATGGCGTGGGGCTAGGCAATCATCTTTTCGATAGGCAACACCAAAATACCCTCGGCCCCAACGGCCTTGAGCTGGCTGGTGATGTGCCAGAATTCGTCTTCCTGCACCACCGACTGCACCGAAACCCAACCGGCTTCGGCTAGTGGCGTAATGGTGGGCGACTTGATGCCGGGCAATAACCGACGTACTTCGTCGAGGGCCGTCAGGGGGGCGTTGAGCACAATGTATTTGCTGCGCTTGGCCCGACGCACAGCCTGCATGCGGAACCGCAACTGTTCGAGTAGCTCCGTTTGTTCCACCGACAGGTTGGGCTGGGCAATGAGTACGGCTTCGGAGCGGAATACGGTTTCAACTTCGCGGAGGCCGTTGCCGAGCAAAGTGGAGCCGCTGCTCACAATATCGCAAATGGCCTCGGCCAGCCCAATGCTGGGCGCAATTTCCACCGAGCCGCTGATGGTGTGCAGGTGCGACTGCACCCCGTTCTCGGCCAGGTAGCGGCCGAGAATGTTGGGGTAAGAGGTGGCGATGTTCTTGCCCTGCAGGGCAGCTACCGAAGCATAGGCGTCGGCACGCGGCACGGCCAGGCTCAGGCGGCACTTGCTAAAGCCCAGCGCCTCCACCTCCAGCTCTGGATAGCCGGCTTCTACCAACACGTTCTGGCCCACAATGCCCAAATCGGCCACACCATCCTGCACGTAGCCGGGAATGTCGTCGTCGCGCAAAAACAGGATTTCGAGCGGGAAGTTGGTCGCTTCGGTCTTTAGCTTATAGGAGCTGCTGATGAAGTTGATGCCGCATTCGCGAATGAGGGCAAGGGAATCCTCGCTTAGGCGACCGGACTTTTGGATGGCTAATCGTAGCATGTAAGGTAAAAAAGGCGGGACGGCCCAATGCTGAGCACATGTCAATTGCACGCCGGCACCTGTGGCCCGCAGCAAAATTTCCCGAAAATTGAAGTAGTAAGCCCGGCGCAAACTCACCCCGGGACGCGGCGGTGGAGGCGCGGGCGGCCGGTGCTAGCTTAGCACCCGGCGCACAACCCGGCCTCCCACAGATGGTGGTGGCGATGGTGGGCACCTACAGCTACAACAAAGCCGGCAGCCAGGCACAAAGCCGGCGCGGCAGCTGCATCGAAGCTAAACAGGAAAGCCAATTGGGTCATTGGGCACAAAGGTAAAACGGAAACCTCAACGGCCAATACTGGTGGTGCGGGTTTCGTTTCGCCAGTCCATACCCGCTCCCGGGGTGAAAGGTTTGCCGGGGCCTGAAATAAATCCGGCGCAGTACCTCACGCGCACCAGCGGCTAGAAGGATTTTCTTCCCGAGTGACTTATTCCAACTCGCCCTATTGAGCCAAGCAAGCAGCTTAGAAGCGTGCAATGAGCCGCAAGTTGACCAGGCGCTGCGAGAGGTAGCTGGGCACTGAATACGTGACGCCGTTTACATCCTGCAGGTAGCTGTAGCCGGCCACATTGTTAGCGGCGAGCACGTTGAGAATCTCCAACCCCAGCCACAGGCTTTCGAAGCTGTAGAAATGTGCTTTGGGAGCGTCGGTGTTTTTTAGCCCAATAACTTTGGAGAAGCCCAAATCGACGCGCTTGTAGCTGCGCTCTAAGGCATTGGTACCCCGCAAATCGGGCTGGTTGGGCGGGCTGAACGGCAGGCCCGTGCCAAACACCAGGTTCACGTAGCCGCGCACTGAGGGGTTGTTGGGCAAGTGGTCCTGGAAAAACACGCCCACATTCAGGCGCTGGTCCTGCGGGCGCCGGATAAATCCTTTGGACCGGCGGCTGATTTCTTTGCCGTTGGCATCGAAGGAGCTGATGGAATCGCCGTTCACATCTTCGCGGGTGGTGAGCACGCCCAGGCTAAACCACGACTCGGCCCCTTTCACAAATTCGCCGCTGAGCCGGGTGTCGAAGCCGGCGGCGTAGGCCTTCGCATTGTTTTTGGCGAAGTAGCGCAGCCGCACGTTGTCCACATCGTAGGGCACCACATCGGTCAGGTACTTGTAGTAAGCTTCGGCCGAAAACTTAAAGGGGCGGCCAAATTGCTGGAAGCTGATTTCCTTGCCTACAATGAAGTGGTAAGACTTCTGGGCCCGCAGCTCGGGGTTGAGGTAGGCCTGCTGTACGCCGAGCTGAATGGTTTGCTGGTCGCGCAGCTCGCGGTAAAAGGGCGGCTGGTAATACACGCCCACCGCCGCCTTCAACGAGCGATTGGGGTGGCTGCGGCTGATTTGGGAGTATTGCACCCGCGGGCTGATGACCAGCTGACCGTTGGTGGTCCAGTAGTGGGCGCGGGCGCCGTAGGTGAGCGTGCGCAGCGAATCCAGCGACCAGGTGTCCTGCACAAAGCCCTGGCTGCGGGTGCTGAGCAGGCTCAAATCGGAGCGCAGGCGCAGGCGGCGGGCATCGGGCACAAAATCGGCCGAGTCCGCAAAGCTGTATTCGTCGATGGTATCCTCGATTTTTTCCCGGCCGATTTTGGCACCCCAGCGCACGGTGTGCGCGCTAGTGGGCGTCCAGCGGCCGCGGGTTTCGGCAGTGTATATCTGAGCCGTGAGGTGGTTGCGGGAGTGCTTGAACTGCGAACCGATGTTGCGTTCCCGCACGGTCTGATTGAAATCGGGCGAGGTCGGGTCACGGTTGATGTCAGCAAATCTATAGGCCGCTTCCACGTCGCGGTATTCAAATTCGCGCGAAATCAGGGCCGAGCCCAGCAGCTCCATTTGCAGGTTGGCCGAGAAGTCGTGCTTGAGATTAAACCCACTCTGGTAGGTGTCAAACTGCATCCGCTCGCGGCCGTCGTAGGCAATGAACACTCGCGTAAACTGGTTGGTACCCGTCGAGAAAGTAGCCTGGCCGGTTTCGGGCGAAAAGCGGTAATCGTTGTGCGCTACGACACCTAGCAGACCTAGCGTAGTGCGCTGCATGTCGTCCTTCTTGCCCAGCCCAATATTTACAAACGCCTGCGCATCGTAAAACGTGGGGTTGTAACCGCCCTGTGCCTGCTTGAGGGAACGCAGTACGTACTGTGCATTTTTGTAACGCACCCCGGCCAGGTAGCTCACCCGGCCGTTGGCCGATCGAGCTTCGGTGTGGGCCGCGCCGCCCACCAGGCTTGCCGTGAGCGAGGCGGCAAACTTCTCCGGGGTTTTGTAATCTATGCTCAGCACCGAGGCGAGTTTGTCGCCGTACTTAGGCTGCCAGCCCCCGCTGCTGAATTCCACCTGCTTCACCATATCGGGGTTGATGAAGCTCAGGCCCTCCTGCTGCGCCGAGGTAACCAGAAAAGGCCGGTAAATCTCGAATCCGTTGACGTACACCAGGTTTTCGTCGTAGTTGCCGCCACGCACGTTGTAGGTGCTGCTCAACTCGTTGTTGGAAGTAACGCCGGGCAGGGTTTTGAGAATGGCGTTGAAATCGCCGAAGGCCGATGGGATTTCCTTCGCAGTGCGCGGGTTGATGTGGGTGATGCTCACCTGCTCGCGGGTATCGGCTTGGTCGGAGCGGCCCGTCACTTTTACGCCGCTCAGCGCGCGTACGTCGAGGCGCATGGTCAAGCGCAGGGGTTCGCCCGCATCAGCCGGCAGTTTCAGCGTCACCCGCAGCGGGAGGTAGCCCAAGCGGCGCACCAGCAAGATGGCGCTTTGGCCGGGTGCGGGCACGCGTACCTGCAGCGAAAAGTCCCCTTCCGCCGTGGTATTGGTGCCGCCGGGCTGGCCCTCTACTCCTACCGCGGCCAGCTCCAATGGCAGCCCGTTGGCATCGCGCAACGTGCCGATTATCGTGACGTAGCCCGCGGCCGGGGCCTGAGCCGGGCTAGGCAGCGGGTTCTGAGCCAAGACGCCCGCCGGCGCTACCAGCATGAGCACCAGGCCACACGCCACCGCCTTGCCCAGGCGGCGGTTGGCTTTCTCCCGTAATGGTGGCAGTCCTGGCGTAATGGGTTGTTTCACGATGCTCAATTAACGTGCGGCGGTGGCAGCTATTGCCTCTGGCTGACCACTTCGTCGGCCGAATCCTGCTCCAGGCCAGCTAGGTGGTCGCGCATGCGAGCCAACGTGGCCACTGGGCCTTCGGGGGCACTAAATACGAAATTCCCAGCCACCAGCACATCGGCACCGGCTTGCACAAGCGGGCCGGCGTTGGCCAGGCTCACACCACCGTCAATCTCAATCAGCGCATCGGAGCCCGTATCAATGAACAGCTCCTTGAGCATGGCTACCTTCTTGAGAGTATTCGGAATAAACGCTTGGCCCCCAAAGCCGGGGTTTACCGACATAATGAGCACCACATCAAGCTCGGTGGCAATGTCTTCCAACAGGGCCACCGGCGTGTGCGGGTTCAGGGCCACGCCGGCTTTGCAGCCCAACTGCTTAATCTGCTGCACCACGCGGTGCAGGTGGGTGCAGGCTTCGTAGTGCACCGTGATGTTGGTCGCGCCGGCATCGCGGAAGGCCGCCAGGTAATGCTGGGGCTCTTCTATCATCAAATGCACGTCCAGGGGCTGCTTGGCGTAGCGGGCCACGGCCTGCAGCACCGGCAAGCCAAAGGAGATGTTGGGCACGAAGCGGCCGTCCATCACATCAAAGTGCAGCCAGTCGGCTGCGCTGGTAGCCAGTCGCTCGGTTTCTGCTTGCAGGTTGGCCAAATCAGCGGCCAGAAATGACGGGGCCAACAGCGGGGCGCGGCGAGTTAAGTTCATGGGGGCGAAGATACAGCGGCCAAGCGCTAGCCCGGTGCGGCCCAGCCAGTCCCAAGGCTCTACTTTTGCAGGCACTAAGCGCGCCCGGTTTCTTTCGTTTCACCGCGCCCGAATTCTTCTTCGCCTCACCGTTCGTTTCCCGTGCCCCACCTCGTTCCCCTCCTCATTCGCGGCATCAACAACCTCTCCGATGCCCGCTACTGCGCCGGCATGGGCGCCGACAAACTCACCTTTATTCTAGACCCGGCCCTGCCCGGCCACCTCGATACTAAAACCGTAAAGGAGCTCACTGGCTGGATTGCTGGAGTTGAACTAATAGGTGAATTTGATGAACTTAGTGCGCCAGAAATCAATGCAATATCTGCGGAATGCGCGCTAGACGCCGTGCTACTACGCCGCCCCCGCACGGCAGCTGAGCTGGCGGAAATTGCGCCGCCGGTGTACGTGGAGCTGACCTTTGAGACGGCCGCGCAGCTCGAGGGTTTTTCCGCGGCTCCTGTGGGCTTCGTGCTCGAGTTGCCCGAGGAATTTCCCGAGGAAAGCTTGGTTACGTTGCGCCAGGCAAGCGACCGGAGCCCGCTTTGGGTAGGCCCTGGCCTCGACCCCGAGCGGGCGCATTACCTGGCCACGCACCTGCGGTTAGCCGGCCTTTCTTTCCCGTCGGGAGATGAAGTAAAGCCGGGGCTGCGGGATTTCGACCAGCTCGAAGCCGTCTTCGAAGCTTTGGAAAACGACTAAGTCAGCCGGAACTGCACGTACTTGATGGGCACCCCTACGGCCCGGTACTTGCCTTCAAAGTTGGTTTGGATGGCCTGCGCTTCGGTGAATTCCGGGCCGGTTTCGGCGTATAAGTCACGCGTGAACCGTTCTACCCGTGCCCCGGGCCGGGTAGCCAGCGTTTCAAGTGTAAACTCGAAAAGCCCCTCATTATCAGTCTTGAGGTGCAGCAATCCACCGGGAGTTAACAATTGTTCGTAGAGTGCCAGGAAGCGCGGCGACGTGAGGCGGCGCTTGATGTCGCGGTCCCGAGGCCGCGGGTCGGGAAACGTAATCCAAATTTCGTCCAGCTCGCCCGCACCGAATTGAGCTGCCAAGGCCTCGGCACGCATGCGCACGAAGCCCACGTTGGTCAAGCCCATTTCAGAAGCGCGGGTGCTGCCCCGCCAGATACGCTCGCCTTTGATGTCGAGGCCCAGAAAATTGCGGTCCGGATGGCGCTGGGCCAAGCCCACGGTGTACTCGCCCTTGCCACACCCCACTTCCAGGGTAAGCGAATGGGGCGCCTGGAAAAAGTCGGTGCGCCAACGGCCGCCAAGCTGCTCGTACTCGGGCTTTCCCGGCTCAATAATATCCGGACGGGTGGCGTTGTCGTTGAAACGGTGCAGTTTGACGCGAGGCAAATCGATAATCTGTAAAAATGAAGGAAAAAGGAGATTGAGCTGTTTAGGCCATCGCAAATAGTTCTTCAACTTCGGCCACCACAAATGTGCTGCCGCCGATGAACACGACATCGTCGGGCCCAGCCGCCGTGCGGGCCGCGGCTACGGCGTCCGTCACAGAGTCGTAAGCCTGCCCCACCAAACCCAAAGCCAGCGCTTGCTGGACCAACTCCACTGCAGGCAATGCCCGGGGAATCTTAGCCGCACAAAAATAATAGATGCCATCCGCCGGCAGCAAAGCCAGCATGGCGGCTACGTCCTTATCGTTAACCGTGCCGATGACCAGGTGCAGCTGCCGGTACGAAAGCCGCCGCAGTTGGGCTACCACCAGTTGCAGGCCCGCAGCGTTGTGGCCAGTATCGCACACCACCAGCGGCCGGCGGCCGATAATGCTCCAGCGCCCGCGCATGCCCGTCAGGCGTGCCACCTGCCGCAAGCCGGTACGCACCGCCGATTCGGTAATATGGAAGCCCTGGGCACGCAACTCATCCAGCGTAGCTAACACCCCGGGCAGGTTAAATTGCTGATAATCGCCGGGCAGCCCTAGCTCGGTATTGGGCAGATACGGCCGCCCGTGCTGGGTAACCGCCACCGGGCGCAACCCGGTCTCGGCCGAAGGCTCGGCTGTAAACGAAGCCTGATAAATCTGGTCCGCAAACACCAGGTGGGCAAGCTTAGCCGCAGCTTCGCGCTTAAACACCTCGGCCACTTCGGGCTGGGTCTGGCTCACCACCACCGGCACCCCCGGCTTGATGATGCCGGCTTTTTCGCCGGCTATCTCAACGAGGGTGTTGCCCAGCAGGGCCTGGTGGTCGAAGCTAATGTTGGTAATGAGCGAAACGAGCGGTGTAATGATGTTGGTGGAATCGAACCGGCCACCCAACCCAACTTCTACCACCGCAATGTCCACCCGCTGCTCGGCGAAGTAGTCGAAAGCCAGCGCCACGCACATTTCAAAGAATGAGGGCTGCACCTGCTCAAAAAGGGGACGCCACTTTTCTACCCACTGCACCAGGTACTCCGGAGCCAGTTCCTGTCCATTTACTCGAATGCGCTCCGTGAATTCCCGCAGGTGCGGCGACGTGTACAGTCCCACTTTATAGCCCGCGGCCTGCAGCACCGCCGCCAACAAATGTGAACTGCTGCCCTTCCCGTTGGTGCCCGCCACATGCACGCTTCGGAACCGCTGCTCCGGGTGCCCCAGCGCTTCGGCCAGCACCAGCGTGTTGCCCAATCCTTTTTTGAAGCCGGCAGTGCCCACCCGCTGGAACATGGGCAGTTGGTCGTAGAGGTAAGCCAGGGTTTCGGAATAAGTCACGGACTCGCGGGTTAAAACACGTTGGGAAGTCACAAATTAACGCCCTACGGGTGGTATAGAAGCAAAAAGCCCCGCCGCCTGCTCAGCAGACGGCGGGGCGATACGTGTTTTTGAGTTAAGCTACCTAACCACAATCTTAAAGGTGTAAAAGCCGGTAGCGCCGCCTGGTGCCCCATTTGTCTTGACGAAGTTAGCGTTGAGCAGCTTGTCGCGGCAAAGCTTTTCCTGAGCGGCCGATACGTTGCCCGAAACCTTGGTCACGGACTGAACTTCGCCATCAGCCGAGATTTTAATCTTGAAGCGAATCACGCCGGAATTATCGTCTACGGCCTCAACCACGGGCGTGCTTTCAAAGCGCCAGCCACTCATTTCGAGACCGCCGCTGCCAGGGCTGCTGCCGCTGCCACCGCTGCCGGGCGCGCCGTACAGCGCTTTGGCGTCGAGTGAGCCGTTGGGGTCGCCCTGGTCGCCCACGGAGCCGGGGCGGTCACCGTTGTTGTTGCCGGTGGGCGTGTTGCTGCTGCCATTCTCACCGTTGCCGCCGCCAGTGGCGCTGCCCTTGGGCGAAAAAGCTACCGCAACTTTCCGAGCGGGCTTAGGCGTCGCTTTCACTTCCTCCTTGGGCGGAGCGGGTGTTTCGACGGGCGCTTCGGAAACGGGGCTTTCTTCGGCCTCGCTGGTGATAATTTTTTCCTGTGACGGTGGCGTAGGGTTGGGCGTGGCGGCCGCTACAGGCGGCCGTGGCGTGGGGTCTGGGCTGGCAATGGGCGGGCGACTATCGACGCGGTTAAGCGATTTGTTGGCCGTGGCCATGGTTTGCACATCGCCCGAGCCGGCTTCGTCGAGGCCGTAGTTCAACTCAACGCCGTCGCCACCAATTGCCGACAAAGGCGGATTGGGACCTTTGAACACCATGAACATAAACAGCAGCAACAGCAACCCGTGCACTACCAGCGTGCCAATTAGGCCTTCTCGGCGGTGCGGTTCCTGATAATCAATAGCCATGGGAATGATACGCTAAGCCTAACAAATGGTCTTATTTGCCGGCTGCTTGCTGGGCCTGGGTGGCCATCACCATCTTGAGCTTAAGCCGGTTGCCAACTTCTAGAATGTCAACCAACTTCTGAACGTTCAACGAGTTATCAACCCGCAGCACCACAGTGGGCTGCTCGGTAGTGGGTACGTTGCCGATAAGCGCCACCAGCTCCGGCTCTACCGACGCGGGATTCACCGGCTTTTTATTCACAAAATAGGTCCCGGCCGCATCTACTGAAATAGTGATGGGCTGCTTCATCACCTGCTTGCTCGATTTTGCGTTGGGCAGCAGCAACTTGATGACGTTGGGGTTCACCAGCGTGGAGGCAATCAGGAAGAACAACATCAGGAAGAACATGATGTCGTTCATGGCCCCGGTCTCGACGTGGGACGTGAGGCGATGACGGCGGGATAGATTCATTCTTGTGTAATGAAGAATGAGGAATGAAGAATGAGGAATTTAGAACGGCTAAAAACGCCAACTCTTTATTCCTCATTCTTCATTCCTCATTGAAATTAATTATCCTGGAGAATGTCCATGAATTCGATGGCCGAGTTTTCCATGCGGAACACCATACGCTCCACCAAAATGCTCAACCAGTGATAGCCCACGTGGGCAATAATGCCGACGATAAGGCCCGTAGCCGAGGTCACCAGCTTTACATACAAGCCATCGGCCACCTGCGGAATACCAAACTCCTTGGTAGCGGCAATGGAATAGAAAATCTTAATAACGCCGATGATGGTACCCACGAAGCCAATCATGGGCGCAATACCGGCGATGATGCCCAGAATGCTGATGTTCTTTTCGAGGCGGGCAATTTCAATCTTGCCCACGTTTTCTACGCTGGTTTCGATTTCCTTCAGCGGCAGGCCAATGCGCCGCAGGCCTTTCTCAACCATGCGGGCCAGCGGCGAGGCCGTTTGGGCACACAGCAGCTTGGCTCCGGCCAGGTCTCCCTTCACCATGAGGGAGCGAATGCCATTCATGAACGAATCGGGGTTGCCGGCGGCCCGGCGGATGGTGAAGTAACGCTCGATAATAATGTAAACCGAGAGTATGGAAAGGGCTACCAGGGGGACCATTATCCACCCCCCGCGCATAATGAGGTCGATAACGGGAACATCGGCTTGCACTACCGGAGCGGCCGTAACGGCGGTATTTACACTATCGGCCGCAGTGGCAGCAACTTGCAAAAGGAATACGGACATGCGTGGGGTTAAAATTTCAAAGTATTGTAATCACAATGCGTGCTCACGCGCAGGCGCTGAGCTTCGCGTTGAGCCGAAGCCAGGTCGGGGTAGTCAGCAGCCGTGAGACGGAACAAGCGGCTACCGAAGGGCGGCAGAATGATGTGCGTGGCGTGGCCGGTCCGGGCCAGCACCTGGCGGCCCCGCTCGGCACCTTTCAAGCTGCTGTAAGCCCCCGCAATCACGTAATAACGGCCGGTGCGGTATTTAATTGTAGTAGCGCTTGCCGCGGCAGCCGGGCCTACTGGAACCTTAGCAGCTGCCGGCTTAGCCACAGCTACGGGAGCTGGCCTGGCTACCGGAGCCACCGGTGCAGTTGCCTTCGTGGGAGCAGCAACAGTGGGCTCAATTTTGGCGGGGGAGGCCGGTGCTACTTCCGTTTTTGCCACAGTTGCACCTTCCGTAGTAGTTGAAACTTCGGTGCTGATAATTGTCTTGGGCTGGGTTTCTACCTGCGGCACGGGCGCCGAAGCCGCATTCTCCAGCGGAGTCATGCCCTCAGAATCCAGGGAACTGCTGCTGAAGTCGTGCTGGCCCAAGGTGGCCTGCTGTGGCTCGGTAATGGGAGTAGCCGGCGCTGTGCGCCGCTGGGCCCATTCCAACTGCGGCAGCTGGTTTTGCCAGCGGGTGGGCACGTAGCTGGCGTTGCTAAACAGCAGCAGCAAACCAGCGGCTACGGCCAGCGCGCCACCGGGCAAGAGTCGAACCAGGCGCGAGCGGCGCGTTGCGGCGCCACGCAGTGCCGGCTGCGGGCGCTTGATGCGCGCATCATTGGCCCGTACGGGACGCGCGGCCAGTTCAGGGAGTCCAAAGGCAGAAGCCAGCAGGTTATCCGTGCCGGTGTATTCAAACGCCAGCCCCCGGCCCACCGCGCGGCGGAAAATGCCGATGCCCGGCAGCTCCGTGCGGTTGGTTTCTTCCAGCTCTTGCTGCAGGCCGGCTACGGCGTTGCGCACGGCCTCGCGGGCTTGCGCGATGGACAGCCCAAGGTGCTGGCTCAAGGCATCTACCAGCAGGCCGTCGTTGCGGGTCAGGGCCTGGTTGAAGGCCACCAGTTTGGTGGGTGGGCTCAGCGCCTGGCGCCCGGGCTGGGCCCGCGCCGGCGACACATCGGCCACAAGGCCCCCAAAGTCCGGAATTATCACGCAGTCGTGGTTACGGAGCAGGGGGCGGATGTGGTCGGCTAAGTGCATTATGCGGCTGTTGTTTGCTGGTTTCCGGTTGCTGGTTGGTCAATTCCTACCTCAGACTGAAGGCAATAATTGCCCCTAGCCTGCAGCAAGCTCCTAGTAACCAGAAAGCTAAAACGTATAGGTCGCCCCTCCCAGCACGTTGATGCCCTTCACCGGATATCCGTAGAAGCGCTGGTACTGGCGATTGGCGAGGTTATTACCCATTACAAAGATGGATATTTTTGGCGTAATGCGGTAATCCGCCCGAAGATTTAGGTCAACAATTGGGTCGGTGGCCCGATAAAAGTCGGGGACCCGCACTGCTCCAGCGCTGGAGGCAGGCCGGTAGCTGATGCCATAGCTGGCCGCGTAGAAATAGCCCTCCACTCCCAGGTTGAGCTTCTCGAAGGCGGTATAGGTGCCAAACACCGAGCCCTGAAACTCCGGGCGGTGAAAAGGCTGAGGCAGGTTTTTGAGCGCGTATTTGTTGTAGTCCATCCGAGTGCCCAGGCGGAATTTCTCGGCCGCGTTGTACAGCAGTTCGCCGTGTATGTTCAGCACGCCAGTGGCATTCTGGTCGTACACCAAGTCAAACTTGGTGGGGTCAATGGCGTTGTTGAGGTAGAAATACAGGTTGCGGTCGCGGGCGTAGGTGGCGCGGGCATTCAGCTCAAGGCCACGGGCCGGCGTCGACGTGAAGCCGGCGTAAACGGTGGGCCCGCGGTGGGTGTCTGCCACGTTCAGGCCGCGGTTGAGCCAGGGGTTTTCGGTGCTTAGGTCGTACCGGGTTACCCGCTGAAGGGCTCCGCCCAAGCCGGCGTACACCATAAACTTCTCGGGTTCTATAGTATAGCCGAGGCGCACGGCGGGGTACACCACGGTTTTGCTCACGTTGGTAGCCGTATCAGACGAATAGCCCAATGTGGCGCCCACCGAGAAGGCTATGCTGTTGTTAATGAATTCATAAGCCGGCGTAGCCTGCACAAAGGTGCGGGTACGCGTTACATCTGTGGTCGGCGCACCGGGCTTCAGTTTATTAAAGGAAACGATGTCCTTTTCCGAAATAAAGGAAGCGTCGGCCGCTACTGTTACCCGGCTGGCATCGCCCAGTGCATAGCCCACTTTAGCATTCACCAGCACATTGTTTTCCGTCGCCCCGAAGATGTCGTTCCAATAGCGGTAGCCGATGCCGGCGTCGTAGGTCAGCACTTGCTCGGGGTCGCGGTTGTGGGCATAGGCCTTCACCCCGAAGCGCTTGAATACCTGTTGAATGTCCTTGGATTCGGGAACGGGCGTGGCTTCAGGAGTATTGGCTGCTTTTTGGTAGCCATAGAAATTATACCCCTCGCGGCCCAGGTCCAGGGTGGCACCGAAAGCGGCGGTGCCCCGGTACAGTTCGCCCATGAGGTGGGCACTGGTTTCGGCCGTAGCCGAGTTCTTGCCATCTACGGGCCCAGTCAGCGAGTTGATGTGCTTGATGTCCAGGCCATACGCATGGTCGGTATTGCGGGTGCTGTGAAAATAGCCCCGCCCGTAAAATGTGCCGTAGTTGCCAAGGCCCGCTTTCACGAAGTTTCCGGTGAGGGGCGTGGGCTCCTCGGCCCGAATGGTAAGCACCTTCACCGAAGGCGTGAGCCGGTCGGCGGGCAGGCGGAAATCCGGGTAGGTGTAGCTCACCTTGCGCTCGGTTTTGGGCGGAGCCGGGAGCTTGATTTTATCGAAGTTGCGCGTGGCTTCGGGCAGCTGATTGACCCGCTCTTTCACAATTTCAATTTCCGCTTCTTCAATCTGACCGGTTTTGGGTTTCGGCTTGGTGGTCTGGGCGGTGGCGGTGGATGCCCCACCGCCCACCAGCACGGCGGCCAGTACCAGTCCGGCCACTACGCCTGAACCTTGGCGAACTGCTGGCTTAGAATTTTTTATCGACAAACGCTTCATCAGCAAATTGTTATTCAATGAAAGGATACGCTGAGCTTAGCGTTGGGTCGCCGTATCGGCCGGTGCGGCGGTGGTACCACGTAGGTTGGCGCGGGGCACGGTGGTCGCTTTGCCCTTAGCCGGGGCAGGCACGGCAGCAGGCTTTGTACTGGCCGGGGCTTTTGCCGGGGTCTTGGCCGGGGCTTTGGCGGGCGTGGTTTTAGGCGCCGCAGGAGCCGGAGTCTCATCGGGCTGGTCTGCTCCCAACGTTTTCAGGCGCTGCTTGGCGGCTTCCACAATTTCTGCCACCGGGAAGTTGTTGTCAATGATGGAGTTCAGTGTGCCCCGGGCCTGGAAGTTGTCGCCTTCGGCCGCGTACACATCCGAGACTAGCAGGAAGGCGCGCCCTTGCCACAGCGTATAGCTGCTGTAGTTGGAGTTGACTTTAAGGGCGGCTGCAATGGCTTCCTCGTTCTTCTTCTGCTTAAACAGGGTTTCAGCCAGGTAGTACTGGGCTTCGGCGCCGTTCACATCGTTGGGGGCGGCGGTTGCGGCTGCAGCTAGCTCCGTAGCGGCTTGGTCCAGGTTGCCGGCGCGGTAGCTGGCTTTGCCCAAATACAGCAGCGCCGCGTTTGTGGCGTTGGCCGTAGCACCGGCCTGGGTCCGGAGTTCTTCGGCTACACGCCGGGTGCCGGGGTAGTCGCCGCTCTCGTACAGGCTACGCATCTGGCCCAGCGTGGCATTGGCTACTTCGCGGCGGTTGTTGCTGGCGCCGCGCAGGCGCTCATAGTATTTGGCGGCCTCGGCGTAGTTCTTGTTTTCAAACTCCAGGTCAGCCAAGCGACCCACAGCGCGGTTCACAAACTCGCTCTTGCCTTCGGTCACCACGTCGCGCAGGCGGATAAGACCTTGCTGCTTGTCACCAGTTTTCAGGTAAGAATCGGCCAGGAAGAAACGTGCATCCGGCCCCAGCGTGGTTTGCGGGTATTGCTTCAAGTACGACTCTAGGCGCAGGATGGCGGGCTGGTATTTCTCAGCCAGATACAACGACTTGGCCGCTTCAAACTCGACGCTTTCGGTGGCCTTGCTGTCGGGGTTTTGCAACTTAAACGAGGCCAGCGCCGCATCAAATTCTTCGGTGCGGCCCAGCGCCGTGAGGCTTTCCTGCAAGCTGTAGATGGCCTGCGAAGCGGCTTCACTGCGGGGGTAGTCCGACAGCACTCGTTGGAAATCGGCCACGGCTTTGTCCTGCTGCTGGAGGTTGGCATAGGCCACGCCGCGCTTCTGGAGGGCCTGCGGCACCAGTGGGCTGTTGGGCCGGTTGTCAATCAGCCGCGAAAATCCCGTGACGGCCGGCTGGTATTCGCCAGCTTCAAACGAGAGCTGCGCCTGCTGAAACACTGCCTCCTCTGCATACCGCGAGTTGGGGTTGGTTTTGAGCAACGAGGCCAGTGTGTTGTTCGCTTCGTCGCGACGGCCCATCAGGCCCAGCGTACGGCCTTTTTGGAAGTAGGCGTAGTCTTTATCGGCGGCGTTGGCACCAATCACCTTGTCGTACAGCTCCAGCGCCTGGGGGTAGCTCTTGGCTACGTAATAGGTATCGGCCAGCCGCAAGGTGGCGTCGTAGTAGTTCGGGTCCGACGGTGTGGCTGATTTATCGTTCAAGTACGCCTGGAATTGCGGCCGGGCGCGCTCATACTGCTTGGTATTGTAATAGGCATAGCCCAACCCGTAGCGGGCCTTCTGCTCAAACTCCACCTCCTCGGCGCTCACGCCGCCTTGCCGGGCCGAACGGGCCGCCGAGGCATAGGCGTTGATGGCATCGGGGTATTGCTGGCCCACGCTGTATATCTCGCCCCGTAGCACCTGGGCGGCGGCGCGCAGCGCGTCGTCGGCCGGGTATTTCAGGGACTTGTCCAGCAAGGGCAGCGCGGCGCCGTAGTTACCGTTGTTGTAGAGCGTGGCCGCCTGCGAATAAGCCACTCGCTGATACGTGGCGTTTAGCTTGTCGCTGCGCTCGTCGAGGCCTTCGAGGTAAGCCAGCGCCTGCGCATAGTCCGTGGACGACAAGAAGCTGGTGCTGAGCAAATCATCGACGGTATTCTGGTTTTGCGAGCGGGGAAAGCGCTTTCTAAAGTCCCGGAGCACTGCCGTCACCTCGGGCAAATTGCCCAGCTCGTACTGCACTTGGGCTAACTTCAGCGTAGCGTTTTCAGCAATTCCTTTATCAAAGGTGGCTTGCCTAGCCGCTTCAAATGCCGTCACGGCCTGGGGCTTCTGGTTGGTTTGCAGGTAGCTCAACCCCAGGTGGTAGGCGGCATTCTGGCCCAGGGAATCGCGGCGCACGGCCACGTTTTTCAGGCTGGCGATGGCGCCCTTAAAGTCGCCCATCTTGTAATTGGCAAAGCCAATTTTGTATTGCAGCGCCGGCTCAATTTTGCTCTTGTGAATGGCCGCGTACTTATCGAAGTTCTCGGCCGCTTCCTTGTATTGGCCCTTCTGGTAGTACGCATCGCCGAGCAACAGCTGAATTTCGTCGGAATTCTGGGGCGGCGGGGTACTTTTTAAGGAATTGGACGCGTAGCGTATCAGCTCGTCGTAGTTGCCTTCCTTATAATAAATCTGTGAAATGATGGCCGGCACCACCGGTTTGTAGGCGTCGTTTTGCTCGGCCACGCTCAGGTCGGCGCGGGCGGCGGCGTAATCGCCGGCGCGGTAGGCCAGGTAGCCTGCGTAGTAGGAGCTGGCGTACTTGTACTCGGTTTGGACCTGCTTGCTGCGGTCGAACAGCAGGCGGGCCTTGTCGTACTCCTTCTGCTCAAAATAGCTGTATGCCAGCTTAAAGTCCGATTCGCCGCGCTGGTCGTTGCCGAGGTTATCGGGCGCTACTTTCGCGAAGTAGCGAATGGCCGAAGCGTAGTCTTTCTGGTCGAAGTAAAACTTGCCCAGCTCGAAGAAAGCCACCGCGGAGCGCGGGTGGGCCGGGTGCTGCTCCGCAAATGCGAGGATGAGGCCCTCGGCGTCGGGGTGCAGCAGGTACAGGCCGCTTACGGCGTAGTAGTATTCGGCGTCAGCAATGCGGTCGTGGGCGGTGGGCCCGGCCTGGCTGGTGTGAACGGGCTCAACGGCCAAGTACTGGCGGAACGCCTCCTGGGCGGCACCGTACTGGCCGCGGTCAAACAGTTCCAATCCCTCTTGAAAGTACCGCTCGTCGGCGGCAAAAACTTGGGTTTGCTGGGCTTGGGCTGCCATGGGTGCCGCAGCGCTCAGGGCGGCGGCCAATGCCAACCGGGGAAAAAGCTTCATGTAAATACCTTGCGTGGGGGGCCGCACAGGGCCCGGGAAGTAGCCAAAAGTAGCGAAAAATGCCAGTAGGTTGCCCATATAACGCAGAAACGACGCTACTAATGTTCTCACCTTGCTACCACAGCAGTAAGAAGCAGCTCTTCCATGCCGTTAGCTCAACTTGCATTCGGACACTCTGGGCAGAATCTGCCGCACTCGCACCACAGTATTTCACTGCTTCCAGCGAGCAGATAGCTTCGCTGAAACCGGTTGCAGTACCAGAATCGAAAAGCCCGGTTATTGGCGCCCAACGAGAATGTGGCACCAATAACCGGGCTTAAAATGTAAAACGGGCGAACAGGCACCCTCTGCTCCATTACTTCGGAGTCTGCATTACGTTGCCAGATTTAGAACGGTTAGAACGGTTGTAGAGGTAGGCTGCACCGGCAGCCAGCAAGGCGCCACTCAGCAATTTGCGCGAAAAACCGCCCCCACTGGGACGACCAGTATTATACTGCCCCGAACGAGAGCCGCCCCGGAACAGGCTCGACAACATACCGCCGAGCGTGCCGCTCGGCTTGTCAAATGCATCTTGGTTCATGAGTGAAAAGAGTTAGGGTGGAACACCCTCCTGTTACGGGCAGACCCGCGGCGGCGTTACTGCCCGCGCTACTCCAACACCCCGGCCGGCACAGCGTGCAGAATCAGCCACACCAGTTCCCGCAGAATCTCCGCGTCGTCCATCGAGCCGCTTTCGATGCCCTTGCTCTGCGCATCGGCCCGCCGGATGAGGTGGATGATGCCGACCACCCGCTCCACGGGGTACACGCGCATGGCCTGCTGGTATTCTTTCTGGGCAAAGCTGTTCATAATGCCCAACTTCTTAAACTCGCCATCCGCGGGGTTGGTGCCGGCCTGGTGCAGCACCAGCAGCTTGGTAAAAAAACCAAACAGCAAGGTCAGGTTCGGGATGAGCGGGTTGGCCTTGGGGTTGGCGGCGAAGTAGCCCAATATGCGGTTGGCCTTCAGCACATCGCGCTGCACCAAGGCTTTCTGCAGCTCAAAGATGTTGTAGTCTTTGCTGATGCCCACCAGCCGCTGCACCAGTTCCTCGTCGATGGGCTGGCCGGGCTTCAAGTTGAGCACCAGCTTGTCGACTTCGTTGGCCAGCCGGCCCAGGTCGGCGCCGATGTATTCGGCCAGCATGGCGGTGGCCTGCCCCGTTATCTGTTGGCCGCGGGCGCGCACGTTGGCCGTGAGCCACTGCGGTACCTGGTTGTCGTAGAGCTTCTTGCTGGTCATCAGCACCACCGGCGATTCCTTGCCGCTCAGCAGCTTGCCCAACTTCTTACGGCTGTCCAGGGTCTTGTGCTTGTAGCAAAAGACCAGCACCGTGCTGGAAAGCGGGTTTTTGAGGTAAGCCTCCAGAAAAGGCCAGCTCCGCTCCTGCTCCAGGTCGGCCACCGTTTGCGCTTCTTTCACGATGACCACCGACCGCTCGGCCATCATCGGAAACCGCTTGGCCTGGCCCAGAATGCCGGCCACGTCCACGTCCTTGCCATACAGCACCACCTGGTTAAAGCTGCGTTCGTGCTCGGCCAGGACCGATTTCTCAATCAGGTCGGCCACCGCATCTATATAGTAAGGCTCCTCCCCCTGCAGGAAATACACGGGCTGAAACTGCCGCTGCTGCAGCTGCTTGAGAAGGGCGTCGGCTTCTAGTATCAAGGAGGAAGTAAGAATGAGGAAGAAAGAATAGCCAGGCGAAAGGCCGACCGGAGTCAAAATTACGCGGTAGCTACCTTTGTTACCTTGAAGCCGCCTGGTCGGCACCACCATTCTCCATTCCTCATTCTTCTTTCTTCCTTGGATTTAATACCTGAACTCACCTGGCGCGGCATGTACCACGACGCCATGCCCGGCACCGCCGAACACCTGGCCACCAACGCTCCCATCACCGGCTATATCGGGTTTGACCCCACCGCGGCCTCCCTGCATATCGGCAACCTGGCCACCATCATGCTGCTCGTGCACCTGCAGCGGGCCGGCCACCGCCCCGTGGCCCTGGTGGGCGGCGCCACCGGCATGATAGGCGACCCCAGCGGCAAGTCGGCCGAGCGCAACCTGCTCGACGAAGCCACGCTGCGCCGCAATCAGGATGGCATTCGGGCCCAATTGGAGAAGTTTCTGGATTTTTCCGAAGGCCCTACCGGCGCCCTGGTCGTCAACAACTACGACTGGTTCAAGGACTTCGGCTTTCTGCAGTTTCTGCGCGAAGTGGGCAAGCACCTCACCGTAAACTACATGATGGCCAAGGACTCGGTAAAGCGTCGCATTGGCACTGCCGATGCCGACGCCTCCGATGCGCCCGAGCAACGCGCGGAAGGCATCAGCTACACCGAATTCAGCTATCAGCTGCTGCAAGGCTACGACTTCGTACACCTCAATAAGACGTTGGGCTGTACCCTGCAAATGGGCGCCAGCGACCAGTGGGGCAACATCACCACCGGCACCGAACTCATTCGCCGCCTGAGTAGCGCCGAAGGCCGCGAAGCCAAGGCCTACGCCCTCACTGGCCAGCTTATCACCAAAGCCGATGGCACCAAATACGGCAAGAGCGAAACCGGCACCGTGTGGCTCGACCCCACGCTCACGTCGCCCTACCAGTTCTACCAGTTCTTCTACAACGCCGCCGACGTCGACGCGCCCCGCCTCATCCGCGTGTTCACGCTGTTCAGCGAGCCCGAAATCCTGGCCCTGGAAGCCGAGCACGCCCAGGCACCCCACCTGCGCGTGCTGCAAAAGGCCCTGGCCCGCGACGTCACAACGCGCGTGCACTCCGCCGAAGCCACCGAAGCCGCCATTGCCGCCTCGGAGGTGTTATTCGGCAAAGGCGACCTCTCGGCCCTGCAAGCCCTGGACGAAGCCATGCTGCTCGACGTTTTTGCAGGCGTGCCGCATGTGCACGTGCTTAGAAGCGACTTGCCCAATCTCAATGCCGTGAGCCTGCTCAGCGATGCCACGCTGCATAAAATCTTCCCTTCCAAAGGCGAGGCCAAGAAAATGATTCAAGCCGGCGGTGTGAGCATCAACCGCGAGAAGGTGGCCTCTCCAGAAACCCTGGCGGCCGCCATGCCCTTGCTCGCGGGCAAGTACCTGGTGGTACAGAAAGGCAAGAAGAACTACTTCCTGGTTGAGCTGATGTAAATACATTCGTCTGTCATGCTGAGCCTGCGAAGCATCTTATCCCCGCTGAACGAATTGAGCTAACCTGATAAGATGCTTCGCTACGCTCAGCATGACAAGAAGAGGCACGGGCGAGGGTGATTGGAATTAACCCACGCCATTCGCCCGAGCTTGACGCAGCTCAGAATAGCAAACAAAAGAAAAGGGAGCCCGCACTGCGGGCTCCCTTTTTTGCAAAGTAAAAGCAGCCGGTAGCCGCGTTACCTTACTTCTTCTTAGCAGCCGGAGCAGCCTTCTTGGCAGCAGCGGGAGCGGCTTTCTTAGCAGGAGCAGCTTTCTTAGCAGCACCGCCGGCAGCCGAAGCGGCACCAGCACCGGCGTTCTTGGTGTTCTGCACTTCGGTGCGGAACGCCTGGGCCATCGTCTTCAGCTCCTGCATGCCTTTACGTACGCGGGTGCCGGCAGCAGCATTCTGCTTGTCGTAGAATTTCGAAAAGTCGTCTTCGAGCGACATCACGAGGTCCTTCAGTTTGCCGAAATTGTTCATCGGGATTTGGGGGTTTGGGGTGAAAAATGAATTTGTTGTGGTGTTAAGCCGGCCCTAATATACAGGGATTTCAAATGCAAGCAAGTTTTCCACTTTTTTTCTAAAACCCCCTCCCCTGCTTTTGGGGGCCGATTTTGCCAAAAAAAAGGCCATTTGCGCAAAGTTGAGCTACTCCCATTAGCTTGGTATAGTACAAAAACAAACGCGCCGGCCACCCTTGCGGATGACCGGCGCGAAGTGCCGTAAATGGCTTTTCTAGGCCGTTTGGACGGTAACCTGCGTTTTGCTGTAAAGCCCTTTGTCGAGCTTAGCCGCCATGGCCTCAAACGCCACAATCGTTTCCTGTACGTCGTCGAGCGTATGCATGGCCGTGGGGATGAGGCGGAGCATAATCACGCCCTTGGGCACCACCGGATACACCACGATAGAGCAGAAAATGCCGTGATTCTCACGCAAATCGAAGGTTAGGGCCGTTGCGTCGGACAATTCACCGTTCAGGAACACCGGCGTTACCGGCGACTCGGTGGTGCCGATGTTGAAGCCTTTCTCGCGCAGGCCGCCCTGCAGGGCCCGCACGATGGTCCAGAGCTTTTCGCGGTATTCGGGGTGGTTGCGAATCAGTTCCAGGCGCTTCAGCGCCCCAATTACTAATGGCATGGGCAGCGATTTGGCGAAAATCTGGCTACGCATGTTGTATCGCAAATATTCAATCACGCTTTCTTGTCCGGCCACGAACGCGCCGATGCTGGCCATGCTCTTGGCGAACGTGTAAAAAATTAGGTCTACGCCCTCTACGCAGCCCAAATGTTCGGCTGTGCCGGCTCCCGTAGCGCCCAGCGTGCCAAAACCATGAGCATCGTCAACGAAGATGCGGAAGTCGAATTTCTTCTTCAATTCCACGATTTCGGGCAGCTTGCCGAGGTTGCCCGACATGCCGAACATGCCCTCCGTAATTACCAGGATTCCGCCGCCGGTTTCGTCGGTGAGGCGCTTGGCGCGCTCCAGCTGCTTCTCGAGGCTGGCCATGTTGTTGTGCGGAAAAACAAAGCGCTTACCCTGGTGTAGGCGCACGCCGTCGATGATGCAGGCGTGCGACTCGGCGTCGTACACAATCACGTCGTGGCGGTTCACCAGCGCATCGATGATGCTCACCACGCCCTGGTAGCCGAAGTTGAGCAGCAGCGCGCCGGGCTTGTTCACGAAATCGGCCAGCTCGTTTTCCAGCTGCTCGTGCAGGGTGGAGTTGCCGCTCATGATGCGGGCGCCCATGGGGTACGCCATGCCGAATTCGGTGGCACCGTCGATGTCGGCTTGCCGGACTTCGGGGTGGTTGGCCAGGCCCAGGTAGTTGTTTAGGCTCCAGGTAAGCACCTCTTTGCCACGAAACTGCATGCGGGGCTGAATTTGGCCCTCCAGCTTGGGAAAGGCAAAGTAGCCGTGAGCGTAGTGCGACTGCGAGCCAAGGGGGCCACGGTTGGCCGAAATCCGGTCGAAAATATCCACTGAAAAAACGGGGTGTTAATGTGAAGAGTTAGGCGGGGGAAGAGCCAACTGTGGCGAAGAGAAATTTGCTCGCAGTTAGCCCAATGACAAAGGTAACCCTGAGCCCGGGATGTACACAATTTGGGCTTGATAACGCTAATATGCGAACGATGTTTGACGCAGGCATGCGCTTTCCAACTTTCTTTGTGGTTCGAACCTGAACTGTTAGCGAATTCGATGAAGAAAATCAACAAGCTGCTCGTCGCCAACCGGGGCGAAATTGCCCTGCGCGTGCTGCGCTCGGCCAAGGAAATGGGCATTGCCACCGTGGCCATCTACTCCGAAGCCGACCGCAACGCCCTGCACGTGCGCTATGCCGACGAAGCCGTGTGCGTGGGCCCGCCCTCCTCGGCCCAGAGCTACCTGCGCGGCGACAAGATTCTCGAAGTTTGCCAGCAACTGGGCGTCGATGCCATTCACCCCGGCTATGGCTTCCTGAGCGAGAACGCCGGGTTTGCCCGGGCCGTCCGCGCCGCCGGCCTGATTTTCGTCGGCCCTTCGCCCGAGGCCATGGAAATCATGGGCGACAAGCTCTCGGCCAAGCAAGCCGTGAAAGCATACAACATTCCCCTGGTGCCGGGAACCGATGAGGCTATTTCCGATGTGGGCGCCGCCAAGCAGATTGCCCAGGAAGTGGGCTTTCCCATCCTCATCAAGGCCTCGGCCGGTGGAGGCGGCAAGGGCATGCGCATCGTCAACGGTGCCCACGAGTTTGAGGAGCAAATGCAGCTGGCCATCAACGAGGCCACTTCGGCTTTTGGCGACGGCTCGGTGTTCATCGAGAAGTTTGTGACCGGCCCGCGCCACATCGAAATTCAGGTACTCGGCGACGAGCACGGGAATATTGTGCACCTGTTCGAGCGCGAGTGCAGCATTCAGCGCCGCCACCAGAAGGTGATTGAGGAAGCGCCTTCGTCAGTGCTCACGCCGGAGCTGCGCGCCCAAATGGGCCAATGCGCCGTAGACGTGGCTCGCGCCTGCGATTACACCGGCGCCGGCACGGTGGAGTTTCTACTCGACGACCAGCACAACTTCTACTTCCTGGAGATGAACACCCGCCTGCAGGTGGAGCACCCCGTTACGGAGCAAATCACGGGGCTCGATTTGGTGAAGGAGCAAATCAAAGTAGCTCAGGGCGAGCCCCTGGCCTTCCGGCAGGAAGACCTCACCATCACCGGCCACGCCCTGGAGCTGCGCGTGTACGCCGAGGACCCGCAAAACAACTTCCTCCCCGACATCGGAACCCTAACCACCTACGTGCGCCCCCAGGGCCCCGGCGTGCGCGTCGACGACGGCTTTGAGCAGGGCATGGACATCCCGATTTACTACGACCCGATGATTGCCAAGCTGGTCACCTTCGGGGCCGACCGCGCCGAGGCCATTGCCCGCATGCTGCGCGCCATCGAGGAGTATAAAATCACCGGCATCGAGACCACGCTGCCCTTTGGGTCCTACGTGCTGCAGCACCCCGCCTTCGTCAGCGGCAACTTCGACACGAACTTCATCCGCGACCATTTCACCCCCACCACCCTGGCCCCCACCGCGCCGGATGATGCCACGGCGAGAGTAGCTGCCACGCTCGGCGCCATGCTCCTCAGCGACAAGAAACCCAAAGCAGCAGTAGCAGCTGGCGATATGGCTGGCGCGGATGTTTCAGGTTGGCGTCGGAACCGCTCGGGTGTGCGGTAGGAATTCAGATAAAGAGAGAAAAGGCCCGGCTGAGTTAGTCGGGCCTTTTTGTTTTATGGTATGGTGCTTTTTTAAAGCTTGATTCCCTTTACTATGAGGGACTCTTTACTACTTGCCTGACTGCATCAGCAGCATTACCTCTGCCATGGGTTGCTGGCTTATCTTAAACCCATGCTGCACAGTAGCATCCATAGCTGCAATCACCGTAATAACCAGCGCAAATGATGCAGCCAGCACGGGTACCCCAGCCAGCCGACGGGCGCTGAACATACCGGTTTGGTACCCGATGCTAAGCATGCTCATGGCTGATAGCAGGTTTAGTACAGCCCAGATTATGCCTGGAATGTGGTAGTTCAACGCCACGGTTTTGCGGGTGGTATGCACGTTAAACACCTCACTTAGCGAGTTGATGAAAAGGCTGCGCAACTCCGAATCCATATTTTCCTGAGCCAGCGAAGCTGCCTGTTCCCACATTAACCGCTGTATTTCATTGGTGCGGGGTTCGCGCTTTTTGGCTGCGGCCAAATCAGGAAGCGAGGTAATATTGAGGCGCAATGCCACATACTCCGGAAAAAGCTTTCGGAGTGCCTGCCCCTGCTTTTCCGGTAAAAGGCGCGTGTATTGGTATGCAGTTCGAATCCGGTTGGCATCCTCAATTACCAACTCCCGCCGGGTATCAAACCGGGAGGACGTCATGGCAAACGTAAAGGCAAGGAGGAAGGCTAACAAACCAAGAATGGCCCCCACCAGCGCCGATACGGGCTGCTCCGGTTCTCGTAACCCTTTCCGAATCAGCAATCGGCCCAAGCGGAACCCCGCCTCATTGGCTCCCAATGCAACTCCGACCACCAATACAAATAGTGCCCAGGAGGGCAAAGCCGATATGAAAACCGCGGTGTCCATGAGTACTGCATACGAGCACCTGCCTATTCAGGACAATTTCCATACAGCACTGGTAATCAATCCACCTCCTGAATAATCAACCTCTTTACGCCTTGATGCGTGGGTCAAATTCAAAGTCCTCCCAGCCCACAATGCGTACCTGCCCAAAATCCGGATGGCGGGTGTTGAGCACGTAGTTGTGCTCGTGGGCGATGATGGAGGACGGCACCCGCAGCACGGCAGCCTTTTGGCGCTGGTACCAGCTGGTCCCTAACGGCTGGCAGCGGGCGTAGTGGCGCGGGAATTGCCAGTCGGCGGGCATTTGGTCCAGGGTTAGCTCTTCGATGAGCAGGGCATCGGGAATTTCGATGCGGATGACTTTGAAGAGGCTGTTGAGGCCTTCGCCGCTGCGGTGCACCACGTTTTCAAGGCAAGCCAGCGCGCGGCTGCCGGCCGCGTAGATGACCATCTGGCCGCGCTGGTTCCAGCGGCCGGGGTTGCCGGATGCCACTAGTTCGCCGGCGTACTTCGCCAGGCATATGCGGTATACTTCCACGCGGGGGCTTAGGCGAAATCGCCGTGGGCGATGCGGTCCACTTCGTCAGCTACCAAATCGATGCCGCCGCTGGTTTCGAGCAGGGTCAGCGGGGGCTGGTTGTCGAGGCCGTAGGCGGGCTTGTCGAGCCAGCGGCGGAAGGCCGACACCGAGCCAAATACTTCTTCGCCCAGGCGGGCCAGCGCCAGCAATTTCAGCACCTGCTCGCTGGGGGCCGGGCCCAAGCGTTTCTTGCCTTGGCGGTAGGTCCGCAGGGTTTTGGTGGTGGTGTGGAGCAGGTCGGCCAGTTCGTCGGCGCTCAGCTGCAGCAGCGCAGCCACGTCGAACGCCGTTTTGGCGAGCACGCCCGTGCGCGCCTCCATCACCAAGGCGAAGGAATCGGCCACGGTGGCCTGTAGCCCAAGCAAAGCAGGCGAATAAACGGCGGAAGAGTGAGCGGCGGCAGTCATGAGCACAGGCGAAGAATGCATTCCCAAAGATGGGAATATTTTCCGTAGTAACGGGAAAAACTTCCGCTTTGTTCCAGCCCAATTCAGTTGCCGTTAGCTCAACCAGACGTTCCGCTCGCTCCGTCCTGGCTGGAACCGCTAAATCAAGTCGCTCAGTTCGCGCACGCCTACCGGCCGGTGCACCGTAAAGCCCTCGCCGAATTCCACGCCGATGATGTGGCCAAAGTCGCGGGCGCGGGCTTCCATGAATTTTGAAAACTCCTGGCTCGACAAGTAGGTGGCCGGCTCGTCGCTCGCGGGGTTGAAAAACTGGCTGCCGTAGGCCAGAACACTCTCCCACCGCTTGGCCCAATACGGGGTAACGTCCACCACAAAAGCCGGCACAATGGCGCGGTCCTGAATGTAGTGGTACACGTGTTTGGGCCGCCAGGGTGTTTGGGGCGTGCCGTCGTGGTCCAGGGTTTCAACCATGCGCAGGCCGGCCAGAAAGCAGGCTTCCGTGGCCAGTTGGGCTGCGCGCCCATGGTCGGGGTGCCGGTCGTGGATGGCATTGGCCAGCACAATCTCCGGCTGATAGCGGCGAATGGCGGCAATAAGCGGCAACTGGTGCTCCCGGTCGTTGCGGAAGAAGCCGTCTTGCAACCCCAGATTTTCGCGAACACTCACGCCCAGAATCTTCGCCGCTGCAGCAGCCTCTGCGGCCCGGATGGCGGGCGTACCGCGCGTGCCCAGCTCACCCCGCGTAAGGTCTACAATCCCTACTTTTTTGCCGGCCGCCACGGCGGCGAGCAAGGTGCCAGAGCACGTCATTTCCACGTCGTCGGGGTGCGCGCCCAGAGCCAGAATATCGAGTTTCATGTGAGGTCGGTTTTTAGCTCAATTTCAGAAATAGGCCGTACCAAAAGCCAGATGCTAATGCCGTTCTTTCAACAGCATTAGCATCTGGCGATAATTGACTAGAAGTCTACTTCACCCGCAGCTTACGCCCCGGCTGAAGCGTTTTCACGCCAGGATTCAGCTTTTTCAGAGTGCTTACGCGCACCCCGTACCGTTCGGCTACTTCCGAGAGGGTATCACCCGACCGAACCTTGTGCGTAACCACCTGCCGCGCCCGCGAAGGCTGGCCGTGGCTGCTGCTCCCGCGGTGCTGCAGCGCGCGGCTGTAATAGTTAAACAGCTGCGAGGTGATGGTAAAATTGTCCTTCCGAAGCTTGTACTCCGGGAAGTTGTACATCAAGGCCGGGTTGATGGGGTTGCCCTGATAGCGCACTTCATAGTGCAGGTGCGAACCCGTGCTGCGCCCCGTGCTGCCACCGTACCCAATGAGCTGGCCGGCTTTAACAAAGGTACCCACCTTCACCAGCGACTTGCTCAGGTGGCCGTAAATGGTTTCCAAGCCGTTGTAGTGCCGCACCAGAATGTAGTTGCCGTAGCCACCGCCGTCCCAGGCATTGATGCGCACCACCCCATCGAACGCCGACTTCACCGAGTCGCCGGTTTCCAGGTCCAGGTCCATGCCGTAGTGCCAGCGGTAGCCCCGAAAGGCAAACCCCGAAGTGATGGGCGTAGTAACCAAGGGCATCTTGGCATAGCGCTGTCGGGGCACGTCGGTTAGCTTCAGCTTCAGCGAGTCGCGGTAGCTGCGACCATCTACCCGGTAGGGATTCACGCTGTGCGTGTCCCAGATGGAGTAATAACCGGCCACCTTAACCCACGACGAGTCGATGAGCACTTCTTCCGACATCTCCACGATTTCCTGGCCGCCGTTGTTTAGCGTCGAGGTGTCTTCGCTTACGATGCTGAGCTTCTTGGCTGGGTTGAAGTATATGGATTTTGCCGCGTCAGAATTATCGTCGGGCAATTCTTCGGTCTCGATTACCGTGGTGGTATCCGGCCGCACGTAGCGCATTCGTGGCGTTTTGATGCGAAAGAAGTCGGAGCCCCCGGAGGTGCTGCCGGCCCGGGCCTTGGTGCGCGGGGCCTTGCGGCGTTGCGCCTGGGCTGGGTTCAGCCCAACCAGGAGCAGCAAAAGCGTCAGCAACAAGAGGGCCGGGCGCCAATAGATTGTTTTCAGGAAAGACAAAAGCGAACAGGAAAAAGGCCGGCCGCGAAGAAAACGCCTTCGCTTTCGTGCCGTTCATGCTAAACAAAGCGGTTAGTAAAGACGAATCACAAAGCTCGTCCCTACTAACACGTCAATGCAACGATTTTAGTGCACGCCCAGTGCAGCTAAATATCGTTCGGCGTCGAGGGCGGCCATGCAGCCGGTGCCAGCAGCCGTCACGGCCTGCCGATAAGTGTAGTCCTGCACGTCGCCACAGGCGAAAACGCCGTCGATGTTGGTCTTGCTCGTGCCGGGAATCGTCTTCAGGTAGCCCTGCTCGTCGTGGTGCAGGTAGGGCTGAAAAATCTTGGAATTGGGCTCGTGCCCAATGGCCACAAAAAAGCCGGTCAATTTAATTTCCCGAGTTTCGTGAGTCAGCAGGTTTTTCACGCGCACGCCTTCCACACTGTGCTCACCCAGAATCTCATCCGTCACGGTATCAAACAGCACCTCAATCTTGGGGTTGTCCAGCACGCGCTTCTGCATGATTTTGGAAGCTTTCATTTCGCCCTTGCGCACTATCATGGTCACTTTGCTGCACAGGTTGGCGAGGTAGGTTGCCTCCTCCGCAGCGGTGTCGCCAGCGCCCACAATGGCCACATCCTGGCCCCGATAAAAGAAGCCGTCGCACACGGCACAGGCCGACACGCCCGAGCCATTCAGCCGGGCTTCTGACGGAATGCCCAACCACTTGGCCGAGGCGCCAGTAGCAATAATCACGGTATCGGCCGTCAATTCCAGCGTTTCGTCGATGGTGACCTTACGCGGGTGCACCGAAAAGTCTACCGCTGTGGCAATGCCATAGCGGATGTCCGTGCCGAAGCGGGCGGCCTGTTTCTTCAGGTCTTCCATCATCTGCGGGCCCATCACGCCATCGGCATAGCCAGGGAAATTCTCTACGTCATTAGTAATAGTGAGCTGGCCACCCGGCTGCAAGCCCATGTACATTACAGGGGCCATGTTGGCCCGGGCAGCGTAAATGGCGGCAGTGTATCCGGCCGGGCCGGAGCCGATAATCAGGCATTTGATGTGTTCAGACATTGGGTAAGCGGCGCGAAATCGAGCTTCGCGTATCAATAAACGTTGAAAAGAAACCGGCTGGCAGAACTGCCGGCGCAGAAATTGCAAGTTCTAAATCTATAGTAGCACTACCACCATACAGACGGCGGCAAAGGCTAAACTGTACAAAAAACCCCAACCTAACGGTCGGGGTTTTTCATTCTGCAAAACTAATTGATTAGCCGAGATAAGGCTTCAGCGCTTTCGAGCGCGACGTGTGCCGCAAACGACGAATGGCCTTCTCCTTAATCTGACGAACCCGCTCGCGGGTCAGGTTAAACTTCTCGCCGATTTCCTCCAGGGTGAGGGCGGCTTCACCGTTCAACCCGAAGTACAGGGTGATAACGTCGGCTTCGCGCTTGGTGAGCGTGCTTAGGGCACGCTGCACCTCCTTGCGGAGCGAATCGTTCATCAGGGCCATGTCCGGCGACTCTTCGTCCTCGTTTTCGAGCACGTCGAGCAAGCGGTTTTCTTCACCCTGTACAAACGGAGCATCCACGGATACGTGGCGGCCCGAGATTTTCAGGGTGTCCACCACTTCCGAGGTGGTCAGTTCAAGAACTTCGGCGATTTCTTCGGGCGAAGGCTCGCGCTCAAACTTCTGCTCCAGTTCCGAGAAGGACTTGCTTATTTTGTTCAGCGAACCCACACGGTTCAGGGGCAGACGCACGATGCGGCTCTGCTCGGCCAGGGCCTGCAGGATGGACTGACGAATCCACCACACAGCGTAGGAAATGAATTTAAAGCCTCGGGTTTCATCGAAGCGTTTGGCGGCTTTGATGAGGCCCAAGTTGCCCTCGTTGATGAGGTCGCCGAGGCTCAGGCCCTGGTTCTGGTATTGCTTAGCTACCGATACAACGAAGCGTAGGTTGGCTTTGGTGAGTTTCTCCAGCGCTTGCTGGTCCCCGTCGCGGATACGCTGCGCGAGCGTTACCTCCTCGTCGGGCGTGAGCAAATCAACCTTGCCAATCTCCTGGAGGTATTTATCCAGCGACTGGCTTTCGCGGTTGGTAATCTGCTTACTAATTTTTAGCTGTCTCATGGGACTAGGTAAGAACGATATCTGATGGGGTTATACGTAAGAAAAAGCCGCCCGGCCAGTCCCTCAGTCAGAGGAAGCCAACAGGCTCCCCCTGACATTAGTTCGGGACGTTCGGGTCAAGCTACGCTTTAGCTTCGCCGTTGCTGGCAGCAGCCGCTTCGGGCTTGGGCAGCAACACTTTGCGCGAGAGCCGGTACTTGCCGGTTTTCTTATCGATTTCCACCAGTTTCACGTCAATATCCTGCCCCACTTCCAACAAGCCTTCCAGGGTCTGAATCCGCTCGTGCGTCACCTCGGAGATGTGCAGCAAGCCGTCTTTGCCCGGCATGATTTCCACGAAGGCACCGTAAGGCTGGATGCTGCGCACCTTGCCCTTGTACACCTCGCCCACTTCCGGCTGGGCCGCAATGGCCCGAATGCGGTCGATGGCACCCTGCATGTCCTCCTGGTTGGAGGCGTAGATGCTCACGTGGCCCTTCTCGTCCTTCTCCTCGATGATAACAGTAGCGTTGGTATCCTTCTGGATTTGCTGGATGACTTTGCCACCTGGCCCGATTACCGCGCCGATGAACTCTTTGTCAATCAACATCTTGTGCGAGCGCGGCGTGTGAGGCTTCAACTCAGCAGCCGGGGCGGCAATGGTCTTCGCCATTTCGCGCAGGATGTGCAGGCGGCCTTCGCGGGCCTGGTGCAGCGCGGCGGTCAGAATCTCATTGCTCAAGCCCTGGATTTTGATGTCCATCTGGCAGGCGCAAATGCCTTTCTCGGTGCCGGTTACTTTGAAGTCCATGTCGCCGAGGTGGTCCTCGTCGCCGAGAATGTCGCTCAACACCGCGTATTCACCGGTTTCCTTGTCTTGTACCAGACCCATGGCGATACCGGCCACAGCAGCCGAAATCTTCACGCCGGCATCCATCAGCGCCAGCGAGCCAGCGCATACCGTGGCCATCGAGCTGGAGCCGTTCGACTCCAGGATGTCCGACACGATGCGGATGGTGTAGGGGTTCTCGTCATCGGGCGGCAGCACCTGGCGCAGCGAGCGCAGGGCCAGGTTGCCGTGGCCGATTTCGCGGCGGCCAGCGCCACGGTTCGGCTTTACCTCACCGGTCGAGAAACCGGGGAAGTTGTAATGCAGCATGAACTTCGAGTAGCCCTTGGTGAGGGGCTGGTCCACAATCTGCTCGTCGAGCTTGGTGCCGAGCGTAGCTGTGGTCAAGCTCTGGGTTTCGCCGCGGGTGAAGATGGCCGAGCCGTGGGCACCGGGCAGGTAGTTGATTTCCGACCAGATGGGACGGATTTCGGTGAGCTGGCGGCCGTCGAGGCGCACCCGCTCCTTTACCATCATGTCGCGGATGGCCTTCTTCTCAGCCGCGCTGTAGTAGCGGCTGAACATCTTCATGTCCAGCTCAGGCTGCTCAGCCAAGAGCTTCTCCAAAAACGCCTTTTTCACTTCCGAGAAGCCTTCCTTGCGGCCACCTTTGCTGGTGTTGCCGGAGCGGGCCACGGCGTAAGCGTGCTGGTAAATGTTGGCGTGGATGTGTTTCTTCAGGTCATCGTTCTCCTCGTACTGAGGATACTCGCGGGTGGGTGAGTTGGCTTCACGGCCTACGGCTTCTGCCAGGTCCTTTTGCAGCTGGCACTGAGCCTTGATGGCTTCGTGGCCGAAGGCAATGGCCGCCACCATCTCTTCTTCGCTCACTTCCTTCATGGCACCTTCCACCATGGCCACAGAGTCGGCCGTAGCACCTACCATGAGGTCCATGTCGGCGCGGGCCAGGTCGGAAGTCTTGGGGTTAATCTGGAACTGGCCGTCGATGCGCGCGACGCGCACTTCGGAAATGGGGCCAGCAAACGGAATGTCCGAAATCGACAAAGCAGCCGAAGCGGCCAAGGCGGCCAGCGCGTCGGGCTGAACTTCTTTGTCGGCAGAGATGAGGGTAATCATCACCTGCACTTCGTAGTGGTAGTCCTTGGGGAACATCGGCCGCAGGATGCGGTCGACGAGGCGGCAGACCAAGATTTCGTAGTCCGACAGGCGGCCTTCGCGGCGCTGGAACGAGCCGGGGATTTTGCCGGCCGAGCCGAATTTCTCCTGGTAGTCTACCGACAGCGGCAGGAAGTCAACGCCTTCGCGCTGGCTCGGGGCCGAAACCACCGTAGCAAGCAGCATGGTGTCGCCGAGGCGAACCACAACGGCGCCGTCGGCGAATTTGGCCAGCTTGCCGGTTTCGATGGAGATAACGCGGCCGTCAGGCAGCGCCAAGGTTTTGGTAATGGCGTGGGGTTGGGACATCAGCGGGATTTGCTTAGAAAAGCGACAGCGGGCGAGCAGCCAAAAACGAACACCGCTAGCGGCATTCGTTACTCAGGAAAACACAGCAACAGCGCGCCGATACAAAACAGTGCCACGGGCCAGCCTCGGCGCAAAACCGACCCGAACAAAAAAAGAGTAGGGAACCTTCGTTGGAAGGCTCCCTACTCTCAGACTCTGGACTTACTTACGGATGCCCAGCTCCTTGATGATGGCGCGGTAGCGGTTGATTTCGCGGTGCTGCAGGTAGTCCAACATGCGGCGGCGCTTACCTACCAGCTTCAGCAGGCCCAAGCGCGTGCTGTGGTCCTTCTTGTTGGCCTTGAGGTGCTCGGTGAGGTGGTTGATGCGGTGGGTGAAGAGGCCAATTTGAGCCTCGGCCGAACCGGTATCGGTTTTCAATTTCTGCAGGCTGTTCTTTTCGAAAATGGCCTGTTTTGCTTCTGTAGTTAAAATCATCGGTTGATAGGTGTTACCCCGTCTTAGATTTTGGAATGAAAAAAATGTTGATTTGATACCCCACACATTGGGGTGCCGCAAAGGTACGCAATTTTAAAACAGGATAAAAGCGCGATACGGGAAATTTTCCATTGCTTAAGGTTCTGCTTTATTGAGCTAAAATTGCCGCTTATTCTTCTACTGGCTCAATAATTTTCCGCAGCCCCGGAATGCCCAGGCGCTGCGGCAAACGGCGCCAGAAGTCCAGTTCAAGCAGGCCCGAGTCGTTATAAGCCTGATACAGGAAAAACAAACCAGCCGGCAGCAGCACCAGGTTCGACATCCACATGCCGATGCCAACCGGCCACACAAACTCGCGGCCGTACTTCTCGCCCATGATGCTGAGCACGTAGTAAATGATAAAGAAGAGGATGGAAACGAGGATGGGAACCCCCAAGCCGCCCTTCTTAATAATTGAACCCAGCGGCGCCCCAATCAGGAACATGAGCAACACCGCCACCGACTGCGAATACTTCCGGTAGACCTCAATGCGGAACAGAGCCGAATTCCGAGCGTAATCGTTGAGCCGCTCGGCGGTGGAGTTGGCAAAGGCCCGAAGGTTGTTAGCCCGGTTTGTAGCCTGCTGAATGATGGGCGCGGTCGGCGCGGCCAGGCGCGAAGCCGGCACCTGCAAGTGGGCTGCGCGTCGGTTGGCCGCCCGGCCGGTGGTATCGAAGCGCAGGAAGGTGAAGTAGGCGTTGGCTTGCCGGGGAATCCCCTGTTGCTCGTGGGTCAGCTTCTTCTGGATGGAATCCGTGGCATTGTGCAGCTGCGGAATATTGAGCATCATCCGGTTTTCCTTGAACAAGTCCTCCTTGGTGCGGCCCAGGTCGAACGATGCCAATGAAAACGTGACCAGGTTGTGGTCGAAACCTTGGCGCACAAAGCTGGCGCCGGCCCGGTCTTGCGCATCGGGCTGCTCCACATAGTTGTGGCCATGGAACAACTCGAGGCTGAGATAGCCGCCATTAAAGCGCGTGAACATGCGCCCGGAGTCGGCCAGCATCACGGTAGCATTGCCCGACTTCTGGGTGTGGTCGTAAATCATCACCCCGTGCAGGCGGTCGCCGTTTTCGCCCGTTTTCTTGTCGACCTTAATGGTATAGCCGGGAATGCCGTTGTAAAAAACGCCTTCCCGAATGTCCAAAGCCAGTTTTTGCTGGCGTACATCCCAAAGCAGGCTGTAGGCTTTCAGGTTGGCCTTGGGCACGATGGTTTCGTTGAACCAAAAGGCGCCCACGGCCAGCCCAACCGTAAGCAGCAGCACCGGCCGCAAAATCCGCGTTAAGGCAATGCCGGACGCCTTGATGGCCGTGAGTTCGTGGTGCTCGCCCAAGTTGCCATAGGTCATGAGCGAAGACAGAAGCACGGCCAACGGCAGCGAAATGGGCACGATGAGCACACTGAAGTAAAACAGCAGCTGCAACAACACCCCCGTGCCCAAATCCTTGCCGATGATATCGTCGAGGTACTTGAGCAGCGTATGCGTGAGCAGAATAAACTGCACCACCGCAAAAGTGAGCAAGAATGGCCCGGCAAAGGCCTTTAGAATAAGCTTATCGAGCTTCTTAAGCATAGAAAACGGCGCTGCCTCTGAACTGTACGTCGGCGCTGAAACGAAAGTCCAAGGAAAAAAGTACCGGAACCGAACCCAGCCCAATTGGAGGGTTCACGCGGTGCCTACCCTCCTACTTGCTCGCGGAGCTTGGCAACCAGGCCCTCCCACATTTCTTGCTGCTCCTCGGCATCGTGCGCCGACGAGTAGTCAATCACGCGCAAATACACCTCGTCGGTTACCTGCGACGAATCCAGCGTGAACTCCAGATAATTCGCGTCCGCTACTTGCTGGCGCAGGTCGTTCAAGAACACAAACCGGATGGCCCGATTCAGCCGCTGGCCCGAAATCTCGGCGTAATGGTTTTCCTGATCCCAAATAAAATTGAGCCGCTGACCTTCCACGTAGCGCACATCGTCGCAAAACCACTGCGAAAGACCGGAAGCGGTAGCCAAATAAGGAAAAAGAATTTTAGGCGAAGCGTTGATGGGAAATTCCACCACGAAGCGCGTTTTAGTTTGGGTATCAGGCAGAGCCATAGTTTTTGATACGAAGGGGCCTGGTCAAACAAAGGTCTGAAACCGGCCACGAGGGAGAAATACAGTGTTTTTTTGCCCCAGGACCTTGCGTCGGGGCCGATTGTAGCGTTACCTTTGCACCCACAAAAAACCCGGCGGGGTAGCTCAGTTGGTTAGAGCACAGGATTCATAACCCTGAGGTCACGAGTTCAACTCTCGTCCCCGCTACTTTAGAAACCGTTTCAGCTACGCTGGGGCGGTTTTTTTGCTTTGGGGACTTTTGAAGACGGCATTACTTCCGGAGCAATACTGACTTCTTTTTAGCTCAATATTTAGACTGAACTATTTTTCCTGGGCTAAAAACAAGAAAACGCTGAACCCAAGGGCCAGCGTTTTCTTGGTTCTTGATGCACAGGGGCAATTACTTCACTTTTTCCACGATGCCTTTGAAGGCCTCTGGGTGGTTCAGCGCCAAATCAGCCAGCACTTTGCGGTTGAGTTCGATGCCAGCCTTTTTCAGACCGCCCATCAGCTGCGAGTACGACAGGCCGTGCTCACGAGCGCCGGCGTTGATACGCTGAATCCAGAGGGCACGGAATTCGCGCTTCTTTACTTTACGGTCGCGGTAAGCGTACAAGAGGCCTTTTTCAACGGCGTTCTTGGCTACGGTCCATACGTTTTTGCGTCGGCCATAATAGCCTTTCGCCAAACGCATGATTTTCTTACGACGGTGGCGCGAGGCCACGTGGTTGACACTTCTTGGCATAACCTAGAGAGTTTTTGGCAGCCGGCGACAGAGGGTTGTCTTAGAGCCGGAAGCCTGGTGATTGTTTAGTTATTAGTTGTTGGCTGTCAGTTGTTTGTATCAAATCAGATGCAGGAAAACCCAACAACTGACCATGAGCAACTGACAACAAATCAGATGTTCAACATCTGGCGCACGCGGTTCATGTCGGCGCTGCTCACGAGGCCCGTGTGGGTCAAACCACGCTTCTGCTTGGTCGTCTTCTTCGTGAGGATGTGTGATTTGAAGGCGTGCTTCCGCTTCACCTTGCCCGTTCCGGTGAGCGCAAAGCGCTTCTTAGCACCGGATTTCGTCTTTACTTTCGGCATTGTAGTGGTTGTTGGAGGGTTGGTTGTTGATTGTTGATTGCTGACCGACCGGGGGTCGGGAAGCCATCTTCAACCGGTAAAATCTATTCAGCGTCCGTGGTCGCCGGTGCCGATTCAGCTGCCTTGTCGGCAGGCTCAGCAGCAGGCTTGGGAGCTTTTTTCTCAGCCTTAGCATCCGGAGCAGCGGCCGGCTTAGCAGCAGGCTTCACTACGGCCGCCGCTTTGGGAGCGAGGTAGAGGAACATGCGCTTGCCTTCGAGCTTGGGCAGTTGCTCTACTTTGGCCAGGTCTTCAAGAGCCTGGGCAAACTTGAGCAGCAGGATTTCGCCCCGCTCTTTAAACACGATGCTACGACCCACAAAGTGCACGTAGCTCTTGATTTTCGCGCCTTCGCGCAAAAACTCCTGGGCGTGCTTCACCTTAAAGGCGAAGTCGTGCTCGTCGGTGTTGGGACCGAAACGAATTTCTTTCAGGACGACCTTGGTCTGCTTGGCCTTCAGCTCGCGGGTCTTCTTCTTCTGCTCGTACTTGAATTTCGAGTAGTCGATGACGCGGCATACGGGCGGCGTGGCCGTGGGCGAAATCTCAACGAGGTCGAGATTCTGGTCCTGGGCCATTTTCCGGGCTTGGTCGGTCGGATAAACGCCTTGCTCGACGTTGTCGCCGACCAGGCGCACTTCGCGAGCCAGGATTTTTTGGTTGATTTTGAACGGCTCTTCCACCTGCTGGCGGGGCACGTACCGACGATTCGGGGCTGCTATGGTTTGGTCCTCCTCCTAAAAAAGTGGCGGGAAATGAGATTCGGGGCGGTTTAGGCCTGGTAAGGCCTGGCAATCAGGGGGCAAATATCGGTATTTATCTTGGTAAAGGCAAATTACTTGTGAAATCAGTAGTGAAATACACTAAGCACGGCCTCAGGCAAGGAAAATCAAACACCGTCAGGTTGAGCTGCTTTCGCTGGCTCAACCTGACGGTGCTGTTCCTTAATTAATAAGCTTCAACAATCTGGCTTTGCACGCTCTTCACGAAAGCATCGAGAGGCATAGAACCCAGGTCGCCTTCGCCATGCTTGCGCACCGAAATGATGTTGTCCTGGGCTTCCTTCTCGCCTACTACCAGCAGGTAAGGGATTTTGCCCATTTCGGCATCGCGAATTTTGCGGCCAATACGCTCATCGCGGGCATCCACGGTACCGCGTAGCTCGCGCTGTTCCAGTTGGGCTTTCACCTCGTTGGCGTAGTCGATGTACTTGTCCGAAATCGGGAGCACAATGAATTGCTCGGGTGTCAGCCACAGGGGGAAATTGCCAGCGCAATGTTCGATGAGCACAGCCACGAACCGCTCCAGCGAGCCAAAGGGCGCGCGGTGCAGCATCACGGGGCGCTGGCGGGAGTTGTCGGAAGCGACATACTCCAAGTCGAACCGCTCCGGCAGGTTGTAGTCTACCTGAATGGTGCCCAACTGCCAGCGGCGCCCGAGGGCATCGCGCACCATGAAGTCGAGCTTGGGGCCGTAGAAGGCCGCTTCGCCTAGTTCGGTTACCGTGGGCAGGCCTTTTTCGGCGGCGGCTTCCTGGATGGCGCTTTCAGCCAAAAACCAGTTCTCATCGGAGCCGATGTACTTGGTTTTGTTCTCCGGGTCGCGGAGGCTGATTTGGGCTGTGTAGTCTTCAAAACCGAGGTTTTTGAACACGTAAAGCACCAAGTCAATCACCTTCTTGAACTCCTCCTTCACCTGGTCGGGGCGGCAGAAGATGTGGGCATCGTCCTGCGTAAAGCCGCGCACACGGGTCAGGCCGTGCAGCTCGCCCGATTGCTCGTAGCGGTACACGGTGCCAAACTCGGCGTAGCGAACGGGAAGGTCGCGGTAGCTGCGGGGCTCCGTTTTATAGATTTCGCAGTGGTGGGGGCAGTTCATCGGCTTGAGGAAGAATTCCTCGCCGGGGTTAGGCGTCTTGATGGGTTGGAACGAGTCAGCGCCGTATTTCTCGTAGTGGCCGCTGGTCACGTACAGCTCTTTCGCTCCGATGTGGGGAGTTACCACGGGCTGGTAGCCGGCCTTCACCTGGGCTTTGCGCAGGAACTGCTCGAGGCGCTCGCGCAGGGCAGTGCCTTTGGGCAGCCACAAGGGCAGCCCAGCTCCTACTTTCTCTGAGAAAGCAAACAGCTTCAACTCCTTGCCCAACTTGCGGTGGTCGCGGCGCTTGGCTTCCTCCAGCCGCTCCAGGTACTCGGTGAGGTCCTTGGCTTTGGGGAAAGTGATGCCGTAGAGGCGCGTGAGCTGCTTGTTTTTCTCATCGCCGCGCCAGTAGGCACCGGCCACGTTCATGAGCTTGGCTGCTTTGATGGTGCTGGTGTCGGGGATGTGCGGGCCTCGGCAGAGGTCGGTGAAACCACCTTGGGTATAGAAGGTAATCTGGCCGTCTTCCAAGTTTTCGAGCAGTTCCAGTTTGTAGGGGTCCTGCTTTTCCTGGAAGTAGGCGATGGCATCGGCCTTCGATATTTCCTGGCGGATGTAGCGGCTTTTGTTTTTGGCCAGCTCCAGCATCTTCTTCTCGATTTCGGGGAAGTCTTCGCTGGAAATGCTGCGACCTTCGCCCAAATCGACGTCGTAGTAGAAGCCGTTCTCTACGGCGGGGCCGATGGCCAGCTTCACGCCGGGATAGAGCGTTTCGAGCGCTTCGGCCATCAGGTGAGCCGAGGAATGCCAATAAGTAGCCTTGCCGGCCTCGTCGTTCCAGGTCAGGATTTCAACGGTAGCATCTTCCGTGAAGGGACGGTAGAGGTCGCGGACTTCGCCATTGACGCGCACAGCCAAGGCATTGCGGGCCAGGCCTTCACTGATGCTGGCGGCCAGGGCATGGCCCGTAGAGCCAGACTCGACTTGGCGAACCGAGCCGTCGGGGAGGGTAATATTGAGCATAGGATTGGAATAAAAGCCCCCGTGGGGCTAAGCGGGGCGCAAGTTACACGTTGCTCAATAATGAATTTAAGATTACTGAGGAAGCTGGGTTTATAATTTTTCAACTTACGCAAGCACTTCGGTTTTCCGTCCCGATGGCATTCACCCCGTGCTGGGCCTGAGCGATGGTAGCGGGCTAATGGGCGCGGGCCGCTGGGGCCGGCGGTAATAATACCGTGGCGCGGGACGCAAGCTATCCGGCAGCTGGCCTTGCACCCGGCCGTTGAGTTTCCAGACTTTATAGGTCCAGTGCGCGTTGCCCGGGTTTTCGGCCACGAGCTGGCGGTATTGGGTCAACGCTTCGGGCAGGCGGTTTTGGGTTTCCAGCGCTTCGGCGAGCAGCGCCCGGGCCTGCGGCAGGCGGGGATTACGGCGCAGGGCCCGCGTGAGGTGCTCAATCACAGCTAGGGGGCGGCGCGCTTTGGCCGCGGCCAAGCCCAGGCGGTAGTCGGCCCGGTACACGGTGGTGTCCAGCGTTAAGGCGCGGCGGTAGTACCACAGGGCGCTATCGGGGCGGCCCTGCAGCTCCAGCTGGCGACCGTAGTCGTACCGAAGTAGCCCGGAGGTAGTATCCAGCTTCATACCCAAGGCGGCGTAGCGGGCGGCATCGCTCGGCACCCGCCAAGCATTAAGCAGAAACGCCAGCTGGTGCAGAATCTCGGGCTCGCGGGGGTCACGGGCCAGGGCGTCCTGCAGATACTGAACGGCAGTCGAGGTATCAGCGGTGGCAGCGTAGGCCAGGCCTTTGTAGAAAAGGGCAGCGGGCTGGTCAGGGTCGAGGCGCAGGGTGCGGTCGAGGTTGTCCAGAGCAGCGGAATAGTTGCGCGCGGCTAAATGGGTTTCGCCCACCAGTAGAGGCAGCTCTGGCCCGGAAAACCCGTGTTCGGCCGCTTGCCGTGCGGCGGCCAGGGCCTCGGGCAATTGGCCCAACGCCCGGTATGCCCGCGCTTGCAAAAAGTACAGCCTGCCATCGGTGTCATCGATTTCCAGGGCAGTCGCGACATCCTGGAGGGCGGCGCGGGGCTGCCCGGCGGCCAGGCGCAAAGTGGCCCGACGCGCCAGCAGAGCCGTATTTTTTGGCTCCCTAACAATGGCTCCGTTCAGCTCATCGGCCTGCACGCGGGGCCCGCTTTGGACCGTAGCCAAATTAACCAGCGTATCAGGCCGTTCGTTGGGCTCGGCCTGGCAAGCGGCGAGTAGAACCAGTAAGAAAGGCAAACGGCGGGTCATGAACAGGCCAAGCGGCAGGAAAGCGTGGTTCAAAGGTAGCTGCAGCGGTTGAGGATAAGCTTCCGCTGATTAGTCAAGCACCTTTTTTGATAGTACTCATAACTTAACGTGTGGCTTGGAAGTGCCTTTTAGCTTTGCCCCAAGCGCCAAATGCTGGCCTGCTTGGTTGCAATCAGCTCAATTGGCGGTGCGTCAACTCGACCGGCTAGCCAAGCTACTGTTTGCGGCTAACTGAATCGGCAGCGGCTGGGCTAGGGCTGGGCGGCAGCGCGGCCGGCGCTGATTCTGTCTGTTCGAGCCGGGTGGAGCGCTGGTTCCGGCGGGCATCGGCACGGAGCAAGGGAGGTAGCATCTGCCGGCAAAGCCTACTTATGACAAGGTCTTCGCTGGTGATGGGCGAAATTCTTTCCGCTTCGCGCAGAACCTCGATGGCCCGACGACGGCGGCCCTGATAGCGGCACATGCGGGCCAGGTCGTAGCAAAATTCGATGTTATTGGGCGCGAGCTTTCGGGCTTTTTCCAGGTCTTCCATGGCCTCGTGGCTGTCACCGCCATCTGGCACGCCACCCAGCACAAATTTGCTGTATAGCCGCTCGAGCAGGTTGTAGTGGGCCACACGGTACTGCCAGCGGCCCAGTAGCTGCCAGCCCTCCGCCATATCAGGGCGGCGCTCGGTGACGAGGTACACGTGCGAGCGCAAATCCCGGAAGGCCTTCAAGCGGGCGCCGGCCTTGTAGAGGGTGGCCTGGTTGAATAAGGCCAATGCGACAGCGTAATTGCTCTCACCGCCTTCGGGCCGAATAAGCAGGGCACGGTCGGCGTACTGCCGGCCGGCATCGAAATACGCTGCTTTCCGGGTTTCGTCTGAGTAACGGCTCCCAATTTTTACGCTCAGCACAGCGGCCTGGCACAGCGACAAGTAATGGTTAGGAGTGCCTTTCAGAATTTCCTGGTAAACGGCCAGCGCCTCCGAATCTTTAAAGCCCTTGGCCAGCGTGGCAGCCTGAAAGAGTTGTGCCTGTACCGCCGGCGGGTCCGGCGGCAGCGCATTGAGCGGCCGCCGGCTGGGGGCGGCTGCGGCTGGCTTGCGCGGCTGGGTCCGAAATTGTCCAGCGGCAGGCGTGGCGAGCCAGCCCAGCATGAGTACTCCCAGCAGCCAGCTTCGCCACAGCCTGAATGGAAAGGCAGGACAAAACCGCGACCAGGGCACAACAAGCATAAGGGCAAAGAAACGGGGCACCGAAAAGAAGTAGCTCACTATTGGTATCAGGCAGCCGGCCAGAAGAAAAGTTCTCCCGACCACCCAATACCAATGGCTGCGCGCATTAGAACAGGCCTAGCTGCGCCTTTGGCCGTTTGAGCAACTCCCGTGCCTGGGCTACTTCTTCGGCCGTCACGTCCACCGCCCCGCTGGGCTCGGGGCGTTCGGCATCAGTGGCTCCTCCCCCGTTCTCCCCCGGCTTGGGCAAGGCCGCAGCCACGCGCTTCTTGGCTACCTCGCGGCGCTGGGGCTCGGGGCCTTCGTCGGTGAGCAGCGTTAAGGCGTGCACCTTGAAGTAGTTGAGCTTGTTGCCCATCGCCTTCCAGCCTTTCACGTCGATGAAATCGTGCAGGTTGATTTTCTCGGTTTCCTTGTCAGACTTCTTGTCCTTCTGAAACTTCACTTCCACCAGCGGCTCGGGATTAGCGGTAACGGCCAGCAGCTTCGAGCCCTTGGTCTCGGAAATGAAGGTGAAGCGCTTGCCCAACGTGCTGGTTTCAATTTTGAACCGCTTGACGTAGTGGATTTTGGTTTCCCCGTCCAAGTACACGGCGCTGAGCACCACATCGGGCTCGTACTTGCGCAGCAGCACAATATTGGGCACGTCGTAGTGGTTGGCGGGGTCGGGCGTGGTCAGCTCGTAGCTGCCATCTTTGAAGACCACTAAAACGTGGTGCTCGGTATCGAACTGGCCCAGGTAACGGCCGTGGCCGGCGGTGTTTAGGCGGCCAACCACGCTGTCGAAGAATATCTCGCGCCCGCCCAGGGTGGAGTCGCCCAGGGTTTTTTGCGTGATTTTCTTGATGGGCTGCTTAGTTACGATGTTGCCCATCGAGCCCTTGCCCTTGATGCCGAGCTCGGCAAAATCAAAGTCAAACTGCTTCACCCGCGCCGGCGCCTTATCCGAGAGCTGAATGTTAACAATCTCGGATTCCGAGTTAGGGTTGGCCGTCAGGTACAGCACTTTGGTGCCTTTGGTGCCTTTGGTCAGGTCGTAGGTTTTGTCGCGGGTGATGCCCGACACCAGGAAGCGCTTGGCGAAGCTGATGCCCGAGGCGCCGTCCAAGTACACCATGTTGTACACCAGCCGGTCGTCGTTCTTATTGTACACGCCCACGTGCAGAATATCGCGGCCCACGAAGGTCTTCTCCGCAATTTTGGTCACCGTAAACGTGCCGTCGCGCTTAATGGCGATGATATCGTCCAGGTCCGAGCAGTCGCAGACGAATTCGTCTTTCTTAAGCCCGTAGCCCACAAAACCGTCGACGCGGTTCACGTAAAGCTTCTGGTTGGCAATGGCCACTTTCTGAGCCGTTACGACATCGAAGGTGCGGAGCTGGGTTTTGCGCTCACGGCCCGCGCCGTACTTCTTGAGCAGGTTTTCGAAGTACTGGATGGCATAGCGCGTCAGGTTGGCGAGGTGGTCGGCTACTTCGGCCAGTTCTGTTTCCAGGCGCTGGATGTACTCGTCGGCTTTGAAACCGTCGAACTTAGAAATGCGCTTGATGCGAATTTCGGTCAGGCGGGTAAGGTCGTCTTCTTCGATGGGACGGCGCAGCACGATGCGGGTGTCGTCGGCCTTGGCCTTCTCCCCTTCGATGCGCACGAATTTCTTCAAGCCCTTGTCGATTGTTTCGAGGATTTCAGCCCAAGTTTCGCATTCCTCAATCTTGCGGTAAATACGGTTCTCGATGAAAATCTTTTCCAGCGAAGCGTTGTGCCATTTCTCCCACAACTCATCCTGGCGGATTTCCAGCTCGCGCTCCAGCAGGCGCACGGTGGCCTTGGTGCTTTGGCGCAGCACGTCCTCCACGCCCACAAACCGGGGCTTCTCGTCGATGATGACGCAGGTATTGGGCGAGATGCTGATTTCGCAGTCGGTGAAGGCGTACAGCGCGTCGATGGTCAGGTCGGGTGAGACGCCGGCGGGCAACTGCACCTGAATTTCCACGTCGGCGGCCGTGTTGTCGACCACCTTCTTAATCTTGATTTTGTTGGCTTCCGAGGCCTTCACGATGCTTTCCATCAGCGCCGTGGTGGTGGAGCCGTAGGGAATGTCGCGGATGATGAGTAGGGTTTTGTCGACCTTCTCGATGGTGGCGCGCAGGCGAATGCGCGCCCCGCGCATACCTGAGTTGTAGTTGCTCACGTCACACAAGCCGCCGGTCGAAAAGTCCGGAAACAACTGCACCTCTTTGCCCCGCAGCACGTCGATGCTGGCCTTGCACAGCTCGCGAAAGTTGTGGGGCATAATCTTGGTGCTCAAGCCCACGGCGATGCCTTCCACGCCCTGCGCCAGCAGCAGCGGGAACTTAACGGGCAGGGTGGTGGGCTCGCGCTTGCGGCCGTCGTAGCTGAGCTGCCACTCCGTAGTGTCGGGGTTGAACACCACGTCGAGGGCAAACTTGCTCAGGCGCGCTTCGATGTAGCGGGGCGCGGCGGCGCCATCGCCGGTGCGCACATCGCCCCAGTTGCCCTGGGTTTCGATGAGCAGGTCTTTCTGCCCCAGGTTCACCATGGCATCACCGATGCTGGCGTCGCCGTGCGGGTGGTACTGCATGGTCTGGCCGATGACGTTGGCCACCTTGTTGAAGCGGCCGTCGTCCATCTCCTTCATGGCGTGCAGAATGCGCCGCTGCACCGGCTTGAGGCCATCTTCAATGGCCGGCACAGCCCGCTCCAGAATCACATAAGAGGCATAGTCCAGAAACCAGTTCTGGTACATGCCCTTTACCGTGGCTACGTCGTGAATGGTCTCGCCGGGCGCAAACTTGGGCTCCTCCTCGGTTTCGGGTTCGGGCACGGTCTCGGCCGCCAGGTGCACGGCGGGCAAGTCGCCGAATAAATCGGTGGCGTCGGCAGCGGCTTGACTGCTCTCGGCAGCCGCGTGCTCGGCCGCTTGGTCGGCAAAACTGGCGAGTTCCTGGGCATCAGCCGCCGCGGCAGGCGAAAACGCCGTTAGGTCAAAGTCGACCGAATCACCGGGCTGCAAAATATTTTGGTCGGGGAGTTCGGAATCAGGAGTATCGAGAGTAGCCACGAGGGAAACGAAAGAGGTCGGCGAATGCCATCAAAAATACCGGAATCAGCGCGGAGCGCAACATATTACAATTCCAGCCCAAGCCGGAAAGTTCCCAAATTTCTTAGCGAATTCGCGATAAACCGTCAAATCCAGTAAGTCAGAAAAAGCGGACAGGGACCCCAAAATACGGCAATTTTTGGCCAAAAAACAAGCTAAAATTACTAGCCAAATACTATCGGATTCTATAGCATTAAAGCCCGACAATATGCTGGTTTTAACCAAACGAAAAAAGCCCGAACCAAAGGTCCGGGCTTTTCCGTGGAATGTGCCGACTAGTCTACCCCTAGGCGGCGGTTCAAACCTACGAAAAAAAAAGTACAAGACAATACTTAGTCCGCGCACAATACGTACTTTTTACGCAGAATTTTTCAAGCGTTTCGGATTATTACAGCTGAGCTTTCATCCAATACAACATGCTATTAGCCAATAGCAGTGCTTAATTACATAAAATCAAACATTGGTGCATTTAATATTTGATACTCTCTCAAGGTGATTAGTATAGATATAAATATTCAAATTATTAAATAAAGAAGACATGGCTTTCTTATATAAAAGCGCCCTCCCGAAAGCATCCGGATTTTCATGAATTAAGCGGAGGGCAGCGGTACAGCTACCCGAACGCCAAAACCGATTACAGTGCCATTTGCGGCCAGCACCGGGCCGGCGGTGGCGGCTCCGCCCATGGCAGTGGCCCGCAGCTCAATATTGGCCAGGCCGTTCCCCGCCCTTTCGGCCGGGCCGGTTGAGCTGAATTCTGGCACTAGCTGCCCGTTGTCAGTAATATCAACAATCAGTTGGGGTCCTTCCAGCCGCACGCGCACGGTGGTGCGGGACACCTGCTGGGCATGCTTGGCAATGTTCTGAAGGCTCTCTTTATAAATCAGATACAGGTTGCGGCGCAGCCGGGCTGGCAGGCGGCAAATAGGTAGTACCTCAGGCACCTCGTAGGCAAATTCGATGCCTTTAGGGTCAAGCACTTCGTGCGCGTAGTCGCGCATCCGGGTGAGTAAGTCGGCCAAATAATCATTCTTGGCGTCGAGGCTCCACACCACGTCATTGAGCTGGCGCACGGCGGTGCGGCTGGCATCGGACAGCCGGCTGATTTGCAAGCGCTGGCCAGCCGCATCGGCCAGGCCCTCCTGCAGCAGATTGCTTTGCAGGCTGATTTGACGCAGCAATGCCCCCACGTCGTTGCGCAAATCGGCGGCCAAGCTTTCACGCAGGGCGGTTTCGCGGGCACTCTGCCGCCGCCGAAACCGCCAAAACAGGTAGGCGGCAAAGACAATGGCCACCAAGCTCAGCCCGGCCAGTCCAATAAGCTGGTTTGCTTGCCGCAGCTTTTCCAGCTCGCGTTGCTGGTTTTGCAGGCGGGCCTGCTGGGTGAGCAGCTTGATTTGGGCTTGCTTCTGCCCCAGCTCAAAATTGAGCTGCAACGCGGCGGTGCGGCGGGTGGTGGCCTCACTCAGTAGGCTGTCGTTGTACACCTTGCGGCCAATGGAGGCCTCGTAGGCCCGCGCAAAGTCTTTGCGGGCCGCATAAGCCAGCGCCAGCACCTCATTGGCCGCGCGGCCGCCTTCGTTGAAGCGGGCCTGCTGGCTGGCGCGCAGACTGCGCTGCCCGTAAAGAATGGCGCTGTCAGGCTGGCCCACGCGCAGGAAAGCCCGGGCCAGCACCCCCAGCGCCCGCGGAATGGCCAGCAGCTGGCCCGCCGCCACAGACTGGCGCAAGGCCGGGTACCCCAGCGCAAACGCCTCCTGCAGCTTGCCCTGCCGCTCGCTCACTTCCGCCAGATTGACTTGCATAGCCAGCACCTCCGGCGCATTGCTCAAGCGCTGGCTCACGGCCTGGCTTTGCGTGTAGTAGAGCCGCGCGGCATCCCATTGCTTTTGGCTGCGGCACACATCGCCGAGCCCGGCCAAAGCCAGGTTGATGCGGTCGGGGTAATCGTACTTTCGGGCCACCTGCAACGCATCCAGCAGGTAAGAACGGGCATGGGCGTAGTCGCCCAGCTTGTTGAAGGTGCCACCGGCTTGAATCTTGAGGGTAGTATTAAAGCGGCGGACATCGCCGCTGTCGGATAGCGCCAGGCCTTGCAGGCAGTAGGCCAGGCTGGAGGCGTACTGGCCCCGCTGGTCGGCCACCAGGGCCAGGCGGCCCAGGCACCGCACCTCGCCTCCCTGGTTGTGCATGCGGGCAAACTCCTGGCGGGACTCCCGCAGCCGCCGCACGGCCGGGCCGTATTCGGCCAGGGTGATATGGTAGTCGGCCAGGTCCAGCAAGCATTCCGCTAATAAATCCCCGATGGCCAATTGGCGAGACAACTGCACGGCTGCTTCCAGCACCGGGCGGGCCGACTGCACATTCTGCAGCTTCAGCTCGCTGGCCAGGTGCGTGAGCAGGACTATCCGAACAGAATCCAGTTGGGGATGGGCCCGCACCAGCCCACGCACGCTATCAATGCGGTGCTGCTGGGCCTGGCCAATTGTGGCTCGGGCTGCGGCCCCGGCCCATGCAATTGGCTGGCGCGGGCCGGATGCCGACGACGGGGCTTGTGCCCCCGCCTGCTTCAGGCCCCAGCAAAATACCAAGGCGAATATCGCAGTCGGCCCCAGGCCCGCTATCATTCTCCGCATTAGATCTAGATAATCAGCCCATAAATGTACTACTGCTGAGCTATGAATTGACTAATTTAAGCAAGCGGCACTATATGCGTCAACTTTAATCCACGGCAGTTTTTATGCTGCTCCCGCCTATTGCTGAATGGCTTTACTATTCATATATTAACATTTATTGCGCTGAAAGCATACCGGCTGCATCAAAAAAGCCCCGTTTGGCAAATGCCAAACGGGGCTCCTAACACAATAGCATTTCAGCTCAATTAAGCCAGGTCGGCTTCGGCCACCTCGGCCACGGGCAGCACATCACTAGTCACCAAGTCCTTTTCCAAGCGCAGGTTTTCGATGATGAAGTTCTGGCGGTCGGGGGTGTTTTTGCCCATGTAATACGTCAGCACCTGCTGGATGCTGCGGTCCGACTGTAGAATCACCGGCTCAAGCTTGATGTTCTCGCCGATGAACTTGCCGAACTCCTCGGGCGAAATCTCGCCCAGGCCTTTGAAGCGGGTGATTTCAGGGTTTTTGCCCAGCTTGCGCATGGCGTTCTGCTTCTCCTGCTCGTTGTAGCAGTAGATGGTTTCCTTCTTGTTGCGCACGCGGAACAGCGGCGTTTCGAGGATGAACACGTGGCCATTGCGCACCAAATCGGGGAAGAACTGCAGGAAGAACGTGAGCAGCAGCAGCCGGATGTGCATGCCGTCCACGTCAGCATCGGTGGCTACTACTACGCGGTTGTAGCGCAGGTGCTCGATGCCTTCTTCGATGTTGAGGGCGTGCTGCAGCAGGTTGAGCTCCTCGTTTTCGTACACGATTTTCTTCTTCAGTCCGAAGCAGTTCAGCGGCTTGCCGCGAAGGCTGAACACGGCTTCCAGCTCCACGTTGCGGCTCTTGGTGATGCTGCCCGAAGCCGAGTCGCCCTCGGTGATGAAGAGCGTGGTGAGCAGCTCCTTTTCGGCGCCGTCCTTGGCGTTTTCGCCCAGGTGGAAGCGGCAGTCGCGCAGCTTGCGGTTGTGTAGGTTGGCTTTTTTGGCGCGCTGGTTGGCGAGCTTTTTTACGCCGGCCATGTCCTTGCGCTCCCGCTCACTCTGCAGAATGCGCTTGAGAAGGGCATCGGCCGTGGCGGGGTTCTTGTGCAGGTAGTTGTCGAGGTGCTCCTTCACAAAGTCCAGGATGAAGCCGCGCACCGTGGGGCCGTCCTCGCCCATGTTGATGGAGCCGAGCTTGGTCTTGGTCTGGCTCTCAAACACGGGCTCCTGCACCCGCACCGAAATGGCCCCGATGATGGAGCCGCGCACGTCGGCCGCGTCAAAATCCTTCTTGTAGAATTCGCGCACGGCCTTCACCACCGCCTCGCGAAAGGCAGCCAGGTGGGTACCGCCCTGCGTGGTGTACTGGCCGTTCACGAAGGAGTAGTACTCCTCGCCGTAGTCGTTGCCATGGGTCATGGCCATCTCAATATCCGGCGCCTTTAGGTGGATAATGGGGTAGCGCAGGTGCTCCACATCGGCCTTGCGGGCCAGCAGGTCGAGCAGGCCGTTTTCGGAGTAGTACTTCTGGCCGTTGAAGTTGATGGTCAGGCCGGCGTTCAGGTAAACGTAGTTCCAGATTTGATTTTCGAGATACTCCGGGATGAAGCGGTAGTTCTTGAAAATCGTGTCGTCGGGCTGAAAAGTGACCAGCGTGCCGTTGCGCTGGCTGGTTTTCTGGGGCTTGGGGTCGCTCACCAGGTTGCCCTGGGCAAACTCGGCCGACTTCATAATGCCTTCGCGCACGCTTTGCACCAAGAAATAGCCGCTCAGCGCGTTCACAGCCTTGGTGCCCACGCCGTTCAGGCCCACCGACTTCTGGAAGACCTTGGAGTCGTATTTACCGCCGGTGTTGATTTTGCTCACCACGTCGACCACCTTGCCCAGCGGGATGCCGCGGCCGTAGTCGCGCACCTGCACCCGGGAGTCCGATATCTTGATATCGATGGTGCGGCCGTGGCCCATCACGTGTTCGTCGATGCAGTTATCGACCACTTCCTTCACCAATACGTAAATGCCGTCATCGTAAGCAGAACCGTCGCCGAGTTTGCCGATGTACATGCCCGGTCGCAGGCGGATGTGCTCGCGCCAATCCAGCGAGCGGATACTGTCTTCGTTATAGCCGTGGTCGGGGACTTTGGCCTTCACTTCGGAGGCTTCGGTCAGTAGTTCGTCGTTCATTGGGCAACTGTTCTCCAGTTTTTGGGTAAAATAACGCAGAAATTAGCAGGAGGGCAAGAAATATTGCCAGCTCTTTTAGTATCACCTCGCTAATTTATTTAGTCTCCAACACCACTTAGCTGGCCTGGGTTCACGGGTTTTGGCCCGCCGCGCCAATTGATTTCCCCCTCTTCAAACCGCATGTTTCCTCCTCTAATCAACCGGGTAATCAATCGTGGTTCGCCCCACTCCAACGTAGCCCAACAAAGCGGCGCCATTCCCGAGGCCAAGCTGGCGCCGGTGGTCCACTACACCTTCCTCCTCATTGGGCTGTCGCTGCTGGTATTTGTGCTCCATAAGCTCGACGGTATTTTGCTGCCGCTTTTCTTTTCAGCGTTGCTTTCCACCCTGCTCCTGCCCTTGGTAACCAAGCTGGAAGGCTGGGGCTGGTCGCGGGTACTGGCCATCATCGCGGCCATCCTTTTATTGGTAAGCGGGCTGGCGGGCCTCATCATTTTGTTTGGCTCCCAAATTCTGGACCTGCGGGCCGAGCTGCCCCTGATTCAGCAGAAGCTGGCAATATTTTTTGACCAGGGCCAGCAATGGCTGCACGACCGCCTGGGCATGCGCGTGATGAGCAAGGATGAGTTTATCGACTCCTCGTTGAGCTCGGCCAAAAAATCGGCTGGCGGCTTTCTGGGCAGCACCATCAGCACCACGGCCGGCGTGCTGAGCGTAGTGACCCTGATTCCGATTTACATTTTCTGCTTTCTGTACTACCGCGACCACATGCGCCAGTTCATGTTCCGGTTTGTGGCGCCCGATAAGCGTACCACGGTGCTGCACACCATGGACAGCATCCAGACCGTGGTGCAGGCCTACATTTCGGGGCTGCTCACGGTTATCGTCATAGTCTCGGTTCTGAACGCCATTGGCTTGCTGATTCTGGGGGTGAAGTTCGCCGTGTTCTTTGCCATTTTTGCTTCCATTCTGGCGGTCATCCCCTACATCGGCATCATGATTGGCGCCACCATTCCGGCCCTGATTACGCTGGTCGAAACGGGCTCGCCGGCGAAGGCGGCCGGGGTGGTGGGCGTATTTGTGTTCGTGCAGTTTCTGGAAGGCAACTTCATCACGCCCATGATTACGGGCTCGAAGGTGAGCATCAACCCCATGGCGGCCATCGTGGCCCTTATCCTGGGTGGCGAGCTCTGGGGCACGCCCGGCATGATTCTGAGCATCCCGCTCGTGGCCGTGCTCAAGGTGGTATTTGACTCCAACAAGACCACCGAGCCCTGGGGCTTTTTGCTCGGCGACGTGACCGACGGCGACGACACGAAACGGGATAAATCGGACGACAAGCCCGGCTTTCTGGGCAAAGCCTGGCACATGATTAAGCGCATGTAAAGCTTGGCGGGTGGGTCTGCTCGACCGCAACCCCTTAGTAGCCTTCGCAGTATATTCTAGGAAGTTTTCCTTTCCACTAAACCCTATTATATCCATGGCTACGACCACCGAAACCACTGCCCGCGCTTACAACGACCTGGTTGAAATCAACAAAACCGCGGCCAAAGGCTACCAGGAAGCCGCCGAAGGCGTGACCAACCCCCAACTCAAATCGGAGTTGAGCCGGCTCTCGCAGCAGCGGGCCCAGTTTGCCTCGGAGCTCACCCAGCGCGCCAGCCAGTACGGCCTGAGCACGACCACCCACGGCACAGTAGAGGGCGCGCTAACCGACGCCGCCGCCGCAGTGCACCGTGGCTGGATTAACATCAAATCGGCCATCACCGGCCATGATGATGCGGCTATCCTGGGCGAGTGCGAAACCGGCGATGCGACGGCTCTGCAAGCCTACGAAACGGCTTTGGAATCGACTGACTTGCCCACCGAAGCCAAGCGGGTAATCGAACAGCAGCACAGCCAGGTTCTGCAAGCCAAAAACTGGGTCACGCAGCAGAAAGGCACCTTGAAACGGTAAATAATTACCGGGCATTTAGCCCAATTAGCGTAGAAAGAACGAGCCCCATCGGCTGCAAGCTTTGCAGCCGATGGGGCTTTTTTCGTGGCATTTACCAACCTACGTCATTACTGACACCGGCTTGCCCGGCGAAGGCGGCCGGGGTGGTGGGCGTGTTTGTGCAGTTTCTGGAAGGCAACTTCATTACGCCCATGATTACGGGCTCGAAGGTGAGCATCAACCCCATGGCGGCCATCGTGGCCCTTATCCTGGGTGGCGAGCTCTGGGGCACGCCCGGCATGATTCTGAGCATCCCGCTCGTGGCCGTGCTCAAGGTCGTGTTCGATTCCAACAAGACCACCGAGCCCTGGGGCTTTTTGCTGGGCGACGTAACCGACGGGGATGACACCAAACGGGACAAATCGGACGATAAGCCCGGCTTTCTGGGCAAAGCCTGGCACGTGGTAAAGCTGATGCAATGACAGCTTAACCATGTTTTATTATATCAGGCATTGTTTTTATTATAAAAAAATCCCTAACTTCATGACTCACCAATTATTTTATAACTATGACAACGCCCAATGAAAAATTAGCCCGCGCTTATATCGACCTCGTCGAAATTAACAAGTCAGCCAATAAAGGATATCAGGAAGCGGCTTCGGGGGTATCTACTCCTCAAATCAAGACGGAGCTAAAGCACCTTGCAGACCAACGAGCACAATTCGCTTCGGAGCTAGCGCAACAAGCCAGCCGCTTTGGCGTGAAAACCGATACTAAAATGACCGTGGAAAGCTCTTTCACCAACGTGGCCTCAACGGTGCAGCGCAACTGGATGAATGTAAAGACTGCCGTCTCCGGGCACAACGAAGCTGTCATTCTGAACGAATGCGAAACCGTCGATACCACGGCCCTCAAGGCCTACGATATGGCTCTGAAGGAGCCCGACCTGCCCCAGCCAGTTAAGCAAGTCATCGAACAGCAGCGGAACCAGATTGTGTCCGCTAAAAACACCCTGTCCCAGCTGAAAAACCAAGCCAAGAGCAACAGATAGTGCGGCGATAGCCGTTAGTAGCTACCAGACGGTACGCTGCCAATTGGCCGCTCAGAGCGCAAAAAAGGCAGTCCGTAAGGGCTGCCTTTTTTAGTTGTGCAACCTTATGCCGGGCTAAATTTGTTAGTCTTCTTTCCGACCACCATCCCGGCCCTGCGATTTGTACGCCATCATTGACCTTGAAACCACCGGCGGGCAGCCCACCCAGGACCGCATCACCGAAATAGCGATATACATTCACGACGGCGAGAAAATCGTGGACGAGTACGCCACGCTGCTCAACCCCGGCCGGGCCATTCCGCCGTTCATTACCCAGCTCACCGGCATCACCAACGACATGGTGAGCGACGCGCCCCGGTTCCACGAAGTGGCCCGCAAAGTGGTGGAAATGACCGAAGGCTGCGTGTTTGTGGCCCACAACGTCAGGTTCGACTACTCGTTTCTGAAGAAGGAATTTGCCGACCTGGGCTACAACTATTCCCGCAAAACCCTGTGCACGGTGCGCCTGAGCCGCTCGCTCATTCCCGGCCAGCCCAGCTACAGCCTCGGCAAGCTGTGTCAGAACATCGGCATTGAGCTGGAAAACCGCCACCGCGCTGCCGGCGACGCCCACGCCACCGCCATCCTGTTTGGCCGGCTACTCAAGATTACCCAGGAAAGCGAAAACGTGCCCCACGGCACCGACACCAGCCACACCCTGGCCCGCGTGGATGCCTTGGCGCCCGCCGGCAACCGGCCCCAAACCGCCACCAAAACGCCCTCGCCCAAGCGCGTGGCCGCCGTGCAGACCGCTATTCGGGAAGCCCTGATGCCGCCGCTGCTGTCGGCTTCGGTGGTGGCGAATCTGCCGCAGGCCACGGGCGTGTACTACTTCCACAACGAGGCCGGCGAGGTGATTTACGTGGGCAAGAGCATCAACATTTACAAGCGCATCCAGCAGCACTTCGCCGTCGATGTAAAGTCGCGCAAGAGCCTCGAATTCAAGAACTCCATTGCCGACATCACCTGGGAACTTACCGGCTCTGAGCTGGTAGCGCTGCTCTACGAGTCGCACCTCATCAAACAGCTCAAGCCGGCCTACAACCGCGCCCAACGGCGTTCGGTGTTCCCGGCGGGCATTTACCTACGCGTAGACGAGCAGGGCTACAAGCGCCTGGCCTACGGCCGCGCCGATGCCCGCAACGCCGAAATCCCCATTATCGCGCTGGGCAACCAGTACAAGGCCCAGGGCTTTCTGTACCACAAAGTGGCCAAATACAACCTGTGCCAGAAGCTCTGCGGCCTCTACAAAACCCAGGGCGCCTGCTTCGACTACCAGGTGCACCACTGCCAGGGCGCCTGCCTGGGCCTGGAGCCGCCCGAGAGCTACAACCAGCGCGTGGATGAGGCCATCGACAGCATCAGCTACGAGCACGAAACCTTCGTCGTCATTGGCGCGGGCCGCACCGAGCTGGAAAAGAGCATTGTGCTGGTCGAGAACGGCCGCTACCGCGGCTTCGCCTACGTCGACGAGACGTTCTCGGCCCGCAAGTTGGCTGATTTCCGGGACGTTATCCAACCATTCACCGACAACAAAGACACCCAGCAGATTATCCGCCATCACCTGCGCACCAAGCACAAAGGCGAACGGGTGAAGGTTTTTGGGTAGATGCACTTTGAATGCATGACGATGTAGGGGCGGGGCTCGCCCCCGCCCGTAGGTGGACGACTTGGCTTGAATCGTTCAACTACAGGCGGGGGCGAGCCCCGCCCCTACTTCATACGAACCTTTCAGGAGCTACCTCTTCCCCGCCACAATCTCATCCACTACCAGTGGGTCGAGCAGGGTGGATACGTCGCCCAGGTTGCTGGTTTCGCCTTCGGCTACTTTGCGCAGAATGCGGCGCATGATTTTGCCCGACCGGGTTTTGGGTAGGCCCGAGACAATTTGAATTTTGTCGGGCTTGGCGATACGGCCAATTTCGGCAACCACCGCTTCGATGATGCTGGCTTCGGCGCGCCGGATTTCCATGTCAGTTGTTGGCACCCCGTCTTTGCAGATGACGTAGGCGTAGATACCCTGGCCTTTAACGTCGTGCGGGTAGCCTACCACGGCGCTTTCTACTACGTAGTCGCTCTGGTTGATGGCATTCTCGATTTCGGCGGTGCCGAAGCGGTGGCCGCTGACGTTGATAACGTCATCGACACGCCCGATAATGCGGTAGAGGCCATTCTCGTCGCGCCGGGCGCCGTCGCCGGTGAAGTAGTAGCCGGGATAAGGCGTGAAATAGGTTTGGCGGGCACGCTCGTGGTCGCCCCAAGTGGTGCGGATGATACCGGGCCAGCTGGCCTTAATGGCAAGGTAGCCCTCCTGGTCGTTGCCTTCGATTTCGGTGCCGTCCTGGTTGAGCAGTACGGGATGCACGCCGGGCAGCGGCAGGCCCGCCCGCGCCGGCACCGAGGGCGTGATGCCGGCCAAGGCCGAAATCATGATGCCGCCGGTTTCGGTTTGCCACCACGTGTCTACGATGGGGCAGCGGCCTTTGCCCACGTGCTGGTGGTACCAGTGCCAGGCCTCCTCATTGATGGGCTCGCCCACCGAACCCAGCACGCGCAGGCTGCTGAGCGAATACGCCAGCACGTGGTCGAGGGGCGCGGCCATCAGCGAGCGAATGGCAGTGGGCGCGGTATAGAAAATAGTGACATGGTGCTTGTCAATCACCTCCCAGAAGCGGCCCGGCGATGGATAAGTGGGCACGCCTTCAAACATGAGCGTGGTGCTGCCCGCCAGCAGGGGCCCGTAGAGGCCGTAGGTGTGGCCCGTAACCCAGCCAATGTCGGCGGTGCACCAGTACACGTCGTTTTCCTCTACCTGAAACACGTTGCGGAAGGTAAAATCGGCCCAGACCATGTAGCCGGCCTGGGTGTGCACCACGCCCTTGGGCTTGCCGGTGCTGCCGCTGGTGTACAGGATAAAGAGCGGGTCTTCGGCCTCCATTTCGGCCACCGGGCATTCTTTTTCCACGTCCTTCACCTCGTCGTGGTACCATACATCGCGGCCTTCCTCCCACTGCACCGGCCAGCCGGTGTGCTCCACCACTATCACGCGGCGCACCGAAGGGCAATTTTGCAAGGCTTCGTCGACCACCGACTTCACCGGAATCTGCTTGGCGCCGCGGTTCAGGCCGTCGGCGGTGAGGACCACCTGGGCTTCGGCGTCGTTGACCCTGTCGGCAATGGCCGTGGCCGAAAAGCCCGCAAACACCACCGAGTGCACGGCCCCGATGCGGGCACAGGCGAGCACGGCCACCGCCAGCTGCGGAATCATGGGCATGTAGATGATGACCCGGTCGCCTTTTTTGACGCCATTTTTTAGGAGCACGTTCCCAAACTGGCAGGTATGCTCGTGCAGCTCGCGGTAGGTCAGGCGCAGGTGGCGGGTTTTGGGGTCGTTGGGCTCGAAGATGATAGCCAGCTTGTTGCCGCGTAGGGCCAGGTGGCGGTCGAGGCAGTTTTCGGTGAGGTTGAGCCGGGCGCCTTCAAACCAGGTACTCCGTCCTTCGGGCGAAAACTCGCCGCCTTTCACCTTATCCCACTTGCGTCGCCAGGTGAAGGGTTCGGCGATGTCGCCCCAAAAGGCATCGGGGTCCGCGATGGACTGCTTGTAGGCGACGTGGTATTGCTCTAAGGTGCGAATGCGGGAGTGCATAGTGGGGAAGGTTGGGGTGAAAGGTTGAGTTTAGAAGCGAGTATCCGCTAGCTAAGGCGGCTGGGAATCCGCGGGCCTTGGCGGGCCGGCTCAACTTAGCCATGCAAGGAATGAAATATATTAGACACCCCCACAAGGCCCAAGCCGGCTTGGCTTGAGCCGTTAGGAAGGATGGCTGGCTTCGTACGCCAGCCCAACTCCGCGCCGCTGCAAGCCTGCCCGGATTTCATCCAGAATAAGGGGGTCGTCGATGGTGGATGGCACGGCGAAATCTTCGCCATCGGCCAGCTGGCGCAGGGTTTTGCGGAGGATTTTACCGGAGCGGGTCTTGGGCAGGCGCTTCACCACCAGCACCGTTCGGAAGCAGGCGAGCGCCCCAATTTGGGCGCGCACGGTGGCCACCAGCTCTTTTTCTAGGGCCTCCTCTCCTATCGTATGGCCATCTTTCAGCACCACCAGCCCCACGGGCACCTGCCCGCGCAGGCTGTCGGCAATGCCCAGCACAGCGCACTCGGCCACGGCAGGGTGCGCGGCCAGTATCTCCTCCATTTCGCCGGTGCTCAGCCGGTGGCCGGCCACATTGATAACATCGTCGACGCGGCCCATGATGTAGCAGTAGCCTTCGCTGTCGCGGTAGCCGCCGTCGCCGCTCAGGTAGTAGCCCGGGAAAGTGGCCATGTAGGCTTCGTGGAAGCGGGCGTCGTCGTTCCAGAGCGTGGGGAAACAGCCGGGGGGCAACGGGAGCTTCACGGCCACCAGGCCGGTGGTTCCGGCCGTCACGGGCTCGCCGGCCTCGTCCAGAACCTGCACGTCGTAGCCCGGCACGGGGTGGCCGGCGCTACCAGGCCGGGGCGGCGGCATGCCCTCCAGGCCCACTAGGGTGGCCAGCATGGGCCAGCCCGATTCGGTTTGCCACCAGTGGTCCACCACGGGCACGCCTAGCACCTGCTGGGCCCAGGCGAAAGTGGCGGGGTCACAGCGCTCGCCGGCCAGAAACAGGTGGCGCAGGCTGCTCAGGTCGTACTTGCTAGCCAGCAGGCCGTCGGGGTCTTCTTTCTTAATGGCCCGGATGGCGGTAGGTGCCGTGAACATAACCCGGGCGCGGTGCTGCTCCACAATGCGCCAGAACGCGCCGGCGTCGGGCGTGCGCACGGGTTTGCCCTCATACAGCACCGAGGTGCAGCCCCGGAGCAACGGCCCGTACACAATGTAGGAATGCCCCACCGCCCAGCCAATATCCGAGGCGGTGAACATGACTTCGCCCGGCGCCAGGTCATAAATAGCCTCCATGCTGAAGCGCAGGGCCACGGCGTGGCCGCCGTGGTCGCGCAGTACGCCCTTGGGCCGGCCGGTGGTGCCACTGGTGTAGAGGATGTAGAGCGGATGCGTGGCCGGCACCGGTAGGGCTGCAATGGGCGGGGCCTGCAGCAATTTGCGGTAGTCAAGGTCGCGACCGGGCTGCAGGGTGGCAGTCACAAAATCGCGCTGGCACACCACCACGTGGGCCGGTTTGTGGGTCGCTTTCGCCACGGCCTCATCCACAAGGGGCTTGTAGGGAATGATGCGGTCGAACTCCATGCCGCCCGATGCGCAGATGATGGCATGGGGCTTGGCATCGTCGATGCGCACGGCTAGCTCGTGCGGGGCAAAGCCCCCGAACACTACCGAATGAACCGCCCCAATGCGTGCGCAGGCCAGCATGGCCACCACGGCCTCGGGCATGTTGGGCATGTAGATAATAACCCGGTCGCCCAGCCCCACCCCAATGGCGCGCAGCCCACCGGCAAACCGCGCGGTCATGTCCAGCAGCTCGGCGTAGGTGTAGGTGCGCAGGGTGTTGGTAACAGGCGAGTCGTAAATCAGGGCCGGCTGGCTGCCCCGGCCGTGCCGCACGTGGTAGTCGAGGCAGAGAAACGAGGTGTTCAACTCGCCTCCCTCAAACCAGCGATAAAAGCCCTGGGCATCCTGGGAAAGCGGCTGCGTAGGCGGCGTATCCCAGTGCAGGTGGGTGGCCTGCCTGAGCCAAAACGCGGCGGGGTCGGCCAGGCTGGCGGCATGCGTCGCGGAATAAGAACAAGCAGGTTTCATGGCGGGTGGGAATTGGGGAGCGGGGGCAGTGGGGCCAGCGAGCATACTACGTCTGTCATGCAGAGCGTAGCGAAGCATCTTATCACGTTATAAGGATTCGTTCAGCGGGGATAAGATGCTTCGCTGCGCTCTGCATGACAGACGGATTAAGAGGATAATAAAACAACTAAAAAGGGAAAGTTTTCATCAAGCTTAAATGACATTGATATATGCAGATAATCAAACAACAATGGCAAGGAGTTCGCGCACTTTTTCCATTAACTGACGGGTACTGAATGGTTTGGGAATATACAAATCGGCTCCCACATCATAGCCCTTCTTCACGTCGGCATCGCGGCTTTTGGCCGAGAGGAAAATGACTTTGGTACCTGCGGCGTTGGGCCGGGCGCGAAGCTGCTGGCACACCTGGTAGCCGTCCACATCTGGCATCATCACATCGAGTAGCACGAGGTCGTAAGGCGTGTGAGCAATGGCGGCCAGGGCTTCGGTGCCGTTGCGGGCAATGCCGACCTGGTAGCCGTTTTTGCGCATCAGAAATTCAAGGGACATGACGATGTTGGGCTCGTCATCAACAATCAGAATGTGGGGTACTTTCATGGCTCATAGGAAGGGTGCGGGTAGAAGGGTTAGCTGACTAGTTCGGGGGTATTTTCCAGGGGCAGTTCCACAAAAAACGTGGCGCCCTGGTTGGGCTGGCTTTCCACCCAAAGGCGGCCGTGGTGCAGCTCAACTATCTTTTTGGTGATGGCCAGGCCCAGGCCGGTGCCTTCGGGCTTGCGGGTGGTTTGGTGGCGGGCCTGGAAGAATTTTTCAAAAATGTGCTCCTGCTCAGCGGGCGCAATGCCTTTGCCATTATCGGCAATAGTGAGGGTGAGCACCTGGGAATGTGTGCCGGGGTGAGCTTCTAAGCGCGAGGCTGAGCAAGCTACGGTGAGGCAGATGCGGCCCGAGCCGTTGGGCCGGCAGGCTTTGATGGCATTGGACAGCAGGTTCACGAGCACCTGCATCAGCCGGTCGCGGTCGGCGGGCAGCTCGGGCAGGTCGGGCGGGATGGCCAGGTCGAGGGAAATGTGCTTTTCGCGCAGCAGCTGGCCCACGGTGTCCACGGCTTCTTCCAGCAGCTCGAGCACCGGCACGGGAATGCGCTCCAGCGTGGCCTGGCCCGACTCGAACTTCTCCAAATCCAGGACCAGGGAAATAAGGCGCGTCAGGCGCTCGGCCTCGCGGCTGATGGTGTGCTGAAACCGTTGCCGCTCGGGCTCCTCCAGCTCGGGGTTGTCGGCCAGGATTTCGGCCAGCGCCCGAATGCTGGTAAGCGGCGTGCGCAGCTCGTGCGTCACGGTGTACAGGAATTCGTCCTTGCGCTGGTCCAGGGCCTGGAGCTGAACGTAGGCGGCGCGCAGCTCCTCGGTGAGGCGCTGGAGCTGGCGCGACTGCTTCTGGAGCTGGCGGTTGGCTTCGAGAAGCTGCTGGCTTTCGCGCAGAATGCCCACCACGCTGTCGTAGCTGATTTGCTCGGCCCCCGCCACCGAGGCCACCAGCATGCGCGCCGAGGCCGGCCCCAGGCTGCCAGCCAGCAGCTTCTCGGCGTAAGTGAGCAGGCGCGGGTCGGCCGAGGCAAGGTCCTGCGGCGCAGTACCGTTGGGCTGAATTCTGGCCGGCAGGGCATCAGGAAAGCGGTCGGAGAAAGCCCGCAGGGCTTGGTTGGTGCGCTTTTTCCCCAGGAAGCCCAGTAGCAGGGCCCGCACATCGGGAAACGCGGTGCGGCCCTGCCAGCCAGCCACTTCCTCGGCCAGGCTGCGGCGAATGAACACGTCCACAAACACGTCGGCCTGCCGCAGCTCCAGCGCCGTGGGCGGCTTGGCCAACGACAGCCCAACGTACAATCCAACGTTGACCAGCCAGCTCCAGAAAAGGCCGTGCGACAAGTAGTCGAGTCCCTCCAGCCCAAACAACGCAAACGGCCGCAGCCCGGCAATGCCGCCCACGCCCTCGGTGAGAATGGATTCGGGCAGCTTACCCGGCCCCACCATGGTGGGCAGCACCAGCGTAAAAAACCACACCCCAAACCCCGCCAGCAGGCCCACGGTAGCGCCTCGCCGGGTGCCGCCCTTCCAATACAACCCGCCCAGCACGGCCGGCACAAATTGAGCTACCGCCGCAAACGACACCAGCCCGGTATTCACCAGCGGCAGCTGCTTGCCCACCTCGGCGTAGTAGCCGTAGGCCAGCAGCAGTACGGCCACTACGGCTAGGCGCCGGCTTTGCAGCGCCACCCGGCCCAGGTAGGCAAACCAACGCGTCTGCAAAGCCGGGCGGGCCGCCGGCACGCGCACCAGCAGAGGCATGAGCAGGTGGTTGCTCATCATCACGCTCAGGGCAATTGTTTCGACGATAATCATGCTGCTGGCCGCCGAGAGCCCGCCCAGATAGGTGAGCAGCGCCAGCCAGGAGTGCCCGGCCGAAAGCGGCAAGGCGAGCACAAACGTGTCGGCATCGAGCCCGCTGGCCCCCAGGCGCAGCATGCCGCCAAACGCCACGGGCAGCACAAAAAGGTTGATGACGATGAGGTAAAGCGGAAACAGCCACATGGCCTTGCGCAGGTGGTTCTCATCCACGTTCTCCACCACGGCCACCTGAAACTGACGCGGCAGCAGCAGCACCGCCGACATGCTGAGCACCAGCAGCGTAAACCACGCCGCGCCGCTGGTGCCGCTGCCCTGCAGCGTGAACAGCTGCCGGAGGGCCGGCACCGCGGCGGCCTGGTCAAACACATCGGCGAACCCGCCGAACAGCCCAAACGTGACGAATAACCCCAGCGCCAAAAACGCCACCAGCTTGAGCAGGCTTTCCACGGCCACGGCCAGCACAATGCCTTCGTGGCGCTCGGTGGCCTCCACCGACCGCACCCCAAACAGGATGGTGAACACGGCCAGGGCTCCGGTGGTGTACAGAGCAGTGGCCGCGGCCGGACCAGCCGCGCCGGCCGGGCTGCCGGTCATGGTCACGAAGGAGGCCGCAATGGCTTTGATTTGCAGGGCGATGTAGGGCACAATGCCCAGCACGCACACCGCCGTAACCAGTGCTCCTAGTGATGCACTTTTGCCGTAGCGCGCCGAGATAAAATCGGCAATAGAAGTGAGCCGCTGCTGCCGACACACCCGAATGATTTTGCGCAGCACGAGCCACCACGCCGGCGCCAGCAAGGTGGGCCCGAGGTAAATGCTCACGAACTCGAGGCCGTGGGTGGCGGCCCGGCCCACGCTGCCGTAATACGTCCAGGCGGTGCAGTACACGGCCATGCTTAGGGCGTACACGTAGGGGTTGCTCACCAGGCTTTTGCGCGCCGCAGAGCGTCGCTCGGCCGCGTAGGCCACGCCGAAGAGCAGGGCCAGGTACCCGAAGGAGAAGGCAATGACGAGCAGCTTGGACATGAAGCCGATTAAAATTAAAAAAGACCCAACAGGGCAGCTCCATTGCCCCAGCACCGCGGGATGCCGCTTATTCTTCGTGGCGCTTGCGCACCAGGTAGGCGGTCAGGCCCACCAATAAAAACCACATCAGTAAGACGTACAAGTACAGGACCGGCACCCCTCCTACCCGCTTGTCCTGGTCGAAGACGGCCAGCAGCGGAAAGCTAAGCATTACCCCAAACAAAACGCTGAGGAACAGCAAGCGCTGACCCCGACGCGGTTCGGCTTGCTCGGGGGGCGTGCGGGGCGGCATGGATAATTCGGGCTTGGTGGGCATGGGCGGGCGCTGCGTATGGGATACGGTAGCCCTTCAATTTAACGGAAAAGCCGCCAGCCCAACGGACCAGCGGCTTTTTAAAGGTTGGCCAAGGCCGGGAAATGGCGCTTTACACCACCGGAGTGGGCTGGTCGGCCATGAGTTTCACGTTGCGCACGTCTTTCATTTTAGCCGAGCCATACAGGAAGCAAATCGCGGCAATAACCACCGGGTACACCAAGCCGAAATAGATGCTGTGCTCTTTGAGAAAGCCGGAGGGCTGCGCGGCGGCATAGGCCACCATCGAGGTCGAAATCAGGGGCACGAGGCCCCCAAAGATGCCGTTGCCAATGTGGTAGGGCACCGACAGCGAGGTGTAGCGCACCTTGGTCGGGAACAGCTCCACGAGGTAAGCGGCGATGGGGCCGTACACCATGGTCACGAACAGCACCAGGCAGAACACCAGCACAATCATGGGGAACATCTGGTAGTTGTTGGCCACCATCACGGCGGGCACGACTGCACCAGAAGCGTCTACCGTGGCGGCGGTTTTCTCCACGGCCGGGCCAGCAAACTGCGTCAGGCCGTAGAAAATGGGAATGGTGAACAGCACCCCGCACAGCATGCCCGTCATGATGATGCGCTTGCGCCCGATGCGGTCCGATAGGCTGCCGAAGTACACGAAGAACGGCGTGGCAGCCAGCAGGGCCACGCACAGGATAATGCTGGCCGGAATCTGCTCCAACTTCAGCACCGTTTGCAGGTAGAAGTAGGCGTAGAACTGGCCGGTGTACCAGATTACCCCCTGGCCCATGGTGGCGCCAAAGAGCGCCAGCAGCACGAGGCGGCGGTTTACGGGCTCCACAAAGGAGTCGCGCAGCGGCGAGGTGCTCACGGTGCCTTCGTCCTTGGCTTTCTGAAACAGCGGCGACTCGTTCAGCTTGCGGCGAATGACGTAGGAAGCCACCAGCAGCACCGACGACAGCAGGAACGGAATGCGCCAGCCCCACTCGGCAAACGCCGGCGCGCCCACAATCAGCTTGGTGCCCACGATGACGGCCACGCTGATGAACAGGCCCACCGTGGCCGTGGTCTGAATGAAGCTGGTATAGTAGCCGCGCCGGTTGTCGGGAGCGTGCTCGGCTACGTAGGTGGTGGCGCCGCCGTACTCGCCGCCCAGCGCCAGGCCCTGCACCACGCGCAGCAGGAAGATGATAATGGGCGCCGCCACGCCAATGGTGGCATAGTTGGGCACCAGGCCAATGGCAAACGTGGAGCCGCCCATGAGCAGCAGCGTGAGCAGGAAGGTGTACTTCCGGCCCACCATGTCACCAATGCGGCCAAACACCACGGCGCCAAACGGCCGCACGACAAAGCCCACCGCAAAGGCAGCCAGCGTGCTCAGGAGCGCCGCCAGCGGGTTGGTCTTCGGGAAAAACTGCGTGGCGATGATGGTGGCCAGCGAGCCGAAAATGTAGAAGTCGTACCACTCGATGACCGTGCCCACCGACGAGGCCTTAATCACCTGCCAGATTTTGCTGGTGGGGGTGGCGTTGTTGTCGTGCGCAATGGCGGGGCCGGAGGCGGCCGCGCCATAGGGTTGGGTCAGGCTCTGTTCCATGTTGGTTTGTTTTTGCAAAAAGATGAGAGGGTTAAAGAAACTGGCGGGCGGCCTACAGGAAGACCTGCGTCTGCAGCGTGATTTCGGGGCGGTATTTCACGTCGTTCACGTTGGTGAAATCGGGGCGGGCGCGGTAGTTGAGCGTCACTTTGGCGTTGTGCCCATCGAGCAGCAGGTTCACGCCGGCATCGTAGATGTTCACGCCCTTGGTGTCGCCGTTGGTTTGGCGCAGGCCCTCGTAGTTACTATGCATATACGCCACGTAAGGCTGCAGGCGCGCCTTGGGGCCCAGGGTGTTTTTGGGCATCAGGTAGCCGGCCTGAATGTATTCTGAGCTACCGGTACCGGACTGCGGCACGGCATTTCCGCGGGTGGCGCTGGTGCCATAGCCGGGATTTTCAGGCCCTAAAAAGCGCACGTAATTAGGTCCCAAGTTGAAGTTGTAATACACGCCGTAGAGCGTGATGGCCGTGCGCGAGGTGGTATCCAGGGGCACATCGTAGAAGGCATCCACGCCAAACAGCTTCATATCGTGCTTGGTGGTGGCAACGGTGCCAAACGGGTCGGCCGATACGGCCGGCGTCACGGTCACGGTGCTCCCAGTCGACCGGGAGTACATGGCATCCTTGTTATAAAGAAAGCCGGCGCCTACGCTAAAGACCCGCTTGGTGCCCAGGTAAGTGCCCTGGGTGTACGGCAGCAGGTTGGCCTCAGGCTCCAGAAAATTATAGCTGAAATACCCCTGGTACACGTGGTTGGCGTTTTGGGGATTGTAGTTGGCAATGCCCGTCCCGGTGTTCGAGCTGCCCACTGTAGTGCCCAGGCTCAGCGGCGTGCTGGTCTGGTTGGTCAGGAAGGCATCATTCATCGATACCCGGTAATCGAACTTGCCGACGCGACCCTTGGCGTAGATGCCAAGCCACCGCGCAAACTGGTCGGTGAGCTCAATGGTGGGGAAGTTGGTCAGCGGCAAGTCCACCGCCATGATGCTCGTGGTGCTGGCGCTGGTCATGCGCGAAATGCCGTTGTAGTAGTGAATGCCCGCGCCCAGGTTCAGGTACTTGTTCACCCGGTATTCGGTCACGGCTTCGTGAATGAACAGCTGGGGCTTTTTGCCATCGGTGGTGGGCGCCACGCCCCCGCTCACCGCGTTTTGGTTGTTGATGCCAAAGTGGGTGTAGACGAGGAACCGCGGGTTGAGCTGGGCTAAAATCACCATGCGCGAGCGGCGGATACCGAAATCTATCTGGCTGGCCTTGGGCGCACTGGGGGCGCGCAGGGTGCCGGTATTGTTCTCGGTGTAGCGCGCGTACACCTGCGTCCAAATCATAAAGCGCAGGTATTTGGAGCCATCGGGCGAGAGATTCACCTTCATGCCCGGCCCGTAGGCCGCCGGTTTTGCCGGGGCTGCCGGGCCCTGGGCCATGGCTGGCGCCTGGGCCGGCGACGCGGGAGAGGACACCGGCGGGGCGGGCGCCGGCTCGGCAGGCGGCGGGGGCGTGCCGGTGGTGGGCGGAATTACTTGCCCGAAGGCCGTACCGGCACCTGCCAGCAGCAAGCTGCTCAGGGCTAATGCGTAGCGATTTAGTCGCATAGTAAGGTGAAGTATGGTGGGAGGAATGCGTGAACCGTATGCCGCCAGGCAGCATTCAGCCCGGCTAAGTAGCACCCGCCTTCTTCCATTAACTACACCCCCGCAGTCGTTTTGCTAACTGCTATAGCTGCGCCCCGCCCTACCCGGCCCGAAACCGCTCCCAGCGAATCACCATGAACTTGTCGCCCAGTTCGGTTATCATCATGCCGGCCCCTTTCACATTGCCAGGCACTTGGAAAAAGGCCGCCAGTTCGGCCTGGTTCAGGATTTTGTAGGTGGGATGATAATCGGTTTGGCGCGGGGCCCGCACGCCGTACTTCTTCACCCAGTTCATCACGCTCACGTGGCTCACGCCCAGCAACCGCTCAATTTCGCGGTAGCTCACGCCCTCAATGTAGAGCTGCAGGGCCTTTACCACATAGTACGGGTTCACCTCGCGGCCCACTTTGGCCACCGTGTAGTGGTAGCCGCAGTCGGCGCACTTAAACCGCTGCCGCTCGTTCACCACGCCACTTTTTGTGGCTTTCGTCGACTCGCATTTGGGGCAGGCGGGAGCATTCACGGCACAGACGAATTAGGATGAAACGGCGAAAGCTATAGGTATTGAGCAAATATATACCTTTTTAGCAAATATACAAGACCTCGTAACTAATTGGCATTAAGAACGAAGAGTGAGCAGAGCCGTAAGCAGCGCATCTACGGCCAGGGCCAGGCGGGGCATGTCCAGTTGAGCTACCGTGTCGGTGGTTTCGTGGTAGGCGCGGTTTCGGTAGAAGGCCGTGTCGGTGAGCAGCAGGGCCGAATAGCCGAATTTCCAATAATTCAGGTGGTCGGAAAAGTCGATGCCCGGAAGCCACGCCGGGGCCGTGAAGCGCCGTACGGGGAGCGCCGCCCCAGCGCGGTAGCTGCGTGCAAACTGGCGGGCAAAGCGCCCGCTCCCAAATTTGCGGGCCGCCACCACGTAGTTGCCCCGCGAGCCATAAATCAGCTTCAGTGGGCCAAAGGGGTAATGCTGCGAGCCGCGGCGGTCGTCATAATAGCCCAACATTTCGAGGGCCACCATGCCGCGCACCGGCACCCCGGCTGCGCGCAGCGACGCCGCGTGCACGTAGCTGCCCATGTTGGGCGTCCGGAAAAACGGGGGCTCTTCCAGGGTATACGCCACCAAGTCGAGGCGCTGCGAAAGCTGGGGCCTGGCCCCAAGCTGCCGGGCCAACTCCAGCAGCGCGGCAATGCCAGTGCCGTTGTCGTCGGCGCCCGGCTGGTTGCCGCACACGTCGTAATGCGCGCCAATGACCACTACCGGCCCCTCGGCGGGGCCAAAGGATGCCACCACATTGCGGTAGGTGCGGCCCTGCACTTGGTACGGCTGCTCGTGCACCCGCGCTCCACTGGCTTGCAGCTGCCGGCTGAGGTACGCCGCCACACTGTCGAGCACTGCGGGGTGGGCCGAATTGCGAGGGAGCGGCGTGGTAGTGAGATAGCGCAGGTGCTGGCGGAGGCGGCTGGTGTCGGTGGCCAGGGGGCTGCGCGCCGCGCTATTGCCCTGGGCCTGCGCCGCTGCTGCCAGCAGCAAGCTCCCGAGCAGCACCAGTGGCCCAAGGAGCATTCGTTCGGGTTTCATACGGCGAAAGCTACCTAGCTTTGGCCAAAGCGGCACCCATGCCCTATTAATTGCCTTAAATCCTGCGCTGCACCTGCCCATGCCCACCTTCCACTCCCTCACTCCTGCCGACCTCAAGCCCAGCGAGTGGCATCCGTTTTTGGTAGGTGCGGTGGCGCCGCGCCCGGTGGCCTTCGTCAGCACCGTCGATGCCAAGGGCCGCGTGAACCTGAGCCCCTACAGCTTCTTCAATGCCTTCAGCTCCAACCCGCCCATTCTGGTGTTTTCGCCCGCCAACCGGGTGCGCGACAACACCCAGAAGCACACGCTGCAAAACGTGCGCGAGGTGCCCGAGGTGGTCATCAACATTTGTGACTTTGCGATGGTGGAGCAGATGTCGCTGGCCAGCACGGAGTACGAGAAAGGCGTGAACGAATTCACCAAAGCTGGCCTGACCGAGCTGGCCTCGGAACTGGTGCAGCCGCCGCGGGTGGCGGAGGCCCCGGCGGCGTTTGAGTGCGTGGTGGAGCAGGTTATTGAGCTGGGCCACAACAACGGCGCCGGCAACCTCGTCATTTGCCGCGTGGTGCGCGCGCACTTCCGCACCGACATCCTCCTGCCCAACGCCACCGGCATCGACCCCTTCAAGCTCGATGCCGTGGCCCGCCTGGGCGGCGACTGGTACTGCCGGGCCAGCGGCCCCAGCCTCTTCGAAGTACCCAAGCCCAACCGCCACATCGGCATCGGAATCGACCAGCTGCCCGAGTACATCCGGAACAGCGACGTACTGACCGGCAACGAATTGGGCCGGCTGGCCAATATTGAGCTGGATGCCATGCCCACGGCAGAGCAAGTGGAGGATTTCAGGACCGAGCCCTTAGTAGCGTATACTCTCAACAAATACCGCAGCGACACCCCTGAGCTGGAGAAACAGCTGCTGCAATTGGGGCGGCAGTATCTGGCCGAAGGCAAGCTGGTAGAAGCCTGGAAAGGCTTGCTGCTCATCGGTCCTAGTCGCACTTAACTGGCAAAAAGCGGTGCCTACAGCGGGCGCACCAATTCAAAGACTTCTAGCCGCAGGCTGCGGTCGCCGCGCACAAATAAGGGGGCGCTCAGGCCGTTTGCATTATGGGGGCCCGGGTAATGAGGCTTATTTCCTCCATAATGTCCCTTTCTTTCAACGTGAAGTTGCTAAGCGCGGGATGGGAAACAACCACTCCGACCAACGAGCTGACTTTGAAGTCTTGTAAAGAAGCATCGTCTTCGAAGAGGTAAACGCCCCCCGCTTCTTGCTTTTCTTTATCAATCAGCCAGATTTTCCAAATACAACCCGGCACGGCCGCAAATTCGGGAGCCAGCTGCGCGATGAGTTTCTGATACTCCTCGAAGCTTACATTGTATTTGTAATTTGTAACAAGCACCCTCTGTGACATGGCGACACGTATTGCAGATGAATGTATGGAAACAACTGGCTGCTCCTAATGCGGTTGCCAAGTAGGATTTGCAAGCTTACTTCTTTATTGTCAAGATAGTAAATACCTTACTTAAAGGCAAGAAACACCCAAGATGCTTATTGCCGGCAAGCTTGCTGCTAATTAATTCCGCACCGCAATCAGCAGCCCCAGCTCCTTGTAGCGGAGGTTGAACTTCTTCGCAATCATGGCATTGGTGAGCGAGCCGCGGTAGATGTACACGCCACTGCGGAAATGCTCGTTGGTGAACAGCACCTCGTTGATGCCGCCGTACTGGCTGATTTCCTGCAGAATTGGGGTGAAAATGTTGCTCAGGGCATTGGTGGCGGTGCGGGGCACGCGCGAGGCAATGTTGGGCACGCAGTAATGCACCACATCGTACTTGCGGAACACAGGCTTGCTGTGGCTGGTCATCTCGCTGGTTTCGAAGCTGCCGCCTTGGTCGATGCTCACGTCGATGATGACGGAGCCGGGAGCCATGCTCGACACCATTTCCTCGGGCACCATAAAGGGAATGCGGCCGTCTTCCACAGCCAGAGCGCCGATTACGACGTCGGCCCGGCGGATTTGCTGGCTCAGGGCAAACGTATCGAGCGTGCTCGTGTAGAGCTGCATGCCCAGGTTGTGCTTGAGGCGGCGCAGCTTGTAGAGGTGATTGTCGAACACTTTCACTTCGGCGCCGAGGCCGGTGGCGGCGCGGGCGGCGTACTCCGCCACCGTGCCAGCCCCCAGAATGACCACCTGCGACGGCGGCACACCCGTAATACCGCCCAGGATGATGCCTTTGCCCTCGTTGGAGCGGGCCAGGTATTCGGCCGCAATCAGCATGACGGTGGAGCCGGCAATTTCGCTCATGGCGCGCACCACCGGGCGGGCGCCGCTGGGGTCTTTCATCAGCTCAAAGCCGATGGCGTTTATCTTTTTGCGGGACAGCGCCGCAATGTACTCCTGGGTCATGGAGCCCATTTGCAACGCGGAAATCAGGGTTTGGCCGGAATGCAGTAGCTCAATTTCGTCGAGCGTGGGCGGGGCCACTTTCAGCAGCACATCGGCCTTGAACACCTCTTCGGCCGAATATGCAATCTGAGCGCCCGCTTCTGAGTAGGCGTGGTCGGCGTACTTGCTGGGCTCGCCGGCGCCGGCTTCCATGATTACCTCGTGGCCTTCGTTCACGAGGTGCTGCACGGCCTCGGGCGTGAGGCCCAGGCGGTTTTCCTGGAGCGAGGTTTCGCGGGGCAGGCCAATAAAGAGTTTGCGCTTGCGCGTTTCCACGGCCAGCATCGATTCCTGCGTGAAATAGGCGCGGCTCGTGGCCAGTGACTCAAAACCGGATGGTAGCTGTTCGGCCATAAACCAAGTGGGGCAGGAAATGACAGGGCCAACAACCGAAAGGCGAAGGGCGCTTTCGGCGGGAAAGGGCGTTGGCAACTGGCAGGTTAACGCCTGTTCAGATGTAAGTTAGCTAATAAGAGCAAGATGAATGGTCCGGGCCTCGGCGCTCAGCACGTCCAAACGTACTTCAAGCCGTGGCTCAGGTAATAACTCCGCCACGCGGGCGGGCCATTCCACCAAACAAAGATACCCGGAATCAAGGTACTCCGCGGCGCCAATGCGCTCGGCCTCTTCTACTGAATCAATGCGGTAGAAGTCAAAGTGATACACGGGCTGGTTGCGCCCGTCGCGGTATTCGTTGACCAGGGCGAAGGTGGGGCTGCTCACGTCGTCGGCCACGCCCAGGGTGCCGGCCAGCGCCCGAATCAGAGTGGTTTTGCCCGCGCCCATTTCGCCCTCAAAAGCCACCACCGAGCACCCGGATTCGGCAATGGCGGCTTGCACTTGCCGGGCCGCCGCGGGCAGGTCGGCCAGGGTAGGCACTGTGATAAGGAGAGGAAGCATAGGGCAAAATTACCGCGGTGCGGCACAAGCAACCATGCTTTTTTGGATTATCGATGCGTTTACCACACCTTTACACTTTACCGGCCAGGGTAACATGTTAATATAAAGAGGGTATAGCTACTCCTCACGCGCCTGCTGCCTGCGCCCGGCTACCAGCCCCGGTTGGTGCCAAAATCCCTTCTGCCTTCTACCAAACCCTCCTACATGGCCCATTTTTACCCGGCTCGGCTGGGCTTCAAGCCTCTTCCTACTCTGCGATTACTGGGGTTTAGCGCCTTGCTTGCGGCCCCGCTCACGGCCCTGGCCCAACAGCGCGTTGCAGTGAGCGGCACCGTGGGCAACAGCACCGGAGCCCCCATCGAATACGCTACCGTAACGCTGCACCGCGCAGCCGACTCAACCGTAGTAAAAACCGAATTCAGCGACAGTCAAGGCGCTTTTCGGCTGGAAGCCGCGGGCGGCAGCTACCTGGTTTCGGCGGTTCAGGTGGGCTATGGACGTTCCTGGAGCCCCGCGTTTGAGCTGACGGCGGAGGGCCTGACCTTACCCGGTATCAAACTATCTTCAAGCCGCGTCACGGCCCTCAAAGAAGTGAAAGTAACGGCGCGCAAGCCCCTGTTTGAGCACCTGGCCGACCGCACGGTGGTCAACGTGGCCGACAGCCCGCTTTCGGCCGGCTCCACCACGCTCGACGTGCTAAGCCGCGCGCCCGGCGTGACGGTCAGTTCGGGCGATGTGCTGGGCCTGCGCGGCCGCACGGGCCTGCTGGTCGTAATCGATGGCAAGCGCACGCCCCTAACGGGCACCGAACTGGCCGATTACCTGAGGTCGTTGCCCGCCGAGCAGCTGCAGAGTATTGAGCTGATTACCAACCCACCGGCGCAGTACGATGCCCAGGGTGGAGCTGGCGTCATCGCCATCAACCTAAAAAAGGACCAACGCCTGGGCACCAACGGCAGCGTGAATGCCAGCTACGGCCGCGGCGAGTACGGCAAGTTCACTACGGGGCTGGCGCTGAACCACCGCCGCAAGAACCTCAACGTCTACGGCAACTACGCCTACGCCGACCGCTGGGGGTTTTTCCGGCATAATTTCAATCGGCAGTATGCCGAGTCGGCGCTGCTGCCGGCAGCCAGCAGTGTGCTGGCCAACGAGCAGCTTTCGCACCTGCGCTCGCACACCGGCAAAGTGGGCCTCGACGTAAATCTCTCGAAACGGACCACGCTGGGGATATCGGCCTCGGGGCTGGCCAGCGAAACCAACAGCCGCACGGCCAACAACACGCAGTTTTTTGGAGCCCAAGGCGAAACCATTTCCCGCTATACCTCCATTGCCGACCAGGACCTCAACCGGCCCAGCGGAGCCGCCAACTTAAATTTCCGCCACGCCTTCGCCGACTCGGCCACGGCCAGCACCCTGAGCGCCGATGCCGACGTAGCCCAATACCGCACCACCCGGCAGCTGGCGCTCAACACCTATTACGAAATCCCGGCATATTCTCCCCGGTTGCTCTCCGGTGACCAGAGCACGACGCTCACTATCAAGTCCGTCAAGTCAGATTTCAGCACCCCGCTCCCCTACCGGGCGCGACTGGAAGCCGGCGCGAAAGTGACCCGGATAATATCCGATAACAACGTGGCCTTTGTGCGCACTGCCAACGGCACAAGCGCGCTGGACCCGGCCATCTCTAACCAGTTCCGCTACGAGGAAAACGTGAACGCCGCCTACGTGAGCGTTCGCCGCGCTACTCCTAAAAGCACCGTTCAAGCCGGCCTGCGCGCCGAGCAAACCAACACCCTGGCCGCCACTGTAGGTAGCAGCTCCCGCGAGCGGCACTACCTCCAGCTCTTTCCGAGCGCACTGCTGCAGCGCACCCTCAACGAACGGCACGGCCTGGCCCTCTCGGTAGCCCGGCGCATCGACCGGCCCAGCTACGGCCAGCTCAATCCGCTGCGCGCCTATTCGGATGCCACCTCCTACCGCGCTGGCAACCCCGACCTGCTGTTGCAAACCAGCTACAACGTGGAGCTGACGCATACTTACCGCCAGAAATACAGCACCACGCTCACTTACGCACAAACCGACCAGCCCATCGTAAGCGCCGTGCAGCTCTCCGAAGACGGAGGCCGCCTGGTGGTGAACCGCGATGCAAACCTTAAGACGCAGTACACCTACTCCCTTGCTCTCGACGCTCCTTTTGAGTTGGCCAAGTGGTGGACGCTCAACGCCAATGGCGTGCTTTACTACTCGCGTTTCCAGGGCACGCTGGCAGGCACTCCCCTCGACCGCGGCCAGCCCGCGTTTACGCTTGCCGCCAACAATAGCTTCGGCTTGCCCAACGGTTGGGCAGCCGAGCTGAACGGCAACTTCCAGACGGGCGAGATATGGGGTTTTGAAGTCTCGCGGGCCCGGGGGCAGGTCGCGGCTGGTGTGCAAAAGAGCCTGTGGAAAAAGCAGGGCACGCTACGGCTTAACATGGCCGATATTTTCTACACTATGCCGGCCCGGGCCACCTCCACCTACTATAACTTCTCCGAGAGCTTCCGGGTGGCTCAGGATACCCGCGTGGTCACGGCAGCCCTCACCTACCGCTTCGGCAACAGCAAAGTGGCGGCAGCGCGCAAGCGCACCGTGGGCGCCGACGAAGAACTGCGCCGCGCCGGGCAATAAACAGCACGTAGTGCAACCCACAGGAGGGCAAACGGTCATTGGAGCCGCTTTTATACTTCTGGCCTATGCATTGCACCTTTCCGCTGTACCGTTACTTGTACGCCTGCCTTTTCGGCGCTTTCATTCTAAACGCTGTTTCGGCTAGCTCAGCGGCTGCGCAGGCCCGGGCGTCACTCACCGGCGCAGTAGCCTCGGCGGCGGGCGCACCGGTGGAGTTTGCCACCATCACCCTGCACCGAGCGGCCGACTCTACCGTGATAAAAACGGAGTTTAGCGATGCACAGGGCCGCTTTCAGGTGGAAGCCCCTAGTGGCGCCAGCTACCGGGTATCGGCGGCCCAGGTGGGATTTGAGCGGTATTGGAGTGCACCCTTTGAGCTGCCGGCTGCAGGCATAGCACTGCCGGCCATTTCGCTGCGGGCCAGTGCAGCCACGGCCCTTAAGGAAGTGACCGTGACAGCCCGCAAGCCCTTGTTTGAACGGCAGGCCGACCGGACCATCGTAAATGTGGAGGACAGCCCGCTTTCGGCCGGTTCTACCACGCTTGATATTCTGGCCCGCGCACCGGGCGTGTCCGTCGGCTCGGGCGATGCCCTGAGCCTGAAGGGCCGCCCGGGGGTGATGGTACTCATTGATGGCAAACGAGTAGCCATGTCCGGTACTGAGCTGTCGGACTTTCTGCGCAACCTACCCGCCGAGCAGCTCAAGAATATTGAGTTGATTACCAACCCGCCGGCTAAGTACGACGCCCAGGGCGGTGCCGGCATCATCGCCATCAACCTCAAAAAAGACCAACGCCAGGGTTCCAACGGCAACCTGAGTGCCAGCCTAGGCCGCGGCCGCTACAACAAGCTCAGCACCAACCTGAGCCTGAACAACCGCCACGGCAAAACCAACGTGTTTGGCAACTACGGCTACGCCGACCGGGAGAACTTCAACGCGCTGACGTTTCACCGCGACTTTTATAGCGGCAGCACGCTGCTGGGCCACAGCGACCAGGAAAACTACATTAAAGCGCGCCAGCTGGTGCATACCTGGAAGGCGGGCGTCGACTACAGCCTCTCGCCGCGTACCACCGTGGGGCTGGCCGTGAACGGCCAGGCGGCCACCTCCCCGCAGGATGGCACCAACGCCGCCTCGCTGATCGACGCCACCGACCGAATAACGGGCCAGTACCGGGCCACCAACCTGCGCACCGTGCGCAGCCCCAACGCCGCCGCCAACCTCAACTTCAAGCACACCTTCGTGGATTCGCTGGGGCTGCGCGAAGTGAGCATGGACGCCGACTATGCGCAGTTCCGCAACACCCGCCTGCAAACCCTGGCCACCACCTACGACCTGCCCGTGCTAGCGCCCACCACGCTCAACGGCGACCAGCGCGGCACTGTGGTCATCGAGTCTTTCAAAACCGACTACACGCACCCGCTCAGCAAAAAAGCCAAACTCGAAGCGGGCCTGAAGACCAGCCGGGTAAGCTCCGATAACGACGTGCTGTTCACGCTCACCGAAAATGATAAGACCACGGTTGACCGGAATCAATCGAACCATTTCCTCTACGACGAGAACGTGAACGCCGGGTATTTCACCCTCACGCACACCAGGCCCAAAACCACCCTCACGGCCGGCCTGCGCGCCGAGCAAACCAACACCTCGGGCCGCCAGGAAGTGGGCAACCAAGGCTTTGAGCGCCACTACTTACAGCTGTTTCCCAGCGCTGCCATTCGGCGCGCCCTCTCCAAGCAGCACGAGGTGGCGCTGTCGCTCAGCCGCCGCATCGACCGGCCCACTTACGGCGACCTCAACCCCTTCCGCATCTACGTCGATGCCACCACCTATAGCACCGGCAACCCCGGCCTGCGCCCCCAAACCAGCTACAACATGGAGCTGAGCCACACTTTTAAGCAGAAATTCACCACCGAACTGGCCTGGTCTGTCACCAGCCTGCCTATTGTCAACTCCGTGCAGCCGGTGGCCAGCAGCAATTACGTGGTGGTCCAGAACATCAACCTCGACCGGCTCGACACCTATTCCTTTACCCTGAGCGCCCCCGTGGAGCCATTTAAATGGTGGAGCTCCAACAACAACCTAGTGGGCTATTACGCCCGTTACATCGGCCGGCTCAACGGCACCGACCTCAACAAAGGCCGTCCCACCCTCAACCTCACCACCAACAACAGCTTCACGCTGGGCCACGGCTGGGGCGCCGACCTCACGGGCACCTACCAGTCGCGGCAGCAGCAGGCCTTTTTTGATATCCGGGCCCGGGGCCAGCTCGTGGCGGGGGTTTCCAAGAGCCTGTGGGAGAAAAAAGGCAGCCTGAAGCTGAACGTCACCGACATTTTCTACACCCAGAAAACCCGCGCCACGTCGAGCTATAACAATTACCAGGAGCGGATTTACCAGCGTTTCGATACCCGCGTGGTCACGCTGGCATTCACATACCGCTTTGGTAACCAGAAAGTGGCCCCCACCCGCCGCCGCACCAGTGGCGCCGAAGACGAGAAGCGCCGCGCGGGCTAGTGCGCAGCTAGTTCGCCAGAACGGAAATACCTTTGTGGGCCGTTGCGGCACCTAATTCTCTGTATTTCTCCATGCAAGTATCTCAGATGGCCGCCGGATTGAGCGGCTCCGAAATTATTCGAATTGGCAACCAAGTAAGCGAGCAGGTGCGCCAGGGCGCAGATATCTGCAACCTTACCATTGGCGATTTTGACCCCAAAATCTTCCCGATTCCAGCCGAGCTGAACGCCGGCATCACGCAAGCTTACCTGCAGGGCCTCACCAACTACCCGCCCGCTGCTGGCATGGGCGAGCTGCGCCAGGCCGTGTCCGATTTCCTGAAGACCCGCCAGGGCCTTGACTATGGCCCCAACGACATTCTGGTAGCCGGTGGGTCGCGCCCGCTCATCTACGCCACCTACCGCGCCCTGGTAGACCCCGGCGACCGAGTAGTATTCCCGCTGCCCAGCTGGAACAACAACCACTACTGCCACCTCACCAGCGCGACCCAAGTAGCAGTACCCACGCTGCCGGAAAACAACTTCATGCCCACTGCCGCCGAGCTGGCTCCCTACCTGGAGGATGCTACGCTGCTGGCCCTGTGCTCGCCCCTGAACCCCACCGGTACGGTGTTCACCAAAGAAGGGCTGGAAGAAATCTGCGACCTGGTGCTGGCCGAAAACAAGCGCCGCAGCATCCACGAGAAACCCCTCTATATTCTCTACGACCAGATTTACTGGCTGCTGACCTTCGGCAACACGCAGCACTTTGACCCCGTGAGCCTGCGCCCCGAGCTGCGCGACTACGTGGTGTACATCGACGGTATTTCCAAGTGCTTTGCGGCTACCGGCGTGCGCGTGGGCTACGCCTTCGGCCCCACGGCCATCATCGAGAAGATGAAGTCCATCTTGGGCCACGTGGGTGCCTGGGCTCCCAAAGCAGAGCAGGTAGCCACGGCCCACTTTATGCCCGAAACGGCGGCCGTTGATGCCTTCCTGGCCGATACCAAAAGCAAGCTGCAAAGCTCCCTGCAAGCCCTGTTTAACGGGCTGAAGGACCTGCAAGCCCAGGGCTACCCCGTGGATGCCGTGGTTCCGGCCGGTGCTATCTACCTCACCGTTAAAATCGACGAGTTGGGCCGCACCACGCCCGACGGCACGGTGCTGGCCACCACCCAAGAGCTCACCTCCTACCTCATTTCCGAAGCCAAGCTAGCCCTGGTGCCCTTCAGTGCCTTCGGCACATCGGCCACGGAGCCGTGGTTCCGCGCATCCGTGGGTGCCGAAACGGTGGAGTCGATTCAAGCTGCACTCCCGCGCCTCAAGGCTGCGTTGGATAAGCTGAAGTAGCAGTGGTTGCTTGAATGGAGAAATAAAAGTTAGTGAACGTGTGAATTCGGGTAGTAATAGGCATCCACTAGATACATTATCTGGAAAATTGCCATTTACTGAAGCTTTCTTTATTGCTGCCGCCCCTTTTATCTCACATGTTCATCAAGCTCCTTTGCGTATTTGCCTTCCCATTCTGCTCTCCTCAAAGTCAGGCACTTGCTCAAGGAGCAGGGCCACCCCCTGCCAAGAGTAACAAAACAGCTCATGATTCCAACATTAACGCCCTGGTTATACATCTCGATTGTGCTCCGCGGCCCCGTTTCAGAAGAGATACAGCAAATGCAGCACTGCTTGTGCTGGATGGAAAAATAGTCCCCAATGATTCGTTGCTAGCCTTGAATCCTGAAGTAATCGAGAGCATTAACGTTTTGAAAGGACCAGCAGCGGCTGCGATATACGGTACCCGGGCCAACAATGGCGCTTTGATAATTACCCGAAAGAAAAAGAAGTAAAACAAAGAAGGCCAGCTCAATTGAGCTGGCCTTCTTTGTTTTGTTCGCTTATGACTAAGCTCCCTTAGCAGTAAGCGTCACATAAGGAATGATGCACTCCTCCAGCGAAATACCGCCGTGCTGGAATGTGTCCTTGTAGTAGTTCACGTAGTAGTTGTAGTTGTTGGGGTAGGCGAAGAAATAGTCGCCAATCGTGAATACGTACGCGGTGCTCACGTTTTCGCGGGGCAGGAAAATGCTTTCCGGCTTGCGCACCACGTACACGTCGCGCGAGTCTTCGAAGCCCAGGTTCTTGCCGTGCTTGTAGCGCAGGTTGGTGTTGGTGTTGCGGTCACCCACAATCTTGTACGGGCGCTTGCAGCGGATGGTGCCGTGGTCGGTGGTGATGATGAGCTTGCCTTTTTTCTCCGCAATCTGCTGCATCATTTCATACAGCGGCGAGTGGAGGAACCACGAGCGGGTGATGCTACGGTAAGCCGACTCATCGGCGGCCAGCTCCCGAATCATGGCCATGTCGGTGCGGGCGTGCGAGAGCATGTCCACGAAGTTGTACACGATGACGTTGCACTTGTAATTGTTGTGCAGGTTGCTCATCTTGCTCAGCAAGTCCTTGCCAGCCTGCAGGTTGGTCACCTTGTTGTAGCTGTACTTCACTTTCTGATTGTTCTTCTGGAAGTTGATTTCCATGAACTCGGATTCGTGCAGGTTTTTGCCCTCGTCGTCGTCGTCGGTCACCCACAGATTGGGGTACTTCTTCTGAATCTCGCCGGGCATCATGCCCGAGAAAATGGCATTGCGCGCATACGCCGTGGTGGTGGGCAGGATGGCGTAGTACATCTCCTCGCTGTCCACGGTGAATAGTTCGGTGATGATGGGCTCGAGCACTTTCCACTGGTCGTAGCGCAGGTTGTCAATCAGCACAAAGTACACGGGCGTGTCGCCGGTGGCCTTCAGCGTGGGGAATACCCGCTCCTTGAACAGCTGGTGCGACATGAGCGGTGCGTCGTCGTCGCGGCCGTTCACCCAGTCTTCGTAGTTCTCCGTGATGAAGCGGCCGAAATAGGTATTGGCCTCGTCCTTCTGCATGTTAAACACCTCGGCCATGCTCTTGCCTTCGGTTTCGTTGATTTCCAGCTCCCAGTACACCAGCTTCTTGTACACTTCGGCCCACTCGGCCGGCGTAAGGCGGTCGGAAAGCTGCATACCCAGCTGGCGGAAGTCGCGCTGGTAGCCGCTGTTGGTGGCTTCGCTCACCAGACGCTTGTTGTCGAGCACCTTCTTCACCGACAGCAGAATCTGGCTCGGGTTGACGGGCTTGATGAGGTAATCGGCGATTTTGGCGCCAATGGCCGACTCCATAATGTGTTCTTCCTCGCTCTTGGTAATCATCACCACGGGCACGGTGGGCCGAATGGCCTTGATTTCGGTAAGGGTTTGCAGGCCGGTAAGGCCGGGCATGTTCTCGTCGAGAAACACCAGGTCGTAGCTCTGCTCCTGAATCTGCTCGATGGCATCGGCGCCGCTGTTCACCGGCGTCACGTCGTAGCCTTTTTCCTTCAGAAATAATAAGTGGGGCTTGAGCAAATCAATTTCGTCGTCGGCCCAGAGAATGGAAGTTTGTTGCATAGGATAGCGCCACTAAACGGTGGCGAGTTAGTAAAACAGGACGCCAGGGGCGCCCGTGGGTGAAATTCGCCGGGACAAAATCCCAACGCATGGGTTAAACGGTATAACGTGAGCCCTAGTGCCCCGGCCACCAGCCCAACCCGAAAGCTTTACCGTAAACGGGGCAGTTTGGTTATTGAAATGCCGTTAGCTCAACCGTGGTGCGACGGCTAGCCCAAAGGTCTCATTTCTCTCCCGTTCGGTTGCGCAAACGGGGCCGCCAGCAGCCGCTGATGAGCTAAACCCCACGCGGCCGTCGTTCTTTTGTACCACGATTGCCCCGCTCTACGTCCCGTTGGCCCAACGCCAACGCCCTTTATGAACAAAAAGAAAATTTTCAACGACCCGGTCTACGGTTTCGTCACCATTCCCACCGAGCTGTTATTTGACCTCATTGAGCACCGGTACTTTCAGCGGCTGCGGCGCATTCAGCAGCTGGGCCTCACGGGGTTTGTGTATCCGGGGGCGCTGCACACGCGTTTCCACCACGCGCTGGGCGCCATGCATCTCATGTCGTTGGCCCTGCGCACGCTCAAGGACAAGGGTGTAAAGATTTCGGCGGCGGAAGGCGAGGCTGCCCTTACGGCCATTCTGCTCCACGACGTGGGCCACGGCCCCCTCTCCCATGCGCTGGAAACCGCAATTTTCCAGGATGTACCGCACGAGCAGCTCTCGCTGTTTCTGATGGAACGGCTCAACGAGGAATTTGAAGGCAAGCTGACGCTGGCCATCGAGATGTTCAAGGGCACGTACAAGCGGCCGTTTTTCCATCAGCTGGTGAGCAGTCAGCTCGACATGGACCGCCTCGACTACCTCAACCGCGACTCGTTCTACACCGGCGTGGAAGAAGGCCGCCCCGGTGCCGACCGCCTCATCAAGATGCTGCGCGTGCACGAGGAGCGCCTGGTGCTGGAAGAAAAAGCGGTGTACTCGGTCGAAAACTTTCTGGTGAGCCGCCGCCTGATGTACTGGCAGGTGTACCTGCACAAGACCGTGACCAGCGCCGAGCAAATGGTTATCCGGGTGATACAACGGGCCCGCGACTTGGCCCGCCAGGGCGTAGACGTGCCCGCCAACAGCTGCCTGGGCTATTTCCTGGGCCGCGCCGTGACCCTGGCCGACTTCGAGCGCGACGATAAAATATTGAGCCACTTCGTGGAGCTCGACGACCACGATTTCTGGTCGGCGATAAAAAATTGGGCTGGCCACCCCGATAAAGTGCTCAGCTACCTCGCTAAAAGCATTTTGAACCGCAACCTGCTCAAAATTGTGCTTTCGCCCGAGCCGTTTGACGAAGAATTCCGCCTGGGCATTCGGGAGCTGATTGAGGAGAAATTCAACCTGCCGCCCGCCGAAGCTGCCCTCCTCATGATACCGGGCCGCCTGAGCAACAGTGCCTACAACGCCGAAAGCCAGGAGCCCATTGAGATTCTGACCAAAAGAGGTGACGTGGTGAATGTGATGGAAGCCTCCGACCTGCCCAATATCCGCGCCCTGAGCCAGCGCGTGGAGAAGTTCTACATCTGCTACCCCAAGGAGATTGTGTAGCGTTGACACAAAAACTATAGACCGTCATGCTGAGCGCAGCCGAAGCATCTCTAATGCAACACTAATCCAACGGACTCAACGAAGCGGTAAAGATGCTTCGGCTGCGCTCAGCATGACGTTCTTTTCAGCTTGCCAACCACTAAATTTGCGGACTATGGAATTTACTGTTCAGCAAATCGCCGAAGTTCTCGGCGGCACCGTGGAAGGCGACGCCACCCAGCCCATTTCCAGCCTGGCCAAGATTGAAGAAGCCCAGGCCGGCTCGCTCACGTTTCTCTCCAATACCAAATACGAGTCTTTTCTCTACGAAACCGGCGCCACCGCCGTCATCGTAGGCCGCAGCCTTGAGTTGCGGAATGCTATCAAGCCCGCTCTGATTAGGGTGGAAGACCCCTACTCTGCTTTTAGCCAGCTCCTCGAATTCTACGCCCAGGCCACCCGCACCGGCAAGCGCGGCGTGGAGCAACCTTCCTTCATCGGCGAAACCTCGGAAATTGGCACAGGCCACTACCGGGGTGCATTTTCCTACATCGGCGATAATTGCAAGCTCGGGGAGAATGTTTTGGTTTTCCCGCACGCCTACATCGGCGACCGGGTCACGATTGGCAACGGCAGCATCATCCACGCGGGTGCCAAGATTTATTCCGACACGGTCATTGGGCAGTTTTGCGTCGTGAAGGCGGGGGCCGTAGTGGGTACCGATGGCTTCGGCTTTGCCCCGCAGCCCGATGGCTCCTACAAGGCCATCCCGCAGATTGGCAACGTGGTGCTGGAAGACTACGTGAGCATCGGGGCCAACGCCACCATCGACTGCGCCACGCTGGGCTCAACCCGCGTGGGCCGGGGCAGCAAAATCGACAACCTGGTGCAGCTGGCCCACAACGTAGAAATCGGCCAGCATACGGTCATTGCCTCCCAAACCGGCATCGCCGGCTCGGCCAAAATCGGCGACCATTGCGTGCTGGCCGGGCAGGTGGGCATGGCAGGCCACGTCACGCTGGCCAACAAAACCACCGTCACGGCCCAGTCGGGCGTGGGCAAAAACGTGAAGCAGGAAGGCCTGATTCTGCAGGGCTCCACTGCCTTCGATTTCAAGCAGAACCAGCGCGCCCAAATCGTTTTCCGCCGGCTGCCCGAACTGGAGCAGCGCGTCGAGCGCTTGGAGAAGGCGAAAAGCACGACGGAAAAGCCCTAGCTTTGCAGTAACCTGGAAGCTAGGAGCTAGAAGCTGGGAGCATGAAGAAAGCCGATTACGTGTGCCTTCTAGCTCCCAGCTCCTAGCTTCTGACTTCTATAGTCTTAGAAATGAACGACAAGCAACACACCATCAAGGCGCCCGTTACGGTGCGCGGCATCGGACTGCACACGGGCGTAGAAGCCACCATGACGTTTTGCCCCGCGCCCGTGGGCCACGGCTACAAGTTTCAGCGCGTGGACATGCCCGGCCAGCCCATCGTGGATGCCGACGTGGACAACGTAGTGGACCTGAGCCGCGGCACCACCATTGAGCAGAACGGCGCTCGCATTAACACGGTGGAGCACACCCTGGCCGCGCTGGTGGGCTTGCAGCTCGACAACGTGCTGATTCAGCTCTCGGGTCCCGAGCCGCCCATTATGGATGGTTCGTCGGCCGAGTTCATCAAGGCCATCGAAACGGTGGGACTGGAAGAGCAGAACGCCCTGCGCAACTACTACGAAATCCCCGAGAGCATCCGCTACGTGGACAATGCCCGTGGTGTGGAAATTGCGGCCCTGCCCCTGTCCGACTACCGCCTCACGGTGATGGTGGACTACAACTCGCCGGTACTGGGCTCGCAGCACGCCACGCTAGCCGACATCGCCCAGTTCGGCGATGAAATTGCTTCGTCGCGTACGTTCTGCTTTTTGCACGAGCTGGAAATGCTCTACAAAAACAACCTCATCCGCGGCGGCGACCTGAGCAACGCCATCGTGGTAGTAGACCGGGTGGTAACCGACGACGAGCTCAACGAGCTGGCCAAAATGCTGGGCAAGCCCCGCGTGTCGGTGAAGAAGGAAGGCATCCTGAACAACGTGGACCTGCGCCACAAAAACGAGCCCGCCCGCCACAAGCTGCTCGACCTCGTGGGCGACCTCGCCTTGGTGGGACGCCCCCTGAAAGGCCAGATTCTGGCCGCCCGGCCCGGCCACGCGGCCAACGTGGCCTTCGCCAAGCGCATCAAGAAAAAGATGCTCGAAGCCCGTAGCAACCCCGTGCCGGTGTACGACATGAACCGCGAGCCGGTGATGGACATCAACCGCATCATGCAGGTGCTGCCCCACCGCTACCCGTTCCTGCTGATTGACAAAATCATCCACCTCGACGACCAGATGGTGACCTCGGTGAAGAACGTGACCATGAACGAGCCGTTCTTCCAGGGCCACTTCCCCGGCAACCCCATCATGCCCGGTGTGCTGCAGGTAGAGGCCATGGCCCAGACCGGCGGCATCCTGGTGATGAACACTGTGCCCGACCCCGAAAACTACTGGCAGTACTTCCTGGGCATCGAAAACTGCCGCTTCCGCAAAAAAGTATTGCCCGGCGACACCATCTTATTCCACTGTCAGTTGTTAGCTCCCATCAAGCGTGGCATCGCCAAAATGCGCGGCCAGGCTTTCGTGAATGGCAAAGTGGTGATGGACGCCGAAATGAGCGCCGCTATTGTTCGCAAAGACGCCTAGAGTTGAATTAATAATGAAGAATGAAGAATGAAGAATTAGCCGGCGCTTGTTGCCCACAAATTCCTCATTCTTCATTCCTCATTCTTCATTAAAGTAAAGAATGATTTCTCCCCTCGCCTACATTCACCCTTCAGCTCGTATTGCGCCTGGCGTAACCGTGGAGCCGTTTACGACGATTGCGGCGGATGTCGAGATTGGCGAGGGTAGCTGGATTGGGCCGAACGTGACCATCATGAATGGCGCGCGAATTGGGCAGCACTGCCAGGTGTTTCCGGGCGCCGTGCTGGGTGCCGTGCCCCAGGATTTGAAATTTGCTGGCGAGCAAACCACCGCCGTGATTGGCGACTACACCGTCATTCGGGAATGCGTGACCGTGAACCGCGGCACTGTTGACCGCGGCGAAACCCGCGTGGGCAGCCACTGCCTGCTCATGGCCTACGTGCATGTGGCCCACGACTGCATTATCGGCAACCACTGCATTCTGGCCAACACTGTGCAGGTAGCCGGGCACGTTGAAATTGGCGACTACGCCATCATCGGCGGCTCTTCGGCCGTACATCAGTTTGTCAAGATTGGGGCGCACGCCATGGTTTCGGGTGGCTCCCTGGTACGCAAGGACGTGCCGCCGTTTGTGAAAGCCGGCCGCGAGCCGCTGTCCTACGCCGGGGCCAACTCGGTGGGCCTGCGCCGCCGCGGTTTCACCGAGGACGCCATCAACCTGGTGCAGCAGTTGTACCGAACGCTGTTTTTGGGCGGCTTTAATACCCAGGATGCCTTGGCTCAGATTGAGCGCGAACTGCCGGCATCACCCGAGCGCGAAATCGCCGTGAGCTTTGTGCGGGCAGCCACGCGCGGCATCATCAAAGGGCCCAAGCGGGGCCGCACGGACGGCAGCGAAGCGGAATAACCCACGCTGCCATGCAGATTGTAGCCACCAGCCTGGGCAAGCGCTTCCAGCGCGACTGGATTTATCGCGGCCTCACGCGCACGTTCCGGCCCGGGAGCGCCACCGCTGTGCTCGGGCCCAACGGGGCGGGCAAAAGCACGCTGCTCAACACCATTTCGGGTCAATTGCTGGCTACTGAGGGCACTTTGGCGTACTCACTGGCGGGGCGTACGGTAGCTGTGGAGGAATTGCCGCAGCACCTGGCGTACGCGGCGCCCTATCTTGAGCTGCTGGAAGAGCTGACGCTGCTGGAAATGCTGCACTTCCACACCCGCTTCAAGGCCTTGCGCCCGGGCATGACCAACGACAAACTAATTGGGCTGATGTACCTGGAGAAATCCCGCCACCAGCTGGTGCGTGAGTTTTCGTCGGGTATGAAGCAGCGGCTAAAGCTGGCCATGGCGCTCTATGCCAATGCGCCTATGCTGCTACTCGACGAGCCCACTACCAACCTCGATACCACCGGCGTGGCCTGGTACCAGGAGCACGTGCAAGCCACCCGCGCAGGGCGTACCCTGCTGCTTAGCTCCAACGTGCCGGCAGAATATGCCTTCTGCGACGAGCAATTGTTGGTGACGGATTTCCAAAATATTCGGGTGGTATAATCCTGCTTTGCCAAGGCTGCAATTGCCTGGTAATTTGACTTGAGCAAGGGCTGACCGGACGCGCTAAAAAGCCAGAAGCAGCCATTGAGCTACCGTTTTTCAAGTCCGTAACCCGGTAAATATTCAGCTGGAAATTCGCTGGCTCCGTATCTTCGCGGCCACCTAAGGCACATACCTTCAACTCAACTTAATCCCGCCCCGGCCATGATTGACCACGAAGACCTGGACGACGACTTGCTCGACGACGACGACCTGGATACCTATGCTGCCAAAGGCGGCGCTGCCGCCATCGGCACCTCTGAAGACCGACTCTCGGCCAAATACGCCGACTACCTGATGTGGACCGACACGGGCTCCTCGCACGACGAAGCCCTGGACCTGGCCAACATGACGGAAGAAGAGTTTGTGGAAGCCGAGCGCGCCGAAAACGCCGACCGCGGCGCGTTCACCAGCCTCGACGACGAAGAGGATGACTTCGCCGACGACGATGACGATGAGGCCGACGAAGGCTACAGCAGCGGCCGCGGAAGCCGCCGCGGCAGCAGCTTCGACAGCGACGATTATTAATCCGTGCAGTTTATAAAGCACCCATACAAAAAGCCCCGGCTCAATATTGAGCCGGGGCTTTTTGTATAACTAAGTTGCACTTAACGGGCTTATTTGCGGCCAAAAACCTGCTTCAAGATGTCGGTGGTGCGGGCAGCGGGGTTTTTCCGGATTTTGCCTTCCTCCTGGGCCAATAGGATGAACAGGCCATCCACGGCTTTTTGGGTGGTATAGGCCGAGAGGTCGGTTTGCACGGGCGTCATCAGCGGAATACGGTTGTACTGGCTGGTCATCTTGGCATACGCCTTTTCAGCGCCCACCTGGTCGATGGCCGCGCTGATATCGGGCTTGAACGCGGCAATCAGCTGGGCCTCGGTAGACTTGCGCAAAAACTGCGTGGCCGCATCGGTGGAGCTACTGGTAACTAACGACAGCGCATCAGTGATGCTGATGTTGGCCAGGGCATTAAGGAAAATATCCTTGGCCTTGGGCGCCGCTGCCTCGGCGGCACGGTTGAGCTGAGTTTCAAAGGTGTTAATCAGCGTATTCATGCCCGGAATCCGGCTCAGGGTCGTTTTCATCAGAATAGCATCCTCGGGAAACGGAATGTGGATGTCGTCGTTGAGGTTGAAGCCATCCGGCTCCGATGCAAACTGTACGGCTTTAATGATGCCCTTATTGAGGGCATCCTTGATGCCGGCGCTGGCCTGGGCCTCGGTGAGGGGTGCGGGCGGTGGTGTAGCTGCGGCCGCTTTGGCAGCGGCAGCTGCGGCCGCGTCTTTGGCAGCCGCAGCTTTTGCGGCAGTAGCTTTTGCGGCAGTAGCTTTGGCAGCGGCCGTTTTAGCGGCGGCAGCTTTCGTGCCAGCAGCTTTCTTGGCAGCGGCGGTTTTAGCAGCAGCGGCTTTCGTGGCAGCAGCTTTTTTGGCGGCAGTAGTTTGCGCGTGGGCAGCCGGGGCCGAAGTGGCCAGTAGGCCGGCTACCAACAGGGCGCTGGCGATGCGAGTAAACATGTAATAAACAGCTGCGGCGGGAAAACCGGATGGCCCCTATGACTGTCCTTGGACCGCCGCGTATGCAAATTGAAGACAATTTTGCGGCCAAACCTATTTTTAACCTCCTCCCTATGCCCACCCCTGCCCCAATTCAAGCTCCTGCTTCTGCCCAACCCTTACAGGCCGCGCCGCCCGATGTCGAAATCATGACCATTGGCGATGAGCTGCTATATGGCCAGGTGGTGGACACCAATTCGGCCTTTATGGGCCAGGAGCTGGCTAAAATAGGCTTGCGCGTGCGGCAGATTTCATCGGTATCGGACCGGGCCGATGAAATAGTAGCGGCCCTGGACCAGGCCCGGCAGCGCGCGCAGGTGGTACTCATCACGGGCGGCCTGGGCCCCACCAAAGACGACCTCACCAAGCACGTACTGGCCCGCTACTTCAACACCGAACTGGTGATGCACGAGCCCACGCTGCACCACGTAGAAGAAATTTTCAAGCGCTTCCAGCGGCCCATGCTGGACGTGAACCGCCAGCAGGCACTGGTACCGGCCAACTGCGAAGTGTTGCATAACGCCGTGGGCACGGCCCCGGGCATGTGGTTTAACGACCAGGGCACGGTGTTCGTGAGCATGCCCGGCGTGCCGTTTGAGATGAAACGGCTGATGACGGACCACGTCCTGCCGCGCCTCCAGGCGCAATTTCACCTAGCCCCCATCGAGCATGTGGTGGTGATGACCGCTGGCTTGGGTGAGTCATTTTTGGCTCAGAAAATTGCCGATTGGGAAGATGCCCTGCCGCCCAACATCAAGCTGGCGTACCTGCCCAGCTTCGGGGCTGTGCGCCTGCGCCTCACCGGCACCGACGACGGCCAGCCCAACCTGCGCGGCCGCATGCTGGCCCTGCTCCCGGCCCTGCGCGAACGTATCGGCGAGTTTATTTTTGCCGAAGAAGAAACCACGCTGGAAGCGGCCATCGGCCAATTATTGCTGGCTCGCAACCTCACCATCGGTACCGCCGAGAGCTGTACGGGCGGCCTTGTGGCCCACCGCATCACCAGCGTGCCGGGCAGCTCAGAATATTTCCGGGGCAGCATCGTGGCCTACCACAACGACATCAAGCAGCAGGAGCTCGGCGTAAAATCCGAAACCCTGGCCCAATTCGGTGCTGTGAGCGAAGCCACCGTGCGGGAAATGGCCGAGGGCGCCCGCCAGCGCCTGGGCGTGGACGTAGCCGTGGCCACCAGCGGCATCGCCGGCCCCGGCGGCGCTACCGACACCAAGAAAGTCGGCACCGTCTGCCTGGCCTACGCGGACGCCAGCCAGACCATCAGCAAGGAATACGTCCTCGACCGCGGCCGGGCGCTAAACGTGGAATACGCCGCCCAGTCGTTGCTCACCATGCTGCGGCAGCAGCTGGCGGGAATTACAGTCTAAGCAATCTGTCATTGCGAGTAGAGCGAAGCAATCCGTCCTGTTCTCAGCGACTAGCCTAATAATGTGACAAGCCCCGGTACTGCGCAGTACCGGGGCTTGTCGTTTTAAAGAATGTCTGGCTTTTACAGGACGGATTGCCACGGCCTACGGCCTCGCAATGACAGGTGGACTACGCCGCTTCGGGCTCGTCGCTCGTCACTTTGCGCATGATGTCGTGCCCCATTTTATCACGCTTGGTGGCGAGGTAGGCCTCATTATGGGGGTTCGAGTTTATTTCGATGGGCAGTGTATCCACGATTTCGAGACCGTAACCGACGAGGCCGGTGCGCTTGCGGGGGTTGTTAGTGAGCAGGCGCATTTCCGTGATGCCGAGGTCGCGCAGAATTTGAGCGCCCACGCCGTAGTCGCGTTCGTCGCCCTTGAAGCCCAGGTCTTCGTTGGCCTGCACGGTGTCGCGGCCCTGCTCCTGCAGCTTATAGGCTTTGAGCTTGTTGATGAGGCCGATGCCGCGACCTTCCTGGTTCATGTACACAACCACGCCGCGGCCCTCGCGCTCAATCTGGCGCATGGCCTGATGCAGCTGGGGGCCGCAGTCGCAGCGGCAAGAGCCGAAGATGTCGCCGGTAACGCAGGAGCTGTGCACCCGCACCAGCACCGGCTCGGGGCCGCTGATGTCGCCCTTCACCAGGGCCAGGTGCTGCACGCCGTTGCTGCGCTGAGTGTAGGCATAGAGGTCGAAATCGCCCCACTCGGTTGGCATTTTCACCGAGATATCGCGGTGGATGAGGCTTTCCTTGGCCAAGCGGTACTTGATGAGGTCCTGCACCGAAATCAGCTTCAGGTCCCATTTTTTGGCTACGATTTCCAAATCAGGCAGGCGGGCCATTTCGCCGTCCTCCTTCAGGATTTCTACCAAAACCCCCGCCGGTTCGAACCCAGCCAGCCGGGCCAGGTCGACGGCGGCTTCGGTGTGACCGGCGCGGCGCAATACGCCTTCTTTGCGGGCTTTGAGGGGGAAAATGTGGCCGGGCTTACCCAGCTCCTCGGGCTTGGTGTTGGGGTCAATGAGGGCCAGGATGGTCTTGCTGCGGTCGGAGGCCGAGATACCCGTAGTCACGCCGTTCTTCAGCAAATCGACCGATACGGTGAAGGGGGTGGCGTGCAGGGCTGTGTTGTGGCCCACCATCAGGTCGAGGCCCAGCTCTTCGCAGCGGCCTTCGGGCAGGGAGGCGCAAACCAGACCGCGGCCGTGGGTGGCCATAAAGTTCACGATTTCGGGCGTGGCGCAGCGGGCGGCGCAGATAAAGTCGCCTTCATTTTCGCGGTCCTCGTCGTCGACAACGATTACGACCTTGCCGGCCCGGATATCGGCAATGGCGGATTCGATGGTATCAAGCATTTTGTAGTGTCAGTGGGTGGTGGGATGCGGCCAACTCTGCGTGCATAACCCGAACGGGACCGCAGAAGTTGGTCAGATTTACTTTGCTTGCTGAAAACGTTGCGTGGGCTGCCATACGGTGGTTTTGATGCCGCGCAAGTAACGCCAGTAACCCAACAGCAGGGCCGCGTTCATGCTGTAGAAGTGGGTGATAAACCGCAGCAGGCGCGAGTGCCGCCCCGCGCGGCGCAGGGCCACATCCAGCAGCAGCAGCAGCGGCAGCCCCAGCTGCCCGGCCAGCGCCAACTGATAAAACCACCCGCCCCCGCTCACCACCAGCCCAACCGTAGCGGCCAGCAGCGTGAGCAGCAGCAGCGGCGTGTACCAGCGAAACACCTTATGCGACCAGAGCGCAAACGCTACTCCCCGCCAAGGCGGCAAAAGCAGCGCCCGAAACTCTTTCAAATTCTGAAAATTGCCGGCCGAAATGCGGGCTTTGCGCCTAAACTCCTCGGGCAAGCGGTCTGATACGTCTTCGTAGCACACAGCTTCCAGCTCGTTGATGGCGTGGTAGCCATCGCGCAGCACCGCTAGGGTGATGTAGAAATCATCGACCAGAAAATCGGCCGGAGCGGGGTAGTAGCACGCGCGCCGCACCGCAAAGCAGCCCCCGAAGGCGCCCATCATGCTGCCCCACACCACACCCTCCTGGTACTTAATCAGGTTTTCGCGCTCCAAATACGCCTTCTCCTGCCCGGAAATCCCCTCTGCCCGATGCTCGGGGTTGATAATGTGCCCGCCCACCAGCCCAATTTCTGTGCACTGGAAATGCTTCACGAGGTGGTACAGCGTGTCGGGCGCAAAAAACACGTTGGCATCCGTCAGCACCAGCACAGGTGCCGTGGCTTGTTGGGCCAGGTTTTCGATGACGCCGGGCTTGCCCATGCGCTCACCGTAGGCCTCGAAGTGGAGCTGCGGAAACTCGCGGCTCAGGGCCGTGAGCAGGGCATTGGTGCGGTCCGAGGAATTATCCGACCCCACGAGCAGCCGCAGCCGGTCGAGCGGGTACGTGGTGGCAAACGTGGAGCGAATTTTCTCTTCAATCACAGCCTCCTCATTGTGCGCGGCCAGCAGGATATCGACTGCGGGCAGGTTGGCCGCGGCCGGGCGGTACACGTTCTGGTTCTGGCGCCGGCCCCGCGCCAGCCTTTCCAGCAGCACCGGAAATAGCACATACGTGTGCGCCACCAGCAGCAAGCTGCCCCAAAACACAAGCAAGAGCAGGGCCAGCACCATCAGGCTTCTACCGGCTGCAGCCGCTCGTACAGGTCCACAAATCGCTGGGTCACGCGGCGGTTATCGTACAGGTCGGCGGCGGTGTGAGCTGCGGCGGCGCCGATTGCTGCAGTGGGCAGTTCACCGCGGGCCCAGGCACGTAGCGCCTCCAGCCAGGCGGTGGCTGAGTCGCGCAGCAGCAGGTCGTGGCCGTCGCGCACGGCGATGCCTTCGGCCCCTAGTGGGGTGCTCAGCACTGGTTTGCCCAGGGCCATGCCCTCGATGATTTTGATACGCATGCCGCCCCCGCTGAGCAGCGGCACCAGCATCAGCTCGTACTGCTGCATGAAGGCCGAAGCCGATTCCACAAAGCCGTGCACAATGACATTGTCGGTGCGGGGCGCGCGCAGGCTGGTGGGGGTGCCACTGCCGGCTACATGCAGCTCCACATCGGGCACCTCCGCGTGGAAAGTGGGCCATACTTCGCGCAGCAGCCATTCCAGGCCCTCCAGGTTCGGCATCCAATTCAGGGAGCCGATCATGAACAAGGTGCGGGGCTTTACCGCAATGGCGGGGTCGGGCACGAAGCGGGTTAGCTCAACTCCGGCCGGGATGAAAAGCACCGGCTCCGGGCAGCCCAGGGCTCGTAGGCGCTGGGCATCGTCGTCGGTAATGGCAGCCACGGCGTCGAACTGGGTTAAATGCCGGCGTTCAAAATTCTCGAGTCGGGCTGCCATCGTGCCAAGGAAGAACCGCTTGAGTGGATTCAATTCACGCTTGGCCAGCATCTGCCAGATGGTGTATTCCACGTTATGAGCCCGCAAAACCAAGGGCGGCACGCGGAAATTGGCACGGTGCTGGCGATTTAGGAACTCGGCGTACCAGGCCACAAATGTGCCTTCCATTTGCACCACGTCTACTTCCTCAGTGCGCAGAATCTCAAGGAGCTTTTCCCCAAACTCCGCGCTGATAAACCGCTCAACATTGTAAGGCTGGCGGCTCAGCAGCAGGTTTTTCAGGGCCTTGGAAGCAGAAATATTCGTGTTCACGTCCACCGTTACCAGGCGGAAATTGGGCCCGAGGTGTTCCAGCGAATCGGCTGGCTGGTGGTGCTTGGGGGTGTTAATGGCCAGCATCGTAACCCGGTGACCAGCCCGGACCAGCCCGGCCGGCACATCGTACATGGCAATGGCTCCCCCGGTATGCAGCGGATACGGAACACGGGGGCAGAGTTGCAGAATGTGCATAGGCCCTGCAAAGGTAGGCGCGCAGCAAGTAGAAGAACGGCAGACTCTCCTCCTGGGTAATGAGGAGTTTTTAGCTTCCGATTAATTTACAACTGCCGGAACCGGACTTCAAACGTTTCGATTTGCTCCTCGCTGCCGAGCAGCAGCAGCACGTCGCCAGGGACCGGAATATATCCAACAGGCGGGCTCACCAGCAGCGTGCCGTCGGCCTGGCGCAGACCGATGATGGTGGCCCCGGTGATGGAACGCACATCTAGCTCCCGAATGCTGCGGCCGTGTAAATCCTCCCGCATCTGGCTGAAATTCATTTCTTCGAGCCGCAGCTTATCTGCGCTGAGCCCCGAAATCAGGTCAAGGAAACGGATGACTTCGGGGCGTACTACCAGGTTGGCCATGTGCGAACCGCCGATTTCGTCGGGCATCACCACGGAGTCGGCGCCAGCCGAGATAAGCTTGCTTTCCGATGACTTATAGGAAGCGCGGGCAATGATTTTCAGGTGCGGGTTGAGCGCCCGGGCCGAAAGCGCCACAAAAACATTGTCGGCATCCTTGGGCAGGGCCGTAATGAGCGCCGAAGCCCGTTCAACGCCCGCCTGCTGCAATATGCTGTCGTTGGTGGCGTCGCCCACCACCGTAAAAATCTTGCCGCCGGCCACGCCGTCGCCGTCGTAATCTTCGCCGGAGCGGCCCTCGGTGAGGCTTTTCATCAGCTGCTCGTCTTGCTCGACCACCACCACGCGGGCCCCGTTGAGCCGAAGCTCCTGAAACGCCTTGCGCCCGTTGCGACCAAAACCGCAAACGATGATGTGGCCGCTAAAACGCTTGATTTCCTGGTCGGTTCGGTACATTTTGAAAAGTTTACGCAGCTCGCCGTCAAAGATAAAGGTGGAGAGTACCGACACGAGGTAGGCTACTACAATAAGATTGTAGAGGATGTAGAACGACACGAAAATGCGCCCCGCCGTGGACAAGGGATGCACTTCGCCGTAGCCCACCGTGGATACCGTGGTGACGGTCATATAAAAAGCATCGACCAGGCTAAAGTGCTCAATAGCCATAAAGCCAGCGATGCCGATAACCAAGCTGGAAACCGTGAGCACGATGGCCAGAATGATGCGGTTGATGTTGGCTTGCTTTAACATATGCCCATATAACAAGTACTATATAACAGCCGCTGGCCCCATGCCGGTGCCGTCTCCAGCTAGCGAGCCGCGGGAGAAATACTCGTTGTTAACGGGCATGAAGTTACGCCCCGCGTGCCACCACGGTGCCAAGCAACGCCCCAAGCTCATTGTCCAGCTCCTTGAGCCGTTTGATATCGCCGAGGATTTCGAACATTTCGGCGTCTTCCAGGGGGTGGCGCAGGCGGTCGAGGCAGATGTCCAGTTCGCGCTGCACGTGCACCTTGTTGAGGCGCAGCACAGCGTTGTCGCAGGCCAGCTTGGGCATGTCTACTTCGTTGAAGACGTAGATTTCCTTGGTGCGCCAGTTGGGGCTGATTTCGTAGCGCTCGGTGGCCAGGTCGGTGATGAGGTGGCGAATGTCGGCGCGCTCGTTTTGGGCCAGCAGGCGCGCGTCGGGGAAGCGGTTGGCCAGGAGCTCCTGCCGGCACATTTCCCACATCTCGGCAAAGAGCGGGTGAGTCAGGGGCGTTTCGCCGAGCTGGCCCAACAGGTAAGCAGCCACGCTGATTTCCTCCTCGACTTCGCGGCCGGCATAAAGCACGAGCAGACGCAGCACCTCCCGCTCGCAGACTTTTAGCATGTCGGGCAGGTCCTCGTCTTGCTCGGCGGCTTTAGCCGGCTGGAACGTAGCGCCGGCCCCGAGTACCTCTACAGAGGCTTCGTGGCCGCCGTACATCAGCATCTCGGCCTCTTCCTCGTCGCTCATGGGCCGGGCGGCCGGAGCGGGCCGGGGCTGGCCTGAGCTGCTACTGGGCGGGTAGCCGGTGTTGGCACTGCCGGCGCCGTTGCCGTAATTGCCGGCGTTGCCGCTGCCGTAGCTGCCGCTGGGCTTGGCGGCCGGGGCTTTCACCAGCTTGTTGTATTCGGTGATGAGTACCTGCTCATCAATGCCAAAGGTGGCCGAAGTCTGCTGCAGAAACACCTGCCGCTTGATGGCGTCGGGCACTTTGGCAATGCTATGGAGCACGTCGCGGATAGCTTCGGCCTTCTTCACCGGGTCGTTGCTGGCCTCGCGGGCCACCAGCGTGGTTTTGAAGGTGATGAAGTCCTGGCTGCTTTTCTCGATGTAGTCGGCAAAGCGCTGGTCGCCCACTTTGCGGATGTAGCTGTCGGGGTCGTCGCCGTCGGGGAAGAGCACCACACGCACGTTCAGGCCGCCTTCGAGCAGCAGGTCGGTGCCGCGCAGCGAGGCCTTGATGCCGGCCGCATCGCCGTCGTAGAGCACCGTTACGTTATCGGAATACCGCTTGATTAAACGGATTTGGCCTTCGGTGAGGGAGGTGCCCGACGAGGCCACCACGTTCTTGATGCCGCCCTGGTGGAGGCTGAGCACGTCGAGGTAGCCTTCCACGAGGTAGCACACCTCCTCTGTCCGGATGGCCTGGCGGGCCTGAAACAAGCCATACAGCACATCCGACTTGTGGTAAATGTCAGACTCTGGCGAGTTGAGGTACTTCGCCATCTTATCATCGCGCTTGAGGGTGCGGGCCCCAAAGCCCACCACCCGGCCGCTGATGTTGTGAATCGGGAACATCACCCGGCCCCGAAACCGGTCGTAGCGCCGACCGGTGTCGTGGCCCTGGTCGTCGGTTTTGGTAACGATGAGGCCGGATTTCTCCAGATACTTTTTGTCGTAGCCGGCTTTCTCGGCGGCTTTCATCAAATCGTCCCAGCTGTCGAGCGAGTAGCCCAACTCAAAGGTTTGGATAGTGCTCAGGTTCAGGCCGCGCTCCTTGAGGTAACCGTAGCCGATGCTCATGCCCTCCTCGGAATTGAGCAGCAAGCGGTGGTAGTGGTTTTTAGCGAAGTCGGAAACGATGAATTGGGAGTCCCGCTCGTTTTGCTCCAGCTGCTGCTGAGGCGTTTTTTCCTCCTCCTCAACCTCAATGGCGTACTTTTTGGCCAGGTATTTCAGGGCCTCCACGTAGCTGGTGCCCTCCACGTCCATCACAAATTGCACCACGCCGCCGGCCTTGCCGCAGCCGAAGCACTTGTACAGTGACTTGGCCGGGTTTACGGAGAATGATGGGGATTTTTCGTTGTGAAACGGGCACGGCGCCCACAGATTCTGCCCCTTGCGCTTGAGCTGCACAAAGTCGCCGACCACTTCTACGATGTCGGCAGTTTGAATAATGTGGTCAACTAGTTCTTTGGGGATGCGGGCCATGGGCGGCGAGATAGCGGCTTTTTTCTACTTAGAACGTCATGCTGAGCGTAGCCGAAGCATCTCGCGTGTGGCAGTAATCCAACTAGCTCAACGATGCGAGCGAGATGCTTCGGCTACGCTCAGCATGACGTTCTACTTGTTTTAGTTGGTCGACGACGTTCTGCCGACCTCCAACAAAGTTCGCCCTACTTTCTCTACGTCCTACCTTTGCCTCGAATAAACTCCGCGCAAAATGCCCGCATACCGTCCCGAAGAAATTGAAAAGAAGTGGCAGGCCCATTGGAAAGCCCATAGCACGTACAAGGCCGCCAACCACTCCGAAAAGCCCAAATACTACGTGCTCGACATGTTTCCTTACCCTTCCGGGGCGGGTTTGCACGTGGGCCATCCGTTGGGCTACATCGCCTCCGACATCGTGACGCGCTACAAGCGCCTGCAGGGCTTCAACGTGCTGCATCCCATGGGTTTCGACTCCTTCGGCCTGCCCGCCGAGCAGTACGCCATCCAGACGGGCCAGCACCCGGCGCTCACCACTGAGCAAAACATCGAAACCTACATTAAGCAGCTCAGCAGCCTGGGCTTCAGCTACGACTGGAGCCGCGAAGTGCGCACCTCCGACCCTGGCTATTACAAGTGGACGCAGTGGATTTTCCTCAAGCTGTTCAACTCCTGGTACAACCTCGATACGAACAAGGCCGAGCCGCTGACGGAACTCACCGCCCGCTTTGCCGAGCGCGGCAGCGAAGGCATCAACGCCGCCGGCGATGCCGACGAGCGCCAGGTGTTCAGCGCCGGGCAGTGGCAGCTCTTCACTGAGCAGCAGAAGCTGGCCGCCGTGCACCCCTACCGCCTTGCCTACCAGCAGGACACCTACGTGAACTGGTGCCCGGGCTTGGGCACGGTGCTCTCCAACGACGAAGTGAAAGACGGCCTCTCCGAGCGCGGCGGCTTCCCCGTTGAGCGCCGCCTCATGCCCCAGTGGAACCTGCGCATCACCGCCTACGCCGACCGCCTGCTCCAGGGCCTCGACACCATCGACTGGCCCGATGCGGTAAAGGAAATGCAGCGCAATTGGATTGGCAAAAGCATCGGCGCCGAAGTGACCTTCCAGGTACAAGGCCACGAAAACGCCCAAATCAAGGTCTACACCACGCGCGTGGACACCATCTACGGTGCCACCTTCCTGGTGCTGGCCCCTGAGCACGAGCTGGTAGACGAGCTGACCACGCCAGCCCAACGCGCCGCCGTGGACGAGTACATCGCCGCCACCAAGCGCCGCTCGGAGCGGGACCGGATGGCCGATACCAAAACCGTATCCGGCGTCTTCACTGGCGCTTACGGCCTAAACCCCGTGAACCAGGAGCCTGTGCAAATATGGTTGGCCGACTACGTGCTGGCCGGCTACGGCACCGGCGCCGTGATGGCCGTGCCCAGTGGCGACCAGCGCGACTACGTGTTTGCCAAGCACTTCGGCCTGCCCATTCCCGCCATTTCCGATGCGCAGCAGGGCCTCGATGAGCAAGCCGACCCCACCAAGGAAGGCCGCTACATCAACTCCGGCGTTATTAACGGCCTCACCTACAAAGAGGCCACCCAGAAGCTCATTGCCTACCTCGAAGAAAAGGGCTTGGGCCGGGGCAAGGTCAATTTCCGCTTGCGCGATTCTATTTTCGGCCGCCAGCGCTACTGGGGCGAGCCCATCCCGATTTACTACAAGGACGGCACCGCCTACGGCATCGCCGAAAGCGACCTGCCCCTGGTACTGCCCGAAATCAGCGAATACAAGCCCACCGAAACCGGCGAGCCGCCGCTGGGCCGCGCCCAAAACTGGCTCTACCGCGGTCAGTATCCTTACGAATTGAGCACCATGCCCGGTTGGGCTGGCTCGTCGTGGTATTACCTGCGCTACATGGACCCTACTAACGAAGTCCGCTTCGTAGGCGAAGGAGCCGAGCAATACTGGGGTACCGTAGACCTCTACATGGGCGGGGCCGAGCACGCCACCGGCCACTTGCTCTACGCCCGTTTCTGGTACCTGTTCCTGAAGGACCTGGGCCTCGTGAGCGGCAATGAGCCATTCCAGAAGCTGATTAACCAGGGCATGATTCTGGGCCGCTCAAACTTTGTGTACCGCATGAATTTGACTTTTTCCCAGCCCGACGCAACTGGACAATCGCAAAGCGTGAATGGCCCTTTAGTATTTGTTTCAAAAAGCATCTACGACCAATTCACCGCGGCCGAGAATCCATACGAACTGTTAAAGGACAAAAAAGGAATTGTTCGTGCTCGCCTGAGAGAAATTGTTGGCAAGCTTGCAGCACCAGTTGGTGAGGACGGTTCTGGCGCCAGTGCTCAATTTGGCAATCCGCTTTTTACTCCTCTTCACGCCGACGTGAACATCGTGGAGAATGATGTGCTCGATATCGAAGCCTTCAAAAAGTGGCGCGACGAGTACGAAAACGCTGAATTCATCCTAGAAGACAACGGCACCTACGTGTGCGGAGTCGAAATCGAGAAGATGTCGAAGTCGAAGTACAACGTGGTGAGCCCCGACGTGCTGATTGGCAAATACGGCGCCGATGCCCTGCGTCTCTACGAAATGTTCCTGGGCCCGCTGGAGCAATACAAGCCCTGGAATACCAACGGCATCAGCGGCGTGGCCACGTTCCTCAAGAAGCTCTGGCGCCTCTTCCATCCCGAAGACGGTGCGCTGGCCGTGACCGACGAGCCAGCCACGCCCGCCGAGCTGAAAGTTCTGCACCGGGCCATTCAGAAGGTACAGGAAGACATCGAGAAGTTCAGCTTCAACACCTCGGTGAGCATGTTCATGATTACCGTGAACGAGCTGACGGCCCTCAACTCGCACAAACGCGCCATTCTGGAGCCGCTGGTGGTTCTGCTCTCCCCGTATGCGCCGCACCTGGCCGAGGAGCTGTGGCAGGAATTGGGCCACGAGGCCGGCAGCATCAGCAGTGCCCGCTACCCCGAGTTCCGCCAGGAGTACCTGGTGGAAGACACCGTGACGTATCCAATTGCCATCAACGGCAAGGTGCGCGAGCAGCTGCAGTTTCCCGCCACGGCCACGGCCGCCGAGATTGAAACTGGCGTGCTGTCCACGGATTTCCTGGCCCGTTTCGGCGAAGGCAAATCGGCCAAGAAGGTGATTGTGGTGCCCGGCCGCATGGTTAACGTGGTGGTGTAATCACCCACATTAAATTGAGCTGAAAAAGCTCGCTGCATTGCGCAGCGGGCTTTTTTGCTTTTTAAGCTTGAGCCTCACCCTTTTGTCATGCTAACGCAGGAAGCATCTTATCACGGCTGAACGAATTGAGCTGACCTGATAAGATGCTTCGTGGGCTCAGCATGACAGACAAATGAAAGCGGTGCCCGAAAAAGCCATTGTAAACCCGTCGCTAATGCATCTTTGTGACGGGCAATTCTCGCGTTTTTTGCTCTGGTATATTCTGATAATTTTTCAATGGCTCCCAATCATTTACTTACTCCTCGGCCCTTGGTGGGCCGTACCATACGCAGTTGGAGCGTAGCGTTGCTCACGCTGTTGTCGCTGCCAAGCCAGGCCCAAACGGCCACCGACTCCGGCCCCCTGCTCACCCCCGACCAGTTCCTGGGCTATAAGCTGGGCACGCAGTTCACGCCCCACGCTCAGATTTTGCGCTACGTAGACCATGTGGTGGCCCACACGCCCAGCCGCATGAAGCTGGTGCGCTACGGCAGCACCTACGAGCATCGGCCGCTGGAAGTGGTGGAAATTGCCAGTGCCGACAATTTTGGCCGCCTCGAAGACGTGCGCCACAACAATCTCAAGCTCGCGGGGCTGGAAAAAGGCAACGGCCAGCGCCAGCAGCCCGCCGTGTGCTGGTTGAGCTACAACGTGCACGGCAACGAAGCCGTGTCGTCGGAAGCGGTGATGCAGGTGCTCTACGACCTGGCCAACCCGCAGGACCAGCAGATGCAGGACTGGCTCAAGAACACGGTCGTCATCGTGGACCCCTGCGTGAACCCCGACGGCCGCGACCGCTACGGCAACTGGTACAACCGCGTGCGCAACCAGTCGCCGAATGCCAATCCCGATTCCTGGGAGCACCACGAGCCCTGGCCCGGCGGCCGCTTCAACCACTACTACTTCGACCTGAACCGCGACTGGGCCTGGCAAACCCAGCAGGAAACCAAGCAGCGCATTGTGCTCTACAACCAGTGGCTCCCGGCCGTGCACGCCGACTTCCACGAAATGGGGCCCAACAACTCCTACTACTTTTCGCCAGCTGCCAAGCCTTACCACGCCGACATTACGCCCTGGCAGCGCAAGTTTCAGGACGTGCTGGGCGACTACAACAAGGTGGCGTTCGACAAGAACAACTGGCTGTATTTCACCCGCGAAACCTACGACCTGTTTGCGCCCACCTACGGCGATACCTGGCCCAGCTTCAACGGCGCCATCGGCATGACCTATGAGCAAGGCGGCGGAGGCCCGGCCGGCGTAGCCTATTCGCGGCTCGACGGCGACACCCTCACCCTGGGCCAGCGCATTGCCCACCACCACGCGGCCAGCCGTGCCACCATCCAGGCCACGGCCGAGCGGCACGATGACCTGTTGCGCGAGTTCCAGGCATACTTCGCCACGGCCCAGAGCAAGCCCCAGGGTCAGTACAAGAGCTACGTGCTGTCGGCCGCCGGCAACGACCCGGGCCAGCTCCGCTCCCTCACGCAGTATCTCGAGCGCAACCAAATCAGCTACGGGTATGCCTCGAAGCGCGCCAAAACCAAAGGCTACAACTACACCTCCGGCAAAACCGAAACCGTGCAGATTGAGCCGCGCGACGTGGTGGTGAGCATGTACCAGCCCAAGTCGACGCTGGTAAAGGTGCTGTTTGAGCCCCGCGCCCAGCTCGAAGACTCGCTCACCTACGACATCACTTCCTGGGCCCTGCCCTACGCCTTTGGCGTGAAAGCCTACGCCGTGGCCGGCCGTCTCGATGCTTCGGGCGCCGCTCCTAGCCCGGCCACCGTGCGCGGCAGCGCCGCCGCCAGCACCGACCGGCCCTACGCCTACCTGGCTCGCTGGAACAGCCTGCAGGACGTGCGCTTCCTGAGCCGCCTGCTGCAGCAAAAAGTGAAGGTGCGCTACGCGGAAAAAGAATTCGAATCGGAAGGCCAGAAGTACGCCCCCGGCACGCTGGTCATCACGCGCACCGGCAACGAGGCCATGGGCGCCCGCTTCGACCAAGTGGTGCGTGCCCAGGCCGACTCGGCCGGCACGGTGGTCACGGCTGTAAAATCGGGTTTTTCCACTTCTGGGCGCGACTTGGGTTCGGGCACGGTTCACTTTGTGAAGCAGCCCAATGTGGCCGTAGTAGCTGGCCCGGGCGTCGATGGCACGGCCTTCGGCGAGGTATGGCACTTCTTCGAGCAGCAATTGGGCTATCCGCTCACGGTGCTCGGCACCGACTACCTCAGCCGGGTGTCCTTGCAGAAGTACGATGTACTTATTCTGCCCAACGGCAGCTACACCGACGTGTACAACGACCGTAACATGGAAAACCTCAAGGCGTGGGTGCGTGACGGCGGCAAGCTCATCGCCATGGAAGGCGCCGCCAAAATGCTTTCCAACAAGAAAGACTTCCTGCTCAAGACCAAGGCCGTCGATTCGGTGGCCATCAAGAAAGACGAAAAAGCCAACCCCTACAAACTCCTGCGCCGCTACGGCAACTCCGAGCGCGAAGAAGCCGAAGAAGTGGTGCAGGGCAGCGTGTACCGCGTGCAGCTCGACAACACCCATCCGCTGGCCTTCGGCTACGGCGACACGTACTTCGCCCTGATTCGCAACCCGCTGAACTACCGCTTCCTGGGCAAGGGCGGCTGGAACGTGGGCGTCATTAAGAAAGACAGCTACTCATCGGGCTTCATCGGCACCAAAGCCCGCAAGGAGCTTTCCGACACGTTCGTAGTCGGCACCCAGGACTTGGGCCGCGGCGAAGTAGTGTATCTGGGCGACAACCCCTTGTTCCGGGCCTTCTGGCAGGGTGGCAAACTGCTCTTTGGCAATGCCGTTTTCCTGGTAGGCCAATAAGCCAGCTCAATAAATACGAAAAGCCCCGCCGGTTTCCCGGCGGGGCTTTTTTGTAAGCGAAAGTAGACCGTCATGCAGAGCGCAGCGAAGCATCTTATCACGTTCGAACCATTCGTTCAACGGTTATAAGATGCTTCGCTGCGCTCTGCATGACGTCCTTATTCTGTTTACTAACTCAGAACTTGCTACGCGGTTATTGGGCCAGCATTGCCCGGGTCGCTTTAGGCAGGGATGCAAGTACCAAGTCGTAAGAATGGTCAATTAGCTCGCGTAACTGGCGCTCTGGAATGCCGGTACCAATCAGCACGGTGTTCCAGTGCGTCTTACTCATGTGGTAGCCGGGCAGCACGTAATCGTGGGCTTCGCGCAGCTCAACGGCCCGCTCGGGGTCGCATTTGAGGTTGATGCTGCCGAATGTGTCAATGTCGGTCAGGGCAAACATTTTGCCGCCGACTTTGAACACGAGGGTTTCGGGGCCAAACGGGGTTCCGTCCGTCACGCCGGGCTTGGCAAGGCAGTAGTCGCGAAAGTCCTCAATATTCATCGCAAAGCTGTTACAGAACGTAGCGAAACAGCATCACCACCAGGCACACCAGAAACATCGCCAAGCTAAGCTTATTGATGAAGTGCATGGTCTTCAAGTTGAAGTTGCTCTTGCGATTAGGGTCGTTGCGGCGGAAATAATAACCGAGGACCGGACCAAAATTAAATAGGTTCTTACCGTTCATGGCACATGGTGTTTTGGTTCAGAAAGGTAACACCAAGCGCGGCAGAATGATTTAGAGCAACCGGATTAGTTGCGCCGTACTACGTTTGCAACTCCGTCAGCCTCACGGCGTCGTTCATTAAACTAACCCCCCGCTTCCCTTGAAACACTTTTTCGCATTGCTGCTATCAGCTGCTGCCACCAGCTCCGCTTTTGCCCAGAAAGCTTCGTCCGAAACTGCTGCCGTCAAGCAAACCGTAACGTCGTTTTTCGACGGCATGCGGCGCGGCGACAGCACCATGGTTCGCCGCACCTTGGCACCGGGCGTGGTTTTCCACGGCATCGGCGGAAAGCCCGGCCAGCCGTCCACTTTGGAAACGGAAAGCATCAACGGTTTCCTAAAGGCCGTAGGCACGCCCCACCCCGAAATCTGGGACGAGCGGGTACAATTCGAGCGGGTTCTCATCGACGCCAACCTGGCCAGCGTCTGGGCACCGTATGAGTTCTACCTGGGCAGCAAATTCAGCCACTGCGGCTACGATTCGTTTCAGCTGGTGAAGCTGGCCGATGGCTGGAAAATTGCGCACATCATCGATACGCGGCGCAAGGAGAAGTGTAAGTAAGGCTTTAATTAAAAGCATCCTTTCCCCCACTCTATCTCTTAGGAAATTTATTTAATTCACTAAGAAAAGCTCTTGATATTTTTTCCAAATCAGAATCATCAAAGCTGAAATCCAAAAAAACTTCTTCGTCTAATGCATTAGGTGGCCTGCATTCCAAATCGAAGTGCATTCGAATTATTTTCTTGGTTTCATCACTACTCACCAATTCCCAAGACAGATTTGGCTCAATAAACCCTAATTCGGTGTTTACACTTTGATTTTGCGATAAATCAGAAAACCACTTAGCTAGTAAGCCTAAGTCCCAGGTGGTAAGGCAAGGGTCGATGATGCTCCAATTTCCTATTTCGCTTTTTACTTCTAATGCGATATCTAGAAAATTAGCGTCCCAATTCCAATCCCCTCCTATCCCGGCTTGTGGAAACTGATAATTAACCGTTTGCAAAACAACAGAATGGTTTGAATCTGCAAAAACGACCATCTCAGTTTTACAAAGAGGTTATAATTACAATCTAAATACCCACCGGCTCCTCCACCACTTCCTTCTCAATCCAGCGGCCGTCCTCCCGCATTAGCTCAATTAGCTCATCCACGGCGGCTTCTTCGGGCACGGATTTCTTGATGACTTCCTGGCCGCGGTAGAGCGAGATTTTGCCCTTGCCCACGCCCACGTAGCCGTAGTCGGCGTCGGCCATTTCGCCGGGGCCGTTCACGATACAGCCCATGATGCCGATTTTTACGCCCTTGAGGTGGTCGGTGCGCTTGCGAATCATGGCCGTGGTTTCCTGTAGGTCGAAAAGGGTACGGCCGCAGCTGGGGCAGCTGATGTACTCAGTTTTGCTCATGCGGGTGCGGGCCGCCTGCAAGATGCCAAACGACAGCTGGTTGAGGCCATCGAGGGTATTGAGCCATTCCTGCTTCGGGCGCTCCGGCAGCAGCTCGGTGCTGAGTACTATGCCATCGCCCAGGCCATCGAGCAGCAGCCCACCCCCATCGGTAGCGGCGTAGAGCTGGGTTTCTTCCGGCGAAAGGGCCGGGTACTGGCGGTTGATAATGACCGGGCAGGTCACGCCGGCGTTCATCAGCTCGAAGAAGGCGCGCCGAATCTCCGGCATGGCGTGAGCATTCTCGGTGTAAAGAATGACCACGGCAGTGCTATCGGCCCGCAGCTGGTCGAGCGCGGGCGCAGTGAGTGAAGCCAGGCTCTGGAACACAAAGTTGAGCTCCGGGTGGCGCACGGCAGTCACATCATATTCGGCTTGCGTGAACACCGGGAAATGGTCGGCGCGGTGCCCGGCGTCCCGCCAGGCGGCGTAGTCTACGATTTCCTTTAGGCCGTTGGGCAACATGAATGGGGCGGGCCGCTGGCCGGTATAGATGTAGTCAGCGCCCAGGTCCGACATCTGAAACTTGTCGAGAAACGGCGAGTACAATTGCCCGGCCGCGCGCAAATCGGCATACTCCAGGTTGGGCAAACGAGACAAGTCGGTAATGACGCGGGGCACGTTCTGGCCACCCAGATTGGCCACCTCGTGCGTGATGCGGCGGAAGTACTGGAACGGATTTATCGGCTCCTCGCCTACCAGCGGGGCAATGGGTTGAGCTGCTGCCGCGCGGTGCGTATAACGGTCAATCAGCATTTTCGCTACCGGCGCTTCGGCTTCGGGCGCTTCGGTCAGGCTCACGCGCACGGTATCACCGAGGCCATCTTCCAGCAGCGTGCCGATGCCCACGGCCGACTTAATGCGGCCGTCTTCGGCCTCGCCGGCTTCGGTCACGCCCAGGTGCAATGGGTAAGGCTGCAGGCCTTCCTCATCCAGCTTTTGCACCAGCAGGCGGTAGGCTTGCACCATCACCTGGGTATTGCTGGCCTTCATGCTCAGCACCACGTCGAAGTAATTTTCTTCCTCGCAGAGGCGCAGAAATTCCAGCGCCGATTCCACCATGCCCAGCGGCGTGTCGCCGTACCGACTCAGGATGCGGTCCGACAGCGAGCCATGGTTGGTGCCAATGCGCATGGCCGTTCCATACTGTTTGCATATTTTCACCAGCGGCCGAAACCGCTCCCGGATGCGGTCTACCTCGGCCGCGTAGGTGGTATCGGTATACTCTATTTCCTCAAATTTCTTCTTGTCGGCGTAGTTGCCGGGGTTCACGCGCACTTTCTCCACGATGCGGGCGGCCAGCTCGGCGGCGTTGGGCGTGAAGTGAATATCGGCGATGAGCGGCACCGTGCAGCCGCGTTTGCGCAGCTCCTTCTTGATTTCGAGCAGGTTCTGGGCCTCCTTCATACTGGGAGCCGTGATGCGCACGTACTCGCACCCCGCCTCCACCATGCGCAACGTCTGCTCCACGGAGCCCAGCGTGTCCATGGTGTCCACAGTGGTCATGCTCTGCACCCGAATGGGGTAATTGCCGCCTAAGGGCAAGTCGCCAATGTTAACTACGCGCGCTACGCGGCGCTTGTATTCGGTCAGGCTGGGGCAATACGTTTTGTTCATAAACCAAAAACTATGGTCGGAAGGCGAAAGTTGCGCCGTAGCACAAAGGTAAAGCCGTCCGGCGCGGGCGCTACGCCTTCCGGGCCGCAACTTCACGTCATTGTTGGCTGTCTGTATTTGAGGATAGGCATCTTGTACAATTTTCTCAACTTCAGCTCAACGAAGCAGCTTGTCAGGTTCGCACGGGTCGTTGCAAAGCAGCAGCCTTACCTAGCAAGGGTAAAAACATACGTATTGCTGACTGATTAAATTCTCCTAACTAGTTATTCTTAATATTGATAAATATGGGCCCCACGAAAGTCATTCTACTAGGTCTCAGCCTGCTGTTAGCGGCGCCGAGCTTTGCCCAGCAGGTAGCCGTTATCAAGTTTCCTGAGCTGCAAAAGCGGCTCACGCGGCCCACCGATACCACCTACGTCATCAACTTCTGGGCTACGTGGTGCGCCCCGTGCGTGAAGGAACTGCCCAACTTTGAGCAACTCCGAACCACTTACGCAAACAAAAAGTTAAAAGTGCTGCTCGTGAGCCTGGACTACGCCTCGCAGCTGGATAAAAAAATCAAGCCTTTCGTTAAGCAGCGCAGCTTGAAATCAGAAGTGGTGATTCTCAACGAACCCGACCCTAATTCCTGGCTCGACAAAGTTGACCCCAAATGGTCAGGCGCCCTGCCATTCACGCTGATTGTCAACAACAAGACCAAAAAACGAGTTACATTCGAGAAAGAGCTTTCGGCCGTTGAGCTGAAGGCGGCCCTGCAGCCATTTTTGTAGCAGATTTCATTTTGTCACCCTTTATTTCATCCGCACCATGAAAAAAGCCATTCCTTTCCTCACCCTTTGCTTCGCCTTGCTGCTGAGCAGCTTCGTTTTTCGGCCTGTTTCCGAGGGGTACAAAGTGGGCGATAAAGCCGCTGATTTCAAACTAAAAAATGTAGACGGCAAAATGGTGTCATTAGCTGATAACAAGACCGCCAAAGGCTACATCGTGGTGTTCACGTGCAATACCTGCCCATTTGCGCAGGCCTACGAAAGCCGCATCGTCTCGCTGAACGAGAGATACGCGCCTCAAGGGTACCCCGTGGTGGCAATCAACCCGAATGACCCCGCCGTGGCGCCCGGTGACTCCTACGCCGCCATGCAAGCCAAGAAGTATTCCTTTCCCTACCTGCAGGACGAATCGCAGCAGGTAGCCAAGCTCTACGGGGCCACGCGCACCCCACACCTCTTCGTGCTCACGCGCAAAGGCGCCGACTTCGTCGTATCCTACATCGGGGCCATCGATGATAATTCCGAGGACCCGAAGCAGGTGAAAACCAAATATGTGGAGAATGCCATGGCCGATATTATGGCCGGCAAGCCTGCTTCTCCCAGCTCAACCAAAGCCGTTGGGTGCACTATAAAATGGAAACGGGCTTAGTGCGTTCTTGTCGCGCGGAGCTCCACTCCAGAGGAACCTCACCCCCGGCCCCTCTCCAAAAGAGAGGGGAGCCACGGCACCAGGGTTAGCTCAATTCCCAAAAGCAAAAGCCCCAGCTCAATATTGAGCTGGGGTTTTTTTATTAGTTCACGTCAGGCTCCCCTCTCTTTTGGAGAGGGGCCGGGGGTGAGGTTCCCCACACGTGAACACCTATAATTACTTAGTAACGCCAGCTCCCACTTCCAGCACAATTTTGCCAATGTGCGCACTGCTCTCCATCAATTGGTGTGCGGCAGCAGCCTCGGCTAGCGGGAAGGTTTTATAAATAACCGGCCGAACTTTTCCAGCTACCACCAAGGGCAAGACGTGCTTCTCGACTTCAGCCGCCAGCGCGGCTTTAAAATCAGCGGAGCGGGGGCGCAATGTGCTGCCGGTGATGTGCAAACGGCGGCGCATCACTTCCAGGGCGTTGAATTCGCCGGTGGCCCCTTTCATGGCATTGATGAAAACCAGTCGGCCGTCGTCTTTCAGCAGGCGCAGGTTTTTGGCAATGTAGTCGCCGCCAATCATGTCGAGTACCACGTCGACGCCCTGGGCTTGCAGCACTTGCTCAAAGTCCTCCGTTTTGTAATTGATAGCCCAATCGGCTCCCAGCTGGCGGCAGGCTTCGCACTTGGCTTCGTCGCCGGCCGTAATGGCCACCCGGCTGCCCATAGCTTTCGCTAATTGGATGGCAATGGTGCCAATACCACTGCTGCCGCCGTGCGCCAGCAGCGTTTCGTTGGGCTGGAGCTCGCCCCGCTGAAACACGTTGTGCCATACCGTGAACACGGTTTCGGGCAGCGCAGCGGCTTCAACCATGCTCAATCCGGTTGGCACGGGCAGGCAATGGCGGGCATCCACTACCGCGTATTCGGCGTAGCCTCCTGCCGGCAGCAGCGCGCACACGGCGTCGCCGGGCTGCCACCGCGCGGCACTTGCCCCGCATTGCTCCACGATGCCCGCTATTTCCAGGCCAGGCACTAGGCCTGTTACATCGCCACTGCCAGCGTATTTCCCTTGGCGCATGAGCACATCGGGGCGATTTACCCCAGCTGCCTGCACCTTGATAAGAACTTCGTGTGCGGCGGGCTGAGGCTTGGGCTGCTGGTGGAGTTGCAAAACCTCGGGGCCGCCGGGCTGCTGAATAATGATGGCATTCATGCGAATGAATAAAACAAGTCTGCACCAGCGAATAGCACTAATGCGTGGACTTGAAATAGGTACTAACGAAAAACGGCTCCGAAGAGCCGTTTTACTGTAAACCATAAATTGAGCTAACTATTTAGCGCTGGCTAAGCTGCTGCTTTAGGGCCTGCACTTCGCGCTCTAAATCCAGCGTTCGGAACGTAATTTTTGCTTCTAAATCCGAATACGCGGCTTCCAGCTGTTCGCGCATCTGGCGCTGCTCCTGGATATCGGTGCAGGTGCCAAACCAGGCTATAATCTGCCCATGGGTACCGCGCCGGGGCAGGGCCTGGCCGAGAAACCAGCGGTAAGAGCCGTCTTTGGCTTTAAAGCGGTACTCAATGTTGTAATCTTCGCCGGTGGCCAGGGAATGGCCCCACACCTGCCGCGCGCGGGCTTGGTCGTCGGGGTGCAGCAGGTTGTTCCACATGTCCGGCCCCACGCTATCGGCCAGGTCATAGCCGGTGAAATCAATCCAGCGCTGATTGAAGTAGATGTGGAAGCCGTTTGCATCGGTAATCCAAACCAGCGGCGGAATCACATCGGCCAAAAACGCAAACTGCTCGTGCCCTACCAAGCCGTTTTCGGCGGCCGCGGAGATTGCCAAAGCGGGCAATGGGTTACTAGAAGAAGAATTACTCACGAATGAATGGAGGATAAAAAGTCCAAAACAAAAGGGTTAGTCGAGGTCGAGCTGCATTTCCATCCCCGAAGCAAAATAGAGGTTGAGCTGGCTGCGCAGGCCATCGGCCGAGCGCCGCAGGCGGGTTACCAGCGCGCGAGTGGCCTCATTGGGCAGCTCGAAGCTGAGGTAGGGCCGGTTTAGTATCTCGTCGCGCATCACGGCCCAGTTGCCGGTGTGGCTGGGGCCGGGAGCCGGCGACTGCGCCTCCAACTGCCCGGGCGTGAGCACCAAGCGGGTGGCTTGCGCCAACGGGCTGCCCGGGTCGTTGCGATTGAGTACACGGTTGGCTACTTGCCATGCACCACTGAAATAATCGTCGGGCAGCTGTTGTAAATTTATATCAATTAGCAAATCAGACATACAAAGGAAAAAGGCAACAGGCCGGCCCACACCAGCTAAGCGCCAAGTGCAGGCCTTAGGCCAACTGTAGCGCTTAACCCTATTGCCGGCTGGCTCGTTCCTACCCCAACTTAATTATTGAGCAAATTGTTGGTCTCCACCGCATGAAAAAAAACCGCTTTTTCCCGGCCCTGATTGGGGCCGCCCGCGTCACCGGCCTGGCTGCCTGGCAAACGGGCCGCGTGTTCCGGCAGCTTGCCGCCCGCGCCCTAGATAGCGTGCAGGACGTGCTGCGGGCCGAAGTGGAGAAAGGCAACCTCAAGCTGGTGGCCGACTTCTTAGCCGATAAAGCGCTGCCCGCCACCCGGGCGCTGCTCGTGGAGCAAATGACGGTTCGCCTGCTCATGCGCCTGGGCCTGCGCGGCGCGCTGGCCTCCAACGTGGTAGGCTGGGTATTGCCTTTCGTCATCGAACGCTTGATTATCGCGGGCAACAAAAGCGGATTGTTCGACAAGCTCAAAGCCAATGCCACCGTGAGCGAATCGCTCGCCAAGCTGGACGAGCTGCGCCGGGCCACCTGGAAGATGCTGGTACCCGACCCCGGCACCAGCGCCGAAGTAGTGGATGAGAACGAAGACCTCCTCACGCCGCGACTGCCCCTGCTGCTGGCAGCGCCCGCAGCCAAGCCTAAATACCCAAAGGCCCCAGTTGCCCCAAAAACGGCCAAAAGCAAGTGATTTTGGCAACCCCGCAAACGTTTGCAGGCGCTTGCCAAAAAAAGGCACCTCACTGAGGTACCTCTTTCAAAACCGGGGCGCGGCGAGAATTCCCACCCAACACCGGACCCGATTCCGTCCCCTAGTCTACCGGCTGAACAAAAGTTCGCGATACTTCACCAGGGGCCAGTCCTCGTCGGCCACCATCTGCTCCAGTTTGTCAACGGCGCGGCGGATGGGGTCGAATTTCGGTTTTACATCATCGCAGTAGGCCACGGCCAAAGCCCGAGCATCTCCGATTTTGTTTGCTTGCTTACGTGCCTCCGTCATGGCGTCGGCATTGGTTTTAATAGTCGTTACGTAGTTGGAAATCGCCCTAATCATTTCCAAAGTTACTTGGCTGTGGGAATCATCAAGGCCAAGGTCGCGCAGGCCGCACACATTATTCACGAGCTTGGTCTGGTAAGACAGAGCCGTCGGGATTATGTGGTTGATTGCCAGGTCGCCAAGAACACGGCTTTCAATCTGAATTTTTTTCTGGTACTCCTCCAGCAAGATTTCGTGGCGGGCGTGCAGCTCAACTTGCGAGAAGATGCCGTGGCGGGCAAAAAGTTCCTCCGCATCCTCGCGCACCAGGGCATCAAGAGCCTGGGGCGTGGTGGCAATGTTGTTTAGGCCACGGCGGGCAGCTTCTTCCTTCCACTCGTCGGAGTAGCCGTTGCCCTCAAAACGGATGGCCTTGGAGCTGATAACGTACTCACGCAGCACTTCCACAATGGCCACTTCCTTCTTTTTGCCTTGGTCAATCAGCGCGTCTACCGACTGCTTGAAGTCGATGAGCTGGTCGGCTACGATGGTGTTGAGCACCGTCATGGCCGAAGAGCAGTTGGCCGACGAACCCACGGCGCGCAGCTCAAACTTGTTGCCGGTAAAGGCAAAAGGCGATGTGCGGTTGCGGTCGGTGTTGTCGAGGAGGATGGCCGGAATCTTGTCGATGCCGAGCTTCAGGTAGATGTTGTCGCCTTTGTCGAGCGGCAGCTTGGCCGTACGCTCCAACTCGTCGAGCACCGAATCCAGCATTGAGCCCACGAATACCGACACGATAGCCGGCGGGGCCTCGTTGGCCCCTAGGCGGTGGTCGTTGCTGGCCGAAGCAATGCTGGCGCGCAGCAAGTCGGCGTAGCGGTGCACGGCCTGAATGGTGGTGATGAAGAACGCCAGGAACTGCAGGTTCTCCTTGGGGCGGCGGCCCGGGGCGAGCAGGTTTACACCGGTGTCGGTGCTCATTGCCCAGTTGTTGTGCTTGCCGCTGCCGTTTACGCCAGCGTAAGGCTTCTCGTGCAGCAATACTTTGAAGTTGTGGCGCTCGGCCACGCGGTCCATCACGTCCATCAACAGTTGGTTGTGGTCGATGGCCAGGTTGGCATCCTCAAACGTCGGGGCGCACTCAAACTGGTTGGGGGCAACCTCGTTGTGGCGGGTACGCAGCGGAATGCCGAGCAGGTTAGCCTCTTCCTCGAACTCGAGCATGAAGCCGTGCACCCGGGCCGGAATCGAGCCAAAATAGTGGTCGTCGAGCTGCTGGCCCTTGGCCGGCGCGTGGCCAAACAAGGTCCGGCCGGTCATCACGAGGTCGGGGCGGGCGTCGTACAGCGCTTTGTCAACCAGGAAGTACTCCTGCTCGATGCCCAGCGTGGTATTTACGCGGCTCACGTCCTTGTCAAAGTAGTGGCACACTTCCAAAGCAGCCTTTTCCAGCACGGCCAGCGACTTCAGCAGCGGGGCTTTGTAGTCGAGCGCCTCTCCGGTGTAAGCGACAAAAATCGTGGGGATGCAAAGCGTCTTGGCGCCTACGGTTTCGATGATGAAAGCGGGCGAAGTGGGGTCCCAGGCGGTGTAGCCGCGGGCCTCAAACGTGTTGCGGATGCCGCCGTTGGGGAACGACGAGGCATCGGGCTCCTGCTGCACCAGCGCCGAGCCTTTGAAGTTTTCGATTGGCCGACCGTCGGAGTTGAGGTCGAAGAATGAGTCGTGCTTTTCGGCGGTTGAGCCGGTCAGCGGCTGAAACCAGTGGGTGTAGTGCGTAGCGCCCTTGGCCATGGCCCAGGTTTTCATGGCCGAAGCCACGGCATCGGCCACGTTACGTTCCACGGTAGCGCCTTGCTTGATGGCGCCTTGCAGCTTCTTGAAATAATCGCCGGGCATGGTAGCCCGCATGGCTTCCAGGTTAAACACGTTTTGCCCAAAGCTGTCGGAGCGACGCGCTGCGGCCGGAACCACCGTAATGGGACGGCGCTGGTTAACGAGTTCTAAAGCTTTAAAACGTAGGATGGCCATGTGTAGAAGAATCCGATTTAAACGAAATGTGACCTGTGCACTTGTAGTTATTGAGGCAAAGATAAATCATGAATCACTTTATCTCCACCCCTACCCAAAAATAATAGGCAATTTCTGAAGAAATCTTTCTTTTCACTGCATACCCCCCTTCAACTCCACCCCAGTTTTAGAATTATCTTCAAAAACAGCATATAGACGAGTTGGGCCAGCATTTTTCAGCCCACAGGGAAGGCCTGTATCTTTACGGCGTGAAAAACCGCTTTGCGTTTCAGCCACGCTACTTTATTTTCTGGCTGCTGTTTTTTGGCGTGGCCCGGGCCTTTTTTCTGGCCTATCACCATAGCGGCGCCGCAAAACTGCCTTTGAGCACCATATTGGGCACTTTTGGCTACGGCCTGCGGCTCGATGCCTCGGCGGCGGCGTATGTGTGCCTGCTGCCGTTTTTGCTCTTTGTGGTTAGCAGCTTGCTGCCGCGGCTGCCGTTTCGGGGGCTGGTAGCGGGGTATTCGGTTGCCATCGGCTCACTGTTGGCAGTTTTAATTACGGCCGACTTAGAACTGTACCGCACCTGGGGCTTCCGGCTCGACGATACCCCACTGCAGTACCTAAACTCCCCTACCGAAATGGCGGCATCGGCCGGCAGTGCGCCGCTGTTGCTCCTTTTGGGGCTGCTGGCCCTGCTGCTGCTGAGCGGCTGGGGCCTCTACAAGGTAGTGGTGGGCCGGCCCTCGCCCCTGCCGGCTTGGTTTGGGCGCGGGCGCGCGGCATTGGCCGGGCTGCTATACGCGGCGCTGCTGGTGGTGCCCCTGCGCGGCGGCACCCAACAGATTCCGGTGAATCAGAGTGACGTTTACTTTTCCCGCATCGCCTTTGCCAACCACGCCGCCATCAATGCGCCCTGGAATTTGATGAGCGCCCTCATTTTGCGGGCTGAGGAAGACAAGCCCAAAGCATTTATGCCCGACAGCACGGCCCGCCGCCTGGTGGCCGGCCTTTACCCGCGGGCCGTGGGCGCCCCCGTTTTGCCCGAGGCCACGGCGCCTTACCTCGCCGAGCCGCGCCCAAACGTGCTTTTCATCATCCTGGAGAGCTTTACGGCCAAGCTGGTGGGGAGCGTGGGCGGGGAGCGCGGCGTCACGCCGACCTTGGACAGCCTGGCCCGCACGGGCATCGTGTTTACGAATATCTACGCAGCTGGCGACCGCAGCCAAAAAGGCCTGGTGTCGCTGCTGTCGGGCTACCCGAACCAGCCCACGACGAGCATTATCAAGTTTCCGCGTAAAACCGAGCACCTGCCGCACCTGGCCCGTTCCCTGGCCCGGGTGGGCTACCACTCGCACTATTACTATGGAGGCGAACTGGCGTTTGCCAACATGAAAAGCTACCTGCAAACGGCCGGCTACGAGCATCTCACCGAGCGGGGGGACTTCAGCATGGCCGAGCAAAATTCCAAATGGGGCGCCCACGACGGCGTGCTCTTCCAGCGCCTGCTGGGCGACTTAAAGCAGCAGCCGCAGCCGTTTTTCGTCACGGCGTTCACCCTGAGCAGCCACGAGCCTTTTGAGGTGCCCATCAGCCCAAAGTTCCCCGGCACTACCGAAGAAGACCTGTTCCGCAACTCGGTTTATTACACTGACTCCGAGTTGGGCAAATTCCTGAAGGAAGCCCAAAAGCAGCCCTGGTACGCGCACACGCTGCTCGTCCTGGTAGCTGACCACGGCCACCAGCTCCCCGGCCACTCCGCCAACCAGAGCCCCGAAAAGTTTCACATTCCGCTGGTGCTGGCGGGTGGCGCGCTGCGGCCCGAAGCCCGCGGAAAAGTGGTTAGCACCATAGGGTCCCAGACCGATGTGGCAGCCACGCTGCTACGGCAGCTCAACCTGCCGGCTACCGCTTATGTGTGGAGCCGCGACCTGCTGGCGCCCCATCCCATCCCCTTTGCCTACTACTGTTTTAATAATGGGTTTGGCGCCGTGTCGCCGGCCGGGGTCGTCACGTTTGATAACGTGAGCCAAAAAGTGTGGGACCGCGACGTGCACGTACCCGAAGCCCAGATTAAGTTGGGCAAGGCCATGCAGCAGGTATCGCTCGAAGATTTCGCTCGTAAATAATTGGGCTACCGAGACTGTTTCTGTCGGAGCTGGACGCAGGCTTTTGGTAGCCCAACGGGCAATAGCAGCCGGGGCTGGCAGGTTGCTAGGCCCGGCCGTACCTTTGCGGCGCTATGCCTACCCCCCAATCCGTTGCTTTTTATACCCTCGGCTGCAAGCTGAACTTTTCCGAAACGTCGGCCATTGGCCGGCAGTTTGAAGAAAAAGGCTTTCAGAAACTCCCTTTTGAAGCCGGCGCCGACCTCTACGTTATTAATACCTGCTCCGTCACGGACCACGCCGACCGGAAGTGCCGCAAAGTGGTGCAGCAGGCCCTGAAGCACAATCCCAACGCTTTTGTGGCCATTGTGGGCTGCTACGCTCAGCTCAAGCCCCATGAAATTTCGGAGATACCCGGCGTAAGCGCTGTGCTTGGAGCGGCCGAGAAATTCCAGCTGGTGGATATTCTGGCTGATTTTAAGAAGCCGGAAGCCGGACAGCCGGGCCAGGTTCACGCCTCCCCCATTTCCGAAGCTACCGAATTCCACGCTGCGCACTCGTTTGGCGACCGCACCCGCACCTTTCTGAAGGTGCAGGACGGCTGCGATTATTCCTGCTCGTTCTGCACCATTCCGCTGGCCCGCGGCGGCAGTCGCTCGGGCAGTGTTGCCAGCGTGGTGGAGCGGGTAGAAAAGCTCGCCGAAACCGGGGTGAAGGAAATTGTGCTCACGGGCGTCAACCTCGGCGACTTCGGCCTGCAGGGCCCGGAGCGTGAGCGCCGCGAAGATTTTACGCAGCTGGTGAAGGCGCTGGATGAGGTGAGCGGCATTCGCCGCTTCCGCATTAGTAGCTGCGAGCCCAACTTGCTGACCGACGAAATTCTCGACACCGTCGCGACTTCCGAGCGCTTCATGCCGCACTTCCACATCCCGCTGCAAAGCGGGTCGGATAAGATATTGGGCCTGATGCGCCGGCGCTATCGGCGCGCGCTCTACGCCAGCCGGGTGGCACGCATCAAGGAGTTGATGCCCCACGCCTGTATTGGTGTGGATGTGATTGTGGGCTTTCCCGGCGAGACTGATGCCGACTTTCTCGACACGTACAATTTCCTGAACGAGCTGCCCATCAGCTACCTGCACGTTTTCCCTTATTCGGAGCGGCCCGATACGCTGGCCCCAACCCTGCCCGGCCGGGTGCAGGACCGGGTGCGGCACGAGCGCACCACGCAGCTCCGCAGCTTATCTGAAAAGAAAAAGCGGTTCTTCTACGAGCAGCACCTTGGGCTGGAAACCATCGTGCTGTTTGAGGACGACGTAACCGATGGCCGCATGGAAGGCTTCACACCCAACTATATCCGAGTGGCAGTGAAATACGACCCGCTGCTGGTGGGAGAAATGAAGACCTTGCGCCTGTCGGGCGTGAATGCGCTGGGCCTCATGGAAGCCGAAGAAGTAGGCATCCTGGCTTAAACCATGGCCTGACGGGCCATGGCCAGCATTTCGCGCAGCATTTGCTGCTGCTCCAGCAGGTGCTGGTTTCGCATTTCGGCCATGGCCAACTGGTGCTGCAGGTGCTGGGCGTGCAAAGCAGCCGTTATGTACTGTTCGGGGACCACACTTACCGGTGCCGGGGAAACAGCAGCTGTGGGTTGCTCCACAATTGGCGCAACAGTTACGGGAGCAGCCGGGGCGATTTGCGGTTGAGGAACTGGAGCTGCCTGAGGCACGGGGGCTGCGGCTGCTTCGCTCATGGCCGGGGCTTGAGGAGCTTCCGGCGCAACTGGAATTTCGGGAGTAGCAGTTATAGGTTCCACGGGTGTCGCGGCGGGCGTTGGAGCAGTGGTGCGCACGGGTTGAGTGGCTGCCGCAGCTAAGGCCAAAGTAGCGGCAATTTCGGCGGGCTGGAGGCGCGAGCCTGCAATGCTGGGGCTGGGTCGGCGGTGCGGCGGCACCTCGATTTCGGATAAATCAAACGGCTCAAGCGGCAGCTCGGGCGCGGGAGCTGACGGGGCCGTGGCAGTTTTGGGGCCAGGCCCGCTGCTTACCAGCATGGGGCCGCGGCCGAGCAGCAACCAGTCTCTTGATACATTTGGGTATACCTCGAAAACCTTGCACAGCAGGTCATAACCAGGTTTATTGCGCCCATCGATGAGGTGCTGCACCACGCTTGCCGTCTTGCCCAACGATATGGCAAAAGAGTTTTTTGTTAGCCCAAACTGCTGAATGAGTTGAGCAAAGCGCTGGTCAATAGGGACGGCAACGGGGGCAACCATGGTATTTGCACAAATGAGTACTTGCACAAATGTATAGCAGCAGACTTATTTACCGTGCTGTACCTAGAGTAAAAAAGAAAAAGCCGCTCGACTCCAAGTCAAGCGGCCTTTTCGAATAAGTATAAAGCGAATACCTAGTTTCTCCTGCGCTACTCGTAGCGCAGCGAATCGATGGGGTCCAGTGCGGCGGCTTTGCTAGCGGGGTAGTAGCCCGAAGCCAGCCCCACTCCTACGCAAATCACCAGCCCAATCATCATCCACATCCAGGGAATCAGAAACGAGCCCGAGCCCACGAACTTGGCAACCCCGTTGCCGCCGAGCACGCCGAGGAGAATGCCAAACGTGCCGCCAAGCAGGCAAATTACAATGGCCTCAATCAGGAACTGCTGGCGAATCTGAACCGCCGTTGCGCCCAGCGCTTTGCGGATGCCGATTTCGCGAGTGCGCTCCGTTACCGAAACCAGCATGATGTTCATGAGGGCAATGCTGGCCCCGAGCAGCGTGATAAAGGCCATGATGCTGCCCCCGGCCCGCACTTTGCCCGAAATGGCTTCGAGGTCCGACGCCAGCGACTCGCTGCTTTCAACCACGAAGCTGTCTTCCTGGCCCAACTTGTCGTGGCGCACGGCGCGCATCACACCGGTGGCCTGGCCGATGAGAAAGTTGAGCGTGCCTTGCTGGTCGGTGGCGGTTTTGATGTCGTAGGTCAGGGCGCGCTGGCGGGGCAACTGGTTGCCGGTTTCGAGGGGCACCAGAGCCAGGCGGTCGGCGCCGCCACCGCCCATGCTGCTGCCGCTTTTCTCGAGCAGCCCTACTATGAGAAAGCGGCGGCCCAGGGCCGACACATACTTGCCCACCGGGGTTTGCTTGGGAAACAGCTTCGACCGGATTTCCTGGCCCACAATCAGCACGTTGGCCCCGCTGTTCAGCTCCGATTGCGAGAAGATGCGGCCCTCAGCCAGGTTATAGCCCTGAATTTTCAGGTAGTTTTCGTCGCCGGCCACCACTTGCATGTTGGGGTTGGTCTTGGTGCCGTTGGCCTTCATCTCCACGGCTCCGGCAATGAAGGCCGAGACGCCAACTTGGGCGTCGTCGCCCATGGCTGACTTGTATTGCTTGGCTTCCAGAAAGCTCACGGGCTGGTACTGCTTGGCCTGCACGCCGCCGCGCCGGCCCCGGTTGCTGTAGCCCTTGGCGTGGATTTCGAAGGAGTTGGCCCCCAGGCTGGCGAAGGTTTCCGACAACGAGTTTTTCATCGCGTCGATGCCGGTGAGAATGCCCACCAGCGCAAACAGCCCGATGCTCAGAATAAGCGCGGTGAGTATCGTGCGAAGCAAATTGGCACGAATGGAGCGGAAGGCTTCGCGAACGTTTTCAAAGGGATTCATGGGCTGGATTGCTATTCGAAGGACAGCAAAGCTAACTTTAATGTGGAGGCTGGTTGAGCTGAAAGTCAGTCCAACTAACGATATTAATTCTGACGACGCAGTTGGTGTTCCGACTCACAGCTGGAGTTGCTGCCCAAAGTTCGGCGACCGGCGCTTAACTTGAACCACCGGCGCTGCAACCTCGTTGATTCGATGCGTCTCTTACTCCTAAAAACTATGCTGTTCAAGCGTCTTCTGCTCTTTCTGCTCTTGGCCGTGGCCGGCATGGCTGCCCCTTTGGCAGCGCGTGCCAACCACGTGTTCATTCCGATGGACAACACCCAAAAGGAGTGCCTCAAAGCGTACGGCGTGGCCTTCTGGCTGCTCCAGCGCGAGGTACCCGTCGACTGGCTGCTCAACTACCGCGGAGGCTCGTTCGCCTTCGAAACCTCCAGCGCCGCCGAAAACGAGCTAGCTGTGCGCGGCGTCACGTTCCAGGTAATCAGCGAAGCCCAGTACACCGGCATCCTGCAGGAAATCGCCGACCCCAACGCCAACATGGACGTGATGAAGCTGGAGAAGGTGCCCAAAATCGCGGTGTATACCCCCAAGGGCAAGCAGCCCTGGGACGACGCCGTGACCATGGTGCTTACCTACGCCGAAATCCCCTACACCCAGATTTACGACGACGAAGTGCTGGCCGGGCAGCTGCCCAAGTACGACTGGCTCCACTTGCACCACGAGGACTTCACCGGCGAATACGGCAAGTTCTACGCCTCCTACCGCAACTACCCCTGGTACCAGCAGCAGCAGCGCGACGCCGAAGCCACCGCCAAGCGCAACGGCTTTGCCAAAGTGAGCGTGATGAAAGGCACGGTGGCCACCAAAATGCAAGAGTTCATTGCGGGCGGCGGCTTTTTGTTTGCCATGTGCTCGGCCACCGACAGCTACGACATTGCCCTGGCGGGCCTGGGCGTAGATATGGTGGAAAGCATGTACGACGGCGACCCCGCCGACCCCAACGCGCAATCCAAGCTGAATTTCAACCGCTGCCTAGCCTTCCAGAACTTCCAGCTGGTACGCAACCCCTTCGAGTACGAATACTCCAACATTGACATGCAGCCCGGCGAGCGGGGCCTGGGCGAACAGAACGACTACTTCTCGCTCTTCACCTTCTCGGCCAAGTACGACCCGGTGCCCACCATGCTCTGCCAGAACCACGAAAAGACCATCCACGGCTTTATGGGCCAAACCACGGCCTTCCGCAAAAGCCTCATCAAGTCGGATGTGGTGATAATGGGCGACACCAAGCAAACGGGCGAGGCGCGCTACCTCCACGGCACGCTCGGTAAGGGCACCTGGACCTTTTATGGCGGCCACGACCCGGAAGATTACCAGCACCTCGTGGGCGAAGAACCCACCGATTTGTCGCTGCACCCCAACTCCCCCGGCTACCGGCTGATATTGAACAACATCCTGTTTCCGGCGGCTAAGAAGAAGAAGCAGAAAACCTAAGCCCCAGCGGTACCGCGCTTCACTAGCCTCTGGCCGCAGCTTAGCTCAACCCACAGAATTCAGCCCAATTTCCAAAAAAGGCCCGCTTGCAGTCAAGCGGGCCTTTTTTGGAAATTGGGCTGAATTTTTGGTGCAAAGGGGCAGAAAAAACGGTTGGGTTGTGCGGGTAAATGCATAACTTTCAGGGCCCCTAATCATACCCTGCACCGGCTTTATGTCCTGGCGACGTTTTTTATTCTTGTTCGCCTGCTGGACCGGTTTCCAGTGTCAAGGGCAAGCTCAGGTTCTGGCCTCGCTTCCCGCGCCTGATTCTGTAACGACTGCACCAGCGCAGCCCAAGAAACCGCTGCGAGCGGCAGCCCTGCGCATTGCCATCCCCTCGGCGCTGCTGGGAGTTGGCGTAATGGCTCACAGCCCCCGATATAGCTCCCTGCTGTGCCAGGCCAAGCAAGAGATGCAGGAAGAGACCCTTGAGGAATTTCCGGCATTTGATGCCCACGGTCTAGACGACTACACCCGCCACGTGCCCCTGGCCGCCGCCTATGCCATGATGGCTACCGGGCACCCGGGGGAGCGCACCGCCGTCAGCTTCACGCTCATCTACCTGCTGGCGCACGAGCTCGACAATGGCATCGTAAGCAACCTGAAACGGATGAGCGCCGAAGCCCGGCCCAATAACGCACAGGATTTTAGCTCCTTCCCGTCGTCGCACACGTCGCAGGCCTTTCTCACGGCCACGCTACTGCACGAGCAGTACGGGCGCCAATACCCCTGGCTGAGCGTGAGCGGCTATGCCGTGGCGGCCGCCACCGGCACCATGCGCGTGCTCGGCAACAAGCATTGGGCCACCGACGTGCTGGCGGGCGCCGCAGTGGGCTTTCTCTCGGCCGAAACCGTGTGGCACGTTTACCCATCCCTCACCCGGCTCCTTCCCCCGCGCATGGCCCACAAGCTGCTGCTCGTGCCCACCTACGTGGGCGGCGGGGCCGGGCTGGCCCTGGCCATTCAGCCTTGAGGCTATTTTGGCATATGTATTTCCTTGCAATTGAGCTGATTATCAGCTGAATTTTTAGCGCGACGAAATCGTTGGGGAGAGTGGTATTTGCGGTTGATAGCGCCATATTGCATCATTCCCGGGGTCAGGCCCGTTAGCAGTACTTTAGGCTCAGCTTTTAGTGCACGGCCGCCCTTCTTTCCACCGCCCCGCATGGAAGACCTGACTCCTTCTAACTACTCCTTTTCAACCAGCCACCCCGAAGAGGGCCCCATCGACGAAGTTGCCAACCCCCTGCCCCGGGCCGTGTTGCGCATGAACAACCACGTGCTGCTCGACGGCCAGTGGCGCTTCGCTCTCGACGATGACGACGTGGGCCTGCGCGAAGACTGGGCCTCGGGCCACACGTACCGCGAAACGGCCCAATGGCCGGGCTCGGTGGAAGAACACCTCGCCATGGCCCGCGGCCACCAGGGCGCCGCGGCCTGGAAAGACCAGATAGTGGTGTGGTATGAGCGGGAATTCAACCTCCCCGAAGTAGCCGAGCCCCAGACCCGCTCGATGCTCCAGCTCACCTTTGGGGCCTGCGGCTACGAAACCCGCGTGTGGCTCAACGGCCAGCCTCTAAAGACCATTGAGGGCGAAGAAATCCACTACGGGGAGTACACCTCGTTTACGTACGAGCTGAACGAGAACAACCTGCATTTGGTGAACCGCCTGACGGTGCGCATTGCCGACAACATGGACGCCGAAACGCCCCGGGGCAAGCAGGAGTCGTACGTGTACAAGCGCGGCGGCATCTGGTACCAGACCTACACCGGCGCCGTGCGCAGCGTGTGGCTCGAAGTGGTGGAGCGCAACCGGCTGCGCTCCCGCGTGGGCGTGGTGAGCGTGGTGGAAGACCACCTCGTGCGCTTCAACCTGACGCTGCGCATCCACGACCCGGGCGACTATACCATCCGCCTCCAGGTTTTTGACCCCGTGACCCCGAACCGGAAAGACCCCCTAGCCGCTTCCGATTTTCCGCTGCACCTCGAGGCCGGGCAGTGGCAGCAGCGCGTGGTACTGGAAGTGCCCAGCGCCGAGCTGTGGTCACCGGAAGCCCCGCACCGCTACCGGCTGGTTGCTCAACTTATTGACAGCGAAGGCTACCCGGCCCAAATCGAGACGCTGTTTGGCCTGCGCAAGATTGAGGCGCGAGGCCGCTACGTATACCTCAACAACCAGCCCATCTACCTCGACGGCATTCTGTACCAGCCGGGGCAGGCCACCTACGAAGAGATGCAGCGCCACATGCACGCCATGAAGGCCCTGGGCTGCAACTTGGTGCGGGTGCACATTGCCGGCATCGACCCGCGCATCTACAACCTGGCCGATGAGCTGGGCCTGCTGCTGTGGGTGGAGGTGCCCAGCCCGCACAGCTCCACGCCGCGCAGCCGCGAAAACCACCGCGCCGAGCTGCTCCGCCTGGTCACGCTAAGTGAAACGCACCCGTCCATCATCATCTGGAGCCTGTACAACGAGGACTGGGGCGCCCAGGACATTGCCACCAACGCCGAAACCCGCAAGTACATCATCGACACCTACCACTTCATGCAAATTGCCTATCCGCAGTTTTTGGTGGTAGACAACGACGGCTGGCACCACATTTCCTACACCGGCCGTCTGAAGTCGGATTTGCTCACGGCCCACCTCTACACCCCGGACCTGACGCGCTGGCGCGAGCTGCTCGACCGCCTAGTGGGCGGCGAGATGGAAGGCACTGCCGCCTTCCCACTGGTGGTGGGCGACCCGTTTTTCTACCGGCACCAGGTGCCCCTGGTAGTGAGCGAGTGGGGCGGCTTCGGCTTCTCCGACTACGGTGGGCCCGAAGATGCCGAGGCGCGCACCAACTCCATTCGCGCGTTTAAGCAGGAGCTACGCCGCCGGCCCATTGCCGGCGACGTGTATACCCAGGCCACGAACATCGAAGACGAGCGCAACGGACTCATTGACCCGCACACCGGCGCCCTCAGCGTGCCCGAGGGCTTGCTGGCGTCGCGCCAAATGGAGTACCTGCAGTAGCCGCTACCGCGGCGGCCATATTAGTATATCAACGAGTGGCGGCGCGTGCGCGGCGCCACCAGCGTGGCCGTGACGCACCACGCCGAGCCCAACGCGGTATTGTTTACGCTCAGTTGGGTAATAACCGTGCCGGGCACGGTGCTGGTAACAGAACCTTGTTGCACCATAAGTTTTTCAAATTCCACGTGCTGGCGAGGGGCCGGAACCTTGGCTGCCACGGGCACCAAGAGTTCAAAAATGACCATGGCCTCGGAGTCGTCGTCAGCGTCGGGAAAGCAACACATTGCTAAAGTGCTGTTGCTTGGTGTTTTGTCAAGGTTTTCCATACACAAATGGTGGAGGATAAAATCAGTAGAATAGGGAGAAAATTTAAGCGCCGGTAAATATGGGAGGTAAATCGGAATAATTGCTAATGAGCGTCTTACATTATAAAATAGCAATTTAACTCGGTTCGAACCTGCCCGCCGCTTCCGGGGTTATCTTTGCAGCACGCCATTTCCCGGCGCATTGCCTGCAATATGACTATAACGAAAGAAGCCGTTCTTAAAGCATTGAGCTACGTGGAAGAGCCCGACCTGGGCCAGGACCTCGTGACGCTCAATATGATTGAGAACATTGAGATTGATGGCCTTACCGTCGCCTTCACGGTGGTGCTCACCACGCCCGCCTGCCCGCTCAAGCAGCTCATTCACGATGCCTGCGAGCGTGCCATTCACACCATGGTGGACAAAGACGCCAATGTGGTGATTACCATGACCTCGCGCGTGACCACCTTGCGCAACAACCGCGGCGACCTGCTGCCCGGCGTAAAAAATATTATTGCCATTGCATCGGGCAAGGGCGGCGTGGGCAAGAGCACCGTCACCGCCAACCTGGCCGTGGCCCTGGCCGCTACCGGCGCCAAAGTCGGCCTGGTTGATGCCGACATTTCGGGTCCCAGCATGCCCACCATGTTCGGCGTGGAGAACGAAGCGCCCCACGTGTTTCAGGGTCCCAACGGCAAGAACCTGATTAAGCCGATTGAGAAATACGGCGTGAAGCTGATGAGCATCGGCTTCCTGGCGCCGGCCGAAAGCGCCATTGTGTGGCGCGGCCCCATGGCATCTTCGGCTCTGAAGCAGTTTATTACCGAAGTGGACTGGGGCGAGCTCGACTACTTGCTGCTCGACCTGCCGCCCGGCACCTCCGACATTCACCTCACGCTGGTGCAAACCGTGCCCGTGACCGGGGCAGTCATCGTCACTACGCCCCAAAAAGTGGCGCTCGCCGATGCTCAAAAAGGCTTGCAGATGTTCCGGCAGCCCCAAATCAACGTGCCCGTGCTGGGCGTGGTAGAAAACATGGCGTGGTTTACCCCAGCCGAGCTGCCCAACAACAAGTACTTTATCTTTGGAGAAAGCGGCGGCCAGCGCCTGGCCGCGCAGCACGACGTGCCGCTCCTGGGCCAGTTGCCGCTGGTGCAAAGCATCCGCGAAAACGGTGACCAGGGCCAGCCCGCCGTCCTCGACCCCGAATCGGCCGTAGGCAAGATGTTTGCCGACCTGGCCGAAGCCGTAGCCCGGCAAGTTAGCATTCGAAACAACGTGGCCCCCAAAACGGCCGTCGTGCAGATGAATCCCTAATCCCGTGGAAACGCCAACCTCTGCCCCCGTATTCAACCATCCGCTGATGCCCCGCATTGAGGCCGCCCTGGATAGCCTGCGCCCCTACCTGGCCACCGATGGCGGCAACGTGCGCGTGGCCAATATCACCCCCGAAGGCGTGCTGCAGCTGGAGTGGGAAGGTGCCTGCGGGGCCTGCCCCATGTCACCGATGACGCGCGCCGGCCTGGAAGACACCGTGAAGAAAGCCGTGCCCGAAATCACGGCCGTGGAAGCCAGGTAACTTTCTCCGGCTAATGTAGCGGCTGCCAGCGCCCTCGCCGGAGGTAGCGCCAGCCGAACACGCCCAGCAGGTTCCAGTACGCAAACTCGGTGGCCCATACGGCTGCCAGCGGCAGGCCCAGGTGCACGGTGCCCCACGCGGCCAGCAGGTAGGTGGCTGTAGCGCCGACTTCCATGCCCAGCGCGCGGTCGGAGCCGCCCACGCCCACTACGGCGTTACTCAGCATGGTGCCGGCCGAGAAGGCCAATAGCAGCCCCGCCAGCAGCCGCAACAAGGGCACGCTGGCGACTATCAGCGCCGGCTCATCGCTGAACCAACCTGCTAGTTGAGCTGGCACGGCCAGCAGCGCCACGGCCGGCCCTAGTCCCAGCAGGGCCGCCAGCAGAGTGGCGCGGCGCACTGTAGGCAGCACGGCGGCCTGCCGGCCCTGGCCCACGTAGCGGCTCACCAGCGTTTGGAGGGCGGCGGCGAGCGCCAGGGCCGGCAAGCTGGCGAACGTATACAGGCTGCGGGCAATGTTGGACAAGGCCAGCGCCCGAATGCCCAGCTGGCCCACCAGCACAAAAAAAGCCAGCCAACTGCTCACTTCCACCACCTGCTGCAGCACCACCGGGCCGGCAAAGCGCAACAGCCGCCGCGTGGCCCGCCGATGCCACCGCCACTTGCGTAGCCAGCCGCCCAGCAGGGCCTGCGCGGGCCAGAGCAGCCCAACTAGCAGCACCGCAAAACCAACACATTCGGATAGCACCGTGGCCCACGCTGCCCCCGCAATGCCCAGTCGGGGCGCGCCAAATCCGCCGCCTATCCACGCATAAGAGCCCAGAATATTTGCCACTGTGATGCCCAGCGCACTCCAGGGAATCAGGCGCGTTTGGCCCAACCCGGTATAGAGGCCTACCAGCCACAGCCAGCCAAAGCTGGCCGGCACCGCCAAGGTTACCACGCGTAGGTAGAGCGTCACCTCTGCGGCAGCAGTCAGCGTGGGCAACAAGGCCGCACTCAGCTGCGGCGCCAGCAGCCACAGCAGTACTGCCAGCCCTGCACTCAGCAATAAGGCCAGGTGCCCAGCCGCCACAAACTGCCGCCGAGCCGCCCCCGGGCGGCCTTGTGCCATGCGCCGGGCTACTATTACCTGCAGCGCCAGCCCAAGCCCGGCCCCCACGGTGGTGAGCAGGTAAAACAGCAGCCCACCCATGCCAATGGCCGCCAGGGACACCTCGCCCAGCCGGCCCACAAACAGGGACTCTGTGAGGTAGATAATGCTTTGGGTGAGGCTACCGAGCAGCACCGGCCCCGCCACCCGCAACAGCGTGCTGTATGAGGCCCCACGGTTGGGGTTTTTGGCGGGCTGGGCAGGGGGTGTCATTCTTCGCGCACTTTGCTGGCGTCGTAGTAGCAGTTCAGAATGGAGTCCATGGGGGCTTGGCCGGCGGCTACGGCCAGCACCTTGGCCCGGTGTGCGGGAGTCAGCATGTGCAGCAGCGGCTGCTCAACTGAACTGAAGTTTTCAAACGCCTCTCGCAGTTGGGCATCCCATTCGGGATGGAAGTTCAGCAAGTCATCGGGTAGTACCCGGGTGCGGGTGCAGCCCTCCTCCGGCACGCAGTCGAAGGGTTCGGACGGGTTGAGGTAGCCGTAGTCGTCGGTCAGTTCTTCGCCGGGCAGGATGTCGCGCACCGCCACCTCGCAGTCGTAGGCCGTGCTCATGCACGAGGAGCGAAAGCTGTGGTTCACAAACCGGGCATGGTCGCCGCAAAGCACGTAATTGCCGGTGTGGTCGCGGTAGCAGTACTTCTCCAAAAACACTTTCTGCAGTGGGTCCATCTGCTCCAGCTTTTGGGGCGAGATAATCTGGTCGAGCGAATCAAACACCCAGGTGATGGTGCCTTTGGGAATTAGCTTGGTCGCAACGACGCCAAAGCCAATTTCGGGGCTGATAAACCGCAATTCGGTATCGGGGTGAATCATGCTGCAGGTGATGGGAAGGGGTAGCAATGTTGAAAAAAAAGACCACCAAAAAAAGCTGAACAGCGCGGTGGGCACCCACCGCCCTACTTTTGCGCCCGTACCCCACCCTCCCCACATGGCCACCTCGCCCAACTCGCCTGCCCTGCATTCCTGGATTGACATTCCGCCCGGCAACGACTTTCCCATCCAGAACCTGCCCTTCGGGGTGTTCGAAACCGAGCAGCACGGCCCGCGCCTGGGCGTGGCCATCGGCCTTTACGTCCTCGACCTGTATGCGGCCAGCCAGTATGGTTTTTTCGAAGATTTGACGGAGCTGGGGGCGGCTCAGCCCAAGGTGTTCCGGCGCGGCTCGCTCAATGCGTTTTTGCGCCTGGGCCGCCCGGCGTGGCGGGCGGTGCGCCAGCGCGTGAGCGAGCTGCTGCGCCACGATGCCTCCCAGCTACGCGACAACGAGGAAGCCGTGCGCGAGTGCCTCCGGCGCCAGAGCGAGGTGCGCATGCTGCGCCCCGTGAAGCCCCACAACTACACCGACTTCTACAGCAGCATCGAGCACGCCACCAACGTGGGCACCATGTTCCGCGACCCGGCCAATGCCCTGCTGCCCAACTGGCGCCACCTGCCCATCGGCTACCACGGCCGCACCAGCAGCATTGTGGTTTCGGGCACCCCCATCAAGCGCCCCAATGGCCAGCGCAAGGCCCCCGACGAAGCCGCGCCCACCTTCGGCCCCAGCCGCCAGCTCGATTTTGAGCTGGAAATGGCCTTTGTAGTAGGCACCGGCACCGAGCTGGGCACGACGGTGCCAATTGCCGAAGCCGAAGAGCACATCTTCGGGCTGTGCCTGTTCAACGACTGGAGCGCCCGCGACATCCAAAGCTGGGAATACGTACCGCTGGGGCCGTTTCTGGGCAAGAATTATGGCAGCAGCATCTCGCCGTGGGTTGTCACGCTCGATGCCCTGGAGCCCTTTCGCATTGCCGGGCCGATGCAGGAGCCCACGCCCCTGCCCTACCTGGACCAGGACGGCGAGCACAACTTTGACATCAACCTCGAAGTGGCCCTCACGCCTGCCAATGGCCCCGAAACCATCATCAGCCGTGCCAATTTCGGCCTGATGTACTGGAGCATGGCCCAGCAGCTCACCCACCACGCTTCCAACGGCTGCAACCTCGAAGCGGGCGACTTGTACGCGTCCGGTACCATCAGCGGCCCTACGCCCGACTCCCTGGGCTCGATGCTGGAACTGGCCTGGCGCGGCACCCGCCCCATTCACCTGGCCGATGGCGAGGAGCGCAAGTTCCTACTCGACGGCGACACCGTGACCATGCGCGGCTACGCCGAAAAGGAAGGCGTGCGCATCGGCTTCGGCGAAGTGCGCGGCACCATCCTGCCTGCCGACTAGCGCGCAAAGGCCCGCGAAGTTTAAAAAGGGAAGTCCCGCAAAGTTTGGCAGAACGTCAAACTTTGCGAGACTTCCCTTTTTAAACTTCGCGGGCCTTTGCGCTTAGATGTATAGTCCCAAAGAGTGATGGTGTATTTTCCGGGCTGGAATTTCGCACGCACTTATGGGACAAGTACT
>NZ_JAJFAW010000009.1 GCF_020711255.1 Hymenobacter plasmatis
TACCAATCGCCCAACCACTTCGAAACCCACCTTCAAACAACGTCCCATTTCTGTCCGGCTTAGCTAGACCACCTCAGGATGACCGCCTGTATTAAATAAAACAAGGGGCAAGTCAATGGTCGCGAACTATTAACCCCAAGCAGCAGTCCGACAGTTTCAGGCTTTGCCTTGTTTCGCCGTAACATAAATACCTGATACAACCCGCGCCCCCAGCGCGGGTTTCGTATTTTTAGCCCCACAATCACCTCACCAACTTCTCCCCTTCTGATGAGCAAGCATTTGCTGAATCTTCCCATTGCCTTGGCCACCGCAGTTACGCTGCTGGCGGCTTCTTCTGCCCAAGCTCAAATCACGACGCCGCAGGCCAGCCCCAAAAGCACCGTTACGCAGCGCGTGGGCCTCACCGACATTACCATTGTGTACTCACGCCCCAGCCTGAAAGGTCGGGCCGTGTTTGGCGACAAAACCCCGTTGGCTCCCCTGGGCCAGCGCTGGCGCACGGGCGCCAATGCCACCACTAGCATCAAGTTCTCGGACGATGTGACCATTGACGGCAAAAAAGTACCCGCCGGCGAGTACGGCATCTACACCATTCCTCGCGCCAATGAGTGGACGGTGGTGCTGAACAAAAGCCTAAAGCAGGGCGCCGACGTGGAAGGCTTTAAAGAAGACCAGGACGTGGCCCGCCTCACCGTGAAGCCCTACAAAGTGGCCAGCAAAGTGGAGACCTTCACTATCAACTTCACGGACATCACGCCCGGTACCGCCAACGTGGCCATGGAATGGGCCAACACCGGCGTCAAATTCAAAATCATGGCTGACGTAGACAGCAAGGTGATGGCGCAGATTGACGAGAAAATCACCAAAAACGCCAACCCCTCGGCCAACGACCTCGCGGCGGCCGCCGTGTATTACCTCGACAACAACAAGGACCTGAAGCAAGCCCTGGCCTGGATGGAGAAAGCCAACGCCACCGATGCCAAGTACTGGAACCTGAACACCGAAGCTAAAATCCGGCTCAAGATGAAGGATTACGCTGGTGCTACGAAGGCTGCGGAAGCCTCGAAGAAAGCTGCGTTGGCTGCCACGCCGCCAAACGGCGAGTACGTGAAATTGAACGAAGAGCTGATGGCAGAAGCCAAGAAGGCTGGTAAGTAAAATCGGGAAGTTATTCCCAGCCAAGTTTCCACTTCAAGGAAACCCACGTTTAAATACCTAAAAAGGCCGCAGCACAAGTGCTGCGGCCTTTTTTGTGGCGGGTTGGGCTAAGGTTGGGCCAACCCCGATGAACTTACCGCTGCGCGGGGTGCAGTTGGTTGTTCATGATGGTCGCCAGCATGGAGTCGGGAAGCACCAGGCTGGAGAAGAAGTTGACCTTGGCGGCCATGGTGGGCAGGCTGCGAGCGCCGCCTTCCATGAGTACATCGTACCCTTCTTCGGCTACTGCCCGGGCCGATACGGTGTGCCTGGCGGCGCGGGTGTTATCGGCGTGGGCCACGTGGAAGAAGTTGGTATCGGTGTTGGGCGGGCACAGCAGCGTCATGGTAACGGCCGTTTTTTGCTGCTTGAGCTCGTGCTGCACGGCTTCGGTAAAGCTGAGTACGAAGGCTTTGGTAGCGGCGTACACGGCCTGGCAGGGGCTGGGCGTGAAAGAAGATATGGCCCCGAGCTGGAGGATTCGGCCGGCGTTGCGGGCCAGCATGTCGCGCAGGTAGAGCTTGGTGAGGTGCACCAGCGCAGCCACGTTCACTTGAATCATGGAGAGTTCGGTGGCCATGTCGGTATCGGAGAAGTAGCCGGTTTCGCCAAAGCCGGCATCGTTGACCAGGGCGTCTATCTGCAGGCCGCGCGCCGTGGTTTCGGCGTACAGCTTGGTTGGTGAATCGGGTAGGCTCAGGTCGAAAGGCAGGAGCACAATATCAACGCCCTCGAACTCCTGGTGCAGCAGGCGGGCCGCTTCCTTGAGCTCGTCGAGATGGCGGGCCACTAGCACTACCCGAAAATCGTCGCGGGCGAAGCACCGGGCTAGTTCGAAGCCGATGCCACTTGATGCGCCGGTAATTAATGCGGTTTGGTCGTTCATGGCTTTAAGGGGTTAGGTGTAACATTTCATACCGAGAAGCAAGCAGTTAATCGTTTTGCTAGCCAAGGGAGTGGGTTCCCTTGGCTGCCCGAAGCGAAAAGTGCGGTCTTTTAAACAGCAGTTGCGCTTGTATAATTTACATAATTTTTGTTCATTATTCGCGCTAAACATTTCCAAGTAACAGCGTCATACTGCATTGCTCCTCATCCTCGCAAACCTATTCTAAAGACCCACACCCCCAGAATTGGCTGCAACGCACTTTTCCAACCCAGTACAATGCCCAGGAAAGCAAAGAGGCGGCCTTTCGGTCGCCTCTTTGCTTTTTCATACTGTTGACTTAAGCCTTTGCTGGTTGGCGTTACAGCACTTTTACTGTGAGCTTGGAAGCGTGCACGGGAGAATGGTATAGCCGGTGCGTGGCGGGCTGGAAGTCGCTTTCCTCAGCTTGGTAGATGTTGTCGACGTACTTCTGCGGGTTGCGGTCGACGAGCGGAAACCAGGTGCTTTGCACCTGCACCATGAGGCGGTGGCCTTTGCGGAAGGTGTGCATGAGGTCCTGCACGGTGAAGGGCACGGCCGTCACCTGGCCGGGCACAAAGGGCTCGGGCTTGGCGAAGCTGTTGCGGAAACGGCCGCGCATCACCTCGGAACGCACCATTTGCTGGTAGCCACCGAGGTGCACGTTGGGCAGGGTACGCGGGTCGTCGGGCGTGTTGCCGGGGTACACGTCGATGATTTTCACTACCCAGTCGGCGTCGGAGCCGGTGGTGGCCACTTGCAGCAGCGCCTGAATGGGGCCGGCCAGGGTCAGGTCCTCGGTGAGCACGTCGGTCTGGTAGGTGAGCACATCGGGGCGGCGGCTGGCAAAGCGCTGGTCGTCGGTCATGTACTCCTTGGTCATGCCGGTGGCGGTGGCTTCGGTGAAGGGCACGGGGTGGGCCGGGTCGCTGAGGAACTGGTCAAACTCGGTACCGGTGGTGGGCTGTTCGAAGCTGATTTTGCCGTTGGGCTGGAAATAGATGGTGCGGTCCTGAGCAGCTTTGGGTGGCCATGCATCGAAGGTGCGCCACTGGTTGGTGCCGCTTTCAAATACGTAGGCCTCGGCGAGTTTAGCGGGCTTGCCGTCTTTCAGATAAGATTTGAAGAACGGAGCCTCTACGTTTTGCTGGTACCAATAAGAGGGCGACGGGCCGTAGTTCACGTTGCCTAGCATCTCGCCGGTGCCGCGGGCCCAGCCGCCGTGTATCCAGGGGCCCATCACGAGGCGGTTGGCGGTGCCGGGGTTTTGTTTTTCGATGCTTTGGTAGGTGTTCAGGGCGCCAAACAAATCCTCGGCATCGTTGAGGCCGCCCACGGTGAGCACGGCGGTTTTGATGTTGTGCAGGTGGGGCCGCAGGTTGCGGGCCTCCCAGAAGGCGTCGTAGTTGGGGTGCTGCATCAGGTCGTTCCAGAAGCCCACCTGGCCCTTGTAATAGCGGGCATCGGCGTTTTTGAGCGGGCCCATGCGCAGAAAGAAGTCGTAGCCATCGGGGGTGCCGTGCTGGAAGGCCGGGTTCTTAACGGCCGTGGGCGCGGGCCGGGGCAGGCCGAAGCTGGCCAGAAAGTTGAAGGCGTGGGGCAGGAAAAACGCGCCATTGTGGTGGAAGTCATCCCAAAACCAGTCGGCGATGGGGGCCTGCGGCGAGGCGGCCTTTAGGGCCTTGTGGCGGCTGAGCAGGCCGGTGGAGGTGTAGAAGCCCGGGTACGAAATGCCCCACTGGCCCACGCGGCCGTTGTTCTTCGGGCCCTTCTTGAGCAGGTATTCGATGGTGTCGAAGGTATCGGTGCTCTCGTCGGTGTCGGTTTTGCCGGTGTGCTTCTCCTTCTGCGGGCGCATATCCAGAAACTGGCCCTCCGACATGTAGCGCCCGCGCACGTCCTGAAACGCGAAAATATAGCCCTCGTGCAGCATGGTGCTGCTGGGACTGATGTTGGTTTTGTAGCGCCCCGGCCCGTACGGCCCCACCGAGTAGGGCGTGCGGTTGAGCATGATGGGGTAGCGCACCTGGTCGGCGTCTTTGGGCGCGTACACCACGGTATAGAGCTTCACCCCATCGCGCACCGGAATCTGGTATTCCGTCTTGGTGTAATGCTCGTGGATGTACAGCGTATCGGCGGCGGCCCGGGCGGCGGCCTCGGCATCGGTGACGGCCACGGGCTGGGGCAAGGCTTGAGCTGCGGCTCGGGTAGCCAGCAACAAGCCCAGCAAGGCATATGCAGCAGAGCGGTAAATGGTTTTTTTCATAGAAAAGCAGCTGGCTGGCCCCCACGCGGCGGCCGGAGCGAAGGTAGTAGCCGCGCTGCTAATCTGTTAGGCCAATGGGCCGTCTTACAGTGGGCCAACCCCGGCGGCCGCTAGTGCTTCTTGCCCCTCCCCTGCAGTATCAGCAGGCGCTTCACGTTGTCGACCTCTATCTCATTGGGCTGGGTGGCCAGCACCCGCCGGATATCCTTGGCTGAGCGCCCGCCAAAAACCACCACCGACAAGCCCGCCGCGCGGGCCTGGGCTGTTTGGTCGGGCGTTACCCGGTCGGCATCCAGCACAATGGTGTGCACTTTTTCCGCCTTGGCCAGGCGAAGCCCGGTGCCGAAGTCGTCGGACGCTATTTCCAGGCCGATGCGCACCTTGGGCATGGCGGCGCGCACCAGCGGGATGGTACCGGCCTCCTGGGTTACCAGCAGCACCTGCTGCGGCGGCACATGGTAGCGGCTCAGGCTCCGGGCAATCTGGCGGATAAAGGCCGGCGTGCGGTCGTGCTGGTGGCCGGCGGGGAGGCAGAGGTCGTCTTCGTGCAGGTCGAGGTGCAGGCGCGGAAAGCTGGGGCGCCGGCTCAGGCGGGCCAGCAGCGTATCGAAGGTGACGGGCCGCTCGTGCTGGAACCAGTCGTAGGGCCAGCCGCCGCGGTAGCGCAGTTGCACCAGTTCGGCGGCCGGGTGCTGGCTCACGCAGCCCTGGCCGGTGCTGCTGTTTTCGAGTTTCTGGTCGTGGTAGAGCATCACCACGCTATCCTGGCTCAGCTGCAGGTCGATTTCGGAGCCGTCGGCCCCCAGCTGCAGGGCGTGGCGCACGCCGCGCCAGCTGCTCGGGGGTCGGAAGTTGAAGGGGCTGATGGGGGTAAAAAAGCCTGAGCCCGCGTGGCCCAGCACCACCAGCTTGGGGTTGGCAACTGGCTTAGTGGCCGTGCAGGCGGCCAGTAGCACGACAAAAAGCGCCCGGACGGCCCCGAAAAGAGCGGAATAGTTTCTCATCAAAAGGGAATGCTGGCACGCGCCAGTGGCCCTCTGAACGGCAAATAGCAGTCGAAGTTGGCAGGGCCAACTAATATGGGGCAGCTACACCGCCAGCTCGGCGGGGCGGGTGGCCTGGTCCAGGCGGCCAAACAGGAACGTGAGTGCCACCACCAGCCACAGGCTGGCCCACACGTCGCTGAGGTAGTGCGCGCCCAGCACCAGCCGCCCCAGCCCAATGAGCCCGGGCAGCACCAGCAGCGGCACCCGCCAGCGCGGAAAAGCCACGGCCAACGGCAGAAACAAGCTGAAATAAACGGCCGTGTGGTACGACGGAAACGAGTCGTTGTGCGGCCCAACTGCCCACAGGCCCGTGCCTGGGTAGCCGCCCGCAAACTGTACTTCGGGCCGCAGGCGGTGCACGGCCCCTTTCAGCACATTGGCCAGCACCATGCTGAACTCGTGGGTGAGCAGCAGGATGAGAAACAGCGTCGCGCCGCGCCGCTTCAGCGCATACCGCCCGATGGCGAAGGCCAGCCCCAGCGCCAGAAAAATAATGGGAATGCCCACCACGTGCACCATCAGCGCATTGTGCACGGCATCGGCCGCAGCCGTAATTGAGCTAAAAAACGGCGCGGCCCAGCTCAACTGCTGCTGCACAAACAGCGCCAGCGGCTGGTCGAGAAACAGGATAAGCAACGCACAAAACGGCAGCGTAAGGGTCGAGAAAGCAAGGAATTGGCGCAGCGTCATGCTAAATAAGTAGCGTGGACTCGGCGAGTCCGCGCGTGGCGGAACGTTCTTCTACCCGCACGGACTCGCCGAGTCCAGGCTACGGCTTATCCAATGGCCTGGTTCAGGGCGACAATAGCTGCCTTGTATTCGTCCCGGCCCACTATGAATTGAATATTTACTTTGCGCAGGGCAAAGCCCGCGCTGCGGATATTGATTCCCGCGTCGGCTAGGGCGCCGGCGGCGCGGGCCAGCAGGCCGGGCTCGTCGATGTTGGAGCCAATGAGGCAAACCAGGGCCGCGTCTTCGATGGTTACCTTCTCGTACTTGGCGTTTAGCTCGTCGAGCAGCGCCGCCTGCAGGTCTTTCTGCCAGATAAGCAGCGTGATACTGTTGGCGCTGGTCGCCTTGAAAATGTAGCTGACGTTGAGGTCGAAGAACACCTGCATGAGGTGCAGGTCGAAGCCGGCCGTGCCCACCATCAGCGGGTCGTGAATGTCGATTATCACCACCTTATCGGTGCCGGTGATGACTTCGATGTGCTTGCGCGGGCTCACGTAGTCGCGCGTGATGAGCGTGCCGGGATGCTCGGGCTCGAAGGTGTTTTTGATGCGCAAATCGATGGCATTGATTTCGAGCGGCTTCGATGCTTTCGGGTGAATAGCTTCCATGCCCACGTCGGCGAGCTGGTCGGCCACGTCGTAGTTGGTGAAGCCCACCGGGTGGCAGCGCTCAATGCCGACCAGGTTGGGGTCGGCGGAGCAGAGGTGGTATTCTTTGTGAATGATGGCCTCCTGCGGCCGCACGGCCACGGCTATCTTGCTGAACGTCACCTCAGAATAACCGCGGTCGAACTCGCGCATGATGCCCTCGGTGCCCTTGGTGTAGCCGGTGGCAATGCATATGGTATTGGCGAAATCGATGCCCGCGAAGGTCTGTTTGATGCGCTCGTCGATGGTGAGCGGGTGCGCGTCGTCGAAGCCGCTGAGGTCGACGAGGGTGGCGTTGACGCCCCGGCTTTGCAGGATATTCACGGAGTTGAACGCCGAATGCGACTCGCCGATGGATGCCAGGATTTCGCGGGCGGCCTGCAGGATGTTGGTGCTGTTCACGTAGCCCGACGCCAGCACGTTGGTGAGGCTTTCGAGGTAGGTCTGGGCCTGGTCGATGCGCTGCTGAATGAAGGCGTCGGCCGCGGCCAGGTCGAGGCCCAGGGGCTCGTAGTGCGTGTTCAGGTCCTTGAGCTTGGTGGCCACGTCCTGCAGCGACTGCCGAAACTCCTGGTTCTGGGTGATGTGGTGGTACACGCCGGGAGCGCCGGTTTTCTTGTTCTCCAGCAGCCAGTTGGTGACGTTGGCATAGGCCGACACCACAAAAATGCGGTTGTACAACTCCGCCCCCTGGCGGCCGTGGAAGATGATGTTTTCTAAGACATCGGAGAAGGCGGTCATCGAGGTGCCGCCGATTTTTTCTACTGTGAGCACGGGATATTTCGCGAAAGGCGCAGGAGCCTGAGGATGATTATTAAGACACAAAAGAACGTCATGCTGAGCTTGCCGAAGCATCTCTACCGCAATACTAAATTGAATTAGTTGCGCGGTAGAGATGCTTCGGCAAGCTCAGCATGACGTTTTAAAGTAAGTCAGCCGTGACGGTAGCGCTACTACTGTGCCGGCTCCTTGCCGTAGGAAATCATGTTGGTGATAATGCGGTACGCACCGGGCACACCGGCGGGCAGTTCCCGAAACAGCGACAGGCCCGTGTAGATGTAGTGCCCCTTGCCGTAGTCCGTCACCAGGATGGCGCTTTCCTTGGGCGTTTCGCCGGGGTCGTGGCTGCTGATGACGGTCTGGTACTTGGGGTCCCACTGCGAGGGGTAGTACAGGCCCTGCTCCTGCACCCAGCCGTTGAAATCCTGGGTGGTGATTTTGTTGGGCGCGTTCAGCAACGGGTGCTTCGTCAGGGTCACGGGGGCGTCTTCTACCGTTACCCGGTCGCTGCTCATGGTCATGGGGTACGGGCCAATTTGGGGCAGCACGGTGCCGCGGTTCACGGTGTACTGCACCACTACGTTGCCGCCCTGCTCCATGTATTTAAGGATTTCGGGCTGCTGCGTTTTGAGGCGGTCCACGGTGTTATAGGCCCGGATGCCCACTACCAGGGCATCATATTTCTTCAGGTTGGCGGCGGTGAGTTCCTCGGGCTTGAGCAGGGTCACGTTGTAGCCGATTTGGCGCAGGGCGTCGGGCACTTCGTCGCCGGCGCCCATGAGGTAGGCCACGTTCTGGCCGCGGCGGCGCAGCTCCAGCTTCACCAGCGGGGCCACGGCTTCGGGGAAGAGGAACTGCGTGGGGATGTGCGGGTACTCAATCTTCTGCAAGCCGCGGGAGTAAGCTTGGCCAGCCACGGTGGCGGTGGCACGCAACTCGGCGCGGCCGGGCGCGGCACTGGCGCTGGGCTGCACCTGGAAATCAACGGTCAGCTCCTGGTCTTTGGCGGCCAGGGTGAAGGGGACGGTGGCGGGCTCGCACTTCCAGCCGGCGGGCAGGGCCAGGGCCAGAGTGCCGCTTACCCCAGCGCGCCCGGCCCGCAGCGTGACGGGCACGGTCTTGGGCTGGTTGTCGGCGAAGACGTAGGAATGCGCGGGCGGCAGGTTCACCAGCACGGGCGGCACCACGGCCAGCGGCTGGTACAGTTCGCCGAGCACGGGGTCGGTGTGCTTGTACTGGACGGGGACGACAATAAAAGTCCTCACTCCATTGATAGTGTAAAAGAAAGTAGCCGAAGCAACAGGAGTGTTTTCAGGAGTACCTACCACCTGTATGGCTGGCAGCGATTTTGGAATCGAATACATTCCAATTGAGCCCGGCTCACGAAGCCAATAAGGTTGCGAAATCAAGCTGTTATTACGCCCCCCAACTACCAGTTTTCCGGTTACCCGCTTGTTTAATTTCAGTTCAGAAGCCTGTTGGGAGTCTTCTTCCGGCCCATCCCCTGACATCACCATTGGGTCACCCGGGAAGAAGATTTTGCCAATCGTAACCTTCTGCAGCTTTATGGGCAACCCCGAACGGTTTACGGCCTCGTAATCTACCGAAACCTCTCCTCCGCTTACTACAGTTGGTTCGCTGGCAATAGCTTCTACGTACAGCCCGGAGCAGGCTTGTATTAATGCAGAAATAGCCGTTATCTTTTCACTTTGCCAGAATTGGTCTTTGGAATTCACGGTTATGTGCCGAAGGTTATCACGCACCTTCTCTAACCCCGCCACGCTCGCGCTCGGGTTGCTCGCATCATACTTCCGAATTACCTCCTGAATCAGCTTGCCCACGGCCGCGCCGCCGGGCACCCGGCTCCAGGTCTGGTCCACGCCTTCGAACAGGTCTTTGGTGGCCTTGTCGCCTTTCACGGGCTGGAAATACTCCAGGGCCTCGCCCCGCTGCGCGGCCGAGCCGAAGCCCTGGCTGCGGTGGTTGGAGCGCGAACGGGCCGCGATTTCGCCGTAGCTCTGGCCCAGCAGCGGGTTGTAGCCGCCGGCATCGAGCTTGAGGTAGCCGCTCATGTCTTCGCCGGGCTTCACGAAGAAGCTGCCGGTGTTCCAGAGCAGGCGCTTGGGCTGCCAGGCTTGCACGTACTTAAGCTGTTCGGGGAAGCGCTTGGGGTCGCCGGCGGCGTCGAAGGCTTCGGCGGCGAGGATGGCGCTGGCGGCGTGGTGGCCGTGGCCGGCGCGGGCATCGGGCGGGAAGCGGGTGATGAGCACATCGGGCCGGCGCTGGCGGATAACCCACACCATGTCGGAGAGTACCTGCTCCTTGTCCCAGATGCGGAAGGTTTCGTCCGAGGTTTTGGAGAAGCCGAAGTCGTTGGCGCGGGTGAAGAACTGCCGGCCGCCGTCGAGGCGCCGGGCCGCGAGCAGCTCCTGCGTGCGAATCACGCCGAGGCCTTCGCGCAGCTCGGGGCCGATGAGGTTCTGGCCGCCGTCGCCGCGGGTGCAGCTCAGGTAGCTGGTTTCGAGCAGGCGCTCGTTGGCCATGTAGGCGATGAGGCGCGTGTTTTCATCGTCGGGATGGGCGGCGATGTACATCACCGAGCCCAGCACGTTGAGCTTTTTCAGGCCCAGCAGGATATCCGAGGAGGAGTAGGTTTTGGGCGTTTGGGCCAGGGCCGCCAGGGGCAGCAACAGCGCCGCAAGCAGCGGGCGAAGGTGACGGAACATGTGCAGAGAAACCAGAATGAGGCCGTGAAGTTAAGGGCAAGCCCTCCCCTACGGCTAATTGGCTGGCCCGGCTGTAGCTGAGTCAGCTCAACTTGCTGAGACTAGCGGTACGTAGCCAAGTATCTTACCAATCGGCTGTCATGCAGAGCGCAGCGAAGCATCTTATCAAGTCAGAACCAATCGTTGAGGCGTGAGAAGATGCTTCGCTGCGCTCTGCATGACAGCCGATTTAGTAGTTAGCTCAACTTTCATAAGCCTGGCAATAATGGCAACTCGACGGTATCGTTGCGCTAGGCAATCCAGCCACAATAGCAAAGACCCAAGTAAATAAACGCGCGGTGGCCGTGCAGGCGCAACAATGCCCGTACCGGGCACGTCTTTAGGGCCGCTAGTGTTTCTCAGCCCTGAAACCGGTTCCTTTGCTACTCTGTCGTCTCACGCGGCTTTTTCTTACTCTATGACACTATCCCTTTCCCGCGTATCAATGCCAGTGCTGCTGGCGGTTACGCTGCTATCGTCTTGTGCCCGCCGGCCCCAGGCCAGCTCTCCCGTGGCGTCTACTGCCGTTAGTGCACCCGCCGCGGCACCGGAGGTGCTCACCGCCCCCGAAACCAAGCCCGCCCCCGCGCCTACCCCAGCTCCCATTGGCGACCTGAGCAGTGCGCAGTGGTATTTGAAAGACCCCACGCTGGATAAAGTACCCGGTGTAGGCGCCACCCGGGTGTATAATGAGATACTGAAAACGCTGACGCCCCAGCCCGTGGTAGTGGCCGTGATTGACTCGGGCATCGACACGGCCCACGTCGACCTGAAGACCGTGCTGTGGACCAACCCCAAGGAAATTCCCAACAACGGCATCGACGATGACAAGAACGGCTACGTCGACGACGTGCACGGCTGGAACTTCCTGGGCGGCCCCGACGGCCGCAACGTCAACGCCGAAACCCTGGAGATGACCCGCATAGTGGCCGCCGGCCGGAAGCGCTTCAAGGGCAAGACGGCCGCCACCGTGAAGCCCACCGAGCGGACCGACTTTGCCTTGTATACCAAAGCTGAGAAAGCCTACTCCGCCCGCCTCAAAGAAGAAACTGAGCGCAGCGAGCAGGTAGAAAGCATGACCGGCCCGCTCACCATGATGGTCGACAACCTGAAGCAGGCCCTGGGCGTGACCACCCTCGACACCACGGCGCTACGCACCATCAAGACCGACGACCCCAACCTCCGCCGCGCCACGGCCGGCATGCTCGAGATGATGCGCCAGACCGGTGCCGCCGATACCGATGCCTTGCTCAAGGAACTGAGCGAAGGCGCCAAGCAGGAGCGCAGTATGCTGGATAACTCGCTCAACCTGAAGTTCAACCCCCGCGCCGACATCGTGAAGGACAACCCCAACGATGTGACCGAGCGCTACTACGGCAACAACGACCTCCACGGCCCCGACCCCATGCACGGGACCCACGTGTCGGGCATCATCGCGGCCGTTCGCGACAACCAGTTGGGCGTACAGGGCATTGCGCCCAACCCCGTGCGCATCATGGTGGTGCGGGCCGTGCCCGACGGCGACGAGCGCGACAAGGACGTGGCCAATGCCATCCGCTACGCCGTGGACAACGGCGCCCAGATTATCAACATGAGCTTCGGCAAGGAATTCTCGCCCCAGCGCCAGGCCGTGGAAGCCGCCTTTAAGTACGCCGCCAGCAAAAACGTGCTGCTGGTGCACGCCGCCGGCAACGAGAACGCCAACCTCGACGTGACGAGCAACTACCCGGCCTCGTTCTACATCAACAAAACCACGGTGCCCAACCTGCTCACCGTGGGCGCCTCCGGCCCGCGTGACAACGCCCAGTTGCCGGCCAATTTCTCGAACTACAGCAAGCGCGCCGTCGATGTGTTTGCCCCCGGCATGAGCATCTTCAGCACCTTGCCCGGCAGCAAGTTTGGCAACGAAAGCGGCACCAGCATGGCCTCGCCCGTCACGGCCGGCGTGGCCGCGGTACTCAAATCGTATTTCCCCAAGCTCACCGCTGCCGATTTGAAGCGCATCATCATGCAATCGGCCCGCGTGCACCACACCAAAGTGCAGGTGCCCGGCACCGATAAAATGGTCGACTTCTCCACGCTTTCCGTCACGGGCGGGGTGGTGGATTTGTACGAGGCCGTCCGGTTGGCGCAGAAGGCGTCGCTGTAGCCTCGCCTACGGAACCTCACCCCCGGCCCCTCTCCAAAAGAGAGGGGTGCCAGACGCAAACCAATCAACAGAAAGCCCCAGCTCAATATTGAGCTGGGGCTTTTGTTTTAAACTTGAGCTAATACTTGCGCCGTGGCTCCTCTCTCTTTTGGAGAGGGGCCGGGGGTGAGGTTCTCGCCATGAGGCTATAACACAACTCCTACCCCACCACAACCCCTTTTTCTTCCTTCCGGAAGTGGTTGAGCACAAGCTTATCCGTTAAGCCCGGCAGCCACTTGTTGAGGAAGACAGTGAGCTTACCTTGGCTGGTGAGCACGAGGGAGCGGCGGCGTTGCTGCACGGCTTTTAGGATTTCATCGGCCACGGCTTCGCTGCTCATCATGGCGCCTTCGTCGCGCGGCGATTCGCCCTGGGCAGAGCCGTCGGCCGCTAGTGCCACCTGCCGGATGTTGGACGCCGTGAAGCCCGGCGCGGCCGTGAGCACGTTCACGCCCTGGTCGAGCAGTTCGGTGCGCAAGGCTTCGAGGAAGCCGTTCATAGCAAACTTGGAAGCCGAGTAGCCCGTGCGGCCCGGCAGGCCCCGGTAGCCCGCTATGCTACTGATGCCCACAATGGTACCTTTGCTGGCCAGCAGGCTGGGCAGGGCAAACTTGGTGGTGAAGACGGTGCCGAAGAAGTTGGTTTGCATCAGCCGCTTGATGACCTCCAGGTCGGCGTCCTGGAAGCGGGCGCGCATGGAAATGCCCGCGTTATTAATCAGCACGTCGAGGCCGCCGAATTGAGCTACGGTTTCACGCACGGCTCGTTCGGCGGCGGCTTCGTCGCCCACGTCGGCGCGCACGGCCAGGTGGGCAATGCCGGCCGCGGTCAGGACCTGGGCGGTATCGGCGAGCTTGGCTTCGTCGCGGCCCGTAAACGCCACCTGGTAGCCGGCGCGACCAAAGGCCAGGGCACAAGCCCGGCCGATGCCCGAAGTACCACCCGTGATAAGAACTGTAGGAGAAGGCATAGCAGTGGAAATAATGGCACCGCAGCGCCACTGAAAAGCTTGAGACCAGTTATTGAGGGCACAAACTTACGGCCGGGCTCATCGACTTCTGCGCGCCCTTTCTCGCCGGGCCGGCAGGCACAAGGCGGGCTCTCGTGGGCTCAACCGTGCGGGCCGGAACCACGGGTTGAGCTGAACGCTCTGGTAACTGGCCGATTGCTACGCGAAAGTGGGCTATTTTGGCGGTGTCGTGCCTTTTCCTGCTTACATTTATCCACTGAATTCTATGGTTTTCACTTAGCATACCCTATGACTCCACTCTTACGTTCTTGGTCCCGCATTGCCCCGGCAATTGTGGCCGTTTTGTTGGCGCTGGGCACGTCTCAGGTTCTGGCTCAAAGCACCACCTGTCCCATTGCGGCCACCTGCACGCCGGGCCGGGCCAGCAGCCCCCAAGCAGCCACCTTCAACATGGGCGTCCTCAACGTAACGCTGGGGAACAACCTGATTAACAATACCACCGCTGGGCAACTTGATGGCTACAAGGACTACAGCTGCACGCAGAATGCGGCCCTGGTAGTGGGCCAGAGCTACGCCATCAGCGTGCGGACGGGCGCCAACGCGGCCGAAAACGTGCGGGTTTGGATTGACTACAACAACGACGGGGCCTTCACCGGCAACAACGAGCTGGTATTCAGCTCCAACACTGGCACGCTGCACACGGGCACCATCACGCCGCCCGCCGTGGCCACCTTGGGCACCCGCCTACGGATGCGCGTAGCAGCCGACTACGCCAACGGCACCATCCCCACCCCCTGCTCCACCCCCGAATACTCGCAGGATGAAGACTATAGCGTGACCCTGACCGGGAACGTGAGCGCGCCGGTAGCCAGCTTCAGCGCCAGCAGCACCATCACGTGCTCGGGCTGCGTGCAGTTCACCGATGCCAGCCAGAACCTGCCCACTTCTTGGTTGTGGACCTTCGGCGATGGCACCACCAGCACCGCCCAAAACCCCAGCCACTGCTACGCCGCGGCCGGCACCTACGCCGTGACGCTGCAGGCCACCAATTCGGCGGGCGCCAACACCAGCGCGGCCACCAGCATCGAGTACAACACCCAGATACCGCTCCCGGCCAGCTGCTCGCCCCAAACCATTAATTACTTCGCCAAATACGGCATCACCCGCTTCCAGCTCGGCACCATCGACAATGCCTCGGCCGATGGCAGCGCCGGCTACCAAGATTTCACCTGCCCCAAGCGTACGGAGCTCACGGTCAACTTTAATAACCCGATGACCATCACCACGGGCGGCGTGAATGCGCACGACATCCGGGTATACCTCGACTCCAACAATGACGGCATCCTGACTACCGCCGAGCAAGTATTTCAGAGCCTGAACACGCCCACTCCCGGCGTGACGGCCCGGCTCAACCTGCCCGCCAGCACCACCCTCAACCAGCCGCTACGCCTGCGCGTGGTGGCCGACGCCGTGGGCAACAACCCAGGGCCCTGCACCAGCCCCGTAAGCGGCCAGGTGGAAGACTATACGGTGATAGCCCGGGCCAACACCCTGCCACCCATCATCGACTTCACGAGCAACTACGTGCCTGGGGGCTGCGTGAACCCCATTCAGTTCACGGATGCCAGCCAGAACGTGCCCACGTCCTGGCTCTGGGATTTCGGTGATGGCAGCACCAGCACCGCCCAAAACCCCTCGCACCAGTACGCCGCCACCGGCTCCTACAACGTTTCCCTCACGGCCACCAACGGCTTCGGCACGGCCAGCATTACGCGGCCCGGCGCTGTATCAGTGTCGGTGCCCTGCTTAAACTATTGCGCCTCCAATGGCACGGGCGGTATCGGGCCCATCGGTATGGTGGCCAGCCCTTTCTGGATTTCGTCGGTAAGCGTGCCCAACGCGCAGCCGGCTTTTAATAATATTACGGGCAATGCCAGCGGTGGCTACGCCAACTACACGGCCCAGCCCATCATTGTGAACTCCGGCAGCCAGGTCAACATCACCGTAGTAATGAACACGGCGGTGGTGCACCGCACGGCAGTGTGGGTAGACTTTAATACCAATGGCGTTTTTGATTCTTTTGAACTGGTGGTAAGTGGCGTAACAGTGAGCGGCCCGAATTCGAACACGTTCTCAGCCAGTTTCGCCGCTCCTACCCGCACCACGGCCCTCAACGCCCGCATGCGGATACTGGCCGTGGCCAACACCAACGCCCCTTCACCGTGCTCAGTGAACCTGCTGAACGCGGAAGTGGAAGACTACCAGCTGCGTGTAATGCCCCTGGCCACCCGCGACGCCCTGGCCCTGCCCTCCCTCAACCTCTATCCCAACCCCACCATCGACGGCCAGATGCGCCTGCGCCTAACCGACGCCAGCGCGGCCGGCACCTACGCCGCCGAGGTGCAGAACCTGCTGGGTGCCACCGTGCTTACCACGGCCCTGCGCCTGAGCGCAACCGCCGACGCGGCCCTGAACCTGAGCAGCCTGGCCCCGGGTGTGTACGTGCTGCGCCTGCGCGATGCTCACGGCCAAACCGCCCTGCGCCGCGTGGTGCGTCAGTAAGCTGCCGCGCAGCAGTCAGCCGCCTCCCTGCCCCTTAACCAAACCGGGGCCCGCCAGCGGGCGCGGGCCCTGGTTCTTCCCTTTTGCTTCCCTTTACTTTTTTATATGTCCACAACCTTACTACAGCGTTTTCTTGGGTCGATACTACTGCTGATGCTGCTTGTGCTGGGGGCGCGCCCGGCACAAGCGTCGCACTTGCTGGGCGGTGAGATGAACTACCGCTACCTCGACGCCAACGGCCCGGCGGGGGCTCCCTTTCGCTACGAAATAACGGTGACGCTGTACAGCAACGGCCTATACCCCACCGACCCAAGCGTGGCCCAGTACCCCAACAACGTCACGATTGAGCTATATAACCAGACCAACGGCGCGCGCATTACCGCCGTTTCGGCTCCCCGGCAGGGCGTTTTCAACCCGCAGCCCATCCGGCCATCGGTGCCGCAGGGCTGCACGGTGGTGGGCCCCAACCAGCCGTTTTACCTGTTGAAATACGTGCAGACGGTGAACCTGCCGGTGTCGTTCGATGGGTACTACGCCGTGTTCTCGCTGGCGGCCCGCAACTATACCCTCAGCAACCTCAACGCGCCGGCCAGCAACGGCCAGCCGCTGACGCTGTACGTAAGCATGGCCCCGCCGCTGATCCCCAACCGCTCGCCGGTATTTTCCGACACAGCCGTGGCCATTGTGTGCCAGAACGATACCACCATCACGCTGAACAATGCCTTCGATGCCGACGGCGACCGCCTGGTGTACTCCTTCGGCAGCCCCTACGGTCAGCGCACCACTACAGCCACTTTTCCGCCCCTGCCCCAGGCCGTGCCCTACTTCTCCGGCTACAGCGCCACCAACCCGTTTGGCCAGGGGGCCGGCAACTTTGCCACCATCAACGCCAGCACCGGCGTGGCGAAATACGGCGCCAAAACCAATGGCCTGTATGTAATTGCGGTCGACGTATCGGAATACCGCACCATCAACGGCCGGGAGGTGCTCATTGGCACCACGCGGCGCGACCTGCAGCTGGTGGTGTCTACCTGCCCGCCCACACCGCCGCCCGTGCTGCCGCCCACGCTCACCACCCCGCGCAACTACACCATCGAGGAAGGCCAGTCCCTAAGCATCCCGATTACGGCCACTCAGGCCAGCAACCACCCGCTGGTGCTCACCGTGAACAGCGCCCTGCTCGACGGCAACGGCCCCTTCAACACCACCTTCAATGGCAGCACCGGCACGGTGCAGCCCGGCAACCTGACCGGCACGGCCACGGCCTCGGGCACGGGCTCGGTGAGTGGCACGTTTGTCTTCAACTCGGCTTGCGGAACTGCGCGGGCCACGGCCTACGACCTGGGCGTGACCGTGAAAGACAACGGCTGTGGCGGCCGCCTGGCTTCCGATATTTTCCGCATCACCGTGACCCGCGCCGCCGGCCCCAATGCCATCAACGGCCCCACCACCGTGTGCGACCCGGCCACGGTGCGCACCTACACGGCCAGCGGCCCCGTACCGGCTTCCTACAAATGGCGCGCGGTGGGCGGCACCATCACCGGGGGCCAGGGCACTAGTGCCGTGCAAGTGGTGTGGGGCAATGCCAACACCACGGGCACCCTCGTGCTCAAGGGCCTTTCGGCCCAGGGCTGCCCCACCGACTCGGTGGTGAAAACGGTGGACATCCGGCCCCTGGCTCCGCTTACCGTTACGGCCAGCGCGGCCAGCATTTGCTTGGGCAGCTCCACTACCCTCACCGTAAACGGCCCTGCCGGCCTCACCTACGCCTGGTCAGGCGGCGGCCAAACCTCCACCAGCACCAGCCTGACGGTGGCGCCCACCGCTACCACCACCTATACCGTGGTGGGCACCGATGGCACCTGCACCATCTCGGCCACCTCTACCGTGACGGTGACGCCCCCGCCCACCGCCCTTACCGGCGCCGACCGCAGCGTCTGCTCCGGCACCACCACTGTACTGGGCGCCCCAGCCCAGCCCGGCTACACCTACAGCTGGAGCCCGGCCACCGGCCTGAGCAGTGCCACCGTGGCGCAGCCCACCGTCACACTCACGAATACTACCGGCGCCCCCATTATCCAGACCTATGTGCTCACCGTGGTCTCGGGCGCCAGCTGTTCCAGCGTGGGTTCCGTGCGGGTAACGGTTAACCCAGAAGCCATTGCCAACGCGGGCCCTGCCCGGGCCGCGTGCGCGGGCCAGCCCACCACGCTGGGCGCGCCGGCCCAAGCCGGCTATACCTACAGCTGGAGCCCGGCCACCGGCCTGAGCAGCAGCACGGTGGCCCAACCCGTACTGAGAGGCGTGAACACTACCGCGCTGCCCCTCACCGTCACCTACACCCTGACGGCTACTTCGGCCGAAGGCTGCGTGAAAACCGATGCCGTGACCGTGACCGTAAACCCACGGCCGGCTGCCGAAGGCATTGTCGGCCCGGTGTCGGTGTGCCCCACCGTTACGGGCATTGCCTACTCCGTGCCCACTCCGGCCGCCACGGCTTATACCTGGCTGGTTAGCGGCGGCACCATAGCCAGCGGCCAGGGCACGCCGGCCGTTACCGTCGACTGGGGCGGGGCAAGCAGCGGCGCCTACCTCAAGGTATTCCGCCTGAATGCCCAGGGCTGCTCTTCCGACACCACCACACTGCCCGTCATCATCAACCCGCGCCTGCAAACGGTGCGTCCCACCGGCCCCGGCGACATCTTGGCAGCCGCGCCCCTGCCGCGCGCCGTGTGCCAGGCCGATGGTCCTTTCACCTACAGCAGCGGGGTATTTGCCAATGGCTCTAGCTACTCCTGGCAGATAATCGGCGGCACGCAGGTGAGCACCGCGCAAAACACGGTAACCGTGAACTGGGCGCCCGTCTCGGTGCCCACCATCGGCAAAATCGTAGCCACGGAAACCAGCAACCCCGCTGGCGGCATCTGCCGTGGCGTTTCGGATACGCTGAAGGTGCTTATTAATCCCTCGCCGCGCACGCTGGCTATTGTGAGCCCGGTACGGGTGTGCCAGAACAGCGGCCCCGTCACGTTCTCAGTGCCCGGCGGTTTCACCGGCTCCACTTATGTGTTTCAGCTCAGCGGCGTTGCCCTGGCAGGCACCGGCAGCTCCCGCGTGCTGAACACCTTGCCCGCGCCTGGCACCTACTCCCTTACGGTGCAGGAAACCACAGCCAGCGGCTGTGTTGGCCCACTGCTCACCACCCCGTTCACGGTGAATCCCCTTCCGGTAGCGCCCACTATTTCGGGCTCGGCTTTCGTGTGCAATACGGCCACGCCGCAGCAATACACCATTGCCAATCCCACTACTGGCGCCTCGTTCCAGTGGACAGTGGTGGGCGGCACCATCACGGCCGGCGGCAACAGCAGCCAGGTTACGGTATTCTTCAATGCCACCGGCCCGTACAGTGTAAGTGCCGTGGAAACCAGCGCCAGCCCGGCCTCCTGCGCCGGCCCCGCCGCCACCCGCACCATCACGTTCGATAACCCAGGCCTGACGCTGACTGCCGCCTCGGTGGACGCCACCAGCAACAACCGCGTTATCCTGACTTTCACCTCCCCTAACAGCACCAATACCCCCAACCCGGTGCGCATTCTGCGGCGGGTGGCGGGCTCGGGCACCTTTGCCCAGGTGGGCACGGTGGCGTCATCGGCCATCACCTACACCGATAACACCGCGCTGGACGCCTCGGCCAATTCGTATGAGTACCAGTTGAGCCTCACCAATGGCTGCGGCACGCCCGTGCTCAGCACCGTGGCGCAAACCATCCGCCTGGTGGCGAGTAACTCGGCCACTCCCGGCACGGGTGGCCGCAACCAGGGCAGCACCGCCCTCACCTGGAACGCCTACGTGGGCTTCCCGGTAACGGAATACCGCATCTACCGCCGCGCCGATGCTGGCGCCCCGGTGCTCCTCACCACGGTACCGGGCAGCACGCTGCAGGCCACGGTGCCCAATGCGGATGCCGGCTCCGTGACCGGGGCGGGCTTTACCCAGAACTTCCGAGTGGTGGCCGTGAGCCCGGGCTCTATTCTCTCCAACTCGAATGAGGCCAGCGTAAACTTTGCCAATGCCCTCCAGACTTACAACATCATCACCCCCAACCGCGACGGCCAGAACGACGTGCTAGTGATTGACAACATTCAGCTTTACCCCGGCAATACGTTCACCGTTTTCAACCGCTGGGGCCGCGAAGTGTACAGCACCACCAACTACCAGAACAACTGGGGCGGCGACGCCAACACGGCGGCCGGCACCTACTTCTACCTGCTGAAACTGCCCAACGGCAGCAGCCTCAAAAACTGGTTTGAAGTGGTAAAATAGACCACGGGTTGCCCGGCTTTTGCAGTCGATTCGCTTTCAAAAGAAAAAGGCTTGCCACTTGGTAGGCCTTTTTCTTTTTCCCAAACACGCCGGTTGCCACCTACTACAAAATCCGGACAATCCGCTTAAATCCGGGCCCATCCGTGGTCTACCTTTGCGGCTACTTATGAGCAGAGCTAAAAATATCCCCGCGGAACTACTTCGCAACGTCAAAATTCAGGACATGGTGGCCGAGGGCAAGTGCCTCGTCCGCGTCGAGAACCTGGTCATCTTCGTGTCGCAGGTCGCCCCCGGCGACGTGGTGGACCTCAAAGTGACCAAGGCCAAGAAGAGCTTCCTCGAGGCCGTTCCGGTTAAGTTTCACGAGTATTCGGAGCTGCGCACCACGCCGTTTTGCCAGCACTTCGGCGTGTGCGGCGGCTGCAAGTGGCAGCACCTCACCTACGACTCGCAGCTGCACTACAAGCAGCAGCAGGTGGTCGACCAGCTCACCCGCATCGGCAAAGTTGAGCTGCCCGAGATTCCCTTCATCCTCTCCTCGCCGCAGCGCACTTACTACCGCAACAAGCTCGAATACACCTTCAGCGACAACGGCTGGCTCACCACCGAGCAGATAAATGACGACTCGCGCACCTACAACCGCGAGGTACTGGGCTTCCACACCCCCACCCGCTTCGACAAGATTATCGACGTGGAGCACTGCTGGCTGCAGCCCGAGCCGAGCAACGAAATCCGACTGTTTGTACGCGACTACGCCCACCAGCACGGCCTGGCTTTCAACAACCTCGTGCGCCAGACCGGCCTGCTGCGCAACCTCATCATCCGCATTGCCCAAAGCACCGGCGAGCTGATGGTGATTCTGCAGTGCTACCACGCCGACGAGGCCATTGTGCCGCTGCTCGACGCCTTGTATGCCAAGTTCCCCGGCATCACCTCCCTCAACTACGTGCTCAACAGCAAGGGCAACGAAACCTTCCACGACCTGGAAGTGGTGACCTATAAGGGCAAGCCCTACATCGAGGAAGAAATGGAAGGCCTGCGCTTCCGCATCGGCCCCAAGTCGTTCTACCAAACGAACTCCGAAGGCGCCCACCAGCTCTACAAAGTAGCCCGCGACTTCGCTGAGCTGAAAGGCGATGAGCTGGTGTACGACCTCTACACGGGCGCCGGCACCATCGCCAGCTTCGTGGCCCACCAGGCCCGCAAAGTCATCGGCGTGGAGTACGTGGAGCAGGCCGTGGCCGACGCTCACGTGAACGCCGAAATCAACAATATCACCAACACGGAGTTCTACGCCGGTGACATGAAGGACATCCTCACCGCCGAGTTCACCGCCCGCCACGGCCGCCCCGACGTCCTCATCACCGACCCGCCCCGCGCCGGCATGCATCCCGACGTAGTAGCCCGCCTACTGGAGCTGCGCGCCCCCCGAATCGTGTACATCAGCTGCAACCCCGCCACCCAGGCCCGCGACTTGGAGCTGCTCGACGCCGCTTACAAAGTCACTCGCGTGCAGCCCGTGGATATGTTCCCGCACACGCATCACGTAGAGAATGTGGTGGCGCTGGAGTTGAAGTAAGCCGTCTGGTCTTTTGTCATCCTGAGCGCAGCGAAGGACCTTATCGCGCTAGGGAGAGCCGTTCGTATGCCTTATTACGTGTACATCACCACCAATCCAAGCAAGTCGGTCCTTTATATAGGTGTTACCAACAATCTTGCAGAGCGCATGGCAGAGCATTTTGCGAATCGGGGCACTGCACAGACCTTCGCAGGCCGCTACTTCTGCTATAACTTGGTGCATTTTGAAGAATACAACGACATCAACGCCGCTATATCGCGTGAGAAAGAATTAAAAGGCTGGACACGGGCTAAGAAGGATACATTGATTGCTATTGATAATCCGCAATTGCTTTTTTTACAAACTTGAAAGCTGCAGCGGCGCAAACCTGATAAGGTCCTTCGCTGCGCTCAGGATGACACGATAAACAACGAGTTCAACCACCTTTATGGACTACTTCAACGACCCCGAACTCAACGGCAAATACCTTGGCACCATCACCAAGGACTTCGTCGTGGTGTCCGACACCCTGCTCGAAGCCTCTTCCCAGATTCGCAAGGGCGACTTCAGCAAATACCCCATTTTCGTGTTTGCCAAGCAGGAAGTGCCCCTCGGTGGCCTCCTCGTGAATGCCGACGAACTGAACCTGGAGTGGCACGTTTTTGCCAGCTACCTCGAGTTGTTCGTGCAACAAGGCATCATTGATGTGGGTGGCGTCGAAGCCTTCCAAGCCACCTACAAAGACCCCGACGAATTCTGCTGCCTCTTCGTGCTCGATGAGGAGTTCACGAACTTCGTTTTCGTGCCGTATCCGGAAGATTAATATTTCCGGGTTGCCAAAAACGAAATTGGGCCACGACTAATGCAATCGTGGCCCAATTTCGTTTTTGGCAGTTGGCTGATTCTAATTCCGGCGCTGCACCGGCAAGTCTTCCAACTGGGCGTAGCTCAATTTCCAGGTCTTATCAGGGCCTTTTTTCCAGAGGAAAATGTAATTGCCTTCGCCAAAGCCATGGGGCTGGTTGGGGCCGGCCGGCAGCACGTCTACCGAGAACGTGCCGGCTTCGTAGGCGGTATTAACATCGGTGGATGAGCTCACCACGCTGGTCTTCAAATCGCTGATGGTGGGCAGGGTTTCGCTTACCCATTTCTGGGAGACTTCCCCTTTGCCTTTCCAGCGGGCATTGCCCTGCACGAAGCTCACGTCGTCGGCCAGGAAACCGGTAATCTTGCCCGAGTCCTTGTTATTCCAAGCGCTGATAAATTCTTGGTTCAGGCTTTGGATGTTTACCGCTTCGTCCGTTTTGGTGCAAGAGGTAAGCGTTGCCGCCAGGAGCAAACTACACAGGATGGCTTTCATAAAGTGAAAGAGGAATTGGTGAAGAAAAAGCAAATGTAACAGCCACAATGACCCCTCACTACAACGGGCTATAATGGCTAAACCCCAGGCATGTACGCCCGGGGTTTAGAAATCAAATAAGTTGGGCTATTACCAGCTCTTACGACGGTACTCCGAGGTCGAATAAGGGTTCGACGGGTTGCCGTAAGCATCGTTGGGCAAGTAGTTAACACTCGTAGCAGTAGGCTGTGCGTTGAGCTGCATGGCGGGCGTCATGCTCACGGTCGAAGCCGTCAGGCTGTTAACCGGTACAGCGGTGGTCTGCGTGCGGGAAGCCACCAGCGTTTCGCGGCGGGACTCCGAGCGACGCAAGGAGTTGCGGTATTCCTGTTCGCGAATGGCCGCAGCGCGGTTGACAGCGGCGATGCGGGCCCGCTCTTTCCGCTTGTTGTCGATGTGCTTGCCCACACCGTAGCCGATGGCACCGCCGGCCACGCCGCCTACCACCCCACCTACAGCACGGTTGCGCTTGTTGATAATGGCACCAGCAGCGGCACCACCCAGGCCACCAATAACGGCGCCTTTGGCTTGCGGGCTCCACTGAGCCTGGGCCGAACGGGAGCCAAATACGGTGCTAAGCAGCACAATCAGAGCGAAGAAATAGGGAAGCTTGTTCATGACCAGAGATTTTAAATGGAAGGGGAAATGCTCACGTTTGAGAGGAGGAAGACAATTAGCGTGCCACTCGAGCTTTCCCAATGGCGGTTTTAACGGCCGAAAGACCGTCAAGTTGGCGATTGCACGATGAATTGGGCTAAAAACTCGTCCAACCCTGTGCCTGGAGCGGCACAGCCTGTCCGGCTTTGGTTACGAGGTTGGCGCCGTCTTCTTTCGCGGTAAGGTGCCCGATAATGGTGATATCGGGGTGGTTTTTGAGTTTTTCGTGGTCGGTTACGGGCACCGTGAACAGCAGCTCGTAGTCCTCGCCTCCGTTCAGGGCGCAGGTAATGGGGTCGAGGTTGAACTCGGCTGCGGCTTCCAGCGTGGGGTTGGCGATGGGCAGGAACTCGGTGAAGATGCGGGCGCCCGTGCCGCTGGCCTCACACAGGTGCAGCACCTCCGAGGCCAGCCCGTCGGAAATATCAATCATGCTGGTGGGCCGCACGCCTAGCTCGCGCAGCTCGTGAATGATGTCGAGCCGCGCTTCGGGCCGCAGCTGGCGCTGCACCACGTACTCGTAGTTGGCCAGCTCGGGCTGCGTTTCCGGGTCGGCCAGGAAGGCTTGCTTTTCGCGCTCCAGCACCTGCAGGCCCAGAAAGGCCGCGCCCAGGTCGCCGCTCACGCACAGCAAATCGGTGGGCTTGCCGCCGCTGCGGCGCACCACATCGCCGACGGGGGCTTCGCCCAGGGCCGTCACGGCCAGCGTGAGGCCGCCCCGGCTGGCGGTGGTGTCGCCGCCCACCAGGTCCACGTTGTAGGCCTCGCAGGCCAGGCGCATGCCGGCGTACAGCTCCTCAATGGCTTCCACGGTGAAGCGCGGACCCGCCGACACGCCCACCACCAGCTGCGTGGGGAGGGCATTCATGGCGGCTACGTCGGATACGTTCACCGCAATGGCCTTATAGCCCAGGTGCCGCAACGGGCAAAACGCCAAATCAAAATGAATGCCCTCCACCAACAGGTCGGTGGTCATCACCAGCTCGGTGCCCGGGGTGGGCGCAATGATGGCCGCATCGTCGCCGATGCCCAGCACCGTGCCGGGCTGGCTCGTGCTAATGCCTTGCTGTAAGCGGCGGATGAGGGCAAATTCGCCAATGGCGGTGAGGGGCGTCAGTTCGGACATAACTTCGAAATCAGGAAAACAAAGCCGCCGGGCAGCGCCCGGCGGGGCCACAAAAGTACACCCACAAAAAAAGGAGGGAATTGCTTCCCTCCTTTTCCTATTGAAACCGATGCGTGCTTATTGCACCACCAGCTCCTTATAGATTTTGGTCTGGCCGTCGGTGCTCACAACCTGCACGAAGTACAGGCCGGCTTTCAGGCGCGAAATGTCGAGGATAAGTTTCTCCTGGCCCTGGCCTTTGGCCTGGGCGCTGATGCGCTGGCCCAGGTTGTTCATCACCGTTACGCTGGCCACCTTGGCGTCCTTGATTTCGACCGTGGCGGTGCCATGGGCCGGGTTGGGGTACACGCTGATGTTGGCGTCGAACTTAGCCAGCGTGCCGGTAATGGTGGCTTGGTAAGCCCCAAAAGGACCGGTGTAGTCGATGTGCTGGCCGAGCTGCTTATACGACTGGCCGCCGGGGTTGCTGCTGGGCGTAGTAGCCGGCGCAATGATGGGGCCGTTGAAAGCGGTGGAGTACATCATCCACTCATCGGCGATGTTGTAGCCGCCGGCCTGGCGCACAGGCGGGCAGGAACCCACCGTATTCTGAAACTGCGGGTTGTAGCGCACGCCGCCCGAAACAGTAGGACGACGAACCAACGACTGGTTGGCCGACGACACGTAAATAGCGTTGGCGCCAGTGCCGTCGAGCGGATTGGTGCCGCTCCAGTTGCCGCTGCTGGTGGTGCTGCACGATTGCAGTAGGGGGTCTTCCCCGATTACGCCAATCAGGTCAACAATGACGCCCGGGCCCACGCCGGCGGTGCCGCTGGGGTAGCGCACCAGGGCCATGGCATCGTTGCCGTTGAAGTACACCGTGCCGCCGCCGGTGATTACCGTGGGGCCGCTCACGGGCGAGTGGCCTACGCTGAACTGGTTGGCCGCATTGCGGATATCGGGCAGGGTGGCTTCGCCGCTGGCAATCACGAACGTGGTGTGGGCGTTCATGCTGTTTGCGCCCACAGGCTGCTGCGACGCATCACTGCGCAACAGGCGCTCCTCTTCGGCCACGGAGGTGCCCCCATTGGAGTACCGGCGTATAGAATAAGGATTGAGGCTCACCACGTTATTGGTCGGGTTGAAGATTTCGATGGCGCGCTCGCTGCCCGTCGAAGTGGTAGCGCCGCCGTAGTTCACGCCCGTCTGGTGGGCGCCTTCGTCGTATTCGGAAAAGAATAGCTCGGTACCCTGTTGTGCGTGAGCAGCACCGCAAAACAGCAATGCGGCCGAAAGCAGATAGTAATGTTTTTTCATAAAAAGTTGTGGTGAAAAGGTCTCAGCATCGGCAAAGATACACGCGTTAAGGATGATTGCCGAGCTTAAATCCTGCTTACCAGCAACAGATTATTTAAGCTCAATATAATGACATTCAGTCCTCCAGGGCAGTGTAAAAGAGCGCGATAAACGCAACTTTCGTTTGCTAACGAGCGTTAGCAAGTATACCTTTGTAATTGCAGATGTCGACTACCGCTCCCACTCGTTCGCGCAAAGCCCAGATAGACCGCACTGCCACGGCCCTGTTCCGGGCGCGCGGCTTTGCGGCCACCAGCATGCGCGAGCTGGCCACGGAGCTGGGCCTGGAGGCGGGCAGCTTGTATTCGCACATCAAGTCGAAGGAGGAAATCCTTCACCGCGTGTGCTTTGGGCTGGCCGATGAATTCTTCGCTGGCTTCGCCGCAGCTACTCTCGATTCGGCGGCGCCCATTGCGACGCAGCTGCGGCTGGCCATCGAAGCCCACGTGCGGGTGCTTACCCGCGACAGCGCAGCCTCGGCGGTGTTTTTGCACGAGTGGCGCCACCTGAGCGAGCCCGCGCGCACCGAATTCCTGGCCTTGCGCGACCGGTACGAAGCCGCTTTCCGTGGGCTGATTCAGCAGGGCATTGCCGCCGGCGAGCTGCATGCCCCCGATGCGGCTTTTGCGGCGCTTACCCTGCTGGCCAGCCTCAACTGGCTCCCGGCCTGGTACCGGCCCGACGGGAAATTGTCGCCCGATGAAATAGCCCACCGCCTGGCCGAGCAGTTGCTCAATGGAATGAGGAATTATGAATGAAGAGTGAGGAATTACTCTCGATTTCACCCTTCATTTTCTTCTCTTTCCTGTTCTCATAATTCTTCCTTCCTCATTCTTAATTATTCATTAAAAATGTACGGTTCCGCCAGCACCCACGACCAGCCAACTACCGCCACCACCGGCCTGGAAAACGAAGACCCCATCCTGCTGGCCGAGTTTGAGGCCCGCATTGCGCGGGGCGAGAAAATTGAGCCAAGCGACTGGATGCCGGCCCTCTACCGCAAGCAGCTCACCCGCATGATTGAGCAGCACGCGCACTCCGAAATCATCGGCTCGCTGCCCGAAGGCACCTGGATTACGCGGGCGCCCGGCTTCCGCCGCAAAATGGCCCAGATGGCCAAGGTGCAGGACGAAGTGGGCCACGCGCAGCTGCTGTATTCGGCCGCCGAAACACTGGGCAAAACGCGCGAGCAAATGCTCATAGACCTGATTAACGGCAAGAGCAAGTACTCCAACGTGTTCAACTACCCCACGCCGACCTGGGCTGACTCCAACGTTATTTCCTGGCTGATTGATGCCGGCGCCATCGTAAACCAACTCGCCAACGCCAAGGGCAGCTACGGCCCCTACTGCCGCGCCCTCGACCGGATTTGCGCCGAAGAAGCCTTCCACCTGAAGTACGGGCACGACGCTGTGGTGCACCTGGCCACCGGCACACCCATTCAGCGCAAGATGATACAGGAGGCCCTCAACCGCTGGTGGCCCGCCATCATGACCTTCTTCGGGCCCTCGGATAAGATGAGCGTGCACACCGAAATCCTGATGCGCTGGAAGGTGAAAATGGCCTCTAACGACGAATGCCGTAACCAATTCCTGGACATGTACGTGCCCAAAATCTGGGAAATTGGGCTGACTCTGCCCGACCCCAACCTGCGCAAAAACGAGGAAACCGGCCAGTGGGAATTCACCGAGCCCGACTGGGAAGACTTCAAGCGCGTGATTAACGGTGACGGCCCCTGCAACGCCGAGCGCATTGCCGTGCGCCGCGCCGCCGAGGAAAACGGCGCCTGGGTGCGCCGCGCCCTGCTCACGCCCAAAATGCAGTACGTGCGGCCGCTGGCTTAATTATCAATCGGCTGTCATGCTGAGCCCGCGAAGCATCTTATCTCGTTCGAACAATTCGTTCATCGGTGATAAGATGCTTCGCGGGCTCAGCATGACAGATGGCATGACACCCCAAATACAATGATACACTCCCTCGACCCGCGCATGAACCGGCTGGGGCTGCCCGATGCGCCAGCCACGGCCGCTGCAAAAGAGGCCCTCGACCAGTTTGGCACCTATGAGGTGTTTCACCAGAAGAAGGAAGGCACGCCGTATGTATACGTGGGGCCAGTGCACGCGCCCTCTGCCGACGTGGCCTTTCTGTTTGCGAAGGAGCAGTACAGCCGGCGTTTTGCCTGCACTGGCCTGTGGGTAGTTCCCACCTCGGCCATCACCGTGACGGCTTATGTCGGCGACCAAGAATCAGCGTATGACACGCTGCCGCTGCTGCCCACCAGCCAGGCGCCCACCCCTCCCCCCATCGACGACACCGCCGAAGAGGAAGCTGCCTACGCCGCCGGCGAGGAAGACTACGACGTGTTCCACCTCAAGAAGCGCGGCAAGGCCCACCAGCACGTGGGCAAGGTGCGCGCCAGTTCCCCAGCCGACGCACTGCAAGTAGCGAAGGCGGTATTTGGAGAGCAGCGCCCCGTGGTGAACGTCTGGGTGGCGCGCTCCGCCGACTTCCTGCGTTCCGATGATGAGGACCGCGACATCTGGGCCACCACTCCGGAAAAAAAGTACCGCGACGCCATTTCGTACAAGGTGCAGGACCGCATCGAAAAGTTTAAGCAAGAAGGGCTTGGGCAGACGGAAGCATAAGCAACTCGCAAAAACTGCTTGTTGCCCCATCCAACTTCCTTCTCCTCCCCGATTTATTAGTTAATCTCTATGCCGCTGACTTCCCAAGACCCAAGAATCGACCTGATGTATCGCCTTGCCGACGACCAGCTTATTCTGGGCCATCGCAACTCGGAATGGAATGGTCTGGGCCCCATTCTGGAGGAAGACATTGCTTTTTCGAGCATGGCCCAGGACAAGCTCGGCCACAGCCTGCAGATGTATTCCATGCTGCACGCGCTGGGCGAAGCCGAGCCCGACACGGTGGCTTTCACACGCAACGCGCCGCAATTTCACTGCTGCCAGCTGGTGGAGTTGCCCATTGGCGAGTACGATTTCAGCCTCACCCGCCATTTTCTGTTCGACCACGCCGAGTTGCTGCGGTTTGAGGCGCTGGCCAGCAGCAGCTACGAGCCGCTGGCCCAGGTGGCCCGCAAGCTGCGCGGCGAGCTCAAGTACCACGCCCTGCACGCCAACACGTGGATGAAACGCCTGGGCACCGCCACGGAAGAGGCCATTGAGCGCATGCAACACTCGCTGAATTTTACGCTGCCCTATGCCCTGGGCATTTTTGAAAAGACGGATGCCGAGCCGGAAATTATTAGCTCCGGCCTGTTTGTTGGGGAGGATGAGCTGAAAAGCCGCTGGCTGGAAAGCATCACCAAAGTACTGGCCCAAACGGCGCTCGAAATGCCCGAAGTAACTACCCTGACGCCCGTGTTTGGTGGGCGCCACGGTCAGCACACCGAGTTCCTGCAGCCGCTGCTGGATGAAATGGCCGAGGTGTTTCGGCTGGACCCCACTGCCGATTGGTAAACCCTGATTTCATGCCAGTTACCATTCCCGATAAGGCCCAAATTCTCGACTGGCTGCAAGCCGTGAAAGACCCGGAAATTCCGACGATTTCACTGATTGACCTGGGCGTGGTGCGGGGCGTAGAAGTAGACGAAGCCACGGGCAAGGTATCGGTGCACCTCACGCCCACGTTTGCGGGCTGCCCGGCCATGGACTACATGAAGCGCGACGTGGAGCGCATGCTGCTGGCGCACGGCGTGCCCGCGGTGGAAGTCGACATCAGCATGCGCGAGGCCTGGACTTCGGACATGCTCACGGAGGCCGGCCGGCAGGCCCTGCGCCAGCACAAGCTGTCGCCTCCGCCGGTGCTCGGCAACCAGGTGCTGGACCTGGATTTTCTGGAGTATGCGGAGTGCCCCAACTGCCACGGCAACAATACCGAGCTGCGTACGCCGTTTGGGGCTACGCTGTGCCGCGCCGTGCATTACTGCCACGACTGCCGCCAGCTGTTTGAGCAATTTAAGCCGGTGTAGATTTGCCCAGCCGGCTGTTTATCCCATTCTGTTTTTGCAATGCCTACTCCCCTAGTTTCTCCTGTGAAATCAGCAATTTTTTGCATCCTGATACTCACGGGCTGCGCGGCTTCGTGCAAGCGGGCCAGCTCCGAAGCCGTGGTGCTCAACCCCGCCTCAGCCGCTGCCGTGAAGTCGCAGTTTGACGTGCTGCGCGACTCCGTGAATGTGAAGTGGAACACCATGACGGCCAGCGACGACCAGCGCATTGGCGTCACGCGCATGCTGCTGCACGAGCTAAAAGGCCGCCCTGGGATGGACGCCGCCAAATTGAAAGGCCTAGAGAGTGCCAACGCCAAACTCAAAACCCGCCGCTACAGCCAGCAAACCATGGCCAGTTCGGACCTGATTGACCAGTACGACACCGCTCAGGATTCCCTAATGCGGGCCCTGATGCCCGTGGCCGCGCCCAACGGCACCGCCCCCACCGAGGCCGCCCGCAACTACGTGGAAGGCCTGCAGCAGCTCGACGCCGGCGTGATTGGCTACCGGGTGAAGTACGACCAGGCCGCCCGCCAATACAACGACTACCTCAAGCTCCATCAGGCCGAGTTGCAGTCGCTGGGCGGCAAATACGCGGAGCTGAAGCCGCTGCCGCTGTTCGAGCTGCAGCACTAAGTAGCTGTTTGCGTTAATTATCAGGATACAAGACGGGTGTAGAGACGCGACACTTCGCGTCTCCTCGCGAGCGCGCCGTTTGGGTATCGTTCAACGAAGAGACGCGAAGTGTCGCGTCTCTACACCCGTTCTGCTAACTGTAGGTTTTACTCCAATAGCTTCTAGACCATTGTGCGCTAGCGAGCCCGCGTTTAGGTATTTTGGATGAGCGATTTTAAAAATTGAGCTGAATAATAACGAGATGCAACTATTACGTATCTTTCATTATCAACTACTCAATAATCAATCACATAACCTCAAGCACCATGCCCACTGCTACTCTTTACCGTCGGCTGCTGCCCGCACTGCTGCTGGCCGGCCTTGCCCTCAGTTCCTGCGAGCACCGCAAAGACTGCGACCCCAAGCCCAAGGGCAAGTGCGGCACCACCGCGCCCTCCACTACGCCCCCAACCGGAAATTCGTAATTGAGCTGGATTTCAGCAGTCTCGTTTTACCAATTAGCCCGACAACAAGAAGGCCAGCAAATTTGCCGGCCTTCTTGTTGTCGGGCTAAAAATATTGCTTACAGCGCTGCCATTTCCTCGCGCACGAAGTCGGCCAGGGTGCGCAGGTAATCGGTGCTGAAATCGAAGCGAATGCCGGCGGCCGCGTAAATCTGGCCGATGGGGGCGGTGTAGCCCAGGGCCAGGGCACGCTTGTATGCGGCCAGGCCTTCGGCCGGGTTCTGGCGGTAGTTGCGCCAAACGGCAATGGCCCCCAGCTGCGCCATGGCGTACTCTATGTAGTAGAACGGCACTTCGTAGAGGTGCAGCTGCTTCTGCCAGAGGTAGGGCTTGAAGTCTTCCAGGCCCGTCCAATCCACGGTGCGCTGGTTGAACTCGTCGAACACTTCCACCCAGCGGTTGTGGCGCTCGGTCTCGGTGTGCTCGGGGTTTTCATAAATCCAGTGCTGGAATTTGTCGATGGTGGCCACCCAGGGGAAGGTTTCGAGCACGCTTTCGAGGTGGGTTTTCTTGGCCCGGCGCAGGTCCTCGGCATCGGGGAAAAACACGTGCCACTGGTCCATGCTCATCAGCTCCATACTCATCGAGGCCAGCTCGGCTACTTCAGACGGCGGGTGCTTGTCGGCGCCCAGCGGCAGGCCGCGGGTGAGGAAGGAGTGCACGGCATGGCCGCCTTCGTGCAGCATGGTCACCACGTCGCGCAAGGAGCTGGTGGCGTTCATGAATATGAAGGGAACACCGGTTTCGTCCAGCGGGTAGTTGTAACCGCCAGGGGCCTTGCCCTTGCGGCTTTCCAGGTCGAGGTGGCCCATGTGGCGCATGGTGCGCAGGCAGTCGCCGAGGTAAGAATCAAGGTTTTGGAAGACTGTGATGGTTTTTTCCAGCAGCTCCTCGCCGGTGCCGAAGGGGCGCAGCGGCGGCTGGCCGCTGGGGTCCACGTCGAGGTCCCAAGGCCGGAGCGCCGGCAGGTTCAGGTCCTGCCGCCGCTCGAGGTCAAAGTCGTCGATGAGCGGCACCACCGTCTCGCGGATGGCCCGGTGGAAATCAAAACAGTCCTGCGGCGTGTAGTCGAACCGGCCGAGGGCGGCAAACATATAGTCCCGGAAGTTGGCAAAACCCGCGTTCAGGGCTACCTGGTGGCGAAGGGCCACCAGCTCGGTAAAGAGCTTGTCGAGGGGCTCGGCATCCTGCACGCGGCGGGCCTGAATGGCGCGCCAGGCGGTTTCGCGCACGGCGCGGTCGGGGCTTTTCAAGCGGTCGGCGGCCTGGGGCAACGTGAGTTCTTCGCCATCCAGCGTCACGTTCATGGCGCCCACCGTGGCCGCGTACTGCTGCTGCTTGGTGCTGATTTCGGTTTTGAGCGGAATGTTCTCGACCCGGTAAATTTCCGACGCCCGGCGCACCGAGCGCAGAAACACGCCGTAGCGGCGCTCGTCGAGCCCGGCCAGGTGCGGCGAGGCCAGCATCTTCTCGTTCAGGGCGTGGTCAAAGGGCGCCACTTGCGGCTCCACTTCGTTCACAAAATACTGGAATGCTTCGGCCCGGGTGGCGTCCTGCGTGTCGCAGGTCATGCGGATGTAGCGCCAAGCCAGGTCTTCGCTGAGCACCGATTCCAGCTCCGAGCGGTCGAGCAGCCAGCGCTCCAGCTCCGCCGGAGTGTGTATCGGCCGGTCCTGCAGCTCCTGGAAAAATGGCTCAATTGCGGCCCAGTCGGTTACCAGGAAATCCTCGGGCAAGTATTGGCGCGGCGGCCGGCTCGTGTCAGTAGCCGACGCGGCGGTAGGTTCAGCAAGTAGCATCATGGTACAATGGAAGTAGAATGAACCCGGGCGGTGAGTGCCGAGGCCATAGCCTTTAACTTACGAAACAATTAACGCACCGGACGAGAATTTCCCCGTTTCTGTTGGGGCGCGGGCTTAAAAACAGCCCGCCCGGGCGAGCTTATCAACCCCTGTGAATTAACCGATTTCTATCACAACGTCGTCCGTCATGGGGTGGCCCACGCAGGTCAGCACGTAGCCCTGCTTCATCTCCGAATCGGACAGGCCTTCGCGCTCATCCAAATGCACCTTGCCGCTCAGGCACTTGCCACGGCAGGCCGTGCACAGGCCAGCCTGGCAGGAATACGGCAGGTCGATGTCCTGGTCGAGGGCGGTTTCGAGGATGGTTTTGCCAGCGGGTACCTCGATAACGTACTCGCTGCCTTCGTACTGAATCGTGACGGAGCGAGTGCTCTTGGTGTCGTCGCCGGGGTTGTCGGACACGTCGCCGTGGCCGTTGGGCTGGCCGGCCGCGGCTTCGGCGGTATCGGCACTGGCCACAAAGCTTTCGCGGCGAATGCGGGCCTCGGGCACGTTGAGCAGGTCGAGGGCGGCGCGGGCTTCGGCCATCAGGCCTTCGGGGCCACACATAAAGTATTCGGCCTGCTCGGCCGGAAACTGGTGGCGCTGCTCCAGGATGCGCAGTATCATGGTGCGGTTGAGCCGGCCGGTGTGGCGGTGGGCGCCGCCGGGCTTCAGGGGCTGGCTGTACACGTGCTCCACTTGCACGCGGCCGTTGGTGCTGGCTTCCAGGTCATCGAGCTGCTTCTGAAAAATCACCGATTCTTCGTTGCGGTTGCCGTAGATGAGCAGCACGTGGCTGTTGGGCTCGGCGTTCACCACCGCCTTCAGAATAGACATGAGCGGCGTGATGCCCGAGCCCGCCCCGATGAGCACCAGCGAGCGGGCCGCTTTGGGGCTGGGGCTGAGGGTGAAGTTGCCCAGCGGCTCCATCACTTCGATTTGCTGGCCCACCTCCACAGTATCAAGCAAATAGTTGCTGACCAAGCCGCCCGGTACGCGCTTCACCGTGACCGACAGGCGCGGCGCCTCGTGCGGCGTGCTGCTCAGGGAGTAGGCGCGGCGCTCTTTTTTACCACCGGCACCGCAGGGTACAATCAGCGTCAGAAATTGGCCCGGCCGGCTGGCAATGGGCTGGCGGTCGGGCCGCTCCAAGTGAATGGTGATAGAATCGGCGGTTTCCTGGGTCAGCGCAACTACAGTCAGGGTTTGGTAACTCATGCGGGGGAAGAGATGGGGTATTGAGGAGTCTACGTATGTACGCAGCCTGCAGACTCCCGAACTTTGGAAATGACAAAAAACAAGCGCAGGCCACGACAATGGCAGCCCAACTTCGGCCGCAAAGGTAACTTGCCACGCGGCTGCCGTTTAACAGTCATCTCCCGGAAACTGTTGATGGGCTTCCGCAACGTTTCCACTCACTCTGCTCATTGCCCTTGTCCCTCGCCTCCCTCCTGCTGCGCCATCAGGCCAGCTTCGGTCCCGTACTGCCCGTCGACCTCAGCGGTCCGGCCGTTACCCACCTCGATTTCACGGATAACAACCCGCTTTTAGCCCAAGCCGACCTACGCGACACGGCCGCCTTCGAACAGTTGGTAAACACCATGCTGGCCCAAGCTGGCGCCACCATCGGCATCGGCGGCTACCTCGAAAACCGCGTCATTTATCGGCGCAGCCAGCACTTTGGCCCCGGCCAAGCCGACGAAGCCCGCTCCCTGCACCTGGGCGTCGATGTATGGATTCCAGCGGGCACGCCCTTGCTGGCGCCCTTGCCGGCCCAAGTCCACAGCCTGGCCGACAACGCCGGCTTCGGCGATTACGGCATCACCGTTATCCTCCAGCACAAACTGGAAGGCACTACTTTCTATACCCTCTACGGCCACCTCAGCCGCCTGGAATGGACGGCGCTGCGCGTGGGCCAGCGCCTTGAGCAAGGCCAGGCCTTCGCCTCCGTTGGCCCCTATCCCGAAAATGGGGACTGGCCCCCGCACCTCCACTTCCAGATTATTGCCGACCTGCAGGGCCGCGTAGGCGACTTTCCGGGCGTGGCCCGGCCCTCGGAGCGGGAGGCGTGGGCCACGCTGTGCCCCGACCCGAATCTGGTGCTGCGGAGTAATGTGTTGGCTCAGTAATATTGAGCTAAAGCATATTATCAAGCCGGTCATGCAGAGCACAGCGAAGCGTCTTTACCGCTTCGTTGAATCGTCTGTCATGCAGAGCGCAGCGAAGCATCTTCTCCCGGCTCAACGATTGGTTCCACGGGGATAAGATGCTTCGCTGCGCTCTGCATGACAGACGAGCATGTTAAAGTCCTTAGTCGAACTTAATAGCCACTACCGGCTTAATCCGCGAAATCAAATAAGTCGGAATCAACACGGCCAGCAGCGAGGCGACGAAGGTGGCCAGGTTCATCAGCAGCAGCATGCGCGGGTCCCAGGAGATGGGCACCCGGTCCATGTAGTAATTCTCGGGGTCGAGGGGAATGACGTGGAAGTAGTACTGCAGGGCGCAGAAGCCGATGGCAATAATATTGCCGATGAGCATGCCGCGCACCGTGAGCGACAGCCCGCGGTAGAAGAACATCCGGCGTATCTGGTTATCGGTCGCGCCCAGGGCCTTGAGGACGCCAATCATGTTGGTGCGCTCCAGAATCATGATAAAAATGGTGGCCACCATGTTGAACGTAGCCACGAAAATTATCAGAATCAGGAAGATAATCACGTTGCGGTTGAGCAGCTGCAGCCAGTCGAAAAGCTGGGCGTACTGGTCCGTTATTTTATCGATTTTAAGGTCGTAAGGCAGCCGCTCGTAGAATTTATCAGCGGTCTTGTCCAAGGTTTTAAAGTCCTTCAACACCACTTCCATGCCGCCCACCAGCGAATCGGGCCAAGCGGGAGAATTGAGCTCCCGAATCTGGCGGATGTCGCCAATCACATACACCTCATCAAACTCGTCGAGGCCGGTAGAATAAATGCCACTGACCCGGAATTGCCGAATTCGGGGCGGGTTCTGAATGAAATAAAACAAGGCCTTGTCGCCGACCGCCAGACGCAGCTTATCGGCTACTTTGCGCGAAATCAGCACGTCGTCGCTGGCCGCCGAATCGGGAAAGCTGAGAAACTTGCCCGCCATCAGGTTGGCGCGCATCGGCGACTTTCCGTCGCTTTCCGAAATGCCTTTCAGCACCACGCCCAGCACCTCTTCCTTGGTTTTGATGATGGCCGTCTTCACGGCGAAGGCCTGCGTGGCCTTCACCTCCGGAAACTCATGCAGCTCGGCCACCAGCCGCGGCCCGGCAATGGGCGCCACTTCCAGGGAGTTGTTGGTGTCGTAGCGCGTGATTTGCAGGTGCGCCCCAAACGAGAAAATCTTGTTCTGAATCTCGTTGCGAAACCCCTGCAGGATGGCAAACGACACCACCATCACCGCCAAGCCCATGGCAATGCTGATGATGGCTATTTTTGTGACCGATGACGTGAACGAACCGGAATCGGCTCCTCCGTCAATCTTGTGCGAAATGTAGCGGGCGACGTTCATTATTCGACTGTAAAGCTACGTTTTGAACGCGTACCGGCCACGCTACTGTCCTGCTAGCCCGGCGCGGCGCCAAGCTGCGCCGTATTTTTAGCCCTTCCCACCCCATATATGCTCAGTATTTCAGTTAAAATCACCCTGTCGTTACTGCTGGCGCTGCCGGCTTGTGGCACCACGCGGCCCGCTGCTACAGCAGCCGTTTCTCCAGAAGCGCCTGCTGCTCAGCCGGCAGGCACTCCCGGGAGCACGCCGCCCGCTGCCTCTCGCATCGTAGTGGGAGCTGAGCGCCTGGAGAAATACCTGCCCCAGCTAAAAAACAAGCGAGTTGGGCTGGTTATCAACCAGACTTCGCGGGTGGGCAATGCGTTTTTGGTGGATACGCTGCGGGCGCGGGGCATCAACGTGACGGCCATTTTCGCCCCTGAGCACGGCTTCCGTGGCGAGGAAGCCGACGGGGCCACTATCAAGGATGGGCGCGATTCCCGCAGCGGCGTGCCCGTGCGCTCGGTGTATGGCAAAACCAAGAAGCCCACCCCCGAGATGCTGGCCGATGTGGATGTGCTGGTATTTGATATTCAGGACGTGGGCGCCCGGTTTTACACCTTCATCAGCACGCTGCATTATGTGATGGAGGCCGCGGCCGAGCAAAACAAGCCGGTGCTGGTGCTCGACCGGCCCAACCCCAACGGCGACCTGGTGGATGGCCCCATTCTGGAACCAGCGCACAAATCCTTCGTCGGCCTCGACCCGTTGCCCATTGCTCACGGCCTGACAGTGGGCGAGCTGGCCACCATGATAAACGGCGAAAAATGGCTGGCCGGCGGCAAGCGCTGCCGCCTCACGGTAGTGCCCGTAGCCACTGGCTACACGCATGCCACGGTTTACCACTTGCCCGTGCGCCCCTCCCCCAACCTGCCTACTTACCAATCGATACGGCTTTACCCCAGCATTTGCCTGTTTGAGGGCACCAACGTGAGCGTGGGCCGGGGCACCAGCACGCCGTTTGAAGTCATCGGCAGCCCGTCGCAGCCGGCTACGCGGCCGTTCTCATTCACCCCCAAGCCCAACGCCGGCTCTCCCACGCCGCCTCTTAACGGCCAGCTGTGCTACGGCCTGAATCTGGTGGATGCGCCCGCGCGGGAGTCGTCGGGCCTGGTACTTAAATACCTGCTCGACTTCTATCAGCAGAGCACCGACAAGGCAAATTTCTTCGGCAAGTACTTCGAACAGCTTACGGGCACGCCGGCGCTGCGCCAGCAAATAATTGCCGGCAAAAGCGAATCGGAAATCCGCAGTTCCTGGCAGCCGGGCCTAGACAAATTCAAAACCCTGCGCCGCAAGTACCTGCTGTATCCGGAGCGGTAGCATAGCTCCGCTTGTCGTGCTATTTAACCGTTGTCATGCAGAGCGCAGCGAAGCATCTTATCGCCGTAGAACGAATCGTGCTGACCTGACAAGATGCTTCGCTGCGCTCTGCATGACAGATGGCGCGGAGGAGCTAATTAGGCTTCGCGCTGCATGCTGCCCCTTTATTTATAAGCCAAAATCCCCCTGACTTCCCCTTCATGCTGAACATCGTCTTCATGGGTACGCCCGATTTTGCAGTGCCCACCCTGGAAAGCTTACTGGCTTGGCCGGGTGGCCGCGTGGTCGCCGTGGTGACTGCGCCCGACCGGCCCGCAGGGCGGGGGCGCCAGCTGCAAGCTTCGGCCGTGAAGGTGGCGGCCGAGGCCCACGGCTTGCCCGTGCTGCAGCCCACCAACCTAAAGTCGCTGGAGTTTCAGGCAGAGCTGAAAGCCTACGGGGCAGATTTGCAGGTGGTGGTGGCTTTCCGTATGCTGCCCGAAGCGGTGTGGAGTATGCCACGCCTGGGCTCTATCAATATCCACGCGTCGCTACTGCCGCAGTACCGGGGTGCGGCGCCCATTAACTGGGCCCTGATGCACGGCGACACCGAAACGGGGGTCACCTCCTTCTTCCTGCGCCATGAGATTGATACCGGCGACCTCATTTTGCAGGACCGGGTAGCTATTGCGGCCGAGGACGATTTCGGCAGCTTATACAACAAGCTGAAAGTTGCCGGTGCGGCTCTGGCGCGGCGTTCCGTAGAGGCCATTGCCGCTGGCACGGCGCCCAGCACGCCCCAGGAGCAACGCGACGATTTACGAGCCGCTCCCAAAATTCAAAAGGAAACCGGCCGGCTTGATTTCACCCGGCCCGCCGCCGAACTGGTCAATTGGGTGCGGGGCCTCTCGCCCGTTCCTACCGCCTTCGCCACCCTGCCCGACGACCGCACCATCAAGATTTTCCAGGCCCAGGCCGTAGCCCCCGACCCGGTGGCTCAACCGCTGGCCGCGCCCGGCACCTGGGCCTCGGATGGCCGGCACTACCTGCGCGTAGCCGCCGCCGATGCCTGGCTCGACCTGCTGGATGTGCAACTCGAAGGCAAAAAAAGGCTGCCCGTAAAAGAGCTACTGCTCGGCTTTAAGCTGCCCTAGAAACTTAGGCCGGGACTTCTGCGCCGGTCACTTGTTTCGTAAAGCAACTGGCAGCGGAGCCTTTTGTCGCCGTCTATTTTAGCTCAATTTTCAAGTATTCGTATGGTTTCTTTCGTTGTGGCCGTGGCCGAAAATGGCGCAATCGGGCTGAAAGGCGAGCTGCCCTGGGGCCGCCTACCGGCCGACCTGCAGCACTTCAAGCGCCTCACCCTGGGCCACCCCGTGGTGATGGGCCGCCGCACCTACGACAGCCTGGGCCGCGCGCTCCCCAAGCGCCCCAACATTGTGGTGACGCGTCAGCCCAACTGGACCGCGCCCGGCTGCGAAACCGCTCCCTCGGTAAGCACCGCCCTGGACCGGGCCCGCGAGCTAGACGAGGAAGTGTGCGTTATCGGCGGCGGCGAAATCTACCGCGAAGCCCTGCCCTACGCCGACGTCATTTACCTCACCGAAGTGCACCACCCCTTCGAAGGCGATGCCTTCTTCCCCGCCCTCGACCCCGCCGAGTGGCGTGAAGAAAGCCGTGAGCGCCACGAAGCCGACGAGCAGCACGCCTACCCCTTCAGCTTCGTAACGCTGCGCCGCCGCTAAGCCGCGGTTAAAAAGCTAGTTGGGTTATTTATCGCGGTGCCAGCACGCTGTAGAGACGCGACACTTCGCGTCTCGGCGTCCGCGCCAGTAGGCCATTCAATCTTTATCGTTCAACGCCGAGACGCGAAGTGTCGCGTCTCTACAGCGTGCCCGAGGCTGCTGCCAGTTCCAACTGCTTTTTAAGGCAGCAGCAGGATTTTGCCCGTGCTCTTGCGGCTTTCGAGCAGGCGGTGCGCCTCCGCTCCTTCGGCCAGCGGGAAGGCAGCACCGATGCTGGCCGTGAGCTGGCCATTGCGCAATAAATCGAACAGCACGTTGGCCCGGGCAGTGCGCTCCTCGCGGGAAGTGAGGTAGTTCCACAGGTCGCCACCGGTCAGTGTCTTGGAGGTATCCATAAGGTAGCGCGGGTCTACCGGAGCAGGGTCGCCGCCGGCCATGCCGAAGAACACCACCGTGCCGCCCACGCGGGTGGCGGCCAAGCTCTGGGGCAAGGTGCTGCCCACTGATTCGTACACCACATCGGCCCCCGGCCGCTCGGGCCGGTACTCCAGCACCAGCCGTTCCCAGGGCTCCGTGTACAGAAACACGGCCTCGGCCCCGGCGCGCAGGGCTTCCTGCCGCTTGGCTTCGCTCGAGGTCAGGCCGATGACGCGCCCGCCTTTGGCCCGGATTAGCTGCGTGAGCAGCAGCCCCACCCCACCAGCCACGGCGTGCACCACGGCCAGGTCGTTGGGCTGGAGGCGGTAGCTGTCGGCGGTCAGGTATTGGGCGGTGAGGCCCTGCAGCAGCACGGCCGCGGCCTGCTCAAAGCTCACGTCATCGGGCAGGGGAATGAGGTGCTCCTGGGGCACTCGCACAAACTCGGCGTTGGCGTGCGGTACGTCGGCAAAGGCGGCGCGCTGGCCTACGTGGGCGCCGGTCACGCCGGGCCCCACGGCTACTACTTCGCCGGCGGCCTCATAGCCCAGCAGGTAGGGCGGCTGGCCCACCAAGTGGTAGTTGCCGCGGCGCCGGTATACGTCGGCGTAGTTCAGGCCAATGGCGCGGGTGCGCAGCAGGACCGTGCCAGGCAGCACTTCGGGCAGCGGCAAGGTGCCGTATTGCAGCACTTCCGGGCCTCCGAATTCGGAGAAATAGAGGGCGTGCATGGTATCGGGAGCGGCATTAATAGGCATAGTAAAGCTGGAAAAGAAGGTGTACCGCCCTAGGGTATCGTGCAAAATAAACGCGGCCATCGTTGCCGATGGCCGCGTTTGCGAAAACGGGTTCTGAGCCCAGGGCGCTAGCGCATCAGCACCAGCTTGCCCCAATCGTTCTTGAAGGCCTGGTCGCCGGCGGTTTCGCGGCGGCCAAACTGCCCGGCCGGGTCGTCCAGCGACACGCGGTAGAGGTAGGTGCCGTTGGCCAACCGGTCGCCGTAGGTGTCGGTGCCATCCCAGGCAAAGTCGGTGATGTTGTTGCCGATGTGCAGGGGGCCCAATTCTTCTTTGTAAATCTCGCGCACCACCCGGCCCGTCAGGGTCATTATTTGAATCTTCATGTTGCGCGGCAGCTCATTGCCGGTCACGGTAAACACGAAGCGGGCCTTGCTGATAACCGGGTTGGGATACGGGTAAACGTTGGTGATTTTCGACGCCTTCACCACCTCAAACTTAACCTGAAAATCCTGCGAGCCGGCGTTGGCATTGCGGGGGTCGCGGCCCTGCACGCGCAGCGTGTACATGCCGTCATCGAGCGGCTTGCCGGCGCCGGGGCGGTACTCCAGCTTGGCCACACTGCCTTGGGTGGCATCCACGCTGAAGTTAATTTCCGGGCCATTCAGGTCCACCACCACGGGGGTACTGGAGCCGGGCTTGAGCAGCGTGACGGTAAACACGGTGCGGTCGGTGAACGGGTTCAGCTTGTCTTCGTCGTTGAGCTGAATATTGATGACCGGGGTCGAAGAAACCAGCTCGCCGTTGAGGATGTGGCGGCCGTCAAACGCCACGTCCAGGGTGGGCGGCACGTTGTTGTCGTCCACCGTGAAGGGGTCCAGTATCAGCTCGTTGTTGGTATACAGCTGCTCGGGCTGAGTGCGCGGGTTCACAAATACCTCGATAACGAAGGTGCCATACTGTTTTTTCACGTCCAGGCTCACGGGAATGGTAGCAGTGGCGCCGGCCGCCAGCACACCCGGGAAGGTTATGTCGAAGGTTTTCACTACGGCTCCGGTGGTGGTGTTGCGCAGATTTACCTGAGCCTTGAGTGGAGCCAGGAAATCTACATCAGACACGTTCTGGAACTTGGCATTGAAGGTGATGATGCCCGTGTCGACAGCTTGTTTGGCCAGGGTGGCGGGGGCGTAGCTTATGGCCGGCTCCAGGTCGCGGCGCACGATGCCTTCAGGCAGGCCCCGGTAGGTTACCAGCCACTGGCGCAGCTGCGGCGGGATGCGCGTCACAGAGTCGCCGAGGGCCAGCTCAAGCCGCAGATACGGATACTGAGCGGCCGAAACCGCCAGCGGCTGGGCCGACGACGTGACATTGGGCAACACCACCGTTTCGCGGCCGAGCGGGTCAATGGCCACCACGCTCAGGGTGTGGTAGCCACTGGGCGTGGCGTTGCGAATGGTGGAGTACAGATTCAGCCAGTCTTTGGCCGGCCCAATGCGGGGCGACACGATACGGCCAGCGGTGGCAGGCTGCTGCAGCAAACCGCGCAGCTCAATAAGTTGATTGTAGGTCGGCGTGGCCAGGCTGCGGTCCGGCCCCACTTCACTGATGAGGCGGCCCGACGTAGCAGTAAGCTTCTGGCCCACCAAGGCCAGCGGCTCGCCATCGGCCAGCTGGGTAATCAGCCGCGAGCCCAGCAGAGTTTGCAGGGTAGATTTCAGCGAAGCCGGCAGCAGCGAATAGCGCAGGCGGTTAGCCGATACCAGGGCTACGTACGAGCCGGCCGGCACTGCCGCCAGGAAGCTGGCCAGCTGCTGCTGGCGCGTGGCGCTGTAGTTCAGGTTGTCCAGCGTATCAAGCGGCGTGGTACCGGTGGGGTCGCTGGCGGAGAAATAGTAGAAGTAATTGGGCGCCTGCCCGCAGCGCTGGTACGTGCTGGGCATTGTCACGGAGCGCAAGCTGCCCGCCTCGTACACCGCCAGCAGCAGGTTGGGCGAGTTTACGCCGCATCCTGCTACCGACGGCATGGCTGCCCCCGCCGTTTGCAGGTAGATGCCGGTGGCATTCTGCGAAGTGTTTTGGGCCGTAAACGTGGGTGCACTGCGGGGCACGCCCCCGCCCCGGGTGCGCATCAGGATGGGTATCTGGTTGGGAACAAAAGTCCAGGCGCCCGAGGGAACGGTCACGTCGACCCCGGTGCGGGTGGTGCGCTGAAACTGGCCGTAGTGGCTCTGCGACCAGCCGCCTGGGCTGCTGGGAATAACGCGGAACGAGGAAGTAACCCAACTGCCGTCTTCGCCAGGGGCCGGTGTATGAAAGCGGGCGCGCCAGTACCACACCACGCTGTCGCGTGGGGCCACCGAGGGAAGGGTGGGCTGCCATTCGGCCACCACGCCCGCCGTGATGAGGGGGGCGCGCTGCACAAGGCCGCTGTTGAAAGTAGGCACAGTATCCAGCTCAAAATCGTAGCCGCGCTGCGGGCCGTTGCGGTCGTTGGTCTGCACCACCAGCTTGGGCAGATTGGTGGTCACAATCGCAAATTCATAGGGCTTAAGCACCGTGAGGCCCCCTTGCAGGAAGGTAAAGTTAATCTGCGCCGAGTTGTTGGTTTCGCTGATTTCGGCTACCCGGTTGTTGGGGTCCAACTCCACCAGGAAGGTGCTGTTACCCGCGTAGGCCGGCGTGTTGGGCAGCGTGAGGGCATACGTGGTATCGCGAACCCAGGCTTGCCGAAGCGAAAACGAGTAAACCAGCGGCGAGGATTGGCCGGCTATTCTCCGGGTCACCTTAATCTCAACCGGGTCGTAAGTAATCTTACCGGGATTCGACACCCCTACATTCAAGATAAAGTCGGTGGAGGAGCCCTTGACGGGCCCCTGCCCCAGCGAAGGTGTGATGGACAGCGTGGCGGCACTGGTAATAAAGTCGGGCCGCTCGGGCGCAAATAGCGCCAGTGCCGGGTCGCCTTGCCAGCCGGTGGCCAGCAACTGCTCTATGCCGATTTCATCGCTAAAATACGGGGTATTCTGCAGGCGTCGCACCGCCTCGTTGTGTACCGCCGTAATGGGCTTGCCGTACCACTGCGGGTTGTTGAAGAGCAGCGTGTACATGGTATCCACGGCAATTTCGAGCCGGTCGGGGTAGCTGAATCCGTACTCGCCCAACGAGCCCAACGCTCCCTTTCGGTCCGCAAACAGCCAGTCTTCTATGATAGTGGGCGCCGCGGTAAAGGTGTGGTTGGCGGCACAGCCATTCATGAAGAAGAAGGGGTACTTGCCTGGGTTATTATAAGAAGGGTCTGCCGGCGTGCCGAAATTCAGCGCGAAGGTGTTGTTGGAGCCGTGGCCGAAATAGGTCATCAGGGAGATGCCGGCGTTCAGTTCGTTAGAAATATTAACGCTTACCGGCAGGGCCGATTGCCGGGAGATGGTGGTCACCTTCCCCCCGAAATAGGGGCGTTCAACACGCATCTTATTCCGGTCCATGATGCCCGTGAAATAGACGGCCTCGCTCGCGTCTTTCCCGCCTATCAGGTGTAGCACGTTTTTGCGCCAGGGCTCCGGACCCAGGGCTTCGTGGGTACGCAGCTTACCCAGGTAGTTCATTATCTGCTGGGGCGTGGTAACGGTAAGGCGGCCGGTGCGCAGCTTGGGCACAAAATCGTTCGCCTGGAAGTTGGCCGTAATCAGGTTATCAGACACCGCCCGCGAGCTGGTGGGCACCAGGTCCAAGCCCCGCTCGCCGGTGCCGCGGGCCGTGGTGCGGGTATACGTTTCAAAGCGGTTGCTGCCGCCAATCAGCGGCTCCGACGGCACAATGCCTTTGCCCAACAGCAACAGGTAGCGGTTGGCATTGGAGGGGGCGCCGGCAGCCAGCCAGAGGCCAAAGTGGCGCATGGCCAGCCACGACCGTTCGCCATAGTGAAACTGGTCGTAGAGCTGTGCGGTGGTTATCAGCAGGGTGTCGTAGCCCCCTCCGGCCGTGGAGGCGCGGTATTTGGCGTACTCTTTGGCCGCGTTGGCCACGCTGGTGCCGCCGTCGGTAGCCGGGCCGTAGAGCTGGCGGTGCGATACAATGGCGAAGTTGACCGTGGCCTGGTTGATAACCCGAAACCGCACCTTGGTAGCGGCTGGGGGCACAAACGGGCGCTGCGCATCGGCCAGCAGCAGCCGGCGCGACTGGGCCTGCGTGGCACTCGGAAACACAAACCGACGGCCCAGCGGCCCAAGGGTCTGGGCGGCGGTGGGCGCAATGCGCTGCACGTTCCAGGGGTCCTGAATGTCGTAGCCCACCACCGAGGCGGGAATGCTGTCGACCTCAAACGTGGCCGGGCCGCCCAGTAGCGAGTCGTTGGCGAATGCCAGCTGGCGGCGGGGCCCCAGCCAGCGGTTGGCCTGGGGCGCCACCACCCGAATGAAGGCGCGGCGATAGTTATCGGCCGAGGTGCCCGTACCCGCAGTGCTGCCCGAAAGCCGGACGGTGACCAGGCCATTCGGCCCAATTTCGGCGCGTTGGAGCGCGTACTTGCCGCCGGCGTGGGCATAGCTGTTAAACACCAAGCGGGCCAATGACCGGTAGGTATTCGTGGCGGTGTTGAGCACCAGCACTTCCACGTTGTGCGGCGCGTTGGTGGCGCCCACTAGCCGCAGCTCCAGGCTGGGCGCGGGGGCGGGGCCCGTGGCGGGCACGGCCCGCAGAACGGTGTCGGTGGCAGTGGTGGCCACCCCGTTGAGCTGGCTCGAGAAATAGCCTTCGCCGGACTCCACCCACGGCAGGAACGTCACGTCGCGCGGAGCGTCGCCGAAGGCTTCGGTTTCCAACTTCAGGCTGCTGGCCAGGCGCCAGGCGTGCGGGGTGCCGCCGGCGGTCACCGGCTCGGCCATGCGCTTGGCGGCGGGGGCGTTGGGCCCGGGGTAGGTCAGAAAGTAAGCGGCGGTATCGGTATAAAAGCTATAGAGCTTGTGGGGCTGGTCGGAGGCGTTCTTGTACAGGTCGCGGTCGAGCTGGCCGTCATTGCGCTGGCCGTAAAACTCCAGGTAAGTATTGGCATCGAACACATTGCGCGTTCCGCCCTGGTACACGGCCACTTCGCGGCCCCGGCGCCAGAGCTGCAGGCGGCTGGGGTCGATGTCGCTCAGGCCGGCCTGGGTCAGGTACTGGTAGCTCAGGCGGTGAATGCCGTCCTGCGTTACGCGCACCTTGTAGTACTGCTGGCTGGGCACTATCCATTCGTTGCCGTAGGGCCCCGACTGCGCCAGCGCCGCCGGGCCGCTCAGGGCCAACACCAGTAACCAAATCAACCACCCAAACCCCTTCTTTTTAGTAGTAGGTATGTTTTCCATTCTTAACTATATAGTCTTTTTTAGAGCGCACATCAACCAGCTTCGCACCAATGGGCGAGCAGGCCAGGTCGGGTAATTATTATTTGAGGCCGTAGCCCAACGACACGATAAGCGAGTTGGTTTGGGAGGCGCTGCCAAGCTTTTCGACCGCCAGGCGCGACAACGCCAAGTCGATGCGCAAGCCGCTTACGGCTACCCCCGCGCCGAGGCTGTACTGGCCCTTCCAGCTGCTGCCATAGGTGCCGCCGGCATTGGCGGTGAAATCCTGAATCTTCTGGTAGTTGCCGGCCCCGCCGCGCAAAAACACCAGGTCTTTGTAGCCCAATTCCATACCGATGCGGGGGTCCACGCTCACGGCACGGGTCGAGATGGGCGTGTTGCGCTGGCCGTCGGTGGTGGCTTCCAGGTCGACGGCTACCAGGGCCGAGAACTCCTTGGGCAGCACAAAGCGGCGGCCCGCCCCGAGCACAAAGCGCGGCAGCGTGATTTCAGCGCTGTTCTTGGGGGTGGGGTCATTGCCGTTGGCAATAGTGCTGCTCACGCCCTTCTGGTATTCGTCGGCGTTGATGTTCCACTGGGTGAAGGTGGTGGTGATGTCGCGGGCCATCAGGCCCAGGTTCCAGCCCTTGTAGTTGTACTGCAGGCCGGCGTCGATGCCAAAGCCGTAGCCGTGGGCGAACTTGCCGATGTTGCGGTAGATGATTTTGCCGTTGGCCCCCAGGCTCAGGCCTTCCACGTTGCCCAGCTTGCGGGAATACGAGAGCAGCAAGGCGTAGTCGGCCACCGAGAAGAACTCAATCTTGCTGTAATCGACGTAGCCGTACTCGTTGATGAGGTTGCGGGTGTCGGCAATGTTGTCGACGCCGAGGCGCATCACGCTCGCGCCGATGGCGCTTTTGTCGTCGAGCGGCATGGAAAACGCGGCGTAGTCGTTTTTCACCACGCCCGAAAACAGCTCGGAGTGCATCAGTACGCCGTCGTACTTGTGGGTTTGGTTGACCAGGCCGGCGGGGTTCCAGTAGCCGGCGGTGGCATTATCGGCCAGGCTCACCTGCACTTTGCCCATGCCCAGGGCCCGGGCCCCCACCCCAATGTTCAGAAATTCATTGCTGTACTTGGGCGTTTTGGTGGATTGCGCGGCGGCCGGGACTGCCAGCGCGGCCGTAGCGCCCATAAAAAGCAGCCTACGGGCGGTAGAGGAAAGTTGGAGCATAAGCAAGACGGCGGGTTAGAGTAGCGCCGACGGAACGCAAGTTACTTCATTATAGTGCGGCACTAAAGTGCCTGCACCCGCAAATACCGGGCCCGGCCCCAAACCGGCGGTGCCGGCCAGCGTTCGGGTAGCGGCAGCCGGGCTTAGCGCGGGCCGTAGCCCGGACCAGGTTGGGCCAATAGCCTTCTGTTGCCGGGCCTCTTCTCGGATGAAATCGACCGACCAAAGCGTGGCTCAATAAAATTTCAGAGGGCAATAAGAGATATTCAGCTTTTTCTATCTGAAAATTTTCTTGCTGATTATCAATTATTAACGAAATTTATTCGCGATTATGCAGGAATTATTCATCCAGTACCTTGCTTTACAAAGTACCTACCATACATTTGTACTGTTTCTCACCCACTAGCTAATCGCAACGCCCATGAAACTCGAGAACACCCAGGTTCAGATGCGCAAGGGAATCCTTGAATTCTGCATCCTGGAAATTATCGCCCGCGGCGAAGCCTACGCCTCCGACATGCTGGAGGAGTTGACTTCGGCCCGCATGATAGTGGTGGAGGGTACGCTCTACCCGCTGCTTACCCGCCTCAAAAATGCTTCGCTGCTGGACTATGTCTGGAAGGAAAGCACCAGCGGCCCACCCCGCAAATACTACACCCTCACGGACACCGGCCGCCAGTTTCTGGCTGAGCTGCGCGATACCTGGGAGGAAATGGCCACCTCGGTGGGCATCATCCGGCACAGCGCTCCGCCGAAGCCCGTTGCTTGATTATCGCCTTCTTTTTCCTTCTTCACTCACCAAGATTTAAACGGCTTTTTTTCAGCCTTTTACCATGAAAAAGAACATCAGTATTAACCTGCAAGGGATTATCTTTCACATCGAGGAAGATGGCTACGAGGTGCTTAGCCGCTACCTAGCCGAGGTGAAAGCGCACTTCGCCAACTACCGAGGCCACGAAGACATTGTGGCCGACATCGAAGGGCGGATTGCAGAGATTTTTTCGGCGCGCCTCTCTCCTACCCAACAGGTTATCGGCCTGGAAGACGTGGAGGCCATGACCGCCAAAATGGGCCGAGTGAGCGACTTTGCTCCCGACGCCGACGAGGACGACGAAGCCACTGAAACAACCACCAGCAGCCCCCTAGGCGCAGGCGGCTACACCACCGGCAGCACGTATGGCCAGACCGGCGCCTACGGCACCGCCACCGCCGCACCGGCTTCTACCGAGCCCAAGCGCTTGTACCGCGACATGGCCCACCGCAAAATCGCGGGGGTGTGCGCAGGCATCGCCCAGTATTTCCTCATCAACCCCCTGTGGGTGCGCTTGGGCTTCCTGGCCTTGCTGCTCTTCCGCCCGGTGGTGAGCACCATTAGCTTCGGCACCGTGCACATGAGCCACAACGACGGCTTGTCGGGCTTTGCCTTCCTGACCTACATCGTGCTGTGGATTGCGCTGCCCAAGCGCTACGATGCTCCCACGCCGACTGACACCATGGTGAACAGCGGCCCGCTGGCCGGCCGCCGGTTGTTTCGCGACACCAGCACGGCAAAAATTGCCGGCGTGGCCAGTGGCCTGGCCGCCTACTTCAACATTGACGTGACCCTGGTGCGGGTGATTCTCCTGGCCGGCCTGTTTGCGGGCGGCTTCACCTTCCTGCTCTATATCATCATGTGGATTGTCTTGCCCGAAGCCAAAACGGTTTCGGACAAGATGCGCATGCGCGGCGACGCCGTGACCCTGGAAGGCTACGACAGCAGCCTGCGCAATAACGCCCTGGCCGCCGATGGCCCCGTCACCACCAACCGCCCCGTGGGGGCTTTTGTGGAAGATGCGGCCCGCAGCCTGCGCCCGTTGGTTGACTTTATTGGCTCGGCCATTCGCATTGTTGCCGGCGTGCTCCTCACCATTGGCGGCTTCTCGCTGCTGCTCGCGCTGGCCATCATGCTGGGCGCCGGCATTGGGCTGATTCCAAACTCCGAGAACATTGTGGCCGGGGACGTACCCGCCCACGTGCTGCTGAACGGCGTGCCCACCTGGGGCCTGCTGGCCGGATTCTTTGCTGCCGCCATTCCCGCCCTGGCGCTGCTGCTCGCCGGCCTGAACCTGCTGCTGCGCCGCTCCCTGATGTCCCGTACCGTGAGCTTGTCGCTGCTTGGGCTGTGGCTGCTCAGCGTGGTGGGCGTCACGATGGCCATTGCCCAGCAAAGCCGCCAGTTTCAGTACGATGCCGAAGTAGAGCAGCTGGAGCGCTACCCCGCCATCAGCACCCCAGTGGTGATGCTGGACGCCCGCAACGTGGACCGCGAGTGGGAACAGCACGTGGACGTACGCCTCGCCGCCGCCGATAGCGGCCGCGCCGTGGAAGTTCTCCGCACGCTGAGCGCCAAAGGCCCCAACGAAGAAACGGCCCGCCGCAACGCCCTCTCGTCCATCGACTACACGGTGCGCGCAAGCGGCGACTCCTCGCTGGTATTTGACGACCATTTTTCCTTCCTGCCCGGGGCCAAGTACCGCAAGCAGGAGCTGGCCCTCACCATCCGCCTGCCCCGCGACCGCACGTTCCGCATCAGCTCCCGTTTTGCCCACAACATGCTCAACGACGAGAACTTTGTGAACGACCGCCGGCCCAACGACCCCGAAAACTACCAGTACCGCCTGCGCGGCAACCGCCTGGAGTGCATTGGCTGCACCGAAAAGGACTTGGGCCGCATGGATAACGAGGAAGATTCCAACGTCAACATCAACATTGACTCCGATGATGATGACGACAATGACAACGACGGCGACTCCGACGCCAACAACAGCGGCACCACACTCAACTACGGCGGTGCGCCCTCCTTCGACACCGACCTGAACAGCTACGGCAGCGGCCGCCGCACGTTCTCAGAAGCCGGCTTCACGCGAGTGGATGTGGCCGGCGGCTACCGGGTGGTGGTGCGCCACAGCAATGGCTTCAAAGTAGAAGCCGGCGGCGACGAAGGCGTGCTCAACGACATGCGGGTGGAGCGCGACGGCAACACCATAAAAATCAAGCCCCGCACCAGCGTTTCCTTTTTTGGCCGCAACTGGAACCGGCGCGAACAAAAGGTGCTCATCCGCATCGACATGCCCAACGTGGAAGACCTGGAGCTAAACGGTGGTGTGGAAGCTGACCTCGGCGGCTTCGACCGGCAAGACCGCCTGCATGTGCAGCAAGCTGGCGCCAGCCACCTGCGCCTCAACGGCAACTACGGCACCCTGAAAATTGAGCAGGCCGGGGCCTGCCGCACCACCGCCACCGGCCGGGCCGATGTGCTCGACCTCGACGCCGCCGGCGCCTGCGAATTGGCCGGCGCCAACCTGCAAACCCGCACCGCCACCGTGGACCTGGCCGGCGTGTGCAAAGCCCGCCTCAACGTGAGCGAAAGCCTGCGCGGCGACGCCGTGGGTGCCAGCGAAATTGCCTACAGCGGCAAGCCCAACAGCGTGAAAGTAGACGCCACCGGCCCCTCCAGCATCAAGCGACTGTAGAGCGTGGCAACCCCCTGACCGGCCAGCTGCTACCAGTGGGCTGGCTGGCCCAATCCGGGAGGCGCATCACTAATTTTCAGGTATTTAACCAGCCTTCACGCAACTTTCGCCGTATGATTACCTCTATATCCTGAATAAAGAAGTTAGGCTTGGTTTGGTGAGTGAATCACGCCTCCTTCCGGAGCCAGTCCCATGGTCGCCCCCTGCTGCAACAGGAAGGCCAGGGCTGGCTCCATTTCGTTTTTAATGGTGCCTTCGAGAATGGCTTCCATCACGGCTTCCTTCAGCTCGCCCACTTGCCGCGAAGGCTTCAGGCCAAAGGTTTCCATGATGATTTCGCCGGTGATAACCGGGCGGAAACTGCGCAGGTGGTCCTTCTCTTCTACCTCCTTCAGCTTCTCCTCCACCTGCCCGAAATTGCGCAGGTACCGCTCCTTGCGCGTGTGGTCCTTGCTGGTGATGTCGGCCCGGCAGAGCAGCATCAGCCGGTCGATGTCCTCGCCGGCTTCGAACAGCAGGCGGCGCACGGCCGAGTCAGTCACGGTTTCCTTCACCAGCGCAATGGGGCGCAGGTGCAGCCGCACCAGCTTTTGCACCATGCGCATCTCCTCGCCCTGGGGCAGCTTGAGTTCGGCGAAGATGCCGGGCACCCAGCGGGCGCCTTTGTCCTCGTGGCCGTGGAAGGTCCAGCCCACGCGCTGGTCGTAGCGCTTGGTGGCGGGCTTGGCGATGTCGTGCAGCACGGCGGCCCAGCGCAGCCACAGGTCGCCGCCGGCCGCGGCCACGTTATCCAGCACCTGCAGGGTGTGGTAAAAATTGTCTTTGTGGGCATGGGTGCCCACTTTTTCCACGCCGTGCAGCAGCGCCATCTTCGGGAAGATGAGCTGCAGCAGCCCCGTCTGGAACAGCAGCTTGAAGCCGTAGCTCGGCGTGGGCGACTCGATTATCTTGTTCAGCTCCACCGTAATCCGCTCCTGCGACACAATCTTTATCCGGTCCTTATTCCGGATAATGGCGTCGAACGTATCCGGCTCAATATCAAAATTGAGCTGGCTGGCGAAGCGAATGGCACGCATCATGCGCAGCGGGTCGTCGGAAAACGTCACGTCGGGCCCCAACGGCGTGCGGATGGTTTTGCTGGCCAGGTCCTTCATGCCCTCGTAGCGGTCCACCAGCGCACCAAAGTCCTCGGGGTTTAAACTCAGGCCCAGGGCATTGATGGTAAAGTCGCGGCGGGCAAGGTCTTCTTCCAGCGTGCCGGCTTCCACCTCCGGCTTGCGGCTTTCGGAACGGTAGCTTTCCTTGCGAGCCCCCACAAATTCGATTTCGCCGGCCTCTTTGGTGGGCAGCATGGCCGTGCCGAAGTTCTTGAACACAGTAACCCGGCCGCGGCCCGGCAGCTTGGCACCCACGGCCTGGGCCAGCGCAATGCCGTCGCCCACCGTCACCACGTCAATGTCCTTGCTCTCACGGCCCAACGCCAAATCCCGCACGTAGCCACCTATCACGTAGGCCGGCTGCTTGAGCTCGGCCGCTGCTTCGGCAATGGTGCGAAATATGGGCAATTCGGGCAGTTGGGGCGTCTTCATGGCCGCAAAGTTCGGTGCTGTGCGTTTTACAGCAAGCCCAAGCCGGTAACCTCCTGTCATTGCGAGGCCGTAGGCCGTCGCAATCCATCCTCCGGATGTGCAAAGCTCTGAGATGTGACGCCCTATGGAACTTCACGTGACCCCTACGGGGCGGCTCCCTCTCCCAAAAAGAGGGGGAGACACAGCGCTGGGTTTAGCTCAATTTCAAATAGAAAAGCCCCGACTCTGAGCAGAACCGGGGCTTTTCACATTATTGGGCTAGTCGCTGAGACCAGGACGGATTGCCGCGCTGCGCTCGCAATGACAGAAGCAGCTGTTCTACTCCCGCACCACTTCCATCTTGCCGCCCTCCCCTAGCCGCACCACCCGCGAAGGTGCTACGCGGGTTTCATCATCCTGCCGCCAGTTCACCACGTGGTCGGCCCCGCGCAGGATTTTGGCGTCGATTTCGGAGTACACGGCCGGGGCCGGCTCTCCCGCTTTATTGGCCGACGTGGACACCAGCCCGTGCCCCAGCCGCCGCACCACCTTATGGCAAAATTCGTCTTTCGTGATGCGCAGGCCCACCGTGCCATCTGGTCCTACCAGCTCGGGCGCCACTGCGCGGCTGGCTGGCAGGATGTAGGTAGTGGGCCGGGTATCGGCAGCCAGCAGCTGTTCCAGCCCTTCCGGCACCTGAGCGGCGTAGCGCTGCAACATGGCCATATCGGCCACCAGCACGATACTGGGCTTTCCCTCGGGCCGGCCCTTCAGCTTGTAGAGCTGCTTCACAGCCGGGGGCGACTCGGCGTCGCAGCCTAGGCCCCACACGGTATCGGTGGGGTAGAGAATGACTTGCTGGAGCAGCAGGGCATCGACGGCCGCATCTACTTCTTGCTGGAAATATTTCATGGGTGAATGGTTTGGCATAGTTCGACCAATACGCCGGCGGCGCTCTTCGGGTGCACAAAGCAAACAAGCTTATTGTCAGCGCCGCGCTTGGGCTCCTCATTCAGGAGCACGAAGCCCTCCTCTTTCAGGCGCGCCATCTCGGCCCTGATGTCGTCTACCTCGAAGGCTACGTGGTGAATGCCCTCCGGTTTCTTCGCCAGAAACTTCGTGATGGCGCTATCCGGCGAGGTGCCGGCCAGCAGCTCAATTTTGGAGCCGCCCACCTTAAAGAAAACCGTGTCCACTGACTCGCTGGCCACGTGCTCCATCTTATAAGGCCCCACGCCGAGCAGCGTGGTGTAGAGGTCGGTGGCTGCCTCCAGGTTGGTTACGGCCAGGCCGAGGTGTTCGAGGTTGGTAATCATAGAAGAAAGTGGAAACGGAAATGCTGGGGCAAAAGCCGCTGGCCAGTGAAAAAACGCGGTTTTACCGAGCTTTTTGCTCCACGGGCAAAAGTCCGCGCAATTCCTTATTTAGATTGTATCTACTTTTGTAGGGCCAAAGAAAACTGATTGCCTTGTAACCATGTTCTACAAGGGTCCAGTTATTCGCTGGCTTAACACACTGCTTTACCGCTGCGCGCAATGCTTAAGCTCCCTATTTACCTCGATAACAACGCCACCACGCCCCTCGACCCACGGGTACTGGAGGCCATGATGCCTTACCTGACCGAAGTATTCGGCAACGCGGCTTCGCGCAACCACCCCTTCGGTTGGGCTGCTGAAGAAGCTGTTGACTACTCGCGCGAGCAGATTGCCAAGCTCATCAACTGCGACCCCAAGGAGATTATCTTCACGTCGGGCGCTACTGAGTCGGACAACCTGGGTATCAAGGGCGTGTTTGAGATGTATAGCCAGAAAGGCAACCACATTATCACGGCCACTACCGAGCACAAAGCCGTACTCGACACCTGCAAGCACATCGAGAAGCTGGGCGGCCGCGTGACCTACCTGCCCGTTAACGAGCAGGGACTCATCAGCCTCGAAGAGCTCGAAGCCGCCATGACGCCGGAGACCATCCTGGTCACCATCATGTACGGCAACAACGAGACGGGCACCATTCAGCCCATCCGCGAAATTGCCAAGATTGCCCACAAGCACGGCGCCCTGTTCATGACGGACGGCACTCAGGCAGTAGGCAAGATTCCGGTCGACGTGATGGCCGATGGCATCGACATCATGGCCTTCACGGCCCACAAAATGTACGGCCCAAAGGGTGTGGGCGCACTTTACGTGCGTCGTAAGAACCCCCGGGTGAAAGTGACCGCCCAGATGGACGGCGGCGGGCACGAGCGCGGCATGCGTTCGGGCACGCTCAACGTACCCGGCATCGTGGGCTTGGGCAAGGCTTGTGAGCTGGCCATGCACGAAATGGCAGCCGACACCGCTCGCCTGAGCGCCATGCGCGACCGCCTCGAAAAGGAACTGACCACGCTGGAAGAAAGCTACGTGAACGGCTCAATTGAGCACCGCCTCCCCCACGTTACCAATATCAGCTTCAAGTACGTGGAAGGCGAAGGCCTGATGATGGGCGTGAAAGACCTGGCTGTATCTTCGGGTTCGGCCTGTACTTCAGCTTCCCTGGAGCCCAGCTACGTGCTCAAGGCCCTGGGCCTGAGCGACGACCTAGCGCACTCCTCGCTGCGCTTCGGCCTAAGCCGCTTCACTACCGACGAGCAAATCGATTACGCCATTGGCCACGTAAAAGAAGCCGTGACCAAGCTCCGCGAGATGTCGCCCCTGTGGGAGATGTTCAAGGAAGGTGTCGACTTGAGCAAAATCGAGTGGGCTGAACACTAGAATAGTTATGAGTTAAAAGTTATGAGTCATGAGGTTTCTATATTGCCCTCATGGCTCAGCTTTTCAACTCCTAACTCATAACTTTTAACTTATAATTTCAAAAAAGCCATGGCTTACTCCGATAAAGTAATTGACCACTACAGCAACCCCCGCAACGTGGGCACGCTGGACAAAAGCAAAAAGAACGTAGGCACCGGCCTCGTGGGTGCTCCTGAGTGCGGCGACGTAATGCGCCTGCAGATTGAGGTAGACGAAGCCACCAACACCATCACCGACGCCAAGTTTAAGACCTTCGGTTGCGGCTCGGCTATTGCTTCGTCGTCGCTCGCTACGGAGTGGCTGAAAGGCAAATCCATCGACGAGGCCCTGGCCATCGACAACATGGAGATAGTGGAAGAACTGGCGCTGCCGCCTGTAAAAATTCACTGCTCGGTACTGGCTGAAGATGCCATTAAGTCGGCTATCTCGGACTACCGCGTGAAAAACGGCCTGCCCGCGCTGGAGCTCGCCCACCACTAGTCTTTAGTGAGGAATGAAGAATGAGGAGGGAGGAATTGGTCGTTGGGCCAATTCCTCCCTCCTCATTCTTCATTCCTCATTCTTTTTTACATGACCGACGAATTCGAAGTTGCCCGCCTGCAGCGTGAAATAGAACAGCACCTGGGCATGGAGCCCGGCAACTTGCGGTTTGAGTTCCGGGAAGTAGACGGGCAAACGCGCCTCGACCTGATTACCGTGAACCCCCGGCACCACCAAAGCTTTCTGTTTCGCTACGAAACCGGGCGCGACGCGGTGGAATGCCTTCAAAAGATGCAGGACTACGTGCGCAGCTTTCGCGATAATGAAAGCTCCTACACGCTGCAGTGGCGAGCCCGCGGCGACAAAGAGTTGCACACTTCCTACTTCCGGGCCCACAATGCCTACGAAGCGCTGGACAAGCTGTATTTCGGCCGCGACCTGAACACCATCACCGTATTCAGCGTGGTTCTGAACCCGAGTTCCTGAGCGCCGGAACCACTTCTTTGACGGGCCGGTGAACAAAGAAATGCAGCGGCTTGTTTATAATGTGTCTAAATTGCGCCTCCTTTCGACTTACCAGTGAGTCGAACCATGCGCTACTGCTACTACGATGATTACCGTATCCGATAAAGCTAAAGAAAAAGTGACGCGCTTGATTCAAGACGCGAACCTGGACGAAACATACCGCCTGCGCGCCTCTGTGGCCGGCGGTGGCTGCTCGGGCCTAAGCTACAAGCTGGACTTCGACAACGAAGTGCGGCCCATGGACCAGGAGTTTGAAGACAAAGGTGTGCGCGTGGTAGTGGACATGAAGAGCTTCCTCTACCTGGCAGGCACCGAGTTAGACTTCTCCGACGGCCTTAACGGCAAAGGCTTCCAGTTCAACAACCCCAACGCTTCGCGCGAGTGCGGCTGCGGCGAGAGCTTCTCGGTTTAATAGCTCAACTTTCAGGATTTTGAATACCGTATCTGGCCCTGGCCACTACGGCACCCGATAAAATAAAAAGGCCACCCAATTGGGTGGCCTTTTTGCATTAACAATTCCCCTTTATGTCGAACATTACTCTTTTTCGAATTTTTGCACGATGCGGCCGTTGGGAGTTTTAAGCTCCAGCAAATACAGGCCGGGAATCAGTGTATCAATTCCCACGCTCGACAGGCCGGCTTCCGATGTACCAGTCAGGATGGTTTGGCCCAATTGGTTGAGCACGCGGTAAGGTGTAGCTGCTTCGGCCATAAAGCTAATCGTGCTGCGGGCCGGATTGGGGTACGGAAGAGCTTTTGTAGTAACTGTGCCAGCGGTGGCCACTGTTACCACCGGCGAGTAGCTCGTCTTGCTATCGGTATCGACTTGGCGCAGGCGGTAATAGAGCGTACCGGCTGGCGCTGCTCGGTCGAGGAAGGCATAAGGAGTTGACTGAGTGCTGTTGCCTTGAGCCGATTGATTGGCCACGGTGATAAACTCCCGGCCATCGAAGCTGAGTTGCACTTCGAAGTAAGCGCTGTTCTTTTCGCTTGCCGTGGCCCATTTCAAGGCTACTGATTTGTCGGCTTGGCGCTGGGCCGTGAAGCTGGTGAGGACCACGGGCAGCGGGTTGAGGGCCGCCCCGAATGTGGTATTTTCGTTTGTGGCACCCAAGGCAAACGTAGCGACATTGGCCAGGGAACTGATGTTTGCCGAGGTAATGGTGCCGGGCACCCACGCGGCGCCGGCCCCATTACTAGTACCGGTGCTGGCCGAATGGCCAAAGCTCTGCCAGTCAAGGCCGGTAGTGCTCGCGGCCACCACCAGGCCGGCATCGGCAGGGTCATTCACGCCATCATCGGCCCCGAAGCTGAGAGTGACCGTTCCACTTGCGTTACCCAGGGTAGTATTAGAGGAGTTGAGGGAATATGAGCGGATATGCGACACCCGTTTGAGGGGTGCTCCGCCCAGCAGGTTGGTCGGTGCCAAGTTTTGGGCTGGGTTGCCTTGCAACTGCTCGGCCGTATAGGTGGTGGCAGCAGTTTGGCTGGTGATATTCAGCGTTAAAGAGCGTAGGGTAGCGCCCTTACCCACGGGAAAAGTGACGGTTGAGGCACCCGGACCAGTCACTCGCGCGAGCGGGCCATCGATAAAGCTATTGTCGTTGGCGGTACTTATAGTAGCGTTGGCACCCAATGTCAGCAGGTTCGTTGCCGTCGTGGTAATCTTGCCGCTGGTGAGCGTGAGAGCGTTATTCAGCGTGACGGGACGGCGAAGCGAGACGCCCATTGGGTTGGCTACCGTCACCTTTACATTGTCTCCAAACGTGACAGCTCTGGCCCCGGCCGTGCCACCGATTACCTGCGCCGAACTGCCGTTAAACTGCAGGGTGGTTGGGCTGGCTGGGGTGAAGGCAAGCGTACTGCCGCTGTTAACCAGCAGGCTGCCTTTTAAGTTGACTCCACCGGTTGCATTGATAGCAATGGCCCCTTTCGTAATAATCAGGTCGCCGCCAAATGTGACCGGGAAGCTTGCTGTGCCGGTGTTGGTAAAGGTGATGCTGTATTCAAAAGTGCCATAGGTGCGGCCGCTGAATGGCACCTGCGTGTACCCGGTGGGAGCAAACAAGTAATAGCTAGCCGGCTCGAATACCGTGACGCTGTTGGGCTGATTTAACCCAAAAGGCGCCGAGCCGGCATATTGCTCATAGCGGGACCCATTGCGAAATACCACGGAGTTGAGCAACGCGGTGGCCGCACCAAATGCAGAACCAGAAAAGTTCTGCCCACCGGTGAATACACTGCCGCTTACAAATTCGATGCTGGTAGTGCCACTGCCCAGCAGGCGATGAGTAGCATTAGCGCTAAAGGTGCCTTCAAAAACTAGTTTACCCGCAACTGTAGCCGTGGCGCCAGCTTTCAACTGCATAATGACGCCTGCCGCCGCAGGGCTAGGGTTAGTTACAGTCACCGTGGAGCCAGCAGTAATAATAAAATCAGCTCCAGCGGCCAGGTTATCAATATTTAGCGTGCGGTCGCTGATATTGCTGAGAGTAGCATTCACGTTGCCGGCAAATTGCAATTGCCCAATAGTTTCACCCGTGGGAAAGTCCAGGTTAACCGTTACGGTGGGTGTCACGCTTCCGTCAAACTTCAGGATATCGGTTGCCAGCGGCGATACACGAATAGGCTGCCAGTTTTCGGGCGTGGCCCAGTTGTTATTAGTCCCGGCACCAGTCCAGATATAAGTGGCGGGAAGTGGAGCAAAGGCCAGCCCATTTGCTTCGTGCACCGAAGGAATAGATGCTGACCAAGCGAATAGTGGAAATAAGAAACCGAAGAAGAGCGCAGTGCGACGGAGGCGAATGGTAGATAAAACGGTTGAGGTATTCTGCATAGAAAGCGTTTTAGGGTTTAGATTTCAATATCAGGTGGCACTCAATCAGCTGGTGAATGGCTAATTTTCGATAGCCCAAATAATTATCTCTCTATTAAAAGTTCCGAGGTATAGCATATACACATAAGTCTTTGGTTACTTCTCGGCCCGTATCAGCAATGCAGCAGGAACCCATGTTCTTAGCAAGCTCAGCTGTAAGATGAAGCTTGTAAATCTGAAAGGCAGCGCATTGACTACTTGAGTATTCAGGGCAAAAAAGAAAAGCCCACGCTAAGCGTGGGCTTTTCTTTTTTAGCATCATTTTTTTGCTAGCGAGATAGCAACAGCGGCTTGCAGGGGCTCAGTTGAGCAGGATGCTGAATTGAGCTGACCTTGCGGGCCTCCGGAAAATTAGTGCCTGCCATTCCGCATCGGCAGCGGGGCTGGTTGCTGCTACCAGCGGGCGAACCCTGCTGGGTGGATGGCCACAACCAGTTAGCTTAAACCGGGTAAGAATGACAGGACTTAAATCGATATGGCGTTAGATAGAAGCCGTTGAGCTACCACGCAGCCGCTTTACTAAAGGCCGCATTGATGGCCACTGGCAGCTTCAGCCGGCGCAGAGCGGGGGCTGCCGCGGCGCGGACGGGGCTGAGCGTCCGGATGATATCCTCGGTAAGGGCACACTGGCGGTGATGCGAGTACCGCCAACGCTCGAGTTGAGCTAGCTCTACGCGGGCGCGGCTGGTAGCTGGCTCGTCGCTGCACCGGCGCACGGCGCGGGCGCAGGCAGCCACGTCGCCGCGCAGGTAGAGCAGGCCGGTTTTGCCGTGCTGGACCAGCTCCACGGTGCCGCCGGTGGCGGTGGCTACTACTGGCACGCCGGCGGCCATGGCTTCGAGGGTGACCATGCCGTAGGTTTCGTTTTCGGAGGCCAGCACGAACACTTCAATGGCTTGATAGAACACGCTGGGGTTGGCGCGGAAGCCCCGGAAATGCACCCGGTCTTGCAGCCCCAACCGGACCACCTGCTGCTTGAGCTGCTCGAAGTAGGCTTCGCCCTCATTGCGCGTGGATTCTCCCATGATGAGCAGGCTCGCGTCGTGGTTGAGCTGGGTGCGCAAATGGTGCAGCACCTCAATCACAAAGTCTTGCCCCTTGCCGGCGTCGAAGCGGCCTAGAATGCCCAGCAGTCGACCGTGCTCGGGCAGGTCCAGTTCTTTGCGGGCCTGGGCGGTGGTGCGGGCGGGCGGGGCAAACTGCTCGAGCGGCAGCCCGAGTGGCACAATGTGCAAGCGCTTGGTATCGAAACGGGTGAGGCGGGCTACTTCCTGCGCCAGGCCCGGCAAAGGCGTCAGCCAGGCATCAACCAGGCGAAAGCGCAGGGTGTGCACCAGGCTGCGCTTGGGCCGCCCCAACTGCATGTGCTGCTGGTATATCACGCGCAGCCGGCCGCCCATCAGGGTCTTGACCATGGTGGCGAGCGCCAGGTCCTTGTTCTGCGTCACGACCAGCACTTCGATGTGCAGGCGCTCGAACTGCTCCTTTAGGGCCCAGGCCGTGAGCGGCAGCGCCAGGCCGCGGCGCACCGCCAAGGTTTCCATCGGCACAAACCATTCTTCGGCCAGCTTGGCCAAGGGCGTAGCGGGCGGCGCGAAAAAGGTGATGCGCCAGCCGCGCTCCTGCATCCAACCCGCAAATTTTAAGCTATTCAGTTCCAGCCCACCCAGACTGCCGGAGAGGCAGAGCACGGCCAGCTGCGGCGTGGCTTCGGGCTCGGAATGCTGGCCGAGTAAGCTTTCGAATTCCGTTTGGTATTTCATAGGAAAGGCAGGAGAGAACGAGTAGAACGCGGGTGCCGGGCAGGTAGAACCCGGTAGAATTGGGCAAGGCAGTGCCCCATTGTGGCCCAAACGGGCCGCACCAAAGCGTGGCAGGCACGCGGTAACAGTAGCTCAGGAAATCAGCTCCAGCGGCTTAGGAACTGCAGAAACGCGTCTTTGTATTGGTCTCCCACCGGAATGGTGACCGCTCCAATCTGGACGGTGAGGCGCCGCACGGCCTCTATTTTGTCCAGGGCGACGATGAACGAGCGGTGGATGCGCATGAAGCGCCGGGCGGGCAGTTTCTCTTCCATGGCCTTGAGGCTCATTAGGGAGAGCAGGGCGCGTGGGGTGCTTTTGAGGTGCACTTTGACGTAGTCCTTTAGGCCTTCCACGTAGAGAATGTCGCTCAGGGCCACCCGCACTAGCTGGTATTCGGCTTTGAGAAAGAGGTATTCTTCTTCCTCAGGGTCGGCCGTAGGGGCGCCGGTGGCGTGCTGGGCCGTGAGCTCGGCGTAGGCGCGGGCTTTGCCAGCGGCCCGCAGAAATTCCTCGTAGTTGAATGGCTTCACGAGGTAGTCGAGGGCGTCGACGCGGTAGCCGTCGAGGGCGTACTGGCTGTAGGCGGTGGTGAAGATGACGCGCGGGCCAGTAGGGCCCAGCACGCGGGCCAGCTCCAGGCCGTTGAGCTCCTGCATTTGGATGTCGAGAAACGCCAGCTCCACCACGCCGGGGTTTTCGTGCAGGTACTTCAGGGCTTCTACTGCGCTGCCAAACCGCCCAACCAAGTGCAAAAAAGGCGTTTTTTCGATAAACGACGCGACCAGGCCCAGGGCCAGCGGTTCGTCGTCGACGGCGATGCATTTGAGGGGCGGCAGGCTGCTCATGCGACGTGTAAGGTTAAGTGAACCCGAAACTCGTTGGTGGGCGTGTGGTCGTCAACCAGCAGGTTGAACTGGCCGGGATATAATAAATCGAGGCGGCGGCGGGTGTTGGCCAGCCCAATTCCGTTGCTGCCCGACAAGTCGGTGGAGGGCAGCGTGAGGCGGGTGTTGCGCACTTCCAGCTCCACTACGTCGGGCGCGGGCTGGCGCAGGGCAATGTAAATGGAGCTGGATTGCGTAGCGGCCACGCCGTGCTTGAAGGCGTTCTCGAGGAATGGCAGCAGCAGCATGGGCGCCACGGGCACGTCGCGCACGGGCTCGGGGCGCTCGAAGGTGACGGTCACCCGGTCGTCGAGCCGTAGCTGCATCAGCGTGATGTAGTCCTGCACAAAAGCAATTTCCTGGCTCAACAAGGTGAAGCCGCCGGCGGTGTCGTAGAGCACGTAGCGCATCATGCGCGAGAGCCGGTGAATGGCCGTGCGGGCCTGTTCGCCATCTAGCAGCGTGAGGGCGTAGATGTTGTTGAGGGTATTGAAGAAGAAGTGCGGGTTGATTTGCGCCTTCAGCACCGACAGCTCGGAGCTAACCCGCTGCTGCTCCAGCATCTGGCGGATTTGAGCATCTTTCTGCCACTTCTGCACCACCGTAGTGCTGGTGCTGATGCCCAGCACAAACATGGTGGTGAGCAGGCCCATGGTGTCGATGCGGGGGCCGTTGCGGCCCAGCCGGGGCCGGCCCGCGGCGGCCCGAAACGCCTTGTCCATCAGCTCGGGCAGGTTTAGGGCCGACTCCAGAAACTTGCTAAAAAACAGCACCGCAACCGTGGTGCCCACCAGCGTCAGCACAAATAATTCGGTGCGCCCCTGAAACAGAAACCTGGGCACGCTCACCTTGGCGGTGAAGTAGAACGTAGCAATCCAGACGCAAAACATCAACCCCTGCTTCAGCCAGAACTGCGGAGGCATGGTGAGCCGGCCCGTAAGGGGCTGAAACAACAAAAACGTGAGCCCGAACAGCCCCCACACCAGCACGTGAATCAGCGGGGTGAGGAAACGTCGGGGAGTGAGAACGGCCATAGGAAAGGAAAGAATCGAAGCAAACATACCAAAGGCCCGAATCCAACGCCCGGCCAAACCGACCGCAAGCGGTATTGTATCGACCGCGGGCAAGGTTTTACCGTTCAGCTCAACCCGCCACTCCCCTCCTTACCAAGGAGGGGACGTTGCCGCGCCAGCGGCAACTGGGGTGGTTATGGGCGTTGAACATAAACTGAACACTGGGAAATAGCTTGGGACGGAAACCGCAGGCGCCTCGTTCGGGCATCGTTCAACGATTCAACCACCCCCGTCCGAACCTTCGGCTCGAACATCCCCTCCTTGCTAAGGAGGGGAGTCCTACCGAGAAACCCCGAACTTGCGGCCATGATTCGCCCGCTCCTGCTGCTTGTGCTACTTTTTGCCGCTCCCACCGCCCCGGCCCAGTCCCTCCCCGACTACGCGAAGTACCCTACCTACAATGGCCCCGACCTGGGCCTGACCTGGCGAGCCGGCCAGGCCACCCTCCGCGTGTGGGCCCCCACCGCCGAGGCCCTGCACCTGCGCCTCTACGCCGCGGGCACGGGCGGCGCGCCCCTCGCCGAGCATCTCATGCGCAAGGCCGAAGGCGGCACCTGGACCTGCACCCTGCCCGCCGGCACCATTGGCTTCTACTCGGTGCAGGCCACCATTAAGGGAAAGGCCATGGCCGAAGTGGCCGACCCCTACGCCCACGCTGTGGGCCTGAACGGGCAGCGCGGCGCCGTGCTCAATCCCGCCACCGCGCAGCCTCCGGGTTGGGCCGACGACCTGCGCCCGGCCCTGAAGCAGCCCACCGACATTGTGATTGGCGAAGTGCACGTGCGCGATTTGAGCATGCACCCGCAGTCGGGCATCCGGGAGAAGGGGAAGTTTCTGGGCGTGGCCCAACTCGGCACCCGCGGCCCGAATGGCGTAACCACCGGCCTCGACCACCTCGTGGAGCTGGGCCTGACCCACGTGCACCTGCTGCCCACCAACGACTTTGCCTCCATCGACGAAGCCGCGCCCGCCAGCGCCAACCGCTACAACTGGGGCTACGACCCGCTGAACTACACCGTGCCCGAAGGCACCTACGCCACCGATGCCGCCGACCCGGCCGTGCGCATCCGCGAGCTGAAGCAGCTGGTGGGGAACCTCCACAGCCAGGGCTTGCGCGTGGTGCTCGATGTGGTATACAACCACACGTCCAACGCCGCCCGCAGCGCCTTCGAGCAGCTGGTACCCGGCTACTACTACCGCCACAACCCCGACGGCACCCTGAGCAACGCCACCGCCTGCGGTAACGAAGTGGCTTCGGAACGGCCCATGGTGCGCAAGCTCATCGTGGAATCGGTAGCGTACTGGGCCCGCGAATACCACGCCGACGGCTTCCGCTTCGATCTGATGGGCGTGCTCGATATTGAAACCATGCGCGCCGTGCGCGTGGCCCTCGACCTGCAGGACCACAGCATTTTCGTGTACGGCGAGGGCTGGACCGCCGGCCCCTCGCCCCTGCCCGAAGCCCGCCGCGCCGTGAAAGCCAACATGCCAAAGCTGCCCCGCATCGCAGCCTTCGGCGACGAGCTGCGCGACGGCGTGAAAGGCCACTACGCCCGCCAATCGGAGCCGGGCTTTGCCAGCGGCCAGCCTGGGCTGGAGGAAAGCGTGAAGTTCGGCATCGTGGCCGCCACCCAGCACCCCCAGCTCAATTATGCCAAGGTGAACTACTCGAAAGCGCCTTGGGCCACCTCCCCGGCCCAGGCCATCAACTACGTGGCCTGCCACGACGACCGGGTACTCTGGGACAAGCTCACCGTATCGAACCCCGGCGCTTCTGAAGCCGAGCTCATTAAGATGGATTTACTGAGCAACACCATTGTATTCACCTCACAGGGCGTGCCGTTTTTGCCGGTGGGCGATGAGTTCTTACGCACCAAAGGCGGCTCACACAATTCTTATAATCAGCCAGATAGCGTCAACCAGCTCGACTGGGGCCGCAAGGCCAAGTACCAGGCGGTGTTTGAGTTCTACCGCCGCCTCATTGCCTTGCGCAGCGCCCACCCGGCCTTCCGCCTGCCCACCACAGAGCTCATTCAGGAGCACCTGGAATTTCTGCCCAACCTGCCCGCTGGCACCATTGCCTACCGCCTGAAAGACCACGCTGGCGGCGATAAATGGCAGAATATTGTGGTGCTGTTTAATGGCAACCGCACGGCAGTGAACATGCCCATTCCGGATGGAAAATACACGGTGGTGCTGCGCGGCGACCAGCTCAATGAAAAGGGCTTGGGCAAAGTGGAGCAAGCCGGCGCCGCCCTGCAGTTGCCCGCCAGCTCGGCAATGATTCTGGTGCAATAAAGCTGCGACGCGAAGGAGCCGACAGCAGCGTGAGTAGCCGGTGAGCTGGAAAATTCTCCGGCACTCCGCGTCGTTCCAGATTGTTTGTGAGTGGAGCTTTCCAACGGTTTGCAGCTTGACCTTGATAACGATACCAGCACTGGACGAGGCCGGGGAAATGCGAATCGGCTGACCTGGTCGCGGATTCACAGCCTGGATGCGGGAAAAGACGGAAAAGCACATCAAATAACTCACGCCCTGCGTTATACCCAAAGCCTTATTATCAGCCTTCGCCATGAAACATGTTGTCACCCTTACGCTCAGCCCGGCCATCGACAAGAGCACCTCGGTGCCCCAGCTGGTGCCCGAGCAAAAGCTGCGCTGCGAGCAGCCCAAAGTAGAGCCCGGCGGCGGCGGCATCAACGTGGCCCGGGCCCTAAAGCGGCTTGGGCTTGATTCCCAGGCCGTGTTTGTGGCCGGTGGCCCTCCCGGCGAAGTCCTGAAGCAGCTGGTGGCGCGCGAAGGCATCGAGCAGCACCCCGTACCCACCGAGGCCTGGACCCGCGAAAACTTCACCGTGGTGGATGCGTCGAACAACCAGCAGTACCGCTTCGGCATGCCCGGCACCGAGCTCATTGCTTCGGAGCAGGCGCAGGTGCTGGCCACCCTGGCCGGCCTTAGCCCGGTGCCTGATGTGCTGGTGGCCAGCGGCAGCCTGCCGCCCGGCGTAGCCCCCGAATTTATGGGCGAAATTGCCCGGTGGGCCAGCAGCGTCGGGGCCAAGCTTATCGTCGACACGTCGGGCGAAGCCCTGCGGTGCGCGGTGCACGAAGGCGTGTTCCTGCTCAAGCCCAACCTGGGCGAGCTGGCCATGCTAGCCGGCACCGATGCGCTCGACAGTGAGTCGGCCGCGGCGGCGGCCCGGTCCATCGTGGAAGCCGGCAAGTGCGAAATCGTCGTGGTTTCGCTGGGCGCGGCGGGGGCCTGCTTCGTCACCCGCGAGGTAGAAGAGCACATTGCGGCCCCGGCCGTAAGGAAACGCAGCACTGTGGGTGCCGGCGACAGCATGGTGGCAGGCATGGTCTACGCGCTGTGCCAGGGCCGCCCGGTGCGCGAGGCCGTGCGCATGGGCGTGGCCTGCGGCTCGGCCGCAACTATGAACTCCGGCACGGAGCTGTTTCACGCCAGGGATGCCGCGCGCCTCTACGAGTGGCTGCTCCAGACCATGCCGCGGCTCGTGCCCGTGCATTGAGCTAAAACCAATAGTTAACCAAATGAAAAAGAGCCTCATGCAGTGCGCTGCATGAGGCTCTTAGTGAAGCGACTTGAATGAATTGGGCTGGAATTAAACGAGGCAAGCTGTCGGTTTCTTTTCCGCTTTGCCTGGCGCAGCTCAACCTTTCCCTAATCCATAAAATCCATGTTGGGCATGCCGATGGGAGCCCCGGGCGGCATGTTCACGGCTGGCGGAGTCGTGAATTTACTCGGGTCGGCCTTGAAGCGGTCAATCTGCGACAAGCCAAACAACAGGTTGGCTTTTTGTGTCGGCTGGGCCCGTTTGGCTTGCGTTTGCATCCATTTCTGCAAGCCGTCCACTTCCAGCAGCGCCTGGCCGCGCACACTGGCCGCAGCGCGATTATCGGCGGCTAGCTGCAGCAGGTATTTCAGGGTGAGGTTATTCACCACGGTTTGCAGGGCCCCGGCATAGCCGGTTTCGGGCCGGGCGCGCCAGGTATGCGCCAGCAGCTGCTCCACTACCGGTCCGAAGCCGGGCTGCTTGCTGTCGCGGGCCTGGTACTCTATTAAGCGGGCGGCGCGCTCCGGATTCAGGATGGATGCAATGGTGGGGCCGGCTGCCGCCTCGGCCGCGGCCAGTGGGTCAAACGTGGGCCCGGTAAAGCCGGAGAAGGTTTCCAGCGACCCCGGATACCCCGAGGGGCGGGGCGGAATCTTGGCAATCAATGCCTCCGGCAATTGCAGGGCGGCCGGGGTGATGGTGGCGAGCAGCGCATCCAAGGCCTGCTGCTGTGCGGCGGGCTCCACCATCTTGGTGGGTGCCTGGCCGTCGTTTTTGAGGGCGTGGGTGAAATACTGCCCGCCGATGGATTTGGCCACGGCTTCAATCTGGTAGCGCTGGAGCAGATAGATGGGCACCAGCACTTCCTCCAGGGTAGCCATGGGCGCGTTTGCCCGAATGGCTTTCTCCGAGAAGCCATCGAGCACGTGCCGCCGCACGGCCATCAGCTTGGTGAGCTGGGCCACGGGGTCGGCGCCTTCGTCCCACTGGTTGGCGGCCGGGTGCACGTAGCCGCCAATGTCGGGGATGAAGCGGAAGCCCTGCTGCAGGGTTTCCTTCATGATATTGTCGAGGGCCGTGTTTTCGTCGGTGCCCTTGGCAAATTCGGAGTAGCCCCACAGGATGGCGCGCTTGTCCCAGGAACCGATGCCGGTGGCGTAGGCATCCGACACATCGATGCGGCCATCGGGGTGCAGGCTGAACCGCGGAAACGGGTAGTCCATCACCGACGCCCGCTCCTTGGTGCTGGCCGTGAAGTTGTGATACAAGCCCAGGGTGTGGCCAATTTCGTGGGCCGACAGCTGCCGAATGCGCGCCAGGGCCAGCTGCTCCATTTGGTCGGTCACGGGTTTACCGTCTTCGTAGGGCTGCAGCAGGCCTTCGGCAATGAGGTAGTCCTGGCGGTGCCGGTCGGCACCGAGCGACACCACCCCTTTCAGGATTTCGCCCGTGCGCGGGTCGACGTAGGAGGCACCGTACGAGAAGGCCCGGGGGCTGCCCGAGCGGTTTATCCAGTTCACCACGTTGTACCGGATGTCCATGGGGTCGGCCCCTTCCGGCAGCTCTTTCACCTGAAAGGCATTGGTGTAGCCGGCAGCCTCAAACGCCTGGTTCCACCACGAGCCGCCTTCAATCAGCGCCTTTTTGATAGCCGCCGGCGCGCCCCGGTCCACGTAGTACACAATGGGCTTCACGGCCTCGCTGGTGGCGGCTGTGGGGTCTTTCTTCTCCAGCCGGTGGCGAACGGTAAAGCGCTGCGCGAGGGGCTGATTGATAGGCGCGGAAAAATCGACGAAGCTGAACTGATTGAAACCCGAACGGGGGTCGAATTTGCGGGCCCGAAACTTGTTGTCGGGCAGCTCAATAAACGCCTGGTGCATCTGCACCGTCACCGCGCTGGGGTCCGGCGCCAAGGACTCGTCGTAGCCCCCACCGCTGGCCCCACCGGCGAAGGTTATCATGGCCTCGAACTCAGTGTTCTTGGGAAAGTTCCGGGTGTTTTCCAGGTACACGGCCGAGCGGGATTCGTCGAACCGGTAGCTCACCGACGGCTTGGCTCCGCCCGGGCTCATCAGGCCCGCGCCGGGGCCTTGGAACCCGCTGCTGCTCAGGCGCTCGCCAATTTTCTGGCTGTCGCGCACCAGAAACGGGGTCAGGTCCAGCAGCACTTTGCTGCCCTCCGTGGCCACCGGCACAAAGCCCCAAATCACCGACTTGGCAAAGGCATTGTCGACGGCCCGCTGCTCATCGGTGTTGCCCGACGAGGCCCGGTAATCGAGGTTTGGCTCAATCAGCAGCACCTTGCCGCCCACCCGCACAAACTTGGCAATGGCCGAGGAGCTTTGCCCCCGCTCAATGCCATTGCCCACTCCGCTGGACAACGACCCGAAATACAAAAACTCCTCATTCAAGCGGCTTACTTCCAGCAGCACCTTGCCCGTCTTCGGGTCATAGTAAAAGGGGAAGTAGCCATCGAACTTCTGGAGGCCTTTGGTCATCGAGGCCAGCGAGGAGGCCGGTTGGGCCGCCGCTCCGGCCTTGGCAGCAGGCTTGGCCGCCTGGCCATAGCAGTCTGCACGCGAGGCCAGTACGCCGACCAATAAAAGGGTATAAATCTTCATATTACTTGGGCTATGCTGAGAATTGAGCAAAGCAAGGTTACGCCGCTTTCCCGGATAAAAGCAACGAACTGTCGAGCATATTATATAGTGCCGCTTGAAAGGTCAGAAAGCGCTTCTCGCCATTTCACCACGAGGCGGGACCGGGAGGCAGCTTTTCGGAAGCTGCGCTATGAATCAAGTGGCGCAGCAGAAATGCTTTAGACCGCTATTTCAGCAGCCGCTGGTTCCATAATTGGTCGGAGCCCCGTCATTAAAACTACCGACTTCCCACGCTGCCCTTGCCCGGAGCAGGCGCCGCACTGCGGGGGCTTTCGGGCGGGCCGAGGTAGCTGGCGGGCAGCTCGCCGCGGTGCACCACCAGCTTTTCGAGCACCACGCCGGGGTCGACGCGCCAGAACTTGAGCACGTGCGGGCCTGCTGCCGCGAGGTTGTGCTGCGAGGTTTTGATGATGATGTTATCGGCCACGGCCTGCTCCCAGGGGCGGTTGCCATTATCGGGTTTCAGACCAGTGTGCAAATTGATGATTTGCGGGGCTTCATCGTCGATGGAAACGGCATAGCGCAGGCCTTGGGTATTGGTGAAATCCAGGGTTGGCGCGAAGTAGGCGCGCACGGTGATGGGCCCGGCCTGCTTCAAGGTTACCTGGTATTCGAGGTGGGGCGAGGCGCCACTAGGTGTGGTTTGCGGCGCGGCCGTGACGGGGAAAGTGGTTACCCCACCCAGCGTTCGGCCCAAGTCCGGTAGGTGCTGCCAGGTTACGGGGCCAGCACCTACGGCTTTGGTGTAATGCTCCGCTTCGATGGATACGTAGCCATCATTCTCCACAAAGCCAGTGCCGGGACTAGCCGAAACGGACGGCTTGGCGGTGGTGGCTGGAGCTACCGGCGCTGCGGAAGCTGCGGCCGTGGCGGGCCCGGCCAGCGTTTGCACCTCGGGCATTTTGTCTACCGGGGGCTGCTGCCAGTTGGTGTAGCCAATGTGGGTCTGGTCCATCATGTGGTTCCACTTACCACCGGCCACGGCATGGTAGCGGCGCGTGATTTCGGCATCTTTCGCAAACAGCGCTTTGACTTTTTCGGCCAGCTCGTTGGTGTTGGGCTGGCTTTTTTGGGCGGCCTGGCGGTTCAGGGCTACGGTGTAATAGAGCTCGTTGAGATTGGCACAGGCCTGCACCGGGTGCAGCACCAGCTCATAGTAAGCATCGCGGCTGCCGGCTGGTATTTTCTGGTTGACGGCCTCGGCGCGGGCCAGCAGCTGGTTGTAGTCGCTCACCACGGTGACCCACTCGCCGGTAGCTAGGTTATAGGTTTCGGGCGTAAGCAGCTCGGGCTTGCGGCGGGCATTGTACTTGGCGTATTTGGCCAGGATGTCGCCTATTTCGGTGGCCTGCGTGGGGCCAAACTGTTGGGCGGCCCAGCGCTGGGTGTAGGCCGCCACGCCGGTGGCGGGAATGCGGTCGGGGTTCCAGGCATAGTCGAGGAAGAAGCTGATGGGCAGTTCCATGGGCTTGAGGTCGCCCACGTTCACAATCCAAATTTGGTCGGCGCCATAGGCTTTGGCCAGGTGCATTTGCTCCCAAATGCGGGGCAGCGGGTTAGTGTTTACCCACTTGTAATTGCGCGGGCCGCCCACGTAGTCGAAGTGGTAGTAGATGCCGTAGCCGCCCTGGCGGGGCTTCTCGCCCGGCTTGGGCAGCTTGCGGATGTTGCCCCAGTTGTCGTCGCAGAGCAGCAGGGTCACGTCGTCGGGCACGCGCATGCCCTTGTCGTAGTAGTCCTGCACTTCCTTGTAGAGGGCCCAGAGCTGGGGCGTTTGGGCGGCGGGCTTGTGGGTTTCTTGAGCCAGAATTTTGCGCTGGTCGGCCACTATTTTTTCGAGCAGGGCAATGTTGCTGCCCTCGCTCATGGGCTCGTCGCCGTCGCCGCGCATGCCCACGGTCACGATGCTTTCGTGGGTGCCCATATTTTTGATGCCCTGGCGCCAGAATTCGCGCAGGGTGCTGTCGTTGGTTTGGTAATTCCAGGCGCCTTTGCCGTAGCGCTTCCACTCCTGCTGGGCGCGCAGCATGGGCTCGTGGTGCGAGGTGCCCATCACGATGCCGTATTCATCGGCAAGCACGGGGCTTTGCTTGTCGTCGTCGTTGAAGGCGTTGCCCCACATGGCGGGCCACAGGTAGTTGCCCTTGAGCCGCAAAATCAGCTCAAACACGTGGACGTACATCTTGGAGTTGATGCCGCCGAACTTCTCCTTGGCCCAACCCGAAAGCGCGGGCGCTTCGTCGTTGAGGAAAATGCCGCGGTACTTCACCGCCGGCTCGCCCAGCGTGTACCGGGCCGGGCTCACGTACAGCGCGTTTTGCGGCTTCACGGGCACATCGGCCCACCAGTACCAGGGCGATACCCCAATTTGCTGCGACAAATCATAAATCCCGAAAATGGTGCCGCGCTTGTCACTACCGGCAATCACCAACGCGCGCTCCACGCCGGGCATGGGGTTCTCCACCACTTGCCGTACGAAGGTTTCCCAGCGCCCGGCCACCGCCTTCACATCGAGCTTTTTTTGCTGCACGAGTTGGTCGATGAGCGGGCTTTTGCCGATGGTGCCAATGAGCACTACCTCCGCTCCCGTCGGCTTGGCCGTACCAAAGCGCGGCTCAATTTTCGTCACACGCTGCACGTCGGCCTGTAAGTCCTTTGCGGCGCGCAGCACGCCCGGCCAGTCACTGGCGCTGGCATAGATGGCGGCGGCTTTGCCGCCCGCCGCCAGCGTGAAAGCGCCTTTGCCTTTCGTAGCTGATACGGTTGAAGCACCCAAGGGCAGCGTCTGGGCCAGCGCATTGCTGGCGGCAAACAGCACAGCCAACAGCAGCAATAAAAGGCGAAATTTGAGGGATAGTGTCTTCATAGTTTCACCAACGATTAATGCAGTTAACAAAGGCTGTCATGCTGAGCCTGTCGAAGCATCTCGCGTGCATCGTTGAGCTATCTTGATTACTACTGCACGCGAGATGCTTCGACAGGCTCAGCATGACGGTCTATTAAGATTCACGGAGTACTGGCTTCCAGCGCCTTTTGCTTGCTAAAACTTCACCACCTCATAGAAAGCCTTCTTGGGCTTCTGATTCTGGTCGAAGAGCAGCGGGTAGTTTTTGCGGCCGGCCACGGGGTAGGTATCCAGCCAGGTGTATTTGTCGGAGATGTTCCAGAAGGTGACGCCGGTGATGACGTTCTTGTAGTCGCGGAACACCTTGAAAAACATCTTGTACTGGTCCGCCTGCTTCTGCTCCAGCTCGGGCGTGTAAGCGTCCGACTCGCCGGGGCGCTTTTCGCGGCGGTTCTTTTCCCAGGGATAAATCGACACGTCGAGCTCGGTTATCTGGATTTTCAACCCCAGGGACTTATACCGGTCCAGGGCCGTGCGCAGCTCCTTTTCGGTGGGCTCCTGCAGCGACCAGTGCCCCTGCAGGCCCACGCCATCAATCGGTATTTTGGCGTCCTTCAGCTTCTTGAGCAGCTTGTAGATTCGCTCGCGCTTCTCGGGCCGCTCGGTGTTGTAGTCGTTGTAGAATAGCTGGGCCTTGGGGTCGGCCGCGTGGGCGTATTCGAAGGCTTTGGGAATGAAGTCCTCGCCGCAGATTTTGTACCACTCCGAGTTGCGCAGAAACTGCGTGCTGTCGTCGGCAATGGCTTCGTTCACCACGTCCCAGGCGTAGATTTTGCCCTTGTAGCGCTTTACCACGGTATCGATGTGGCTCTTGAGCCGCTTGAGCAGCACTTCTTTGCTCACGGTCGTGCCGTCGGCGTTCTTGAACAGCCACTTCGGCGTCTGCTCGTGCCAGAGCAGGTTGTGGCCCCGTACGCGCAGCTTGTTGGTCTGGGCAAACTGCACGATTTCGTCGGCATCCTTCCAGAAGTAGCGGTTTTCCTCCGGGTGAATCGGACCCATTTTCATGGCATTCTCCGGCGTGATGCTGTTGAACTGCTGCTTAATCAGCTCGCCTTCCGCCCCTTTCAGGCCCTGGGGCGAAACGGCCACCCCGATGGGGAAATAGTCTTTGTAATAGTCCTTGAGGCCTTTCATAGCGGGAGCCTGCGTGGGCACCGACTGCGCATGGGCCAGTGAGGCCACATCGTAGCGGCTGTTCAGCGCCCCCAGACCGCCCATTATCAGGCTACCGAGAATCAAGCGACGCAGCGGGGTAGCAAGAAGTGTGTTTTTCATAAAGGTTTCGCAAAAAAGGAACGTCATGCTGAGCGCAGCCGAAGCATCTCGCTCGCATCGTCCTCACGGATGGATTACTACCACACGCGAGATGCTTCGGCTGCGCTCAGCATGACTTACTGATGAGTGTTTACCGCAGCTCCAGCATCACTACCGACTTGGGCGGCAGTTCCACGGCCAGCTTATCACCGCGCTTTTTGGCGCCTGCGAAGCTGGCCAGCTTCACCGCATTGGGCTTGTCAAAGGTGTTGTAATCGTTGATTTTGGCAGAGGTCAGAATGCGGCCGGTCACATTTTTCCAGTTCACACCCGCCAGCGCCGTTTCCAATTTGAGCGTCTTATGAGGGTCAAGGTTCACGAGTGAAATATGTACGGCGCCTTTAGCATCTTTAGAGGCTGAAGCATTCAAGGCCGGGATTTTCTGGTCCCCCATTACATAATCGGGACTAGTAAACTGCAGTGGTAGATACTGCGCGTCCTGGTGCACCTGGTACAGGTCAAACACGTGGTAGGTGGGCGTGAGCAGCATCTTCTCCTTGTCGGTGAGAATGACAGCCTGTAGCACATTCACAGCCTGGGCTAGGTTGGCGCCACGCACCCGGTCGCAGTGGTTGTTGAAAATGTTGAGCGTGGTGCCGGCTACCAGCGCGTCGCGCAGGGAATTTTGCTGGTACAGGAAACCAGGGTTGGTGCCGGGCTCCACGTCGGTCCACACGCCCCACTCGTCTACCAGCAGCGCTACCTTTTTGTCCTTGTCGTACTTGTCCATGATGACGGCGTGCTTGGTCACGACGGCCTCCATTTTCAGGCAGTTTTTCAGGGTGTTGAAGTATTGGGCTTCGTCGAAATTGGTGGCCGAGCCCTTGCTGCCGGTCCAGCTGCCGGTGGGCAACGTGTACTGGTGCAGGGTGAGGCCCCACATCTGGTTGAGCGGGATGTTTTTCATGCACGTCTCCGTCCAGTTGGCGTCGTCGCCGTTGGCGCCACTCACGATTTTCTTGAGCGGCGGCGAGGCCGGGTAGTTGTGAGCGAAGGTGGCGTAGCGCTTATACACGTCGGTGTAGTACTGGGCTGTCATGTTGCCGCCGCAGCCCCAGCTCTCGTTGCCGATGCCCCACCAGCTCACTTTGTAAGGTTCGGGGTGGCCGTTTTTGCGGCGCTCCAGTACCAGTGGGGTGTCGTCGTTGGAGTTGAGGTACTCCATCCAGCCGGCCATTTCCTGCACCGTGCCGCTGCCCACGTTGGCGGCCAGGTAAGGCTCGGTGCCGAGCAGGCTGCACAGTTCCAGAAATTCGTGGGTGCCGAAGCTGTTATCCTCCAGGTTATTGCCCCACCACATGTTCAGCATTTTGGGGCGCTGGGCCGTGGGGCCTATGCCATCGTGCCAGTGGTAGGTATCGGCAAAGCAGCCGCCGGGCCAGCGCAGGTTGGGCACCTTGATTTTCTTGAGGGCCTCGACCACGTCCATCCGGATGCGGCCTTGCTTGGGCACGTTCAGCTTTTCGTCGACCCAAAAACCACCGTAAATGCAGCGGCCTAAATGCTCGGCAAAGTGCCCGTAGATGTGCTTGCTGATTTGCAGCTTGGGGTCTCCGGCCTGCACGGCCATTTGAATGGTTTGGCCCGCCGCTCCAGTAGAAGCAGCGAGGCCCAGGGTGGTGGCAAAAGCGGCCAGGCGCTTGGAGAAGGTCATAAAAAGAAGAAATGCACCAAATGTCAATGAATGGCCCAAAAGAAGCCTCAAACGAACCAGCCGGCAAAGCGGCGTTCCGGCCTGCAAACCCCTGGGGCCTGCGTGAAGCCCAGACCCGCTCACCAACGGGCCTGTGCTTCGTGCCGGAACGCCGAAGCCGCCTACTGGCCGGCGAGCTATTGCAGGCCCGCTACAGTCGGCACCAACTTCCCCAGCTAGTCGCGTTGCTGTTCCCACCACGCGGCGGCTGGCCGGTTCAGTTTTTGCAGATGAACGTCATGCTGAGCGCAGCCGAAGCATCTCTACCGCGAGAGTAATTAATTACTGCTGCACGCGAGATGCTTCGGCTTCGCTCAGCATGACAGTCTTTTTCTAAAACTTAGATGTATTGGTTGATAATGGCTTCCAGCCACTCCTGCTTGCCGCTTTTCGGCGTGGGTTCGCCGCTCTTCATGGCGATGGTGCGCAGGTCTTCCAGGCTCAATTCGCCGCGCTCATACGCTGCGCCTTCACCCGAATCGAACGAGGCGTATCGCTCCTTGCGGAACTTGCGGTAGGGCGACTTTTCGAGGATGTCGTTGGCCACGACCAGGGCGCGGGCGAAGGTGTCCATGCCCGAGATATGGGCGATGAAGATGTCCTCCAGGTCGGTGGAGTTGCGGCGGGTTTTGGCGTCGAAGTTGATGCCACCGGGCTTGATGCCGCCGTGCTCCAGAATGATGAGCATGGACTCGGTCAGCTCGTTGAGGTTGTTGGGAAACTGGTCGGTGTCCCAGCCATTCTGGTAGTCGCCGCGGTTGGCATCCATGCTGCCCAGCATGTTGGCGTCGGCCGCTACCTGCAGCTCGTGCTGGAAGGTGTGGCCGGCCAGCGTGGCGTGGTTCACTTCCAGGTTCAGCATGAAGTCGTTTTCCAGGCCGTGCTCCTTCAAAAAGCCGATGACGGTGGCCGCGTCGAAGTCGTACTGGTGCTTGGTGGGCTCGGCCGGCTTGGGCTCGATGAAGAATTTGCCCTTGAAGCCTTGCTTACGGGCGTAGTCGCGGGCCATGGTCAGGAAGCGGCCCATGTGGGCCTGCTCGCGCTTCATGTCCGTGTTGAGCAGGGTCATGTAGCCTTCGCGGCCGCCCCAGAACACGTAGTTCTCGCCGTTCAGGGCAATGGTCGCGTCGATGGCATTCTTGACCTGCGTGGCCGCATGGGCCACCACCTGGAAGTCGGGGTTGGTGCTGGCGCCGTTCATGTAGCGCGGGTTCGAAAACACGTTGGCCGTGCCCCAGAGCAGCTTCACGCCCGAGGCGGTCTGATGCTCCTTGGCGTAGTCCACGATGGTTTGCAGGTTGCGCTCGTACTCGTCGAGCGAGTCCCCTTCCTCCACCAAGTCAATGTCGTGGAAGCAGTAGTAGGGCGTGCCGAGCTTGGTGAAAAACTCAAACGCGGCGTCCATCTTGTCCTTGGCGCGGCCGATGATTTCGTGGTGCGTATCCCAGGCAAACTGCTTGGTGCCAGGCCCGAACGGGTCTCCGCCGGTGCCGGTGAAGGTGTGCCAGTACGACACGGCGAAGCGCAGATGCTCCTTCATGGTCTTGCCGGCTACCATGCGGTTTTCGTCGTACCACTTAAAGGCCAGTGGATTGTCCGACTCGCGCCCTTCGAAGCGGATGGTGTCGATGCCCGTAAAAAATTCGGTTTTAGAAAGCGTGCTGCTTGACATGGGAAGGAGTGGTTGGGTTAGGAATAAGTTGAGATAAAGCGTTTTGCCAGCGGCCGTAAGCGGCTTGGTATTGTTCGCGCAGCCGGTCGGTGGGCTCCACGGTCAGAATGCGTTCGAGGCCGGTAAAGGCTTCGGTGGGGCTGGCGTACACGCCGGCGCCGACGCCCGCGCCGCGCGCCGCACCCTGGGCCGCGTCGGTGTTGTAGAGCTCCAGCTCCACGTTGCCGCTATTCACGAAGGCTTCGCGGAACACCGGGCTCAGGAACATGTTGGCGTTGCCGGCGCGCACTTTACGCACCTGCACCCCCGAGGCCCGCATGATGTCCATGCCGTAGTTCAAGGCGAACACAATGCCCTCCTGGGCGGCGCGCAGCACGTGCGGCTGGTGGTGAATGTTGAAGTTGAGCCCGCGCAGTTCGGCGTCGGCCGGGCGATTTTCGAGGATGCGCTCCACGCCGTTGCCGAAGGGCAGAAACACGAGGCCCTCCGCTCCTATCGGCGCCTGGGCGGCCAGCTGGTTCATCTGGTCGTAGGGCAGCTCGCCCACGATTTTGCGCAGCCAGCTGTTGAGGATGCCCGTGCCGTTCAGGCACATGAGCACGCCGTTGCGGGGCTGCTCGGGCGTGCTGTTTACGTGCACGAAGGAATTCACGCGGGAGCGCGGGTCGGGCGTATTGGTCTCGTTGATGCCGTAGACCACGCCGCTCGTGCCGCCCGTGGCCGCCACCTCGCCGGGGTGCAGCACATTCAGCGAAAAGGCGTTGTTGGGCTGGTCGCCGGCCCGGTAGCTGATGGGCGTACCGGCCGTGAGGCCCAGCTCCTGCGCCGCCTCATGGCTCAGGTGTCCCTGCACCGAAAAGGTGTCCACCACCTCGGGCAGCAAGTCGGCGCTGATGCCGTAGTAGTCGAGCAAATCCTGGGCGATGGCCTGCTTCTTGAAGTTCCAGAACACGCCCTCCGACAAGCCCGACACCGTGGTTTGCAGCTCGCCCGTCAGTTTGAAGGCGATGTAGTCGCCGGGCAGCTGAATCTTGTGAATCTGGGCGTAAATCTCGGGCTCGTTTTCCCGCACCCACTTCAATTTGGAAGCGGTAAAATTACCCGGCGAGTTTAGGAAGTTGGTCAGGCAATACTCCTCCCCCAACGCCTCAAAAGCCTTATCACCGTATTCCACGGCCCGGCTATCGCACCAGATAATGGCGGGGCGCAGCACCTTGCCGTCCTTGTCAATCAGGACCAGCCCGTGCATCTGGTAGGTGATGCCGATGCCGGCCACCAGGTCCGTATCGAAGCCGTAGTCGGCCTTGAGTTGGGCGGTGGCATTCACACACTCCTGCCACCAGCGCTCGGGGCGCTGCTCAGCCCAGTTGGGCTGGGGCACGGTGATTTCCATCTCCTTTTTGGGCGATATGGCCGCGGCCACGCACTTGCCGGTGTGAATGTCGAGCAGGGAAGCTTTGATGGAAGAGCTACCGATGTCGTAGCCGAGGAGGTATTTCATAGTTAATACAGATTGATAGAAGTCGTCATGTTAAATAAGGCAGTCATGCTGAGCGCAGTCGAAGCATCTAGCGGGCTTCGTTGCAATGGCATTGATTAGTTGCGCGAGCGAGATGCTTCGACTGCGCTCAGCATGACGGGCTTTTTAAGCGTTTTTTAATGACGTACTAGAATTTTACTTAACGGTAAGGACGGCCGAGGCGGCCGGGCTGGCCCCCAGCGCCACGCTGCGGGCGCTGGGCAGCGAGCCGCCTACCCACACCGTGACCGGGCCGCTGGCCGCCACTGACTGCCCTTTGTCGTTCACCAAAGCCAGCATGTCGGGCGTGAGCGTGAACTTGACGGTGGTACTGGCACCCGGCGCCAGCTTCACGCGACGGAAGTTTTTCAGCGAATACAGCGGCGTCTGGGCGCCCTTCTTGGCGGCGTGCGTCACGTAGAGCTGCACCACTTCTTCGCCTTCCGTTTTGCCAGTGTTGGTGACGGTGGCCGTCACGTCGACGGGCTTGTTTTTAGCCACACTCTTGCTGGCTAGCTTCACCGAGGGGTACGTGAATTTGGCGTAGCTCAGGCCGTAGCCGAAGGGGTACATCGGCTCGGCGGCCAGGTAGCGGTAGGTGCGGCCGGCCATGTGGTAGTCCTCGTAGGCGGGCAGCTGGTCCAGCGATTTCGGGAAGGTGATGGGCAGCTTGCCCGAGGGCGAAACCTTGCCAAACACCACGTCGGCCACGGCGTTGCCGCCTTCCTCGCCCGGGTACCAGGCCAGCACTACGGCATCGCAGAGCTCGTGCACTTCGGCCAGGTTCATGGGGCTGCCGCCGGTGATGATGGCGATGAGGGGCTGCTTGTTGTTTTCGCGCAGCTTTTTCAGGAAGTCAATCTGGTTCTTGGGCAGGTTGTAGTCGAGCCGGTCGCCGAAGGTGGGCGAGGCGATGGACTCGCCCTCCTCCCCTTCCAGCAGGCCGGTGATGCCCAGCACCACGAAGGTGGCGTCGACGGTGCGGGCCGTGGCGCTCACCCAGTCGATGGTGTTGGCGTTGGGCCGGTCGAGCATGGCACCCTGGCGGTACTGCATCTGGCTGCCGGGCTGCACGCCGCCCACGAGGCCCTCCAGGATGGTTTTCATCTCCGGGTTCACGCCGTAGTAGTTGCCCAGCAGCGCGTCGAGGTTGGCGGCGTTGGGGCCGCACACGAAGTACTTGGGCAGGTCGTTGCGCAGGGGCAGCACGCCGTTGTTTTTCAGTAGCACGATGGACTTCTGGGCCGCCTCGCGGGCCAGGGCCCGGTGCGAAGCGCTGTTGATGATTTCGGGGCCGAGCTTGTCGTAGGGGCTGCTGCCCTGCGGGTCGAGCAAGCCCAGCTTGAACTTGGTGCGCAGCAGAATGGCCAGCGAGCTGTCCATCTTGGCCTCCGTGGTGAGGCCTTTTTTCACGGCCTCGGGCAAGGACGGGTATACGCTGCCGCAGTTCAGGTTCACGCCGCGGTCCAGGGCCAGGGCGGCGGCTTCGGCGGGGGTTTTCACCACTTTGTGGCCCTGGTAGAAGTCCACCAGCGCCCAGCAGTCGCTCACGATGTGGCCCTTAAAGCCCCACTGCTTGCGCAGCACGTCCTGCAGCAGGTAGGTGTTGGCGCAGCAGGGCTCGCCGTTGGTGGCGTTGTAGGCGCACATCACGGCTTCCACTTTGGCATCCACCAGCTTATGAAAGGCCGGCAGGTAGGTTTCCTGCAAGTCCTGGGGCGTGGCCACGGCGTTGAACTCGTGGCGCAGGCGCTCGGGGCCGCTGTGCACGGCGAAGTGCTTGGCGCAGGCAGCAGTCTTGAGGTGCTGGGGGTCGTCGCCCTGCAGGCCCTGTACGAAGGCCACCCCCATGCGGCCGGTCAGCGTGGGGTCTTCGCCGTAGGTCTCCTGCCCCCGGCCCCAGCGCGGGTCACGGAAGATATTGATGTTGGGCGTCCAGAACGTAAGGCCGCTGTACTGCTGGCGGTAGCCCTTGGCCACGGCCGCGTTGTAGGAGGCGCGGGCTTCATCGGAAATGGCGGTGGCCACGCGCTTGGCCAGGTCGTCGTCGAAGGTGGCGCCCAGCCCAATGGCCTGCGGAAACACCGTGGCCGCGCCGGCCCGGCCCACGCCGTGCAGGGCCTCGTTCCACCAGTTGTAGGCCGGGATGCCCAGCCGCTCGATGGCCTTGCTGTTGTACATCATCTGGTCGGCCTTCTCCTCCAGCGTCAGCTTCGAAATCAGGTCCTTGATACGGGCATTAATAGGCTGCTTGGGGTCGAGAAACACCGCCGAGGTAGCCGTGGCCTGCGCGTGGGCAACTCCCTGCAGCCCCAGCAAAAGGGCGGCACTCAACAGGCTTTGGCGGCGCAGGCGGGCGAAGGAGCGTAACATGGGAAGAGGGCGGCTAGGGTTGCTGGAGTTGAGCTGAATTTAGAGGCGGCCGGTGGGCATCGACAGTTGGGGCTCAGTGGTAAAAGGCGAAGCCGGCAGGCCTTCCTTGTTGTAGAGATTGGCGCCTTCGGGGTTATCGGCCCAGGCGTAGCGCACCACGGTCGGGTTCGGCACCTGGTCGTTCCACACCACCACTTTCTTGCCTTCAATCCGAGCCTGGGCCCACACGAATTTCTTGTCCGGTCCGGCTACGGCGAAGCCCTTCAACGGCCCGCCGCCTTTCGCCACCAAGCCGCCGCCTACGCTGGCGAAGCTGAGCGTGACCTTGTTGCCCGCCACTTGCATGGTCTGGTACAGCGGGCCGGAGGCAACCACCTTGGCATCACCGTAGGCTACTTTTTGGGCAGCCAGGGCCAGGCGGTGGCCGGGCGTTTGCTTGTCGAGCGGGTGGATGTCGTTCCATTCGCCCGCGTCTATAAGCACGGCCATGCCGGTATGAGGTACGGCCAGCAGGCGGCGCTGGGCATCGCGCAGGGCCGCCCAGTCGCTTTCGCTGGGCTCCGGCTTGACGGCCATGAAGTTGGGCAGCTGCGCGTAGAGGAACGGCAGGTTGGGCTGCTGAAAGTGCTTGCGCCAATCGGTTATCAGGCCGGTTATCAGGGCCTGGTAGTCCTGCGAGTGGCCTGTGTTGCTTTCGCCCTGGTACCACAGCACGCCCTTGATGGCGTAGGGCAACACCGGCGCAATCATGCCATTAAACAGGCCCCCGGGCTGGTACTGAAACGTGGTAGTGCCCGGCGTGGGCGGCATAGTAGCGCCCAGCTTGTACTGCCATGGCCCGCGCAGGTCGAGGGTCTGGCCCGCGGCCGTAAGCTGGTACTTCTTGCCGGGCGTGAAGCCGCCGCGCCCGGTATTGTTGATGAGGCGCACCACCACCACGTTTTTACCGGCCTTGAGCACACCGGCCTTCACGTCGTATTTGCGCGGCGGGTACTGGTAGCCGGTGGTGCCCACCAGCTGGCCGTTGAGGTACGTGGAGTCGGCATCGACCAGTGTGCCCAGCTCCAGGCGGGCCGGCTGGCCCACCATGCTGGCGGGCACCTCTACTTCTTTGCGAAACCACACCACGCCATTCACCGGCCCCAGGGGGCTGTCCTTGTCCCAGTAGCCGGGCACGTTCATGGTGGCCCAGGTGCTGGCGTCGTAGTCGGGAGCCGACCACTTCTGCTGGCCCCGCGCTTCGCCTTGGTCAGCCTGGTGCAGGCTTTGGTACCAGCTGGCTACCGCGGCGCCCTCGCGCTGCCGGATGCCAGCCACCAAGGCACTGTCTTTGTACTTGGCTGCTTGCTGCTCGTAGGTGGGGAACTGTCGCAACGCATCAGCACTCAGCCAAGATTCGGCCGGCGAGCCGCCCACAGCGTCTTTGATGATGCCAACCGGCACGTTATACTTGGCGTTGATTTCCTTGGCGAAGAAGTAGGCTACGCCCGAAAACTGGAGCACCGTTTGGGGGTTGGCTTCCGTCCATTTGCCGCCCGTGAGGTCGGTGCGCGGCTTGTCGAAAGCATAGGTCAGGGGCACGTCAAACTGCCGGATGCGTGGGTTGGTAGCTTGGGCAATCACGTCGGGGTACTTGTCGCGCAGGCGGCTCATGGGGGTTTCCATGTTCGACTGGCCCGAGCACAGCCACACGTCGCCCACCAAAATATCCTTAATACTGAGAGCATTGCTGGCCGTCAGGCTCATTTCATAGGGTCCGCCAGCTTTCATCGCCGGCAGTGTCACGCGCCACTGGCCATTGGGGCCGGTAGTAGCGCGGTAGGTTTTGCCCAAAAAAGCTACGGACACCGATTCGCCGGGCTTTGCCCAGCCCCAGATGCGCACCGGCGCCTCGCGCTGCAGTACCATTCCGTTGCTCACCAGGCGCGGCAGGCGCACTTGGGCAGCGGCCGTGGCCGGCACCAGCAGGGCGCAGCCCACCAAGGCCAGCCCAAGGCTGAGTTGGCTAAGCTGCGAGGTCCTTCGCCGGAGCACACGGATGGACAATAGTTGAATCATGGGCCTGCTAGATTAGTAAGTGTAGAGTTTGACCCGCTGGATGCTGTATTCGTCGCCGGCCACGCGCACGTGGCGGCCCTGGTGGTCCTGGTCGCCGTTCATGCGGCGGCCGGGCACCCACTTCTCGTCTTCAAAATGGCCTTCGTCCACACTCACGTAGCCGGCGCGTTTGCCTTTGGCGGTGGGCTCCCAGGTGAGGACCAAGCCGGTGCCCACCACGTAAAACTCGTCGGGCGCCACCGCAATGACGAGGCCGCCGCCCGGCGACCACTCGGCCTTTTTCGCGCCCAAGGACCAGCCCAACGTGTACTCGTGCTTGGCCGTGAAGCGGTAGTTGCCGAGCGTGGCGGTACGGGCGGCCGAGTCCTTTTGCAGCAGGAAGCCGCGCACCTGGCCCGCGGGCTGGTGCTTGCCCAGCAAGAAGCTAACTTGCTGCAGCAGCTCATAGGCCTTGCCGATGGGCGCAGCCTTGAGCGTGTCGCTGCCTTCGATGGCGAAGGGCGAAAACGAGAGGCAGTTGTAGTTGCCGAAAGCGAAAAACGCCTTGGCATCCACGCCCTCTTCAAACCGGTGTTCGGGGATAAACAGCGGGTTGCCGCCGCGGGTGTACAAGTTGCACCAGTGTTCAAAATTGGGGTTGTAGAAGTCGGGCGCCAGGATGTCGATGGCCGGCGCGCCGGCTAGCCAGATGTCCATGACGTGCGGCAGCGGGCCGGCGCTGGGGTACTTGCCGGGTGCCACGTTGGGCCGGTTCAGGGCCGCGTTCACGTACATGGGCAAGGGGTAAGCGTCTTTGCCGGCCACGGCCAGCGCATTGGTGAAGGTGGCGTAGTACCAGGCCATAAACATCTCGTCGGTGGCCAGGCTTTTGCCGAACACCTCTTCCCAGTTGCCTTTGGTCTTGGCGCCCTGGCGCTGCCAGATGGCCGCAAACTCGGGCTTCAGGTTTTTGCGCTCGCGCTGCAGGTAGGTGAGCAGCGGGGCGGGCACGGGTTGCTTGAAAGCAGCATTGGCGCGGTCGTCGTAGCTGCGGGCGGTGGGCAGCATGCCGATTTCGTTTTCGACCTGCACCGTGATTACGGTGTGCTGCTTGTCGTCGGTAGCTTTCAGGTGCTGCATGAGCTGCACAAAAGCCTTTCGGTCGGCCTCCAGGTTGGTGGGGCTGAACGGGGTCATGATTTCCTGCGGCACGCCCTTGTCGTCTTCCACGCGGGGGAAGCGTTTCAGGTCGGTTTTCACCCAGGCCGGGGCGTAGCACGACATGCTGTTTTTCCAGGCGCCGAACCAGAGCAATACCAGCTTCATCTGGTGCTTGCGGGCGTCGCGCAGCAGGTCGTCCACCAGCGTGAAGTCGAACTTGCCTTCGGTGGGCTCCATCAGCTCCCAGTACACCGGCGCAATCACCGTATTCAGGTGCATGGCCTTGAGCTTGGGCCACACGGGCTGCATGTACGCCGTGCTGGAGGCGGTGGAGTTACCCAGTTCGCCGCCCAGCACGAAGTAGGGCTTGCCATCTACCAGAAGTTGGGTGCTTTGGCCGGTTTTCACCAGGCGCGGCATGCCGCTGGCCGTTCCTTGGGCTTGCGCTGAGAAAGCCGCTGCTGCGAGCAGGAAAAACAGGATAATTCTGTGTAACAAAAGGTTCGGTTGGATATGGTGGAAATGGTGGCAGGAAGAAGGGCGACAGAATAAAAAGAACGTCATGCTGAGCGCAGCCGAAGCATCTCTACCTCGTGAGTAATCAATGCTCTAGCTCAACGAAGCAGGAGAGATGCTTCGGCTGCGCTCAGCATGACGTTCTTTGGGTTTTTTCCGGATTATCTATCAACTACTAGTACCCAGGGTTCTGCGTGATTTTGCCGCTGGTGCGGTCGATTTCCGTTTGTGGAATGGGGCGCAGCACGTGGTAGGGCTGGATGTTGATGGCCGCGTTGGAACCGTAGATGCCGGTGGAGAGGCGCGTCAGCGGCGGGTTGTAGGCTTTCACGCGGTCCAGGAGCTTCCCGGTGCGCTTGAGGTCGTACCAGCGCGTGAATTCACCGGCCAGCTCGCGGGCCCTCTCGTCCAGGATGAAGTCGATGTTTACCTGGCTGGCCGTAATGTCCATCTGCGTGGTTTTGCCGGCAGCAGCGGCGCGCTCCCGCACCACGTTGATGTATTTGGCAGCCTGTGCGGCATCGCCCAGGTAGAAGTAGGCCTCGGCCGCAATCAGGTAGGTTTCGGCCAGACGGTACACGATGTTGGGCCGGGTCGAGAAGCCGTTTACCGACGTGCGGTTGCGCGAGTCAAACTTGTTGAGCGTGGGGAAGTACTCGGTGGTGTACTGGCTGGGCTGAATCACGCGGTAGGCCACCGGCTGGCGGTTGGCAATGCGGGCCAGCTCGCCCGCCGACAGCTCGCGGCCGGGGTACCAGACAGCCGTGTCGCCGATTACGGCTTTGGCGCTGCCGCTGTTGTTGCCCGGCGCGTTCACCCGGTACACCGTCGTAAACCACTTGTTGTAGCGCGTGTCGGTGGTGCGCAGCGACTTGCCCGATTCCTGCGGCGCGCCGCTGGCATTGCGCAGGATGTAGGTGTCTTCCAGGTAGTGCGTCACCGAGTGGCGGGCAAAGGGCCGGCCGTTATTGATGTCACGCACCATGTTGGGCAGCAGGTCATAGCGGCTGCGGAAGTTGAAGCCCGCCACGTTCTCGCCGCCAAAGGTGAAGCCGTCGACGCGGGAGAAGGTGGCGTCGCCGTTGAACTGCGCGTTCATGATAACCTCTTTGCCGTTTTCGTTGCCTTCTTCAAATACCTTGGCGGGGTCGGCTTCCAGGCCCAGGCCGTAGCGGCTCTGGTTGTCGATGAGCTCCTTGGCATACTTGGCGGCGTTGGCGTAGTCGCTGGCGTCCTTGGCCGTGGAGGTGGCGCGGGTTAGGTATACCTTGGCCAGCAGGTGCAGGGCCGTGGCCCGCGTCACGCGGCCGGGCTGGGCGGGCTTGTCGGCAATGGTGTTCATGGCGTCGGTCAGGTCGGCGATGATGGCCTTGTACACGTCGGCCACGGGAGCCCGGGTAATGTCCTTGGTGGGCAAATCCACGAAACTTTGCATCAGGGGCACGTCGCCGAAGTGCTGCACCAGCACAAAGTAATATTGGGCCCGCAGCAGCTTGGTCTCGGCAATCAGCTGCTTAATGCGGTCGGCGCTCAGGCCTTGCACGGTGGGGGCGTACTTCAGCACGCCGTTGGCAGTGTTGATGTACTGGTAGCTCAGGCTCCAGATAAAGGAAGTTGAGCTGGCGTTGACCGGGGTCAGGTCCGAGGTGTTGTAATCGTTGAGGCCACTGCTCGAGGTAATGCCGTTGGTCCACAGGTCGGTACCGGCTTCGGTGGTGAAGAAGCCGGAGTCGTTGCCGTAGAGCTGGCGCAGGCCCGAGTACACACCCGTTACGCCGGCCTCCACGCCCTGCGGCGTGGCCAGGAAGCCCGGCGTGAGGATGGAGCGCGGGTTTTCGTCCAGAATGTCCTTGCTGCAGCTGCCGGCACCCAGAAGCACGGCAGTTCCTAACGTGACTAATACTATCTTTTTCATATTTGCGTAGCGCGATGCGCTGGAAAGTTGAGGTTGATTGGGAGAGAGACTGAGTGGCCGAGTAACTGAGTGAATGTGGGTTCTTTTAGCCTTGGGCTGAACTTGCTCCACTCAATCACTCAGCTACTCAGTCGCTAAGTCACTCAGTGAGATTAGAAGCCCACGTTGATGCCGGCGATGAAGGCCCGCGTGACGGGGTAGTTGACGCCCACGCCGGCCAGGCCGGCGCTGGAGCTGTTGGGGTTTCCGCCCGTGAACTCGATGCCGCCGGGGTTGCCGGCGTTGAAGCGGCTGGAGTACGACAAGGCATCGGGGTCGATGGCTTTGTTATCCTTGAAATACTGCGCCTTGGACCAGATGAGGGGGTTTTGCACCTGCAAATAAATGCGGGCCGAGCTCATGAAGGCTTTGGTAGCCCAGGCCGCGGGGATGGTGTAGCCCAGGTCGATGCTGCGCACTTTAATGAACGTGCCGCTGAGGTAGGCCAAGGTCTGGCCGTAGGTGGGCCACTCGGTGGCGCGGGCGCTCTGGTCGGGCTGCGGGTAGTCGTTGGTGGGGTTGCTGGCCGTCCAGTAGTTGAGGTTTACCTGATTGCGGCGGCCAGTGTTGGTGGCGAAGTAGGCCGGGCCGAACAGCGTGGGGTCTACCACGGTAGCGCCGACACGGGTCAGGGCCACCACGTTCAGGTCGAAGCCTTTGAAGCGGAAGCGGTTGGTGAGGCCAGCTTCAAACTTGGGCTGGCGCGAACCGATAATCTGGCGGTCGTTGGCGTTGATGACGCCGTTGTTGTCCACGTCTTCCACCTTGATTTGGCCGGGCTTCGAGCCGTACTTCTTGGCCAGGTCGGCCTCCGAGGTCTGCCAGATGCCGAGTTTCTTGTAGTCGTAGATAACGTAGAGCGGCTGGCCGATAAAGCGCTGGTTGCCCACGTCGCTTAGCTCGTTGCCGTTGGCATCTTTGCCCCGGGCCAGCGAAATCACTTTCTCGCGGTTCACGGTGAAGTTCCAGTCGGTGCTCCACTCAAAGCCACCCTCCTGTTTGGAGCGCACGTTAGCCGTGCTGAGCGAAACTTCCAAGCCGCGGTTCTGGGTCTCGCCGGCGTTGCGCACAAACGAGCTGTAGCCGCTGGAGGTGGGCAGGGCATCGGGCAGCAGCAGGTCCTTGGTGCGCTGCTGGTACACTTCGACACTACCCGATACGCGGTTTTCCAGGAAGCCGAAGTCGATGCCAAAGTTGGTGGTGGCGGTGTATTCCCAGCCCAGGCTGGGGTTGGGGATGCTGGACGGCACCACGCCCACGGCGCCGGTGGGGCCGAAGTTGTAGTAGCCCGCGCCGATGCCCGACTGCAGCGAGCCAATGGTCTGGTAAGGGTTGACGGCGGTGCTGCCCACGCGGCCGTAGCTGGCCCGCAGCTTCAGGGTGTTCACCCAGGAGTAGTCTTTCAGGAAATCCTCGTTGGCAATGTTCCAGGCCACGGCGGCCGAGGGGAAGGATTTGTACTTGTTGCCGGGCGCCAGGCGCGACGAGCCGTCGGTGCGCAGCGTCAGCGTGGCCGAGTACTTATTGGCAAAGGCGTAGTTGACGCGGCCCATGAAGGAAACGATGTCCCACTGCTGCTGCCCGCTGAAGGCGTTGGTGGGCGAACCGGCGCCGAGGTTGTTGTCGAGCTGGTAGTTGGTGGGCAGGTTGCGCACGCCGGTGCCGAAGTTGTCGGTGCGGAACTCCTGGGCGCTGTACAAGCCCGTGAAGTTCAGGTCGTGCTGGCCAAAGGTGCGATTATACGTCAGGATGTTTTCAGCCAGCAGGTTGAAGGCCAGGCTGGTCGAGCGGCCGGCCGTGGCCGGGCCACCGCCGTTCTGCGGCGTCTGCGAAGCGAAGAAGTTGCCGTTGTTTTCCGAGCGCACGTCCAGGCCCAGGTTGAGCCGGTAGTCCAGGCCTTTCAGGATGTTCACCTGCCCGTAGATGCTGTTGAAGGTGCGCACCCGGCGGTTCTGGTCTTTGTGGGCGTCGGTGGTGTACAGCGTCAGCGGGTTCGACATCCCGGTGTCGGTGTTGGGGTAGAGAATCGGGATGCCGTTGGCGTCGTAGGGCGAGGCCAGCGGGCTGGTTGTGATGATGCTGTACAGGATGTTGATGTTGGGGTCGTCGGACTGGTTGAAGGTATTGAGCGAGTTTAGCCCAACTTTCACCCGTTCGCCGATTTTCTGGTCGAGGGTGCCACGTAGCGAATAGCGCTTGAAGCGCTGCACCGGCACAATGCCGGTTTCGTCGTAGTAGCCCAACGAGGCCGAGTACTGCGTCTGTTCGGTGCCCCCGCTCAATCCCAGCACATGGTTCTGAATGTGGCCGTTCTGGTACATCAGGTCCTGGTAATCAGTCGATTTTCCGGCGGCGTAGTTGGCCCGCTCGTCGGCCGTGAGGAACGACGTGGCCGTGTTGGGGTCGTAGCCCGGGTTCTGGGCGCGGTAGGCTTCGAGGCGGTAGTTGTAGTACTGCTGCCCGTTTTGTACGTCGTAGAGGCCGTAGGCTTTTTTCAGGCCATAGTAGCCGCTGTAGGTGGCTTTGGGTGCGCCGGCTTTGCCGCGCCGGGTGGTGATAAGGATAACGCCGTTGGCGCCGCGGGCACCGTAGATGGCGGTCGAGGAAGCGTCTTTCAGCACTTCCACCGACGTCAGGTCGTCGGGGTTCAGGTCGTTGAGGCTGCCATCAAATGGCACGCCGTCCACCACCAGCAGCGGGTCGTTGCTGCCCGAAAACGAGCGGTTGCCCCGGATGCGAATCACCGGCGCCTGGCCCGGCGTGGTGCTGGAGCTGGCGATGGTTACGCCGGCGGCGCGGCCTTGCAGGGCCTGGCCCACGTTGGCCACCGGCACGTCGCGCAGCTGCTCCTCGCTCACCGACGAGATGGCGCCCGTCACCTGGCTTTTCTTCTGCACGCCGTAGCCCACCACCTGCACTTCGTTCAGGGCCTGGGCCTCGGCAGTGAGGCGCACATCCGTGGGGCCGGAGGCGCCAATGGGTACCTCTTTGCGCTCAAAGCCAATTGAGCTGATAACGAGCGTGTTTTGGCCTTCCGGCACGGTCAGGGTATACACCCCTTCCGCGTTGGTGGTGGCCCCGTTGGTGGTACCCTTCACCAGCACCGTTACGCCGGGCAGGGCCTCGCCTTTGTCCGACATAATCTTGCCCGTCACCGTGCGCCCGACCTGGGCCCACGCACTGGTGGGCATCAGCCCCCCCGCCAGCAGGAAGCCGGCCCCCATGAGTTGCGCACAGAGCCGGACCTGGCACAGTGCGGATTTCAATAAATGTACTCGCATGATATTCAGTGGGTTTTTTGTGGTTTGGTGAGAGTGTTGTTTTAAAAAGCAGGGACTAAAAGCCAATGGAATTGCCGCCGTCGACGGGCAGCGACACGCCGGTGATGTAGCGCGCGGCCGGCGAGGCCAGGAACACGGCCGCGTGGCCGATGTCGGCGGGCTGGCCGAAGACGCCCATGGGCGTGCGCCGCATGGCCCGGTCGCGGCGGTCGGGGTCCGAGTTCATGGCCTTGCGGCTCATCTCGGTCTCGATAAAGCCCGGCGCAATGGCGTTCACGCGCACGCCCTGGGCCGAGAACTCGGAGGCCAGCACCTTCACCATGCCCTCCACCGCCGATTTGGAGGCCGCGTAAGCCACCACGCGGTCGATGCCGTAGTAGGCGGCCATCGACGAAATCATGAGAATAACGCCCTTTTTGCGGGCCACCATGCCCCGGGCGCACTCCCTAGTGAGGGCAAACACGGAGTGCAGGTTGGTGTGCAGAATCCGGTCGAACTCCTCATCGGTGACTTCCAGCGCGGGCTTCTTCATGTTGATGCCAGCGTTGTTTACCAGGATATCCAGGGGGCCGTAGCTGGCTTCAATCTGAGCCACCAGACCTTCGATGGACGAGAGGTCGTTGATGTCGTTGACGATGTATTGGGCCGACCGGCCCAGGCCTTCCACGGCGTCGCGCAGCACTTCTTCGCGCCGGCCCGTGATGACCACCGTGGCGCCGGCCGCGGCCATGCAGCGCGCGATTTCGAGCCCAATGCCCGTACCGCCGCCGGTGATGAGCGCCAGCTTGCCATCCAGCGAAAACACGTTTTCCGGCTGGGCCACGGCTACCCCGGCAGGTTCGGGCTGGCCGTTGGGAGCGAGATTAATAGAAATCGGCATAGTGTTGATTTCGATGATATTGGCAGGAAAAGAATTACTTGAGCTGATAGAGGTCCACCAGGCTTTTGACTTCGGCCAGCGTGCGGGTGGGCGGGGTGAACGGCGCCGGAATGGGCTGCTTCGAGTAGGTCTGGAAGTAGAGCACGCAGGCATCGCGCCACCACAGGGCCTCCTGCCGCTGGATTTGCAGGCGGGCCGTCACGTCGGCGTGCACGGCGGGGTCCACGGCGGGCTTCACGCTGGCCCAGCGCTGCTGCATCCACGTCACGGAGTCGGCCCCGGTGTAGTAGCGGGTCACCAGCTCGTTCCAGAGGGTGCGGCCCGTGGGCAGTGGCTGCTTCCAGCCCACGTGGTGGAACCAGAGCAGGTAGTTGAGCGGGCAGGTTTTGGGGTCGCCCCACTGTTTCTGCACGCCCGGCGAGTACAGCGCCAGAGCGTTGGAGCCGGTAGCGGTGCGGTTGAAGCCCAGCCCCACGGAGTCGGCTTTGTGGTAGTACACGGCCGTCCAGTCGGGGCGGCCGGCCTTGGCCAGCCAGGGCTGGGGGCCGTAGTGAATGCTCTCGCCCATGATGTGGTGCAGGCCCAGCGGCGTGGTGTAGCGCACGTAGATGTCGCGCGACTTGCCCATCATATCCACGATGGTGGCCACGGCCTTGGGCTCGCGGGTGAGGGTCATCTTGGCCCACTCGGTGGCAATGGCGGCCGAGGTCAGGTTGTAGTCCCAGGCCAGGCGGCCGAAGGCGTACCAGTTGGCCTGGCCCATGGGGTGGCCGGTCCAGTTGCGGTCGGCGCCGATGTTGGCCACGCCCGCAATGCCGCTGATGCGGTGCTGGTCAAGGCTGCCGTCCACCACCTTCGCCACCGTGGAGCCGGGCCCCTTGGTTTGGGTGTCCGAATCGAGGCACTCCTTGAACAGCGGCGCCAGATACACGAGGTGCGTGGCAAAGCCCAGGTATTCCTGCGTAATCTGCACTTCGAGCACCAGTGGCGTCTTGGGCATGGCCCCAAACAGCGGGTGGAACGGCTCGCGGGCCTGGAAGTCAATCGGCCCGTTTTTCACCTGCACCAGCACCTTGGGCAAGAACTTGCCATCGAGCGGCTTAAACTCCTCGTAGGCTTCCTTAAATCGGTCGCCGTTGCTGTTGGCCTTGTACACAAAGGCGCGCCACATCACGATGCCGTCGTGCGTGCCCAGGGCGTCGGCCAGCATGTTGGCGCCGTCGGCGTGGTTGCGGCCGTAGTCCTGGGGGCCGGGCTCTCCCTCGGAGTTGGCTTTCACCAGAAAGCCGCCGAAGTCGGGAATTACCTTATAAATCTCCTCGGTCTTGGCGGCCCACCACTGCTTCACTTGCGGGTCGAGCGGGTCGGAGGTTTTCAGGCCGCCTATCACCTTGGGCGCGGCCCAAAACACCGACAAATATACCCGGATGCCGTAGGGCCGAAACACGCCGGCCAGGGCCTTCACTTTCTGCAGGTACTCGGGCGTGAGGTAGCGCGCGCTGGCGTTCACGTTGTTAATGGCCACGCCGTTGATGCCAATCGAGGCGTTGGCGCGGGCGTAGTCGGTGTAGCGGGGGTCGAGCCGCTCGGGCAGCTCGTACCATTTCCAGATAGACGAGCCGGCATAGCCCCGCTCCACCGTGCCGTTGGGGTTGTCCCAGTGGTTGAGCAGGCGGTATTGAATGCGCGGGCTGCTGGCTTGGGCCAGGTTGGATACCGGCTGTCCGGTCTGTAGCTCCCGCAGCAGAGCAAACACACCGTAGAGCACGCCGGCCCCGCTCCTACCCGTCACCACCAGGTTGCGGCCCTGGGCTAAAATGCGGTAGCCGTCCTGGCTGTGCCCGGTTACGGAAACGTTTGCGGTCGGGCTTACCAGTAAAAGAATCCCGCGTTTGGTACTGCCCGCCTCCGCCTTTGCCACCACCGGCACCGGCTGGCCCAACAGCCCTTGCAGGCCGCGCTGTAGTTCCTTCGCGGCCGTATTTAGCACGACGGAGCTGCCATCAGCGGCTATGTATTGGGCTGCTTGCCGGTAGGCGTTGCGTTGGGCCACATCCGTAATCGGGTCATACTTGAGCCACAGCCGATAGCCGTCGTCGGCCACGCTGCGGTGCGCGGCGGCCACGAATACCAACAGAAGCAATAGGGACCGGAGCAACATGTGGGTGGGATTTGGGGAGAGGGTTAGGAGTATTGCTTGGCTTCGGCACCCACGGCGGGTGGCGCGGCCTCGGCTTCCAGACTGCGGCGGATGCCGTATTCCAGGCCGCGCAGCTCGGCCAGCCCGCGCAGGCGGCCGATGGCCGAGTAGCCGGGATAGGTCTTCTTCTTGAGGTCGTCGAGCATCTGGTGGCCGTGGTCGGGGCGCATGGGGATGGCGCGGCCGCCGTGCTCGGCGCGGCGCAGCTCCTCCAGCACCAGCTCGCGCACCACGGCGTACATGTCCACGTCGCCCGCCAGGTGGTCGGCTTCGTGGAAGTTGCGCGGGTTGGCTTCGCGCTTGGTGGTGCGCAGGTGGATGAAATGGATGCGGGGCCCAAAACGGCGCGCAATGGCCGCGGGGTCGTTGTCGGGCCGCACGCCCAAGGAGCCGGTGCAAAACGTGAGGCCATTAGCCGGCACGTCGCAGGCCGCCATCAGCTGGGCGATGTCGGCCTCGGTGCTCATCACGCGCGGCAGGCCCAGCAGCGGAAAGGGCGGGTCGTCGGGGTGAATGCAGAGGCCGATGCCAAGCTCCTGAGCCACCGGCGCTACTTCTTGGATGAAGTAGTGCAGGTTTTCGCGCAAGGCCTGCGCATCGATAGCAGCGTACTCATCGAGCAAGCTCTGAAAGCCGGCCAACTCAAACGCTTCTTCGGAACCGGGCAGGCCCAGCAGTACAGTGTTGGTGAGGCGGGCAATGGCCTCGGGGCGCATGGCGGCGAACTGCTGGCGGGCGGCCTGGGCTACGGCGGGTTCGTAATCGTTTGCGGCGCCGGGCCGCTTAAGAATAAAGAGGTCGAATACGGCGAAATCCTGCCACACAAACCGCAGGGCGCGCGAGCCGTCGGGCATTTCGTAGCTCAAGTCGGTGCGCGACCAGTCCAGCACCGGCATGAAGTTGTAGCACACCGTGCGGATGCCGCAGGCTGCCAGGTTGCGCAGCGACTCCTGGTAGTTGGCTATATACAGTTCGCGCGAGGGGCGGCCTTTCTTAATGTCTTCGTGCACCGGCAGGCTCTCCACCACTTCCCAATGCAGGGGCGCGTAGGTGGCATTGTCGGCTTCAATGAGTTGCTGGCGGGCCTGAATTTCTTCCACAGACCATACCGCGCCCACGGGCAGTTGGTGCAGCGCGGTTACCACGCCCGCGCACCCAGCCTGCCGAATATCAAAAAGCGAAACCGGGTCGTGCGGACCGAACCAACGCATGGTGTGTAGCATAAGACTCTTCTTCAGAATACAATTTACCTATACACTAATCCCGCGGGTCACACTCGAGCCTCAAAAAGCTACCGGAAACCTGTTTGCTGGACTACTTACCGAAAGTACATCATGATTGCCTATAGTCAATACCCGGAAAACGGCTTAAACAACTTGTTTTCGCAGAAAAACTATCGGTAACGATTCCGGAATCGTTACCGATAGCTATCTTAGCTGCGCGGTAGCAAAAAAATTTTTTTGTGTCTTACCTTTGAATAACTAGACAAAGCAGGGGCAGCCGGCAGTATCTAAACCCGTCCTTTTCCACAAAAAGTACAAATCAAGATGATAACCTGCGTCAAATGCAAGCAGAGTAGCTCCGTCCTGAAAGCCGGCTTTGTGCGGGGCCGCCAGCGCTTTTTGTGCAAGGCCTGCGACTACCACTTCACGGAGGAGAAACCGGCCGGCCAGCTCACCGAGCGCCGCCGCAGCCAAACCACTATCGGCGACGTGGCCAAGGCCGTTGGCGTGGCCTCCTCCACGGTTTCGCGGGCGCTGAACGGGCATACTGATATCAGCCCAACCACCCGCCAGGCCATCCTCGACGCGGCCCGGCAGATGGACTACCACCCCAACTTGCTGGCGCAAAGCCTGAAAAGTCGCGAAACCCACACCCTCGGCGTCATCATTCCGGACATCGAGCGACCATTTTTTGCTACGGTAGTTAGCGGCATTCAGGACGTAGCGTCCGAGGCCGGCTACCGGGTAATGATTTGCCAATCAAAGGAATCGTACCAAACGGAGGTGAGCAATGTGCAGGCCCTGGTGGCGAGCCGCGTAGATGGCCTGCTCATCTGCCACTCCCGCGAGACCAAGAACTTCGACCACGTCAAGCCCATCGCCTGCCGGGGCGTGCCCGTGGTGCATTTCGACCGCGTGAGCGACGAAGTCGACAGCGCCAAAGTGATTCTCGACGACTGGAACGGCGCCTTCAACGTCACCGAGCACCTCATCCAGCAGGGCGCGCGCCGCATCGCCATTCTGGCCGGGCCCGAGTCGTTGCTCATCAGCCGCAACCGCCTGGCGGGCTACCAGCATGCCCTAAAGCGCTACAACCTCGACCTGCGTAGCGAGTACGAGGTTCACATTGAATTCCAGACCGAAGAAGCCGTGGCCGCGCTCGACAACTGGTTGGCCCTGCCCGAGCCGCCCGATGCCATTTTCGCCATCAACTACACCAACGCCTTCGACCTGTTGGTGGCCCTGAAAAAGCGCCACCTGCGCGTCCCCGACGACATTGCCGTGGTGGGCTTCGGCGACGAGTTCATGGCCTCCATGATTGAGCCGGGCCTCACCACCGTCAACCTCCACCCGTACCGCATCGGCCAGCAGGCCGCCCGGCTTTTCCTGGAGCAGGTGCGCGAGAAGGAGGATTTCCAGCCCCGCACCTTCGTCATTTCCGGCGATTTGGTCATCCGCGGCTCCTCATTGAAAGGCAAGGGCGACTCGTTTAGTCTGAGTATTTAATCCAGGCTTTGCTGACTTGAATGGACGTCATGCTGAGCTTGTCGAAGCATCTCGCGTGGGATAGTAATTCATTCGTTTGTCATGCTGACGAAGGAAGCATCTTCTCACGTTCGAACGAGTCGTTCAGCGGGGATAAGATGCTTCGTCAGCATGACAAACGGCGCGGGCGAGATGCTTCGACAAGCTCAGCATGACGCTCCTCTTCGCCGTTTCGTTAGGTTAGGCCATTGCTGATTTGAAAAAATAGCCTTTCCATTTTGGAAAAATATCTCCCCGTTGAGCTAAATGCTTAGCGGGGATTTTTTATTTAATCAGCTCAATATCAATCAATCATCAGCAATACCAAAAATCCCTTTCCGAAACGGCACTGGTATTGGCATATGGTGGAAGTCACCAAACGCAAGCAGCCATGGCCATTCTTGATAACCTTACCAAAGCCGCCAAGGGCTTTTTCATCGAAGAAGATGAAACGGCTCCGGCCCAAGCCTCGGCGCCCCGGACGCTTCCAGCCCAACCTGCTGCCGGAACCCCGTCCGCTGGCCCGGCGCCGCTCGTCACCCAAGCCGAGCAGCGCCACCTCGACCACATCGCCAGCTTGCTGGTAGGCGACGGCAAAGACTTCGGCGCCTACACCAAGATGGTGAGCAGCATGGCCAGCAGTGGCCTCACCGGCCCCTTGCTCTACCAAACGGCCTTCAACGCCTTCTCCGCCCTCACCGGCGTGAACCAGGCTACGCTGCTGGCCTCGGCCGAACAGCTGACTACCAAGCTGGCCGACGACCGCGCCCGGGTGCTGCAGCGCCACCGCGAAAAGATGGGCGAAGCCACCTCGAAAGCCGCCCCCGGCCCCCTGGCCCTGCTGCAACAGCGCGAAGCTCAGCTGCAAGCCGATGTAGCGTCCCTCACCCAGCAGCTCACCGAAAAGAGCCAGCAGCTGCGCGATATCCAGCAGCAGGCGCAGGCAGAAAAGCAGAAAACGCAGGCCGCCCTGGCCTCCTACGAGCTGGCCAACGCCGCCGCGGCTGCCGAGCTGCAGGCCCATCGCCAGGCCGCGCAAAATTTCCTCAACCCCACAGCCACCCCTTCAAATACCTAATGCCATGAACACGCTACTCACAACTTCCTCTGACACCGATACCGGCCTGCCCAAGTGGCAAAAGCCGGAGAAGATGGCCGGCCGCGTCGTGCTCCTCGGGCTGGTGGGCGCAGCCGTGTACTACTGGGGCGTGATTCTGCCCTTCTTGGTCGATATGGTCTTCAACAGCGTGAAGCTGGGAATTGGGTTGGGCGTGCTGTTCGTGCTGTTTTTGCTGGTCACGAACAAGCGCATTCACGCCGGGCTGTGGTACGCCGGGCAGCGGGTGCTCCGCACCATGGCGGGGATTTTCGTCAACACCGACCCCATCGGCATCATGCAGGACTACATCAAGAACACCGAGCAGGAAGCCCGGAAGATGGACGCCGAAGTAACCAACATTGAAGGTGCCCACGAGCTGGTGAAGCGCAAGCTGGCCACTAACACCAACCAGATGAAGGAGTACCTGGCCCTGGCCAATTCCGCCACCCGCCAGGGCGAAAAGGACATGGCCGAGAGCTACGCCAGCCGAGCCGCCCAGCTGGAAGACTACAACCGCCGCCTGCAGCCCATGGCCACTACCACGGCCAACGTCTCAGTGGTGATGCGCCAGATTCTGAAAGCCGCCCTGCGCCAAATCGATGGCAGCAAGTTCAAGGTCAACCTCTTGAAAGACGAATACGAGCTAGTGAAACGCACCAGCTCCGGCATGCGCGCCGCCATGAACATCCTGCGCGGCGACCCCGACAAGAAGTACTTCTTCGACCTGGCCACCGACCGCGTGGCCCAGGACATGGCCCAGCAGCTCGGCCAAATTAAGCAGGCCATGCGCTACTCGCAGGAGTTCGTGAAGGAGATGGACATCCAGAACGGCGTGATGAGCGAGAAGGGCCAGCGCTTGCTCACCAAGTACCAAAACGGCGATTTCAACGCCGTGCTCAACGAAAAGCCGCAAGCTCAACAATCCTTCGCCACCACCAAAAAAGCCTCCGATGATGCCTATTCTAGCCTGCTTGATTAGCTTTTTGCTGGCCTGCTGCCTGGTGAGTTTGCTGGGTGCGCCGAAGCTGGTGGCGCAACACCACACCGAAGCCCGCCACTCTGTTTCTCTAGGTCGTCATGCTGAGCGCAGCCGAAGCATCTCTACCTCGGAAGTAATCAATGGCCTTGTAACGAAGCGGTAGAGATGCTTCGACTGCGCTCAGCATGACAGTTCTGGGCCGTGTCGGAAGTTTCAATCCAGAGGCACCAGCCGCTATTCAACCCCACCAAACCCTCAAAAATCAATGCGCCCAAAAGGGCGCCCCACCCCTCTTTTGCCTTTACTAAAATGACAACACGTGGTAAAATCGTAATCGGCCTGCTCCTGGTAGCGGCCCTTTACTTCGGCATCAACAAGCTGGTATCCAGCGGTGCCGTGTTCAAGAAAGCCGAAACGCAGTCGGTGCTGCTCAACTCGATTGAGCTGCCGGCTGCCACCGGTGGCAGCCGCGCCACCATCGTGGTGCCGTTGGCCCCCATGCCCGGCACCGCTCCCGCCGAAAAGGGCACTCCTGTCGTGTGGGAGGTGATGGCCTGGAACAGCCAGATGGCCGGCATGCTGGCCAACGGCGGCCCCCGCACCACCATGGGCTCGGCCCTGGCCGCCAATGGCATTGACCTGCAGATTGTGCGCCAGGACGACGTGAGCAAAATGCAGGCAGACCTGGTGAAAAACGCCCTCGACTTGCAAAACAACCCCGCCACGCCTGGCCTGATTGTGAGCATCATGGGCGACGGCCTGCCCGCTTTCTCGGCCGTGCAAGCTGAGCTGAAAAAGACCGGCACGCAGCTGCAAATCATTCCCTATTCGGTGGGCAAGAGCTTTGGCGAAGACAAGCTGATGGGCCCGAAAGAATGGCTCGACAACCCAAAATCGGCGCTGGGCAAAACCATAGCCTGCTACCTGCGCGACGGCGACCAGAACATCGCCCTGAAATGGTGCGCCGACAACGGCCTGAAAGTGAACCCCGACGAAACCACCTACGACCCCGAAGCCGTGAACTTCATGGCCGCCAGCGACTTCCTGGTAGCCGCCGAAAAGTACATCCTCGGCAAGCCCGAAAGCCGCACCAAAGTGGTGAGCGGCAAAAACACCGGCGTGAAAGTAGACGTGGTAGCCGACGGCGTAGCCACCTGGACTCCCGGCGACGTGAACATTGCCAAGCAGCGCGGCGGCCTCGTCAACATTGTGTCGACCAAAGACTACTCCAACCAGATGCCTAACATCATGGTCACCACCAAGCGCTGGTACGATGCCCACCCCAAGGAAGTAATTGGGCTGATGACCGGCTTTGCCGTGGCCGGCGACCAGGTGAAAGCTCACCCCGAAGCCTTGGCCCGCGCCGCCGACATTTCGGCCACCGTGTACGGCGACCAGGACAAGCCGGGCGCCTACTGGCTGAAGTACTACAAAGGCGTGAGCGAAGCCGACCGCAACGGCGAAGTGGTGGAGCTGGGCGGCAGCAAGGCCTTCAATTTCAGCGACAACCTGAGCTTGTTTGGCTTGGATGAGGGCGGCACCAACGTTTACGCCGCCGTGTACAAAACCTTCGGCGACGTGCAAAGCAAGCTCTACCCCAAAGAGCTGCCCAGCTACGTGCCCCTGACCGAAATGCTGGACCTGACGCCCCTCAAGACGCTGCAGGCCCAATACAAAGGCAAAACCGTGGCCCCGGCCGAAACCCAGCAGTTTGCCGCCGATGACGAAATCCGCCAAAGCGTGAGCAAGCGCGCCTGGAACATCGCCTTCAACTCGGGCCAGAGCACCTTCACCCCCGCTGCCGAGCGCGACCTGAACCAGCTCTTCAACGACCTCGTGGTGGCCGGCCGCCTGAAAGTGGCCGTGCACGGCCACACCGACAACACCGGCGACCCGCAGAAGAACCAGCAGCTTAGCGAAGACCGCGCCATGGCCGTGCAGCACTGGCTGGAAACCAAAAGCCGCAGCGCCTTCCCCGAAGGCCGCGTGCAGGTGTACGCCCACGGCGCCACCGAGCCAGTGGCCAGCAACTCGACGGTGGAAGGCAAGGCCAAGAACCGCCGCGTGGAGATTGTGCTGGGTAATTAACCCAAAAGCAGCGGTCAAACTCCCCTCCTTAGTAAGGAGGGGATGTTTCCGCGAAGCGGAAACGGGGGTGGTTGTGGGCGTTGAACGAAGCGGAAGCTCACCTCCATCCACTACCTACTCATACGCCACAACCACCCCAGTTGAGCCTGTGGCTCAACGTCCCCTCCTTGGTAAGGAGGGGAGCTTAACCACGATTCTACTACTGCCATGAAAACCCTATTTGCCCCCAACGCCCAGCCACGCCGCCTTGTGTTTACCAGTATGGTGGTAGCTCAAGTAGCGCTGCTGCTGCTGCTGTGGCTGTTCTACCCCATGCAGCTGTTCCCCAGCCTGGGCGAAGTGGTCCACTCGCTGGGCGACCTCATCACCACGCAGGGCCTTATTCAGGAGCTGTGGGCTAGCATGACCACGGCCCTGCAAGCCCTGGCCGTGGCCACGGTGCTGGCGCTGGGCATCTCCTACCTCACGGCACTGCCCTTCTTCCGGCCCATTGCCTACGCGGCCTCCAAGATGCGCTACCTCACCCTCACCGGCCTCACCTTCTTCATGGCCCTGATGGTGAGTTCCGGCCACCAAGTGAAGCTCTCGGTGCTCATTTTCGGCGCCACAGTGTACCTGGTCACGGGCATGACGAGCGTGATTCTGACCACCACGCAGGAGGAAATGGACCACGCCCGCACCCTGGGAATGGGCGAGTGGCGCAGCTTCTGGGAAGTGGTGGTGCTGGGCAAGCTCGATGAGATGCTGGAAGTGGTGCGCCAGAACTTCGCCATCATCTGGACCATGATTACGCTGGTCGAGACGCTCTACCAGAGCGAGGGCGGCATCGGGCTGCTGCTGTACAAGCAAAACCGCTACCTGCACCTGGATGGCGTGCTGGCCATTCAGCTGGTGATTCTGGCTACGGGCGCGGCCCAGGACTATGTGTTTGTGCTGCTGAGAAGGGTGTTTTTCCCTTACTCGAGGCTGGGAAGTAGCGCGGACTTTTAGTCCGCGAGTGCGCAACGCTCCCGCCTCAATTAACCCAACTAAACTTACTCGCGGACTAAAAGTCCACGCTACTGTTTCGCAATGAAAGTGTATGGCCACTTTTCCCAATCATCCACTAGGCCAGCTTTAACCGGGTTCTCCACCACATAGTTAATAATCCGCTCCAGCTCACCTGGCCGCACCACATGGTCGTAGCTCTCGGCCTGCCAAAAAGTGCCACTCAATCCCAATAATCGATTGGCCTGCCGGCTGGAATAGCCTTTCAGCAATTGCAGCGTTTTCGCCAGCGGTGGCGCTTCCACCGGCAGCTCCACTACCAGATGGACATGGTTGGGCATGATGCAATAGCACCGCAGGTTATATCCTTTCCCATCCGGGTAATGCAATGATTGGGCTACGATGGCGGCAACTTCTGGCTGCCGCAGCCAAGTGGGGCCATGGTCAGTACCATCCAGCAACGCATCAAAGCGCCCGAAATACTTTTTCTGCTCGGCATACTGCGCGGCCGGGTCGAGGCCACAGCCTTGCTGCAGTAACCTGGCTTCGTCTTGCAAGCGCTCCAACACTTCCTGCGGCAAACTACCCGATAGCCGGAAAGTAATGAAAATGAGTTCGCCCGGCGGCAGCCAGTGCGGCAGGTTACGCTCATAATAAATCAGGTCAGACACCACGCAATGTAGCGCGGACTTTTAGTCCGCGACCCATCACAACCACGGGACTTTATTCTTCAAACCTTTTCACTCGCGGACTAAAAGTCCGCGCTACACCCATGACTGCGCACACCTACTCCTACAAAGACCCCATCCTCACCCTGAATGGCGTCTCCATCTCCTTCAACGGAGAAAAAGTCCTGCGCGACATCAACGCCCAGGTCCTCGACGTGACGCGCCCCGGCATGAACCAGGGCCAGGTGGTGGGCTTCTACGGCCGCTCGGGCATCGGCAAGTCGGTGCTGTGCCGCATCATGGCCGGCCTGATAGCGCCCACCGCCGGCACTGTGGAAGTGGGCCAGGCCCAACAGCCCGTGACGCCCGGCATGGTAGGCTTCGTGCAGCAGCGCTACCCGCTGTTCGACCACCGCACGCTGTTCGACAACCTGCTGGTGGCCGCCGAGCGCAAGCACGCCCCTGCCGAAGCCCGCCAGCACGTCGAAACCTACCTGGAGCGGTTCTGCCTCGCGCCACACCGCAAAAAGTACCCAGCCCACCTCTCCGGCGGGCAGCGCCAGCGGGCGGCCATCGCCCAGCAGCTGCTCTGCTCCGACCACCTCATCCTGCTCGATGAGCCCTTCTCCGGCCTCGACGTGGCCATGATTGACGAGGTAAAACGCATCATCGTCGAAGTGACAACCATGGACGAGCTGAACACCGTCATCATCGTTTCGCACGACATCGTGACCACCACCGCCCTGGCCGACCGCCTCTGGCTCCTCGGCTACGAGCACGACGCGGCCGGGACTCTCGTGCCGGGCGCCACCATCAGCCCCGAGCACCAATACAACCTAGCCGAAATGGGTCTCGCCTGGCATGAAAACGTGGAAGCCGAACCCGAATTCGCCCAGTTCGTGGAGCACATCAAGAATGAGATTCGAGTTAGTGCTTGATGATTTTATAGAACACGTTTTGTTTGTAAAGTCACCAATTCTCCTTTTGAAATCCTGCCAATTAACGTGCGTGAAAAATCACTCTCAAAGGTGGCTTCTTGCAGCTTTTCATAATGGTCAAAGTATGATGATGGGCTACCAGTTTCCAGAAGTAAAAGCCACACTTCATCACAGCCACTCAAGTAACCGCTAACGTTTTTGTTTTTGCGGTTTATGATTTCCTGAATCTTCTCAACTGGGGCTTCAGGCACCCAAAAAGTTGTAATTGGCGACCAGCAGGGTTGAGTTAAAGTATCAAGGTAGAATACACTGATGTGCTGAATGTGGGAGTGGATGAAAGTGTCTATCCGAACGTCAAATTGAGCTAGGTATTGAGGCATTTCTTTCACTTCCAATACGCAAGTTCCAACAGCGTCGGCAACAAGTGCCGCAACCGACTTTCGGTCTATATTTCTCCAGTTGACTGCTTCGACAAAATCTACTGTGACTTGAAGTGGCAACCGGAATTGTTCCTCAAAAAGTCTTTGTGCTTCAGTCAGAATTGCATCTTGATTTGCTTCTCTTTCTCTAGCCTGTTCATTCAAAATGAGCGCCGTCATTTCAATTCCAATTTTTCTTCCATTTACCTGAATTAACGCATCGGGTAATGGTGGTGCAGGCTGCGACAAGGAGTAAGAGTTTCCCTCAAATAGCTGAGGGAGGAATCTTTCCAACAGATACAATTCACGGCTCTCTTTGGTGGACATAGCAGAAAGGTAAATGGGACATCGCAATGCTACTTCTTATCCAAGCCGATACTTTTGATGCTGCAGGGCCGAGCGCTCTAATTACACATTAAGAATTCAGCCTTTTCACGTTCTACCATGCCCACCGGTACTCTGCTCATCATCGACGACGAAGCGCGCTTGCGCCAGCTGCTGGCCCAGGTACTGGAGCTGGAAGGCTACACCGTGCTGCAAGCGCCCGACGCCCACCGCGGCCTGGAGCTGCTGCAGCAACACGCCGACGACGTGCTCCTGGTGATATCCGACGTGAAGCTGCCCGACGGCCACGGCGTGGACCTGCTGCCCCGCTACAAAGCCGCCGCCCCCGATGCCGAAGTGGTGCTGCTCACCGCCTTCGGTACCATCCCCGATGGTGTTAAGGCCATGAAGCTCGGCGCATTCGACTACCTCACCAAGGGCGATTTTGAGCAGCAGCTGGTGGTGGTGGTGGACCGCGCCGCCGAAAAAGCTCGCCTCCGCAAGCGCGTGGCCGAGCTGGAGCGCCGCGTAGGCGAGCAGTACCGCTTCGAGTCCATGATAGGCGACTCCGTGGAGCTGAAGCGGGTGCAGAAACTGGCCCAACAAGTAGCGCCCACCGACAGCACCGTGCTGCTGGAAGGCCCCACCGGCAGCGGCAAGGAGCTTTTTGCCCAGGCCATCCACCAGGCCAGCGGGCGCAAGGGCAAGGCCTTCGTGGCCGTCAACTGCAGCGCCTTCCCCAAGGATTTGCTCGAATCGGAGCTGTTTGGCTACAAGAAAGGCGCCTTCACCGGCGCCCTCACCGACAAGAAAGGCCTGCTGGAGGAAGCCAATGGCGGCACCTTGTTCCTGGACGAAATCGGCGAGCTAGAGCTGAATGTGCAGGCCAAGTTCCTGCGGGTGCTCGAGATGCAGCAGTTCACCAAGCTCGGCGACACAAAGCCCACCAAGGTGAACGTGCGCCTGGTGGCCGCTACCAACCGCAACCTCAAGCAGGAAGCTGACGAAGGCCGGTTTCGCCCCGATTTGTACTACCGCCTCTCGGTGTTCATCATCCACGTGCCGCCCCTCAAAGACCGGCCCGCCGATGTGCCGCCCCTGGCCCACCACTTCCTGCAGTACTTCGCAGCCAAGCTCAGCAAGCGCCTCCCCGGCCTCGAGCCCGAGTGCTTGGCCCTGCTGCAACGCTACCCCTGGCCCGGCAATGTGCGCGAGCTCAAGAACGTGCTCGAGCGCGCCGCCATCCTGGCCCCCGCCGGCGAGCCCCTAGCCGCCGACTTCCTGCCCGATGAATTTCACGCCCAGGGCCGCCCACCCCGCCCCGGCGCCGATGCCACCGACGAAAGCCTCCGCGCGATGGAAGCCCGCCACATCGGCAAGCTCATGACCGAGCTGGAAGGCAACAAGCCCGACGTAGCCAAGCGCCTGGGAATTGGGCTAACCACGCTCTACCGCAAGCTGCAGGAGTACGGCCTGGAGGCGTAGTCAACTTCCCTGAACGTCATGCTGAGCGCAGCCGAAGCATCTCGCGTGCTGTCACTAAATCAATCGTTAGCTGCGCTGACCTTCAGTTCAACGATGCGAGCGAGATGCTTCGGCTGCGCTCAGCATGACGGCCTTTTTAAGCCCTGACAACGGACAACCAGCAACTGCCAACTCAACATGTCCCTCAAACTTAAAATCCGCCTCAGCATCTTCCTGCTGCTGCTGTTGCTGCTGGGGCTGGGCGGGTACGCCTTCTTCACCATCAGCTACCTGGAGCACGGCGCCCACGGCATCGAGCAGGCCGATTTCAACGCGGCGCGGCTGGCGGTGCTGGCCTTTCTGGCGGCCGGCACGGTGGTGGGCATCACCATGATGGTGCGCCTGCCGCGCATGGTGGTGCGCCCCCTGCACCGCCTCGCCGTGGACATGGAGCGGGTGGCCGGCCCCGGTCCCGCCACCCGCGTGGCCGTGGGCCGGCACGACGAAGTAGGCAGCGTGGCCGCCGCCGTCAACCGCGTGTTGAGCCAGGCCCAGGACCAGCGCCGCGCCACCCTGGCCGAGCTCTTCACCGAGCGCAACCGCATGGACAGCCTGGTACGCAGCCTGGACGAAGGCCTGCTTCTGCTCGACGAGCAAAACACCATTGTGCTGGCCAACCCCGTAGCCTGCGACCTACTGGGCCTCGCCCCCACCGACCTGCTCGGAAAATCGGCCGACGCCGTGGCGGCCAGAAATGGCTTGCTGCGCGAGATGCTGGTGCCCCTGGCCGAAGCCAACCTGGCCGGCGACGCCGTGCCCGACCCCGTGTTCACCTTCCCGCACAAAGGCGAGGCGCCGCACTACCAGCTCAGCATCAGCCCAATTTCGGCCTTCGACCGTACCAATGCCAAGACTGGCGGGCACATCTTCTGCCTGCGCAACGTGTCCGATTTCAAGAAGCTCGATGAAGTAAAGTCGGGCTTCCTGGCCACCATTTCGCACGAGCTCAAAACGCCCCTGGCCAGCATCAAGCTGAGTCTCATGCTGCTGCAGCACGAGCGCACCGACGCTGCCGAGCGCCAGCGCTTGGCCACCGGTATCGGCGAAGAAACCCAGCGCCTGCTCAACATGGTGGGCCAGCTCATCGACGTGGCCCGCCTCGACGCCGGCGCCGGCATCAAGCTCAACGCCCAGCCCATGAAGCTGGCCGAGGTCATCTGCTTCGCCACCCAAACCGTGCGCCCGCAGCTCAACGACAAGCAGCTGCAGCTCGAAGTGCACATATCCGACACCCTGCCCGACGTGCACGGCGACGTGGAAAAAACCACCTGGGTGCTCATCAACCTGCTTTCCAACGCCATCCGCTACTCGCCGGTGGCCGCCCCGCTCACCATCCTGGTAGTGCAGTGGGGCGAAATGGTGCGCGTGAGCGTGGAAGACCACGGTCCGGGCATCCCCGCCGCCTACCACAAGCGCATCTTCGAACGGTTTGCGGGCGTGCCGGGCCAAACCGCCCAGAAGGCCGGCAGCTCGGGCCTGGGACTCAGCATCTCGCGGGAGTTTATCGGTGCGCAGGGCGGCCAGCTTTGGGTAGAAAGCCAGCCGGAAATGGGCAGCCGCTTTCTGTTCACACTGCCCATAGCGGGGTAGGAAAGCAGTTTTGAAACAACCCGTCCGCGCCGCTTGTCATGCTGACGAACGAAGCATCTCTACCTCGGGACTAAACCAATCGACTGTCATGTCGCCTGTCATCCAGAGCGCAGCGAAGCATCTTATCAGGTTAGCTCAAGTCGTTCCGCGGTGATAAGATGCTTCGCTGCGCTCTGCTTGACAAGAGGCGTGGGTAGGTTACTGCGCTCCCCATAACAGGCTGTTTAATTTCAGAAAGCCATACTTTCCGGTTGTTTACAAGCTTTGCGCGTAAACACGACTACCGCCGATGCTTTCACCCAGCAAATCAGCGCATTCCCCTAGATATTTCCATTACTCAATACCATGTCGAAATTCACCGTTGAGCGTTTATCCTTTACCTCCCTTACCGAGCTGCCCAACTCCTGGCAGAACGCGGATTACAAAGAGCTTCTGAAGAAGATGAACTATGATAATCCAGATGAAATAAAGGAAGCCGAATTAAAAGACATGTGCCTCATGTCCTTCACCGATATGGAGCCGCGCGAAGCCGCCGAAATCGTGTTGGGCTATTTATTCCCTGAGGAATTAAACGCCGGCCAAATTGAGAACCTGGGCCACCAGATGCTCACCGAAAAACTCTGGGAAGAGAACCCCGAGCTGCCGCTGCACAAAGGCTTCTATAAAGCCACCGAATTGCTGCATACGGCTTACAACGGCACTTTTCCGCGCGCCCAGGCCGTGCAGTTTCAAGTAAAATGCACCGCTGAAAACCCCGAAGACCTTGCCATTCTCACCGATTCGCCGGCGGCCCCGCTCATGCGACTCCTGGCACCGGGGCTGTCCGATAAAGCCTTAATTAATCGACTGTTCTCAACGCAATTGGAAGGGCCGAAATTTGAAGAAGCCGAGTCCATGCTCTGGGAATTAAAGACGGTAAAGACCGAAGCTAATTCGGTGACATTTGACGTGGTGAGCTCCGCCTACTGGCTCGACGATTTCAAATACGCCGATACCTACGAAGCCACCACGCACGCCGATGCCGTGAGTGAAGTAGAGGAATAAAGACTTGCTGGTATTGGGGGCGCAAGCCTTCCTAAAACAAAACGGCCCCGTGGTGTTTAGCACCGCGGGGCCGTTCTGTTTGCGCTCAACTTCCAAGGAACTGCAAACCAAATTCCTATAAAATGTTAGATATGTTCATTACGCTCATACCTTAGCCCAAGAATGGCAAATGCCCTACTATTTGAAATAACCCTTACCTAACCGCTTCTTGCTGATGCTTGCTTACGCGTTTTCCGCTCCTACTCGGAGGGGATGGTTAACACCTGTTTTGGCAGGTGGGCTGCTGGCCACCATTGGGCTGCCGGCTGCGGCCCTGGCGGCCCCGGTGCCCGTGCCCTACTTCTCGGAACCAGCCATCTCGCCCAACCGCACCGAGCTGGCCTTTGTGTCGGGCGGCGACATCTGGACCAGTCCCGTGGCCGGCGGCGAGGCCCGCTTGCTGGTGGCCCACCCCGCCACCGAAAGCCGCCCGCTGTACTCCCCCGATGGCCGCTCCCTGGCCTTCGTCTCGACCCGCACCGGCAACGGCGACGTGTACGTGCTGGCCCTGGAAACCGGCGAGCTGCGCCGCATCACCTTCGACGATGCCTTGGACCAGCTCGACAGCTGGTCGGCCGATGGGAAATGGCTGTACTTCTCGTCTACCAGCCGCGACATCGCGGGCATGAACGACATCTACCGGGTGCCGGCCACCGGGGGCACGCCCACCGCCGTCAGCGCCGACCGCTACGCCAACGAATTCTTTGCCGCGCCCAGCCCCGACGGCAAAACCCTGGCCTTTAGCGCCCGGGGCATTGCCAACAACCAGTGGTGGCGCCACGGCCACAGCCACCTCGACGAATCGGAAATCACCCTGCGCCGAGTGGGGGCCAACGGCGTGCCTACTTACACGGCCCTCACAGCCGGGGGCAGCAAGGCCCTGTGGCCCATGTGGGGGCAGGGCGGCCAGCGCCTATTCTACGTGTCGGACCAAAATGGCCAGGAAAACATCTGGGTGCTGGGGGTAAACGGGGATAAATCGGCACCCAAGGCCGTGACCTCCTTCACGGACGGGCGCGTGCTCTGGCCCAGCATTTCCTACGACGGCAAGCTGATTGCCTTCGAGCGCAACTTCAAGCTCTGGACCCTGGACACCGACAACGGGCAGGTGCGCGAAATAGCGGTGCAGCGGCGCGGCGCCCCCGCCGGCCCGGCCATGGAGCGGCTGCGCTTCACCGACCGCCTGCAGGAACTGGCGCTGTCGCCCGATGGCACCAAAATGGCCTTTGTGGTGCACGGCGAAGTGTTCGCGGCATCGGCGGCCGATGGCGGCGAGGCCACCCGCATTTCGCAAACGCCCACGGCCGAGTCCGACATTGCGTGGTCGCCGGACAGCCGCCGCCTGGTGTACGTTTCGGAACGCGACGGGCCTTCACACGTCTACAGCTACGCCTTTGCCACCGGCCAGGAAACCCGCCTAACCAACAGCCCGCTCAACGACGCCGCCCCTACGTTTTCGCCTGATGGCAAACAGCTGGCCTTTGAACGCGATGCCGCCGAGCTGCGCGTGCTGGACGTAGCCCAACAGCAGGAAAAAGTACTGGCCAAGGGCGTTTTTGGCCGGGCGCCCATCCGGGCGCGGCGCAGCTTCGTGTGGTCGCCCGATGGGCGCTGGGTGGCCTTCACGCCCCGCGGCGCCCGCGGCTTCACCAACGTGAACGTGGTGCCCGCAGCCAGTGGGCCAGCGCGGGCGGTGAGCTTCGTGGCCAACACCACCACCAATTCCGTTTCGTGGAGTCCCGATGGTAAGTTTCTGCTTTTTGATACCGGCCAGCGCACCGAAGACGCCCAATTGGCCCGCATCGACCTGCTGCCCCGCACGCCGCGCTTCCGCGAAGACCAGTTCCGCGACTTGTTTAAGGAGCAGCCGGCGCCCAGCCCCACCACGCTGGATAAGAATACGGCCCCGCCTGTGAAGCCCGCCACCACGGCCCGACCCGCGGTGCTGCCCGGCGGCCCCACCGATTCGCTGGGCACCCGGGCAGCGCAAAACGGCAAATCTGCCCCGGCCGGCACCGCACCTGCTAAAGCCGGCAAGCCGCCCGTCAATATCGTGTTTGAAGACATTCGCCGCCGCCTGAGTTTGCTGCCGGTGGGTGTGAACGTGGGTCCGCACAGCATCAGCCCCGATGGGAAATGGCTACTGCTGACTGCCTATTCAGCCAACCAATCGAACCTGTACGTGTACCCGCTCGACGAATTGAGCAAGGAGCCGGCCGTGGTGCGGCAGCTCACGTCTACCGTGGGCGCCAAGCGCGACGCGCAGTTCTCGCGCGACAGCAAGGAAATCTACTACCTCGACCAGGGCGTCATTAAGGTGGTGCCGGTGGAAGCGGGCAAGGGTGCGGCGCGTAGCGTGGCCGTATCGGCTGAGATGGACGTAGATTTTGAGAAAGAAAAGGTGGCCGTGTTTGAGCAGTCGTGGAGCCTGCTGCGCGACTTTTTCAACGACCCCACTTATAATGGCGTGAACTGGGCGGCCCAGCACGATATCTACGCCCCGCTTATTGCCGGCGCCCGCACCGTGGACGAAGCCCGCCGCCTCATCAACCTGATGATTGGCGAGCTCAACGCCTCGCACTCCGGCCTGAACCCGGCCCTGGCCGCCGGTACGGTGGTGCCCGCGGCCACCGGCCGCCTGGGCCTGCGCTTCGACGCCCCCGAATACGAGCAAAACGGGCGCCTGCGCGTGAGCACCGTGCTGCCGCTGAGCGCTGCCGCCCTGGCCGGCATTCGCCCCGGCGATGTAATCCGGGCAGTGGACGGCCAGGCTCTTACCCCGGCCACCAACCTCGACGAGCTGCTGCAATACAAGGTGGGCCGCCGCGTGACGCTGCGCATTGCCAGCGCGGTCCCGGCCAGCCCAACGGCAACGGCCGCGACCGGCAAACGGAAATCCAAAACCAAACCGGTGGCCTCTGCTCCCGCTGTAGCTGAGCGCGACGTGGTGGTGCGCCCCCTGAGCCGCGACACCGAGAAAGGCCTCGATTACCAGCAGTGGGTGGAAGAACGGCGGGCTTACGTGGCCAAAGCCAGCGGCGGCCGCTTGGGCTACGTGCACATGTTCGACATGTCGGCCGGGGCACTGTCCCAACTGCACCTCGACCTCGACGCCGAAAACATGGGCCGCGAAGGCGTGGTGGTGGACGTGCGCAACAACAACGGCGGTTTCGTGAACGTGTACGCCATTGATGTGCTGGCCCGCCGCAGCTACCTCACCTTTGCCAACCGCAGCCAGCCCACTTTCCAGCCCATCCGCTCCTACCTGGGCCAGCGCTCCCTGGAGCTGCCCACAGTACTCGTGACCAACCAGCACTCCCTTTCCGATGCTGAGGATTTCAGCGAGGGCTACCGGGCCGAAAAGCTGGGCAAAATAGTGGGCGAGCCCACCGGGGGTTGGATAATCTTCACCGCCAACGTCTCGCTCCTCGATGGCTCGAGCCTGCGCCTGCCGTTCGTCACCATTCGGTCGGCCCGCGATGGCAAGGTAATGGAAATGAATCCCCGCCCGGTAGACGTAGCCGTGACCCGGCCCATCGGCGAGAGCTATACTGGCCGCGACGTGCAGCTGGATACCGCCGTGCAGGAGCTCCTCGGCCAACTCAAGACCCAAACCACTGGCGCTAGCGGTGGGAAGTAGCCCGACTGGCTCCGGCAGTATGCACCAAGGCCAAGCGGCTTCGGCCGGCTCATGCTAGCAGGTACCGCAACTGTAGTTGGAGCCCCCGTCAGTTCGCCGACTCTAAATTGCCCATTTCCAAAGCCCTGAGTAGCCCAACTCAGGGCTTTTGCGTAGGGGAACTTCGCCAACGGCTGAGATTATTGTAGGGGCGTTGGCGTTAGTACGGCTACCTTCATTTGTTTTGGTGTTGCTGGTGCGTACTGGTATCTTGCCCTGCAACTTCTTTCTATGAAATCATTCCCCGTCCGTCGGCTCCTGGCTTCGCTGCTGCTGCTTGGCGTGCTGGGGACGGGGGTAGCAGTTTGGCTGCTGGGTAGCGAGTACGGGCGCAAGCGCATAGCCCAGGCCGTGCGGCGCGGGCTCACGCACAATTCGGAGCTATTGCTGGCCCCTTTCGAAGTGGAGCTGTCGCCGTGGCGCGACTTCCCGCACCTGACGGCGTCCATCCACCACATCGCCCTGATTGACACCTCTTTTAATCAGCGGGTGCCGGTGCTGCGCATCGCGCGGGCCGACCTGCGCCTGGAGCTGGCCAGCCTGCTGCGCGGCCGAACCCGAGTAACGCGGCTGGTGGTTACCGACGTGGACTTTCGGGAGCGAGTCGATTCATTGGGCCGGTCGTGGGGCCTGCGCGGCAAGCGCCGCAAAGGCACCGGCGCCCCGCCCACCCTCAACCTACAGCTGGACGAGCTGCTCGTCAACAACTTCCGCTTTAGCTCGCATAATGGGTATTCGCGCAGTGCGTTTGGGGCCCGGGTGCAGCAGGCGCGGCTCACGGCGCGGCTGCAGCGCGGGGTGCTGCGCGTGGCCGGTACCCTGGATGGGCAGTTGAGCTACCTACGCACCCGCGCCGGCACCCTCTTCGAGCGGGAGCCGGTGCACGCCCGGGTACACTACAAGTACACGTTTCAAAACCGCCAGGGCCTGCTCTGGAACACCCGCGCCACCCTTCACGGCGACACCATCCGCGTGAGCGGCACCCACACCGTGGACCCGCGGCAGCCGGTGGGCACCATGCTCAAGCTGCATTTTGTGGGCAACCAACCCCTCACCGAAACGCTGCGCGCCGCCCTGCCCCCGCGCCTGGAGCCCTACCTGGCCGGTGCCACTAGCCCCAGCAAAGCCCACATTCACTACAGCATCAGGGGCCTGAGCGGGCCCACCGTGAGCCCGCGCAACATACTGACGTTTAGCCTGCGCGGGGCCAGCCTGCAGTGGCCCGAGGCCAACCGCCACATCAGCCGCTGGGACCTGCAGGGCACCTACGACAACGGCCCGGCGCACAGCATCAAATCGACCCGGCTCACGCTGCGGCGCTGCCACATCTACTCCGCCGCCGGCCGGCTCGACGTGGCCCTGACCCTGAATGATTTCAGCCGTCCCTACCTGAATGCCAACCTGCGGGGCAGTACCCAACTGCCCGAGCTGGCTGAGCTGGTAGCCCCCGGGCGGTGGCGCGCCCGCCAGGGCATTGCCGACCTCGACGTGCAGGTGCGTGGCCTGTTGCACTCCCCCGGCGGCTCCGCCCGCCCCAAAGAGCTGCCCAAAGGCCTCTCGCTGCGGGGCACCATGGCGCTGCGCAATGCCACCCTGGGCCTGCCGGGGCGCGAGGCCGACATATCGAAACTCAACGTGCTGGTGGGCTTGCAAGACAGCCTCTGGCGCCTCTCCAATGCCACGGGGGTGCTGAATGGCATGCGGTTTCAGGCCACGGCCCGCACCATCTACCTATACGACTACCTCATTGGCGAGCACGCCACCGCAAGCATCAGCGGCAATTTTGCGGTGGATGAGCTGCGCATCGACCGGCTGCGGGCCCTGATGCGGCCCGTGCCCCGCACCGCCGAGGCGGCGCCGGCGCCCGGCCGCCGGCACCGGCAGCGCCGGACACCCCGCGACAAGGCCCAGCTCGCCGCCACGCTGGGCAGCGAGCTGATTCCGCCGGGCCTGCTGCTGGATGTGGGCCTGCGCTGCCAGCGCCTACTGCTGGCCAGCGACACCCTCAACGACCTGGCCGTGACCGTGCGGCACGACGGCCAGCGGGTGCAGCTGCGCAACCTGGCAGGCCAGGTGTGGGGCGGCGCTGTGCGCGGCAACGTGGAATGGCCCACCGACCCCCAAAACGAGGTGGCACCCGTGCAGTACCAGCTGGGCGTGCGTTTTGGCACCATAAACTACCGCCAGTTTATGGCCCACCTCACCCGCCCCCTACCCGATACGCCCAGGCCTGCCAAGGGCAAAGGCGCCGCCATGCCGGCCCTGCGCGACTTGCTGCTGACCGCCAATGGCCGGCTGAACGTCGACATCGACCACGTGCAGCTGCCCGCCGGCGAAATCCTAAGCCAGGTTCAGTTGCGCCTGCAGAAAACCGGCCCCCTCCTCCAGGTGCCCTTCCTGCGCTTCACGACGCCAGCGGGCGGCCAAGGCGAAGCCACCGGCACCGCTCAGGTAGCGAACATGCGCCTGCAGGCGGCCGATGCCGAAATAAAGCTGCGCTACGCCACTCTCGACGTGCAGCGCCTACTGGCCTGGATTGCCAGCATGACCACGCCGGCCGACACCGTGCCCACGGCCCGCAGCATTGCCCGCGCCACGCGCCGGGCCCTGCGGCTGCAGTCGCCCAATAACCACTCCATGGTATCGAGCGGCGTGCTGAGCGCGGTCTTGCGCGTGGAAGCCGATGAGGTGCGCTACGCCGCCATCACGGGCACCCGTTTCCGGCTGGTGTCGCACTTGCTGGAGGGCGAGGCCCGCCTCGACGATTGTTCGCTCGACGCGCTGCAGGGCCACATCAGCCTGCGCGGCCTCATGCTGAGCACCGGTGACCGCGAGCACCACCCCGCCCAGGCGCAGCTGCGGCTGGAAGACGTGCAGCTGCCCGCCCTGTTCAGCACCGCTACGGCCATGGGCCTCAACGTGCTGGGCGGCGACAACATCCGCGGGAGCCTGCGCGGCCTGGTAGACCTGCGCACCGACCTTGGCAGCACCTTCCTGCCCAGTCTGCCCCAAACGGTGGGCTACCTGAAAGCCGATTTCCGGGACCTGGAGCTGCTGAATGTGGAAGCTCTGATGGAGGCGCTCAAGTTCATGAAGGCCGAGCGCACCAGCCACCTGTATTTTGAGCCGGTGAGCAGCGAGTTTATCCTGGCCAATGGGCAGCTGCTCATCCCCAGCCTGCGCCTGAACAGCAACCTGAGCAGCCTGCAGGTAAGCGGCCGCTACGGTCTCGACGGCCGCAGCAACCTCTTCATTGGCCTCAAGCCCTTGCAGGCCCTGTTTGGCAACAACGACAAGCGCATCGAGCGCATCCAGGAAGGCGAGCCCAAGCGCAACGCCGACCGCAAGCTCACCTACATCAACCTGCGGCGCACCGAACCCAAGGAGAAGTACAAGGTGCGCCTGTTTCAGAAGGAAGAGCAGCGCCGCGAGGAAGCCAACCTCCGCCAGCAGTACCGCGACTTCCTGCTCACCCAGCGCCTGGACACCACCGTGCGCCTGCTGCGCTGATTTCGGAATGTGAAGTTTAGTGGCCGACCGTCATGGTTGACTGTCATGGTCGACCGTCATGCAGGGCGTTGCAAATCGTCTGTCATGCAGAGCGCAGCGAAGCATCTTATCACGTTCGAACGAGTCGTCCAGACGTGATAAGATGCTTCCTTCGTCAGCATGACAGACGATTAAAGACGGGCGATTGGGATTACTCTCGTAGTAGAGATGCTTCGCTGCGCTCTGCAGGACCAGCTATCAGCATTGCATTGCTCCTAAAAATTCTGCCATACATCCTGCCGTTCTTTGCTGGCTGCCTTCCCGTACCTCTTCTGCTTATTCCGTTCCCTGCATGCTTCGCACCGTACTCACCACCACTTTACTGGCCGCAGGCTTAGCTGCTTCAGCTCAGGCCCAGGCCCCTACCCGCGCCCAGGATTCCGCCTTCGTGCGGCAGAACTACACCAAGCTCGACCGCCAGATTGTTATGCGCGACGGCGTGAAGCTCTACACGGTGATTTATGTACCCAAGGATGCATCGGCCAGCACACCCTATCCGTTTTTGATGACGCGCACGCCCTACTCGGCCGGGCCGTACGGGGAGCAGAAGTACCGCTTGCGCGGCCCCGGTCCCAGCCGGGAATTATCGCAGGAAAAGTACATTTTCGTGTACCAGGACGTGCGCGGGCGCTACCTGAGCGAGGGCCAGTTTGAGGAGATGACGCCGGCGCTGAAAGGTATAAAAACAGCGGTGGTACTAGGCCCCGCCACCCCGCACGACGAAAGCACCGACACCTTCGACACCATCGAATGGCTGCTGAAGAATGTGCCTGGCAACAACGGCCGCGTGGGCATGGTGGGCATTTCCTACCCCGGCTTCTACGCCTCGGCGGCCCTGCCCAACGCCCACCCGGCTCTGAAAGCAGTGTCGCCGCAGGCCCCGGTTACGGATGAATTTATGGGCGACGACGCCCGCCACAAGGGGGCGTTTTTCCTGCTCGACAACTTCGACTTTACCAACTCCTTCGATGTGCCGCGGCCTAAGCCGGTGGCCAAATACGAGGAGCTGTTCAAGTTTGAGCCCAAGGACGCGTACAAGTTTTACCTCAACCTCGGGCCCCTCAAAAACGCCAACAGTAGCAAGTACTTTAACAACCGCGCCCGCATCTGGAACGAGTACCTGCAGCACGAAAACTACGACGCCTACTGGCAGGCCCGCAACATCCGCACCGCCCTCACCGGCGTGAAGCCCGCCGTGCTGGTCGTGGGCGGCTGGTTTGATGCCGAGGACCTGTTCGGCGCCCTCAACACCTACAAGGCCATCGAAAAGCAAAACCCCGGCGCCACCAACCGCCTCGTAATGGGCCCCTGGACCCACGGCGCCTGGGCCCGGCCCGACTGGAGCACCTTCGGCCCGCTGAGCTTCGGCAGCAACGTTTCCCAAACCTTCCGCGAAACGCTGGAAACGCCGTTTTTCAACTTCTACCTCAAGGATAAAGGCAGCTTCAATCCGGCCGAGGCCACGGTGTTCAACACCGGCACCAACGAGTGGAAAACGTACGCTGCCTGGCCCCCCGCCCCCACCCAGGCGCGCACGCTGTACTTTCAGGAAGCCGGCCGCCTCGGGTTTACGGCGCCTCCTGCGGCCTCTAAACCAGCTCAATATGTCAGCGACCCGGCCAACCCCGTGCCTTACACCGACGGCGTGCACGCCGAGCGCAACAACGAGTACATGATTGAAGACCAGCGTTTCGCCGCCAAGCGCCCCGACGTGCTCACCTTCCAAACCGAGCCGCTCACCGAAGACCTCACCCTGGCCGGCCCGCTTACCGCCGACCTGTTTGTGAGCACCTCCGGCACCGATGCCGACTTCATTGTGAAGGTCATCGACGTGCTGCCCGCCGATGCCACCGGTTTTGCGCCCGGCAAAAAGCCCACGGCCGGCTACCAGCGCCTGGTGCGCGCCGAAGTGATGCGCGGCCGCTACCGCAACAGCTTCACCCAGCCCGAAGCCTTCCGGCCCAACCAGCCCACCGAAGTGAAATACGAGCTTCCCGACGTGCTCCACACCTTCCAGAAAGGCCACCGCCTCATGGTGCAAGTACAGAGCACCTGGTTCCCGCTCGTCGACCGCAACCCGCAGAAATTTGTGCCCATCGCCAAGGCCGAGGCCAAGGACTTCCAGAAGGCCACTATCCGGCTCTACCACGATGCCAAGCAGGCTTCGGCGGTGCGGGTGCAGGTGGTGGCGCCCTAGCTCCACGCCCCCGGAGCGGGTTGGGCTAAAACATGCCGCGGACTTCCGCCGTTATGGGCTCTCCCTTTTCCAGCTCAATGCCCAGCTCCAAACCCAGCGTCCTCATTACCGGCGCCACCGGCCAGATTGGCGGCGACACGCTCCGCCGTCTCCTCACCGACGATACCATTACGCTGGTAGCAGCCGTGCGCTCTCCGGCCCAGGCCGCGGCCTTCGAGGCGCAGGGCGTTCGAAGCGTGCTGCTCGATTTTGACCGCGAGGAAACCCTGGCCCCCGCTTTGGCCGGCATCGACCGCGCCCTGCTCGTGACCGGCTACACCGTAGACATGCTGCGCCAGAGCAAGGCTTTTCTCGACCAGGCCCACCTGGCGGGCGTGCGCCACGTGGTGCACCTGGGCGCCTGCGGCCCCGACGACACCACCGTGGCCCACTGGGCCTGGCACCAGCTGGTGGAGCGCTACATCGAGTGGCGCGGCTTCTCCTTCACCCACCTGCGCCCCGAAACCTTCATGCAAAATCTGCTGAGCTACGGCGGCACCCAGGTGGTGCAGGCGGGCCTCATCCGGCAGTTTGTGGGCGATGCCCGCCTGAGCTGGGTCGATGCCGAAGACGTGGCCCTGGCCGCCGCGCAGGCCCTGCTGCACCCCGAGCGCCACGCCGGCCACACCTACCGCCTGGGCTACGACGCCAAATCCTACCACGAAATTGCGTCCCTCATGGCCGAGGTGCTAGGCAAGCCCTTCCGCTACGAGCCTGTGGCGCCGGAGGTATTTCTGGAAAACATGCGGGCCGCCGGCGCCGAAATGGCCTACATGCACTGCGTGTACGACCACTACAAGCGCTACGCCGCCCACACCCTACCGGGCGCCGACGACGTGTTCGACAACTTCCCCAGCATTGCGGGCCAGGAACCGGTGCGGTGGCGGCAGTTCATCGAAAAGCACCGCGCTGCCTTCGACTATTAAAATCAGTTTCGGAGTCTGTGTACAGAAGCGCGGACTAAAAGTCCGCGCTACCGCTATACACTCACTCAGAAACCGCTCTAGCGCTGGTCGCCCGAACCAGACCATGCTAGACCAGGGCATGCATAAACTCGTCGGTAAAATCCGGCGCAAAATGCAGCACATTGGGCAGGTGGGCAAACTCAGCTTCCTCGTGCGTAGTGGTGAGCACCACGGCTTGCATGCCGGCGTTGTGGGCAGCTTCGGCGCCTTTGGGCACGTCTTCGAACACGATGCAGCCAGCCGGCTCAACTCCCAGCTGGGCGGCGGCCTTGAGGAAAGTTTCGGGGTTGGGCTTGCTCAATACCACGTCATCGGCGCTGACGATGGTCTGGAAGTAGTGCCGGATGTTCAGGTTATCGAGCACGAAGTCGATGTTGAACGGGATAGCCGCCGAGCCGATGGCCATGGGAATGCCCCGCTGGTGGGCGCTTTCCAGAAACTCCGGCAGGCCCGGCAGCAACTGCAGGTGCGGCAGAAACTCCTGCTGGTAGCGCCGCTCCTTTTCGAGTGAAAGACGGTCCATTTCGGCCGCGCTAAACCGGTCGGGGCCGAACATGCGCACCAGCACTTCCTGGTTTTTGCCGTACATCTGCGGCTTCACCTCGTCCCAGGTAAACTGGCCGCCCAGGTCGTTATTAAACAGGTATTGCCAGGCGCGGGTGTGGTATTCCATGTCGTGAATCATGGTACCGTTGAGGTCAAAAATAAAGGCCTTCATAGGAGCGTAGGGTAAAGTGAAGCCAAGGCAATCCGGGCTCTGGCGCCTCGCAAAGCTCGGGCTTTTCCGTGGCCGCGGGCTCCGATTAGGCGCAAGGCCAGCTCAATTTCTACTCCGCCCCTTAGCTTTCGCTATGAAACCGAGAATCGAGCAACTGGCCGAAAAGAAATTAATCGGCAAGCGCATTACCATGTCTTTGGCGCAGAATAAAACGCGCGAGCTGTGGCAAAGCGTTATGCCCCGGCGCCGGGAGATTCTAAATCCACTGGGCCCCGAGTTCTACTCTATGCAGCTTTATGGCTCGGGTTATTTCCAGGATTTTAGCCCAACTACCGAATTCGAGAAATGGGCCACGGTGGCGGTAACGGACTTTGACAGCGTGCCGCAAGGCATGGAAACCTTCACGCTACCCGGCGGCCTCTACGCCGTGTTCCTACACCGCGCCGACGACAGCACCGCCGACCAAACGTTTCGGCACATCTTCGAAAACTGGCTGCCCGCCTCGGGCTATCTATTAGATGACCGGCCCCATTTTGAGCTGCTGGGAGAAAAGTATAAGAACAACGGCCCCGGCTCAGAAGAGGAAATCTGGATACCAATTAAGGCCAGGACTTAGCCTTTAGCAGGGAAATAGGCTGAAATCGCCTGTCATGTCGCGCCTCTTGTCATGCAGAGCGCAGCGAAGCATCTTATCACCGCTGCAGAACTTGCTCAGGCGTGATAGGATGCTTCGCTGCGCTCTGCATGACAGACGATTGGATTGCGACTGGGGTAAAGATGCTTCGTACGCTCTGCATGACAGACGGCGCTAGGCATGACGTACCGTTTTAGCCCAACCAGGCATTACAAATACACCCGAAACGTGGTGCCCTCCCCTACTTCGCTCTCTACCTCCACATGGCCACCGTTGCTCTGCACGATGCGGTTGACGAGGTAGAGGCCTACTCCTGTGCCCTCGGTGTGGTCGTGGAAGCGGCGGAAGAGGTGGAACAGCTCGCCGCGATGCCGCTGCACGTCGAAGCCCAGGCCGTTGTCTTCCACCATCAGCACGGGCCGGTCCTCTTGCACCCACATGGAGAGGTGTATGCGGCAGCGCCGGGCAGGGTTGGCGTATTTCAGCGAGTTGCTCAGCAGGTTGAGCACGATGGTGCGCAGGTTGGCGCGGGCGTAGGACAGCGTGGGCCGGGCCGAGAAGTCGGTGGTGATGCGGGCCCGGGCCGCTTGCACCTGGGGCTGCAGGGTTTGCAGCACCTCCTGGGTCAGCTCGTCCATGAGCACGGTTTCGGCGGCTAGCTCCGGGAGGCGCTGCACCTGCCCCACCACGGCCAGGTCGTTGATGGTAGTGCCCAGCTGGCGCAGGGCATCTTCTACCATGGGTTCGAGCAGGTCCTTTTCCTCGGGGTCTTGGAACACGGTGGACCGCCGCAGTTCCTCAAACAGACCCGCCAGGTTGTTGACGGGCTGCTTGAGGTCGTGGCTGGCGGCGTACACGAAGTTGTCCAGGTCCTGGTTGGTGCGCGTGAGCTGCAGGTTGGCCTGGGCCAGCTCTTGGTTGCGGGTGCTCACGGCCAGGTGGGCGGCCGTCATTTCCTCATTGGCCTGGGCCAGCAGCTGCCGCGCGGTCACTTGCTCGCTCACGTCGGTGGCCACCGCGGCCACGCCCGTAATCTGGCCGTTGCTGTCGCGCAGGGGCTGGTACACAAAGTTCACGTACAGGGTTTCGAGCTGGCCGTGGCGCATTAGCTCCACTGCCTGCCCTTGGGCCACATACGCCTCGCCCGTGGACATCACGCCTTCCAGCAGCTGCTCAAAGCCCTGGCCGCGCACCTCGGGCATGCCGTCCAGCAGGGCCTTGCCCAGCACTTCTTCGCGCGTATGGCCCCACAGCGCGCACATGCCCGGGTTGGCCAGCTCCACCACCAGCGCGGGCCCGCGGAGCACTGCAATGGCCACGGGAGCCTGCTCAAACAGCGTTTGCAGCTGGGCATCGCGCTGCTGCATTTCTTCCTGTAGCACGGCGGTTTGCTGGCGGGCTTTCACCTGCTCGGTCACATCGAAGGCAAAGATGGACACCCCCACCGCTGCGCCGCCGTCGTGGTACGCCTGGTAGGTGAAGGTGAAGTAGGCCTCGGGCAGCAGGTTGCCGGCGGTATCGCGCATCTGCAGGGGCAGCTCGGCCCCAAAAAACGCCTCGCCGGTGGTATACACCTGGTCGAGCAGGGCCAGGAAGCCAAACTCCACCGTCTCGGGCAGGGCCTCGGCCAGTGGCTGGCCCAGCAGCTGCCGGCCCGGAAACAGGGCCTGGTAGCCGGGGTTCACGTAATCGAACCGGTGCTCGGGCCCGCGCAGAATGGCCACGCTGGCCGGCGTTTGCTCAAACACCTGGTAGAGGGTTTCGCGCTGATGCACCAGCTGTTCCGACGCTTCGAGGGCGGCGGCCTGCAGGGCATCGGCGCGCTGGCGGGCCTGCACCTGCTCCGTTACCTCATAGGCAAACACGAGCACCCCGTCGATGCGCCCGGCTTCGTCGTAGCGGGCCTGCTGAATGTAGTTGAAGTACCGGTCTTCCAACACCTCGTCTTCGGGCCGGGCAATGGGAATGAGAATGCCGTTTTCTTCGTTGGTGATGCCCGTTTCGAAAACGCGCTGAAAGGTGAGGTGCGCCTCGTGGCCCTCAATTTCGGGCAGGGCCTCGGCCAGCGGCTGGCCCAGCAGCTGCCGGCCCGGAAACAGGGCCTGGTAGCCAGGGTTCACCAGCTCAAATACCAGGTCGGGGCCGTCGAGAATGCAGATGGCGGCCGGCGCCTGCATGAAGAACCGCTCCAGGCGCGCGCGCTGGCGCTCGGCTTCGGTCTGAGCGCGTTGCAGGCGGGCGGTGCGGTCGGCCACTCGAACCTCCAGCTCCTGGTTTAGCTCGTTGAGCCGGAGCTGAGCCCGAAACAGGTCATCGTTGCTGGAGCGGATTTCCTCGTTGGCCGCCAGCAGCTCTTCGTTGGCGGCGGCCAGCTCCTCGTTTAGCTGGGCGCTTTGCCGCTCGTTGGCGGCCAGCTGCTGCCGGGCCTGTACCTGCGCCGTCACCTCAAAGGCAAACACAATAATGCCGTCGATGGCGCCGCTGGTGTCGTACCGGGCCTGGTAGCTGAAATTGTAATAACGCTTTTCCAGCCTCGCCCCGCCCACATTGGCATGGTCGAGCTGGATGAGCATTTCGTTGGCCCGGAAGGTTTCGCCGGTTCGGTACACTTCGTCGAGCAGGCCGAAAATGGGCTGCCCCGCCAGTTCGGGCATGGCCTCGCGAATGGTCCTGCCCAGCAGCGGCCGGCCGCCCACCAACTGCTGATAGAGTGGGTTGGCCAGCTCAAACACGTGCTCGGGGCCCGCGAAGATGCAAATCATGGCCGGCGCCTGCATGAAGGTCTCGTGCAGGGCGGCGCGCTCGCGCTCGGCTTCGGCCAGCGCGGCGCGTTCGCGGGCCTGGCTTTCGCGCAGGGCCACTTCCACGGCCGTGCGGGCATGGTGAGCCGTGTCACTGAAGCTTACTAGCAGCCCCCGCCCCACCCGCCGGGCCGACAGCCGGAAGTAGTTGTCGAGGCCATCGCCCTGATAGTTGATGTCCATCCGCGCGGGCTCACCCGATTCGAAGGCCTCGCGGTGAAAGGCAAATACGCCGGTCTCAATGGTGTGCGGGAAGTGCTCCAGGTAGGTGCCGGCCGGCTGGGCCGGCTGCTGCACCATGCGCTGGGCAGTGGGGTTAAAGTAATCGATGGTGAAATCAACGATTTCGCCGCTGGCCGCCCGCACGGGCGAGTAGAGCGCCACGCCCTGCAGCGAGGTGTCCAGCAAGCCCAGCAGCAAGTCATCGAGCGGAAATGCGTCGCGGAGTTCGGCGAGGATAGACGCGGAGGCAGCGGCAGAATCAGGCATGTGGCGAAGGTAAACACAACCGGAATGTTGAGCTGATTCATACGCAGAACTGGCGGCTTCGATGGCGGGAACCTGCTGAAAGCAAGTCTGCTTCAATTTTACCCCAGGCCCCCTTCCGGCGCTGCGTCCAGAGAGCGGCCCGCCCGGAACGCACACGCCCCCGCTGCGGGCCGCAACGGGGGCGTGGGTATCCAGGTTGAGCTAAAACCGACGGCTTACTTCAGCTCGTCGCCAATTACGGCGACGGCTTCGGCCAGAGCCGCGTCTTTGCGCAGGGGCTTGAGGAAGCGGGCCGCCCGCTTGGTAGCCGCCGAGTCGGAGCCGGCTACGCTGGCATCGGCGGTCAGTTGGGCTACTTCCAGGGAAGGCAGGGCATTTTGCGCGGCCGTCTGCTGCTTGTTGGCGTCGCGCACCTGCTGCTGGGCGGCGCGGTAGGCGGCCAGGTTCAGCGAGAGGTTGGTTTGCTTGCGGCGAACGGTGGCGCGCTGGGTGGCATCGGTAATCAGGCGGAAGCCGGGGCTGGCCGCTACCCGGGCGGCACTGGCGGCGCGCAGCTTGTCGATGGCCGGCACCGTGTTGCTGGGCTGGAACGCAGCGGGCGAAATTTCATCCCACAGCAACGGGTACTCCGACTCCTGCTCACCTTTGGCAAACGAGGTGAGGGCATCGGGCAGGGTAATGTCCGGCACCACGCCTTTGAACTGCGTAGAGCCACCGTTCACGCGGTAAAACTTCTGGATGGTGAGCTTGAGCGAGCCCAGGGGCTTCAGGGCCTTGGCCTCGGGCGACACCGCGTTGTCGAGGTCAATAATCTGCTGCACAGTACCCTTGCCATAGGTGGTGCTGCCCACGATGATGGCGCGGCGGTAGTCCTGCATGGCGGCGGCCAGAATCTCCGACGCCGAGGCACTGTACTTGTTCACCATCACCACCAGCGGGCCGGCGTACTGCACCTGGGGGTCTTTGTCGTCGAGGGCGGTGGGGCGGCCGCGGCCGGCTTTTACCTGCACCATGGGGCCGCTGGGCACGAAAAGGCCACCCATTTCCACGGCGTCCTGCAGCGAGCCGCCGCCGTTGTAGCGCAGGTCGAGAATCACGCCCGCCACGTTTTCCTTGCTCAGCTTGGCCAGCTCGGTTTTCACGTCGGCGGCGCTGCTGCGGCCCCCTTTGCCGCCAAAGTCGGCGTAGAAGCCCGGCAGGTGAATGTAGCCGTAGTTTTTGCCGCCCTGCTTGATAATGGCCGACTGCGCGTAGGTTTCCTCAATCACCACCACGTCGCGGATGATGGGGATGACCACAACGGCGCCGTCGGGCTTGCGCACCGTCAGGCGTACTTCGGTGCCCTTGGGGCCGCGAATCAGCTTCACGGCTTTCTCAAAGCGCATGCCTTCCACGCTCACGGGCTCGGCCGCGCCCTGGGCCACGCGCAGGATAATGTCGCCCACCTTCAGCTCGCCCTGCCGGAACGAGGCCGACCCGGCCACAATGTCGGTTACCTTGAGGTGGCCTTCGTCTTCCTGCAGCTGCGCGCCGGTGCCCTCCAACCGGCCCGACATCGCAATGTCGAAGTTGTCGCGGGCAATGGGCGCAAAGTATTCGGTGTGGGGGTCGTAGGTGTTGGCAATGACGTTGGCAAACTCGGCCAGGTGGTCGTTGTCGTCGTTTTGCAGCTGGTCGGCGAAGTATTCGTCATAGTACTTCAGCACGCGCTTGCGGGCGGCGGCCTCCAGTTCGGCCGGCGTGCGCGGGCGCTCCGACGTTGCGGCAGGTGAGGTGCCCGGCGTGGCGGCCGCCAGCGGCTTGTCTTTCTTGCGGGCTTCCTCGTCCATCAGCTCCGAGAGCTGGGCCAGGGTCTGGTACTTCAGCAGCTTGCGCCACTGCTCGCGCTGCACCGCCGCGGTGGGCGCGAAAGCCGCTTTTTCGGGGCTGGTTTCCAGGCTTTCCTGCACCGTGAAGTCGAAGGGCTTGGCCAGAATCTGGCGGTACAAGGCCTGAATTTCCAGGGTGCGCTTGCTCAGCAGCTTGCTGGTCACGTCCAGAAACTCGTGGGTGCCGCCCTTCAGCTCGTCGTCAATCTTGGTTTGGTACTGCCGCAGTTGGGCTACTTCGGGCGCCAGCAGCAGCTGCTTGTTCACGTCTACCCGCTTGAGGTAAAGGTCGAACACGCGCTGCGAGAACTGGTCGTCGAGCTTTTCGGGCTGGTAGTGGAGCACGCCCAGGCCCTGCAGCATGGTGCCCAGCACCACCTGGTCGCGCGGCGGCGTGCCCTGGTAAACGGAGTAAGAGGCCAGCCCAACCAAGGCCAGCGTCGACAACAATCCTACTTTCAAACGGGAAGCTTGCATGCGAAGAAGAATTTCAGAGCGAGAAAAACAGAGCACCAGCCCGGGGCCGCGCTACATGAATGAGCTGATTTGGGGGCAAAAGGTGACAGCGACTGTGCTACAATCGCACCAAGTATCCCCTTAAAGTCAAAAACCTACCAATAAGGTTGCGAAAAGTACCTATTCACAATCTTAAATCCACCACGTCTCATCGAGAAGCAGTGCAATTCCGGCTTGGCAGGATGGCACTGCGCTAGAAGCATATTTAAATAAACAATAAATGAAAGGCAGAAATTCCTAAAGGAGGGTTGCGTTGAGGTGGAAGGAACTCATCCCGTGGAATCTCACCCCTACCGAGCACGGCCCGACGCCTCTCCTTGGGAGAGGAATGCCGGACGATTGTAGCGCGGACTTTGTAGTCCGCGTCCCCGGCGGAACCCGAACGACAGCCCAACAGCGCGGGGACGCGGACTACAAAGTCCGCGCTACATTCCTGCCGCCTTGGCTCCCCTCTCCTAAAAGCTCAACGTCAGTTGGCGGCCGGCGGCGTGCTGACCGTTGCTCAGGTTGGAGAGCGACACCCCGAGCAGCCGCACGCCTTTGGGCAGCGGAAACAACGACTCGACCAGCTCCTTGCATAGCCGTTCGAGCGCTGCCTGGCTGGGGATGGGGCCCACCGTGCTGCGGCTGCGGGTTATTTGCTGGAAGTCGGCGTACTTCACCTTCAGCGTGATGGTGCGGCCCAGGATGCCGGTGCGCTGGCAATACTCCCACACTTCTTCTACCGAAGGCCGCAGCCCATCCATCAAGTCGGGGAAAAGGGTCAGGTCCTGGTCAAAGGTGGTTTCGGAGCCCACCGACTTGCGCAGGCGGTCGGCCACCACGGGGCGGTGGTCCTGGGCGCGGGCAATGGCAAAGTAGTAGTGCCCGGCCTTGCCAAACTGCTGCTGCAAAAACTCGGCGGTCTGCTCCCGCAAATCGGCCCCGTTGAAAATGCCCAGCTGGTTCATCTTAGCCGCCGTGACCGGCCCCACGCCGTGGAACTGCCCCACAGCCAGGCCCTCCACAAACGCCAGCCCCTGCTCGGGCCGCACCACAAACTGGCCGTTGGGCTTGCGGTAGTCGGAAGCCAGCTTGGCCAGAAACTTATTGTAGGAGATGCCCGCCGAGGCCGTGAGCTGGGTTTCGGCCAGGATTTTGGCCCGGATTTCTCGCGCAATCTGGGTGGCCGAGGCCAGCTCCTTGAGGTTGTGCGTAACGTCGAGGTAGGCCTCGTCGAGCGACACCGGCTCAATAAGCGGCGTGTACTCGGCGAAAATGGCCCGAATCTGCCGCGACACTTCCTTGTACACGTCGAAGCGCGGCGAGACAAACACCAGCTCCGGGCATTTGCGGAGCGCCGTGGTCGACGGCATGGCCGACCGCACGCCGTATTCGCGGGCCTCGTAGCTGGCCGCTGCTACCACGCCCCGCTCCCGGGCGCCGCCCACCGCCACCGGCCGCCCGCGCAAGTCGGGGTTATCTCGCTGCTCCACAGAAGCATAAAATGCATCCATGTCCAAATGGATGATTTTGCGAATGAAATTCTCACTCACTATTTTTAATGTTTATTCTATCAAAGATAAATCGGCGGGTGCGGAGCGAGGAATCTGCGTTTGCAGCGAATCAGGGCAGGTTGGGCTTCCTTCTCCACTGCAATCGATTGCGGTGATATATCTCATATACAGAATGTTAAGGAAAAAATAATATTGGCCATTTCCTTTACATCGGCGAAAAGTTTGGCTACCTTTACATAAATACCTTGTGGGGTGGCGGAACTGGCAGACGCGCTAGCCTATCTCGCTAGTAAAATTAGAGGTTCGAGTCCTCTCTCTACAGCAACAGTCCCGGTCGCATTCGCGCCGGGACTTTTTGCTTTTCAGCCCAATTGGGTTTCCGCTCAATACCTTTCAGCAGCCCAAGCTTGCCGTGGGCGTTTCTGCTGAACTCCATGCCCCTTTCTTCCCGCTGCTGGCAGCTGCTGGCCTTTGCCCTACTGGCCCTCGATGGCCGCGCCCAACAAGCCGCGCATCCCCGACCCAAAGCTGCCAAAGCAGCCGGCGCGGCGCTGTGGCTCACCACCCCCGACAAGGCATCGCTGTTTCGATTGCAGCCGGGCCGGCTGGCCTTCGGCGCGGCAGCCAACCCTAACCCAACCATTGAAGTCGATGAAAACCAAGCGTTCCAGACCATCGACGGGTTTGGGTATTGCCTCACCGGCGGCAGCGCGATGCTGCTGCACCGGATGGACGCCGGGGCCCGCGCTAAGCTGCTGCGCGAGCTGTTTGGTACTGACGGCCCCAACATTGGCGTGAGCTACCTGCGCCTGAGCATCGGCGCTTCCGACCTCGACGACCGGGTATTCAGCTACGACGACCTGCCCGATGGCCAGACCGACCCCAGCCTGGGCCGGTTCAGCCTCGCCCCCGACCGCGAGCACCTGATTCCGGTGCTGAAAGAAATCCTGGCCATCAACCCCCAGCTCAAGCTTCTGGCCTCGCCGTGGTCGCCGCCGACGTGGATGAAAACCAACGGCAACTCCAAAGGCGGCAGCCTTAAGCCGGAGTTTTACGATGCCTACGCGCAGTATTTCGTGAAATACATCCAGGGCATGAAGGCCGCTGGCATTCGCATTGATGCCATTACCATTCAAAACGAGCCCCTGCACCCCGGCAACAACCCCAGCCTGCTGATGCTGGCCGAGCAGCAGGCCGAGTTCATCAAGCACAGCCTGGGGCCGGCTTTCCGCACCGCGAAGCTGGATACGAAAATCATTGCCTACGACCACAATGCCGACCGGCCCGATTACCCCATCACGGTGCTAAATGACAAGGAGGCTCGGCAGTACGTCGATGGCTCGGCTTTCCACTTGTACGCTGGGCCCATTGAGGCGTTGAGCCAGGTGCACGAGGCCCACCCCGACAAGAACGTCTACTTCACCGAGCAGTGGATTGGGGCGCCCGGCAAGTTCGCTGGGGACCTGGGCTGGCACACCAAAACGCTCATCATTGGGGCCACGCGCAACTGGGCCCGCACCGTGCTGGAGTGGAACCTGGCCGCCGACCCGCAGCAAAACCCGCACACGCCCGGCGGCTGCACCGAATGCCTGGGCGCCCTGACCCTGGCCGGCAACGCCGTGACGCGCAACCCGGCCTATTACATCATCGCCCACGCCAGCAAGTTTGTGCGGCCAGGCAGCGTGCGCATTGCCTCCAACATGCTCGACGGGCTGCCCAACGTGGCCTTCCGGACGCCAAATGGCCTCCGCGTTGTCATCGTGCACAACGCCGGGCCCACCGCCCAAGCCTTCAACATTCGCTACCAGGGAAAGCTGCTACTTTCTGAGCTGGCGCCCGGCGCCGTGGGCACCTACGTGTGGTAGTATGGCGTGTATATAGCGCTTTGCCTACCTTGCTGCCTATGCCACAAAAACTCCTTCCCCTCCTGGTTATATCGGCGCTGAGCATTGGCAGCGCCACGGCCCAAAAATCCAGCAAGCCCACCCCTGGCGCGCCTTATTCAGCGGCTGGCAAAACGGCCAAGGTCTACACCACGGCGGCCAATACCACCCAGCGCCTCGCGGCCGGCGACGCCCTTGCCTTTCAGCCCGCCGGGCAGCCGCTGGAAACCCAGGTGTGCGTGTTCGTGGACCCCGGCCACACCTTCCAGACCATGCTCGGCATTGGCGGGGCGCTCACCGATGCCTCGGCCGAAACCTTCGCCAAGCTGCCCAAGCCCCAGCAGCAGGAGTTTCTGCAGGCCTACTACAGCCCCACGGCCGGCATCGGCTACACGCTGGCCCGCACCAGCATCCACAGCTCCGACTTTTCGAGCGGGAGCTACACCTACGTAGCCGACAAAGACGCGGCGCTGAAAACCTTCAGCGTGAAGCACGACGAGCAGTTTCGCATCCCCTTCATCAAGCAGGCCATGGCCGCGGCCGGCGGCAAGCTCACCCTTTACGTGAGCCCCTGGAGCCCGCCGGGCTGGATGAAAACCAACGGCGAGATGCTGCACGGCGGCAAGCTGCTGCCCCAGTACCGCCAGGCCTGGGCCGACTACTACGTGAAGTTCATCAAGACTTACGAGCAATTGGGAATTCCCATTTGGGGCCTCACAGTGCAGAACGAGCCCATGGCCACCCAGCGCTGGGAGTCCTGCATTTTCACCGGCGAGGACGAGCGGGATTTTATTAAAGGCTACCTCGGCCCCACCCTGGCCAAGGCCGGGCTGGGCAACAAAAAGCTCATTGCCTGGGACCACAACCGCGACCTGCTCTACCAGCGGTCCAGCACCGTGCTCGACGACCCGCAGGCCGCCAAGTACGTGTGGGGCATCGGCTACCACTGGTACGAAACCTGGACCGGCAGCGGCATGCTCTTCGACAACGCGAAGCGCGTGCACGAAACCTACCCCGACAAAAACCTGATTTTCACCGAAGGCTGTCTCGAAAAGTTCGAGCTGGCCAAAGTCGACCGCTGGGACCTGGGCGAGAAGTACGGCCAGTCGATGATTGGCGACTTCAACGCCGGCACCGTGGGCTGGACCGACTGGAACGTGCTCCTCGACGAAACCGGCGGCCCAAACCACGTGGGCAACTTCTGCTACGCGCCCCTCATCGCCGACACCAAAGCCGGCAAGCTCATCTACACCAACGCCTACTACTACATCGGCCACTTCTCGAAGTTCATCCGCCCCGGCGCCAAACGCATCGTCAGTTCCTCCAACCGCGACGCGCTGCAAACCACCGCCTTCCGCAACCCCGACGGCAGCGTGGCCGTGGTCGTGATGAACCAGACCGACAAGCCCCTGGATTTCCAGCTGTGGCTGGCGGGCCAGGGCGCCAAAACCACATCGGCGGCGCACTCCATTATGACGCTGGTGGTTAACTAAAGGCCTACTGTCGCCTCTCGCCGGCTGTGCCCTTAATCGTCTGTCATGCAGAGCGCAGCGAAGCATCTTATCAGGTTAGAACCAACTGTTCAACGGCGATAAGATGCTTCGCTGCGCTCTGCATGACAGACGATAGACAGACGATTGTTTTATAACAGCGTTTATACCCTTGCTATGACGTTTACGCAATCATTCAGAGTCGCACTCCTCGTCTGCGGAGCCTTTCTCGCCCCCATCGTCGCGCAGGCGCAGCAGCCCACCACCGCCGAGGCCAAAAAAGCAGCCGACGAAGCCTACACCCGGCAGCGGGAATACCTGCTGCACAACGACTGGCCCAACCTGCAGCGCTACGCCGCGGCCAACCAACGGCTGCCCGCGCCGCAGCCCGGCGCACCCCGCGTGGTGCTGCTGGGCAATTCCATCACCGAAGGCTGGCCCAAGGCAGACACGGCCTTTTTTGCCGGCAAGCCCTATGGCTACATTGGGCGCGGCATCAGCGGGCAGACATCAGGGCAGACCGTACTGCGCTTCCGGCAAGACGTTATTGACCTGCACCCGGCCGTAGTTGTACTGCTCATCGGCACCAACGACGTAGCCGAAAACAATGGCCCCTACAACCCGCAAACCACCCTCGGCAATATCATGACGATGGTGGAGCTGGCCCAGGCCCACCGCATCCGGGTGGTGCTGAGCTCGATTACACCCGCGGCCGACTTCTGGTGGCGCAAAGGCCTAAACCCCGCCCCCAAAATCGTGGCCCTCAACCAGCAACTCAAAGCCTACGCCGCCAAGAGTGGCTGCGTGTACCTGGACTACCACTCGGCCCTGGCCGATGAGCAACAGGGCCTGAGAAAGACCTACGGCGAAGACGGCGTGCACCCCAACTTGGCCGGCTACCGCGTAATGGAGCCGCTGCTGAACCAGGCCGTGGCCGCGGCTTTAAAAAAGAAGTAGCCCCCGAATTGAGCTGAAAGTTGAGCTAAAAAAGCCTGGGCTGCTAAGCGGCCCGGGCTTTTTTGCGCGGTGCGGGCTTCTTGCGCTTGGCCTTTTTCTTGCGCGGCGGCAGCCGTTCCCGCTCGGCCTTGCGCTCGGCCCGCATGAGCAGGCGCTCGGGCAGGCGGGCAATGAGCCGGTCGCGCACGTACTGGGCCAGGCAGGACAGCGGCACCGTGTTGGTGGTGCGCAGGTAGTGGCCCACTTCGCGGCTCCGCAGCGTGCTCACGCCGGCCAGGCCCCGGGCCATCAGGAACTGCTTTACTTCTTCCAGCAGCAGCAGGCCCGCGATGGGCGCGCGCTCCACGGTGGCGTTGTAGCCGGCGGCGCGGTGGGCGCGCAGGCCGTCGGCCGAGGCTACCAGCACGCCCACCCAGTCGGGCAGCAGGGGCAGCAGCTTGAGCAGGTGCTTTTCGGTGACGACGAAGGTCACGAAATCGTAGACCTCGCCGTAGCAGCGCAGCTGGTTGGCCACGCGCTGTAGGGTGTCGCCGTCGCCCTTTACCTCGTAGCCGTGCATGAAGGCGGGCGTGATGTGCACGACATCGGCGCGGGTCGTGCCCGTGGGCAGTTCGTCTACGTACACGCCGCCCGTGAGCAGCGGGTAGAGCAAGGCGCGGATTTCCGGGTCGTTCATGGCAGCCCCAAAATTAGCTCAACATTGGACCGCGTGGAACGCTCCATCACCAAAACGGGTGATTTCAACTGTATCCAGCTAAAAACCGGCTGTTAATCGGCCGGCCTCGAAAATACCCAAGCAGATTTCAGGGTAAAACTCGTCGCAATAGTGAGCTAATCAAGCTTAATAATTCAAGCTTTTTTAGGAATTATTTGCCCTGTTCCTTTTCATATAATTCCGTTGATAACAAAGGTGGTTTTGAAATACAAGGTTAAGGTTAACCCATTTGTTATCAGATATATCTACACCACTTCCCTTGTAAATAATAACGATTTTTTTGATAATATTCCGTATCTTTTTTATTAAAAACTCCTTGTAGAGTTTAGCCAGGATTCCAATTCAAGTGAGCGGCAAAAAAGGTTAATGGGCACACAATAGCTTGGCATTTATTAACCGATTATTAATAGAATTCCAGCGGTCGAAGGCCTTGATTTCTATCGTCACATCCAGGAAGTGTATCAGTGTCTAGCCATCGTTTATGCACAATGGCGCTTGCTCCAACAAGCTTCATAATCAGCTATCTATATTCCATTTACGATTATGAAAAACAACTTAGTCGAATCCGTAAATTCCTATTTCACCATTCCCGCCATTGGGCATCTTAGTGCTGTGTTAGGGGAACCCGATGCAAGCGTGGGAAAGGCAATTTTCAAATCGGTGCCAATTGTGCTCAAGGGTCTCCAAAACCGGTTAGAACATGGGTACCCACCCGAAACACTACTCGAATTAGTACAGACGACGGACTTCACCAAGTCCTTGAAGCAGACGCTGAGCCTGAAGGCTTCCGAATGGCACGAGCCCAACTCCAACCTGCCTTATTCGCTGCTAGGCGATGCGTACAGCAGTACGGTCAACCAGATTGCGGAGGGAGCCGGATTACGGCCCGCTACCTACGGCACGCTTATGCAAGTTGTGGCCATGGCTGTGCTGGGAGCGTTAGGGAAAGTCGTTGTCAAGAATAACTTTTCGGCTACCGAGCTCTCGGACTGGCTGCGGTCGCAAAAAAATGTCATTGATTTGGCGCTGCTCAAGACTGCCATTGACACGGCGCAGCCGCACCCCCGCCCAATCGCCGAAACCGAACGCAACCTGTCGCGGCAGCTCGAAGCCAATATGCAGGCCCTGTCCGCGCCTCCCCCCTGGCCCAAGTCACCACCTTATGAGGCGGTTTCTGCACACTCGCCCGGCTGGCTCGGGCCGCCGCTTTCGGGCCCGGCCTTCGCTGCGACTGGCGCGACTGGTGCTACCGGGCTGCGCTGGCAATGGGGCGCATTGCTGCTACTGGCCGTCTGCTTAGGGTTCATTTTCGGGAGCGGCTATTTTTCGCGGCCCCTTTCCGGCAATGGTAGCAAGAACGAGGGCATGGAATCGGCTTCGCTGGTTTCCGGCAATCAGGCTTCGGCCACCGGCAATAAACCCATCGCCGCTAGTAATAACAGCGGTGCAGCGCCGGGCCGCTACGATAAGGACCGCGACACCTACATCTACGACATCGGCCGCCCCATTAAGCTGACGCTGGCCAATGGGACGACCCTGAAGGTGGGCGCTAATTCTACCGAAAACCGCCTCTATACATTTTTAGCGTCGCCGGTGGAGGTAGATTCGGTAAACCGGACCAAGGGCTGGATTAACTTCGACCGCATCAATTTCGAGCCCGGCAAGGCCACGCTGACCCCCGAGTCGGCACCGCAATTGGATAACATTGCCCGTATCATCAAATCGTTTCCGAATGCAGTAGTCAAAATCGGCGGCTACACCGACAGCACCGGTAGTGCCGATTTGAACTACCAGCTCAGCGACGACCGCGCCCGTGCCGCCATGCTGGCCCTGGCCCGGCGGGGCGTGAGCCCCGACCGCCTGCAGGCCAAGGGCTACGGCCCCAAGTACTTTGTGATGCCCAACAATACGCCCATCGGCCGCGCCCTCAACCGGCGGGTCAGTATTCGGGTCGTGAAGAAGTAGGCTCAATACCGGCCTGCTTGCGGCCCTGCAGCTTAAGTGGCGGGCCGCGCCGCGATTAGTGCGTAGCTTTTTTTAAGTATGACGCCTACCGACAACCCGTATTTAGGGGGATAAAACGCGGAAAATCCCAACTGAACTTTGTAATAGTTCCACGGTGGGACTTTCCAGCCCAAGGAGCGGGCCAGGAAAATGCCAATGTTTCCCCGCTAAAATGACACCAAACATCAGTTTTGCAATGCCCCAAGGGGCCCTCGGCGACATCGCATTCACTACGTACCTCTACTACCGCGAAGCCCGCAAGGTAGAGGCCACCCACGCCGACTTCGCGGCCTGGCTGGCAACCCTCCCGGCCTCCCGCCGGACCCACGCCGAATCCCGCGGCCTGGCATCGGCCCGCGCCATTCCCGACTTCAAGCGCTTTTTATTGGAAAAGCGCGGCCACTCCCTGGTCGACTTTTTAGCCGCCCGGCTCTCGCCTTCGGTCCTGGAGTTCTGGCAGGCCCTGCCCGACGAGGACGAATAGCCCCAGCCAGCTTTTGCCTGGCTCCTGCATAAGGACTCCCCATACCCCCCTTCCTAGTCACCGCCTTCCTTTCCACGCGGTCAGTTACACTATCTATAAGAAAGTCTGGGTGCGAGTGTCTACCCCGCTCAGCTCAGCACTTGTATTAATGTAAGTGATTTATATAAAGATATTTAAACTCAGCCCAAGCGGCAGCGTATACCTTAGCCGGGTGCGCTGAAGCTTGGGCTGAAGTTTTTTATCTTCACGGTCATCAGCCACTTTTCCGCCTCACTCCTCGCGCCCAAGTCAGCTGGGAGCGGATTATAGCTCAACCAGGACCCGGCTTAACGCCAACCAACCTGTTGATTCCGCCAGAAGGACATAATTAAGCTGGTCAAACTAGATTTATTCCTGAAAAATCATCGTATATTGACTAGTATCCTACCCTTTCTACCAATTGCGCAATGGCAAACAGCAAGTCGGCTCCTACCTGAACCGCTGCTGGCACACTCTCACTTTTAAAGCTGCTACTGCCATGATTCGCGTCTTTTTAGTTGATGACCACCCCATTGTTCGGGATGGCATCCGGTCGTTGCTGGAGCACGAACCTGCCCTGGAGGTAGTAGGCACGGCCGGCAATGGCCAGGAACTGCTCGACCAGCTCCCCAACATCCCCACCGACCTGGTGCTTATCGACATCAACATGCCCGTGATGGACGGCTACGCCACCACCCTGCGCCTGCGCGAGGAATACCCCGAGGTGCGCATCCTCGCGCTGTCCATGCTGGTGGAGGAGCTCTACATTGGGCGCATGCTCGATGCGGGGGCCAGCGGCTACCTGCTCAAGAGCACCGGCAAGGAAGAGATAATCCACGCCATTCGGATGGTGATGGATGGCAAGCAGTTTCTGTGTTCGGAAGTGGGGCTGGCCATGCTGCACAAGGTGCTGGACTGGAACGCCAGCGGCCCCCCGCCGGCTGCCGCCCAGAAATCCCAGCTGCTGTCGAAACGCGAAATGGAGGTGCTCCAGCTGATTGCCGAAGGCCTGACCAACGCCGAGATTGCCGACCAGCTCTTCACCAGCAAGCGCACCGTGGAAACCCACCGCCAAAACATTCTGGAAAAGACGCAAGCGAAGAATACGGCCGCGCTTGTGAAAATAGCGCTGGCCGATGGGTTGATTAAGTAAGTAGGAGCCGCCGCTGTTGTTCGTGTCCCAATGCCAAAACTACCCGACCCCACGCTGGCTACCCAGGCCCAACAGCGCCTGCGCAACTGGGCCACACAACCCCGCGTGGAGGAACTGAGCGCCAAGCTAAAGGACGCCGGAACATCGCCCGAAGTGCAGCGCCTGGTGCAGGAGCTGCAAGTGCACCAGATTGAGCTGGAAATGCAGAACGAGGAGCTGCTGGCCGCCCAGGCCGCCGCCGAAACCGCGCGGCTGGCCGCCGAGGCGTCGCGGGCGCAATACGCCGAGCTCTACGACTTTGCGCCCGCCGCGCTTTTTTCGCTGCGCCCCGATGGCCGCATTGCGCAGCTCAACGACCGTGCCTGCCGCCTGCTGGGCACCACGGTCTCGCGCCTCACCGACCGCCGCTTCCTGCTGTTTGTGAGCCCAAAAAGCCGCGACGACTTCCGGGCTTTCTTTGATAACATTCTAAAAAACCGGCAGCGCCACACGGTGGAGCTGCACCTGCAAACCTCGGCCGGAGCCGACTTTGTGGCGCACCTGGAAGGCACGGCCGGCACGTCGGCCACGGGCATACCCATTGCGCAGCTGGCCGTGGTAGACGTGACGGCCCTGAGCCAGGCCGTGGAGCGGCGGCAGCGCAGCGACGAACAGCTGCAGCTGGCCCTGGCCGCCTCCGGCACCGGGGTCTGGGTTTGGACGCTGGCCACCAACCTGCTGGAGTGGGACGCGCGCGCCCAGCGCTGCTTTGGCCGGCCCCACGACCCGGCACCCACCTCGTTTTCGGTGCTGCAAAGCGCCGTGCACCCCGACGATGTGGTGGCCGTGCAGCGGGCCCTGCAGGCCACCGTGCAGCACGGCCACCCGCTCGACATGCAGCTGCGCGTGAACTGGCCCGACGCCACCGTCCACTACCTATCGGCGCACGGCAAGGTGCAGTACGACGCCCAGGGCAAGCCCGAAAGCCTCGTGGGGCTGGTGCGCGACGAGACCGGCCGGCGCGCCGTGGAAGAAGAGCTGGACTACCGCAACCGCCAAGTGCAGCAGCTGCTCGACAACCTGCCCATGTTGTTTGCCCGCCTCTCGCCCACGGGCGAGTACCTGGAGGTGGCCGGCGCCGGCCTGCGGCGCATCGGGGTCGAAAGCAAGGACCTGGTGGGTCAGTCCGTCTTCAAGACGTCTCCCACGCTCTCCGAACCCATACGGCGCCTGCTGGCGGGCGAGCCGGTCAACTTCGTGGGCAACATCGAGACCAAGAGCCAGCACCTGTATTTCCAGAACTACGGCTTTTTTGACCAGCAGCGCAGCCAGGCCGTCCTCTTCGCCATCGACGTAACGGAGTCGGAGCAAATGAAGAAGCAGCTCCTTGAGGAGCAGCAATTCACCAAAAGCCTGCTCAACCACTCCCTCGACGGGGTGGCGGCCTTCGACCCCGCCGGCCGCCTCACGGCCTGGAACCGCGCCATGGAAGCCCTCACCGGCCGGGCCGAAGCCGACGCCATCGGCCAGGACGTATTTGCCTGCCTGCCGTTTGACCGCAGCTCGGCGCCGGGCCGCATCGTCGACCACTTGCTGCACGGGGCGCACCGCCCGCACTTCCACCAGCCCTTCAAGCAGACCGCGCCCGACCGGGACTTTGAGCTGACGGCCATCTCGCTGAACCCCGACGGGGGCGGCCTGCTCATGCTGCACGACGTGACGGAGCGCAACCGCCTGCACGAGGCGGCGGCCAATTTCCGGGCCCAGCAGCAGCGCGAAACCTTCCGAATGGTGCTGCTGGCGCAGGAAATCGAGCGCAAGCGCATTTCCGAAGCCCTGCACAACGGCGTGGGCCAGCTGCTCTACGCCACCAAGCTGCACCTGGAAGAAAGCGCCGATGCGCCGGCCGCTACCGGGGCCGCCCTGGCCCTGCTGGAAGAGGCCATTAAAGCCACGCGCAGCGTGTCGTTTGAGCTCACCCCGAGCATTCTGGAGGACTTTGGGCTGGCCGTGGCGCTGCAAAAGCTGTGCAAGAACATTCCGCCCGACAAGCTGCGCCTGCACCTCTACCTTTCCGGCCTCGAGCAGCCCCTGCCGCTGGTGCTCACCGTGGCCATCTACCGCATGGTGCAGGAGCTGCTGAGCAACGTGATGAAGCACGCCCGCGCCGAAGAAGCCACCCTGCACGTGGTGCATGAGAACCACCACGTCAACATCAGCATGGAGGACAACGGGGCCGGTTTCGACGTGGCCACCACCGTGGGCATGGTCAAGGGCATTGGGCTCACCAGCCTCTACAACCGCGCCGCGCTGCTGGGCGGGCAGTTTGAGCTGGTATCGCGCCGGGGGCGCGGCACCATTGCCACCATCACCCTGCCGGTGGTGGAAGAAATGCCCGAGCCCACGGTTTCGGAAGCAATAAGCGAGGACCCCGGTGCCGCCGAATAGGCATTAAACCGAATAATCAGATTAATAGGCCCGTCCCTATGGCTGGTTAAGGGCGTGAAATCCTCACAATTAGTTAATTCCCTCTTCTCGGACGGGACATGGCGGTGTGGTTACTTCGCCTTTCTTCAGTACCTTGGCCACGAGCCTGGTTTCCCGCTGCGTCCGCTGTGCAAGCGGTGGAGCTGATGCGCAAGCGGTGAAACGAGGCGGTGCGTTTGTGGTCCGGTTGCGTCATTGTTTCCTCCTGCATGTCCCGAAAAAAGGTCCTCTTTCTCATTGGTTCGCCCAACCAAACCACGCAGATGCACCAGATTGCGCAGCTGCTCGAAGACGAATTTGAACCTTACTTCAGCCAGCTCTACTACGACGGCTGGCAGCGCGGCTTTTACCGGTTTCTGCTCAAAACCGGGGGGCTCAACAAAACCATTGTGACGGGCGCCATCAAGGCCAAGGCCGATAAATACCTGGCCCAGCACGGCCTCGCCAACGACTTCGAAGCCCGCCAATACGGCAACACCTACGACCTTCTGGTGTGCTGCTCCGACGTGATAGTACCCTGGCCGCTGGTGCGCCGCACCAAAACCATCTTCGTGCAGGAAGGCATGACCGACCCGCTCAACTGGTGGGCCCGCCTCATCCGCAAGCTCAACTGGATGCCGATTCTGGCCATCGGCACGGCCCTCAACGGCCTGGCCAACTGCTGCGACATCTACTGTGTGGCCTCGGAGGGCTACAAAGAGCATTTCGCGTATGTGGGCGTCGACCGCGACAAGCTGGTGGTAACCGGCATTCCCAACTTTGACGACGCCGAAAAGCTGCGCCACAACGACTTCCCGCACCACGGCTACGTGCTGGTGGCCACCTCCGACCTGCGCGAAACCTTCACCCCCGACAACCGCCGCAAGTTCATTGCCAACTGCACGCGCATTGCCGCGGGCCGGCCGATGATTTTCAAGCTCCACCCCAACGAGCAAGCCGACCGCGCCGTGGCCGAAATCAAGCGGTATGCCCCACCCGGCACCCTGGTGTACACCGAAGGCAACACCGACCACATGATTGCCAACTGCGCCGAGCTCATCACACAGTATTCGACGGTGGTGTACGTGGGGCTGGCCCTGGGCAAACCCGTGCACTCTTACTTCGACGTGGAAGACCTCAAGCGCAAGCAGCCGTGGCAAAACGGCGGCACCTCGGCCCGGCGCATTGCGGCTATCTGCCGGGGCTTCAGCCGATTCGAGGGCAGCGCCCCGGCTTTCCTGCGCCAGTACCAGCCCGAAGAATTCACTTCTTCCGCCGCCGCAGCCGCAGCCGACGGCTCGCTGGTTGTCCATTAATAACGACTAATAACGACGCGACTATAAAACCGTCCTGCTTTTTCAACTTTAGAACTTCCTTGTACCAGCTGTTTACCGCTTAATACCAATTAACCGGCTAGCTACTTCTCTACCATGTCTTTGCCGAAAATCCTAACTGTAGTGCAATCCCGCATGGGCTCCTCGCGCCTGCCCGGCAAGGTGCTGCTGCCGCTAGCCGGCCAGCCGCTGCTGGTGCGCATGGTAGAGCGGGTGCAGCGCGCCCAACTGGCTGGCACCGTGGTAGTGGCCACCACTACCGAAGCCGCCGATGACGCCGTGGCCGAATGCTGCGCCACGCACGGCCTGAGCTGTTTCCGCGGCGACGCCCTCGATTTGCTCGACCGCCACTACCAGGCAGCCCGCCACTACGGCGCCGACGTGGTACTGAAAATTCCCTCCGACTGCCCGCTCATCGACCCGGCTATTATTGATGAGGTGGTGGGGTTTTACCTGCATTTCTCCGACCGCTACGACTTTGTGAGCAACCTGCACCCTGCCACCTTTCCCGATGGCAACGACGTGGAAGTAATGCCCTTTGCCGCGCTGGAGACAGCCTGGCGGGAAGCCCGCCGGCCGCTGGAGCGCGAGCACACCACGCCCTTTTTCTGGGAAAACCCCGACCGCTTCCGGGTGGGCAACGTGGCCTGGGACACCGGCCAGGATTTCTCGATGACGCACCGGTGGACCATCGACTACCCGGAAGACTACGCCTTCATCAGCGCCGTTTACGACGCCTTGTACCCGGCCAATCCCGCCTTTGGGCTGGATGACATCCTAAATCTCCTTGCCAAGCGGCCCGAAATAGCTCAGCTCAACGCCCACCTGGCGGGCGTGAACTGGTACCGCAACCACCTCGACGAGCTTAAAACCGTGGATTCTTCGCAAACCAGAACCTTGTAGGGGCGGGGCTTGCCCCGCCCGGACGCCTATACCGATAGTAGTTACCGAAACATTATTTGTTCAACGACGGGCGGGGCCAGCCCCGCACCCTACTTTATGACCGACCAAAAACGCCAAGAACTCGAAGCCCTGGCCCTGCGCGTGCGCGAGCACATCGTGCGCCTAAGCACCGACGGCGGCTGTTTCACCGGCGCCTCCCTCTCCTGCGCCGACCTGCTGGTATATCTCTACGCCGACTGCCTGAACGTGCATTCCGACAATCTGCAGGACCCCACGCGCGATTACCTTTTCCTATCGAAAGGCCACGACGTACCGGCGCTCTACGGCACGTTCGTGGAGCTGGGCTTTTTGGATAAGGAACGCCTGGCCCGTCACCTCAGCACCGACGACCACATTTACTGGCACCCCAACCGCAACGTGCCGGGCGTGGAATTCCACTCGGGCTCGCTGGGCCACTTGCCCAGCGTGGCCCTGGGCGTGGCGCTCGACTGCCGGATGCACGGCCAGGACAACAAGGTCATCGTCATCACCGGCGACGGTGAGCTGAACGAGGGCTCGGTGTGGGAAGCGCTGCTCGTGGCCAGCGCCCACCAGGTCAACAACCTCACACTGGTGGTCGACCGCAACCAGTTTCAGGCTAATGTGGCCACCGAAGACCTGATACCGCTGGAGCCCCTGGCGCCCAAGTTCGAAGCGTTCGGCTGCGCCGTGCGCCGCATCGATGGCCACAATTTCAACCAGCTAGAGGAAGCTTTTTCGGCCCTGCCCTTTTCGGGCACGAAACCCAGCGTCATCATCTGCGACACGGTGCGCGGCCGCGGCCTGCCCAGCATCGAAGCCCGCGCCGACCGCTGGTTCTGCAACTTCTCGGCGGAGGAAGTGGAGGAACTGCTGCAGGAGTTGCACGGCGAAACGCCCGTAGCCCTGCGCTCCGAAACGCTGACGGTACGATAATAAATAACCTAAAAGGCCGTCATGCTGAGCGCAGCCGAAGCATCTCTACCGCTCCACTAACTATGATTACTTGCGCAGTAGAGATGCTTCGGCTGCGCTCAGCATGACGGACAAGGAATTGCCAAGGACAGACTTATGACCTACGAAGAACTAATCAAGCAAACAGCTCTGGCCGATGACCGCCTGGTGGTGATGACGGCCGAAAACCGGGCCCTCATCCGCAACCTGCCGGCGGTGCTGGGCCCGCGCTTCATCGATACCGGCATCACGGAGCAAACGCTGATTGGCGCGGCGGCTGGGCTGGCCCTGCGCGGCCGTATTCCGGTGGTGCACGCGCTGGCTACCTTCCTCACGCTGCGGGCGTTCGAATTCGTGCGCACCGACGTGGGCATTGCCGGGCTACCGGTGAAGCTGAGTGGCTTCGTGCCCGGCTTCCTATCCGATGGCAACGGACCCACCCACCAGGCTATCGAAGACGTGAGCTTGATGCGCGGCATCCCCGGCATGACCGTTTTTGCGCCCGCCGACGAAGCCGACATGCTCGCCATGCTGCCCGCCATCTGGGCCTCGCCGGCGCCGGCGTACGTGCGCATCAACACCCGGCCCGCCACCTATGAGCACGCCCCTTTCGAGATGGGCAAAGCCGAAATCGTGGCCGAAGGCACCGACATAACCATCCTCACCTACGGCATGCTGTTCGAGCAAACGCTGGTGGCCCGCGAGCTGCTGCAGGCCCAGGGCAAGTCGGTAGGCCTCATCAACCTCCGCAGTCTTAAACCAGTGGACGAAGCGGCCCTGCTGGAAGTAGCTCGCCGCGGCTCCCTCATCGTCACGGTGGAAGACCATTTCATTACGGGCGGCCTCTATTCCATTCTGGCCGAAGTCCTGCTGCGCAACCAGCTCACAGCGCGGGTGCTGCCACTTGCCCTGGAGGAACGGTGGTACCGGCCGGGCCGCCTGAGCGCTGTATTGGAGCACGAGGGCTTTACAGGCCAGCACATTGCCCAGCGCATCGCTACGGCACTGGGAGAAAATGGCTCAACTATTTCTGCCGGCCCGGCCGTGCTGGAAAATCAGTTTGCCGAATAATCCGCCTTGGCACAATCAATAGAACGTCATGCTGAGCGTAGCCGAAGCATCTCGCGTGCTGTCACTAAACAAATCGTTCAACGATGCGAGCGAGATGCTTCGACAAGCTCAGCATGACGCTCTAGTTTAACAGTTAAATATCCTTTCCCATGCCAAACACCGTTTCTTTCAACGAGAATTATCCCGAAATCACGAAGTCGGATGAGCTGTATGCCCGCGCTCAGAAAATCATGACGCCCGTGACTCAGACGCTGGCCAAAGGGCCCGGGCAGTACACCAAGGGCGTTTCGCCAAAGTACGTGAAGCGCGGGGCCGGCTCGCACATCTGGGACGTCGACGGCAACGAATTCATCGACTACCAGATGGGAATTGGGCCGATTTCGCTTGGCTACGCTTACCCGCGAGTGGACGATGCCATTCGGGCCCAGCTGCAGGATGGTATCACCTTCTCGATGATGCACGAGCTGGAAGTTGAGCTGGCCGAGTTGATTCACGAAATCATCCCCAATGCCGAGAGCATCCGCATCAGCAAGACTGGCGCCGACGTGTGCTCGGCGGCCGTGCGCGTGGCCCGCGCCTTCACCGGCCGCAACAAGGTGCTGTGCTGCGGCTACCACGGCTGGCACGATTGGTACATCGGCACCACCAGCCGCGACAAGGGCATTCCGCAGGAAGTAAAGGATTTGACGGCCGCTTTCGAGTACAACAACCTGGATTCGGTGAAAGCGCTGCTGGACGAGGACGTGGCCTGCGTTATTCTGGAGCCCTTCATTTTTGATGCACCCAAGGACAACTTCCTGCACGAGCTGGCCGCCCTCTGCAAGGCCAACGGCACGCTGCTGATTTTTGATGAGATGTGGACCGGCTTCCGCATTGCGGTGGGCGGCGCGCAGGAGTTCTTCGGCATCACGCCCGACCTCGCGGTGTATTCCAAGGCCTTCGCCAACGGCATGCCCATTGCCCTGCTCACCGGCCGCCGCGACGTAATGGAGCTGTTTGAGCAGGACGTGTTCTTCTTCACCACCTTCGGCGGCGAGGCCCTGAGCATGGCCGCTGCCATGGCCACCATCGCCGAGATGCGTGAAAAGAAAGTGCCCGCCCGCCTCGCCGAGCAAGGCAAAAAGCTCAAGGACGGCTACAACCAGATTGCCGCTGAACTCGGCCTGAGTCAGTATACCAAGTGCTACGGCTACGACTGCCGCACCATCGTCACCTTCGATGCCTCAGCCGGCAACCCCATGGAAATAAAGGCCTTCATGCAGCAGGAGCTGTTCAAGCGCGGCATCCTGTGGGGCGGCTTTCACAACATGTGCTTTTCGCACTCCGATGCCGACGTGGCCCACACCCTGGCCGCCTACCGCGATGTGCTGCCACTATTGAAAACCGCCATCGAGGCCGGTGACGTGGCCTCGCGCCTGCTGGGCGAGCCGGTGGAAGCCGTGTTCCGCAAGGTTACTAATGCCGCGCCGGTGAAGGCGAAGTAGCTCAAGCTTCAGAGCGTCATGCCGAGCGCCGTTTGTCATGCAGAGCGGAGCATCTCGCTCGCGCCGTCTGTCATGCTGACGAAGGAAGCATCTTCTCCCCGTTGCACGAGTCGTGCTGACCTGATAAGATGCTTCGCTGCGCTCTGCATGACACACGACTGAGTTGCTACCACAAGCGATAAACTCCGCTCTGCATGACGACAAACTCTCATCGATAGCCTTTTAGGGCCCTTATGGTTAACCTCTTTTCTCTACTCGACAAAACCGCTATTGTCACCGGCGCTTGTGGGCTCATCGGCCGCCAGCACTGCGCCGCCTTAGCGTTGGCTGGTGCCAACGTGGTAGTGGCTGACCTCGACCTTGCGGCCTGTGCGTCCGTGGCTGCGGAACTGCCGGGCGGCCACCACATGCCGCTGGCCGTGAACGTGGTCAGCCCGGAATCCCTGGCAGCGGCGCGCGACCAGATTTTAGCCCAATTTGGGCATATCGACGTGCTGGTGAACAATGCGGCTATCAACGACATGTTTGAAAACCCTACGCTGGCCGCCGACTTGTCTAAGTTCGAGAACTTCCCCTTGAGCACGTGGCAGCAGTCCCTGGAAGTAAACGTGACGGGCGTTTTCCTGGCGGCGCAGGTGTTCGGCACGCCCATGGCGGTGCAGGGCCACGGCAGCATCATCAATGTGGCGAGTACTTACGGCCTGGTGGGGCCCGACCAGAGCATTTACGTGAATGCGCAGGGCGAGCAGACCTTCTTTAAGTCGCCCTCCTACCCGGCCACCAAGGGGGCCGTCATCAGCTTCACGCGCTACCTGGCGGCGTATTGGGGCAAGCGCGGCGTGCGGGTCAACACGCTGTCGCCGGGCGGGGTAGAAAATAATCAGGATACTTTTTTCATTCAGCAGTACAGCGCCAAGACGCCCCTGGGCCGCATGGCCACCGCCACGGATTATCAAGGGGCTGTGGTATTTCTGGCTTCGGATGCTTCCGCTTACATGACCGGCGCCAATCTGGTGGTGGACGGCGGCTGGACGGCCATCTGATTTTTCCGGGCCGGACGGCCTCCTTTATTCCATAACTATTTCATAAACTTACATCTAGAGGTATCCTCACCGAATCTATAATCTTTATTGTTCACCTATTCATCTGCAACTATGGAAACAGCCCACCTCAATGCCAAGGCCCGCCGCGTGAAGCTGGTACTCACCGATTCCGACGGCGTGCTCACCGACAACGGCGTGTATTATTCGGCCCAGGGAGAAGAGATGAAACAGTTCTCCATCCGCGACGGCATGGGCGTCGAACGCCTGCGCAACTGCGGCATTGCCACGGGCATTGTTACGGGCGAAACGTCGCCCTCGGTGGTGAAGCGGGCGCTCAAGCTGCACATCACCGAGCTGCACCTCGGCGTGAAGGACAAGGCCGCCAAGCTGCAGGAAATTCTGACGCGCCTGCAGCTGCAGCCCGACGAAGTGGCCTTCATCGGCGACGACACCAACGACGTGGAAATCATGAAGCTGGTGGGGCTGGCGGCCTGCCCGGCCGATGCCACGCGCTTTGCCCGCCACGTAGCCGACTACCACTGCACCACTTCCGGCGGCCACGGCTGCTTTCGGGAGCTGGCCGAGTTCATCATCGCCAGCCAAAGCCCCGAATCCAGCGGCCGCCAGCGGGTATTTCTTGAGCGGCAATTGCTGCGCAGCCTGCCCTAGCCGCCCCGGCGGCTAGCTCCACTTTCCACACCTTTTCGAACGCGCTAACTCCCATCGCATGAATGCTGTCGCCATCGGTAAAAACCGGTTCATCGGGGCCGGTCATCCCGCCTACATCATCGCCGAAATCGGCATCAACCACAACGGGTCCTTGGACCTGGCCAAGCAGCTCATCGCCGAAGCGGTGCGCGCCGGGTGCGATGCGGTGAAGTTTCAGAAGCGCACGCCCGAGTTGTGCGTGCCCAAGGACCAGTGGGAAAAGGAGCGCGACACGCCGTGGGGCCGCATGACGTACATCGATTACAAGCGCCGCACTGAGTTTGGGCAGACCGAATACACCGCCATCGACGACTATTGCCGCGCCCTGGGCATCGACTGGTTTGCCTCGTGCTGGGACGAGCCGTCGGTTGATTTTATGGAGCAGTTTCGGCCCGTGCTCTACAAAATGGCCTCGGCCTCCCTCACCGACCGGCCCTTGCTCAACCGCGTGCGCGCCACCGGCCGCCCCCTGATGCTGAGCACCGGCATGTCGACCCTCAACGAAATTACGCAGGCCGTGGGCTGGGTGGGGCTCGATAACCTGATGATAGCGCACTCCACTTCCTCCTACCCCTGCCCGCCCCAGGAGCTCAACCTGCGCATGATTCCGGCGCTGCAGGCCCTGTTTCCCACCACGCCCATCGGCTATTCCGGCCACGAAACCGGGCTGGCCACCACCGTGGCGGCCGTGGCCCTGGGCGCCAGCTTTGTGGAGCGCCACTTCACCCTCGACCGCGCCATGTGGGGCTCCGACCACGCCGCCTCGGTGGAGCCGGGCGGCATGGCCAAGCTCGTGCGCGACATCCGCGACGCGGAGGTGGCCTTCGGCGACGGCATCAAGTGCGTGTACGACAGCGAGCAGGAGCCGCGCCGCCGCCTGCGCCGCGAGCAAAGCCCAGTAGGCACCTAGTAGCCCGCCGCGCAAAAGATTGCGGCCTTGGGCAAACAAAAGCCGGCTGGCCGCGTCTGCTACGGAGGATGTTTCCGCGATTAGCACGCCGAGGATATGAAACAGGTCGAAATCATCACCACGGCCATGCTGCTGGGCTGGGTCGCCGTAGTCATTTTGCTGGAACGGCGCTTTCCGTACCGCCAGGGGCTGCCCTTTTTCCGGGAAGGCTTCTGGACCGACCTTGTGCTCTACACCTTCGTGCAGAGCTACTTGTTGAAGATTATCATTTTTGATTACATCATTCTTCCCCTCGACCAGAATTTTGCCTTGTCCCGGCTGCACCTCGTCACGGCCTGGCCGGTGTGGGTGCAGGTGCTGTTTTTTCTGGTCACCCACGACTTTTACATCTACTGGTTTCACCGCTGGCAGCACCACAGCCCCGTGCTCTGGCGTACCCACGAAGCCCACCACTCCGGCAAGCAGGTAGACTGGCTGGCGGGCTCCCGCTCCCACGCCGTCGAGATTATCATCAACCAGACCATCGAGTTTGCGCCCATTGTGCTGCTCGGCGCCCACCCCGCAGTGGTGCCCATCAAGGCGCTGATTGATGCCGTGTGGGGCATCTACATTCACGCCAACATCGACGTAAAATCGGGCCGCCTGCAATATTTCTTCAACGGACCCGAAATGCACCTCTGGCACCACGCCGACCACCAGGAGGTATTTCACGCGAACTTCTCCACCAAGTTCGCCGTTTGGGACTGGCTCTTTGGCACCGCCTACTTCCCCGGCCACAAACCCCGGAAATGGGGCCTGTATTATGAGTACCCAAAAGACTACTTCCTGCAGCACGTCTTCTCCGTGAAGCGCTTCGACGAGCGCCAGCTCGGGCGGCGGTTTCCTCTGCTGCGGCGCTACAACCTGCTGCGCCCGCTATTATGGAGGCGCCTGCGGGGCTTGGTCAAACGGCGCTCGGCGGCCCGTCCCCCATCGGTTTTGGCCGATAGTGGCGCGGCTTGAATTCCCTTATAAAACGACCCTTTCCTCCTTTATTTCTCTCGACAATGCCCTGGTTTTACTTATTCGTGGCTTCGCTTTTAGAGGTCTGCTGGACCTACAGCCTGAAAGCCCTGAATGTGCAGAAAATCCGGGATGTGGACTGGCTGCATTCTCTGTCCCAGCCCGCCCACCTCACGCCCGTGATACCGTTGGTGGCCTACGTGGCCTTTGGGCTCGGCAACGTCATGTTTCTGTCGATGGCCATGCGCCATATTCCCACCGCCACGGCCTACGCCGCCTGGATGGCTCTGGCGGTGGTTGGGCTAAAGCTTATCGATGTATTCGTGCTCAAGCAGCCTTTCTCCCTCCTCGGCGTGTTCTATACCAGCCTCATTATCATTGGCGTAATTGGGCTGCGACGCTTGGGGTAGCCCATTGTTCAGGGTGAGTCCAAAGCAGCCCGTTTTGGGTAGTAGGTAATCTTCCTACTGGAGAGCTATCCTTGATTGGTATTATTTAAAATGCCCTGTCTAATTGCCAGGGCTTTTTCTATGTTGACCCTATCTAAGCCGCTACCGCTTGCGGGTGGGGCTTGGCGCGCAAGCGCTGGTGCAGCGGGCGCTCGACTAGCCTGTAAAGCGCGATGCTAACCAGGGTATAAGCCACGAGGCAAATAAGGCTGCTCCCCGAAACATATTTCCGGAACAGATAATCGAACGTGCCCAGGTGGATTAAGTACAACACGTAGGAAGCCTTGCCCAGTAGCTGAAACAGCCGGGTTTCCAGGAGCCGCCGCAGCAGCGTTTGCTCGCTGATAAGGCCCCAAAACAGGCTGCACACAAGCACGGGCAGCCCCACATTATTGGCAAACAGCAGCCGATAAGACCAGTCCGGCTCTTCCGTAATGGGGTAGTAATGCCCCGGAAAGAAATGGTACAGCAGGGCCTGCACCAGCATGTACAGCAGGATGCCGCCCGCCCCGAGCACCGTGTAGGCGATGCCCCGGCCCGTTGGGCGGGGCTGCCGGGCAACCCATAATGCCAAGGCCATGCCCAATACGAACTCGACGCTGTGGCCGAAAAACGTCATGTTGAGCATGAACTTCGCATCCTTCATCAAGCCATAATAGGGCAGAAAATGCGAGCAGAAGGCCACCAGCAGGAAGCCCAATGCGAGCAAGGCCACCGGATAAACCACCACTCGGCGGAAGTTGCGCCGCAGGCCCAGCAGCAGGAACGGGGCCATTAGGTAAAAGGTCTCCTCCACGGTGAGCGACCAGGCCGTGGGCAGCCCCAGCACCGCGTACTGGTTGAAGTAGCCCCGCAGCAGGGTAAGGTTCAGGAGCACAGCGCACAGTTTTTCCGGGAGGGTAAACGCGGCGCTCCACTCCCACCACCCGTGCGTGGGCCGCAGCACCATAACCGCAAAGGCCAGGGCCGTGAGCAAAAAATAGATGGGATAGATGCGCGCAAACCGGTTTTGCAGGTAGCGCGTTGCCCAGGCCCGGGTTGGCTCAACCCGGTCGGCGTAGCGGGTGGTGATGAGAAAGCCGCTGAGCACGAAGAAAATGACCACCCCAATGCCCCACTGCCGGATGTACTCCACGGCCAGCATCTTGAAGTACGGCAGTTGAGCCGGCGTTTCGAGGGCCGACATGTGCACCATGACGACCATATAAGCCGCCACCGCCCGGACACCGGTCAGGGCCGGGTAATACGTTTTCAATAGACCTACTTTCAGATGAGCACCGCAAAGGTACCCGGGCAAGGTACAGCCGTAGCGTGGCTCCGGGCGTGCCGAAGCCTGCGCCAAACAAGCCACTCAGTCGCCCATGCAGATTTAAGCAAGTTGAGCTGGCTGCCCACGAATGGGCTACCCCTCCCCTAGCACGCCAGCCGGCTGGGGCCACTACGGGCGCCGGCTACTGAAAATGGTAGGTGAGCACCGGCGGGAAGGCGTGGGTGGCCACGGTTTCGGCAATGCTGGTGCGCAGCAGGGTGCTCAGGCCGGAATGGGCGTGGGTGGGCAGAAGGACCAAATCGGCCTGCACCTGCTGCGCATACGCCTCGATGCCGCTGCTCAGGCGCTCGGCTTTGACGACGGCCGTCTTGTAGTGCGTGAGGTGGTGCCGGGTGGCAAAGGCCTGCAGCTGGTGCTGGTCCACGGCATCGTGGTCTTGGGCCGCCACGTGCAGCAGGTGCAGCGTGGCATCGGGGAAGGCGGCCCGGACGCGCTGCAGGCCGGCGACGGCCCGGCTGGCTTCGGGAGAAAAGTCGGACGGAAACACCATGGTGCGCACGTTGAACTCCGGTTGCTGGTGCTTGACCGTGAGCACCGGGCACGACGCCAAGCGTATCATGCGCTCGGTGTTGGAGCCCACAAAGAAGTGTTCCATGGCCCCGTGGCCCTGGGCACCCATCACCACCAGGTCGATGCCGTGCTTTTCGATGGCAGCCAAGATACCGTCGCCGATGCGCGCTATTTCCACCGTATCATGAACCGGCACGCCGGGGGCCAGGCGGGCTGCCTCCTCCTTGAAGGCGCTCATGCGGTGCTTGGTCATCTGCATGAGCCGGATGATGAACTCCTCATCGGCGACGGCACTGTAGTTGGGCAGGTCTACGCCGTTCACGGGCCCGCCGTAGGTGCTGAAATTGGCCGTTGCCATTTCGGGCGTTTCCAGCACGTGCAGCAGCGTCACGCGGCCGCCGGTTTGCTTGGCCAGATGCAAGGCCACCTCAAAGGCATTGTGCGACTCCGTCGAAAAATCAGTGGGAACGAGGATGTTTTTCATGGGTGGAAAGAATAGAAATGGACGAAGCACGGCCGTAGTGCCAGCCGCTAAGTTTCTTACGGCCAACCGACTACCAATAGCCTGCCTGCCACTCCATTTTCTTTTCCCATCCTATTCCGGGCGTTGCCACGCTTGCTGCCGCGGGCTCGTTTCGCCACGCAGCCCGCGCGTTTGCCGGTTGCCACCCGGCCTGCAGCGGGCTAAAGCATGAGCGGCAGGCCCTGATAAAACCCGACCAGTTTCGAGCGCAAAATCAGCTCGTACTTGGCTTTAAACAGGTCGGTTTGGGCATTCAAGAAAACCGCCTTTGTTTGGTTGAGCTCAAACACGGAGATGGTGCCGTACTGGTACTTGAGGTTATCGGCTTCGAAGCTTTTGCGCGCAAATTCTTCGGCTTTTACCGCGGCTTCCCAGCTTTGGTGGGCGGCTTCGGCATCGGTAATAGCTTGCTGAATCACGCGCGTAAGCCGGTTGCGCTCAATATCGGCGTCCAGCAGCCCCTGCTCGTAGCGCAGCCGGCTTTCCCGGATTACCATGTTGTTGCGAAAGCTATTGAACAAGGGCAAGGACAGCACAATGCCCGTGCCGTAGTACATGTTGTTGTTGAGCTGGCTCCCAAAATCAAAATGCTGGTTGGTGTTGCTGTAGTTGGAGCCCAGGGCGCCCGTGAGCTGCACCGAGGGAAGCTTGTCCGCGCGGGCCACGTCTATCTGGTTGTAGAGCCGGTAGGCATTGTGCCGTTTGGCGGCCAACGCCGGCTGCGCTTCCACGGCCAGCTCCAGGTTTTCCCGAAAAGTGGTATGCATATCAAAGCCCGCCAGCCCCCCGCTGTTTGTCAGCGGGGCAATTTGCAGGTTCTCGGTGGGTTTCGCGTTCAGGATTTGCCGCAGGTCGAGGTAGGCCAGGGTCAGTTCGTTTTGGCTGCTGACCAGCCCAACCTGCTCGGTGGCCTGCTGGGCCATCATTTTAAACAGCGCACTCGCCGCCACCCGGCCCGCATTGAGCTTGAGCTTGGTCAGGCTCACGAGTTGGGCACTGGCCTGCACTTGCTGCTGCTGGCTCTTGATGAGCTCCAGCAGGTAGTTGATGCGGATGTACACCAGCGCCACCTCCACCATGATGTCGTTTTTCACGGCCTGTACCTGGCTGGAATTCTGCTCCACCTGCTGCTTGGCCGCCTTGATGGCGTTGACGGTTTTGAGCCCTTCGAAAAGATAAACCGAAGAGTTTACCGTTCCGCTCACGGAATTGAACTGGCGGTTGATGAAGCCATTCGTCAGCGGGTCCACGCTGCGGCCCACCGAGTTGTTGTTGCGCACCACGCCGTTGAGCGTGGGCAGGCGGTCGGCTTTTTGCAGCTTGAGCTGGGCTGTGGCCACTTCCAGGTCGAGCAGCGCGCGCTTGAGCTGGAGGTTCTGCTGAAACGCGCGCTCCACGCAGGCTCCGTACGAAAGCCGCTCCTGCCCCCGGGCGGGCCTCCCCACGCCCAGCAGCAGCCCCAGCCCGAATACCGCAGCCCAACAACTATGTTGTTTCATTGGTCGCATCGATTTTATCGAACAGCTTTTTCATGGCATACCGCAGCAAGGTGTACTTGCCCGTAATGATTTCGCCCTTAAGCTTGTATCCGGCTTTGAGCGGAAAGCGGGGCTTGCCCGTGAGCTGCACGATGGTAAAAAACTGGTCGTTGACATTCGCCGACGAGATAAAGGACACGCGGCCCTTTATGGGGCCGAACTTGTAGTGGTAGTAGGCGTTTATCTTCAGGTTGGCTGGCTGGCCCAGGCGCACGTAGGCCAGCTCGCGCTCCGGCAGAATCACCTTGGCGTAGAACTGGCCCTGCTTTGGGGCAATGACGGCCAGGGGCTGGTTGCGCTCCAGCAGCTCGGTGGCCTGGCGGTCGTTGTAGAGGTTGAGGATGGTGCCGGCCACGGGGGCCCGCACAATGAGCTGGTTGGCGGCATCGCCGAGCACCACGGCCGAGTTGCGCGTGCTGCCCAGCTGGGAGCGCAAGTCCAGCAGCTCGCGCTGCTTGGCTTGCTCGTCCTGCTTCAGCGTGTTCAGGTCGATGTCCAGGCTGGCAATCTGCTGGTGTAGGGTCTGGAGCAGCGTGGTTTGCCGGGCGCGCTTTTCCTCGTAGGCGGCGCGGGTTTCGATGGCCTCCTTGCGCTTGAGCAGGCTGCGGCTCTTCGATTCGGCGGCCTCCAGGCGGGACAGCGCCTGCCGGGCATGCAGAATGGAATCGGTGCGGTACTGCTCCCGGCTGATGGCGCTTTGCTCCTCGGCGTAGCGGCGGGCGGCGGCCAGCGTGCGCAGCTCGCGCTGGTTTTGCAGGCGGTCGGCGGCGTACATCTGCTCATACAGCGTGCGCTGCCGCTCCATGGCGGCCCGGCGCTCGCGGGTGTAGGCCAGCATGCGCTCGGCCACCGCAATTTTGTTTTGGGTTAGCCCCACTTCCTGCCGGGTGGTGGCGTAGTCGTACTGCACGCGCTTGTTTTCCAACACAAACAGGGTGTCGCCCTGCCGCACGGCGTCGCCTTCGCGGGCCAGCACCTTCAGCACGCGCACATCGGTGGGCGTGCGGATGACCGTTTGCGGGTTGCGGGAGTAGATTTCGCCTTCCCGGAAATCGATGGTTTCGTTGATGTGCAGGAAGCACAGCAGCCCAATGCCCAGGACCAAAAAGCCCACCAGCAGGCCGCAAAACACCTGAATGAGCCAGATGGCCGTGCTATGCCGGTACGATGAGGGTTCCATGCTCAAGAGAATAATGCTTGGTGAAACAGAGGTAGTCGATGGCCTCGTGCGAAATCACAATCAGGATTTTGTTGGTGAATTCGTTGAGCAGGCCTTCAATCTGAATCCGCGAGGCGGCGTCGATTCCGGACAGGACTTCGTCGAGAATGAGCACGTCGGCCGTAGAGAACAGCGCCCGCATCAGCAGTATCTTCTTGCGCTGGCCCGTGGAGAGGTTGCGGCCGTTTTCATTGATGAGAAACGCCAGCCCGTCTTCTTTCGAGGCAATGAATTCATACAAGCCAATCTTCTTGGCCATCTGCATGATGCGCGCCGGCGAGACCTTGCGCCCAAAGGCGATGTTGAACTCAATGGTGTCGTTGAACAAGATGTCTTCGTTGGTCACGAGCACCAGCTTTTCCTTCACTTTTTCGGGGTCGAAGAAGCGACGGTCGGTGTCGTTTATCAGCATGCGGCCCGCGGCGGGCTCGTACAGGCCCGTCAGGACTTTGCTCAGGGTGGTTTTGCCGGAGCCGTTCTGGCCTTCGATGCGGATTTTGTCGCCCCGCTCGGCATCCAGCGATAGGTTGCGCAGCACCAGCTGCTGGGGATTGTAGCCAAAGCCCAGCTCGTGCAGCGAGAGGCTCTCGATAGCAAAATCCTCGATGCCGCCACTGGGTACGGCCGCGGGCGCCGCTTCCTCAAAGTCGAGGTAGCGCTTGAGCACCACCTCGTTTTCCTGCAGCACCAGGTTCTCGGATAGGATGCCGCGCAGCGAGGAAAACACCCGCTCCGACAAGGCAATGAAGGTGACGATTTGGCCCAACGAAATGGCATTGCCCACGATGGCCTTTTTGGTGAGCGCCACAATGATGAGCAGCGACGCCAGCATGCTGATGACCGACACCACCGCGCCATTCAGCAGGTCGACGTACCGGTTCTTGAGCTGCACGTTGAGCAGCTGCGTCACCACCTGCAGCAGCTTGCGGGAGTAAGCTTCTTCGATGCGAAACGACTTCAGCACCTGGATGCCGTCGAGCTTCTCAATCATCTTGGTGAAGAACTCGGACTTGCGCAGGAAGCGCAGCCGCTCGTTGCGCTTGAGCGTGGGCGTGACCAGCCGAAACCAGCCGTAGAATGCCACCATCACCCCGCAGATAATCAGCGTGAGCCGGGCATCGATGTAGAAGAGGATGGCCAGCGAGTACAACGACACAAACACGTCGACCAGAATCCTGGTGAAAAAGCGCAGGAAGAAGCCCTTGAGCTTGAAGGCATCGCTGAGGCGTTCGGTCAGGTCGCCGCGCTTGAACGACTGGATAAACGGCAGGGAATATTGGTTGAGCTTTTCGTCGAACCGGGTCAGAAAGTACTTGTCCAGGATGTTGCCCATGTGGATGCCCACAAACGACACGTTGAGGCTGGTGGCCAGGTCAAAGAGCTTGAACACCCCCAGCCCAATGGCAAACACCACCAGCGTATTGAGCTGGTAGGAAGGCAACACGTAGTCAATCAGCACCTGGTTGACGAACACGGCCAACTGGGTGGTCATGGCCGAAAACAGGGCCGCAAAAATGTAGATATACCAGATGCGGCGGTTCGTGCCCAGCTCCTGCAGCAGGGTCAGGTAAGGGCTTGGTTCGGGCACAGAGGCCTCAGGGCGGGCGGCTTGGGGCGTGCCGGCCTCGGCCTGTGGCTTGGCCGGCGGTGGGGCTACGGTGAGCACCAGCGGGGCCCGCAGCATCATGCGGGTGTCGTCGTTTTTCAGCGCCCGAAAATGCTTGGGCAAGGCCCCAATCTCCTGGTTAAAGAGCAGGTCGTGCAGGAACTTCTGCTCGGCCTCGCGGTCCTTCAGCCCAAAGTTGGTTTTGATATAGGAGAAGTACGTGAGCTTGTTGAACAGCGTACCGGCGTCGTTGGTAGTCAGGGCCTGCTCCAGCTTCACGTCGTACTGCGCCAGCTCCTGGTTGCAGAGCAGCATGAGCTTTTGCTCCATTTGCACCAGGTCCCAGTAGCTCTTGCTGAAGTACGCCATGTTCTTCAGTTCGGGCAGCGTGGCGTAGTACTCGTTGGCTTTGGCGGGGTCCAGCACCCGCAGCTTGTCGCCCTTCACCTTGTCTACCACCACATAATGCAGCCCGTTGGGGTGCACGATGGGCATGATAAAGGGCATCAGGTCTTCCCAGGCCCCGGGCGTGGCTTGCAGGTAATGAAAGTCGAGGACTCGCAGCCGGGTCGTGAACTCGTGCTGCTGCAGGAAGGTCTGCAAGTCGGTGAGGCTGGAGCCTTGCTCATCCAAAAAGATGTGCTGCTGAATATATTTTCGACTCACGTCCTGGTCGAAAATATTGAAGATGGTCTTCACCGCGCTTACCCCGCAGTCGTTGTTTTTGAGCTGGCAGTCTACCATAAGATTCGGAAAAAGAATGGCTTGCAAACAGCCGTGGGCGCCGGCCAGTCAGGCGGCGCTTTCGCTAAGAGGCGGGTGTGTATTCCGCCTGATTCTCGACCAGCAAGGCTTGCTGCCAGGCGGCCAGCAGTTCGCGGGCGTCGGCGTAGCGCGCCAGCGGGTCCTTCTGGAGGGCGTGCAGCAGCACCTGCTCGTGGGGCACTCCCGGGCTCAGGTGTAGGCCAAAATCATAAGTAGTAATCGAGGCAGCCCGTTCGCGCCAGGTGTTGCCCACAAAAGGGAGCTGCCCGTGGTAGAGCTTAAAAAGCACCAAGGCAATCTGGTACACCTCGGCCCGAAAATCGGCGGGCTGCTTGCTAAACTCGTAGCTGTGCTCCCGGATGCGCTCGGGCGCCAAATAGGTTGGCACTCCCCCACCGTCGGTGTTTTGCGCGGCGGCTGAAAGCCCCACGCGGTACGAAAAGCCGAAATCTATCATCGCCACCCGGTCGCCGCTCACCATGAAGTTGCTGGCGTGAATGTCGCCGTGCACCACGCCGTTGGCGTGCAGATGGGCCAGCGCCGACAGTATCTGCGTGGCCAAGTACGCTTTGCTGTCCGCGCGCAACGTGCCGTTGCGCAGGCATTCCGACAGCGAGCCGCCCGGCAGGTACTCCATCACCGCGTACGGGTGCGGCTGGGTATGATACGCCAGCAGCACCCCCAGGCAGGGATGCGGCGAAAGCGCGCGCATGATGTCAAACTCCTGCTCAAACTGCCGCAAGGCACTGCTCAGGCGCGGATTCGCCCCGGTGGCCTCTGGCGCGGGGGCAAAGATTTTCAGCACCACCATCCGGCCGGAGTCGCCCTCCGTGGCCCGGTAGAGCTGCACCAGGTGGTTGTGCTGGGACAATAAATCGGTGATAAGGTAGGGCCCCAGGCGGGCACCGGCCTCATAATAAGGGGTGATGGGCGCGATGTCGGGTTCGCCTTCCTGGCGCACCACCTCCAGCCGGTGCAGGTCTTGCAGAAACTGGTCTACCAAGGGCTTAACCACGGCCTCGCTGGCGTCGCGAATTAGCCGCTGGAGCCCAATGGTTAGCTCCTGAGCCGTTTTAGGTTCGTTGAGCAGCCCAAGAAAAGTGGCAATCGTGCGATTGGCTTTGAACTCGTCCCTGACGGTTGCAATATAGAAGTCCTCCGCGCGCTCGTGCACGCGTACCCCTTGCGAAAGGTAGTATCGTATGGCGTGCATAAGGGCACCCCGGATGAGCGGGAAAAGAATGATGGAAAATATGGCGCGGCCCCTACTGAAACGGCCGTCATGCATTGCTGGGCAGCCCCAGCATACCAAGTCCTCCCATCCAGCCAAGTGTTCGGGCAAGAGGCGCTTCGTGCCTGCTAGTGTGGGGTGGTGTTGGCCGAGCAGCAGGCACATGCCCGTGCTCCGTAGCGGCGCGCAAAAGCGGCCCAGCCGATGCTAAATAAAAGCTGGGGAAACAACAGACTCCTGTTTCCCCAGCTTTTATTTAAGCATTCACGCAACACTGAATTTTATTTAAGCATTCACGCAACACTGAAATATGTGCCCTTATTCAGCTAGTGCGTGCGCTGGTTCAGTGTGCGTAGGATTACCGGCAAGGTCTGGGAGGACACGGGGGGGGAGTATAACACGGGGGGGGGGTATAACAGTTGTTATTTGACCCGCTTCGGCTCGGGTAGCTGTAGCTTCTAGTGCTCCGGGAGCCACAATAGCTACCACCACCAGCAACGATTAACTCGACCTTTTGCACTTGCAGGTCGGCCACAAGATTTTCTAACGTAAGCATAACGATAAAGATTAAGTGTGAGAATGATTTATTTAGGCAGCTGCTTACCCAAAGATACGCAGACAAAACACCATAGTTTATAATTTTTTACTGGAAAATAAATATTATTTTCAACCTCAACCGGCGAAATAACTCCAGGAACTTAATATTAATTTTTTTATAAAGTATTGGTTTATAATTTTCTAGAAACCCAAATGATTTGCTAACGGGAAAATGGCTTCAAATAACAGACCTCATCCGTATTTTGAACATTATTAATACGGCTCAGTTTCGATTTTTAGAGTCCAGTTTGGATATTCTCATCAATTCTCCGAGCGTGGTGGTTATTCGTTTCGGATTTTCGAGCTGGCCCCACACTCGATTTTGAATTCCTGACTGGTGATGTTTTTACAAGGGACTCTAGAGTTACTCAGCCCCATATGATGCTCTAGATGCCCAGTTGCAGCTAACAGAGGCATAAACCCGGCCCGGCCGGAGCCATAGCAAGAAAAAAGCCCCTAGCGATATTGCTAGAGGCTTGTTCGGGGGCTGAACTGGAATAACACCTTTGCCCTTGATGTTCTTTAAAATCGTCCTAAATGGATTAGTGGCTTATTTGGTTACGGACAGCAGTTGCACCGGCCCTAGCAAACCAGCTGGTATAAGCTTTGCATCAGCCTGGTAAAAAGCCATGGATGTGTAGGTTATCTTGGTCGTAGCGCCGGGCTGCGCATCCCCAATCAAGCGGTTTACCCACAAGTTGGTCACCTTGATTTCCACCTTATTCTCTCCGGGCTTCAGCGCTTGGGTGACATCGGCCCGGAAGGGCTTTTTCCAGATTACACCCCCCGATTTACCATTCACCACTGCCTCGACCAAGTTCTTCACCTCGCCCAGGTCCAGCCACAGCTGGCCTTTGGGGGCAAACCAGGCCGCTGGCGCGGTAATGGTCTTGGTATAGGTAGCCGTGCCGGAGAAGTACTTGATGCCTGCGTCGCCGTTTTCAGTTAAGGAAGTCAACTTATCGAAGGTAGCACTGGCCGGAGCGCCCCTATTGGGCTGAAACGCCACCTGCCAGGCGCCGTCCACCGCCGTCAATTGCTTCTCGGCGGAGCCATTGCCCTGGGCCACCCGCTAGGCATGAGCGGCACCCGCAAGCCGCAATTGAGCTGCAGCGGCAGCAGAAGCGCTATGCCCTGGTGACCATATGCATTGGCGTTGGGAAAGACTACGCCGTGATTATTGAGCGCACGTAGGCCGAAACCAGAATTGCGGATTGCGGCGGAGGTACTACAGTGGAGGTTTTAACTTGCGTCCTTATTTATTCTATCCCAGTGACGATGAAATTACCCATCGCCCTGAGCCGCAAGCAGATTATTGCGCAGAAGGCCTTGCATCTGTTTGCCGAAAGAGGCTATGAGCGGGTTTCTACTGTATTGCTAGCCAAGGAAGCGCCCGTATCGGAGGCCCTTATTTTCAAGCGCTTCGGCACTAAAGAGCAGCTTTTGGTGTCCATTATCACCACGGGCTACCAGCGTATAGTCGAACACATCCGCGGCCGCCTTGCCGAGCAGGACCCACTGGTGTTTTTGCACAAGATGATAGACTTGCCGCTTGAGCTGGTGCAGGAAGAGCCGGATTTCTGGAAGTTGCAGGCCCGGCTTAGCGAGGTGGAATTTGCCCGCAGGCAGCACGCGCATTTTTTGCAGCCTTTGCCGGGCTTGCTCCAACGGGCATTCGAAGGCCTGGGCTATGCGCAGCCCAAGCTGGAAGCTCAGTTGCTGCTGCTGCTGGTGGAAACTTTCTGGCTGCTGCAGGCCACGGGTTTTGGGCAGGCTACGCCTAAATTTCTGGAATTTATCAAGTCCAAGTACCAATACCAGCACCGGCCGTAAGCCCGCAGGGGAATTGCGGGCGGGTATCTTCGGCGCTCCGGCGCCATTTGCCATTGACCACATGATTAAGATTAGCCAGCAGGAAGCCCTCGACTACCACACCCAACAGCCTGCGGGCAAGCTGGAAGTGGTGCCCACCAAAGCCATGCGCACCCAGCGCGACCTCGCGCTGGCGTACTCGCCCGGCGTGGCCGAGCCCTGCCTGAAAATCGCCGCTCGCAAGGACGACGTGTACAAATACACCGCCAAAGGCAACCTGGTGGCCGTGATTTCGAACGGCACGGCCGTGCTGGGCCTAGGCAACCTGGGCCCCGAGGCCAGCAAGCCCGTGATGGAAGGCAAAGCCGTGCTGTTCAAGAAATTCGCCGGCATCGACTGCTTCGATATTGAGTTGGATGTAACCGACCCCGACGAATTCATTCGGGTGGTGAAGGCAATGCAGCCCACGTTTGGCGGCATCAATCTCGAGGATATCAAGGCGCCAGAGTGCTTCCGGATTGAGCGTGAGCTGCGCAAGCAGCTCAACATTCCCATCATGCACGACGACCAGCACGGCACGGCTATCATCTCCTCGGCAGCGCTGCTCAACGCGCTTGAGCTAGTGGGCAAACGCATCGAAGACGTGCGCGTGGTGGTGAACGGCGCGGGCGCCGCGGCCGTCTCCTGCCTGCGCCTGTACGTGGCCCTGGGCCTGCGCCGCGAAAACATTGTGGTGCTGGACACCACCGGAGTGATTACGACGCAGCGGCCTACGCTCAGCCCCGAAAAACGCGAGCTGGCCACCGACCAACCGCTGACAACGCTGGCTGAGGCGCTAGCCGGGGCCGATGTGTTCATTGGCCTGTCGGCGGCCAACATGCTGCCCCCTGCCCTGCTGCTCACCATGGCTGCCGACCCCATCGTGTTTGCCTTAGCCAACCCCGACCCTGAAATTGCCTATCACCTGGCGCTGGCCACTCGCCCGGATATTGTGATAGCCACCGGCCGCTCCGACCACCCCAACCAAGTGAACAACGTGCTGGGCTTCCCCTACATTTTCCGGGGTGCGCTCGACGTGCGCGCTACCGAAATCAACGAAGAAATGAAGCTGGCGGCGGTGCACGCCCTGGCCGCGTTGGCCAAGGAGCCCGTGCCGGCCGCCGTGCACGAGGCCTATTCCGACGACTCGCTCGCCTACGGGCGTCGCTACCTCATCCCTACGCCGCTCGACCCGCGCCTACTGTTTACAGTTGCACCGGCCGTGGCCCGCGCCGCCATGGCCAGCGGCGTGGCTCAACAGCCCATTACCGATTGGGCTGCCTACGCCGAGGAGCTGCAAGCCCGGCTGGCCGGGCCTTTGGCAGCGGTTGTACAACCCTTAGAAACGACCAGCGCGGCGCCCATTTTGTAACCGCAGGCGCTGAAAAAAGGGTAGCCCGCTTGTTACAAAATGTGCTTTTGGGCGCACCAAAGCTTTTCCACGCTGTTACTGCAAAAGCAGAAAAAATACCCCCCCTTTCTATCTGTAATAGATGAGGTTTCTTGTGGGCCCAACTGGAATAACACCTTTTTCCTCTTACGTACTACAAAATACCCTTAGATTAGATTTAAAGACAGTTTATTAGTACGTTGTCCTTAAAACTTCTTTCTCGCTCCCTAGAATCTGGTACTCCAGCGGTATTAATCCGTAAACTTGCCTTCGCAACCAAGTACTTCTTGTGAAAGCTCAACTAGTAACCCGAAAACCAAAGAGGTAACGGTTTACGCCGAGTACCGGCATTTAGGCAAGTGCAAGCGCGTGCGCACGGGCTTCAAGATTTCGGAGAGGTACTGGGACAACGAAAAGAAAATTATTCGGGCCAACGGCACACCCGACGTGGGCAGGGATAACAAACACCTGAACTTTGTTTTAACCGGCCTGAACGAGTGGGTTAACCAGCTTTATATCAAAAACGGCCAGTTATACCCAACCATCGACCAGTTCAACGCTGGCTACTACCAAGATGCCGCGAAGCTGCAACAAGCAGGTGAAGCTTCGAAATCCCAGGCGACCTTGGTTGATGCCTTGAGGTGCTTTATCGACGAACACCCGGACTGGGCCCCAGCCACGCGGAAGGGGTTCGGCACCCTGATTAATAATATTACTAGTTACCAGCTCGCCCAAAAAACCACTTGGCTCCTCCCCACTTTGACCAACGAAGACATAACCAAATGGCAGCACTGGCTCTTGAAAACCTACGACTACAAAAACGCCACCTTGGGGAAGCGGGTACGCCTGCTTCGGCAACTGTTACGCGAAAAGGAAGCGCCGAACGTGAAATTGGGCAAAGTCAAACCACTTTATACCCAGAGGCTGGCGCCCCCCGTGGTTCTACATCAACATGAAATCGAAGCTTTACGAAACCTCGACTTGCACTTCAGCCGCAAACTCGCGCGCGTCCGGGACTTGATGATTGCGCAAATCTTTTCCGGCCTGCGCTTCTCCGACCTTGTTAGGCTGCACAAGGACAACATCCAGAAAGGACACATCGTCATGCGCATGCAAAAAACAGACATGCTGGTGCGCGTTCCCATCTTCCAACCTTTGCAGAAAGTGCTCAACAAATACATCGACCTCGAAACCGGAGCCTTGCTATTGCCCAACCTGAGCAATCAAAAGTTTAACGAATACATCAAGGAGCTCTGTCAGCTGATTCCAGCTCTACGGAAACCGGTAGTCATCGAGGCCAAGAAGCGTGATAAGACCATCACTACCGAAACACCAAAGTGGGAACTGATTTCGAGCCATAGCAGCCGGCAAAGCTTTTGCACCATGTGCTTAGAACTGGGGTATTACATCAAGGACACCATGCAGTGGAGCGGACACCGAACGCTGGCTGCCTTCTCTCGCTACACCGGCCTCACCGATTTATACGAGGACGCAGGGGCTGATTTTAGCGCGCGATATGCCGCCAAGCTTTCGTCTTAGAACCGTTAAGGGTTTAATAACTGATGCCTTGTACTCAATTTTGTTATTCGGCTACGTAACTTTTTGGGCGCTGTACAGCATCGACAACTACCAGGTGGAGGTGGTGATTACCCTGGCCCGGGTGATGGGCGGCACGGCCCGGGCCACGGCGCTGCACACCTCAGGCCCGCTGGCCATCGTGGTGGCGGGCCTGATTGTGGGCGACAAAGGCCGGGAGCTGAGCATGTCGGACCTGACCCGGGAGTACCTGGACAAGTTTTGGGAAGTGCTGGACGAGATACTCAACGCGGTGCTGTTTGTGCTCATTGGCCTGGAAATGCTGGTGCTCGACATCAGCCGCACCACCCTGCTGAAATGCCTCGTGGCCATCGTGGTCGTGCTGCTGGCCCGATGGGCCGCTGTTGGTCTGCCGCTCATGCTGCTTCGTCGTTTTTCTCCGTTCGACCGGCAAACCCTGCGGGTGCTCACCTGGGGCGGCCTGCGGGGCGGCATTTCGCAGGCCTTGGCGCTGGGCCTGCCCCCGGCGCTGCACCCGGAGGTGTTCGTGCCGATGACGTTGCCGTGGTGCTGTTTTCAGCCGCCGTTCAGGGCCTTACGTTAAAGCGACTGTTGAGCTGGTTAAACCGGGGATCATATCCCCGTCGTCACCACTCCTATTTACTTACCGATTCTTTGTGCTTCCCACCCGACTTTATTTTTCTAACGCCGTGGGCTCGGTGCTGTTCGTGCCCGAATCCTTTGTTTACCTGCACTTCACGGGCGAACCCATGAGCAGCCCCGAGTTGCGGGCCCTCTACGTGCACGCTGCCAATCTACTGGCCCGCTACCGCCTGAGCGGCATTCTGGCCGATCACCGCGCCATGCCCGCCGCCTTCGAAACGCCCGACCGGGAGTGGCTGCTGACCGAGTGGCTGCCCCATACCGTGCCCCCGCCGCCGCCGGTGGTGCGCTACGCCGTGCTGCCGAGCCCCAGCGCCACCCGCCGCCTGCACACCGAAGCCGTACTGCAGGAACTGGCGCAGTACCTGATAGTGCAAGTGTTTGAAGACCTGGACAGCGCTGCCAACTGGCTGAAAGCGGGCAACGACCCCACCCAAGCGGCTGCCGCTGCGGCAGCGACGGCCACCCCATAACCCCGGTTTACCCATGGATTTACCCTTGCTGCGCTGGCTGCGCGCCCGGTTCGACCTGGCGCACGACATGGCTGAACCGACCGAAATTGTGGCCGATGTAGAGGCCGGCATCGCTTTTAAGGGGACGAACTTGTGGGTGTTGTTCTTCGCTATTTTAATAGCCTCGGTGGGGCTGAACGTGAATTCGACGGCCGTTATTATCGGGGCCATGCTCATTTCGCCGCTCATGGGGCCGATTGTGGGCGTGGGCTTTGGGGCGGCTGTTTCCAATGTGGACCTGGTGCGGCGGGGCCTGAAAAACCTGGCTATCGCGGCCGGGCTCAGCGTAGTGGTTTCGGCCTTGTATTTCCGCCTCACCCCCCTCACCGAGGCCGGTTCCGAGCTGTTGGCCCGGACCACCCCCACCTCCTGGGACGTCGCTATTGCCTTGTTTGGCGGGGCGGCCGGGGCCATCGGCTTCACCCGGCGCGAGGTGAGCAACGTGGTGCCCGGCGTGTCCATCGCCACGGCCCTGATGCCGCCCCTGTGCACGGCCGGCTACGGCCTGGCCACGGCGCATTGGGCGTTTATGGCCGGGGCGCTGTACCTGTTTTTTATTAATGCGGCCTTCATCAGCCTGGCCATGTTTCTGGTAGCCCGGATTCTGCCACTGCCGCACCACGAGTTTGCGAACCCCCGGCAGGCCCGGCGGGCCCAGCTGCTGTTCTGGACGGTGGCCATCCTCACGGCCGTGCCCAGTGTGTGGCTAGCCGCCGGCATTGTGCGCCGCACCACCTTCGAACACAATGCCCAGCGCTTCGTGGACGAGGAACTGAACCTGCCCGGGGCCTACGTCGTGACCCGGCGCATCGAGTACGACACGCGCACCATCAACGTGCTCCTGACGGGCCGCGTGCTCACGCCCGCCCAGTTGCGCACCATGCAGGCCCGACTGGCCGAGTACCACCTGCGCCGCACCCGGCTTACCGTGCGGCAAGGCCTGGCCCAGCTTGATTCGGCCGATGCCCACGCCCTGCGCAGCAGCCTGTTAGAAGACCTGCGCAGCCGCAACGAGCAAACCCTGGCGGGCTACGACACCCGCCTGGCCCAACTGCAGCAGCTGCTGGGCCAGCGCGACTCGGCCGCGGCCGGCCCGCGCCTGCCCACTGCCACCGCCCTGCTGCGCGAGGTGCAGGTAGAGCATCCCGCCGTGCGCCAGCTCGGCCTGAGCCGCCTGGCCACGCCTGCGGCCGACTCGCTCCGGGCCGACACCACGCTGGTGGTATCGGTGCGCAGCCGCGGGCCCTTGCCCGCCGCTGAGCAGGGCCGCCTGCGCCAGTGGCTGCAGCTGCGGGTGGGGGGGCGGCAGCCCGTGCAATTGCTGGTAGAAGCGGCTATTCCGGTAAAGTAGCCTGCCTGGTCTTGGGAGGACTATTGCTGTGCTTCCAGACGGGCAATGGCGGCTTATTACCCGCCTGCTCCGCCCGAAAGGCCGGGGCCACGTGGTCCGTGGGCAAATAATCTACCGGAATCACGGTCTGGGTGCCATCCCGTGCAGCACGGCAATGAAGCGACAGGATATCGGTCCCGGCTGCGTTGCGCGGGTCATGCTGGTAAAGGCCAATGGCCAGCTTCCCGGATTCACCCAACCCCCACGTAAAAGTCCCGACCTTGCCGAAAAGCATGGCGTAGTTCTGCCCGCCGGGCCCCGGCGGCCATTCACCCGAAATTTCCCTGAATGCCTGATTCCCTATCCCGTTACACCCGCTTGCTCGCCTGGCTCGACCGGCACGTTATCCAACCGCTGTACACGGACCGGGTGCGGCGGTTGATTCTGCAGAGCTTCCCGTTCTGGGTGGCCTCCATTCTCACCGGCGTGGTGGCCGTGGGCTACGAAAAGGTATTTGGCTGGGCCGAGCAGGTGAGTTTTAGCTGGCTGACGCGGGCGCCGTGGTTAGCGTTTGCCCTCACGCCACTGGCCTTTGGGGCATCGTGGCTTCTGGTGCGGCAGGGGGCCCCGGCGGCCCGGGGCAGCGGCATTCCGCAGGTGATGGCCGGCATCCAGCTTTCGAGCCCCAGCCAGCACCACCGCACGGCTTACCTGCTGAGCTTGCGCGTGGCCCTGGTGAAGGTGCTCAGCAGCGTCGTGCTCCTGCTGGGCGGCGGCGTCATTGGCCGCGAAGGACCTACTATCCAGGTGTCGGCGGCCATATTCCGGGCCATCAACAAATTGCAGCCCGCCGGATGGCCGCATCTCTCGCGGCAGATTGCCCTGGTTACGGGCGGCGCGGCGGGCCTGGCGGCCGCCTTCAACACGCCGCTGGGCGGCATCGTGTTCGTGGTGGAGGAGTTGACCCAGATGCACATGGCCCGGTTTCGCATGGCCGTGTTCACGGCCGTTATCATTGCCGGCCTCACGGCCCAGACCTTTCTGGGGCCTTACCTCTACTTGGGTTTCCCTAAAATTATTCCCGTCGTCGGCTGGGGACAACTGCTGGTGGTCGTGGTGGCCCTGGTGTGCGGCCTGGCCGGGGCGGTATTTGCCAAAACGCTCCTGTGGCTGGGGCGCTACCGGCAGCGGTTTACGACGCTGGCCGCGCAGGCGGGCTGGGTGCTGGGCTGCGGCCTGCTGCTGGGCGGGCTGGCCTACTGGGTTGGGATTGAAGGCGTGGGTACGGGGAAGCCGATTATCAACCGCCTGCTGTTCCAGAACAACGGGGCTACGCCTTGGTACCTGTTTCCGGTGCGCTTCGCGGGGATGGCCCTGAGCTACAGCAGCGGCGGGGCGGGCGGTGTGTTTGCCACCTCGCTCAGTGCCGGGGCCATTCTGGGCGATGGCATCTGCCAGGTGTTCGACGTGGCCGTAGCCGACCGCAACCTGCTCATTCTGGTAAGCATGGTCAGCTTCCTGACCGGGGTGGTGCGTTCGCCTTTCACGGCCGCCATCCTGGTGCTGGAAATGACAGACCGGCACTCGGCCATTTTCCAGCTGCTCATCAGCGGCCTGCTGGCCCAGGGGGTAGCCTCGCTCATCGACCCGCACTCGCTTTATGAGCATTTAAAGGCGGGCTTTATCCGAGAGGCGACGAGTGTCGAGCATCCAGTGGCCCCAAAAACATCGGCTGCCGAGCCCACGGCTTCCTGATAGCGTCAGCAGCGCTGCCGCGCTTGCAGGGATAATTTGTTTCGGGGAGGAATCGGTCGACTTTTTCCAGTATAAGAAAAATTAGGTTCCGCTCAATTTTATACCCTCGGCATGGCTGCTCGCTCTACTGCTGCTAGTCGGGGGGGTGTACGTTGTGGCAGGTGAACCAGCCCCTGTGCGAACCGTGCCTGCCGGGCACGAACTGTCCGCCGTGCAGAAGCCAAGCGCAGTGCTTCGTCGCTGCGGTCACAGCCGGCCTGCTATTGCTCTCGGGGATATGGTTGCTAGGTTTAATGCAGCGCAGGCAGACCAACTAACCTTCCTATGGCGATTGAGTTAAATCCCGCTGTTTTCTCTGCCCGCAAATGTGCCGGAGATGCCCACCTCTGTCCTACCGGCTACGGTGACCAGGTGACGAATTTTGCCGGAGACCACTAACTCCTTACGCTCATGTCTCCAACTCATGCATCCGTCGGGCGGCCGCGGCCCCGCAAGGAATTGCCGCTTCCATCCCCGGTAGTGGCTCCCGTTGGCCAGGCCCCCCTGGGGCTACCGCTGTTCCTGGACGAGCGGCACCGGCAAGTGCGGGCATTTGCCCACTTGGTTGACCAGCAGTTCCGAACGCTGAAAACGGTGAGTGGCTACGCCGCGCAGCTGTCCTTGAGCCCCAACCACCTCAATGCCCTCTGCCGCCGGCTGCTGCACCAGACCGCCAGCGACGTGCTGCACGCCCGCATCGTGGCCGAAGCGCAACGGCTGCTGACCCAGTCGGTTTCCTCCGTGGCTGCTATCGCCGCGGCCCTGGGCTTTGCCGATGCGTCGTACTTCTGCCGCTACTTTAAAAAGTACGTGCGCCAGACGCCGTTGGCCTTCCGCGAAGCCCTGTCGCCGGCGCACGATTAGCACCGCGAACCTGCCTGCATCGTATTGCGCCCGCCGCTGGCCCGTAACGCCGGGCGGAAATTGCGTAAGTTCGGGCAGAATCATTCCGCGGCCGCCTTTGCCCGGGGCCTGCGTATGAAAACCCCGAACCTGCCCGTACTGGCCCTTGAGCACTTTTCCGAGCCCCACCGGCCCGGCCCGGGCTACTACATCGAGCGGCTGGAAGACCACCTGGCCCGCTTTCCGGTCGTGAGCCTGCCCCACGCCCACAGCTTCTACCTGCTGCTCTACGTCACCCAGGGGCAGGGCACGCACACCATCGACTTGGTCACCTACGAGCTGCAGCCCGGCGGGCTCTACTTCCTGGTGCCCGGCCAGGCCCACAGCTGGGTGTTGTCGCCCGATGCGCAGGGCTACATCCTCTTTTTCAGTGCGGCCTTTTACCAGCGCCAGTACCCGGCCGGCCGCCTGGCGGCCTACCCGTTTTTTGACCCAGCTTACGCCCCCGTACTCTTCCTGCCGCCCACAGAAAACACGCTGCGCGGACTGTTTGCCTGCATATTCGAGGAAAATGCCACGCCCGCGGCCAATCGCAACGAAGTGGTGGGAGCCTATATATACCTGCTGCTGGAGCTGGCCGGCCGCTTTTACGGGCCGGAGCAGCAGCGGCACGCCCCGTCGCACGGCCTGCAGCAGGTGCGCGCCTTCAGTCAGCTGCTCGACGCACATTTCCGCACCGAGAAAACCGTACGGTTTTACGCCGACCGGCTGGCAGTGACGGCCAACCACCTCAACGCCCTGTGCCGGCAGTTCCTCAACCAGACGGCCAGCGAGCTGATTCATGAGCGGGTCATCACCGAGGCCCAGCGGCGGCTGGCCCACTCCGCCGACCCGGTGAGTCAGGTCGCCGACTACCTGGGTTTTGACGACGCCTCGTACTTCACGCGCTACTTCAAAAAATACGTGGGCCTGACACCGGAAGCCTTTCGGCAGCAGCAGCGGGTACGTTAAGGGGGGCCATCCGTTGATTTGTCCGGTAGGTGCCCGCATATGGGCTGACACCTGCCCTGCAGGGGAGCGTAATTTTGTGTCGTTCAACAAGCTCCTGCAAATCATGGCACCGATTGCCTCGAATACCTCCGCCCTGCTCGCCCTGCGCTGCCCCCGTTGCCACGAAGGCAAAATCTTTACGTCGCGGGCGTTCAGCTTCCAGTTTGCCGACATGCCCGCGGTCTGCCCCGTGTGCGGGCAGCCCACCGAGCCCGAGCCCGGCTTCTACTACGGGGCCATGTTTGTGAGCTACGCTTTCTCGGTGGCCATTTTTGCCGTCACGGCCGCGGCGCTGTACTTCCTCTTCGGCGACCCCGAGATTTGGGTGTACGTGGTGGTCGTGGGGCTGACCGCCATGCTCTTTACGCCACTCTCGGTGCGCTACTCACGTATGCTGATGCTCTACTTATTCGGTGGGGTGCACTATACGCCCGACTGGGTGCGCTACGAGCCGCGGGCCCGGCGCACGGCCCCGACTTCGATACGAACAGAGCCCGGGCTGAGGTCTTCCTAAGGGCTGTGCGCCCCATCCCGAAGGCCCGCCTCCCGGTCCAAGGGGCGTAAATGGCCGGTACTGGTTTTCGCCTAATCGGCAGGTAAAAAGCGCGCCTACGGCCATAGCCAGCGCGGCCGCGCACCCTTCCGACTCGCGGCCAACGCCAACGGCGGCCCTCCCGGTCCAAGGCGCCCACACCGCTCGGCCTTCACCCGCCCCGTATGGAAGCACGGGCAGCCCGCTAGATGTTTACAGGGCCTGATCCACAGCTTTCCTTTCCCGCTTCCCAATACCCTCCCCCACCCCTCCCCAGTTCTGAGCTCCACGCCCTGCTGGCGGTTTCCTTCACCGGCCTGGCCTTGTGGCGCCCCCGCTACGGCCCCGACGGGGCCGCTGTCACGGACTTTGCCTGTGAGTATCTGAACCCCGCCGGGCAGCAGATGCTCGGCCCTCTCGAACGGCCTGAACAAACCTTCCTGACGCTCTACTCCAACGCCCGCGAAAACGGCTTGTTTGCCTGCTGCCGCGTGTTTGCCACCGGGAAGCCCGACCGTTTCGACGTCCATGCCCTGGCCGATGGCCGGGGCAACTACTGGCACCTCGCCGCCCGATCCTGCAGCGAGTCATAGGGTAAACGCGGGGTTCCTCTCCCGTTTCCTGGGAGGCGGAAGGGTTCAAATAAACGGTCAGGTGATTTGGCGTTTTACGGAAGCTGAAGGAGCAGCAAGGGAACTGGTAATGCCGCCGGTATTTGCACCGTGCAATTAGGTGGTATAACTATTCCTTGGTCTATATTTGTTTGCCATATGTCACCCGACCTGCTTTTACTTCCGGAGCTTAGCTTTTACCGGGCTACCTATGAATGCGACCCGCCCTTGGTGCGAGGGGCGGGCCAGCGCCCGTTGAGTGCAGAAGAAGTCACCGAAAGCTGCGAATTGCTGCTGGCCATGGCCCAACGCCACCAGTGCACGTGCTGGCTGCTGGACGGGCGGCACCACCAGCGAGAGCAGCCCCAGGAACTGCACGATTGGTTGCGGGAAGAGTACTTGCCTCGGGTGCGCGCGGTACTCGGCCGGCCGTTTTTCATAGCATTCCTGGTTCCTCCCTTCGTTTGGGCAGGCCTGCTGGCCAAGGGCTACTCCGATCCGCAGGACTGGCACACCCACGCGGTACACCTGGCCTGGTTCACGCACGAAGCGCCCGCGTTGGAATGGTTGGCCCAGCAGCGCGACCACCAAGCGGCTAGTAGCCTGCCCGCCGTCGTTTCGGCTCCAGAGAATAACGTCCAGAAATAGGAGGAATTTTGCACGCGGAGACAAGAGCTTATCCACTGGCTACAACTCTTTGGGCAGGGCCTGAGGGGCTGTGAGCGCTGGCCTTCCCCACCACCGGGGTGAACGCCGACGACCAGCAGCACTTGTACTTTACGGCCGGTCCTCAGGGGGAAACCCACGGCCTGTTCGGCTAGCTCAAGTAGCCGCGCCCACCTACCGGGGGCCTAGCCCGGCTTCGGGCGCCTCCGCTAGAGAGGAAGGGAACGGCACGCAGAAGTGGAGCTGAATGGGAAAAGGAAGGCTTGGCGCAATGCCGGTCCTATGCCCCGCCCTCCGGGGCCACGCCTACCCAGAAAGGCCGCCGGCGCGCCCGCCCGGAACCAACACCGGGGCCCCACCGGCAGCCCGTGGCAATGCCAACTTTTACGGCCCGTTCCAGTACTAAATAAGCCCCTGCCCCTCGCCCCTGCCCCCGTGAAATCCGTCGCTGCCGCCGTCCAGTTTGCGTACCTGCGGTTGCACGGGGCGTGGGAAAGCGCGCACATGGCCCGCGCGCTGAGCGGGGCGCTGGTGGCGGTGTTTGGCAGCACCGTGGCCCTGGCCCTGGTGAATGCCTCGGGGTGGTTCGCCCTACCGGGGTGGTGGGGCCGCGTGCACGTGCTGCACGCGGTGGAAATCACCTTTACCCTGCTCTTGTTTTTTGAGATGATCAGCCTAGTGTTTGTCATCCCGGCCTCCATTGCCAATTCCCTGGGCAAGCAGATCGGCATCTTGAGCCTGGTGCTGGTGCGTTCCTCCTTCAAAGAATTTGCGCACTACCACTTTGCGTGGCCCGTGTACCGCCAGCTGGGCTCGGTGTATAAAATGATGGCCGACGGGGTGGGGGCGCTGCTGGTGTTTCTGCTGCTGGGCGTGTACTACGCCCAGCAACGCCACCGCCCCGTCGCGCCCGAAGCGCACCGCCACGCCTTCGTGCGGCTCAAGCAAGGCATTGCCCTGCTGGTGCTCGGGGCTCTGCTGGCCCTGGCCGCGCACGACGGGGCCCAGGCTTGGCGCACGGGCCACTTGGTGCCCTCGGTGGGGCGGTTTTACCTGGTCCTGATTTTTGCCGACCTCCTGTTGCTGCTCGTCGCCTTCCGCTACACGCGCGCCTATGCTGAGCTCTTCCGGTATTCGGCCTTCGTGCTGGTCACGGTCTTCCTGCGGTTCTCCTTGGTGGCCCCGCCGTACTACAACGCAGGACTGGGCGTCTTTTCGGCCCTGTTTGCCATCGCCGTGGCGTATTGTCACCGCCGGTTCACCGCATCCCCCCGCCCCTGGGCGGCCAGCAACAGCCCGCTCCCCCGCCCGGCGGTCCCGGGTAGCGACCGGCCCCAATCCGGTGCCTCCCCTTGAGCCACGAACCCGCCCGGTGAAGGACCGGCGGATACGCCGGAAGGGAGCGCGACCGGGCACCGTGCCGGCGCTACTCACGAGGGGAGCGACCAATAACACGGCCCGCCAAGTGGGTTGATGGGCGAGTGTACGCCAAGCGGAACGAAGTTCAGAAAAACGGTCGAAAGGCAACCAGGAGGCAAGGTGACCAGCTTCCCCATTCAGCCAACCCCGAAAACGCCCTGAAATAGGGAAGCATGACCGGCTCCTCGCATTGGGATAGCACAGGGCTCGGGTGGGATAAAAAATGCTTCGGCCCGGAAAGTTTTGGTAGGAGCCGTGGGGATGGCCTGATTACTTCGCAGTGAATTAACACTTCGCAAGACCCCATGGCACTGCCGCAGTACCGTTCTGTAAACCCCGCCCCGGCGGCTAGCACGTCGACCGCGCAGCTTGGCTGGGACGAACGCGTAGCGGCTCCCGTGGTGCCCGGGTCGGCGCGGGTACAAGCCGTCGACGTGGTGCGGGGAGTGGCCATGGTCCTCATGGCCCTGGACCACATCCGCGAATTCTGGTCGCCCATGACGATGCGGGCGGAGGACGTGGCGCACGCCTCCGCCGCGCTGTTTTTCACGCGCTGGGTCACGCACTTCTGCGCCCCCACGTTCGTGTTGCTTTCGGGCGTGAGCATCTGGCTGTCGGCACGAAAACAGGTTTCCCGGGCCCGCACGAGTGGCTTTTTGCTAACGCGTGGGCTGTGGTTGGTAGCGGTAGAGGTAGTCCTCATCAGCCTGGTGCTGCAGTGGCAGTACAACCTCATCCTGCTGGAGGTCCTCTGGGCCATTGGCGGAAGCATGGTGCTGCTGGCCGCCCTGGTCTGGCTGCCGCGCAGCGCGCTGGCGGTGCTGGCCGTGGTCATCATCGCCGGGCACGACGCCCTGCCGGTTATTCAGCCCGTGACGGCGGGCAATGCGGGCTGGGCGCTGCTGCACAACCCGCCCTTTGTGTTGCCAGTAACTGGGCTGCCGCCGCTGCTGGTGGCATATTCCGTGGGGCCGTGGCTGGGCGTGCTGCTGGCCGGCTACGTGCTGGGGCCCTGGTTTACCCTGCCGCTGCCGCAGCGCAACCGGCGCCTGCGCTGGGCGGGCCTGTTGGCGCTGGGGCTGTTTTTGACCTTGCGGGCCACCAACTGGTACGGCGACCCCGCGCCCTGGGGTGCGCAGCCGCGTGGCCTGGGCTACACCATCCTCTCCTTTCTGAACGTGACGAAGTACCCGCCCTCCCTGCTGTTTTTGTGCCTGACCCTGGGCGGGGCGCTGCTGCTGCTGAGCGTGACGGAGTCGCCGACGAGCCGGCCGGCCCGGTGGGCGCGCACCTTCGGGCAGGTGCCCTTATTTTACTTTGTCGCCCACCTGCTGCTCGTCAGCGGCGCGGCCTGGGTCTGGACCCGGCTGGCCTTTGGGCACCCGGTGAACTTCTCTTTTGCCTCGGTCAAGGAATGGCCCGCCGCCTACCAGCCGAGCCTGTTGCGGGCCTATGCGGTGTGGGTGCTGGTGGTGCTGACGCTGTACTGGCCCTGCCGCTGGTACGCCGGTTACAAGCGGCGCCATTCGCACTGGTGGCTGTCGTACCTGTAAGCACCGAGCCGCAGCATGCTGTACGGCGGGCCGCGTTTCTGGAGCACATAGGTCAAGCAATTGGGTAGAGGCGTACATTCAGGGTGATGAACATTTTGCAAACCGTATTTCAGGCCGCTGGCATTCCCCTTCGCCGCGGGGTGTTTTGGGCCCTGGCGGCCGCGTTCTGGAGCAGCTTTACCCTGCTGGGCTACCTGCAAACTTCGGCCTACTGGTCGCTGCAGGGCGGCCACGGCCTCACGCGCACGGAGACGCTGGACATGGCATTGCGCAGCGGGCTCTGGTGGCTCAGCACGCCCCTGATCCTGTACCTGGCGCACCGCGCGCCCCTCACCACGCCGCGGCGGGCGGGCAGGCTGGCCCGCCACCTGCTGCTGCACCTGGGGGCGCTGTTTCTGCTCAACCTGCTCATCTCCGGGCTGGTGTACGGCCTGCTATACCAGGTGCTGGGGCTGCGCACAGGCCGCGCCTGGGCCCCCGACGGCGTGTGGGCCAGCATGCTGCTGCGGCTGAGCAATTCGCTGGCCCTGTACCTGCTGCTGGTGCTGGTGTACAGCGTGGTGGCCTACGCCTACCGCAACCAGGCCCTGCACCACCAGAACACCCGCTACGAGCTGGCCAACGAGCAGCTCAAGGCCCAGCTGGCGGGCGCCCAGCTGCAGGCCCTGAAGATGCAGCTCAACCCCCACTTTCTCTTCAACACCCACCACGCCATCGTGGGGCTGATTCTCGAGCAGGAAAACGACCGGGCCATGGCCATGGTCACCTCGCTCAGCGACCTGCTGCGGGCCGTGCTGGCCAACGGCGAGGCGCAGCTGATTCCCCTGCGGGAGGAGCTGCAGTTTGTGACCAAGTACCTGCACATCCAGCAGATTCGCTTCCAGGACCGCCTGCGCATTGAGCTGGCCATCGACGCCGACGTGCGCGGGGGCCTGTTTCCGCAGTTCCTGCTGCAGCCGCTGGTGGAAAATGCCATGGTGCACGGCATCGAGCAGCTGGCCGGCGACGCCCTGCTGCGCATCGAGGCCCGCCGCGAGGGGGACCAGCTGCTGGTGGAAGTGCACGACAACGGCCCGGGTGCCACCCGGCCGGCCCGCCCCCGGCGCAATGGCGCGGCCGAAGGCATTGGCCTGAGCAACACCCGGGCCCGGCTCGAAAAGCTCTACCACGGCGGCGCCCACCTCGAGTTCGGCCAGCCCCCCACGGGCGGCACCGTGGTGAGGCTGCGCGTGCCGTTTGCCGAAGCCCCCGCGCCGGTCCAGGACCTTACTTACGCTGCCCCCGCCTCCGTATGAGCTACCGCGCCCTGATTGTGGACGACGAACAGATTTCGCGCCGCATCATCCACACCTTTCTCCGGGACGAGCCCGCCGTGGAAGTGGTGGGCGAAGCCGCCAACGGGACCGAGGCGGTGCTGCAAATCCTGCAGCTGCGGCCCGACCTGGTGTTTCTGGATGTACAGATGCCGGAGCTCGACGGCTTCGAGGTGTTGCGCGAAGTCTGGCCCCACCACCAGCCGTTCGTGGTGTTCACCACCGCCTACGACGCCTACGCCCTGCGCGCCTTCGAAGTCAGCGCGACGGATTACCTGCTCAAGCCCTTCGACCGGCTGCGCTTTCAGCAGGCCGTGGAACGGGTGAAGCAGGCCCTGGCCCCGCGCCGCGCCGCCGCGCCCCGCCCCGCGCTGCCACCCCTGCTGGCCGCCGTGGGCCCGCCGCCCGGTTTTCTGCAGCGCCTGCTCGTGAAAGAGCAGCGCCGGCTCTTCTTCGTGAAAACGGCCGACATCCTGTATTTCGAGGCCGACCGCAACTACCTCCGCGTGCACACGGCCACCGGCACCCACCTCATCTACCAGAGCCTCACGCAGCTTGAGCCGCAGCTGGCCCCGCTGGATTTTACCCGCATCAGCCGCTCCTGCATCGTGGGCCTGAACCACATCGCCGAGCTCGAAACCTACTTCAACGGCGAGTACCTGGTGAAACTGCACAACGGCGAAACGCTCAAGTGGACCCGCAGCTACCGCGACAACCTGTCCGCCTTTCACGGGGCACCAGGCTAGCCGCTTCCCTCTCCTTTCCTCTCCTTAGCTCTGACTTTGAAAGCGCCTTATCTGCCGTTGTTCTTGTTATGTGCCCTGGGCCTGGCCGCCGGCCCGGCGGCGCGGGCCCAGGAGCGCCCCGTCCCGCTGGCCATCGGGCAAACCTTTACGCTCGCCTCGGCAGCGCTCGGCGAAACCCGCCGCATCAACGTGTACCTGCCGCCCGCCTACGCCGACTCGGCGGCCAGTGCCCGCCTGCCGGTCCTGTACATGCCCGACGGCGGCCTGGGCGAAGACTTTGTGCACGTGGCCGGGCTGGTGCAGGTGTTGACCGGCAACGGCACCATGCGCCCCTTTATCCTGGTGGGCATCGAAAACACCGAGCGCCGGCGCGACCTCACCGGCCCGACCACGGACCCGGAAGACCGCAAAATTGCCCCGCGGGTCGGCGGGTCCGCGGCCTACCGCACGTTTATTCGCACGGAGTTGATGCCCCTCATCCGGCAACGCTACCGCACCACGGCCGAGACGGCCATCGTCGGGGAGTCGCTGGCCGGCTTGTTTGTGGTGGAAACGTGGCTGCTGGAACCGGCCCTGTTTGATACCTACGTGGCGTTTGACCCCAGCGTGTGGTGGAACCGGGGCCAGCTGGTGGGCCAGGCCGATAAGATGCTGCGCGCCTATTCCGGCCCGGCCAAAACGTTGTACGTGGCCTCGAGCCGCGACAGCGAAAAAATACCCGAGTCGCAGCACCTGGCGTCGGTGCTACGAGGCGCTCCGAAGGGCCAGCTCACCTGGTATTATCAGCCGCTGCCGGCCGAGACGCACGCCACCATTTACCACCCCGCGGCGCTGCAGGCCTTTCGCCTTGTCTTCCCGCCCAAGCCACGGCCCACCGGAAACTAATCGGGACCCGGGCGCGCTCAGTGGGGCCCGCCGGGGTCCGCTACCCGGGGCAGGCTCCCACACAACCCACCTCAAGTTTACCACCCCATACTACCCCACCCGCAACCAACATGAGAAAGATTCGAATCATAGAGCACATCTCCCTGGACGGCGTGATTCAGCACGAGAACGGCGACGGCTTCGGGCACGGCAACTGGACGATGCCGTATCGCACGCCGGCCGGGTTGGCGGCCGTGGTTGAGGCATATGGCAGTAGATTCGATTTGCTGCTGGGCCGCCGCACCTACGATGCCTGGGCTGGCTTCTGGCCCCAGGCCGGGGATAGTCCGATGGCCAGCGGGCTGAATGCGGCCACCAAATACGTGGCGACCCACCGGCCGGAAAGCCTCGCCTGGGGCCCGGTCCAGGACTTGGGCACCGACATCCTGGCGGGAATTCGCCGCGTCCAAGCCACGGACGGCCCGGACCTGATTGTCTGCGGCAGTTCCACGCTGACGACTCTATTGCTCGACCAGGGATTGGTCGATGAGGTGGTGCTGTTGGTCTACCCGGTCTTGCTGGGCTGGGGCAAACGCTTGTTTTCGGAAAGTGCCGCCCCGCGCGAACTCGCGTTCGTCAGTTCGCAGGCGACGTCCACGGGCGTGCTCCTCAACACCTACCGGCACGTGGGAGCCCTGCGACGCTAAGGCGGTTGCTCGCCTTGGCCACCCCGCTTACGGCGTAAAATGGTTCGGCAGACGACTGCCTTAACCGCTTCTATACCTCTCAAATCAAACGTATTACCCTTACTTCTGCGGCCTGATGGATTTAAAATTTGAACTCGTGCCAGTACCGGTCATCGACATCGACCGCGCCAAAACATTTTATGCCGAACAGGTCGGCTTTGTGCTCGACCACGACGTGCAGCCCAGCCCCACGGTGCGGGTGGTGCAGCTGACCCCACCGGGCTCGGCCTGCTCGATTGTGTTGAGCCGGGGGCTGAACGGCTTGGCCATGGCGGCCGGCTCGTTACGCGGCTTGCACTTGGTGGTCGCCGATTTGGGCCAGGCCCGCGCCGAGCTGGCCGGCCGCGGAGTGCCCATGGGCGGAATTCAAGACCTGGGCGGTGGCATGCTATACGCGGGCTTCCAAGACCCCGATGGCAATACGTGGACGTTGCAGCAAATGCCAGGCCGGTAGTATCACTTCCAAACGGGAACGGTACCCGGTATTCCTACAACTAATCTGAGCATGAAATGAAGACCATCTTTGACAAGCCAACCCAAAAAGAATTAATAGACCGAATGCACGGTCTGCACGAGGACAGCAGTGCGCAGTGGGGCCGCATGAATGCGTATCAGATGCTGAAGCATTGTGCTTTAGCGCACGAAATGATTCTGCAGAACCAAACCCATCCTCGCGCCTTAATGGGGCGTTTGCTAGGAAGAATCCTGCTGAAAAACGAGGTGAAAGACGACCGGCCCATGCGGCGAGGGAATCCGACTATTCCTGCACTCCAGGTGAACGAAACGACCGGCGACTTTGCAGCGGAAAAAAGCAGATGGGTTGGCTTGGTACATGACTACGCCCAGTATTCTTTCCCCGACCACAGCTTTGTGCATCCTTTTTTTGGGAAAATGACCAGGGAACAAATTGGGTACCATGCCTATAAACACACGGACCATCACCTCCGGCAATTTGGTTGTTAGCTGGCCTCAACCCGCACCATGGCCGCACCATGCGTGAGAACGGCCGCAACGAATAACCGGGCCATGCGCGACACCTTAACCCGAAGCCAAGTCAGAGAGTTGACCTTCAAAAAACAGTCCGGCTAGCCAAAGGAGCATTTTTTCGGCCCAGCGGCTTTGCTCGTTGGCGGGGTACATCAGACGGGCAACAACAGGGTCGTCCGGAGTTCTCCCTACTCAATGGCTCGCTACCTATGCGTTCATTGACTTCTTGAGATTTCTAATTCAAACCAAGGTAAAAACCCTAAAAATGAGAAAATTGGTTTTGTTCGCACACATGTCGCTGGATGGTTTTGCAGGTGATATTCAATGCGGCCTCGATTTTTTGTCGTACAATGAGGAATTGCAACGATTCGCCGACGAACTGGTAAAAACGGTCGGTGCTGCTGTTTACGGCAAGCAGACGTATCAGTTAATGGCCGGGTACTGGCCCACCGTGTTGGCCGATCCAACCGCCAGCAAACAGGAACGTGAACACGCGCGCTGGGTGCAGGCAATTCCGAAATTCGTCTTTTCCACCACCTTGCCCCGGGCGGACTGGCATAATACGACGCTGGTCAACGGCAATGTTGTGGAAGCGGTGAACCACCTGAAACGGCAACCCGGCAAAGACCTGGTGATATTCGGAAGCCCCGGCCTGGCCAAAAGTCTGATGCAGCTCGGGCTGGTCGATGAATATAAATTAACGCTGCACCCCATCTTACTAGGGGAAGGCATCCGGCTGTTTGATGGCCCAATACAGCAGAGCAATTTGAAATTGCTGGAATCGAGAACGCTCGGTTCGGGGGTCGTAACGTTGCATTACGGGGCGCGATAAGGAGCTAAAAAAGCACCTCCGCCTGCGGGGTTGCGCCGATTTTCCCTTGCCCGCGGGCATTTCCGCCAGACAAGAGCGCCTGCTGCGCGACCCGACGAGTTGGGAGGAAGGGCTCGCCCAACGGCCCGCACGAGTATTTTTGTTCGTCCCCTTGTACTACCCCTACTGCTGCAAGGAAAGCATGATATTCGACCATAGCTGGTGGCGCATCCCAAATATTGCATAAGGTAAATCGCTAAGGCCCATGGCGATAAGATTTGACGTTCATTCAAACGGTCGTGGCTGTTGCTGAACTATCGATTTCATTACTAGCCCCCTTTGGATTGCCGGTTCAGTGAGCAGAGAGTCCGCCCCGGGCTTTTTAACGGTGACTGACCGGTTGCTTAGCTGCCGGCGCGCCCGGCGGGGCGTTCTGCAACCGCCACGGTCAGAATAGCAAAACGAGCCGTTATCGTGCACTCAGAATCAATGCCGGCATCGCTTGGCTCGTGGCCAAGGCCTGCACCCGGTTCGCGTCATGCCCCCACAGGCTTCCTGCTCCGCCGGGGCGTAAAAGCGTACAACCCGGATGGCCTGTTGGTCGATGAGGTAAAAGACGTACTCGCCCCCGTCCTCAACGGGGCAGCCCATCGGGCCATCGGGCCGGTTGCCGCCGCCTCCCACGGCCCAGAACCATGCGGGGTGCAGCTGCTGCCAGGTACGCCGCAGCGCCGACGGGTCCCGTCACGGGGCACGAGGTAGCGGTTCGTATCGGGCCGCGTCGCGCGAAAACGGGCGCCTTCATGGCTAAAGTGGCCGGTGAGCTGGCCGGGGTAGTAGTGGCCCAGCCCGTCTCGCTAGGGGCTGGTGTAGGTGAACGCGTCCACGCCGCCCCGGTGCTTGGCCACGATGAGACATTTCGGCGCGTTATTCCACGAGGATCCGCGGTGGTAGACGACGATGCTGTCGTTATGCTGCTGAAAGAAGACGTGCAAGGGCGTTGGGGCGAAGGCCTTCTTCATAAAAAAATATTACTTATCGCAAGTATTATTCAATATATATCCGTCGAATAAGGCTAGGAGGCGTACACGTTCCTAAAAAATGCTTCCTCCCCCCCCGGCCACCGAGGCCCAGCCCCGGCGCGCAATCGACTGGGCCCTGGCCTTGACCGCCAACACCGCCCTCTCCCCCCAGCGCTACGAGCGTCAACTGCTCGAGCACTACCGCCTGGGCGAGCTCACCCTTGACGAAGTCATCGGCCTGCTCGAGGCCAGCCAGTACCACGTGCTCTACCGCAGCCACGCCACCGCGCCCTTCAGCGAGGGGCAGCTCCAGGACCTGCTGGCCACGGCCCGCACGTTCAACGCGGCCCATCGGCTCACCGGCCTGTTGCTCTACGACCAGGGCCGCTTTGTGCAGGTGCTCGAAGGCCCCGAAGCGGCGGTGCGCGCCCTCTACGCCCGCATTCAGCGCGACCCGCGCCACCAACACGTCGTCACCGTCAGCGAAGGCCCCGGTCCCCCCGGGCGGCGCTTTGGCGACTGGGGTATGGCCTTCGGGCGCGAGGCCGGCCCGGCCGTGGCGCGGGCCTTCGATACCGTGCTGGCCCACGACCCCGCCCCCGGCACGGCCCCCGACCCGGCCCTGTTGCTGGCGCTGCTCCAAGCCTTCGGGGTCACGCCAGAACCCCGGTCCCCCGAGGAGCGCGGGTTGCCCCTCGGCGACGCCGGTCTGCCCGCGCCCGGTATTGATCGGCGCGCGAAATGGACCAGCTAGCCCAAGGAGCCTATTATTTACCCTCAGCTGTGAGCCCTACCTTGTGGCCTCTGCCACATCGCGCCTATATCACGTTCCCATCCCTGGCAAGAACCATGGGCTGGGTTGCCGGAAAGGGCGCAGGCGGCCTTTCAGCTCCAACTGGCGCGCCAGCTAGTGCCGGGGCACTCCTTGTTTGGGCACCAGTGCACGCTGCTGGGCAAACATGCGGGCACCGGTGACGTGCTGGTGGCCCTCGAAGTTGGTCGGCTGGTCGTCGTGCCCCTGACCTGGGGCGGGCCCGGGGACGCACGGTATCCCCACTCCGCCTTTTTTCCCGACTGGGCTGACTTTGCTGCCAACCGCATGGCTCCGGACACGCTGGATTACCTCTGAGCCTCCGCGTTCAGGAAAAGGGTCGTGGCTGTTGCAGAACTGCCCAAGTGCACGCATCGCCGAGCAACAGAACGGGGCATTCGGGGCTTGTTCGAGCAAT